>NZ_JQZV01000013.1 GCF_000769115.1 Porphyromonas canoris | reverse complement strand
TTGGTCTGCTACTCTAACAGTCTCACCTCGCTGGATGTGAGCAAGAACAAGGCTCTGACATCTCTGGACTGCGAGAAGAATAAAAACCTAAGCTCCGTAAAGATCAGTAACAGTATAAACAACTATTTGGACTGCAACGACTGCAAGCTGAGCGCGGAGACACTGAACGAGATATTCACCACGCTTCCCGATGTGAAAGAGCAGACCGAAGGGAAGAAAGAGCTATATATCAAAGGTAATCCGGGTACGGCAGCGTGCAACAAGAAGATAGCCGAAGACAAAGGCTGGAGATTGGATGTGGATGATACTCCTCCTCCGTCTGTTCCTAACCAAATGACGATGACGACAACGAGAGCCGCCGGCGATAAGATACAGCTTTGGATCGACGCCGAGCCGGCAGACCGTCCGAATGTCTGGATAGACCTGAACAACAACAAGGTCAAAGATGCAGGCGAGAGCGTAACCGAATTTGGCTCCGATAAAGAGTACACGCTCGACTACTCTCAGATCGTTACGGTGTATGGAATGGTAACCGAGTTGTCCTGCTACTCTAACTCCCTCACCTCTCTGGATGTGAGCAAGAATATAGCTTTGAAAGTGTTGGACTGCTCCCGTAACTCCCTCACCTCTCTGGATGTGAGCAAGAATATAGCTTTGAAAGTGTTGGACTGCTCCTATAACTCCCTCACCTCGCTGAATGTGAGCAAGAACACCGCTTTGACAGGGTTGTACTGCACCCATAACTCCCTCACCTCTCTGGATGTGAGCAAGAACACCGCTTTGACATCGTTGAACTGCGACTCTAACAAGTTTACCTCGCTGGATGTGAGCAAGAACAAGGCTTTGAAAATATTGACTTGCGACTCTAACAAGTTTACCTCGCTGGATGTGAGCAAGAACACGGCTTTGAGACGATTCTCCTGCGAAAAGAACCCGAATCTAAGCTCCTTGAAGATCTCGAGCAGCATAAATGATGCGTTGTGGGTCAACGGCTGTAAGCTGAGCGCGGAGACGCTGAACGAGATATTCCGCACGCTTCCCGATGTAAAAGGGCAGACAGAAGGCGAGAAAGAGCTATATATCAAAGACAATCCGGGTACGGCAGCGTGCAACAAGAAGATAGCCAAGGACAAAGGCTGGAAATTGGATGTCGAAGATACTCCTCCTCCTCCTCCTGCCGGCAACAGCATGACGATGACGACAACGAAAGCCGTCGGCGATAAGATACAGCTTGGTATCGACGCCGAGCCGGCAGACCGTCCGAATATCTGGATAGACCTGAACAACAACAAGGTCAAAGATGCAGGCGAGAGCGTAACCGAATTTGGCATCAATAAAGAGTACACGCTCGACTACTCTCAGACCGTTACGGTGTATGGAAAGGTAACCGAGTTGTCCTGCTACTCTAACTCCCTCACCTCTCTGGATGTGAGCAAGAATATAGCTTTGAAAGTGTTGGACTGCTCCTATAACTATAACTCCCTCACCTCGCTGGATGTGAGCAAGAACGCTGCTTTGAGAGGGTTGTACTGCTCCTATAACTCCCTCACCTCGCTGAATGTGAGCAAGAACACCGCTTTGACAGCATTGACTTGTTACGCTAACAGACTTACCTCACTGGATGTGAGCAAGAACACCGCTTTGAAAGAGTTGGAGTGCGACTCTAACTCCNCCTCCCTGGATGTGAGCAAGAACACAGCTTTGGAACAGTTGTCCTGCTCCTCTAACTCCCTCACCTCGCTGGATGTGAGCAAGAACAAGGCTTTGACAATATTCGCCTGCTCGAAGAACCCGAATCTGAGCTCCTTGAGGATCTCAAGCAGCATAAATGATTGGTTGTTGGTCAACGACTGTAAGCTGAGCACGGAGACGCTGAACGAGATATTCCGCACACTTCCCGATGTAAAAGGGCAGACCTCCGGCAAGAAGCAGATCTGGATCAAAGGTAATCCGGGTACGGCAGCGTGCAACAAGAAGATAGCCGAAGACAAAGGGTGGACGGTTAAAAACTGATTAAGATTGAGGGGAACTCCACTCACCCCGAAGTGGCGGGGCGTAAANGGTAAGAAAAAATATTTTCGTAGGTAAGAAAAAATATTTTCGTAGGTAAGAAAATAAATTTCCGTAGGTAAGAAAAAATATTTTCGTAGGTAAGAAAATAAATTTTCATGGGCACAGAAAAAAATTTTCATGGGCATAGAAAAAAATTTTCGTGGGCATAGAAAAAAATTTTCATGCGGACGAAAAAATATCTGCGTACGCAGAAAAAGTATTTTCTTTAGCATAAGAGTTGTGGCGATCCGGGCATAAAAATATATTTTCACAGGCAGGAAAATATATTTTTATACGAATGGGAAATATTTTTTATGCTTGCGGACATATTTTTGTCTGCGTACAAAAATATATTTTCGTGCGAAAGGGAGGGGATTTTCGTACGAAGAGGAGGGGATTTTTGTGCGGAAAGGAGGAAGTTTTTGTGCGAAAGGGAGAAGATTTTTGTGCGAAAGGGAGGAGATTTTTGTGCGAAAGGGAGGAGATTTTTGTACGAAAGGGAGAAGATTTTTGTGCGAAAAAGAGGAGGTTTTTGTGCAAAAGGGAGAAGATTTTTGCGCAAAAGGGAGGAGGTTTTTGTACGGAAAGGAGGAGGTTTTTGTGCAAAAAGGAGGAGATTTTTGTGCGGAAAGGAGGAGGTTTTTGTGCGAAAGGAAGAAGATTTTTGTGCAAAAGGGAGGAGATTTTTGTACGGAAAGGAGGGGATTTTTGTGCGAAAGAGAGGGGGGGGGTTGTGCGGAAGGGAGAAGATTTTTGCACGAAGAAGAGGAGATTTTTGTACGGAAAGGAGGGGGTTTTGTGCGGAAGGGAGAAGATTTTTGCACGAAGAAGAGGAGATTTTTGTGCGGAAAGGAGGAAGTTTTTGTGCGAAAAGGAGGGGATTTTTGTGCGAAAAGGAGGAGATTTTTGTGCGAAAAGGAGGAGGTTTTTGTGCGAAAGGGAGGAGATTTTTGTGCGAAAAGGAGGAGATTTTTGTGCGAAAAGAAGGAGATTTTTGTGCGAAAGGGAGGAGATTTTTGTGCGAATGAGAGGAGGTTTTTGTTCGAATGGGAGGAGATTTTTGTGCGAATGGGAGGAGGTTTTTGTGCAAAAGGGAGGAGATTTTTGTGCGAAAAGGAGGAGATTTTTGTGCGAAAGGGAGGGGATTTTTGTGCGAAAAGAAGGAGATTTTTGTGCGAATGAGATTTTGTTTTGGTAAGGTGGGGTGGTGGGGGGAGTCGGGAAAAAATGCTTGCTTTCAGGCATTGTTGTTTTGTTTTCCGGTGCGATAACTGAGTGATGAAAAGTGGGAGGTGAGTTTTTTGATGTGGGAGTCTGTCTTTTGATTGTGCTTTTGAAAAGTTTTTGTGGGAGGTGAAGTGGCAGGGGGGTGTGGGAGGGATTTGCTCGGATTTTTCAGAAAAAGAAGCTAAGCATTGCCCGGCTTGATGCCGAGATGCTTAGCTTCCGTTGTTTTAACAGGGTGTTGTGGTGCCGCTTGTCTTCTTTAGAAGATATCGGAGATTGCTATTCCAAGTGCTTTCGCGACACCTTTGCCGTAAGCGGGATCTGCCTTGTAACAGTTTGTTATGTGGCGTAGCTTGATCTCTGTGGGTATGTCTCCCATGGATCGGGCAGTGTTTTCAAAAAGTACTTGCTGTTGATCCGGAGACATGATGTGGAATAGGTCTCTTGTCTGGGAGTAGTAATCGGAGTCGTCTTCTCTGAAATCCCATTGATATGCGGCTCCGTCGAGCTCCAATGGAGGTTCTTTGTATTCATTTTGATCTTGCCAGTGACCGTATCCGTTGGGCTCGTAGCCGATACGTGAACCATAGTTGCCGTCAACTCTCATGGCACCGTCTCTGTGATACATGTTGAGGAAAGGACAACGGCTTCTATTGACGGGTATCTGGTGATGGTTTACTCCAAGTCTGTAACGTTGAGTGTCTCCGTATGAAAACAGGCGTCCTTGCAGCATCCTGTCGGGGGAGAAGCTGATGCCGGGTACTACGTTCGCGGGATTGAAAGCGGCTTGTTCGACATCTGCAAAGTAGTTTTCAGGATTTCGATTCAGCTCCAAAAATCCGACTTCAATGAGGGGGAATGTCTTTTGGGACCAAACCTTTGTGAGGTCAAAAGGATTGTAAGGAAGCGTTTTTGCCTGTTCTTCTGTCATGATCTGTATTTTGAGTGTCCAACGAGGATATTCGCCTCGTTCTATACTTTCATAGAGATCTTTTTGATGACTCTCGCGGTCTTTTCCGATGAGAGCTTCTGCTTCCGCATCAGTAAGGTTTTTTATTCCTTGCTGTGTATGGAGATGAAACTTTACCCAGTGCCTTACTCCTTGCGCATTTATGAATGAGAAGGTATGGCTTCCATAACCGTGCATATGACGATAGCTTGCAGGTATGCCTCTGTCGCTCATTGTTATGGTTACCTGATGAAGTGCCTCGGGCAAAAGGGTCCAAAAGTCCCAATTGTTTTGAGCGCTTCTCATGTTGGTGCGCGGGTCTCGTTTTACGGCATGGTTGAGATCCGGGAATTTGAGAGGATCCCTTAAAAAGAATACAGGAGTATTGTTTCCGACAAGGTCCCAATTACCCTCTTCTGTGTAGAATTTGATGGCAAAACCACGAATGTCTCGTTCCGCATCTGCGGCACCTCGCTCTCCTGCTACTGTAGAGAAGCGGACAAAAAGATCGGTTTGCTTTCCGATTTCGGAAAAGATTGCCGCTTTGGTGTATTTTGTGATGTCATGAGTTACGGTAAATGTTCCGAATGCTCCAGATCCTTTAGCATGCATGCGACGCTCAGGAATCACCTCTCTGTCAAAGTGGGCAAGTTTTTCCAAAAACCAAATGTCTTGCAAGAGCATAGGACCACGTTTGCCTGCAGTAGCAACATTTTGATTGTCTGCTACCGGAGCTCCTGCTGCTGTTGTGAGTTTGTTCTTTTCCATTTTTTCTAAAGTGTTAAATTTATGATGAAGTATTTATTCAGACGCTTTTAATTTTTACTCTGTACGGTTTTTATTCTATTCACGTAAGCGTCTAATTTTTGTCTGTCTCGTTCGGAGAGAACTCCGGTTTTGGATTTCATTACATCGGTATAAATTACGTTGGATAAGCAGAGATGCCTTTTCATTCTGTTGAAAATGGATCCCGTGTGAATCTTGTATGTTGCAAACAAGACAAGGTTTTCAGGTAGCTGGTTAGGAAGTTTTTTAGCGCCTTCTATCCAGATCTTACTGGGATGCTGATTGACAACAAACCATCCACATGTCCAACTCCCCAGCATCAATAAATCTGAATCTTTGATTTGCTCAAACTTAAAGTCGGAAAGAGCTCCAAAATTTACATCTACACCTTTACTCCACAGATACATTGCCATCTCTCTCGCCCATGCAGCTGTTTTCCCTTTTTTGCTTTGATATAATATAGTTGCTTTCATCTTGTTTTTACAAATTTCTTCTGCAACAAAGATATTTAGAGATATTCTTAAAAACAATTGAGGAGTTATTGGATCATATAGATTTTGTCTATAATAGTTTTCTACTGTCTTGTTTAGTTGCAGAATATTTATGACAGCACAATTCATGGTAATAGTGCAGTATTGTTTTCTTAATTTCATTCAAAGATCTTTTGTTCAAGATTTTTTCTGTTTGTTCAGTGTTTAAGAACAACTTTGCAAGAAGAAACAATATTGGAAGAGACCCAAAAATAATGTAGCTTTGCCAAGTGAAAAAGAATCAATACGTATGGCGAAGGTAATAGCTATAGCAAACCAAAAGGGGGGAGTTGGTAAGACCACCACAACTATAAATCTTGCGGCATCTTTAGCTGTTTTAGAAAAGAGAGTTTTGGTTGTAGATGCCGATCCACAAGCTAATGCATCTTCCGGATTGGGAATACTCCTTGATACATTGGAGGCAGATATTTATGACTCTCTTATGGATGGTTTGTCAGCCAAAGAGTGTATTGTTCCTACTTCCATTGAGCATCTGGATGTCTTACCTTCTAGTTCCGATCTCGTTGGAGCTGAAGTTGAATTGCTACAACGAAAAGAGAGAGAGTTTGTTCTACGACGCCTTGTTAATGAAGTGCGAGGGGAGTACGACTATATTCTTATAGACTGTTCTCCTTCATTAGGACTTATAACTGTGGGTGCTCTTATAGCTGCAGACACACTTTTGGTGCCGGTACAAGCGGAGTATTTTGCATTGGAGGGTTTGGTCAAGTTATTATCTACGTTTAAGACTATAAAGCAAACTCGTAATCCTTCTTTAGAGATTGAGGGCTTTTTGGTAACGATGTATGATGCTCGTACTCGTCACTCAAATGATATTTATGAGGATCTTAAAGCTAGATGCAAAGGGATGGTATTCTCTACTGTTATACATAGAAATACTCGTTTGAGTGAGGCATCTAGTCATGGGAAACCGATATTATATTATGATGTAGATAGCCGCGGAGCTCAAAACTACATGCAGTTGGCGCGTGAGATTTTAGCAAAAGAGGACTCACGGAAGTCTGCAGTTTTTGCATCCTAAACGAAAATATAGTGAGATTTTAATGAGTAAAAAAAGAAATAGATCGCTTGGAAGAGGATTAGGATCCCTATTGGGAGATGATATTATGCCTGATATTCAACCATCAGGAGCATCTTCTATATCTGAAATACTTCTTGAAGAGATAGAGCCAAATAAAGAGCAACCACGTTCTTTTTTTGATGAGAATGCCTTATCTGAGTTGGCTAACTCTATTAAGTCAGTTGGTATTATTCAGCCGATCACTGTATTTGTCAATAAAGGAGAAGAAGGCAAGCGTTACAAAATAATATCGGGAGAGCGCCGATATAAAGCTTCTCTTATAGCCGGTTTGACTACCATTCCTGCCTATGTTCGTACAGCAGAAGACGAACAGGTTATGGAGATGGCTCTCATTGAAAATATTCAGAGAGAAGATCTCAATCCGATAGAGGTTTCTCTTGCTTTTAAGAGATTGATAGAGGAGTATCAACTGACTCAAGAGGAATTAAGTTCGAGAGTTGGAAAAAACAGAGCTACAATAGCAAACTATCTTCGCCTACTGAAGCTTCCGTCAGAAGTTCAGATGGGACTTAAAGATAGAGTAATAGATATGGGGCATGCCAGAGCACTGCTTCCATTGGAAGATTCTGCTTTACAGATAGAATTATATCGTCAGATTTTGATAGACCATCTTTCTGTACGTCAAGTAGAGGCTATTGTCAAGCGATATAAAGATGATGAGAAGCGATTGGATAATGGTACTGCTGAAGCGGCTACTCCCAAGAAAACTGCTGAAAAAGCTGTAGAACTGGATCTTTTGGCTCAGAGATTCTCTGCTATATTCAAGACAAATGTAAACTTTAGTCTGAGCAAACAGGGGAAAGGCAAGATTACTATTCCTTTTACTTCAGAAGAGCAGTTGGAAGAAATCCTTCATCTTTTGGACTCACTTCCCAATAAATAAAGACTTAAGTCTATTTACCATGGATTCTATGAGGTTTATAAGATTGTTTATAGGAGCTTTTATCGTCAGTATTATTTTTGCATTGAATGGATTTTCAGCAGAAAAAGTTCTGATTGATAGCTTAGAGATAACAGAAACAAATATCTCCGTGGCAGAAACTACGACAAACCCTGCTAAGTCTCCTAAAATTAAAAAGCCTTTTATTCCCAATTCTACAACAGCTCTCCTTTGGTCTATTATACCCGGAGCCGGGCAGCTTTACAACAGACAGTACTGGAAACTTCCCATAATAGCCACAGCATATACGGCTTGCTATTATGCAATATCATGGAATCATGCCAACTTAACAGACTATGCTACTGCATATTCAGAGTTTAGAAGTCCTAATCCGATGGAGCATTCCACTTGGAAAGACTTTGTTCCTTTTGGACAAGATCCCGAAACATACATAACGAATCCTTCTCTCAAAACCTCTTTGGAGAACAACTTAAAACGAGGGCGAGACTTTTTTCGCCGTAATAGGGACTTGAGTATTATTGTTGCTGCTGCAGTCTATGCTTTGGTTATGGTCGATGCTTATGTAGATGCCGAGTTGTTCACATTTGATATTAGTCCGGACATTTCAATGTCTGTCCAGCCGACCGTTCAAAGACATGCTTTTTTGCCGCAGCAGTCTCTTGGCGTTGGCTTGGCATTTAGTTTTTAGTTTTCTCCAATCCTAAATCTTGTTTCAATGATTAGACCAAGATATTTACTTTTTATCAGCTTATTTTTCTTTTCGTATCTCTCTTCCAAGGCAATAGAGAGTTCGTTGGACTCTCTTGAGATTGTTACGGTGGAGGCAGATCTTGGATTATTACCGGAGAATTTAGATGAAAAAGTAGATAGTCTGATCTCTCAGAGATATACCGATTATTATAAAATTGGTAAGCCTAATACCGCATCAAAAAATCAGGTCTATCCTTCTTATCTCGCAGACTCTGTTTACATAAACCGATTGGCAGCCCTGCCAAGCAGAATACCATTGAGCTATAATAGCGTTGTCCGGGAGTGTATAGAGCTATATGTCAATAGAAGAAGGGCTTTAGTTTCCACCATGTTGCCAAAGACCGGGTTATATTTCCCCATGATAGAGGAAGTCTTCGACAAGCACAACCTGCCCCATGAACTGAAGTATCTTGCTATTGTAGAGAGCAACCTTAATCCGTTTGTCGTGTCAAGGATGGGCGCAACAGGTTTGTGGCAGTTTATGCTGAATACCGGAAAGGTTTATGGTCTTGACATCAACAGCCTGATAGATGAGCGCAGAGATCCTCGTCTTGCCACAGAAGCTGCCGCTCGTTATTTCAAGGATATGTACGAGATCTACCAAGACTGGCTGGTTGTTATCGCTTCGTACAATTGCGGTCCCGGCAATGTGAATAAAGCGATACGAAGAGCCGGAGGAAAGAGAAAATTTTGGGACATCTTTCCGTATTTACCCAGAGAAACTCGTGCTTACGTCCCCCTGTTCATAGCCGCTTACTATACGATGGAGTATTACAAGTCTCACGGTATAGAACCTCAAACGATGGATGTGGTATTGGCTACGGACACTATACATATCCGAACGAAAAGGACCTTCGAAGAGATCAGCCTCCTTTCCGGCGAGCCTGTGGACGTTATCAAATCTCTCAATCCCAAGTACAAGCACAACATTGTTCCCGGTACTTATACTACGCAGGTGCTCACTCTCCCTACTCAGGCGGCTTTGACCTTCTCTTTCAAAAGGGACTCATTGAATGCCCTGGCTCCTTTTGCAGGTAAGGGCGAGGAAGTAAAAGAGGTCGAATATAAGGAGATTTACCACACCGTAAGGAAGAGGGAGACATTTGCTTCTATCTCCCGAAAGTACGAAGTAACGGTAAGCGAGATCAAAGAGTGGAATGCCGGCATCTCTTCTCTGCGGGTCGGAACAAAGCTGCTTATAAGACTGCCTAAAGACACAGATGCCTCAAACATCACCGTAGCCGGCATAGACACCACAGAGCCACAGAAAAACAAAAAACAGCGTTCGCGTGTAACAACGGGATCGGCAAAGCGATATTATACAGTAAAGAAAGGAGATACTCTCGGAGGGATAGCCGCTAAATACAAGGGAGTAACCGTAACATCTCTCAAGCGAGCCAACGGACTCAGGAGTAACAACATCAAAATAGGTCAGAAACTAATCATTCCTTAAGAATAAAGAAGGAGCAACTACTGTTTTTAGAACGATTATTGTATGAACAAAATTCTGAAAAAAGAGTTTCTCTCTCCCCGTGTCGTCCGATTTGAAGTGGAAGCGCCCCGGATTGCGAGGTCGCGCAAAGCCGGGCACTTTGTGATTCTTCGTGTCGGAGAAAAGGGAGAAAGAATACCTTTGACCATTGCCGGAGCAGATCCGGAAGCAGGAACCATCACACTTGTGGTACAGAATGTAGGTCGCAGCTCGAAGAAGCTGTGCGAGTTGTCGGAGGGCGACTATATCCAAGACCTGGTCGGGCCTTTGGGGCAAGCCACTCACATAGAAAAGTTTGGCACCGTTGTTTGTGCCGGAGGGGGAGTGGGCGTTGCTCCGCTGTTCCCCATTGTTCAGGCGATGCACGAAGCCGGGAACAGGGTCATCGTCGTGCTGGCTGCCCGTTACAAGGAGCTTATCATCATGGAAGAGCTCATGCGCCGGCACTCGGACGAAGTGATCATCATGACGGACGACGGCTCGTACGGACAGAAAGGGCTTGTAACCGAGGGCGTCGAGCAGGTGATTCTGAGAGAGAAGGTAGACCTTTGCGTAACGATCGGGCCTGCCATCATGATGAAGTTCGTATCGCTTCTGACCAAGAAGTACAACGTCCCCACCATGGCATCGCTCAACACCATCATGGTAGACGGCACGGGGATGTGCGGAGCTTGCAGAGTAACCGTGGGCGGAAAGACACGCTTTGTATGCGTGGACGGGCCGGAGTTTGATGCTCATCAGGTAGACTTTGATGAGATGTTGCTTCGTCAGGGAGCTTACAGGGAGTATGAACAGGAGTTGAACAGCAGAGAAGATTAAGCCCTATGCCAACCGAAAAAGAGCAAATAGCAGAACGTCGGGCAGAAGAGTGGAGAGAGCTGTTGCGCAAGAGCGTCAAGGCGAAAGACCGTATCGCGACTCCTCGTGTCGTGATGCCCGCGTTGGATCCCGACATCCGGAACAAGAACAACGAAGAGGTCAATCTCGGGCTCTCTCACGAGCAGGCCGGACAGGAGTCGGTGCGCTGTCTCGACTGTGTGGATCCCACCTGCATGAACGGCTGTCCCGTGAGGATTCAGATCCCGACCTTCATCAAAAACATCGAGCGTGGGGAAGTGCTCGAAGCCGCTCGCGTTCTGCGGGAGACCACGGCTCTCCCCGGCGTTTGCGGACGTGTCTGTCCGCAGGAGAAGCAGTGCGAGTCTCAATGCTTCTACACCCTCAAGCTCAAGAAAGAGCCTGTGGCGATAGGCTACCTGGAGCGTTACGCGGCGGACTTCGAGCGCGAGCATACGCTACGCCGGCCTGCCGAAAAAGCCCCCCTTCCGAAGGGCAACGGCATCAAGGTTGCGGTTGTGGGCAGCGGACCGGCAGGGCTTTCGTTTGCCGGCGACATGGCAAAGTACGGCTACGACGTCACGGTCTTCGAGGCACTTCATGAGATCGGAGGGGTGTTGAAGTACGGCATCCCGGAGTTTCGCCTGCCCAACGACATTGTGGAGTTTGAGATCCGCAAGCTCCGCGAGCTGGGAGTAAAGTTTGAGACCAACTGCATCGTGGGCAAGACGCTCTCCTACGAAGATCTTCACCGGGAGGGCTTCAAGGGATTGTTCATCGGCAGCGGGGCAGGACTTCCGCGCTTCATGGGCATTCCCGGAGAGAACCTCGTGGGCGTCATGTCCAGCAACGAATACCTCACCCGCGTCAATCTCATGGGAGCTTTCTCCCGAACGAGCGAAACCCCCGTATCGAGAGGGCTCAGCGTTGCCGTCATCGGAGGGGGCAACACCGCCATGGACTCCGTCCGCACGGCTCTCCGTCTGGGAGCCAAGCGAGCCATGATCATCTACCGGAGAGGTCTGGACGAAATGCCTGCCCGTCTCGAAGAAGTACACCACGCACAGGAAGAGGGAGTCGAATTTCTCACCCTTCACAACCCCATCGCCTACAAAGGGGACGAAAAAGGACGCCTCACCTCCATCCTGCTCCAGAGGATGGAGCTTGGCGAGCCGGACGCATCCGGGCGCAGATCCCCCGTGCCCATCGAGGGCGACGTGGTCGAAATAGACGTGGACGAAGCCATCGTCAGCGTGGGTGTCTCTCCCAATCCGCTCATCCCTAAGAGCATACAGGGGCTCACCATCACCCGACACGGCACCATCGTCGTGAGCGAAAACAACCAAGCCGACATCCCCGACATCTTTGCCGGCGGAGACATCGTGCGTGGAGGAGCCACCGTGATCCTTGCCATGGGAGACGGCAGAAACGCAGCCAAAGGCATGCACGACTATCTGACCCGAACCTACATGGCGCATTGACGAGACCCGAAATACCGATTCTCGAAGTCCCATACTCTCCCGAAGAGTGTGGGACTTCTTTTTCCCCCCTCCCTCCCATTCTGTCCCTGAAAAGGGAATACCCAACATCTTCTTCCGCAAGGAAAAAAATTTCTGTGCGCATGAAAAAAAATTTACGTGCGCACGAAAAAAAATTTACGTGCGCATGAAAAAAAATTTCTGTGCGCACGAAAAAAAATTTCTGTGCGCACGAAAAAAAATTTACGTGCGCACGAAAAAAAATTTCTGTGCGCATGAAAAAAAATTTCTGTGCGCATGAAAAAAAATTTCTGTGCGCATGAAAAAAAATTTCTGTACGCATGAAAAAAAAATTTCTGTGCGCATGAAAAAAAATTTACGTGCGCATGAAAAAAAATTTCTGTGCGCACGAAAAAAAATTTCTGTGCGCACGAAAAAAAACCTCTGTGCGCACGTAAAAAAAACTGCTTGGGCAAGGAAAAAAAATTGTGTGGCCAAGAAAAAAAATTTTTGTGGCCAAGAAAAAATATTTTTGTGGCCAAGAAAAAAAATTTTCTTGGCCAAGAAATTTTCGCCAAATCCTCAAGGAATATAATTTGCTGTTAAACAGGAGATTACATTTTTACGATTAAGGTTGAAATAGTCGAGCCGAAAGTCGGCCTCAAAATGGGAGAAAAAGCCTCTGTTTTTCCGCTTTTTTTCGCTGTTTTCTGCCCCGATTTTCAATGCCCGGAACGCTTTGTCGGACCCTTTTTGTTCGTACTCTTTTCTTCATGAGAGTGCAGGGGGGAAGAGGCCGGGCGGTAACAATCCGGAGAAAAGCTCTCAACTCTCCGGGCGTTTGCCGCCTGTTTCGGGAGCTTGCACCCGTAACGAAAGCAACGCCGATACGTATCGTACCGACGTTGCTTTTACTTGTTTATCTGTCTGTCCCCTATTGATTTGCGGCAAACGATGCGGAGCCGTGGGGGAGAAGTGATGGCAGACGGGCTGTTCGTCCCGCCGTCATCCCATGATGATCCCCACGGTGAGCTGCGCGGCAATCACTCTGGCGAACATCGTGAGGGGGTAAACCGTGACGTAAGACACCGCAATGGTGTCGCCTTTTACGAGGGTGGAGGCGTAGTCGAGAGCTATGGGATTGGCCATGCTGCCGCATACAACTCCCGCCGTGTGGCTGAAGGAGAGCTTGAACCACTTCATGCAGATGTAGCCGATGATGAGGGGAGGCAGGACGGTGACGGCAGTGCCGAGAGCCATCCATATCAGTCCGGGACCTTGCGAAAGGGTCGCGAAGAAACCTTCTCCCGAACTGAGCCCGAGCGCAGCCATGAAAAGCACGATGCCGAAGGTGCGTATCATCAGATTGGCGCTGGAGGTGATGTAGGTGTTCAGGTGGAGCCTTACTCCGTAGGCACTCATCAGAATACCGGCAATGAGCGGACCTCCGGCGATTCCCATCTTGATCGGCGTGGAGATACCCGGTATCACGATCGGAATGGCTCCCAGCACGCACCCCAGCAGCATCCCTATAAAAAGGGTTACAAGGTAGGGTGTGTCCAGCTCTTTCAGCTCGTTGCCCATCATCCGGGAAAGCTCCTTGAGGTCGCTTTCTTTGCCCACGACGGAGAGCCTGTCGCCCATCTGCAGGCGGAGAGACGGAGAGGGGAGCAGCGTGATGCCTGCGCGGATGACGGAGGTTACGTTGATGTTCATCCTGCTTCTGAGGTCTAAGGATGCCAGACGTACGCCGTTGATCTCCTGTCTGGTTATGATGATTCTGCGAGATGCGAGCGATTCGTTGGCGGCTTCCCAGTCTATCACTTCTTCTCCGGGCCGGACTCCTTTTGCCTCTTCACCCAAAAGAAGCAGTATCTTGGGATGGTGTTCCTCTTCGCTCACGACAAGGACGTGATCGCCCGGCTGCAGCTCCGTGTCCGACTTGGGCATCATAAACCGTCCTTCCCTCCAGATCCGCGAGACCAGCATGGGTACGGTGTTGAGCGTCATGAGCTCCCTGATGGTTTTGCCTGCAACGGCGCTGTTGGTTATGAGGTACTCTTTGGTGATTGTCTTGACGGTGTCGTCTTCTTCTGCCGATGCTCCGGAACGAGGCACCTGCGTCTTGAGAATGGCTATGACGATAAAAACGCCGATCACCCCGAAAGGATAAGCTATCGCAGTGGCCATAGCCATCTCGGCAAGCGTCTTCGAGAGCACTTCCTGAGATGCTCCCTGATGTACCAATACTCCGCTGACGGCTTCCTGAGATGCCCCCAAGACCGGCATGTTGGTTACGGCTCCACTCAATACTCCCATCAGATGAGGGAGAGATTGGTTGGAGATAAGATAAAGAACCACTATCACCACAATACTCAGAACAATGATGGCTGTAGCCCAGAGATTGAGCACGATGCCTCTCTTCTTCAGAGACTCGATGAAGGCCGGACCGACCTGAAGCCCCAGCGTATAGACATAAAGGATAAGCCCGACGTTGATGGTAAAGGCAAGGATCTCAGAGTCCACTCTCAGCCCGAAGTGCGAGCAGATGATACCGATGAAGAATACCATCGAAAGCCCTAAAGACACCCCCTTGAAGCTGAACTTCCCTAAATACATCCCTATGCCGCTGACAAGGAATAAGGCTACTACTGCCTGTAAGATGGAAGGTTCGGTGAGAAAAGATATGATTTCGTCTGTCCACATATTATATATATACTACAACTTGTCTGTAAGATCTTTATTGTTGCTCTTTGGGTCTGTGATAATAGACGGCAGAGTGCGCCGGAGCACTCTCGGCATACTCTGTGGTATATGCCGTTACGGTGATCTGTATAAGCGTATCCTCCGGTATGTTGCCAAGAGGAATGGTGAGATTTTTTTCTTTTATCCCGATACGCGAAAGGTATTCGGCGGTTTCCGTCCGGACATCATTCCCATCCATGGAGATATAGATGTTGAATGTGGGAGAGTCTTTCCCTGCATAGCTCCACTCTGCCACCAGTGTATCTCCGTGCAGAGAGAAGTCCGTAATCTCCGGGACAGACTCCGGTGCTGCCGGATTGGATGATCTGAGCGGAAGAAGAGCCGGGCGAGTGAATGCTTCTTGGCGCAGATAGTTCCAAAGACCATACTTATTGTCAAACAGCTGCTCGGCTCTGAAGAAACAGATTCCTCCCACTCCGGACTCGGCTCGGCAGCTGTCAATCTGTTGTTTGAGATCTGTGTAGTCCCATCCGCCCTGACTTTTGAGCATCTTGTATGATGCAAGCCCGGCTACCATCTTCCCATCCATCTCTCTGTTCCACTTCTTGAGGTGATAGAAGAAGTCTTCTCCCTTAAAATACATCATCGGGACTACAAAGTCTATCTTCCCCGAACGCTTCCATGCCACGGGATCTTGATGGACAGACTCTTTTGCCGTCCATACATGTCCGTTGTTCTTCACACCATTGCTATACTTCCCGATAGGTGATGCACTGACTTGAATGTGCGGCTTTACGCTTTTCACTCTGTCATATATCATGGAGACTGTCCTGTGAATATTCTCCTCTCGCCATGCGGAGTGGGAAAGATTGCTTTTGGATCTTTTGTAGGAACGTTGGTCATTCAGCTTCTCAGCTCTTTCGGGATACCTGATATAGTCCAGGTGGATACCATCTATATCGTAGTTGGAAGCAAGCTCTTCTGCCAGATCTGCAAGAAATCTTCGAGCATGTTCCGAGGCCGGATCCATATAGATCTCTCCGTTGTGGCGAATGGTGTGAGCCCTGTACCTTTTTATGTAGGAGTCTTTCGGTGCGTGTCTGAATTCGGAGACATTTGCCATTTTAAGGGTAACCATCCAGGCATGACATTCCATCCCTCTGTCATGACACCCCTGTATGACATAAGCAAGAGGATCATAGCTTTTATCTTGCGACATTGCAGCCCTGAAAGGCAGCATGACCGGCTCAAACTTACTCTTGTAAATGACATCTCCCCGCCCTCTTACCTGTATAAATACGGTGTTGAAATGTGCAGACCGGAGGCTGTCGAGCATACAATCTATCTCTTGTCGTTGTAATACCGCTGTCCGAGTTTTCGGCCAATCCAGACCGTAAAGTGTCGTCAGCCAAACTGCACGCATCTCTCTTTTTGGGTACAGACTTGGTGGTTGTTCCGCAAAAGAAGGAAGCATTGTGCTTAAAACAAGGATAGCAATAAGGAGTAGAGGTCTTCCGGTCCTTATTGCCATTCTTATAAAAGTGGTGCTATTCATGGATTGTCTGATATTAGCTTGTAAAATGGATGTGGTCTATAAGCCGCACTTCGCCGCAATAGACTGTAATACATCCTACCGGTACCCGACTCTCTTCCCAGCATTTGATATCTTCGAGACTCTCTCCATCCACGATAGAGAAGTATTCCACTTTCAAGTGAGGAGTTTGGTCTATTTGCTCGATCACGGCTTTATACACCTCTTCCACAGAAGCCCCTTTGCGAAACAGCTCTACACCATGTCTAAGAGCTTTGTAGATGAATGGCGCAGATCGGCGTTCGTCTTCATTGAGCCGGGTATTGCGAGAACTCATTGCAAGTCCATCCTTTTCTCTTACTATTTCACAAGGGATGATCTCAATAGATACATCCGGCATGAGAGAGAGCATTCGGCGAATAACGGCAATCTGTTGAAAATCTTTTTCTCCAAAGTATGCTTTATCCGGCTCGACTATTCTGAAAAGTTTGGAAACCACCTCCGCAACTCCGGCAAAGTGTCCGGGACGATGCTTACCTTCCATAACCTCTGCCACTCGTCCAAGATCGAAAGGAGATTGGCGAGGTTCATCTTTAGGATATATCTCTTCCACAGTCGGAGCAAAAACATAGTCTGCTCCTGCTTCGAAGAGCAGTCTTAGATCTCTGTCAAGATCTCTCGGATAGGTCTCAAAATCTCTTGCGTTGTTAAACTGCGTAGGGTTCAGGAAGACACTGACTACCGTAATATCATTTTCGCTGATGGAGCGTTTGACCAAACTGATGTGTCCGTCATGAAGAGCACCCATTGTAGGAACAAATCCTATCTTTTTCGTCTGTTTTCTCTCTTCTGAAAGTTTCTCTTTTAGAAGCTTTATATTGTCTATTGTTACCATTCGGTGTTCGTTCTGATTATGTTTTTATTATGTCCGCAAAGTTACCCAAATAAATAGGATTTTATTCCTAAAACTCTGTCATTTGTCATATAAGAATGACGTTTTAGCGGATGATATATGACATTTTAAGATGTTATATGTTACTTTTGGCTTGGTATGTCTGCCGTTTTCTGCAGTCAGGACACTTGGGTTATGCTTTTGATTGTACTTTATCGTTCACAATAGCAAATAGTACAAAACCTAAAAAAACATATATCATGAACTGGAACAATATGACTATCAAGTCGCAAGAGATTATCCAAAAAGCCATAATGCTTGCGCAACAAGAGCATCAACAATCCATTGATCCCCTGCATATCCTTCTTGCCATAATGGAGGAAGCCGGGCATCTCTCCGGATACATATTTCCAAAGATCGGAATAGATCCGGAGACTCTCAAGAAACGAATTAAGGATAAGATAGCTTCTCTCCCTCGCGTTACAGGGGGAGCTTCGGAGCCCTATCTCTCTTCAGCTTCAAATGCAGTGCTTTCCCATGCCTCTCAACTTGCAACGGATTTCAAAGACCAATACGTTGCGGTAGAACACTTACTGCTTGCCATCCTTCAGAAAGGAGCGGATGCGGCACATCTGTTAAAGGATATGGGAGCTACGGAGCAAGCACTTAAAACAGCAATTATGGAGCTGAGAAAGGGAAGTAATATTACCTCTCAATCTTCGGATGACAACTACGATGCACTCGGCAAGTATGCTCAAAATCTCACAGAGAAAGCTCGAAGCGGTAAGCTGGATCCGGTTATCGGTCGGGATGAAGAGATACGAAGAGTGTTGCAGATCCTTTCAAGAAGAACGAAAAATAACCCTATCCTGATAGGAGAACCGGGGGTAGGGAAGACTGCCGTAGCCGAAGGGCTTGCTCACCGTATCGTTAGAGGAGATGTCCCGGAGAATCTAAAAACCAAAGAGGTATATTCTCTCGACATGGGTGCTTTGATAGCCGGAGCAAAATACAAGGGAGAGTTTGAAGAGCGTCTCAAAGGAGTGGTGAATGAAGTCTCTAAATCGGAAGGGAATATCATTCTTTTCATAGACGAGATTCACACTCTTGTGGGAGCCGGAAAGAGTGAAGGGGCGATGGATGCCGCTAATATTCTGAAGCCTGCTCTTGCTCGTGGCGAACTGCATGCGATAGGAGCAACGACGCTCAACGAGTATCAAAAATATTTTGAGAAAGACAAAGCTCTCGAAAGACGCTTCCAAATCGTAATGGTAGAAGAACCTGATGAGTTGAGTACTATCTCTATCCTGCGAGGAATAAAGGAGAAGTACGAAAATCATCATAAGATCAGAATAAAAGATGATGCCATCATAGCTGCCGTAAAACTATCTTCTCGTTATATAACAGACAGATTTTTACCGGACAAGGCAATAGATTTGATGGATGAAGCATCTGCCCGATTGAGAATGCAGATAGACTCTTTGCCGGAAGAGTTGGATGAAATCTCCAGAAAGATAAAGCAACTGGAGATAGAGCGTGAAGCCATAAAGCTCGACAACGATGAGCTCAAGATGAAAGCCATACTTGCAGAAATTGCATCTTTGAAGGAGGACGAGATGCAGTTGAGAGCACGTTGGCAGAAAGAGAAAGAGCAGATCGGAATCATCCAAGCCAACAAGGCGGAGATCGAAGAGCTTAACTACCTTGCGGATAAAGCAGAACGCGAGGGCGATTATGGTAAGGTCGCCGAAATAAGATATGGGAAAATAGAGACCAAGAAGAAGCAGATAGCGGAGGCAGAACAGGAACTGATCAAAATACAAGGAGATAACGCAATGGTCAAAGAAGTGGTGGATCAGGACGATATAGCCGATGTTGTCTCCAAATGGACCAATATTCCTGTAAGCAAGATGATGTCATCGGAGAAAGAGAAGCTGCTGCACTTGGAAGAGGAGCTGCACAAAAGAGTGGTGGGACAAGAAGAAGCTATCTCTGCCATCGCTAATGCCGTGAGACGTTCGAGAGCAGGGCTTCAAGATCCTAAGCGACCTATCGGCTCTTTCATCTTCTTGGGAACGACTGGTGTGGGTAAGACAGAAGTGGCAAAAGCTTTGGCAGAACTGCTGTTTGATGACGAAAACATGATGACACGCATAGATATGAGTGAATATCAAGAAAAGTTTTCTGCAACTCGTCTTATAGGAGCACCTCCGGGATACGTCGGATACGATGAAGGAGGACAGCTCACAGAGTCTATAAGAAGAAAACCTTACTCCGTGATACTCTTCGATGAGATAGAGAAAGCACATCCGGAAGTGTTCAATATCCTGCTTCAAGTCTTGGATGACGGACGACTGACAGACAACAAAGGACGTACCGTGAACTTCAAGAATACTATTATCATCATGACTTCTAATCTCGGATCCGATATTATCCGAGAAAGCATGGAAGAGTATGAACGTACCGGATCGGACAGAGTCTTGAAAGAGAGCAAAGAGAAAGTGTTGGCGCTTTTGAAGAGAACGATACGACCGGAGCTTCTAAACCGTATAGATGAAACAATAGTGTTTGCTCCTCTATCGCAGGAAGAGATATTTAAGATCGTCAGACTGCAACTTGAAGGAATACGGAAGATGCTCGAAGAAAATATGATAAAGATAGACTTCTCTGAAGAAGCCGTGAAAGAACTTGCTTTGGAGGGATATGATCCGCAGTTTGGAGCAAGACCCGTGAAGAGAGTGATCAAGAGAAGAGTTCTGAACGAGCTTTCCAAAGCATTGTTGAGCAACAGTTTAAGCACAGACAAAACCATTCTTGTGGATTATAAGGAGGGAGAATACGTTTTTCTTCAATCATAATTGTAACAAATGAGTTGTTGTCTTGCTTGACAGGGGAATAGAAAGAAAGCCCGGCACGAAAGTCAATGCCTGATCTCAACAAGTGATTTGGCAAGATGCTTGTCTCTTGAAATAAAATACGTTGAACCTGTTCGCAAATCTTCATGAACAGATTAAAGAGTTTCACTAAAAGCTTAAACATCTTCGAGTCGAGGCATGATTTGCGAGCTTCAAGGTTTGGTTTCTGTAAATCAGGGTGTGATTTTCACCAATCACGCCTTGATTTATAGTTTTTATCCCGTTTAGCAAAAGATTTGAACATGGTCAATTCTTTTCTTTAATAGGTTCTCGACAAGATTCAAACTCAAAATTTCATCATTGAGAACAGATCTCAGCTATCGGGCATTACTTTTACCTCACTGTCCAGATTGTTGAAACGACATTGAATAGCTATCTTTGTGAAGATATATTGATAAGAAAATGAAGTATATTCAGTACAAGTTTGAAATATCCTTTTCGAGTGAAGCGAAAGATATAGAGCGGTCTCTGATATTCGATCTTCTCTCCCAATTCCTTGCCGATGGAGGTTTTGAAAGTTTTGAACAGACGGACGAAGGCTCATTGTTGGCTTATGCTCCAAAATCTTCTTCTCTTTCGGAGGCGGTGGAGGATGCCCTCGGAGCTTTGCCGATAGATGGATTTGAAATATCTTATTCATCGGAAGAGATGGAGGATAAAAACTGGAATGAGGAGTGGGAAAAGAACTTTTTCTCTCCCATTACTGTGGCAGACTGCTACATCCGTGCTTCATTTCATACTCCATACAGCGGGACGGCTCCTTGTACAGAACTACTCATACAACCTCAGATGGCATTCGGAACGGGACATCACAGCACTACGTCCGGAATGATCTCCTTACTGAGTGAAGAGGACTTGAATGGCAAAAGTGTCTTGGATATGGGGTGTGGTACCGGGATATTGGCTATCTATACTGCTCTCAAAGGGGCTGAAAACATTACTGCAATAGACATAGATGAGTGGTGCTATCGGAATACTTTGGATAATGCCCGTCTCAACAATGTTGATAAGATTGTTGTACAGCATGGCGATGCACAACTATTGAAAGAGTCCGCCCCGGTAGATATTTTCATTGCCAATATCAACAGAAATATTATCATGGAAGATCTTTCCCTTTATATCTCTACCATAAAACCGGGTGGAGCAATCTTCCTAAGTGGATTCTATAAACAGGATGTGCCCATGATAGAAAAAGCGCTTTCCGAACATGGATTTGGGATAAGAAAGCAGATTGTAAACAATGAATGGTGCGCACTCATGGCTGCACGAAATAACTAATGACGCAAAAGATACAACAGATATGGATGATAAGTATAAGCTGATAGCCCTGGATTTGGATGGTACTCTTACCAATGACCAAAAAGAGATCTCCAAAGACACACTAAAGTATATCATAGGCATACAACAGGCAGGGCTCAAAATAGCTCTTGCTTCGGGGCGTCCCACACATGGTGTTTCTCACATCGCAAGACAGTTGAAGCTGGATGAGTTTGGAGGTTATATGCTTTCGTATAATGGCGGAAAGATCATCAGATGTTCCGATGGTAAGATCTTGGCTAACCACTGTTTGGATCTGGATCTGATCCCTGTATTGTACCAATACGCAAAGGATGCGGGGCAGTCGATTTTAACTTATACATTTGATGCTGTCATAACTGAAGATGCGGATCATGAGCTGGTAAAGCATGAATCTTTCCTTAATGGCAATATGCCTATCCGAAAGGTAACGGATTTTGTGGAAGCAGTGGTAAAACCACCTCACAAGGTTGCCATAATCGGAGAGAAGGAACCATTGGATAAGATATTTGCAGAGCTTGTTCAGATTTTAGGGCAACGAATCAATATATACAGGTCGGCAGAGACCTATCTCGAAATAGTTCCGGCTCAAATAGATAAAGGTAAAGCCCTCTCTTTTCTTTTGAGCGAACTCAACATGACACCTAAACAGCTCATCGCGGTAGGGGATAGCTACAACGATCTTTCCATGATCCAGCTTGCCGGTTTTGGTGTTGCCATGGGCAATGCAACGGAAGCAGTCAAGCAGTGTGCGCACTATATTACGAAAAGTAATAATGAAGACGGCGTTGCGCATCTTATTCAAAAGGTATTCTTTCATGCGGAAGACAAGAAAACCATAGACCTTGAGTACTTCAACTCACTCATGCAAAACACTCTGATGAGTACGCTCGGCATCAAGTGTACCCACCTGTCGGAAGGAAGAGTGGAAGCGACCATGCCGGTGGATATTCGTACCCGTCAGCCGATGGGAATCCTTCATGGGGGTGCAACGCTTGCTTTTGCGGAAACACTTGCAGGATACGGGTCTGTTTTTCTCTGTGATGAAAATGAAATACAGGTCGGTATGCAGGTAAGCGGCAACCATATATCATCCGCTCACGAAGGGGATGTGGTAAGAGGAATAGCTACCATAGTGCACAAGGGTAGAAGCTCTCACGTCTGGAATGTGGATGTTATGACCGGAACGGATAAGATTATCTCTTCTATTCGAGTAGTCAATAGCATCATAAAGCGGAGATAGTAAAGTGTAGATGTGCAGAGAATAATTGCTATTTTTGTACCTCTTAAAACATAGAAAAAAGTAACATAAAGACGATGAATAAGGATATTGCAAGTAAATATGATCCCTCATTGGTGGAGGATAAGTGGTATAAATACTGGATGGAAAATAAGATATTTTCCTCCAAACCGGACGCTCGTGAACCATACACGATAGTGATGCCTCCTCCCAATGTAACGGGTGTATTGCATATGGGACACATGTTGAACAACTCCATTCAGGATATTCTTATTCGACGTGCAAGAATGATGGGAAAGAACGCTCTATGGGTTCCCGGAACAGACCATGCCTCTATCGCCACCGAAGCAAAAGTGGTAAATAAACTGGCAGAAGAGGGTATCAAAAAGAGCGAACTTACAAGAGAACAATTCCTTGATCATGCTTGGGAGTGGACACATAAGCATGGAGGCATTATCATGGAGCAGCTCAAGAAGCTGGGTGCTTCTTGTGATTGGGACAGAACAGCCTTTACAATGGATGAAAATCGCTCTCAAAGTGTGATAGATGTCTTTGTCGATCTGTACAACAAAGGCTATATCTATCGTGGAGTGAGAATGGTCAACTGGGATCCCAAAGCTCTTACGGCACTGTCCGATGAGGAGGTAATCTACAAAGAAGAGCAGAGCAAACTTTACTACTTGAAGTATGAAGTGGTAGAGGAACCGGGAAAATACATCATAGTTGCCACCACTCGTCCGGAAACTATACTTGGAGATACTGCTGTTTGTGTACACCCGGAAGATGAAAGATACAGCTATCTGAAAGATAAGCATGTACGTATTCCTCTTGTAAATCGGGAGATACCGATAATCATGGACGAGTATGTCGAGAGAGAATTTGGTACAGGATGTTTGAAAGTAACGCCTGCGCATGATGTAAATGACTATATGTTGGGAGAGAAATATGCTCTTCCCTCCATAGATATATTCAATGACAATGGTACTTTGAACGAACATGGGCTTCAGTACAAGGGTATGGACAGGTTCGATGTAAGAAAGCAGATTGCAAAAGATCTTGCCATGGCCGGATTGATGGAGAAAGAAGAGGCATATGTTAATAAGGTCGGATGCTCAGAGCGAACACAAGTACCTATCGAGCCAAAACTTTCGATGCAGTGGTTCCTTGATATGAAGCGATTGGCTCAACCGGCTATCGAGGCTGTCAAACAGGATGATGTTCTTCTTGTACCTGCCAAATTCAAGAACACATACTTCCATTGGATGGAGAACATAAAGGATTGGTGCATCTCTCGTCAGCTTTGGTGGGGGCATCGTATCCCTGCTTACTTCTTGCCTCAAGGCGGTTTCGTTGTTGCATCATCTAAGGAAGAGGCTTTAGTCTTAGCACGTGAAAAGAGTCAGGACAATACGCTTACCCTTGAAGATCTAAGACAAGAAGAAGATTGTTTGGACACTTGGTTCTCTTCGTGGTTATGGCCTATATCGGTTTTTGGAAGCGTTATTAACCCGACGGAAAAAGAGAGAAAAGAGTTGGAGTATTACTATCCAACCTCCGACCTGGTTACCGGTCCGGACATCCTGTTTTTCTGGGTCGCACGTATGATTATGGCGGGTTATGAATACACCGGAAAGCGTCCGTTTGGTCATGTTTACCTTACCGGAATTGTGCGCGATGCTCAAGGACGAAAGATGTCAAAGTCTTTAGGCAACTCTCCTGATCCGTTGGATCTTATTGCAAAATATGGTGCGGATGGAGTGCGTATGGGACTCATGACTGCGGCTTCTGCTGGTAATGATATTCTTTTTGACGAGTCGCTTTGCGAGCAAGGGCGTAACTTCAACAATAAGATATGGAATGCCTTCCGTCTTGTTTGCGGATGGGATGTAGCGGTTGCACAAAAGCCGACAGATGCAAGTATTGCAGCCGTAAACTGGTTCCGTAATCGCCTTTCGGAAGTATCCGTAGAGCTGGCAGATCATTTTGATAAATACAGGCTGAGCGATGCTATGTTGCTTCTGTATAAACTCTTTTGGGATGACTTCTCTGCTTGTTATCTCGAACTGGTAAAGCCTGCTTACGGCTCTCCCATAGATGCTGAAACCAAACAAGCAACCTTGGACTTTTTCTCCATTTTGATGCAGTTGCTCCATCCTTTCATGCCATTTATCACAGAAGAGTTATGGCAACTCGTGGAAGAAAGAAAAGAGGGAGACAGCATCATGAAGCATCCTTTGAAGATAGATTTTACCTTTGATGCTACTCTCCTTAAAGAGGTCGAGATGGCTCGTGAACTTATCAGTCAGATCCGAAATCTAAGGGTAAAAAACAACATTTCACCTAAAGAGGCTTTATCTCTTTACGCGACACAAGCCGTTCTAAGCACGGAAGCCGTATCCATTGTTTGCCGTTTGGCAAATATCGAAAAGTATGAAGTCGGAGATAGAGAAGCCAATCCCAATGATGCTTCAATCATGATAGGCACAGCGACATTTGCCATTCCGATGGGAGGGTTTATAGATACCGAAGAGGAGCTAAAGAAGCTTCATGAGGAGGTGGCATACTACGAGAAATTTTTGCTATCGGTGAATAAAAAGCTGGAGAACGAAAAGTTTGTTGCCAATGCACCGGAACAAGTGGTGGCTTTTGAGCGAAAAAAACAGTCCGATGCCACTGAAAAATTGGAGACATTGCGCGAACGTATTGCGATGTTAGGCAAGTAAACAGAGAGAATCAATATTTCCAAATCCATTTTAATCTACACATGTTTCAGAAACTATCCCAGGCAGTAGAAGAGCTATTCAAAGAAGGACGAAAGGTATTATCGCAATCTCCGGAAGCTTCAACTCACGCAATTTTTCTCAAGCACGTTCTTCCGGAAAATGAGTTGCTCCTGTTGAACGACGAACATGAGCGCTTGGCTAAAATCCCATACGAAAGCCGGCAATTCAATGCCATGAATAAGGTCATAAAAGAGGCGGTAAAAAGGCTTCGGGATAAGGGGTTCTTCTATCAAGACTGTTTCAAAATCCCATTTTCCGTATCCATGATAGGGGAGGAGAATGAAGTGGAAAACACGTTTCTGCAATGGGATAGTGAGGTTATAAATCTGAGCACGCCGCTCATGCCCAACCTGAATAAAGAGCTGAATGAGTTTTTACGCTCTTTGGAGTTGGACTGTTAGCATTTAGTCCCGGCACATACTGATTTTAGTCGGAAAGCAAAGGATATCAATAAAAAGCCCTGTCTTGGAGGTTGGAATCCGAGACAGGGCTTTTTACATACACTATTGACCATTGCAAACATCCTTTAGAAGAGATGATTTACAATAGGTATAAAAGAAATCTTTTTGAAAGCAGAGTATGCAGAGATAAGTCGGATTTCAGTCTGAGTATCGGATACCATATCTATTTTACACTCCTCAAAAGATGGTGGTCCCATTTTGGGCATTACATTATTGCTAAAACCAAACTTTTCTAGAGGGATACCATACTCTCCCCTATCCAGATCTCCATTTCCGTTTTCATCATGGAAAATAGCTGCCGCATAGCTACCACTCTGTAAATCATTTAGTTCGATGATTTGAGAAGTACCGATGGCTGGAACGGATTTTGTCTTAAATGGCTCTATTAGAAATGTTTCCGAATTGTTGTAAAGAGCAAGCATGATGCTGCCACTCTCTGTCTCTATCCCTTTTACTCGGATAGAAAGTTTGTATTGAGCGTGGGCAGTAATGCCAAAACTTGCCAATAGAGCAAATGCAAGTAGAATTACTTTTGTTTTCATGACACTATAAAATTTAAGAGGGATAATATTATTTGATTTCTATATATTGTTTTAGAGCTTCCACGTAAGATTCAAACGCATTCCTGCCTGCGGAGGTAATCCTGCAAGATGTCCTAGGTCTTTTACCTATAAACTCTTTTCGGATCTCTATATATCCGGCTTGTGAAAGCTTGTCCAGCTGAATGCTCAGATTCCCGGAGGTTGCTTCGGTCTTCTCTTTAAGAAAAACAAAGTCTGCCTCATCTATACCCATCAAAATGGAGATGATGGCAAGACGAAGTTGGGAATGCAGTAGAGGATCTAATTCTATCATAATTCACGCTTGGATTTGGCATTGAGTAGATGGCCGGGCAATATCAACATGATGACAAAAGAGAGAGCCAAAAGAAGATTAAAGTAGTTCTGAAACAAATGAGTAGAGTGGAGCATTACAAGGATATAAACACCCAAGAGAAAAGACCCCCCCGATGTCCAAACCACCATCTTCTCTTTAAGAAGTACACCCGTAATGGCACAGCCAATGGCGACATACATTAAACTCAAAGGAGCCATAAGTCCAAAGTATATCACCTCTACGAGAGATAGGGCATAAATCAAACAGATGATAAGCAAAGAGAGAAAGAATAGTGTGTTGATGACAATCCAGACGGACTTGATGCTTTTTTCCAAATAAGAAACGACCTTGGGCGGATGCTTCTTTGAAAACAGTGCTGCAAAGAGTGAAAGTGGCAGTAGGATAAACCACAAAAGATACGACATGGGACTTGACGTGAATTTGAAACAGAAATAGACTCCAACGCCTATGATCGCAGATGCGTATCCGTAGAATAAAAACTTATTCCACTGTCCCAATCCGAGGTTTTGCTTGGTTTCTAAAATCATTTGAGAGATAAGAGCCAAGCTCTCTTTCTCATTCAACTTAACATCATTCATAACTAAAAAAAGCGATCTATCAGGGTAATACACTAAGAAAAAATACCTGTCTCCGAGAATGAAGTTGCCTGTCATAAACGATCGACAAACTTCTTTCACACTGCAAATATAAGTAGGTTTATTTTATAAACCAATTTACGCATGAAATATTTTGAGCTGAAATCTTATTGGGAACATATTAAAAAGGTCGCTTTAATATATTCAATTCTTATTGTTAAGCGGATAAGAACTATAAATCAAGGCTTAATCTGTAGAAATCTTGTCTTGATTTTTACTCATCAAGCCTTGAAGGGTAGAACTCATGCTTTGTTTTGCAGATGTTTAAGGGTTCGGTAAAGGTTTTGAATCTGTTAAACGAAACTTCTAAAAGGGTCAAACATCTTCTCTTGCGAAAAATAACAGACCCGATAAGAAGACTTTTTCTTCTTATCGGGTCTGTAACCACGCTTTTAATAGGGGAGTGGGATTAGTCTACATCTACCACTCTTGCTCTGAATTTGGAGTCAAATTCTATCTCTAATCCGTTTGAAAGGTCTATCTGATAACGGCCTCTCGACTTTTTCTCTATGTTCGTTAGATTATTATTCGGGTAATTTTTCTTCACATAGTCTTGAATAGGACGAGGAGCGATAGAGAACGGGATGGGTACTCTTTTGCTTGTAATCTCTTTCCATTCACCGTTTTTCTTGAACTCTATCTTGCAACCATTTTCCAAAATAACGTCATAAGTAGTGGTCAGGATGTCTTTGTCCACATAGGCTTGTAGCACCTCTTTGGAGCTATAATACTTTGTTATGAACTCCTTAGCTTGCTTGGGCAGATTTTCAAAAGGTATAGGTCTCTCGTTATCTGCCTTGATCTGAAATGTTGCAGCAGCTATGATGATTGCCAAAAGGGTAATAATTTTTCTCATGTTTGTAGTCTGTTTTTATGAATTACGAATTATATGACCACAAATGTAGGACTCAAATCTGAAAAGAATTTGAATTATTCAAGCTTTTCCTCTATCCCTTGTAGGAGATTTTATAGATGGATCTGGGGTATTTACCTGTTTTACTTTTTCTCACAACCGTTATGAGAACGACTCTTCCCATCGAGTCGAATTCGTATGAGATACTTTTTGCAGGAGTATGAGTATCGGTGTACTCAATGTCTTTTAGCAACTTGAAAGATCTTAAGCCGAGTTCGTCTGCAAAAAGAGCTTCGATAGAGGGAGCCGGAGACCAAATCTGGTTGAGATCCGGATAGGTATCATTATTCTCTTTATCCGTGTAAAAGAAAAATACGGAAGAATTCTCTCCGGAAGAGTTACTTGGATAATAGATCTGATCTTTCTGAATGCAGTTATCATTCGCCCAAGTACGTTCTATGGCTCTGAATGTAGGAGTCTTTTGACTTATTTGTTGTCCTGTTTTATTGTATTGAAATTTATCTGCCACTCGTCGTTCCTCCTTTCCTCCGGGAAAACATAGTGTTGTTATTTGCATAGTGGCCTTTCCGGAAGCATCAAGCACAATCTCGTGTTTTGTTGGTGCCGAAAGGTTGCTTTCAGCCTCAGGAAGGACATCTTCTTCGATGAGAATTTTGTCCTTTGAATAGCTGACAGCAGATTTTAGCACCTTTTCTCCGTTTAGCCGTTGAATATTGGTAATTTCTATTACTCGGTTATTTTCATCATACTTATAGAGGTTTTCTCCGATGGATTCTTTTTCTAAAAACCTTTCTACCTTGGATATGAGATTCTTATACGTCTTCTGTTTTATTTCCGGTCTTTTTATTTCTTTTCCATCTCCATTGCAAGAGGTCAAAATAAGGATAAGTGCAATCAATGTTGCTATCTTTCTGATCATAATCATTCTGTTATTATCTAAATACATTTGAGGAATGGGTGCAAATGTAGTCATAAAAAGCAAAAAGGGGGAAGGGATAAATAAGATTTAACAGAGAAGTGCAACTCTTGATACTTTTATGACTTTTCTACAAAAGAACAGAGTGGCAGCATCGAAAGATTCTATAATTTACTTCCGATGGGTGTGAATCTTATTACCGAAAAACCTGAGTGTATCATGCGAAAGCAAGAATGCCTTCCTACACCAAAAGAGATTTGATCTCCGCAATATCCTCTGCGATATTGGGAGCATTTGTGCTCAAAAGATTTTCTATACTCTTGCAGGCATAGATGACAGTAGAGTGATCCTGCCCTCCGACTTCTGCTCCGATAACAGAGAAAGAGCTATCTGTAAGCTCTTTGCAGAGATACATTGCAATCTGTCTGGATAAAACGATCTGACGCTTTCGGCATTTCTGCTGCAATAAATGAGGTTCTATATCGAAATGAGAGCAGACAGCTTCAACAATGTCTTGGATTGTGATAACCTTTTTCTCATACTTCACATACTGCTTCAATATCTTCGTCGTAAGCTCCATAGATATAGGCTTATGACTCATAGTATGGTGAGCGAAGAGTGTTTTAGTAACGCCTTCCAACTCTCGAACATTTTGGGAGGTTGACGCAATAATAATATCGAAGACCTCTTGAGGGAGTGAAATGTTATACTGACCCATCATGCGAGTCAGAATCTTTTTTCTAAGTTCGGTATCCGGACGCTCTATTTCAGCCGTCAGCCCCCATTTCATTCTTGTATAAAGACGCTCTTCAAGTCCGTCAAGATCTACGGCCGGGCGGTCGGATGTCATTATAATATGGCGTCCTAAAGCTCTAAGATTATTGAAAATCTGGAAAAAAGCACTCTGGGTACTTACTGCATCTCTCAACTCTTGGACATCATCCAAGAGCAGAATATCCATATTCTGATAGAATTGAATGAAGTCTTCCGGACGTTTTCTCCTGTAAGAAGCTTCTACATACTGCATTTTGAACATCTGTGCCGATACATAAACAACGCGTTTTTCGGGATAAGAGTTCAAGATAGCATTTCCTATCGCGTGCAAGATATGCGTTTTCCCAACGCCTGAAGCTCCATAAATGAACAATGGATTGAATAAAGAACTTCCCGGATTGGCTATAATGGCTTGAGCAGCATTATATACCATCAAATTTGAATCGCCATAAACATAGGAGTCAAAAGTGAGTTGAGGTTCAAGATTCGTTCTAAAGGGAGATTTTTGAGAATTGTCAGAATTTTTAACAGAAGTGCTTATGGCTTGTACATCTACCTTTTCAGCAGAATATTTGGGTACGGCAACACCCTCAAATATTTCGTATTCAAGCTCAAAATTTTCCCCAATATACTTTTCGAGAGATCTCTTAAACGGATCTTTATACTGCTTCTCTATATGGTCAAAATGAAGCTCCGAAGGTAATCTTAGCGTGAGCTTTTTACCCTCCAAACTAACAGGAACGATCGGCGCGAACCATCGGGTATAATCCGAAGGAGAGCTGATCTCTTCACTGATGTAGCTTAGACATTGCTGCCAAACTTGTTGGAGAATATGATTCATTCTTTCTATATAGTTTATCATTCGAGCCAAAACTTTTGGCTTTTAGTAAGTGCAAAGTTTGGGAAAATAAAGAAGAAAAAAAAATGACCCTTTTGTTGCTTTTTTTGATACCCCTTACTGACAAGAAATTAGGGGTAAGTGGTTGCTTTGTAGTGCTCTATTTTTCTATCTAAATGTTAAACCGTTGGGTAGCAGGTAGGTTCTCCCCAAATGTAAATAATGTTATTTTTTGCTAATATAGAGCTTCTTGTTTGATAGTCAAATAATTGAAAAATTAGGGCTATCTTTGTTACACAAATCGTTTAACAAATTACGAAACAAATATGAGAAAATCTAAGACGTTAATTGCAGTAATAGTAGTATTGGGCATTCTTGCATTTTATTTGGGAAGTCAGTATAACAGAATGGTTGTATTGGACGAAGAGGTAAAAGCATCTTGGGGACAGGTGGAAAATGTTTACCAGAGAAGAGCCGACCTTATACCTAATTTGGTCAATACCGTAAAGGGATATGCCAATCACGAAAAAAGCACTTTGGAGAGTGTGATCCAAGCAAGAGCGAGTGCCACTCAAGTCAAAGTTGATCCTGAGAACTTAACGGCTAAGGATATGGAAGAGTTCATGGCAAAACAAAGTGAACTTTCCAGTGCCTTGAGCAGGCTTCTTGTTTCAGTTGAAGCATATCCGGATCTTAAGGCAAACGAGAATTTCAAAATGCTTCAAGTGCAGTTGGAAGGGACAGAGAATCGCATTACTGTAGAGAGAGCTAGATTCAATGATGTTGTAAAGAATTATAATCAATACATCCGAAAGTTCCCCAAAAACTTGGTTGCAAGTATATTCGGATTTGGAGTAAAGCCTCTTTTTGAAGCTAAAGAAGGAGCGGATGTTGCTCCGGAAGTGCAGTTTTAATAGGGCTATCCTCTTAAGGAAATGCTAAGCATGAAGATCTAAACCTTCTTGCTTAGCATTTTTAGATATTAAACGTGCCTGTTTTTATCATATAAACCTCAATCTGACCAATGAGTTGTTTTCATTCCAAACTTAAATCTCTCTTTTTTCTGCTTCTTGTTCTGAATACATCTTTCTTGAATGCTCAAACGATAAGGAATGTTGATGATGTCAAGAATGTTCAGAAAGCGGATGCCTCTCTGTATATAACAGATGAGTCGAAGCTTTTGAGCCCTTCGGCCTATAATGAAGCCAATCAACTGATAGGTAATATCCGAGAAGAGATGGGCGTCGAGATAGCAATAGTGATATTGGAAAGCATTGATGGGCAGGATCTGCAAAGCTTTGCACACAATATCCTAAATACATGGGGAGTTGGCTCTAAGAGTGATGATAATGGGCTGGTGATACTATATGTTTACAAGCCAGAAGAGAGAGGAATATCATTTGAAGTAGGTTATGGGTTGGAGCATGTACTGCCTGATGCTCTCTGTTATATGATACAGAAAGAAGATATGATACCTTATCTAAAGGCTGGAAATCCTGATAAAGCGATAATAGAGGGAATAAAATCTATAGAAAAGAACTTGAGAGAGGAGTATGACTCCACCACAAAATCTTTTACTGTTAGGACTCCGAGTGTCTGGGATGATAAAGAACTACAGCTGTATTGGACTATCATAAAGTATGGTTTTCTTATTTCATACATTTCGGGATTTCTTTTAATGTTTCTGATAACCGGTGCCAATATCAAGGGTGGAGATGGAAGAACTCCCGTGGAGCGTTATCTGAAAGCGGAGTTGACGGCGAAAAGATTATTTCTAAGTCTGTTTGCTATACTTTTTCTTCCCGTAGTTCTTTATTATAAGTTACTTTGGATTTTCGTCTATAAAAAGAAGCTATCTTCTCAGATGCAGAAATGCGTTGCATGCCACACGGACAATAGTATTACACTTCATCGTACTCCCAATGAAGTGCTTCCGTATCTTACGACAAAGGAGAGTATCGAACAAAATATCGGATCCGTATCATACATAGCGGCAACATGCCGATTTTGTAATAATAAAGAGGTATATGGGACTCTTAAATACTCACCATACATACAATGTCCCAATTGTAAAGGTATAACAATGAGAAAAGAAAATACCTCTATTACCCCAAACTACATATATACAACATACTTCTGCTTATACTGCAAACACACCAAGGAGGATAAGGCTCCTCGATTATCCTCTGCATCTTCTGCGGCACTCGGAGCAGCAATTGGGGCTGTTGGAGGATTTAGAGGAGGTGGAGGTTCCTTTGGAGGTGGCTTCGGGGGAGGACGATCTGGAGGAGGTGGAGCAACTACTCGTTTTTAGTAGTCCCTATAACACTCATATCATCAGTAATAACTACCTTTGTGATCCGTGATTATACATATAAAACAGTTCGTTTATGAAAAATAACAACATAGATAGAAGAGTTCGAGTACGTTTTGCTCCAAGTCCGACAGGCCCTCTGCACATAGGTGGTGCCAGAACAGCCTTATATAACTATCTCTTTGCTCGTCAAAACGGGGGAGATATGATTATTCGGATAGAAGATACAGACAGCCATAGGTTTGTTCCTGGAGCAGAAGATTATATCATAGAAGCACTTCACTGGTTGGGTATAGAGATAGATGAAGGTATCGGGACTACGCCGGAAGGTCCTCATGCTCCTTATCGTCAAAGTGAGCGTCGCGATATATACAGGAACTATGTAGGACAACTCCTTTCAGAGGGAAAGGCTTATTATGCTTTCGATACCCCTGAAGAGTTGGAGAAATACAGAGCCGAAATTCCGAACTTCCAGTATGACGCCCAAAATCGTCTTTCTTTGAGAAACTCTCTATCTCTTACAGAAGAAGAGGTAAAGAAGTTGATAGCAGATGGTACTCAGTATGTCGTGCGTTTGAAGATAGAGCCGGATGTTGATATAACAGTCAATGACATCATCAGAGGAGAGGTAGTCATCAACTCTTCTGTTCTTGATGACAAAGTGTTATATAAAAGTGCAGATGATCTTCCGACCTACCACTTGGCAAATGTCGTAGATGATCATCTCATGGAGATAAGTCATGTCATTCGCGGTGAAGAGTGGTTGCCATCCTCACCTTTGCACGTATTATTATATCGTGCATTCGGATGGGAAGATACCATGCCTCAGTTTGCCCACCTGCCTCTACTGCTTAAACCTGAAGGCAATGGCAAGCTAAGCAAAAGAGATGGAGACAGACTCGGATTCCCCGTATTCCCTTTGCTTTGGACGGATCCAGTTACTCAAGCCATAAGTTCAGGCTATAGAGAAAGCGGGTATCTCCCTAATGCTGTTGTCAACTTCCTTGCTCTGTTGGGTTGGAATTCGGGAACAGATCAGGAGATATTCTCAATGAAAGAGTTGATAGACTCGTTCGATCTGAAAAAATGTTCCAAGAGTGGCGCTAAGTTTGACTACGAAAAAGGAAAATGGTTCAATCATAAATATATCCAAGAACTCTCCGGAAGAGATATTGTATTGCTTGCAAAGGCTCACATAGAAAGAGCCAATCTTCCTTATGATGAAGATAGACTGGCTGCAGCCACCGAGATCATAAAAGATCGTATAACGTTGCTTTCGGATCTCCCGGCTCTTATCTCTTTCTTCTTTGTCGCACCAACCTCTTATGACGAAAGTGCTATCAAAAAAAGGTGGAAGGAAGACACTCTTGCTCAGCTGCAAGAAGTGTACTCTTGTCTTACTTCAATAACAGATTGGAAGTCGGCTCATTTGGAAGATACGCTCAAGTCGTTCATCACTGAAAAGGGATTCAACCTCGGAGGCATTATGAATCCTCTTCGTCTTAGCCTTGTAGGAGCTCTTCAAGGACCTCATCTATTCGACATTCTTGAGTTCATTGGGAAAGATGAGACACTGGCAAGAATAGAAAAAGCGATAGATACAATAGGATCTCTCAAGCAATAATGAGTAGTGTCTTATACAATACCGGAGTAAAGGCTTACTTCACTCTTCTTCGGCTGATCTCTCCTTGGCATCCGAAAGCAAAAAAGATGATACAAGGCAGGCGGCATGCTCTTTCCGATCTTGAACAGAAGAGAAAAAAAGGAGTGCCAACGATATGGATGCATGTCTCCTCTTTGGGAGAGTACGAGCAAGGGCATCCTCTTTTGGAGCGGATAAGAAAAGATCTTCCGGAAGCAGAGGTTGTGCTGACGTTCTTCTCTCCTTCTGGATATGATGTGCGCTGTAACACGCCATTAGCCGATATTGTAACCTATCTTCCGGCAGACACATCTCCGGAGCTGAAGACCTTTATAGAGACTCTGAATCCAACGATAGCACTCTTTGTAAAGTATGAATTTTGGCTCAATACCATCTCTATATTGCATCAAAAAAGAGTTCCCGTATTCTTGGTTTCTGCCATTTTCCGCCCCAAACAGGTCTTTTTCAAATCTTGGGGAAGAGAGTTCAAAGAGGCTCTAAGGCTGTATGATCATCTTTTTGTGCAGGATGAGAACTCCTTGCAACTGCTCAAAAGCATCGGTCTAAGCAACGATAAAATTACCATAGCCGGAGATACGAGAGCAGACAGAGTGTGTCAGATAGCAGCTCAACCGAAAAAGATAAAAGAAGCCGAGTATCTCAGGGAAGATGCCAAGCGAAAAGGGCAACTTGTTTTGGTCATCGGAAGCAGTTGGGAAGAGGACGAAAAGATCATCCTGCCCTATCTTCTCACTCTTGATAATATAAGACTTATCATTGCCCCACATGAAGTTCATGAAAAGCATTTGTCCCATTTGGAAGAGCTCATCGGGAAGTCCAATCTGGTCTATCTCTCCCACAAACCATTCGAAGCAGAGATAGCCAATGCCAAAGCCCTTATCATAGATGGTTACGGACTTCTTTCTTCGCTGTACAGATATGCGGACATTACCTACGTAGGAGGTGGTTTTGGGAAAGGGATACACAACACGCTCGAAGCAATAGCATTTGGAGCACCCGTCGTGTTTGGTCCTAAATATCATAAGTTCAGGGAAGCAGTCTCTCTCCTAAAAGAAGGAGGTGGTTTCTCCATCGCATCCAAGGAGGAGGCAGACCTGCTTATGGCAAAACTCATCTCCGATAAAGATTACCGCCAAACAGCAGGAGACAGAGCTGAAAGATATTTATCCGCAAACAAGGGAGCCACAGACGCTATTTTTGCAAAGATTTCCGATACATTGGAAAACCGGTTTAACAGCCGATAAATATGATGAAAGCTATATAGGAATCAGCGGAAAGTCCATAAGGATTTCCGGAGAAAGGTTCTCGGACAGCTTCGGAAAGTGCATCAAAGAAGCTATTCCATAAAGATCAAGAAGGTCAAAAAACATTTGAGGAGACTTGTTAAAGCAACAAGCCTCCTCAAATATTTTTATCGAGCATGTAGATAAAGACTCTTTGGGAAGGGATCCATAAGAGTTACCAATCCACTTCTACATCGGTCTCATCGGGGTCATAATACTCCTCATCTTCTTCCTCTTCAAAGTAGATAGAGTCCATGTCGAAGTCATCCTCAAGGAATGATGCCGACAACCCTTCTCTCATATTCTTTCTTACAATGTTAGAGACATCGTGTCTGTTGTCCGACACAATGGCTTGCCAGATCGTATCTTTCAAAAGCTGCAATCCCTGCCCGGAAACGGAGGAGAAAAAGACGGTCTTTACTCCTTCCGGAAGATGTTCGGAGAGCATCTCTTTCAGCTCATCATCTATAAGATCGCACTTGGAAATTCCCAAGACACGATTTTTCTCAAGCAGTTCGGGGTTATACTTCTCAAGTTCGGACAGCAGGATCTCATACTCCCTGGTTATATCATCCGCATCGGCAGGGACAAGGAAAAGCAGAACCGAATTTCTCTCGATGTGTCTCAAAAAACGGAGTCCAAGCCCACGGCCTTCCGCCGCACCCTCTATAATGCCCGGAATGTCTGCCATCACGAAAGATTTGTGATCCCTGTACGAAACAATCCCCAGGCTTGGCTCCAGTGTGGTAAAAGGATAGTTTGCAATCTTGGGTTTTGCTGCAGAGACAGAAGAGAGGAGGGTACTTTTCCCTGCATTAGGGAATCCCACCAAGCCTACATCTGCAAGCAGTTTGAGTTGTAGGATAACCATTCTCTCCTGAGCCGGTTCTCCGGGTTGGGCGTAACGTGGTGCCTGGTTGGTAGGAGTCTTGAAATGAGTATTCCCAAGTCCGCCCCGACCTCCTTGCAGAAGCAAAATCACTTCATCATGATCGTTCACTTCGCAGATGTAGTCGCCTGTTTCGGCATCATACGCCACTGTTCCGCACGGCACATCTATATATATATCCGCACCGGCTTTTCCTGTGGAATTTTTGCTTGATCCCGGCTCTCCGCTTTCGGCAACCTTATGCCTGTCGTACTTCAAGTGGAGAAGCGTCCAAAAGTTACGGTTACCTCTCAGAAAGATGCTACCGCCTCTACCGCCGTCTCCTCCGTCCGGCCCCCCCTTAGGGATATATTTTTCTCTCCTGAAATGGGCAGAACCACGCCCTCCCTTTCCGGATTTGCAATAGATCTTTACGTAATCTATAAAATTGGATTCTGCCATAGGAAAAACTTCTTTTGCTCTTTATAATACACTGTCTATTGCTTCGGATATGGATGCAAAGATGTCATCCATCTCTCCCAAACCATTTATGGGAGTAAGAGTACCTTCCTTTCTGAAATACTCTTTCAGTGGAAAAGTCTGATTGTTATATACGACAAGACGAGACTTTATGGCCTCAAGGTTGTCATCGCTTCTACCGCTTATCTTTCCACGCTCCAGCAATCTTCTGATAAGCTCATCCTCCGGAACGTTAAGATCCAATACAATAGAAACCTCACAATCATGCCTTGCCAGCATACGTTTCAACGCATCGGCTTGAGGAATGGTACGAGGGAAACCATCGAAAATGAAACCTTTGACCTTGCCCAACTTCCCTTCTAAGTGGTGTTCCAACATAGCTACCACATCTTCATCAGGTACAAGGTGTCCCTCCTTTATATAGTCTTGCGCCAATATCCCAAGAGATGTTTGGTCTGCAATCTCTTTTCTCAAGATATCTCCGGTAGAGATATGTTCCAGCCCAAAAGTTTGGGCAATTCTTGCACTTTGGGTCCCTTTTCCCGAACCGGGCGCACCAAATATTAAAACATTTATCATAACAATACGTTATTCTTGTGTTTGATACAGTTCGTTTTAGTGTTGTTTGCTCTTAAAGAGCCTGTTAGTTTTATTCTATGAGTTTGTATATGTCTTTATAGAGACGTCCTCTTCCGTCATAATCCAAGCCATGACCTACGATAAAATCGGGTGGGATTTCCAAACCAAGATAGTCCGGTTTGACATCCACTACCTTCGGAGCATCCGGTTTATGCAGAAGCACAGCCAGCTTTACCTCTTTTGCTCCTCTCGATGTATAGAGAGCACGTATATGATCCAGCGTGAGACCGGAGTCGATGAGATCTTCCAATATAATGACATGACGACCTTCCACCGAAATTTGAGGCTTCATAATCTCCTGAATAGCACCTGTCGAGCGTGTCCCGCTATAAGAAGCATATTGTGCGAAGCAGAGTTGATAGTCTCCATCTATCTCTCTCATCAGCTCGGATGTAAACATAAAGGAGCCGTTGAGAATGCAGATAAAAAGAGGATTCTTATCTCCCATATCGGCAACAATCTCTTTTGCCATTCGCTTTATCTGTGGCTGGATTTCAGAGTCATGGATATAGATCGAAAAACTCTTATCGTTAAGTGTTATTTGTGCTGGCATAATTCTTAGTCCATTATAATTAAAAGGAAGAACAAAGTTAGGGAAAAATAACATAGGTGAGACATATAGAGACGATTAGCGAGTCTCTTTTTTGAAAAACAGGGTAGTGGAGAGCTTTGTAAAAGAGTTTGAATCCGGAGTATGGTAAAGCGTTAGCCCTTTTCGGGTAATCCCAAAAACAAATCTGTTTTATCCTATTTGAAAGATGATTTGAACGTTAAAAGAAGTGTTTCTAAACATTTAGAGATTTATAAATCAAGCCCTTAATTGTGGAAATCAAGCCTTGAGTAGAGGCTTTCAAGATTTGATGTGCACCAATCAAGCCTTGAAACCAAAGTCTGAATATAAATAACCAAACTATTGTTAAGCTTAAGACACTTTTTGGGAGCTATTAAAAAATAGTAGGGAAGGGGGAGATTGTAGCAGCGAAACAAACAAGAGAAAATTTCGGAATAGATTTCGTGAACCATTTATCCGTCACAATGTGCTTTACTTGTGTTGGGCACAAAATCACTATCTTTGTAAACTCAAAAGATTATACACAGATAAATATAGAACTCAATACAAAGATATGGCTCTACAATGCGGTATCGTAGGTCTTCCCAACGTGGGGAAATCTACCCTTTTTAATTGTCTTTCCAATGCAAAAGCACAGAGTGCAAACTTTCCATTCTGTACCATAGAACCCAATGTGGGAGTTATAACCGTTCCGGATCCAAGACTTAACGAATTGGCAAGATTGGTCAATCCGCAACGAATAGTTCCGAATACGGTTGAGATAGTCGATATTGCCGGGCTTGTCAAAGGTGCCAGCAAGGGAGAAGGTTTGGGGAATAAATTTCTTGCAAACATTAGAGAGACGGATGCGATTCTACATGTATTGCGCTGCTTTGACGATGATAACATAACTCACGTAGACGGCTCAGTGGATCCCATTAGAGATAAAGAGATCATCGACACAGAGCTTCAGCTGAAAGATTTGGAAACGGTAGAAAGCCGCATCTTAAAGGTTAAAAAACAAGCCCAAACAGGAGGGGATAAGCTTGCCGCACTGCAATGTTCAGTGTATGAACGCATCCAAGCCGCTCTTCTCAAAGGAGAGAATGCTCGTACCGTAACGTTCGACAGCAAAGATGAAGAGAAGATCGCATCCGAGCTTTATCTGCTCACTGCGAAACCTGTTCTCTATGTTTGCAATGTGGACGAAGGCTCTGCCGTTACGGGAAACAGCTATGTGGAGCAGGTCAAGGAGGCTGTCGCCGCCGAGAATGCACATATACTGGTTGTTGCGGCAAAGATAGAGAGCGAGATTGCCGAGCTTGAGACCTACGAAGAGCGTCAAATGTTTTTGAACGAAATCGGGTTGGAAGAGTCCGGTGTTTCCCGCTTGATAAGGGCGGCATACGCTCTTCTCAATCTGGAAACCTACTTCACCGCAGGTGTACAGGAGGTGAGAGCATGGCCCTACGTTAAAGGGTGGAAAGCTCCTCAGTGTGCAGGTGTGATACATACGGACTTCGAGAAGGGATTTATCCGGGCGGAGGTAATCAAGTATGACGACTATATCAAGTTCGGATCAGAGTCTGCCGTGAAAGAAGCCGGCAAAATGAGTGTCGAAGGCAAGGAATATGTGGTGCAGGATGGCGATATCATGCACTTCCGCTTCAACGTATAGAGTGATTCGAGAAAGTAATAATCATAAACCGGAAATATTATTTACCAACGAAAAACAGAATAGAACATGTACAACAATAACGATAGCTACAATGTATCTGCCCCTTATGGGCAAACGCGTATCCTGGATACGGTAACAATGCGCTCTATGTGGAGCAAGACTTATGGCTGGATGGCTCTGGCTCTTGTGGTGTCTGCTTTTGCTTCTTATATCTCTCTTAGCACAAGTATATTTGATGCCATAATGACCAGCAAAGGTCTGTTTTTCGGACTCATCATTGCCGAACTCGTTTTGGTCTTTATCCTTGCAAGAAGTATAGGCAAACTCAACTCCATGATATCATTTGCCCTCTTCATGGTTTATGCCCTCCTTAACGGTGTAACCCTCTCTGCCATACTCTATATGTACACTGCAACCAGCGTACTCTCTACCTTCCTGATTACGAGTGGTATGTTTGCCACAATGGCTTTCATAGGCTTCTTCACCAAGAAGGATTTGAGCAAGTTTGGTTCCATCTTTATGATGGCTCTTGTCGGACTGATATTGGCTTCTGTGGTTAATATCTTCTTGGGAAGCCCTTTGATGTACTGGATTGTAAGTGTTGCAGGAGTTATCATCTTCTGTGGGCTTACTGCTTACGATATCAATAAGTTCAAAAAACTGTTTGAAGAAGGCTCCATCCCGGATACGGAATCTGCCAATAAAGTGGCTCTTATGGCAGCATTGAGCTTGTATCTGGACTTCATCAATCTCTTTATCTATCTTCTTCGCATTATAGGTGCAAGAAGAGACTAAGCGAAATATAGCTTTGAAGCGAGAAAACTTTCTATCTATCTTTATTCTACTCATATCTTCCCATGTTCGTCCAAAGAAGATATGGGAAGATCTGCTGGGATTGGAGAGCAGAGGTCTCTCCAATAATACCTCTTCCGAAAGTAGAGAGTTTTTCATGATTCTCTACTTCTTCCCGTTTTTGACTCTTATTGCTCTTGTGGCTTTGGGTAGGGAAGTGGTAGAAGCAATTGCGGAAAGCGGATTCTCAAAAGAGATTCTTATCTATGCTTTTTTCAGAGTGGCATACTATATTGTGCTTATGCTTGCTTCCTTCTTTTACTGGAAAGCGGTAGGCTCTATTCATGGAAAAAAGTTCATTAAAGATAGAGAGCAGTCCGGTGGCTGGGATTTGCCCATAATGGCAGCCTTGACTTCGACTTGGTTGGTACTACTATTGTTTGCACTCTTTGGGCAACCGCATCTTCAAATATTGTGGTTTTTACCTTTTGTGTTTGTTGCAGGGCTTTGGGGAGCATACAATACTTTGGTTTATGGTTTGCAGATAACGCCTCCGATAAGCCGGAAAATATCTCTCTTTTTCGCTGTGGTGAATACGATGTTAATCGGTGTCGCAAGCGAAATTTTTTCTACCTTCCTGCTTTAGACCCTCGTTATGTCAAAAAAGAATACACAGAAAACAGTAAACATAAAGAATAAAAGGGCAACCTTTGACTACGAGATATTAGAGACTTTTGTCTGTGGTATAGTCTTGACCGGTACGGAAATCAAGAGTATTCGTCTGTCTAAAGCGTCTCTGGTAGATACATATTGTATAGTGGAAAGGGGAGAGGTATGGGTGAAGAATATGTACATAGCCGAATACTTCTACGGCTCGTACAACAACCATACAGAGAGAAGAGAAAGAAAACTTTTGCTCTCAAAAAAAGAGATTAAGAGCATACAGGAAGCTATTAAGAACAACGGTACCACCATTATTCCTACTCGACTTTTCATAAATGAGAGAGGACTTGCGAAGCTGGTCATTGCAATAGCCAAAGGTAAAAAGCAGTACGATAAGAGAGCATCTCTTAAAGAGAAAGATCTTCGTAAGGAGATGGATATGGTCAAGAAGAAATCTTGGTAATAGTTTAGACAGATAACAACAAAAATAAATATAGACTTTATGAGTGGTAAGGAGTTTAAAAGGACATTGGTAACATCTGCACTGCCTTATGCCAATGGACCTGTACATATAGGACACTTGGCAGGTGTTTACGTTCCTGCGGATATTTATGTTCGCTATCTTAGATCAAGGGGGAGAGAGGTCTTGTTCATAGGAGGATCCGATGAGCATGGAGTCCCCATCACAATAAGAGCTAAGAAAGAAGGTGTTATGCCACAAGATGTTGTAGACAGATATCACACTCTTATAAAAGACTCTTTCGAGGAGTTTGGTATAAGCTTCGACATTTACTCTCGTACGACGTCTAAAACTCACAGAGAACTGGCTTCGGAGTTTTTCCGAACACTCTATGATAAGGGAGAATTTTTGGAAATAGAGAGTGAACAGTTCTTTGACCCTGAAGCGGGACAGTTTCTTGCAGACAGATATATTGTGGGAGAGTGTCCTCACTGCCACAATGGTAAAGCGTACGGAGACCAATGCGAAGCATGTGGAACATCCCTTAGCCCGACAGACTTGATATCTCCACAGTCTGCAATCTCCGGAGCAAAACCTGTTCTAAAGTCGACAAAGCATTGGTATCTTCCTTTGGATAAGTACGAACCTTTCCTTAAAGAGTGGATTCTTGAAGGGCACAAGGAGTGGCGTAGTAATGTCTATGGCCAGTGTAAGAGCTGGTTGGATATGGGGCTACAGCCTCGTGCCGTGAGCAGAGACCTCGATTGGGGTATTCCTGTTCCTGTGGAAGGCGCAGAAGGGAAAGTACTATATGTCTGGTTTGATGCTCCTATCGGTTATATTTCAAATACTAAGGAGCTGTTACCGGATACGTGGGAAAAGTGGTGGAAAGACGAATCGACCAGAATGATTCACTTTATCGGGAAAGATAACATTGTATTCCACTGTATCGTATTCCCGACGATGTTGAAGGCAGAAGGCTCATACATCCTCCCGGATAATGTGCCATCAAATGAGTTTTTGAACCTTGAAGGAGATAAGATCTCTACATCGAGAAACTGGGCAGTATGGTTGCATGAATATCTTAGAGACTTCCCCGGTAAACAAGATGTACTGAGATATGTGCTTACCGCCAATGCTCCGGAGACAAAGGATAATGATTTCACATGGAAAGACTTCCAAAATCGAAATAATAACGAGCTGGTTGCTGTACTTGGGAACTTTGTTAATCGAACACTTGTGCTAACTCATAAGTATTACGATGGCATAGCTCCCACAATAGAGTCATTGCCGGAGGCGGATAAAGAGATACTTTCTGAGATTTCTAAGTATAAGGAAAAGATAGAACAGCTGTTGGAGACATTCCATATTAGAGATGCTCAACGTGAAGCAATGAATATAGCACGATTGGGTAACAAATATCTTGCAGATGCAGAGCCTTGGAAAGTGATTCGCACAGACCCGGATCGTGTCAAAGAGATTATGCACGTTGCCCTTCAGATTACAGCTAATCTGGTTATTGCTTTTGAACCATTTCTCCCTCATTCGGCAGAAAAACTTTCTCGAATGCTTCGTGTAGACCTTGCTTCTCTCGATTGGGATATGCTTGGAGCTACAGACCTTGTACCGGGAGGACATCAAATAGGAGAAGCAAATCTGCTTTTTGAAAAAATAGAAGATGCCACCATAGAAGTTCAACTCAAGAAACTGGAGCAAACAAAAGCAGACAATGCAAAAATGGAGGCTAAGCCTGAACCATTTTTACCCGATACAGACTTTGATTCGTTTATGAAAATGGATCTTCGTGTCGGTACCGTGTTGGAGTGTGAACGTATACCAAAGAGCGACAAACTGCTTCGTTTTCTCCTTGATGACGGCTCAGGTTCTCCTCGCACAATAGTTTCAGGAATCGCAGAATACTACGCCCCGGAAACTCTCATAGGACAACAAGTTTGTTTTATAGCCAATCTTCCTCCCCGTAAGCTTAGAGGAGTAGAAAGTTCGGGAATGATTTTATCTGCAGTTTCTCCTGATAAAAAACTGATTTTAATCTCTCCGAAAGAGGAAATAGCTCCCGGCTCCAAAATTTCTTAATCCTATATGATACTTTCTCCCAATAGCTCTGTTGCTGCTCTCATATCGGGTGGTGTGGATAGTTCCGTAGCACTTCACCTGCTGTGTGAAGCCGGTTTTCGTCCCCATCTTTTCTATATCCAGATTGGGATGAAAGAGAGTGGCTTTTTGGACTGCCCCTCTGAAGAGGATATTGAAATGGCTAACTGGCTTAGCCGCCACTATAATCTTCCTCTTGAGAAAGTCTCTCTGCATAAAGAGTATTGGGATTATGTCGTTTCTTACACTCTTGAAACCGTAAAGGCAGGACTTACTCCGCATCCGGACATGATGTGTAACAAACTCATTAAGTTTGGATTCTTCAATACGTATTGGGGTAAAAACTTTGATGCAATAGCCACTGGACACTATGCGGATAAAGTTATCATTGATGGGATACATCATCTTGCTACGGCCGTCGATCCGGTAAAAGATCAAACCGATTTCCTCGCTCAAATCTCGTATGAACAGCTCTGCAAGGCGTATTTTCCGTTAGGGAGATTGCCAAAGAAAGAAGTCAGACAGATTGCTGAAAAGGAAGGTCTTGTCACGGCACACCGTAAGGATAGTCAGGGAATCTGTTTTTTGGGAAAGATCAACTACAATGACTTTCTACGTCAATACCTTGGAGAAAAACCGGGAAAGATTGTAGACATAGATACCGGTGCCGTCTTGGGAGAACACAAGGGGTATTGGTTTCATACGATAGGGCAGAGGAAAGGATTGGGCTTGAGTGGTGGTCCGTGGTTTGTAGTGAGAAAGGAGGTAGAGGAAAATACTATCTTCGTAAGTCGTGGATACGATCCGGATCTTCAATATGGTAATATAGTGGATATGAATGAGGTTAATTTTATATCCATTAGTCCTTTCCCGGAAGAATCAGACTCTATACCCATTACATTTAAGGTACGGCATACACCGGAATTCACATCCGGTACACTTATTAAGGAAGATGGGTTTTATCGTGTCTATAGCCGTGAACGAATACAAGGAATAGCACCGGGACAGTATTGTACACTATATAGTCAGGATGCCAAACTTTGCTATGGATCCGGAATGATTATAGGAGGTGCAATGAAAGAATAACGCCTTCGCTATAATATGAATGCAATTAAAAGGATTGTACTGATAAGTCCGGTAATTTTAGCAGAGAATCCCAATAGGGGATTAAGACCTTTCCCTTTTCTTGAAAAGGTCGTTATCGTTCCGGTATAAAGGAAAAGAGCAATAGGGAGTAACCCGATAGTCGTAATGATATAACTCCCGGACATCACTCCTGCAACGATATAACAGACAAGAGCGAGCAGAGCATTGAACATGTATAGATAAGGTCCGGAGGCTTCTCCCATACGCACAATAAGGGTTCGTTTGCCGCTTTCCTTATCTTCCGGATAGTCTCTGTAATTATTGATTACCAAAATATTGGCGTTAGAAAAACCGATAGAAAATGCTGCAGGGATAAGATAACTTGGTAAGCTTTCTCCTATTGCATAATATCCTCCTAATACCGGAATAATCCCAAAAAACAGGATAACGGCAAGATCTCCCAAGCCATTGTAAGATAGGGGATAGGGACCGGCGGAATAAGCAATAATCCCCAAAAGGACAACTATCCCCAACAAGAGCAGCCACCAGGATGTTATAGCAGCCAACCAGATCCCTAATACAGCACATAACGATACCCAAAAGATTGATGCCAAAAGCATCCATCCGGGTGTAATATCTCCCGTAGTAATAAGTCTTTTCGGACCAAGTTTTCTTCTTCTATCTGCGCCACTGAGATAGTCAAAGTAATCATTCGTAACATTACTGGCAATCTGGGCTGTAAGAGCCACAGCAAGCACCAATAAGAAAGGTTTCAGCCGAAACAACCCATCATGAAGCAGTGCTCCGGCAATAACAATAACGGGAGCAAGAGATGCCGGTAAAGTCTTGGGACGTATGGTCTGAAACCAAATGCTTAGTCTACTCATGATAAAACAGATGGGTGCTCAATGCTTCCAAAGCCATCTCTTTGTGCTCTTTCTGCACGAGTACCGTCACATTGTAGTTACTACCTCCATAAGAAATCATTCTTACCGGTATTTCGTCCAATGCCCTTATAATAGCGGATTCAAAACCGATATTCTTCCAATTGAGATCTCCAACAATGCAGATGCTAACCATATCCGAGTCTATGGAAACAGATGCAAACTGTTTCAGTTCCGAGATAATATCTTGTAGATGACTCGCATTATCTATGGTTAGAGATACTGAAACCTCAGATGTTGTTACCATATCCACAGCCGTTTGATGCCTTTCAAAGGTTTCAAATACTCGTCTCATAAATCCGTGAGCCAAGAGCATTCTACTGCTGTTAATCTTTACAACTGTAATATTATCCTTTGCGGCTATGGCTTTAATCTTTCCCTCTTCGATAGAATTGGATATCAATGTACCGGGAGCCGAAGGATCCATGGAGTTGAGCAAGCGAACAGGTATATTACGATGCTTTGCAGGAAGAATACAAGTAGGGTGAAGGATTTTAGCACCAAAGTATGCCAGCTCTGCAGCCTCTTCAAAGTGAAGTCGGCGAACAGGATCCGTTTTCTCCACAATACGAGGATCATTATTGTGCATACCGTCGATGTCTGTCCATATCTGTATCTCTTTCGCCTCCAGAACCGCACCAATGATAGAAGCAGTATAGTCGCTACCTCCTCTTTGAAGGTTGTCTATCTCATCATAAGCGTTCTTGCAGATAAAACCCTCTGTAATATAAATATGACTTTGGGGTAGGAGAGAGAGTTGCTCTTTAAGTAGCATCTCTGTCCTTTGCATATCCGGTTCACCATACTTATCCGTTCTCATAAAGTCCAGTGCCGGTAACTTTACGGCACCTATACCCGTTTCATTCAGATGCTGACACATCATTTCCGTAGAAATTAACTCCCCTACGGCAAGTACAGCTTTCTCTTCAAATATCGTAAAAGAGTCCTCATGAAAACTCCAGAGATAGTCCATCTTTTCCTGAACAAATGTCTTTACGGCTCTTCTTAGAGGCTCTCCTTTGTAGAGAAAATCTATCTCTTGCATATATTTTGACTTCAACTCGTCAATGCAATGTTTGGCTGCATTGAGATTGCTGTCATAGTAGTGTTTGGATATCTCAACGAGTTTGTTGGTCACACCTGCCATAGCAGACAGTACTATTATCTTTTCACGGCTGTCGCTTATGAGTGTTCCAACATGTTTTATTCTCTCGGCAGAACCCACAGAGGTCCCGCCAAACTTCATTATAATTGTTTTGGCAGTGTTCATTTTGCTTATTACTGTTTCAGCTCTACTTCTTGTAAAGATTCGTGCTGTATGCTAACGATGCGTGCCGGATAGTTTTTTATCAGATTATAGTTGTGTGTAGCCATTATCACGGCTGTACCTCCGCTCGCAATCTCTTTGAATATACCGAATATCTGTTTCCCTGTCTCAGGATCAAGATTTCCGGTAGGCTCATCAGCCAATATAAGATCTGGCTTATTCAGAAGAGCTCTCGCAATCACCACTCGCTGCTGTTCACCTCCGGAGAGTTCGTGTGGCATCTTGTAGCTTTTGCTTGTCATGTCCACCTGCTCAAGCACTTCCGAGATACGATGTGCTATATCCGTTCTGTTTTTCCAGCCTGTAGCACGAAGAACAAACTCTAAGTTTGCATCGATGGATCTATCTGTAAGCAGCTGAAAATCTTGAAAAACAATTCCCAATTTTCTCCTCAAAAAAGGAATCTCTTTTCTTTTAATCTTACACAAATCATAGTTCATAAATCTTGCACTTCCGGAAGCTATATCCGTGTCTTTGTAGATAGACTTAAAAAGGGTAGACTTTCCGCTGCCAACCTTACCTATAAGGTATAGCATTTCTCCTCTGTGCACATCAAACGTTATACCGGATAATACTTCATGTCCATCTCGTTTGAGAGCAACATCTTTGTAGGATAATATGATTTCTGTAGATGACATTTTGAGTTTCTCTTCTGTGTTTGCTGTTATCTAAGCCATAATCAGTCCAAAGATAGCTCTTTTTTGCTTTATATGTTACATCTTTTTCTCTTGAGTATTTCTATTTCGATGCACTCAATTTGACATAACTATGATTATAGTAAAAATATTCAAGAGAAACAGCAGACACTTATCTTTGGCACAACAATTCCCCTAAGAATCAATATCACTTCTCTTTACTGAGTCGGAAGAGGCATATCGGGGAAACTCAAGAAAGCAAAGTGTATGATCTCGAAGATTATTCAAAACATTCTTATCAATGTATGAAATCTGATGAGATGTACCTCGTGTTGCAAACTTCATATTTGCAGTTGTCCCATTTTTCTGCCTCCATCTTTGCCACAACACCATTGTTTCTACCTGATTTACAGGCAAAATAGTACGCTTGATAGTAAATGCCCCATGACCTATAAGCAGATGACTATGCTCAAAAGAGAACCAAGACTGTCTGTAAGACAGATAAGAATAGAACACTCCGGACAAAGCCACCAAAGGGACAAAATACCAAATGATATGGCTAAGGAAATAGGCAACGACAGCAGCAAGTAAAGTTATTATCGAAGAGAAGAACAAAAGTCTTCGGAGATAAGCAGACTTCGACTTGTAGCTTCGCCCTCTACTCGGCTCATAGCCGGGAAAAATACTCTCCATAAGCGGTATTGCGACACGCTCTTTATTTATTCCATATATTTTGATATCCGACTTTTTATCTTCCTTCTTTTCGTTTGCCGACACCATTGCAGAGGCAAAATGAATGTGTACAGTCCCTAATCCGACCCACTGTTCAACAAGATTTTGTTGGAATGTACATGAGACAATCCTGTCACATGTAGAAGATTGAAAAATCTTGTTGATAAGCCCCGCACTATATTTTAGCTGCCCTCCTTTGACAGAAATGTTCAGATCATACTGCTTGAGTATAAGGAAGATAGATTGAATGAGAAAGGATGAAACAAATACTCCCAAGAAGATTATTATCCCCACTGCAAGGGTTAGATTGGAAAACCATAGCTCTACACGGTCAGACCAGATCCGGATGTAGTCTACGAGATAATCGGATATTTCATTGAAAACAGTACCGACAGCACCAGCCGCCAATATCAAACCTCTTAGAGGATTTCGGGTAAGACCCGAAATCAGAAGCTCTTTCCTCGATATTGTGTAAGAGAATGAGCCCAAAACCGGACTCTCTCCCCTTTCATTCTCCGGCAGTTCCAAGCTTTCCTCTTTCATCTCTTCTCCATCCGAATCACTCATGGAAGACTGGAAACTTGCGGCATAATCTCTCATTGCCCGTACATCTTCTTGAGGCAATACAAGCTCAACTTCTACCTGATTGGAACCAAGAGACTCAAACTGTATGACCTCCATATCCAACATCTGTAACAGAAAAGATTGACTGCTTCTCAGCTGATACACCTTCTTCAGAGGCAGGTAAAGTTCTTTCTTTTTCAGCCCCGAAATCCTTATCTGTATCTTTTCGTCTGCAATAAAATATTTTGTCGTAAAATACTTGTAAAGAGCTTGAATTAAAACAAATACAAAGAAAAAGACAATAGCATATCCCAACTTTTGCCAGACAGATAGCTCTTCGGTTGCATAAGAAAGGAGAAAATAAAAAATAAAGGGCCATGTCTTCAAGGATGCAACAAGCTCTCTTATGTATAGGACCAACAGAGAGGAAAGCCCCATTCTACGAGGCTCCGACCACAGATTTCGATTTGTATTCAAGACTCCCCTACTCTTTAGAACGTTCGACATCCGATATCTGCTCTATAATCCACTCCTTATAGGCTTCCGCTTGTTCCTTCTCAAGACCTGCAATTATAAGGTCTTCTTCTATACCTCCGGCAGCATTGAAGAGAGAAAGACGGTAAAGCCCAAAAGGTCTATCGTATAGATGTTGCGAAAGGACAACGTGTTGTAGCTTGCTATACGGAACACTCTTCTCCTTCGGCATAAATATTCCGGATCGGTAGCTAACGTCTTTATCCCTGAAAAGATACCCTTTGAATCTGTATATTTTTACCATCAACATCTGATGCACAATACCAAAGAGAAGCAGAGCGGAGCAGATACTGAGTATTATCCAAAACGGTATATCATTCTTCATAATGGCTGCAACGATCGTAGCAACAAGCAGTAAGACTATCGGCACTATGGAAGACAATCTTAATACTTTGATATACTTAGGATTAAGAGGCTTATACGCCTCTCTTTCAAGACGAGGAATGTCCGTGAGAGAAATGGGATTATTCACAAACTGAGAAGGTTTATCTACGATACTCATAAGGAGATTTGTTTAAGATGAACGAAGATAACAATTTTTAATGACTGTATTTACTCTCATGCACCATCTGCTTACAAAAATCTGTAACCGTATTTATAAACTGCTCTATTCGTTAATAAAAACCAGCCTAATGCCTTTTAGAGTTCCAAATCAAGCTCCAACTTTCATGAACCAAACTTTGATGAGCTAAAATCGAGCTTTGATTTGTTGAGATCAAGGCATGATTCGGACTTCTTACTCTATTAAACAGAAAAATTGAACCCGATAAGAGCATCTTTTGAACAGATTTAGTGGAATAAGTTGCCGATGAAAGGGTAAAAACTCATTTGGGAAATAGCCGGAGAGATCCGCTTAGAGCGCAAGGAATAAAAAAATACGACTTCTATCTTTCCTATTATTAGAGAGAAAGCTCCAAAAGAGTGCCCATGCGAGCTGATGGGTATTGCAGTAATAGAAAAATATCGTACCTTTGCGCTGGGTAAGTCCTATACGGCCAGCTCCTATTGAACTCCCCCAGGGCTTGATCGCAGCAAGGGTAGATGGTTGTAGCGGCGCGATGTAGTAAGCTTACCCGCCTGCCTCTTTAGCTCAGCTGGCCAGAGCACGTGATTTGTAATCTCGGGGTCGTTGGTTCGAATCCGACAAGAGGCTCAAGGATGACTTCATCCTTAACCGGTGTGGTAGTTCAGTTGGTTAGAATACCTGCCTGTCACGCAGGGGGTCGCGGGTTCGAGTCCCGTCCATACCGCTCAAAAACTGAGAAAGCGTCTTAATTCGTTGGAATTAGGACGCTTTTTTCTTTTTAGCTACCTTATATTTTGGATAAAAGACAAATGCCATTTACCTAATTCTATAGGGTTATGAGTATTCTTCCAAAACAGCTACATAATTTTCAGGTATATTCCCTTTCCAAAAAAATAAAAAGAAATACTCCCCCCCCTTTTTGAAAATAAAAGAAAAAATACGGACAGGAGACAAAAGCAAAGTCGCTAAATCCCCTATCCGTTTGTTTTCTTCTCCAAGCTTGTGTAATGTGCCCCTCTAACCTAAGTAGTCAAGACTTATACCCTTTTTCTCTATGAGTGCTTTCAGTATCTCCAGTTTGCGGATAACCAATGGATAGTCTGCATGAGACTTTCTCCACTCGGCTTCAGGCTTGCCTAAAAGTTCTTTGAGAAATACTTCCAAATCACGATCGGCAGGATAAAATGAGACCTTTTCTTTTTTGAAGTAATAGGACTTTAGGAATCCCAACTCCCTAATATCTTTAATATTAGGCATATTACCTTCTTCTTCCGAAAAAGCCTTGCCATAATAAGCTTTGCTAATGGCGTAAAAAGGAGCAAGAGTTTCTGCATCTGCTTGCTGTATCACTCGCATCACCAGGTTATTTAAGATTATTACTGCGAGCTTGTGTTGTTCATCATTGCTCTTAGTTCCGACATCTTTAAGACCGGCTATTGCCAATGTTTGCATTCCAAATACGGTGATATGCTTATCATCCGGCTTATCCATATTGTATGTTTTACGACTACGATCATAAGGATAAGAAGTAATGGTGTCTACCAATAACAAAGAGTACGGCATTGTGCTCTTGGCTACAAAAGAAGCTACTTTATTACGAATAAACTCGGCAGCCTGTCTATACTCGGACAATGATTGTAGATATTTCAGACGATATAGCTGTGCTTCATAGTAGTCCGTACCGGTAATGGTAACACTATAAGGGATACTGAGGACTCTTGTATGATTGGCACGACGGAGTGTATCGTTAAAAAGGAGGTATGATCCGGTCTGTTCGTAAAAAGAGCGGCGTAGATTTGCCTCCTCCGATTGGTCTGCATCATCCGGAACAAAGAGATTTATTTCGGGAACTACATCTCCGGAGAGCTGTTCTTTGCTACAACTTGCAAAAAACAGACTCAATAAAAACATAGTGAACAGGATTGTATTATTGTTATTTGGTTTCATAATTATGTATTTTTGAGGGTTTGCGATCCAAGCGAGGATTATCCTGTATTTGATCATTGATACTACGTTGCTCACGAGGCAGAGGTAGAACATATCCTTCATCTTCTTCTGCCGGAAGAGTATAGTAGTAAGTAATATTCGGCTTGCTGTTACGTCCATCTTTTTTGTATATAGTATATGTATTCACCAGCTCTTCTTTGCTTGGATAAATACTGTTAACCCTGTAACGGCGAATATCAAACCAGCGTTGTCCTTCAAAACAGAGTTCCATTCGGCGTTCTTGACGTATTGCTTGTACAAGTTCACTGCTGGCAGACATTGTAATTTCGGAGTTAGCTCCTGCTTGGTAGCGACTCTTTCTCAATTTGTTAATCAATTCGACTGCCTCGTTATTCTTTCCTTGCATAGCCAGTGCTTCTGCTAAGTTGAGATAAATCTCACCACTGCGAAGCACAAAGACGTCCGAAACTTCACTACGATTAAAGTTTTTAGGATTTGTTTTAGTTACCTGCACATAGTGTCCTCCATCCAATGCTCCTTTAGCTTGGGAGCGAATCATATAACGCTGCGCTCGAAGGTCTTTCTTGTCATACAAAGCATACAAATCTTTCGATACTGCAAAACCGCCTATAGGAGCGTTACTCATTTCAGCTGCAATGAGTCCTCCTCCCATACTAAATATCAATTCCGGATTAGATGAAGAAAAGAAATACTCCTCCGCTCCCAAGCCATTCAAATTACATAGCTGAGGGTGCAAATCCATTGCCTTTTGAGCATAAAACTCGGATTTTTTCCAGTCTTGCATATAGAGATATACACGCGATACAAAAAGGTTTATTCCGGCTTCTGATATTCTGTAAAGAGAAAGCTGTTTAACCCCTTGGCTCATCCTCAAAGCCTCATCAAGATCACTGATTATATGGTCATAAACCTCTTTGATGCTGGATCTTTGGAATTTCTTATTCTCGATATAGTGTGCTGTTTTAAGCGGAATACCGGGCTTATCCAAATTCTCAGGAGCATAAGGTTGAGCATAAAGATTTACCAAAAAGAAGTAGTAGGCAGCACGAAGAAAATGTGCTTCTGCTTTGATGCGATTCATTCGATTCTGCTCTGCTTCTGTTGTACTTTTTATGCTTGATGCTTCATTCAATACAATGTTCAAAGTGATGATGTGGTTATATACACGCAACCAATCTACACTCTCCTTATAAGAAACCAAGCCATTGAATGCCTCCCCAATATGTTGTTGCCAAGTATAATAGCCGAACATACGTGGGCGGATATTGGCTTCCGGATTGTAACGAGTAGTGCCTATCAGCTCCTGAGTCTCATCTGACATATAGTGCAAATAAGGAAAGTAAAAGTTGTCGTAACGGCGAGGAGTAGTAGGTGCCACACTCATATAGCACGCACCGATAAGCAACTCATCAAGATCATCAGCTGTACGGATATAAGCAAGGTCATTCGAGCGTTCACGAAGAAAATCTCCACAAGAAGTCGTCATTATACTTCCTGTCAGTATCAGGAACAGACCGGCAAATATATTATTAACTATACGTTTCATCTGTTTTTTATTTATAAGGTAATATTTAATTGAAGCGTGTATTGCGGACGTTCGGACAGATTTACCTCTGTAAATCCTCCTTGAACGGGAGTCTGTCCTTTAAGTTCCGGTCTTGCCAATACAAAAACATTATTGGTAGAGAAGGTAATACGTGCAGCTTCCACTCCACGATGCTGTAACCACTTAGAGGGCAGTTCGTAGGAGAGGCTAAGATCTGTACACTTCAAGTAATCGGCAGATACTACACGAATATCCGAATAGTTGTACATATCCCAGGCATTCTCTGCTATTATAGGCATTTTACCTGATGTATAGCGTGAGTAGTGTCTGTTATACTTATCCGAAACAGCAGGCACCATTTGATCAACTACTGCAGGAATGTGTGTATAAGCTTCATCTCCGGGTTTACGCCAACGATCCATAAAGATTCTATTGACATTCATTTCGGGTAAGAAGTTTTTGCTTGAGCCATAAGGTTTGAAAAGTCTTGTCTTAGCTCCAATACTATACGATAGATTGAATCGAAGCGAGAATGCACCCCAACGAACACTATTGCGGAAGCTGCCGAATGCTGTAGGATAGCGATTTCCCGACTTAGACAAGACTTCACTGAAAACTTCATAGTTTCCTTTACCATAAAATTCTTCTTTACGCTCTTCTCCATCATGGAACATCGGACCTCCATCTTCCGGATTGAGTCCACGGAAACGATAAGAATAGAATGATCCCAAAGCCTCTCCTTCCACCAAGGCGCGACCGTGCAAGAAGTCTCGAACTTTATATTGACCATATTGAGGTTTGCTGTCAAGACGATTGAAGCTCTTAGAAAAAGAGGTGGATACACGCCATGAGAAATCACGAACACGCACAGGCTCTACCGAAAGAGCAAGACTGAAACCGTGATTACGAAGATTTCCGCTATTGACAACATACGATGGAAAACCATTCACCAAATCAATGCCCAAATTCATGTAAGCATCACGGGTGTATTTGTGATAATAAGACAAAGTGGCCGCAACACGTCTTTGCCATGCAGCAATATCCAGCTCCGCACTGAAAGAGTTTGTCTTTTCCCAACGAAGATTCGGATTAGGATAACGAGCCAATATCGCCAACTTTTCATTGTAATAAGGGTCTGTGCTCAGCTTACGAATAACCGGTTCGGGCGACTGATCTCTCAACATATTACCTTGTGTGCCATAGGATGTACGCAAGTAAAGGTAATTGAACCAAGTACCATCGGCGAGGAGATGAGAGAAATCATAACTACCGGAAACAGACCATACAGGAAGAAGTCGACGATTGCTTTGACTTCCAAAACGATTAGAGCCATCGGTCCGTCCATTCAGTCCTAATGTAAGATTGTGACGAAAAGTGTACGAAATGGTTGCAAAAGCAGATGCTTGATTGAGTAAGTCGTCCGTACGTCTGGGTTGTGCCTCTTCACTTATAAGCCAAGCCTTATATGCAGGAAAGCGATCTATGTCCTCCGGAGCAACAAACTTTTCTCCATAGTCACGGAAATAGCCTCTCTGTATCTGCTTCATGCCTCTGGTATGAATGCTTTCAGCAGCAGTTCCTACTTGTATGTTCAACATATCTTCATTGTCGAATGTACGAGAATAGTTCAACATCAATCTTCCGGAGAGAGACTGATAACGCTCTTGAAAGTGATTGAGTTCTCCTCCGTATGGCAGTTCACTATGTTCCAAAGCAACCTTATTGAAAGGTTTTCCATAATCTGTCCATCTCTTATCTGCCACGTAATAAGTTTTATCATCGTGGTGCTCTTCCCCGTTTGTATTGGAAGTAGCATAGGTCAATAAAGCTGAAGCCGATAGTCGATCAGAGAGCTTGAGGTCATACGCCACACTCAGAGAAGTGTTAAAGTGGTCTTGCTTATATCCACTATGTTCGAGTTCGTTTAGGATATTAAAATTATAGTTATATCTGTCATCCCCTCGTCTATAAAAAGAGTATGCACCATCCTCTCCATAAGTGGGGATGGTACGTGCTGTATTATAAGCATAGTCTACCGGATTGATTGTAGAAGCATTATAACGACGCGACTCTACGCCCGTTCTCATCCAAACACTTAACTTGCTCTTGTTACTGAGATCTGCAATCACTTTAAGGTTACCTGTTGTACGCTGAGTTCTATTGCTTCTAACAACTCCGTTGCTAAGATTATACCCTAAAGAAGCATAGTAATTTAGATTTTCAGAAGTTCCTGATACAGAGAGGTGGTGATCTGTAGAAAGAGCATCACGCATCAATAGAGAGAACCAGTCGGTATTCAGAGACTCTATGCTCTGCACACGACTATTGAACTCTTCAAAACTGATCTCCTTATTATATAACTTCTTAACCAAGTGTTCGTATCCCACTTCGTACATATCAACAGGAAAATAGTAGTTGGATTCTACCAGTTCACGAGAAAAATTGACTCGCTCTCTTGAGTTCATCAAGTTGATATCCCTGTCTGTGTATCTTGGACGAAGAGACAGACTGCTACTTCCTGAATAGTTAATGCGTAACTTTCCATATTGCCCTTTTTTGGTAGTAATCATAATAACGCCATTGGCGGCTTGTACCCCATAAAGAGCTGTAGAGGCAGCATCTTTAAGGACATCTATACGCTCTATATCAGATGGGTTGATACCTGCGATAGCATTACCTACTCGATTGATAAAGTCAGGATCATTGATATCTTCTGCCGGAATTGTTACAGGATCTCGGACTACCACACCATCTACCACCCATAAAGGTTCACGTACTCCTAAAATAGTACTGGTACCACGTATTCGCAAACGAGGAGACGTGCCTATATCACCGGCCGAAGGCATAACAAGCATTTCAGGGACTAATCCTTCCAAACTCTTATCTATGGTACTGACACCGGGAAGAACAATCTCTGAGCCTTTAAGAGCGGTGGCAGCTCCTGTCCATCTACGTTTGTTTATTGTCTGAAAACCGGTTACCACAACATCTCCCAACTCGGAAGAGTCGTCTTCAAGAATAAAAGAAAGCTGTTTTTCTCCCTCATATAATAGTTTCAAAGGTTTCATTCCCACATAGGAAACAGCCAGAGTTATTTTTTCTTTGACATCCGGAATACGAATCAGACAGGAACCATCTTCACCTGTTACAGCCGTAGCTCTCCCATTAACATAAATAGTAGCTCCAATAGCCGGAGAGTGATCTTTAAATCGAACCTTACAACGCACAGAGCGCGCTACAGGTTTAGTTGTGATAGTTGTTGTCTTGCTCTGTCCTTCAGCAGGGGTGGAAAGAGAAATAGAAGAAGCAAAGAACAATACCACAGAGAAAACTTTACAGACCCAAGGTCGTATGTCTCTTAACATAAATAATTGATACAATTAAAATGACACAAAATGTAAAGTTCTACAGATTTAGCTTCATAAATCTGTAGAACCATTTTTAGAAAAGTCTTGCAAAGGTAGGTATTAATACCTAAAGGTACAGGCTCTATTCCTTGAAAAGATAATTATCAATATCCCAAAACCTTTAGTGCTTTGCGAAAAAAGATTAGGTACTTTCCACAAAAAGATTAGGTACTTTCCCCGAAAAGATTAGATACTTTCTCCGAAACCTTTAGTGCTTTTCCCCGAAACCTTTAGTGCTTTTCCCCGAAACCTTTAGTGCTTTCCTCCGAAACCTTTAGTGCTTTTCTCCAAAACCTTTAGTGCTTTTCTTCAAAACCTTTAGTGCTTTTCTCCAAAACCTTTAGTGCTTTTATCCAAAACCTTTAGTGCTTTTATCCAAAACCTTTAGTGCTTTTATCCAAAACCTTTAGTGCTTTTCGGCAAAACCTTTAGTGCTTTTCGGCAAAACCTTTAGTGCTTTTCTCCAAAACCTTTAGTGCTTTTCTCCAAAACCTTTAGTGCTTTCTCTCAAAACCTTTAGTGCTTTCTTCAAATACCATTTTCTTAAACAACTTAGATCAATAGAGATCAGTCTCTCCATTTAGCAGAAGTAGGAAATGCTCTTAAAATAAATACCTACATTTGTGATAAAATCAACTTAAACCATATTGAACATTGAAAACATTAGTAGTAGTAGGACATCCACATCTTGAAAAGTCTGTTATAAACAGGGCATGGTGTGAGTACATTCAAGCTAATAGTGAAGAGCTGAATGTGATGATACGAGTCCTTTCGGAGCATTGTGAAGAGAAGGGCTTTGATATAAAAAAAGAGCAAGAGATATTGTCGGAATATGATAGAATCATTTTGCAGTTTCCATTGTATTGGTACATGGTACCATCCATTATGAAAGAGTGGATGGACACCGTTTGGTGCGAAGGTTGGGCATACGGAGAAAACGGAGATAAGATGGAGGGAAAACTTATAGACGTGGCTGTAAGTACCGGTGCTCCGGAGTTCGTTTTTGATGCAGGAATATCATTAGAGACTTATCTTAGCTTTGTCAAAGGTTCCGCAGGTTTTGTCAGAGCTAAGTCCGGACGCATTTTTGCATTATATGGAGCGGAGGTAAATATGACTCCTGAGCGTTTGCAAAAAAGTTGTGAAGACTATGCCGAATTTATAAAGTCATAACGAGAAATAGTTTTGTTTGGCTATGCATGAAAGCATCTACATAGTTTCTCTTCCATCAAATCATGTTGAATATCTAAATTCTTTTCCTAAAAAGGGAGAGGACAGAGATATATTCTTCTGCTCAGATCCTCCAAATGCTAAATTGGGATCTGGAGGAGGTTCGGTATATGCCATAATGCAAGCTCGTGATAAGAGGGGAAAGTTATATCACAGAGAGATTGTGATAAATAGTGATGGCGAAAGTAGAAGACTTCCTGCCTACTCGGTACAAGGAAAGGTGATGATGCCTCTTCCCGGGAAAGTTTATAAAACACTTTTAGACATCCAGGTAGAAACGATAGACTCTTTTTTAGAGTCCGATACAGATGGGTTTTATCGCACAGCTATTTCATGTGGTGATGTGCTATTGGATCTAAAGCAAGTTCCCTTTATTCCACACTATGATCTATTGTGTATAGGTGTAAAAGGCGAGTTAGAGAAAGCTTCAAAACATGGAGTTTTTATTGTTTCTCAAAATGCAGATATTTTCTCTATTCCGATACAAGTCTTACAAAAGCCTTTAGTGCAACAACTTGAGATGCTTCAAGAAAAATTTGAGATTGCAATAGACTCTGGACTTTGGTTGCTTTCCCAAAAGGCTTCAGACCTTCTATTCAAGAGTAGCAGAGGGAAAGGAAGAGAACTAAATTATTTTGATTTATATTCCTCTTTCCCGGATATAATAAAAAGGCATAAACTCTCAATAGGTGTAATGTATGATTCTTCCGACTCTTATTTCTATCACTTCGGATCCAGTAAAGACTTGCTAAGATCTGCAAAATCCCTAAACTTGGATATAAAGGAATCTTGCTGGATAGATTGCTCAGAACTAAATGATAAATGGATTCTGAAAGGAGATAATATCCTTACTCATATTCCAAAAGAAATGAAAGGTTGGGAGCTTCCGAATGGTGTATGTTTGGATTTTCTACCTTTGAAAAACGGTCTAAAGTGCCTTAGAGTATATGGCATAGATGATTTGTTCAGAGGAACAGCCACAGGTGAGACTTCTTTTGTAAATGCCCCATTGTCTGAGTTTGCCCAAATGACAGGTCTATCTATAACTACTGATATTTATGAACTACCTCTCTTCCCTTGTTCTGAAGATATAGATGTACTTGCCTTTGTGGGAGAATGGTTATCCCAATGGCATCTATACTACCTCAAAAGCAATAACAAAGAGGTTTTAGAAACATATAAAAAAATCCCCAAGATTTCTGCCAAAGAATTGGGAAGTATGACCGACTTTGAAGAACTATATAGAGAATGAAGAACAAAAAAGTTCCCCGTAAAGAAATATTGGGAACAAATTTGAATTTGAAAAGATCCGGTGATATCAGATCACAAATAGTAGCTCCCTACTTTAAGCAAACTCTCTACCCAAGTAGAAAGGTCTTTATGGATCAAATTGTGTGGAGCAGGTCTCCTGTGAGAATTGATTTGGCAGGGGGATGGACAGATACACCTCCTTATAGCATGACAGATGGAGGACGTGTCATAAATATGGCTATAAATGTCAATGGTCAAGAGCCTCTTCAGGTCTTTGTAAAACCAACACCAGAACTTCATATAATACTACGCTCTATAGACGCCGGACTAGATGAAAAAATCACCACTTTGGATATGTTGGAGGAATTTGACAAAGTTGGTTCTCCATTCAGTATTCCTAAAGCAGCTCTATGTTTGTGTGGTTTGAGCCCAAAGTTCAATAGTCATATCTTTAAGTCTTTAGAGGAATATCTGAAACAGCTTGGGTATGGAATAGAGCTGACCATGCTTTCTTGTATTCCAGCAGGATCAGGGCTTGGTACAAGTTCTCTTCTATGCTCTGCATGTTTGGGAGCTCTCAGCAATTTCCTTGGATTTGAATGGAGCCTTGAAGAAATCGCTCAAAGGACTCTTGCCGTAGAACAACTGCTAACTACCGGAGGCGGCTGGCAAGATCAATTTGGAGGAATGTATGGAGGAATAAAGGTTATAGAGTCTGAAGCATCTATTTTACAACAGCCATATGCCACAACACTGCCAAATACACTTTTCACTGACCCTCTCTATGGATCCTATCACATGCTATATTACACAGGCATAACAAGAACAGCAAAAAATATCTTAGTTGAGATCGTAAATAGAGTGATTGATCAAGATATTCAGACATTAGATATACTAAGAGAGATCAAGACCCATAGCTACGCAGTAGAACACGCTATAAAAAAGGGAGATATAACAACGTATGGAAGTCTTCTGAAAGAGGCATGGGAGCTTAATAAGAGATTAGATTCCGGTGTATCTACTCCCGAAATAGAATACCTGATTTCTGCGATAGATGATTGGGCTTTAGGCTATAAGTTACCCGGAGCAGGAGGTGGCGGTTACTTGTACATCGTGGCAAAAGACCTGACAGCAGTAAATATGATAAAGGAAACACTAGAGAATGATTTCATAAAGAAGAAAAATGCACGCTTAAGTGAAATGTCTCTTTCTCTAAAAGGTCTTCAAGTAACTTCTTCTTAAAAGAAATAATTTGCATTAGTATATGGGTAAGAACGTGGATAAAGTAATATTCCTATGTAAAGAGTGTGGAAATGAGTTTTCCAAATGGTCCGGCAAGTGTCCTATGTGTGGTGCATGGAACACTTTATCTGAATATAAAGTAAAGGACACCCCTCATGTACTTAGAGGTATATCTCCCAATAAAGAAAATAGTTCTTTTAAGATACTAAAAGAAGTCTCAGGCAAAGAGGCTGGAAGGTTGGATCTAAAAGACAAAGAATTAAATAGAGTTCTCGGAGGAGGTTTGGTAAAAGGATCTATTGTACTTATTGCAGGCGAGCCCGGTATCGGTAAAAGTACTCTTATTCTTCAATCTTTACTAAATACTAAAGAGATACGTACATTGTATGTATCCGGCGAGGAAAGTGAAAGACAAATAAAGCTGAGGGCTGACAGAGTGGTAGCAACCATCCCACACGAAAACTTTTTAATCTACTGTGAAACTCACTTAGAAAAGATATTAGATGTCTGCAAGGAGGCTTCTCCAGATCTTATAGTCATAGATTCTATTCAGACAATATTTACAGAACAAATAGACTCATCTCCCGGAAGCCTTACCCAAGTACGAGAGTGCGCAACAAGACTTATGACTTATGCAAAGAATACAGACATTCCAATTTTATTTATTGGGCATATTACCAAAGATGGTAGCATTGCCGGTCCGAAGATATTGGAACACTTGGTCGATACGGTATTGCAATTTGAAGGAGACACCAATTACCAATATAGGCTATTAAGAGCTAATAAAAATCGCTTTGGTAGCACATCCGAAATTGGGATATATGAGATGCGTCAAAATGGTTTGAGAGGTGTTGAGAATCCATCAGAGCTTTTGATAACAAGAAGAGAAGAACAACTTAGTGGTATTTGTGTAGGATGTGCCATGGAAGGAGCCAGACCAATTCTAATAGAAATACAATCTCTTGTCAGTTCTGCTGTTTATGGCACACCTCAAAGATCCTCTACAGGAGTAGATGGAAAAAGAATGAATATGCTACTTGCCGTATTGGAAAAACGTGCAGGATTTAAGCTCATACAGAAGGATGTATTCTTAAATATCACGGGGGGACTTAAGTTATCGGACACGGCATTGGATCTCTCTATTCTTGCAGCCGTGCTTTCATCCAATCTTGATCTTCCTATCCCAACCAACATCTGCGTTGCGGGAGAAGTTGGTCTTAGTGGAGAAATACGTCCTATTAGTAGAATAGAGCAAAGAGTTGGTGAAGCACAGAGGATAGGATTTGAGACAATCATAATTCCAACTCAAAACTTGCAAGGAATAGACTTGAATAAATATAAGATCAAGGTTGTAGGAGTAAGCCGGGTAGATCAGGCTTTTAATTTCTTATTTCGTGGAAGGTAAACTAAAACTAGTAGGTATTAGTTTTCACACTACTCACAAAGTCCAATTCACCTAAGGCTTTATTTACTTCATAGCTAACTTTATCTCCACTTGATTTGGCTTCTATATAAATATGTCCGGTATCGTTTTTGAAATTAGAGTCTAATGATACATTAGAGATCGAAACTTTCATGCAGGAAAGGAGTCCTTTAACTGCATTTATATCGGGCAGAGCCGTTGTCGTATCTATATTTATACCAAGGTTCTTCTGTCTCAAACCGAGTTTTTCTTCAACATATCCCATAACTACTAAAACAAAGAGCACCAGCAAGGTAACAATGGCAGATGTCATATACATACCGGCTCCTATGGCTAAGCCCAATGCGGAACAAACCCATATTCCGGCTGCAGTAGTAAGCCCTTGAACATTATCTCCACGCCCTCTAAGTATTGCTCCAGCCCCTAAAAAACCCACACCCGACAGCACCTGTGCTGCTATTCTGGCGGGATCCCCCATTCCGGAGATGTCCGGAAGATAAATAGATATAAGCATGGCAACAGTACTACCAACTGTAATAAGGGTAAATGTCCTAAGACCAGCTCTTTGATAGCGCACCTGACGATTATATCCTATAAGCATACCGACAACTACGCTATAAAGCAATCGAACTACAACATCAACAGGTTGAAGTCCTCCATGATAAATACAGGATAGATCAAAAAACTCCGAAAAACTCATGTTGTCATACTCTTTTATAAATCATCCAATAGTAGATAATTCAAAAGTAGTGCTTTTTTTTTATTGGGCATCTGTCGAAGTAAATACCTCAAAGGAATTATCCGAATAATAGACATATATTTTGGATATTCTTCTTTCGGATTTTTTATTTGCATTTTGCTCCTCTTTTATTGTAGCAGATAGATTCTGCACAGATTCACTCAAATTGGAAAACTTCTGCGTGATTTCTAAAAGTTTCATTGAAAAACTCTCATTAGGAACACCTTGTTCCTCTTCGGAAGGTTCTATTTGGAATAAATCAGGCTGCAAATAGGGTGTCTTCAATATTTCTCCTTTTCCGGAAATAATCCATTCTACATTGTATTTTGGAAAACTTGAGATCAATTTTTCAATTATTTGAACTCCAGGATTATTTCTTCCCCTCAAAATATGATTGAGAGTGGCTCTATTGATCTCTAATTTTTCAGCAAATGCCGCTTGGGAAAGCATTTCTCTTTCCATGATAGTATTTATCCTGTCATTGATAGTTTGGTCCATGCTTTTATGTTTTTAAGAAGAAAAAATCCTATTATCCATTTCTATACAACAATCTATTTGTTTAGAAATGCGTTCTCGTCTATTTTTGTTTACGCATCTACAAATATAGAAAATTAAATATAGACATCTATTCTATTGACAATATATTTATGTTCTCATACTCCCAATCTTAAAAGAAAACACCTGCAAACTGCATAGATATGATTATAATAATTAAGATTTTCAATGAGTTAATATTTTGATCGTAGCTGAAAGCGCAAGAATGATATGTATCTATAAACATTCCCACTCTACTCCAACATATCATTACAGATAATATTTATAACAATCTGATATACAAATAAAAAAGGCAACATAATACGAAGTTGTAAAACTTAAAATGGCTCATTGTAAAACTATGGGTAAGATATCTAAATCCATATGTGATGAATAATATCAGGCTATTATAATATACGTTCTGGAAATAAGAATAGAACATTTCTATACAACACAGATCTCGAGAATATACAAAACAAGACATTTCTCTATATAGAATTGTATCTACTCGTTGCGCTACATCCATCTTTCAAAAGATGTATTATTGCTATCTTTGTTGGTGTGCAAAATTTCTAATAAGAAGAAAGAATATCTGCGACAGCTATGCAGTTAAAAGAAATAGACATAAGCAACTATAAAAACATTAAGCAGGCTCATTTGACCTTCTCTCCCAAAATAAACTGCTTGATCGGACTCAATGGTATGGGGAAAACGAATTTGCTGGATGCCATATACTATCTCTCTTTTCTTAGAGGGCATTTTTATCTTCCGGATCACATGGTTATTTGTCATAATGAGTCTTTCTGTCTTCTCGATGCACATTATCTAAGGAATAAAAATGAAGAGCATATAGTATGCAGTATCCGTCCGGGGCATCAGAAAGTATTCAAAAGGAATAAAAAGGCTTATACCCGATTGAGCGAGCACATCGGAAAGCTTCCTGTCGTGATGATTTCTCCGAAAGATTTTGATTTGGTACATGGAGGAAGTGAAGAGCGAAGAAAATATTTAGATACTCTTATTTCTCAGGAAAAGCCTAAGTATCTTGAAGCTCTCATCGCTCATAAGAGACTGTTAGAACAAAGGAACAGCATCCTAAAGAGTGCTTCTCCCAACGTAGAAATATTAGATATACTCGAAGAGCAGCTCGCCCAAGAGTCTGCACTTATACAAAAAGACCGGACAGACTGGATAGAGAGAATCGCTTCTCATTTCAGCTCTTTCTATAACGAAATATCGGGTAGCAAGGACAACGTCTCGCTCTCCTACCTGCCATCTATTGAGGATTACAGCGTAGAAGGAATCCGAGCTACTCTTCGCGATAACAGACAGAAAGACTTTGTACTCGGCTACACCTCTCAAGGCATTCACAAAGATGACATCGGGATGTACATAGACGGAGAGCTGATAAGAAAAATCGGGTCGCAAGGGCAAAACAAGACTTTTCTTATTGCACTAAAACTTGCTCAGTACGATATTCTAAAGGAGGCAACAGGGCTTAAGCCTCTTCTTCTCTTGGATGATCTTTTTGACAAACTCGATGCGGAAAGAGTGAATAAGATCATTCACATGGTAGCCGGGGACACGTTTGGTCAGATCTTCATGACGGATACGAACAGAACCTATTTGGACAAGATACTGAAAGAGAAGAAAGAGACTTCCTATCATCTGTTTTCGGTTGAGAAGGGAACCTTTTCTCTGATTGCATCAAATGCTTGAGAGACGATGAAGCGCAGGTACACAAGTGATAAAATAGACAAAGTATTGCAGGACGCCACCGAAGAAGTTTCGCTCCTGTCTGCCGTCAAACGTTACAGCGATGTCTACGAAGCGTGGCTCTTGTCCCCTCTTTCTCAAGGACTGACCGAGTCGGTAGAAATCTCTTTAGAGGGAGACGATACCATCCTTATCATCTGCAAGAGTAGCGTTGCCTGGCACCGGCTCAATCTTTCCAAAGAGTCCCTTCGGGAGTTGTTTGATGAAACCATGAGGGAGCATGGCATAAAAAAGATAGAACTAAAACGAGTGTAGAGCTCTCTTAAATCAAGGAAGATTATATATATGTATCAGTTTGAAGAAGACTCGGATATAAGAAGAAAAAAGATAAGAAGGCACGGAAGCATAGAAGTGATTTGCGGCTCTATGTTTTCGGGCAAGACGGAAGAGTTGATACGAAGGGTCAGGAGGGCCACCATTGCGCAGTTGAAAGTCGAGCTTTTCAAGCCCAGCATAGACACGCGCTACTCTCAGACGGATATTGTAAGCCACTCCCATGAGAGCATTCCCTGCACGGAGGTTTCTCACTCCATGAATGTCTATCTTTTGGGGTGCGATGCCGATGTTGTCGGCATAGACGAAGTGCAGTTTTTCGACAAAGGGATCACGGATGCCTGCGTGAAGCTGGCGGACGAAGGGGTGAGAGTGATTGTCTCCGGTCTGGATATGGACTTCAAAAGGGAGCCATTCGGTCCCATGCCCGATCTCTGTGCCGTGGCAGACAGCATCTCCAAAGTTCACGCCGTCTGTCTGGGATGTGGCAGGCCGGCACAGTATTCTCATCGTCTTGTTGCGGACACGCAGGTGGTTTTATTGGGAGAGACCGGAGAGTATATGCCTCTGTGTCGCTCTTGCTACTTGAAGATGAATAAAAAATGACCCCTATGAACACGACAACCATACCGACCTCCCTACCCGGAGTGTACATCATACAGACGAAGCGATACCCGGACGTTAGAGGATACTTCTCGGAGAGCTACAACAGAGCTTTCTGGCAGGAGATGTTTCCTCACGACCCGTTTGTTCAGGACAACGAATCTTATTCTCACCGCGGCGTGTTTCGCGGTTTGCATTCTCAGCAGGGAGATGCGGCACAGAGCAAGCTCGTGCGTGTCGTTCAGGGCAAGATCATAGACTTTGTCGTGGACATAGATCCCGGCTCTCCGACCTACTGCAAGTTTATAGAGGTAGAGCTATCTTCGGAGAACGGCAGGCAGCTCTACATCCCTCGCAGGTACGCACATGGTTTTCTGGCATTGGGCGAGCACAACATCGTGTCGTACAAAGTGGACAGATACTATGCGCCTCAAAGCGAGAAGAGTTTCAGGTTCGACGATCCGAAGATAGGGCTTGATCTTGCACGCCACATAGATTCGTCGCGGCTCATCATTTCCGAAAAAGATTTGCAGGGTGTTTTCCTGCCGGACTGAGCAGCTTATGTCTTTCACCCCCTTTTCGCATCCCTATTATATCTCCGTAAAACCCGTGGGTGCCGCGTGCAACCTGCGGTGCGAGTACTGCTACTATCTGGAGAAGTCGCGTCTGTATGCCGGCGAGCCGCGCAAGACGATGAGCGACGAGATGCTGGAGCTTTTCGTGAAGGAGTACATCGGCTCTCAGACTTCGCCCGACGTTCTTTTCACCTGGCACGGCGGAGAGACGCTGCTCCGTCCTATCTCCTTTTATAAGAAGGCACTCGCGCTGCAAAAGAAGTACGGCAAAGGAAAAAACATAGACAACTCTTTGCAGACGAACGGCACTCTGCTCACGGAGGAGTGGTGTCGCTTCTTCAAGGAGAACGACTTCCTGATAGGTATCTCCATCGACGGCACCTCGGAGCAGCACGACAAATACAGGAAGGATGCCAGGGGGATAGGCACGCACTCGGACGTGGTTCGGGGCATAGAGCTTCTGAAGCGGTTCGATGTGGCGTTCAATGTTCTTGCCGTTGTGAACGACTTCAATGCCGACCGCCCGTTGGAGTTTTACCGCTTCTTCAAGTCGTTGGGTTGCCGGTACATTCAGTTTTCTCCTGCCGTGGAGCGCATCTACTATTCGGACGAGGCGCTCTCCCCTCCCTCCGAGACGTTCGACCATGTCAAGGTGGCACCCTATTCGGTTTCGCCTGCGCAGTGGGGTCGTTTTCTGATAGCGATATTCGACGAATGGGTGCGGAACGATGTGGGAGAGATTTTCGTTCAGATTTTCGATGCCACGCTGGCCAACTGGGTCGGTGTCTCGCCGGGGGTCTGCATCTTTGCCGAGAGATGCGGCAACGCCTTGGCACTCGAACAGAACGGCGACGTCTACTCGTGCGACCACTTTGTCTTCCCTCACTACCTGCTTGGCAACATCCGCACCACGCCTTTGGTCGAGATGGTTTACGGGCAGCGGCAGCGAGCCTTTGGCGAGAGCAAGCGTGCTTCGCTGCCGGAGCAGTGTCTGTCGTGCACGTATCTCTTCGCCTGCAACGGCGAGTGCCCCAAGAATCGTTTCGCTTTCACGGCGGACGGAGAGCCGGGGCTCAACTATCTCTGCTCCGGCTACCGTGCATTCTTCCACCACGCCGCACCTTACATGGACCGGATGAAAGAGCTGCTTCGCCGCCGCCTGCCTCCCTCTCTCATCATGCACCGGCTTGGAGAAGAAGAGCAGCCGTGAGGGGGCTTTGCGCTTCGGTTCGGAACAAAAAAGACTCTCCCCCATCAGACCGGGTCTGATGAGGGAGAGATTTTTTTACCCGGCTGCTTCGGGTTGTTTCGCGATGTGCCGGTATCCGTCCGGATCAGAAGCCGCCTTCTCCTCCACTACCGCCGGAAGAAGAGCCGCCGCCCTCGCTGCCGCCCGGCTTCTTGCCGGAAGACTTGTAAGCAACGTCCAGAGCGGACTCGGCACGCTCGATGCGCACATCTTTCAGTGCGGTTCTGACCTTGATGCGGGGCGTATAGATCACTTTTGCCTTGCCCACGAGAGTGGCATCCACCTTATCGGCGGTTTCGACCCCCGCACCTGTTCTTACCGTGATGCTGGGGCGGAATGTTCCCATATCGCCGCAATCCACGCTTTTTCCGTCCTTGAGCAGGCGGATGAGGACCTTAGAAGCGCGGTCGAACACCGCCTTGATGTCTGCGGATGAGATGGTGGTTTCGTCAGAAACGAGTTCGATAAACTCCTCGAAATCTACGTTCGAGTGCAGGTGAATGGCAGGGTACCAAAGGGTTTTTCCTTCCTTGTTGAAGCCGACTTTTCGCTCGACTGCTTTTACTTTTATCATGATAACGTAATTAGTTGTTAAACAATAAATTATATTACTTGCGAATTTAGTAAAAATTTCTTGGCCAAGAAAATTTTTTTTCTTGGCCACAAAAATTTTTTTTCTTGGCCACAAAAATATTTTTTCTTGGCCACACAATTTTTTTTCTTTGGCCAAGCAACTTTTTTTCCTTACCCATGAAACTTTTTTTCCTTACCCATGAAACTTTTTTTCCTTGACCATGAAACTTTTTTTCCTTACCCATGAAACTTTTTTTCCTTACCCATGAAACTTTTTTTCCTTGCCCATGAAACTTTTTTTCTTGCCCATGAAAATTTTTTTCTTGCCCATGAAACTTTTTTTCCTTGCCCATGAAAATTTTTTTCCTTGCTCAAGAAACTTTTTTTTCTTGCCCATGAAACTTTTTTTCCTTACCCATGAAACTTTTTTTCCTTGCCCATGAAACTTTTTTTCTATGCCTATGAAAGTTTTTTTCCTTACCTACGAAAAATTTTTTTCTTGCTCATGAAAATTTTTTTCTTGCTCATGAAAATTTTTTTCCTTGCCTATGAAACTTTTTTTCCTTGCCCATGAAACTTTTTTTCCTTGCCCATGAAACTTTTTTTCCTTACCCATGAAACTTTTTTTCCTTACCCATGAAACTTTTTTTCCTTGCCCATGAAACTTTTTTTCCTTGCCCATGAAACTTTTTTTTCTTGCCCATGAAACTTTTTTTCCTTGCCCATGAAACTTTTTTTCCTTGCCCATGAAACTTTTTTTCCTTACCTGCGAAAATATTTTTCCACCCTCCATCAACTTTCCGGGCAATCGTCCCCTTCTTGCCGAACGATGCGGCGGAAGTTCAATGAAAAAGCACCAAAGGTTTCGGATAAAACCTTCGGTGCTTTTCGTGTAGTGCTGCTTGGCAGCTGCGATGAGCGGAGAGCTGTTCAGGAGAGAGGGCGGTCGGGGTCAGGTGCCGGAGGTGTCGCTCTTTACGATTCGCAGACCGATCTCTTCGAGCCCGACAAGGAGAGTGTCGGCCATCAGGTGCTGGAGCGAAATGGTGTGAACGCCCGGTGTGGCGAAAGATTTCTTCAGATAAACAGGCGTGCTCGTGAGGTGGAAGTGATAACCGCCTTTGGAGATCCGGGTGTCTGCTTCCCGAAAGCGGACCTCCACGGTCTCGGTCTGATACCGACGAGTGTTGGTCTCGGAAATGATGCCCAGCACGAGGTTGTTGTACGGGTATCTTTCGGTGTATCTGATGTCAATATGGATGTCGTACAGCTGCGTGGTGTCTTCGATGTCGAACGAGTAGAAGAGCTCTTTCTTGGAACGCCATCCCTCTTCGGGGACCTCGTGGAAGAGCGCGTAGTGGTACCCGCTCCGGCATGAAACAAGTACCGATGATGCTGCCAGAAGCAGTAAGAAAAGGATGCAGAATGTTCTTTTCATGTCTCCGCCGGGGGTGTGAGAGAGGGGGTGAGGATCAGTCTGCCACTCTGTCCGCTTTCGCTTCCTTGCGCCTGCGTGGGGAGGACTTGGATCTGCTGCGTCTCTTCTTCTCTCCCGTGCCGCCTTCTCCCGAATCGAACCGGGAAATGCTCTCGTTGAGAATGTCTTTGGAGGGCTTCTCTTCTTTGCCTTTCTTGGCGTCGTGCTCCGGAGAGAACGGTATCTCACCCTCTTTGTTCATGCGGATCACTCGGAATGCTCTGTCCGCAGAGATGGTTACGTAAGCCGGTCCCTCCTGTCTCTCGTTGCGGTTGTCAATGGCGTATGTGATGTTTTTTGCCAAAATGTCCGCTTTGAAGTATTTGTACATACCGAGCTGAGTGCGCAGACGTACTTCCCTCGACGGCATCTTCTTCTGTGCTTCGGCGTAGACATCGGTCTCGAAGTTGATACAACATTTCAGCTTGCCACACTGCCCCGCAAGCTTCAAAGGATTCATCGAAAGGTCTTGAATGCGGGCTGCATTGGTGCCTACCGAAAGGAACGACGGCATCCACTGCGAACAGCAAAGCTCCCGACCGCACGGACCAATGCCTCCGATGCGACCGGCTTCCTGTCTCGCCCCGATCTGCTTCATCTCTATGCGGATGTGAAACTCTTCGGCAAGCTTCTTTATCAGCGTCCGAAAGTCTACACGATCATCGGATATGTAGTAAAAGATTGCTTTCAGCCCGTCCGCCTGATATTCGACATCTCCGATCTTCATATCGAGTCCGAGATCTTTGGCAATCTCCCTGGAGCGAATCATGGTGCTGTGCTCCAGGGCTTTTGTCTGATGATACTTCTCCATGTCCGACTCCTTTGCCAAACGATATATCTGTCGAATCTCTCCACCGGGATGGCGATAGCGAATCTTTTTCATCTGCAAAGCCACGAGCTTCCCCGTCAGTGTTACCATTCCTATATCATGACCGGGTGAAGACTCCACGGCAACCATGTCGCCCTGATGCAGCTCCAATCCCAACGGATTGGTATAGTATCCCTTGCGAGTGTTCTTGAACTGGACTTCGGTAAACTCGTACTCATTCGCCCCTTTCGGAAGATGAGAGAAATAGTCGTAAGAGTTCAGCTTTATCATGGGCGTCGCTCCCCTTTTTCTCTTACGACAGGGACAACATCTCTTCTGTGGCGATTGTTCCGTATCTATATGTGTGTCGTTATCTGTAACCATAACTGTCTGTTTGTTGTTGCACTAATATAAGTAATTATTGAAAAGAGGCTGCCATGCAGGTCTCTATCCTTTTTGATTCTCCTGCAGAGCGGACAGACGAAAATACTCGTCTCTCCACTGAGCGGCAGAGATAAAATCCAACGCTTTGGCTGCTTTCTCCATGGCACTCTTGGCAGCGCTGATCTTTTCGGACAGCTGTTGTGCCGAGACATACGCACTCTCGGCTTGCTCTGCCACCATTGCGGTGTCCGTTGCTTTGAATGAGTAGCTTGCCGCCTTTGAGTCTGCTTTCTTCCCGGTGGGCGCTCCCGTGAGATCCAATATGGAGGCAGAGTTCTTCACAATCTGCTTGGGAGTGATGCCATACTTTTTGTTGTATTCGAGTTGTTTGTTTCGACGACGCTGAGTCTCCTCTATGGTGAGTGCCATACTTGCAGTAATAGTATCGGCGTAGAATATCACCCTGCCATTCAGGTTGCGAGCCGCACGCCCTGCCGTCTGGGTAAGAGAGCGATGAGAACGCAGGAAGCCTTCTTTGTCGGCATCCAAAATAGCCACAAGAGAAACCTCAGGAAGATCCAGTCCCTCTCTTAACAGATTAACCCCGACAAGGACGTCAAACTCTCCCGACCTCAAGCCTTCCATTATCTCAACCCTTCTCAACGTATCCACATCGCTATGTATATATTCACACTTTATACCTGCTTGGGAGAGATACTCGGAAAGCTCTTCTGCCATCTTCTTCGTGAGCGTTGTTATGAGGACACGTTCGTCCGCTTCCACTCTTTTTCTCACTTCTTCCATGAGATGGTCTATCTGATTGAGCGTCGGATGTATTTCTATAACAGGATCAGGAAGACCGGTGGGTCGGATCACTTGCTCCACGACAACGCCTCCGCTTTTTTCAAGCTCGTAATCTGCCGGAGTTGCCGAGACAAAAATCGTATCTCCGATGATCTCTTCAAACTCTTCAAACTTCAGCGGTCTGTTATCTATGGCGGCAGGCAGTCTGAAACCATACTCCACCAAGTTTGTTTTTCTCGCGCGATCCCCTCCGTACATGGCTTTGACCTGAGGTATGGTTACGTGGCTTTCGTCTATCACAAGTAGAAAATCAGAGGGGAAATAGTCGAACAAACAGTAGGGTTTCTCTCCCGGCGCTCGCCCGTCAAAGTATCTTGAATAGTTCTCTATACCGGAACAGTATCCTACTTCTTTCATCATCTCGATGTCATACGATACTCTCTCATTGAGACGCTTGGCTTCCAATAGCTTCCCTTCTCGCTCAAAGAGATTGACCTGAATCTCCAGATCTTTTTGGATCTGCTTTATTGCTTGAGAAAGAAGTTCCGAAGATGTTACAAAAAGAGTGGCAGGATAAAGAGATAGTGAAGGAAGTACCCCCAACTCCTTACCTGTAAGAGGTCTAAATCGAGTGATTCTGTCCACCTCGTCTCCCCACAACTCTATTCTGTAAGCGGTACCATCATAGTTTTCTTCTGCCGGAAAAATATCTATGGTATCTCCCTTTGCTCTAAAGTTACCGGGTAAAAACTCTGCTTTATTGTGGATATAATAGGCATCTACCAATGATCTAAGAAGAGATTCTCTATCTATACGGCTTCCTTGTTTTATCTCTATACGCTTCTCCATATAGGCACTCGGATTTCCCATACCATAGATGCAAGACACAGAGGAGACGATGATAATATCCTGTCGTCCGCTCATGAGAGACATTGTAGTTCTCAGTCTCAACTTATCCAATTCGGCATTTATAGCCAAGTCTTTTTCTATGTAAAGATCAGATGCCGGAAGATAGGACTCCGGCTGATAATAATCATAGTACGACACAAAGTACTCAACAGCATTGTCCGGGAAAAAAGACTTGAACTCACCATACAACTGCGCTGCCAATGTCTTATTGTGGCTCAGGATAATCGTGGGTTTGCCTATCTTCTCTATGACGTTTGCGATGGTAAATGTTTTCCCTGAACCTGTTACCCCCAATAGTGTCTGATACCGGGATCTTCCACTGTTAAGACCATCAACCAAAGCCTTTATGGCTTCGGGCTGATCTCCTGTTGGCTTAAATTTAGAATTCAGTTGAAACACACTCATTTCTCTACTCTTTATATCATTTATATCTCGTCCTCTTCATAGATATTCAAAGAGAATTGTTTACCATCCCATTTGGCATACGAGTGGAACTTAATCCAATCCCCCAATATAACGACTCTTTTTTGTTCGGGAAGCATCAGATCCACAAGCATGTGTAGATGTCCAAAGATAAAAAAATCGGGCTTTTGATGACTTTCTTTTGCTTCGGTCAAATATTTTTTAGTCCAAGATATGAGATAGTTATTTTGCTCATCCACAAAGTCTGCATCATCTCCATATCTTTTTTCTACTCCTTTTCTTCTGCTATAATTGGACCATGAGTGAGCCAAACCGACAGCCCACCTGGGATGAATAGAAGCATAAAGCTTTTGACAAAACTTGTTGTGGAATACAGATCTGATCACTCTGAAGCCTTTGGATCTGTAATCATACTCATCGCCATGAGCCATAAGGAATCTTTTTCCTTCTATCAGACATTCCCAGCTACTTGTATGGAGTTTCACTCCAAGTTCCTGCTCCAGATACCCAAAACTCCAAATATCATGATTCCCCGTAAAAAAGTGAATCTCTATGCCGAGATCAGACATTCGTGCAATCTGTCCCAAGAAACGAGTAAACCCTCTTGGTACAACGTCTCTATACTCAAACCAGTAATCAAAAATATCTCCCAGCATCACAAGCATACAAGCATCCTGCTCAATAGATCTTAACCACTGAACCAGATGGCGTTCCAATGCTACGGGATCTTTATGAAAAGGCGATCCCAAGTGGACATCCGAAAAGAAATATACCGCTTTCCCGGATGGTATGCTATATGATGTGATACCTGAGTCTGTCATTATAAGAATCCAAGCTCCAACAGAGCCTCTTCACTCATCATCTCCTTAGACCATTCCGGTTCAAAGGTCAGATTTATAGTAACCTCGTTAATTCCTTTAACGCTCTCCACCTTCATCTTGACATCTTCCATAATGAAGTCCGCAGCGGGACAGTTGGGAGCGGTTAGCGTCATCGTAACCACTACATGTCCGTTATCCTGTATATCTATATCGTATATCAATCCAAGATCATACACATTCACCGGAATCTCCGGATCATATACTGTTTTAAGCATACGTACGATCTCTTCTTCTTGCATTAGCAGTGGGTTGTTATCATTATTGCTCATAAATTCCATTTTGAATAGATTATCTCAATACCTTTCTCTATAATATCATCTCTATCCTTAGATCCACTAAGAGACATTCGCACTTCCGGTTCTATTCCCTGTTCATGGGAGAGAAACTTTCTGTCCAGTCCGGCAGCAGTAGAATATCTCACTCGCCATCCGTTGGGCAATTCTGCCATTGCAGGCAGACCTGCACCTCCTCCGGATCTAAGTCCCACTGTCGTAATATTCTCCTCATAGACGGCTTTGTACAGAAAGTCATTCGTTGCGCTATAACTGCCGGCATCTTGAAGTACAACAATGGGAATATCTCTCCAAAAAGCATTCTGTCCGTAAGGAGAAACAAATTGAGGGCGAGGATCGGAATAATCTCCCCTCTTGTTGCTTTTCTTGTACTTCGTGTACCCGACCAATGTTTTCTGAGAGAGAAAATAAGAGAGAAGTATATCCGAATTGGTTACCAAGCCTCCTCCGTTTCCTCTGAGATCTATTATGACCCCCTTACAGTCACTAAAGTAAATGGAAAGAAACTGCATCTCTCCGAGTGAGTTCATAAAACTTGGATAGATGATATATCCTATATCCTTATTGCCATCGTCAATAGCTGATGATGACTTTATTTTTGTATAGATCATTCCGTGAGATACTCTGTACTTATCTCCCAGATAGATTTTTCTTAAAGCAGGGTCCAACGACTCCTCTCCATTGGGATTAGTCCACGTGTAATTTCCTCGATCAAAAAATGAGATCAGATTACAATGCCCATCTTTCAGCTCTCTTATCATATCCGAAAGCAGATCAAAAAACTCAAGGGTCGTCAGTTTTTTTGCATTCAAACGGCTCTGATACTCCATTTTTATGGCATCCCAGTCTATATTCTTCTCTTCAAAATAGCAGTAATTATCATTCAAGATATTCCAAAGAGCCTCAAAGTTTTCCTGCTGATTCCCTGAATTTTCTACCTCAATCTTCTTGCAAGAAGGGAGGAAAAACAGCAATATTGCAATGGCTATACCACCAAACCTCTTCATGATTTCCTGTATTTTTAGAAGTGAAAACTTTTATCTATCCGATCAGTTCTGATACTGCGCGATCCGCTCAACTTAAAATAGTCGAAAGAATATCCCAAAACCAAGCCAAAATAAAGTTCTCTGAACTTTCTGTTATTCAGCCTCATATTGGTATATCCATGCTCAAATCCCAATATCAGAGTAGAGTGAGCAAACGGAATGTCTGCCGTAATCATCTGCTTTACCCTCAATCTGTTCCATGGTTGAGTGAGATAAAACTTGAGTGGTGCACCATTCTCTCCTCCAATATAGTCATAATAAGGCTGCCCATAACCCGGATGAAAAGTTAGATGAAGCGCAGAGAGTTGTGCCCTGTAATGGAGAAACATTTTGTACTCCTTTATCTTTATGGGGAAAAGCACTCCTGTGGCTAAGTCTAAACCGGCAGAGAGTTTTAGGTTGAATACATTGTTGGTATTGGCTGACTTTATGGTAGAACCCAAAACAAGATTTCCCATTAGAGCCAAATCCCATTTCAACCACTTCTTTTCCAAAAGATTCCATGCCGGTCCGAATGCTCCATCAAACTGCAAAAACTGCATACCCGAACCATTTACGGGATTGCGATAGAGAGCCGCATGAATATCCATCAGAGATTGCCAAGATCCGATATGCAACCAATCCTGCCTCTCTCTCTTGTATCCCTCTCTTTTCAGCTTAAAGAATATGCCGTCGTGAGGAATGGGAGAAAGATAATCATCCAATGCCTGCCCTATTCCGATTGTGAGGAATCGCCTACTGTGAGTTGTGGGAAGAGGATCAAACTCCGAGAAAGGCTCTCCCACATAGATCCTATGTAAAGCCCTATTCATCACTTCTGAAAAGGCACTCTTCTTGGGTGTTGATGTCTGAACGGAGTCTTTCTGAGCCATAGCCGGAAAAGCCAAACAGCAAAGCAATCCGATGATATGGATTTGCACAAACTTTTTCATTCTTCCACCTCCATCTCTTCCGTTTCATTACCAAAAGGAATACTCTTCATCCCGGTAGCCTCTCCAAGAAGACGATTGGTCTCCATAAACTCTTCATTGTCATTCGATGGCGAATCTTCCAAGCTCAAAACCTCTTCGTCTTCAGTTGCGACCTCTACTTTTCTTCCCTCCTTCTCTTCTATATCTCCCACTTCAAAGGTACTCAAACGCTTACCTTTAGCTCTGATACCTTTCACAGCAATATACTCCTCCACATCTATGACTATCGGAAGGCGGTGCTGATCTTTTCCTTTGAAAGAGACTTCAAACAGAGGATAAGGTTCATCGGAAAGGGTTATCATCTCACAGCCATCGCCCAAGATGTTTTCTCTTTTTGCAGAATCTTCAACTTGGAAGCGTTTAATATAGGTGTATCCTTGCTCCGAATCGAAATAGATCAACGTCCAAACCTTGTTCGGATCATACTTCTCTATGATGAATATATCGTTTTCAAAGTGATTCGTGTCGCTAAATGAAGTAGTGTATGTCTCCCCATTCTGACGGATGACCAATATCTTGTCTTCAGGGAAAAACTCACCCAAGAAAGCTCCTCGTTCGTCATAGTTGATTCTATTGACATCATGATCGAACCAGACCATTCTGCCTCCAAGAGTGGATACACCCTTTTGCTTCAATACGATCTTGTGTACATCCCCTTTTGTAAGCAGGTATCCTCTCGATGAGCGTCCCATAATCCGGATAGAGGAAAAGTCTTTCTCAAATACCAGCTGACGCTGACTGGGCTTCGGCTTGAGTACTACTCTTACCGTCTCGGCTTCTCCATTAGGATTGGCGGAGAAGTAAACAAACTTGGATCCCTCTCCTCCATATCCCACGGGATAGTCCCTATCTCTCATGAAAGAGGTTACACTAAAACGTTTGATGAAATAGTGTCCATGCTTTCCCTCTCTATGGATCGTGTTGTAGACCGTCCGCTTATCATTCTTCACAAAACGGGCTACGTGAATAATATCTTTCCCTACAAAAGCCTTTTCCGCAACCTTAGTGATGATATACCTTGCATCCTTAAAGAAGACTATGATATCGTCTATATCCGAAATGTTACAAACGAACTCATCTTTCTTCAAAGCGGTTCCGATAAAGCCCTCTTGCCTGTTGACATAGAGCTTCTCGTTCTTCTCTACCACTTTGGATGCTTCTATGGTATCAAAACTGCGCACTTTGGTACGACGTGGATACTTTGCGCCATACTTTTCCAACAAGGAAGAGCACCACTCTATCGTATATTCCACAATGTGATCCATCCTGTACCGAACTAGTTCCATCTCTTTCAAAAGAGACTCCAGCAGTATCTGATTCTTCTCTTCATTAAAGCGCAGAATCCTTGCCATGCGGATTTCCAGCAGCCTCTTAAGGTCTTCATCCGTTACGGGACGTACAAGATCCTTAAGCTCTTTAGCCAATGCGGTTCGGATGTAAGCCACAGCCTCTTCGGTGCTTTTAGCCTCTTCAAACTTCTTATCCTTGTACACCCTCTTCTTGATGAACAGCTGCTCCAAATATGCAAAAAGATGCTTCTCTCTCAGCTCATCGTATTCCACTTGAAGTTCGGCATGAAGATGATTTTTGGTACGCTCCACATTATCCTTCAAAACATCCGATACGGAGACAAAGACGGGCTTATCATCCTTTATCACACAGCAGTTTGGAGAGATGCTTATCTCACAGTCTGTAAATGCGTAAAGGGCATCTATTGTCTTATCGCTCGATGTTCCGGGAGCCAGCTGAATCTCTATATTGGCCTTTTCGGAGGTCTTATCATCCACCTTTCGTATCCGGATCTTACCTCTTTCGTTGGCTTTAAGTATGGAGTCTATAAGTGAAGAAGTGGTCTTTCCGAACGGCAGTTCGTCTATGACAAGAGTCTTAGAGTCTTTCTTTATGATATTGGCACGCACTTTTACGTTGCCCCCTCGTTCGCCGTCGTTATACTTTGAGACATCTATGTGTCCGCCGGTCTGAAAGTCCGGATACAGCCTGAAAGTCTCCCCTTTCAGGTGAGAGATACAAGCCTGAAGTATTTCCGAAACATTGTGTGGCAGTATCTTGGATGAGAGACCGACTGCTATACCCTCCACGCCTTGTGCCAATAAGAGAGGAAACTTCACAGGCAGACGTACCGGCTCTTTATTGGCTCCATCATAGGATGGACGGTATTCCGTTATTTTCGGACTGAATAGCACCTCTTTTGCAAACGGAGTCAGACGAGCCTCTATATAACGTGCTGCGGCAGCACCATCCCCTGTAAGAATATTCCCCCAGTTACCTTGACACTGGATAAGAATATCTTTCTGACCGAGCTGTACCAGGGCATCCGATATACTTGCATCGCCATGCGGGTGAAGCTGCATAGAGAATCCCACGATGTTTGCCACCTTTATGAGTCTATCATCCATCTGAGACATCGTATAAAGAATACGACGCTGAACAGGCTTTAAGCCATCCGCAATGTGAGGCACGGCTCGTTCCAGTATGACATAAGAAGCGTAGTTGACAAACCACGACTTATACATCCCGGTAAGGACATAGGTTGATCCCGATGAAGAGACTCGCTGCGACTCTTCCGGATACTCTGTATATTCTTCTATTTCTATACTACTCATATACTCTCATGATGTATCGGTACAATCTAAGCAAAGATACAACTTTTTCCTCTTTCTATTTATTGCTTTCCGGACAGGATACAAGAGGTGCATTTTTTACCATACTACGGCAAAGAAAACTTGATCACTAAAACAAAGATTGAGGACATATACAAAAAACCAAAATTACACTCTTGAGGGATGATTTTTTTAATCTTCTTTTTGGAGCAAAATAAGAGCTTTTACAAACGTCATTTTTATATATTCCATCCCGAAAAATGCTCACTTTTTTCGCTCTCTCTATTTTGATCGGAAGAGTCGTTTTCAGAGCACGACCGAATTGTTAAATCCGCTCCGTTTTATTAACACAATTTCCGATACTCGTTAAGCCAAAATGCTAAACGAGCATATTTTGTCGGCTTAACGTGTTTAATTTTTCAATGAACACGTTTACTGATTTCATTAAACACGTTTACCGGATTCAATTAACGTGTTTAGAAATTTCAGTCATTGCGCTAATATCCAACAACTTACCTGTTTCTACCCGAAAAATGGGCTTTTTGGCACAATTTCTTTATTAAGAATTCATCACAATTAGACCTCTTAAATTTCACCTCTATTAACTCGAAAATGGGGCATAAAACCGATCAAGAGGAGAAAAGTTCCGAAATTCGGGACATTTCATATCCTATTGATATACAGACAAATAAACATTAAAAACAAGAATTGGAGAGTAAAATCTTCAAAAAACGTCCCCTTTGTCCCGGAGGATAGAGCCCTCCATTTTTATATAAAAGCTCCCTCCAAAAAAGAGATAAATCCGGCCACTCTCTTATCAGATTTAAGCTATATAAAATGGAATTATAGCTTTTAGTTCTAAAAAGAGTTACGAAATAGTTGTGTCATATCACTTTTGGGCTTATCTTTGTGGCGCAAAAGCAGATTATTTATATATATCTCTATTACAACATCTCTATAGTATGGCCTACACCAACAATGTAATGATTGTCCGACATAAGCTTCTGGCAACTCTTGTCAAGCTATGGAAAGAGGGACAGCTCGTAGAAAAAATAGACTACCTTCCTATTGAATTTTCCCCTCGAAGGTCGAAAGTACTTGGAAGGTGTTGCCCTCATAAAGAGCGCGCTGTGTGGAAGTATAAATGTTTTCCACTGCTCGGCTTCGATATGACGGATGAAGAGAGCGAAGTGGATATGCTTTCCAAGTACGCAAAGAAGGCTCTTGAGCGTGAAGCTCCAAACAAAGAGAACCTGATGTGTGTCATAGACGAAGCGTGTACATCCTGTGTACAGATCAACTATGAAGTCTCTAACCTCTGTCGGGGATGCGTGGCTCGAAGCTGCTATACCAACTGTCCGAAAGACTCCATCAGCTTTCAAAAAAACGGACAGGCACAAATCAACCACGACACGTGCGTGAGTTGCGGTATATGTCATAAGTCTTGCCCCTATCACGCTATCGTTTACATTCCCGTTCCTTGCGAAGAAGCTTGTCCGGTAAAAGCCATTTCAAAAGATGAGTATGGTGTAGAACATATAGACGAAAGCAAGTGTATATACTGCGGAAAGTGTCTGAACGCCTGCCCGTTTGGTGCTATCTTTGAAATATCCCAGACCTTTGATGTGCTTCAAAGCATCCGTAAGGGTGAAGAGGTCATTGCCATCATCGCTCCGTCCATACTCGGTCAGTTCAAGACAACCATAGATCAGGTTTACGGAGCATTCAAACAGATCGGCTTCACCGATGTTGTAGAAGTAGCTCAAGGAGCAATGGATACCACAAGCAACGAGGCTCACGAACTTCTCGAAAAACTTGAAGAGGGACAACCCTTCATGACTACTTCTTGCTGTCCATCCTATATAGAGTTGGTGAACAAACATATTCCGGAAATGAAGCCATTCGTTTCGTCCACCGGATCGCCCATGTACTACACTGCACGTATTGCACGCAAAAAATATCCGAACGCCAAGATCGTGTTTGTAGGTCCTTGTATCGGTAAGCGTCAAGAGATACGCAGAGACGAAGAGGTGGATATGATCCTGACATTTGAGGAAGTGGGTGCTATCTTCAAAGGAATGGACATAGAGCTTCAACAAGCTCCTGCTTACAAGATGGCATTTAACTCTGTACGTGAAGCACATGGCTTTGCACTGAATGGAGGTGTAATGGGTGCCGTAAAAGCGTATCTGGGCAAAAATGCCGATAAGGTCAATGGCATAGAAGTGGCAGACCTTAATAAGAAGAATATCACAATGCTCCGCAGCTATGCTAAAACAAAGAAAGCTCCGGGACAATTCATAGAAGTAATGACCTGTGAAGGTGGTTGCATATCCGGCCCAAGCGCATACAACGATATTGTGTCGGGACGTCGTCAGCTGAATAAAGAGCTCACGAACGTAAAGGAGACGTATGCGGACAATAATTGATCTTCTGAAAAGAGATCACACACTATCGGATAGAGACCTTATATATCTTCTCTCCTCTTCTGATGCAGATACCATACAATATCTGCATCAGAAGGCAAGAGAGGTTACTCTCGAAATCTTTCAGAACAAAATCTATCTGAGAGGACTGATAGAGCTAACCAACTACTGTCATAACAACTGCTTCTATTGTGGTATTCGCAAAGACAATAAAGAAGTTTCGAGATACCGTCTTTCTCATGAAGAGGTATTGGGATGCTGTCAGGAAGGATACGATCTCGGCTTTAGGACTTTCGTCCTTCAAGGAGGAGAAGACCCCCGACAAACAACTCCCTGGATAGAGTCCCTTGTACGCGATATACGCACAACATTTCCGGAGTGTGCCATAACGCTCTCTCTCGGTGAAAAGTCTTACGACTCATATCTTAAATTCTATAAGGCTGGAGCAAACCGGTATCTGCTGAGACATGAAACATTTGACTCCGCACACTACTCCTCGCTTCACCCTTCCACCATGAGCCATTCTCGGAGACAGCAATGCCTGATATCTCTCAAAGAGATCGGCTATCAGACAGGAACAGGAATAATGGTAGGAAGTCCGGGACAAACAGTGGAACATCTGCTTCAAGATATTAGATTTATCGAACGATTCAAGCCGGAAATGATCGGCATAGGACCTTTCATTCCCCATCATGCCACTCCCTTTGCCGGAGAAAGAGCCGGCAGTGTAGACATGACACTGCGACTCTTATCTATATGTCGCCTCATGCTGCCTCATGCTCTTATTCCCGCAACCACGGCATTGGCTTCACTTCCCGGAGAAGGACGCCTTGGAGGGATCCTTGCAGGAGCTAATGTCATCATGCCTAACTTATCTCCGGCTTCACTTCGCAAGGAATATTCGCTGTACGATAACAAGGCTGCTTTCGGAAGTGAATCGGCACAAGGAATTATAGATTTAGCTGCACAACTGCACACTATTGGGTATGAAATCTCCATGGAACGTGGGGATCATCCTGAATATCAGAATTAAGATTCTACCTACTTATATGTATTAAGAACAAAAAATATATTACTTTTGTTCTCTCCTCAGGAAATATTTGAAACCTTATATGTAAAATGGCATATAACAAAACATCAAGAAAAGCCGAAGAGTTTATTTCTCACGAAGAGATTTTGGATACTCTCGCTTTTGCCGAAGCAAATAAAGACAACAAAACGATTATTGAAGAGATCCTTGTAAAAGCAGCAGAAGGGAAAGGCATAGATCACAGAGAAGCAGCTATCCTCCTTGAGTGCGAAGATCCGGAAATACAGCAACGAATGTTTGACATTGCAAAAGAGATCAAGCAGAAGTTGTATGGCAACCGGATTGTAATGTTTGCTCCTCTGTACCTATCCAATTACTGCATCAATGGGTGTACCTACTGTCCTTATCACGCAAAGAACAAGACCATCCACAGACGCAAGCTCACGCAAGAAGAGATAGTCAAAGAAGTGATTGCTTTGCAGGATATGGGCCACAAAAGACTTGCTCTCGAAATGGGAGAACACCCTACTCTCAACAGCATGGAATATCTTTTGGAGTCCATCTCTACAATATATGGCATCAAGCACAAAAATGGTGCGATACGGCGTGTGAACGTCAATATTGCAGCGACAACCGTAGAAAACTACAAGAAGCTGCACAAAGCAGGAATAGGGACATACATCCTTTTCCAGGAGACTTATCATAGAGAAACTTACGAAACACTACATCCGACAGGACCGAAGAGCGACTATGTCTATCACACCGAAGCCATGGACAGAGCGATGGAAGGAGGCATAGACGATGTCGGTATTGGCGTTCTTTTCGGACTCAATACATATAAGTATGACTTCACCGGACTATTGATGCACGCAGAACACTTGGAAGCCACTTTCGGTGTAGGCCCTCATACCATAAGCGTACCGAGAATATGTCCGGCGGATGATATTGACACGGCAGACTTTCCCAACTCTATCTCGGATGACATCTTCCGTCGCATTGTGGCGATCATACGTATTGCTGTTCCGTACACCGGCATGATCATCTCCACGCGAGAGTCTCAAAAGTCTCGCGAGAGTGTACTCGAAGTGGGCATCTCACAGCTCAGCGGAGGTTCTCGCACTACGGTCGGAGGCTACACAGAGGAGAAAGAGAAAGCACACGATACGGCACAGTTTGACCTTAGCGACACTCGCACGCTCGACGAGATAGCCGCCTGGCTCATAGACCTTGGATATATACCGAGCTTCTGCACGGCTTGTTACAGAGAGGGACGAACGGGCGACCGTTTCATGGCTCTTGTCAAGAGCGGACAGATAGCCAACTGCTGCGGTCCCAACGCCATCATCACCCTGAAAGAGTACCTTGAAGACTACGCTTCGAATGAGACCAAGAAGAAAGGAGAAAAGCTCATTCTGAACAGTCTTAAGATGATTCCGAACCTCAAGATACGAGACAAAGCCACTCGCAATCTTTCGGACATTGAGAAAGGAAAGAGAGACTTCCGATTCTGACCCCTGTATTCGTCCACTCCGCACACAGACTCATGGAACAGACACCTCGATCCGAACGCCTCCACATCGTACTTTACGGCTGCACCAATAGTGGCAAGTCTTCCCTCATCAATGCACTCACGGGGCAGACGGTCTCTCTTGTTTCCGACACTCCGGGCACAACAACAGATCCCGTCAGTAAGGCGATGGAGCTCCCGGGTCTGGGAGCATGCGTACTGATAGACACCGCCGGATTCGATGACACAAACGAGTCTCTCGGCAAGCTCCGCATAGATCGCACGCGCCGGACGCTGCAAAGCGCAGACATCGCCATTGTCGTGCTCTCATCCGAAGAGCTTTCTCCCGAGTTAGAATGGATAACACAGCTTCAGGAGAAGAATATCCCGGTCATTCCGGTCTTCAACAAAGCGGACATACACGCTTGTCCGGACGCATTACGCACAACACTCAAAGAGAAAACCGGGCTCTCCCCCATCATCGTAAGTGCGCACACCGGCTTCGGCATGGATACACTGCTGGAGACGCTCCGCAGCACAAACACCCGGACACAATCTGCCGAAACCATCACCGGATCACTTGTTTCGGAAGGCGACACAGTATTGCTCGTAATGCCTCAAGACGCCCAGGCACCGAAAGGCAGACTCATCCTCCCACAAGTGCAGACCATACGAGAGCTCCTCGACAAGGGCTGTCTTCCCATCTGCTGCACACCCGACACCATGAAGCAAGCCCTCGATGCGCTACAGCATCCGCCCAAGCTGATCATCACAGACTCACAAGCCTTCAAGAACGTATATGAGATCAAGCCGGCAGCAAGCCTGCTCACCTCCTTTTCGATACTCTTTGCAGCATACAAAGGAGACATCGACAGCTTCGTACAAGGCGCCCAAGCCATCGCGAGCCTTACTCCCCACTCCAAAGTCCTCATCGCCGAAGCGTGCACACATGCACCGGTCACGGAAGACATCGGACGAGTAAAAATACCCGCCCTGCTGCGCAAACGCATATCCTCTTCGCTACAAATCGAGATCGTCTCCGGCAAAGACTTCCCCGAAGACCTCACGCCATACGACCTGATCATCCACTGCGGCGCCTGTATGTTCACCAGAAAGATGGTCATGAACCGCTCCGAGCGGGCACAACAACAGCACGTCCCGATGACCAACTACGGCATCACGATGGCTTATCTCACCGGTATTCTCGACAAAGTAGCCCTTCCTTAAGCAAAAAACTCAAGACATTCAGGCAAAAACAACAGGAGAAGAATAGAGCGATCACCTCTGTTCTTCTCTTTTTTATGCCTCACCCTCCGGCAAATGTTGCTCATGTCAAGAATGAAATCAACGCCTGAAAGCACAAAAACCAATAGGGAACCGACTCGAAATCTCCTTGACATAAATCCAAAAACATTCAATCAAAAAATAAAGACCAATCCATCTGAAATCATCTTATTCCTAACGACCAATTCTATATTTATAAGTAAGAATAGAACTTTTGCTCAGTAACTCCCAACCTCCTCCTCAACAACCTGCACCCGACTATCCAACAGCTCACATCCGAATCCTCAACAACTCACATCCGAATCCTCAACAACTCTCATCTGAATCCTCAACAACTCACATCCGAATCCTCAACAACTCTCATCTGAATCCTCAACAACTCACATCCGAATCCTCAACAACTCACATCTGAATCCTCAACAACTCACATTCTCCTGCCCAATAACTCTCAAGTTTTTACCTAACAATTTTCATTCTTCTACTGATCTAAAATTTGACTCTTAAGCACCTATTATATATTTCACGGCGAGAAATATTCGTTTCACGGCGAGAAATATTCGTTTCACGGCGAGAAATATTCGTTTCACGGCGAGAAATATAGAACTACTTGATAAGAATAGAGTTTTTACTCGGTAATTTTTGAGTTTATGCTTGGGAGTTTTTTGAGGAAATGTCTCTCTTATCGCACAGAAGACCGAGAAATGCAGAGAAGCAGGAGGAAAAGATGGGGCGTTGGTGTGGGAACGGAGAATAAAAAATGCACCGATATACATATTATATATCAGTGCATCGACGTTGTTGTGGTGAGTAGCCCCGACGGGAATCGAACCCATATTTGAAGTTTAGGAAACTTCCGTTCTATCCGTTGAACTACGAGGCCCCGGTGTTTTTGTTCCTCACTACCGTTGTGAGAGTGCAAAAGTAAGGCTTTTATTTCTAATCGCCAATACTCTTTTGCTGCTTTGCAAGTGAGGAAAGTGCTTCTTGCAGCTAAATCTTTCCGTACTTGTAGGCTTCGAGAAGAGCTTTAAGGGCGTCGATCTGGCTTCTGAGCACTTTGCCGTTGTCTGTGTCTCGAACATAGATGCGATGGGAGGAGGCGGCTTTCAGTACCGTAGAGCTTTGAATGTCCTCCATCTTCTCTATTGCTCTCTGTGTGGAGCAGAATGGCTCGTGCTGTATCAGATGCAACCCGTGAGAGTTGAAGATGAGCGTGTAGCCCGCAATGCCGGTGCTCTTCTGGTAGGCTTTGCTGAAGCCTCCGTCGATGAGCATCATGCGACCTCCGGCTTGTATGGGCTGCTCTCCTTTTACGGCTTTTACGGGAACGTGTCCGTTGATGATATGAGAGTCGGGGCCGGAAAGTCCGAACTCTTCGAGTATCTTGATACACACCTCTTCTTCTTTCCGATAGACGAAGTAGTAACCTTTCTGCTCGTGATGAGTGGCTTTGTCTTCCACAAGATAACGCTCCAGTGTGGTCATTGCCGACTTGTCGAAGAGTGGAGAGTCCGGACCGCACCAGAGATACCACATGAAGTCTATCGCCATCTGTTTCTCTTTCTTCTTCGCAACACTGCTGCTCACCCTTGCTTCTCGCACAATGCTGTCTATCTTGTCGTACAATGCTTTTCCGGAATAAGAGGTTTTCCCGATGCGCAAAGCTCGGAATGTCTTGTCTTCGTTCATCGGAATGGAGGCATGATAAAGCAGGTTGCCGTTATATGACAAATACATGCTGCCGTGCTTGTAAAGGATGTCGATGTGTTTCTGTAGCTTTTCGCTGTGTCGGAAGTTGATCAGCAGCCTTTCGACGATCTCTTTCTCTTTGTCGGACAGTTTGTAAGGATCTTTCGGATCTATCGTTGGGAAGTTGGTGTCCAAAAGAGGATAGCTCTTTCCGTCCGGCAGAGTAATGGTCTTGGCTGCCAGATCCATCTTATGCAGCAGATTCCTGTCCTCCATTCCATACTCAGGGTGTCGGGAAATGATTTCGTGCTCCAGCTTGAACTGAATCACGGATATTGCCTTGTGCATCTGAGCAATGAGGTAAGCGCTGTTCTCATCGTAAAGTTTGTCCGCAGAGCCAAGTTTGGGACGGAATACCTTGCACTCGTCATTGGCGTAGGTCTCCATTGCAAAGCGAGCAAGAGGAAGCAGATTGATTCCATATCCTTCTTCCAAAGTATTCAGGTTGGCATAGCGGAGAGAGACTCTTAAAACGTTTGCCATGGATGCAGCATTGCCACAAGCGGCTCCCATCCAAAGCATATCGTGATTACCCCACTGAATGTCGAAGTTGTGATACTTAGAGAGCGTATCCATCACGTGATGAGCTCCCGGGCCTCTGTCATATATATCCCCAACCACGTGAAGATGGTCTATGACAAGCCGCTGTATCGTCTGGCACAATGCAATGATAAAGTCCTCTGCCTTTCCGGTTTCGATGATGGACTTGAAAATGCTGTGGTAGTAAGCGGACTTGTGATCATTGCCGGCATCTTCGTGCAAAAGCTCCTGTATAATATAACTGTACTGCTTCGGTAGAGACTTTCTCACCTTGCTTCGAGTGTATTTCTCGGAAACTTTCTTGCAGACTTGGATAAGCTTGTTCAGAATCACCGGATACCACTCTTCTATATTCTCCTCCCTGCGATGAACCTGCTCCAACATCTCCTTGGGATAGTAGATAAGAGTACACAACTCCCTCTTCTCATCTTGCCTGACGTATGCGCCGAAGAGCTCATCTACTTTCCGCTTTATACTGCCGGAAGCATTCTTGAGTACATGATCAAAAGCTTCGTATTCCCCATGAATATCTGCGAGGAAATGCTCTGTGCCTTTAGGTAAACTTAGTATGGCTTCAAGATTGATAATCTCTGTGGCAGCCTCAACTGCAGAAGGAAATTTCTCTGCCAAGAGTTGCAGATATTCCAGACTATAATTCTTAATTTTCATCTTTAAGGTCAATGTCTATAATGATTTGTTTTTCTGTCTTCAAAGATAGTAAATAGATCAGATATAAAGCAGAAAAGCTGTGTTAACCAAATCTATATGGTAACACAGCCTTAACTTTTGGGAGGAAGACGGGTTTCGAACCCGCGACACCCGGAACCACAATCCGGTGCTCTACCACTGAGCTACAACCTCCATCTTCAAAAGGTCTATTTCCCTTTTGCTCTGCAAATGTAGATATTTATTTTGGATTAACAAGGGATTCAAAGCTTTTTACTAATGAATATTGGCACATTCTGCGCAATATGAAGCAAAATCAGCTCGATCTGCCAACCCAATCCTGAAAAGCAAGGGATATATTCGACCTTTCAGCAACTATAATCTTCCTAAGGTTCAAGATAAAATGATCCGAGAGGTTTTAGGCGTCTCTTTACTAATTTCGTCCAAACAACTTTCTTCTTTACACTTTCATCAAACATATTACCCGTAGTAGTGCACTTTTTTGCTGTTAAAAAGTTGTAGCTCACCACAGAACTTTCCCCCGATGAGCGGCTAAAACCGGAGATCTCTTTTCCAATCAAGAAAAAGTCTCCCGACTGAAATCTAAACTTGTAAGTGGTATTAGATGTTCCGTAAGTACCAGCAATGGCAAAAAAGTTGACTATGATGTCGAATACTCCTTTGTCGGTAATTTTAAGATAAGACTCATATTTAGTATACTCATCTTCCTCTGTCGGGATAACATTATCCCACATCTTAAAGATTTTATATCCCTCGGACTCCGTACCGAAATAGATCGCCAGAATATTCGGATTATAGTTGTACTCATATCCATCATCACGAGTAGATATTTTTTCTCTGTAATTAGGCTGTGCTATTAAGATAATATCCTCAATTCCATCCTTATTAAGATCTCCCTTTTCGTGAGCAAAAGCCCAACCCTCCGGCACTATTTTTTCAACACTTTCTCCTCTTTTGGCTAAAGTTGGTCTTCCGTTATTTTGGTTAGTAGCATAAGAAGTGCTACCTAAGAACAATGCGGAAATTGCTATCAACAATGTTGGCAAATAAGATCTCTTCATTCTATTTTTCATTTTCATAATAAGTTATAATCCGTGATATTCTTACATTATCCAAAAAGTATTGTGGTTTGAAAGCCTACTAAATGCTCTCTTGCTTCTCTTTCCGCCGATAAAGGTATAGAATTTTCAAAATACAGCATGTTGATAGCAAAGAAAAGACACTAAGAGATACAGACAAAGGAAAAACATCTAAATAAAAAAAGGCTCCCAAAGTTGGATAACAACCAACTTCGGGAGCCTTTCTGTATAACGTTAATTCCTAATTAGAGGAAGAGAACACGACCTGTGGACATTTCATAGATCGCTCCGCAGATCTTTATTTTACCCTCATCTTCAAGTTTTTTGAGGATAGGACTGTCTCGGCGAATCTCATCCATAGTCTGTAGTACATTTTCACGTACCACAGCATCAGCAAACTCCTTATTAGAGTAAGTACGTTCTCCTGCGTACTCGGTACCTTCCACAGAAGGCTTGATCTCCTCCATCAAAGAAGTGATATTGCCCATCTCAACACCTTTAATGGCAGCTTTGACAGCGCCACAGTCCTGATGTCCCAATACGAGAACGACTTTTGAGCCGGAAACTTCACAGGCATATTCAATACTGCCAAGCATGTGTTCATCAGCCACATTACCGGCTACACGGCCGACAAAAAGATCACCGACTCCCTTGTCAAAAATATACTCAACAGGTACACGACTATCAATACACGAGAGGATGATTGCTTCAGGATATTGCCCCTCCAGACTGGCAACAGACTGAGCATTGAGATCACGAGGCAACTGTTTGTTGGCAATATAACGCTCATTGCCTTCGCGCAGACTGGCCAATACAATATCAGGAGTAAGTTCCTGCTGTTTGTCTTTGGTTAGCACCTCGGTGATAAGTTCCTTTGGCTCTGTGTTAGAGGTTTCTGATTGAGTCGACTGCGACTGATCGTTGCAGGAACATAAGATAACCACAGCTGTGGCAAGCATAAAGATTTTCTTCATCTTCTTGTTTTTTATGGTTAATAATACACAAATCCCCCTTCTATCCTCGGAAAGGAGGAGGATAAACAGATACAGCAATAAGGCTATTTAAGCCTTTGCACAAAGATAATACTTTTACAAGTATCAAGGAAGCCAAGATCATATAGGGTAAACTCGCAGGTCGTATAGGTACTATGAAGTCCTACATCTATAAGATCAAAAAACGGAGTTGTAGAGCCGAATGTGGGCTTATTTTTTGTTTAATAAAAGTTCTTAGATTTCATATTGACATCACTAATCCAATAAGAAGAAAAACAAAATAAAAAGGGCTGAAATACTTCCTTTCTTGTTTTAGAAGCTTCTAAATAGTCCTGAAAATGTATTTTGATTGTGCAAAATGTTTTGCTAATTATTTATGTCAATAATACATACAATACAAGAAGCCCAAGTCCTACAAGAAAAAGAATCAGACAGCCTGAATTCACACTCGAACGATTGACCGTCTGAGCTATATCTTCAAGACTTTCTTTATTCAAAACCTTTCCAAGTACGAGTAAATAATCGCTTAGGATTCCAACAAGGATGGAATTAGATGATAACGAGCCATATGCATTTGTAACAGTTATTTGTATTCTTGTCTTATCTCCCTCCTCTGTGAGTGCAATATCTGCAATTGCAGGATTTAGATTATTGGAAATTGGAAAATGGTATGTATTGAATACTTCATTGATGTCATTTTCCTGAAGCATATACTTTGATGGAAATTTTTCAAAGAGCAACATAATAGCTGCTTTGACCTCATTTAATGGGTAATTGATAACAATCTCCCTTTCTGCTTTTTGTAAGCTGCTTACTAGTGGATTCATAATCAATATTTTTATTTATCGTGCTATCTATTTAAGTTCATAGAGAAGTCGTCATTGTTTTTAATCTGCGATAAAAACTTTTAATAAAAACCACTACACAAAGATAGTCTTTTTCAGTCGTATTGTGAAATTCTTGTAAAGATTGATTACCATTTCTGCCTTTGCAGAACAGTGATATTACTAATATCATTTATTGTATATGGTGCAAAACTTTACCTTATAGATTAAATCTTCATCACAGAAAAACTTCTTACCATCGTTTCTATTTTTTATACAAACAAAAAAATGCCCCAAAACCTTTAATTTTGGGGCATTAAACACATAATTTCGTGTACAAATTCTGCAAGTTACTAAACATTAGTACTTATTGCGGAAGCGGGGGGATTCGAACCCCCGGTACGGTAACCCGTACGTCAGTTTAGCAAACTGGTGGTTTCAGCCACTCACCCACACTTCCTTATTCCGAGTGCAAAGATAATACATCCAAGTCTATCACGCAATAGATAAAGCACATTTTCTTCTATCTTTGTAAGTAAATAGCAGAAATAATGGAAAGAAAGAAGAAAAAGAACATAATAAAGTGGTTAGGGATAGTGTCTCTTACCGTCATCTTGTGCGCAGGAGTCTTTACCTACATGGTGGTTAAGCGACTTAAAGATCCTGGAACATTCGGGATGTACAACGCAGGAAAGGGATGGATATACGTTTTTCCCGAAAGCAGCTGGGATGATGTAAGCAAATCCATCACGGAGTTATACAGTGTAAAGTATCCATCGCTTCTACCCTATCTACACCTCATATCCGATAGTCCATCGCCGGCAGTGGGCGCATATACCATACATCCCTCGGAAAGTTTGGAGTCTATATCCAAACGCATCGGCAAAGGAGAGCAAGACCAAGTCTCTCTGACACTGCCACTCGACAGACTTACCGGAGATACGGAGAGAGCTTTAGCCAAATATCTCATGTACAAAAAGGATGAGTATCGTGATGCACTACGAGATAGAGAGCTGATACAATCGCTGAACATACAAGACACAACACTACTAAACCACGTTTTACCGGGAGAATATACGCTCTTTTGGAATACTTCTCCCAAAGAGGTGGTTACGATGCTTGTAAAGAGATACGAAGAGTTTTGGAGCAAAGAACGTTTGGATCGTGCAGAAAGTTTAGGTCTTACACCTTTCGAGGTCAGGATCTTGGCTTCCATTGTAAGCTTAGAGAGCAGATACCAACCGGAGTTAGCCACCATTGCCGGTCTCTATCTGAACAGGTTGCGGCTGGGTATGCCGTTGCAGGCAGATCCTACCATCATTTTTGCCCATCAGGACTATTCCATAGTGCGTGTGTTGAAAAAGCATTTGGAGATAGACTCTCCCTACAACACTTATAAGAACAAAGGTCTGCCGCCTACCCCTATTTGTGTTCCATCTCAAGAGGCTATGGAAGCTGTTCTGAACGCCCAAAGCCACAACTTCTTATACATGTGTGCGGACTCCGACTTCTCAGGCAAACATATCTTTGCCGCCGATTATGCCACACACTTGAAGAATGCACGACTTTTCCAAGAAGAGCTTAACAAGAGAGGTATCAAGTAGAAGCCCTCTTTTCGACCACTTCCAAAAGTGCATTGAGAATATCCGTATTGTTGGATAATCGCGGAACTTTATGCTGTCCTCCCAGCTTCCCTTTTGAGTGAAGCCAGTTATGAAACGTTCCGTTTGGCACTATACTCATTTTGAGAGGGAGTAACGTGTAGTCGTTGAACCTCTTGGCGTCGTAGTCCGAATTGATCTCCCTGAGGGTTTTATCCAATATATCGGCAAACTGCTCCGGTGAATCGGGTTGCGTATAAAACTCTATCAGCCACCGGTGATAACCTCTTCCCTCCTCTGCCAGTACAATAGGTGCAACGGTGTATTCAGACACTTTAGCTCCTGTTTCGGCACAAGCTCTTTCTATTGCCTTGTCCGCATTGTGCACCATCAGTTCTTCTCCAAATGCGTTGATATAAGACTTTGTCCGCCCCACTATCTTTATCTTGTGAGGATAAATGGATGTAAACTCCACGACATCCCCGATGATGTAACGATACAAACCTCCTATTGTGGTGATGATCATAGCATAAGGGCTACCTCTCTTCACGCCTGAAAGTGGCACGATAGCCCTTTCGTCTCCTCTGTTATATGCGTCCAGAGGCCAAAACTCATAGAATACAGCGTGATCCAGAAGAAGCAACATTCCGGGATCTTGACTCTCATCTTGAAGTGCAAAAAAGCCTTCGGAAGCGTTGTAAGTCTCTCTATAAAAGATCTCCTTTCCCATTATGGAGCCGTATTCTGCCCTGTATGGGTCGAAGCTGATACCTCCATGAAAAAACACCTCGATATTGTTCCAAATCTCCGCCACACTCTTTGCCCCTGTGTAGTCGAGCACTCTCTTTATCACCATCAATAGCCATGAGGGAACGCCCGAAATGCTTCCCACATCCGCTTTGGCTATCACCGGGATGAGCTTTTCCAGCTTTTCCTCCCAGTTTCCCATCAACAAAATCTCTTTTGAAGGAACTCTGATCCACTCCCCGATGCTTGGCATATTTTGCACAAGTATGGCAGAGACATCTCCTGTCCGGATCCCGCTTCCCTCGTACGTAGGAGCATGACTTCCGCCAAGCACGAAACCTTTGGATGCGAAAAGCCTGCTGTCGGGATTTTCTGCCAGATAAGACCAGACCACGTCCGAGCCGGCTTTGTAGTGGTTCTGCTTCAAGTAAATCTTTGGAACCGGTATATACTTGCTCCTGTCATTGGATGTACCGCTGCTTTTTGCCATCCAAGTGACGGAATAAGGAGAAAGAACATTCTTCTCGCCCCTTAGCATTCGCTCGATGTATGGTGCCAAAGCCTCATACTCTACCACCGGGACAGACAACGCAAATTGCTCATAGGAACACTGTTGCCCTAATCGAAAAGGTGCAAGGTAAGCAGTATTCTTGCTTCTATCCAGAATATACCGCAGCTGTTGGTCCTGCAACGCTTCTCCGGTCTTTGCATAGCTGTTCAGGACTTTTACCCGATGTTTCGTGGCTTGATGCAATATCTTAGTCAGAAGATCCATTATTGTCTATATAAATTCGGATGTACACAAAGCGCAACAAAAGCGAATAGCTCAGCAGGTTGCCCCATACTCCTATTCGCCTTTGAAGATATTGGTTCGGACATATTCCGTACCAAACAGTTATTTCAGATACTCGGAGAGATCTGTATTTCCAAGAATTTCGCCAAGTTTGGTCAGATTAGGCTCTAAGCGTCCCCTTACCATTCCGGCCAGGAATGGAGGAACATCTGCATCTACCAACAGCTGTCCGTAGTTTTTGCCCTCTCTTTCCGTAAGCTCTATTCTCAGGCGAAGAGGAATGGGAGTGGATACGCCTTGATAGGTTATACAGTTCGGAGCAACATCTACCAACTTCAATCCCACTTCTCCGAGCGTTTTCACTTTCAGTTTCAGTTCTCCCTCAGAAGCAGAAAGAGTCTGAACATTATCTCCTCCAAACTTTGCAATCAAAGGTTCTACTTTGGTCAGGTCTGTAAGATAAGAGTGAACAGCAGGTATATCGAGCTTTATTGGAAATTCGGGACTTGAGAATGTCTTCATCGTAAATAATCTGTTTTAGTGTTACTCTACAAAGCTAATGAAAAACGTTTAGATCTGCGATACCCTACTGTTCAAGGTGTATTCATTACAAGCCTTCTCCTCAAAATCTTCTCGATGAATGCGTTTCTTTTCTCTCTTTAATCTGTTTATAAATAAAGATTAAGCCATTAAGAGAACAATTTCAAGGCTTGGTCTGTAATATTCAAAGATTGGTTTGCAGGATCCAAGGCTTGGTTTCCAATATTCAAAGCTTGATGTTCATGCTTCACGATTTGATTTGAGATTTTTATAACGTTCAGAACAAGATATAAACGAGATAAGAGAAGCTTCTTAAAGCGTTAGGAAGAGGGTTTGAATTTTAATAGTTTCGGGTTTTGCAGTAACCCTTAAAAATATTATTTTTGCAACTTATAAAACATATAGGGTAGAAAGCCCTCGAACAACTCAGTAGAAAATATAGAACTGCAAGATATATGAATAAAAAATACACTGAATATAGTGGTATGGATTTAGCCTCCACCAACCGCACGATGCTTGAAAAATGGAAGGCTGAAAATCTCTTTGCTAAAAGTCTTAACATTCGTAACGGAGCTCCGGACTTTGTCTTTTTTGAAGGACCTCCCTCTGCTAATGGTATGCCGGGTATCCACCATATCATAGCAAGAACGCTTAAAGATGTATTTTGCAGGTATAAAACCATGAAGGGATTCCGTGTCGATCGTAAGGCGGGATGGGACACACATGGTCTTCCGGTAGAGCTTGGCGTGGAAAAGAATCTCGGTATCACGAAAGCGGACATCGGTACAAAAATCTCCATAGAGGAGTACAACCACGCTTGTAGAAAAGAGGTGATGAAGTACACTAAGGAGTGGGAAGATCTTACAGACCAAATGGGATATTGGGTAGATATGCAACATCCCTACATCACCTACGATAACAAGTACATAGAGACCCTTTGGTACATGCTCAAGAAGCTCTACGAGAAAGGGCTTCTTTATAAGGGTTACACCATTCAGCCCTACTCTCCTGCTGCCGGCACAGGGCTAAGCTCTCATGAGCTTAACCAGCCGGGGTGTTACAGAGACGTTAAAGACACCACTTGTACGGCTCAGTTTGAGATATGCGACCCTAAACAGGAAATGCGGGGATGGGGAGATGCCTACTTCTTGGCTTGGACGACAACACCATGGACCCTGCCTTCCAATACGGCTCTTTGCGTAGGCGGAAAGATAGATTACTCCGTTATCAGAACATACAATCCCTATACATTCAAACCCATCACCGTGGTTTTGGCTTCGGATCTGGTGGGTTCATACTTTCATAAAGACGGGGCTGCTTTGGAGCTCGACTCCTACAAGGAGGGCGATAAAGTGATCCCCTACCAAGTGGTAGCACAGCTAAAGGGAGCAGATCTTGTGGGCATGAGATACAAGCAGCTTATCCCTTGGATCAAACCGATGGGAGATGCATTCCGTGTAATATCGGGCGACTTTGTTACAACAGAGGATGGAACGGGTATCGTACACATAGCTCCCACATTCGGTGCAGATGATGCCAGAGTGGCGCAAGCCAATGACATCGTAGGTCTTCTGCTTATAGACCATGAAGGCAAGCAAAGACCTATGGTAGATCTGTCCGGAAAATATTACAGGTATGAAGATCTGTCCGAAGAGTTTATCAGCTCCTATGTGGACAAATCTCTGTATGACGAGTATGCAGGACACTTTGTAAAAACAGAATACGACGACTCCGAACAGAAAAAGGATGAGGAATCTCTGGACCTTAAGCTCTGTATGATGCTTAAGCAACAAGGGCTCGCCTTCAAGATCGAGCGATATGTACACAACTATCCTCACTGTTGGCGAACAGACAAACCAATCCTCTACTATCCGCTTGACAGCTGGTTCATCCGATCTACAGCCGTACGAGAGCGTATGATAGAGCTGAATGAAACAATCCTTTGGAAGCCTGCAAGCACGGGCACAGGGCGTTTCGGAAAGTGGTTGGAAAACCTTCAGGACTGGAATCTTTCCAGAAGCCGCTATTGGGGAACACCTCTTCCAATCTGGAGAACAGAGGATGGCAAGCATGAGATATGTATCGGTTCCGTACAGGAGCTTTACGAAGAGATAGAGAAAGCTGTCAAAGCTGGAGTTACAAGCAAAAATCCTCTCGAAGGATTTGTTCCCGGCGACTTCTCCAAGGAGAACTACGACAAGATAGATCTTCACAGACCTTTTGTCGATGAGATTGTTCTTGTTGCGCCTAATGGCGAACCGATGCACAGAGAATCGGATCTGATAGATGTTTGGTTCGACTCCGGTGCCATGCCTTTTGCACAATGGCACTATCCGTTTGAGAATAGGGAGTTCATAGATAATCATCAAGCCTATCCGGCAGACTTTATCGCCGAGGGTGTGGATCAGACCAGAGGTTGGTTCTATACGCTTCATGCGCTGTCTACCATGATGATGGACTCTGTCGCTTTCAAGGCAGTGATCTCGAACGGATTGGTATTGGACAAGAATGGCAACAAGATGTCTAAACGTCTTGGTAATGGTGTGGATCCGTTCGAGACGATCAACAAATATGGTTCGGACCCGTTGCGCTGGTACATGATGACCAATGCGTCTCCGTGGGATAACCTCAAGTTTGATATAGAAGGGCTGGAAGAGGTTCAAAGAAAGTTCTTTGGAACACTTTACAACACCTATTCGTTCTTTGCCCTCTATGCAAATCTTGATGGCTTCTACAACGAGCAAAACGAAATTCCATACAAGGACAGACCGGAAATAGACAGATGGATACTCTCAAAGGTTAATACGCTTATAGAGGAGGTGGATAGTGCTCTCCAACAATACGAACCTACACGGGCAGGGCGTGCAATAGCCGAATTTGTAACAAATCAGCTTTCAAACTGGTACGTGCGTCTCTGTCGTAAAAGATTCTGGGGCGGTGGTCTCACCGAAGATAAGCTGAGTGCTTACCAATCTTTATACATCTGTCTGGAAACGGTAGCCAAGCTGATGGCTCCAATAGCTCCGTTCTACGCAGATATGCTATACAGAGACCTTCAGATGAGCACGGCATCAGAAGAAGATCCGGTATCAGTTCACTTGGCCGACTTCCCTGTCTCCGATAACCGTGAGATAGATACTGCTCTTGAAGCACGCATGGAACTTGCACAGAATATCTCTTCCATGGTGTTGGCACTAAGAAGAAAAGCAAATCTTAAAGTGCGTCAGCCTCTGACCCGCATCATTGTTCCGACGATAGATAAAGAGTTCAGGAAAAATCTGAAAATGATAGAGCACATCGTGATCAATGAGGTCAATGTGAAAGCTATCGAGACTGTGGATCCTTCCGACAGCGTTATAGTAAAACGTGTGAAGCCGAATTTCAAAGCATTGGGCCCCAAGTGCGGTGCTCACATGAAGCAGGTGGCTGCATATCTTACCGCTCTGGAACAAGAGGATATAAACAACCTCGAACAGGCAGGATCCATATCGTTTGAAGTGGCAGGTTCTAACATAACGGTAGATAGAGCCGATGTGGAGATCTTTGCAGAAGATATTCCGGGCTGGTTGGTTGCCAATGAGGGAACTTTGACATTGGCTTTGGATATCAATGTAACAGAAGAACTGCGCCGAGAAGGAGAGGCAAGAGAGTTTATCAATCGTGTGCAAAACCTCAGAAAGTCAAAGAACTTTGATGTTGTGGACAAGATAAAGATCACCATCAAATGCGATGAGGATCTCCAACAAAGCATACAGACACACATGGAATATATCTGTACACAGGTTCAGGCATTGGATATAGCATTCTCTTCAAACTTGGATGAGAACAGTGCAGATACGATAGATATAAACGAGATAATAGTACCTCTTGTTCTAGAAAAGGTACAATCTTGATGGGAATATAAATAACCTCTTATACATTAAATGCTATGAGTGAAAAAATTGAAAAGACCAGGTATTCGGATGAAGAGCTTTTGGAGTTCAAGGAGATCATAACTCAAAAACTGGAAAAAGCCATAGAGGACTATGAGCTGCACCGTTCTTCTCTTGACAATTCGGACAGCAATGACACTGCGGACACCTCTTTCACATTTAAGAATATGGGAGAAGGTGCCAATATCCTCTCTAAGCAGGAGTCTGCAATGTTTGCTGAAAGACAATTGAAGTTTATTCAGAACCTTCAGGCAGCTTTGGTAAGGATAGAGAATAAAACTTATGGCATTTGTAGGGAAACAGGAAAGCTTATTCCGAAAGAACGGCTAAGAGCTGTTCCGCATGCAACACTAAGTATTGAAGCCAAGAATAGTGGAGTGAAGTAAACCGAGAGATAAATAATAATGATAGGAAGCGAAAAAAAGAAGAGGAGCATCATAGTGGGGTCACTAATACTCCTTCTTCTTGTGGTGGATCAGGTTGTAAAAATTCTGGTCAAGACTAATATGGCTCTTGGAGACTCTATTGAGATAACCAAGTGGTTTTATATACACTTTACAGAGAATCCGGGAATGGCTTTTGGCTGGGATTTCTTTAATAAGTATATACTGACCATCTTTCGGATTGTAGCCTCGATGGGACTCCTTTATCTCATTGTAAGACTTATAAAATCTTACGATAAAGAGAAGCCTCGTTACTCTTTAGGGTTTATACTTACAATCTCTGCCATATTTGCCGGAGCTTTTGGGAACATAATAGATTCCGTATTCTATGGTCAGCTTTTTTCTCATAGTCACGGACAGGTAGCCCAATTTTTACCGGCGGAAGGAGGATATGCCCCTTGGCTAAATGGGAAAGTGGTGGATATGTTCTACTTCCCGATCATCCAGACAGTATGGCCAAGCTGGGTTCCATTCTTTGGAGGAGAAGAGCTTATATTTTTCCGTCCTATCTTTAATGTAGCAGACGCTTGTATCTCCGTCGGGGGAATACTTCTCATCACACTGTATTATAAGTCTTTCGGAAGATTGATAGAATCGTCTAAGAAACATGAAGACTCTACTGAGGAGAAGGTATAATACCATCATTCTCTCTGTATTCTTATGCAGTATTCTCATATTTGGTTGCCGGACAAGACCCAAATATGTTCTCAACAGCGATGAATTTTATGCAGTTTCAAAGGATATATTCATCGCCGAACAGATTTTACGATCCGAATCCGTAGAAGATTCCGTTAAGGTTCTTTACTATCAAAGTATTTTTGACAAGCACAACCTTACACAGGCTCAATATGATTCGTCTCTTGTCTGGTACGCCAAGAATGTGAATCTTCTTAATCCGATATATGACAAGATTGCCAATGAGCTTGCAGCAGAAGAGGCTCTATTAAAAGTGATCAAACAGGATTCTCTTCATGTTTTGGACAGATTGGCTCCTAAAATAGATGATCTGTGGACTCATGCCAGACAGTTTGAGGTTCCGACTTCTCACTCTATATTCAGACGCCTGTTCTTCTTCAACAGTTTTCCTAAAGGAGCAGATAATGAAGGGTTGCGCTTTTCCTTTAATGTTATCACCCCCTCGAATGAAGAGCGTTCGGATAGTCTGAGAGTGGTTTGGTTGATCTTTTCCGAAAAGCGGAAAGGTGTTCGGATAGATACATTGTACAATCATCCTTCAGGGCAATATAGAATAGACATCCCTTATGACTCGACTCTATTTAACAACGCAACAAGACTTATAGGTCTGTTTCATTGGGATGGAGTAAAGAGTCTTCAAAGAAAAGCTCTGAGATCTTTTATAGACTCCATTCGTTTTTACCACTTCAAGGAAGAGAACCTGACGGATACGTTAAATATTTCCGAAGATAAAAACGGAAGTCTCGATACAATACCAACAGCAGATACAAGCACAGACAGCATCCCTAAAGAATCTGAAATAAAAGACTCGATACCCGGCTCCAAAGAACTCTAATCATGAAAGAAAAGATAGAACAACTCCGAGAAGAACTTAATAACCATAACTACAACTACTATGTTCTTGGAGTTCCTACTATTTCGGATATCGAATTTGATGCTCTGATGAAAGAGTTGGAAACTTTGGAGAAACAGTATCCGGAGTTTTTTGATCCTCTTTCCCCTACTCAGCGTGTGGGAAGCGATTTAACCGAAAAAGGAGTAAAGGTTAAGCACGCAAGGCCTATGCTTTCTCTTTCCAACTCCTATTCATTTGAAGATGTAGTTGCTTTCTCTAACCGAGTCAAGGAGACAATAAAAGAAGATACCATTGAATATAATACCGAGTTGAAACTGGACGGTATATCTATATCTGTGATCTATGAACATGGTCGCCTGTTACAGGCTTTGACCAGAGGGGATGGTGAGCAGGGAGAAGATGTTACTTCGTCTGTTAAAGCCATTTCTTCCATTCCTCTAAAACTGAGAAGCGGAAATAAAATACCCGAAAGGATTGAAGTAAGAGGAGAAATAATCCTTCCATGGAAAAGATTTAAGGAGATCAATGAGGAGAGAGCAAGAGTAGGAGAAGAACTATTTGCCAATCCTCGAAATGCAGTATCCGGAACGATTAAGCAATATAGCCCGGCGCTCGTTGCTCACAGAAAGCCTGAAGCGTATATGTACTACATCTATGCCGATGATGCTTCTTTTCTTCCCCAGAGTATATCAGAAAGAATAAAATTGCTCCATAGTCTCGGCTTTAAGACGGAATCTCATGGAAAAGTATGTCGTAGTACCGATGAGATTCTGGAGTTTATCAAACATTGGGAAAGCAAACGAGATGATCTGCCATTTGCAACAGATGGCATCGTGATCAAAGTAGATGAAATCAGACTGCAAGAAGAGCTTGGACTGACAGCTAAATCTCCGAAGTGGGCTATTGCCTATAAATATCCGGCAGAAAGAAAAGAGTCTAAGCTTATCGGGGTTGAGTTTCAAGTGGGAAGAACAGGCACTGTAACGCCTGTCGGGATAATGGATCCATTACATCTTTCCGGTACAATCGTCAGACGTGCTTCCCTGCACAACGCAGACTATATCAAAAGTATGGATCTCCGCCTTGGGGATATTGTTGCAGTAGAGAAAGGAGGCGAGATCATTCCCAAAATTGTAGGAGTAAGAACCGATCTTCGGAATGATGGAGCGACATCCCCTATTGTTTTTCCATCCAACTGTCCGGAGTGTGGCACTCCTTTGGTACGAAAAGAAGATGTTGCAGCAATCTACTGCCCCAACTCTACCGAATGTCCTCCGCAAATCATAAACTCAATAGAACACTTCTGCTCAAGAAAAGCTCTCAATATAAACATTGGTCCGGAGACTATTAAGGAGTTGTATGGTAAAGGCATGGTGAAAGATGCATCGGATTTATATACTCTCACGCCCATGCACCTTATCCAACTCAAAGGTTTCAAGGAACGTAGTGCTCTCAAGCTATACGATAGCATAAAAGACTCTGTAAGTACTCCTTACCACAGGGTGCTGTATGCTTTAGGGATTCCTCAAGTTGGGGAAACGACAGCAAAACTTCTCGCACAAAGGTTCAAGTCTCTTGACAATATTTCTATTCAGACCATTGAATCTCTCTGCGAGGTAGAAGGTATTGGGGAGATTGTTGCCGGTTCCATTAGAGGCTATTTTCAAGAGGAGAGACACACGAGTTTTATAAACAGATTAAAAGCAGCAGGACTCAAGCTTGAAGTAGAAACGACATCGGAGCAAACTATTACTTCCAAAAAGTTAGATGGAATGACTTTTGTTGTCAGCGGAATATTCTCTTCGCACTCAAGAGATGAGATAAAAGAACTTATCACTCAAAATGGAGGGAAAGTTGCCTCTTCCATATCCTCTAAAACGAGCAAAGTAATAGCCGGAGAGAATATGGGACCACAAAAGTTAGAAAAAGCGAACCAACTCAATATCCCTATCATCTCCGAAGACGATTTTCTGAGCCTCATCCATTAAAACTTCATCAACACCATGAGCCATAACATATATCCATTTACACACCTTCATGTTCACTCTTTCTACTCAACCCTGGACGGACTTTCCTCTATCCCTCAGCTTGTAGAAGCCGCAAGAGAAGATGGACAAAGAGGTCTTGCCCTCACGGATCATGGAAATATGTTTGGAATAAAGGAGTTTTATAACCATGTTCAGAAGATCAACTCTCCCATCAATAAAAATATCAAGAATCTTAAAGAGCAGCTTAATGATGCTATTTCAAATGGAGGAGATGTAGCAAATATAGAATCCCAAATAGCAGAAGAAAAGAAAAAGCTGTTTGTTCCGATATTTGGCTGCGAGTGTTACTGTGCCAGAAGAGGCAGACTATCCAAGCAAAACAATGAGTTTGACCGAAGCGGCTACCACCTCATAGTCCTTGCAAAAAACAAAGTAGGATATAACAACCTTATCAAAATGGTTTCGATATCCTACTCTGAGGGAAAGTACCACCGCCCCAGAATAGACAAAGAACTCCTGGAAAAGTACCATGAAGGTCTTATCATCAGCAGTGCTTGCCTTGGAGGAGAGATTCCGAGACTTATCGCTCAAGATAAACTGCAAGAAGCAGAAGAGAGCATCCGCTGGTTCAAAAATATCTTTGGGGACGACTACTATCTTGAACTTCAACGACACAAAACGGACGATCCAACCGCAGATAGAACAACCTTCCTCAGACAAGAGAGTGTAAACAAACATATTTTGGATTTAGCAAGAAAGGTTGGAGTTAAAGTCATTGCGACCAATGATGTTCACTTTGCAAGAGAAGAGAATGCAGAAGCCCATGACAGACTGATCTGCGTAAGCATGGGAAAGCTTCTTGACGATCCCAATCGCCTAAGATACACAAAGCAAGAGTGGCTGAAGACTCAAGCACAGATGAGTGAGATATTTCAGGATATTCCTTTTGTGCTTACCAATACGCAGGAGATATTGGATAAAGTAGAGATCTACTCCATAGACAATCCTCCTCTGATGCCCCACTTCCCTATTCCGGAGAACTTTAGAGATGCGGACGACTACCTGCGTCATCTCACTTACGTCGGTGCTCAAAAGCGATACGGAGAAAATCTTTCGGAAGAACTTAAAGAGCGTCTTGAGTTCGAGTTGAACACGATCAAGAACATGGGATATCCGGGATACTTTCTCATCGTTCAGGACTTCATTGCCGCAGGACGTGCAATGGGTGTGGCCGTTGGTCCGGGGAGAGGATCTGCTGCGGGATCTGCGGTTGCATATTGTCTTGGCATAACGAACATAGACCCCATCAAGTATGACCTTCTTTTTGAAAGGTTTCTGAATCCGGACAGAATCTCACTTCCCGATATTGATATAGACTTCGATGATGATGGTAGATTTGAAGTGATCAAGTGGGTTACCGAAAAATATGGTGTGGAAAACGTTGCCCATATCATAACATTCCAGACAATGGCATCGAAGAGTGCCATAAAAGATGTTGCCAGAGTAACCAATGTCTCTATTGCCGAGAGTAATCATTTGGCAAAACTGATTCCGGCAAGACTTCCGGACGTAAAAAAGATAGACATTACGGCAAGTCTCAAACATGTTCCGGAACTTGCAGAAATTTACGGCAAAGGAGATAAAAAGATACGAGAGACTTTAGATTATGCCATCCAATTGGAAGGGACTGTCCGCTCTACCGGTATTCACGCTTGCGGTATTATCATCGGTCAGTCCCCTATTTCGGATGTTGTACCCATTGCGACGTCTTACGACAAAGAAATAGATGAAGAGATCCTCGTAACTCAATACGAAGGGAATATCATAGAAGAGACCGGGCTGATAAAGATGGACTTTCTGGGTCTCAAAACACTCTCTATCATCAAAGAAGGATTAAGGAACATAAAGAGCAGACATGGCATAGATATAGACATTGATGCCATTCCTCTCGACGATGCAAAGACTTTTGAGCTCTTCTGTAAAGGCAATACTTCCGCCGTCTTTCAGTTTGAATCTGCCGGAATGCAAAAGTATATGAAAGAGTTGCGACCATCTCGCTTTGAGGACCTTATCGCGATGAATGCTCTCTATCGTCCCGGACCGATGGACTACATTCCCTCTTTCATCAAACGCAAGCATGGCGAAGAGGAGATATCCTATGACCTTCCCTGCATGGAGCGTTACTTGGCAAATACTTATGGTATTACGGTCTATCAGGAGCAGGTGATGCTTCTGTCCCGTGAGATTGCCGACTTTACTCGCGGACAGTCCGATGAGCTTCGTAAAGCTATGGGTAAAAAGATCATCGAAAAGATGATGACACTCAAAGACAAGTTCATGGCAGGAGGTTCGGCTAAAGGGTATCCCAACCAAACATTGGAGAAGATCTGGGCAGACTGGGAGAAGTTCGCATCGTATGCGTTCAATAAAAGCCACTCCACTTGCTATGCCTACTTGGCTTACCAGACGGCATACCTGAAAGCTCACTATCCTCCGGAGTTTATGGCAGGTGTGCTCAGCAGGAACGTAAACAACGCCACCGAGGTTACCAAATACATAGACGAATGCCAGAAGCTGGGTATTCAGGTACTTTGTCCCGATGTCAATGAGTCCGACCATAAGTTTACCGTAAACAAAGATGGCAACATCCGCTACGGATTGGAGGCAATAAAAGGGATGCCCAAGTCTGCCGTACATGCGATAGTTTCGGAAAGAGAAGCCAACGGACCTTTTACGGACATTTACAACTTCTTTGAGAGAGTGAACCTTTCCGCTTGTACAAGAAAAGCCTTGGAGTCCATTGTTTACTCCGGAGGCTTCGACTCTTTCTCCAATTACAGCCGAGAGGATTTTGTTGTCCCGGAAGTCCCTGGGGACGAAGATACGTTCCTCCTAAAGCTATTCAGATACGGACAGAAAGTGCAGCAGGACAAACACAGCATGCAGCTCTCTCTCTTTGGGGATAGCGACTTTCAAGAGATGGCAAAGCCGTGTCTGAACAGCCATCCACCCAAGTGGAGCGACATAGAGAGACTCAAAAAAGAGAGAGAGCTTTTGGGAATATCCATCTCGGCATCCCCTCTCGACAAGTATGCCATCACGATCAAGCATTTCTGCAACTCTTCCATTTTGGATCTGAACCACGTCGATGAGTTCGTCGGAAAGGAGATGACAATGGCAGGAGTCGTAACAGGTTTCCGACAAGCCTATACCAAGAAGGGACAGCTTTGCGGTTTCATCAAAGTGCAAGACTTTGAAGGAGAAGGCGAGATCGCTCTCTTCGGAGACTCTTTCCCGAAATTTTCATCTTACGGAGTAGAAGGAATGTACATTTATGCCCAGATTCGGGTGGATGTGCCTCATTATAGAAGTGAAAACAAAAAGCCTTTTGTCAACATCGTCAATATCACTTCTTTGGACAACATCCACGACAATCTGAAGTACGACCTTGAAATAGAGATTCCGATAACCAATCTGACGGAAGAGATTGTAGCTGAAATAGGAGATCTTCTTGCCGTATGCGAAGAGGGAGATACCAATATCTACTTTCATTTTGTAGACTCCATTGCCGAAGTGAGGCTGAAAATGCAGGTAGAAAGACCGCTTAATATTTCGGTAGATCTGTTAGACTACCTGACAGAGGCAGAGCTTAAATTCACTTTGGCACAAAAATAGATAAGACATTAAGAAGATAGATGATAGAGTGTTTATTCCGAAACAAAACCGGTAAAATGCCTATCTTTATACTGAAAACGATTTTTTTGATACTAAGAACCCTTAAAAACTTAACAGTAATGGCTTTTAACTTTACAGACGACAACTTCAAGCAAAAAGTGGCAGAAAGCATGCCTATCGTAATAGATTTCTGGGCAGAATGGTGCGGACCGTGCAGAATGGTAACCCCAATCATCGAAGAGCTTGCTGCCGAATACGAAGGCAAAGTACTCATTGGCAAGATGAACGTAGATGAAAACAGCTCTACCCCGGCAGAGTTCAGCGTTCGCAATATTCCTACTATCCTGTTTATCAAGAACGGAGAAGTGGTAGAGCGTCACGTGGGAGCAGCAAGCAAGGCAGTTCTTCAGCAAAAAGTGGAAGCTTTGCTGTAATCTTACTCGATCTCCGATCAATAAGCCTTTACACAGAAAGGAATTTTTCTAAGCTGTGTAAAGGCTTTTTTGTTGCTCTAAACCGACTAAAAAAACGGAATATAAATATTTATATGTTTGGTTTAACAGGTTCAGAGTTGCAAACCAAGCCTTGATTGGTAAACATCAAGGTTTGATTTCTGAAAATCAAAGTCCGACTTATGGCATTCAAAACTCGGTTTGATATAATAAACAGGTTTGGACAAAGCTTTATACACGTTCATTCTTTTTTGTGGCAGTATTCAAAAAAAACAACGCAAAGCTCCATTCCACCATCTTTCAACTTCATCTTTTCTACTCATCCGCATCTCCGGGCAGATCCCCAACGTTAAACGGGTATGGTGTTCGGCATAAAACGATCCGGGGACTCTCCTAAGCTCCTTTTTTTCAAGGATGGCAGTGCCGTTCAAAGATGGCATGCATCGCTCGGTGGGTCTCTTTTTATTTGAATTTGACGTTGAAAACTATTATCTTTGTACAATCTATAAACCAATGATTGTAAAGGAATATGGGAAAGAGAAAGATCCTCTTTGTTTCACAAGAGATTACTCCATATATTGAAAACTCCGAAATAGCAACACTTTCATTAAAGCTTTCTCAAGGCATCCAAGAGAAAAAGCATGAAATACGGACATTTATGCCCAATTACGGCAGCATAAACGAACGCCGCAATCAGCTCCATGAAGTGATAAGGCTTTCCGGTATGCTCTTGAATATCAATGATCACGATAATCCTTTGATAGTGAAGGTTGCAACACTCTCATCGGCGAAAATACAAATCTACTTTGTCGAAAGTAAAGACCTTTTCGATACAAAAACAGGGGTGTTGAATGAGGAAGGACTTCCGCATGACAACAACACGGAGAGAGCCATATTTTTTGCGAGAGGAGTGTTTGAAACAGTAAAGAAGCTCCGATGGGTACCGGATATTGTGCATTGCCAAGGCTGGTTTGCCGGCATGGCTGTCTTGTATCTCAAGAAGATGTATCATGACGATCCGCTTTTCAAAGATACAAAGGTGGTACTCTCTCTATTTGAAGATACCCCTGAAATACCTTACGGAAAGGATACGGAAGAGATCTTGAAGTACGACAATATCAAGTCCAAGCATATCACAAAGGAGGGATTGAACTTCTCTTCATTCGTGAAGCTCATGAGCGAAAATCTTGATGGTATGATTTTAGGACCGATGGAAGCTCAAAAGGGTACAGAAATAGAAGAGGTTCTAAAACAAGAGAGTGTACCATATACTCGATTTGAAGGAGAAAACGATCTGGTGGACAAGGTTGTTGCATTCTACGACACTATCTAAAGATCGGCTCTGTCTAATATCAGTAAACATGAAAAATGGTAGTAATATGAAGAAACTTATAGCGTTTCTCCTTTGTAGCGTGGGTCTTTTGGTCTCCGTTGCTTCTTGTGATGAACCAAAGAATGCTCTCGGAATAGAGCTTCAACCCGACGACTCTAAGATAAAGACCTACTCGGCACAGTTTTCATTGGATGCAGTAACTGTTCCTTTTGATGTCAAAACAAATGGTGCAAAAGATGAAGACGGATTCAATAAGATATTGGTATCAAGTCCTTTCAGCTTTATAGGACATCTGCCCGATGAGTATTTCAAGAGTGTAAGCAGCGATTATCTCTGCCAGTTGTACGCCCCAAAGGGTTTGAAGTTCTCTGACATTCCCGAAAAAGGACGCATAGACTCCACAAGAGTTTCGCTCTACTATACCTCCTATGACGGAGACTCTTTGGCTCCTCTTACTATTGCCGCATATAAGTTGGGGAAGACAATTCCTTTTGAACACTACTCCGTTGGAAACATAGACCAGTACGGGCCTTTTGAAAAATTGGGAGAGTCTTCTTTTCTTCCATCTGTGGGCAACTCCCGAATCGTTATTGGCTCCGGACAAGATAAGGTAACAATCATGTCTGTATCTATTCCGGTGGATAATAAATTAGGACAAGACATATACGATAGAAGCGTAAAGAATGACCCGATATTCTCTTCGCAAGAGGCGTTCAATAAATACTTTCCGGGAATGCACCTGACCGTTCAAGCCGGATCCGGTAGTATGTTGCGCGTCTATCGTACTGCTCTTACGATGTATTATACCAAAGATACCATTGTTCAGTCTTCAAAGAAGACGGACTCACTTGTACACTTGGTAAAGGATCAAGAACTGATACTTACTCCGGAGGTTTCGCAGATCGCAAGATTTCATCATGCGGATCTTTCATCCCTACTTGGCAAGACTACGCTGAGCGGTAATCCGGATGAGTACTACACGAATCTCAAATCTCCGGCAGGAGTGGTTACGGAAATAACCTTCCCAACAAAAGCTATCCAAGCTCTTCTCAAGGGGGGCAATACCGGTTATGAAAGAGCTTTGGAGTCTGTTCCGTTCACTCTTACCGCAGATCCGAGCGACAATGGCGTCTATCATCTCTCTGCTCCGACCTATCTTTTGATGTTGCCTAAAGACTCTGTCGCTTCATTCTTCGACAGACGAGAGACAGAATTGACAGAAGCTTATACAACATTCTTAAGTCAGATTTACAGCTCTGCATCTACAAGCTACAGCTTCTCAAACATATCAAAGCTTATCAACAAGCACATCAAGGACAACCCCAACGAAGATCTAAAGGTATGGGTACTCCCGGTAGAGAGAGCGTTATCTGACCCTAACAGCAACAATCCTGTTACTTTAAGCATAAGCAATCTCTTGAAACCGACCGGTCTCCGACTCAAACACAGTAAGAACGTAAAGAACTTACGCATCATTTACTCGGAGCGGAAGACGACAAACAAGTGATATAGCAGCAAAACAAAAAAGAAACAATAAAAACAAAAGAGAGGATACTACGGGCTGATGCTCCGGGTAATCCTCTCTTATTCTAAAGAGTCATATAGAAATGAATAATTCATCAGTATCAAACTTAAAGTTCAGACTTATCTTAATGAACTTTTTGCAGTATGCAATCTGGGGAGCATGGTTGATCTCCTTAGGCGCATACTTAGGAGGATCACTACACTTTACCGGACTGCAAATAGGAAGTTTTTATGCCACGATGGGGATTGCTTCGCTGTTTATGCCGGCCATTATGGGTATCATAGCAGATAGATGGATTCCAGCAGAAAAGCTTATGGGAATCTCACATCTGTTAGGAGGAGGTTTTATGTTCTTAGCAGCCGGTATGACATCCTATGAAACGCTCTACCCGATAATACTATTGAGCGTAATGTTCTATATGCCAACCATAGCTCTTTCCAATTCCGTTGCATACTCCGCATTGAGCAATGCCAATCTCGATACCGTTAAAGTATTTCCACCAATACGGATTTGGGGAACCATTGGCTTTATCATTGCGATGGTGGCTGTGGATTTGTTAGGATTTAAGACCAATGCCAATCAGCTCATATTCTCCGGAGCACTCTCCATAATATTGGCACTCTATTCCCTAACCCTTCCGAAGTGTTCGATATCCAAAAGCAAAGATAAAAAATCGTGGGTGGACTTGTTGGGCTTACGTGCATTCGCCCTGTTCAAAGAGAAACAGATGGCAATATTTTTCATCTTCTCCATGTTTTTGGGTGTTTCTCTCCAAATTACGAATGGCTTTGCCAATGACTATCTAACCAACTTCTTTGGAGCAATGCCTCAGTTCGGTAATACCTTTGGAGTGAAATATTCGGGAGTACTCATTGCTATATCACAAACATCCGAAACTCTCTGCATTCTTCTTATACCATTCTTTCTCAAGAGATACGGCATTAAGATCGTGATGCTCATGAGCATGGTGGCTTGGTCTCTTCGCTTTGCCTTGTTAGGCTTGGGAGATCCCGGCAATGGAGTATGGCTCCTTGTGCTATCCATGATTGTCTATGGTATTGCTTTCGACTTCTTCAACATTTCGGGCTCGTTATACGTTGACAAAAAGACCGATACTTCCATACGCTCCAGTGCACAGGGAGTATTCATCATCATGACAAATGGGCTGGGAGCAACAATAGGATCCTATGCTGCAGGATACGTGGTGGATCAGTTTGGTTATCCTAATTCCTGGTACATATTTGCTACTTATTCTGCCGTTGTTGCCGTCCTGTTTGCTTTTCTATTCAAATATAAACACGAGCAGTAACCTCTCTTTCCTATTACTGAGCGACACTTGCTCAGATTACGTGCCTTAAAAAAAGCTCTCCGATAAGCGTTACGATGCTTATCGGAGAGCTTTTCTTATGTAGTATGAAACAGAAACGAAGAGGAGTTCAGAGACGATGCGCAGTGAGTTCGGCTTGTACAAGCGCAAGGTCTCGCTCCATATTCAGTTTCTCTTCATAGGCTTCAAAGAAGTATTCAACCTCCAAGAGGTAGGTAAGCAGGGAGATCTCTCCGTTGTCGTATGCCTTGAAGAGCAGGGCATCGTTACGATTATTGACCAGTACAGCGTTGTAGCGGTCTATATTTTGTCGCAGCACTTTGGCTCTGTCATAGAGGTTGCGATAGTGGCGTTGGTGCTGAGTACGACTCTCTTCAGTTTCTGCACGTGCCGCAAGAAGCTCCGCCTTGGCTTGACGAATGTGGTTTTTATTCTCCCAGAGAGGAATGGAGACTCCCACGGTGATGCCCTGGAACCGCTCTCCGGTAAGAAACTCTCCCAAGTATCCGACGGAAAGCTTTGGAAGAGTCTCGGAGCGAGTGAGCCTAAGCTGCTGCTCGCCAACGTGCTCTTGCTCTTTTTGTGTGAGCAGAAGCGGACTATTGGCTTGTGCATCCGTGTACCAAATGTCAAAGTCCGGCATCTCTTCGGGAGCAGGATAGGAGTCAATGGCAAACTCCGGTGCTTCTCCCCCATTGAGTACGGCAAGTTCGGAAAGGAGTCGATCTCGCTCCAGATTCAGGAGCTTGAGCTTGTTTTCGGCATTGGTGAGGTTGAGAATGGCTTTATTGTATTCAAGGACATTGACGCTGCCGGCTTTACTCATTCTGTCGTACGCGGTGGCTATCCGACGTGCATTGTTCAAGATCCTATCGTATAGCGCGAGAAGAGCATTGTAGCGAACGAGTTCTATGCAAAGTGATTTGGCTGCGAACATCAGCTCCATCCTCTCCGTGAGGTATTGGTAGTGAGCCGTGCGATTCTGTCTGTCGGAGAGATTTTTCCTATACAGATAAACGGTTGGAAAGTCCAGTGTCTGCTTTACGATGATCTCTTGACGCACTCCCAGTTCTGCAGGCCTGCCTCTGAAATAGCCCCATTCCACTTCCGGATTGGCAGGAGTAAGCCCGGTCTTATTGGAGATTTTTTTGGCTTCATATTGCCGTTGGAGCGTTTTGAGCTTCTTGCTGTTCTGCTCTATCTGCCTAAGCACAGGAGTGTATATGTCTTGCGCAAGGAGAGGTGCAGCAGTAAGAGATAGGAGTAATATCAGGGTCTGTATTTTTGTCTTCATTGTGCGTTCTGTTTTTGTTTTCTTTGTGCGAACCATTCGTACACTATCGGCATGAGATAGATGTTGAGAAGAGTAGAGGTGAGAAGCCCGCCCAACACAACAACAGCCATAGGGCTCTGAATTTCATTACCTGGTTTGTCTCCACTGAGAATAAGCGGAATGAGCGCAAGTGCAGAGGTAAGGGCGGTCATGAGGATAGGATTGAGGCGGTCAATAGAACCGTTCAATACTGTTTCATGCAGCGGTGTCTGCTTCTCTTGCAGCTGTTTGTACTTGGAGATGAGGAGTATTCCGTTGCGAGTGGCTATCCCAAACAGGGTGATGAAGCCGATGATAGAAGGAATACTTACAATAGAGGTGGTAAAGAATATGGCAAGAACGCCTCCGATAAGTGCCAATGGCAGGTTCAACAGTACGATGGCGGAGAGCGAAACACTCTGAAACTCTCCGAAAAGCAGCAAGAAGATGACAAGGAGAGAGACTATCGTGGCGATCAGAAGAGTCCGTGTGGCACTCTGCGCACTCTCGAACTGTCCTCCATATTCTATGCGATAACCTTCCGGAAGTGTCGTGCTTTTTTCTATCTCGGTGCGTATCTCTTCTACCGCTCCTTTGAGATCTCGTCCGGAGACATTAGCGGAAACAACGAGCTTGCGCTGTACGTTTTCTCTTGAAATGCTGCTCGGTCCTCCCGCGGATACAATCTCTGCAACTTCACTCAAAGGGACTTTTCCTCCGAATCCGGTGTCTATAAGAGCATCTTTTATAGCGTCTATGGAGGAGGTGTAGCGTTTATCCAGCCTTAATACCACTCCGAAGCTTCTCTGTCCTTGATAGATTTCGGAAAGCTGCTCACCGGAGAATGCCAACTCAATGAAGCGGTTGAACTCCTCAACGCTTATACCATATCTGGATAAAGCCCCCCGATTGGCTCGGATTTGTAACTGCGGCGTCTCGGTCTGCTGCTCTACAGAAACGTCCACCACACCATCTATTTTCTCTATAACACTTTCGATCCGGTTACCCAACATTATGAGTCTGCTCAGCTCAGTACCGAAGATTTTGATCGCAATATTGGCTCTGGTTCCAGAAAGCATGTGATCTATCCGGTGTCCCAACGGCTGTCCTATTGTGGTTGCAATGCCGGGAATGCCTGCCAAGCGTTCTCTCATTTCATTGAAGAGCTCTTCTCTGCTTCGCTTGTCAAGCTTGAAATTGACGTCGATCTCTGCTCCGTTGGTGGACTGTGAGTGTTCGTCCAACTCTCCTCTTCCTGTCCGTCTGGCTGTGCTGATTACCTCCGGAATCTCCAATAATGATCGTTCTATCATGGAACCAATCTCGTTGTTCACATCCAGCGATACTCCCGGCTTGACAACGGCGGATATAACCGCAGATCCTTCATTGAACTCCGGAAGAAAACTCTGTCCCATTCGAGAGAATATCACTATGGCTCCGACAAAAAGAACCACAGTGAAAGCCACGACTTTCTTTTTGTTATCCAATACCCACGAGAGAGTTTTGAAGTATCCGGCAGAGAGTTTGCGAGTGATCCAGCTGTCTTTTTCGTTCTTTTTAAGGTACTTTTCTCCTGAGAGGATCATCTTGCAAAGCAAAGGTGTTACGGTCATAGCAGTAACCAAAGACATGAAAAGAGAAATAATATACGCTATTCCAAGCGGTTTGAGCATGCGACCCTCCATCCCGGAAAGGAAGAAGAGAGGCACGAAGGCAACCATGACTATGAATGTTGCATTAAGAATAGAGGCACGTATCTCCTTGGATGCCTCAAAGACAACCGTGAAGACCGACTCTCGTTCGGCCTTTGGCTTCTTATGGTTCTGCCTTAGTCGCTTGTAAACATTCTCCACATCTATTATGGCATCATCGACCAAAGAACCAATGGCTATACACATCCCTCCCAGTGTCATCGTATTGATATCCAATCCAAGAAGGTAAAGCACGACAAGAGTGCCAAGAAGAGAGAGAGGAATGGCAATAACGGAGATAATCGTAGTCCTAAAGCTGTTGAGGAAGATAAACAGTACAACGATAACAAATATCGCTCCCTCCAACAACGCTCGACCAACATTGCTCACTGAACGCTCTATAAAATCTGCCTGACGGAATATATGGCTATCCAGCTTTACATCTGCCGGAAGAGACTTTTGAATCTCTTTCAGATTGGCTTCAATCTTTCTTGTCACATTCAGAGTATTGATGTTCGGCTGCTTTGAAACAGATAGAATGACAGCCGGAGTAGCATTCCGGGAAGCATATCCCATCTTGATGGCACTGCCTATCACTACATCTGCCACATCGGAAAGCAGTACCGGTTTCCCGTCATTCATCTTCACAAGAGTAGATCCAAGCTCTTCCAAATCGGTTGTTCGGGCAATACCTCTGATGGCATACTCGTTACCATAGTCTCTCACAACTCCTCCGGTGGAGTTTGTACTCATGCTTCTTCCTACGGCCTCCAGCTCTGACATCGTTACACCATAGGCGTGCATCTTCTGAGGATCTGCAAAGATCTGATACTGCTTTAGATCTCCTCCTATTATGGTAACCTGTGAGACACCTCCGGTGGCAAGTATCGCTGGCTTTACGACCCAGTCTGCCAATGTCCGCAAATCCATCATGGAAGTGGAGTCTGCCTGCATACCGATAAAGAGGATCTCCCCCATAATACTGGATTGAGGTGCAATAATCGGAGTAATACCTTCGGGCAGAGACTCGCCCAAAGCAACCATCTTCTCGCTCACGATCTGTCTGGCTTTGAAAATATCCATTCCCCAGTCAAACTCCGTCCAGACAAAAGAGTAACCATAAGAGGAGGCAGAACGGACTCTTCGCACATTTGTTGCTCCGTTCACAGCCGTCTCTATGGGGAAAGTAACAAGGCGCTCCACCTCTTCTGTTGCCATTCCTTGAGCATCGGTCATGATGACAACGGTAGGAGCCGTAAGATCCGGAAAGACATCCACATCCATCTTTCCCGATGAGTAGATACCTCCTATTATGAGAAGCACCGAAGCGAGTAAGATAACCAACCGGTTCTTCAAAGAGAATCGGATTATATTATCTATAATATTCATCACTATCCTCCTTTCTTTTTAGTGCAAATGACCGGCATGAGGGTCTATTGATCCGGATGCTTGTGCCAGCTTTACCAAAACAGCTCCACGTGCCACCACTCTATCTCCTTCGGAGAGACCTCGAACGATCTCCGTTCTCAAGCCATCTTTCCTTCCTGTCTCCACCTCTCTTTTTTCAAACAGAACCGGTGTAAGTTGCAGATAAACAAAGAAGTTTCCCATCTCTTCTATGAGAGACTCATTGGGGATGGTGAGAACTTCTTCCTGACCTCTTGTACGGATGTACATCTCTATGAAAGAACCGGGAAGCAGATCGGCAATATTCTTTACGCGGAACAGCGTTGATACCACAGGGTTTTCGGTATTGACAAAACGGCTGTAAGAGACCAGACTACCATCCAATTTCTCAAGCGTGTATGTCTTTTCATCATTCAGCTTTTTGAAATGAGCTGCAGAGATATCTCCGAGATAAGGATAATATTTTGAGGGTATCTCTGCCCGAATAAACAGATTTTTATTCTGCGAGATAGTCATGATGGCACGCCCCTCTTCCACATACTCTCCACCGGCAACCATGAGTTGCTTTACGTATCCGGATATTGAAGCAGTTACGGCTCTGCGATTACCGGAACAGTTTTTCTTTAAGTTATCAAAGATACTTTCTGCTGTCTCGTACTCCGATTTGGCTTGAAGAAGTTCGCTTTCCGTAACTATATTATCTTCGACAAGAGAGAGTTTGCGCTCATACTCTCTTTTTGCCAGCGCATATTGGCTCTCAGCTTCTCGGTAACGTACGGCAAGGTTATTATCTACCAATTCTCCCCCTTCTACGTAAAGCAGTGTCTGTCCGAAAGAGACAGATTTCCCCTCCACCATATCCCCGAATGGAATGGAAACGATACCGCTGTTCTTTGCCACGATAACACGCTCTTCGCCTTGTGCCGGTTCTATTTGAGCCATGGTCTTTATTACCTGTCCAAACTGCTCTTTCTTGCACACTTCTGTCGAAAAGCCTATTTTCCAACTCATCTCTTTAGTAAAAGCCACGCCGTTGGAACTGGTTATGACAAGATCTGCAGCTGCATGTTGTGCTTTATGAAGATTGTTAAATACGACTATTTCCGGTGTTCGGGTTGGCTGCTGTTCTCCTTTACCGTCAATCATTTCTATTAACAAAGCTCCTTTTCCTGCTGTTGATGGGGCAAGCTTCAGCTTGAATATCCCCGGACTTTGAGGAGCTTCGACTTCCTGTTTTACGGTCTCCATCGCCTCACCAATAAGGCTAACGGTTATCTTTCCCGACTCTAATGGCTTAAAGTCTGAAAGTTGAGTAACATAAATGGTTATATTGGAGGCTTTTCCTTTAGCAAATGGTGTGGCTTCGATAAAATACTCGTAATGGTCGTTATATGCCGTAAGCTGAAGCACTTCATCGTGCGTATGTTCCTCTTTCTCGGCATCTTTTTTTGCTCCACATCCTGAAAAGATTATAGTAAGGAGCAGAGATAATATTATGGTATATCGTCTCATTTTATAGAATCTGTTTATAGGTTTTACAGGACTTCCTCTGCCGACAACATGAGAATATATCGGACAGAAGTATATAACGTAACCCTCTTTCTCGCCATACGGATGGCAGAAAGAAAGATAAAGTCTCAGAAAATATCCGGACTCGACAGATCTATAAAACGGGAGGGGCGCGTAAACCGGAGACAGGCAGTACAGCTTCTGAGAGCTTGTACTTTACGTAAGGATTAAATAGTAATGTTCGGACAGGAAAAGCTGCTGCACCATCTATCTCTATGCCATTCAAAAGAAACGCTACCCCGAAACTTAGGTCTAAAATAACCGGTTCCGGAATCTGATCGGCATCATTGACGCTTCTGGATGAAGCCACATAAGCATCTTTCACCAAACACTCTTCCGCTCTCCCATCGCTGTGAGAACAATCGTCTCCGTGTGTATGTGTACGCTTCTGTTCGCCTACAATAGATGTTACAGATACGAAGTGCTCATTCAAGTGAAGATGAGGAGCCAAAGAGTGCACCAGCACGAAAATACCGGTAATCAAAGTCACTAATATGATGCGTCTGTCTATCATAAAGATGAAATCTGCACAACGTATAGGGCAAAAGTAACAATTTATATCCAAATAAAGCAACAATTTTATCCGGCTCCTTCTATTTATTCAAAACAACACCATTTTCTAAAATCATTCCTGCTTTTGAAGCAAAAGTCAAAGATGTTTTTATATAAAAGTACTGCACCTCTTTCCCTTATTTTCTTTCTCTTTTCTTGCTTTTGCAGCTTACTCGGAAAAACAGATTTCTCATAAAACTCTTATAATAAACACTTTATCAAAATCTCAAATTTTTGATCAACTCTCCTCTCGGTCGTTTTCATAGGCTGTTTTTGCGTTAATATAGTTGAAATTCATCCCATTTTGGTGTAAATAAATCCTAACTAAGAATCTGCCTAAAAAATGGTCATTCAATCAATAAAATATCATAAACATATAATTATCAATACATTAAACCAAAAATCTAAACGTATTAAGTGAATTCGATAAACGTATTAAATGAAATCAATAAACGTGTTTACTGAAAAATTAAACACGTTAAGCCGATCGACTATCCCTATTCACACTTTTCACTTACCTGAATCGCTTAATTTGTGTAAAGAATCAAGCCGGTTTTAACAATTCGATTTGGAGTCAAAAACAAGAGGAAAGATCAAAATAGAGAGCCGTATTATGGGGAAAATCTTCGGGATGGAATATATAAAAATACACTCTCTATAGTTGAATAAAAAAGCCAAGTGGGCAGCCCCCCCCTGTCTCTTTTTAGAAAAAGCGTGTATCTGCTCCGATTTACAGAGCCTTTCTGTCGGATGAATAAAGAAGAATAAGACTGATATTCAGGAACTAAAACTCCCACTGCAGCTTCATCTTGAACCCAAATTCATTATAATCTTTGAGGCGAGAAGGGGTTATTCTGTAATAGAAATCCACACGCAAGATACGTAAAATATTCTCCAATCCCACCCCACACTCTGCATACCATTTATGAGACATGGGTGTGGTTTCGGGTGGAGTGATAAAAATTTCATCCGAATACTTGGGATGGTTGCGTCTACTTGTATTGCCGTACATACCGTTGAATATCAACACTTCCCTAAGTTTAAGCTCTTTGATGAGTGGGATCTTGTTGAGAAGAAGTCCTTTCATGTGATAACTCATAAAAAGAGAAGCGTACTCATCGGCAACATACTCCAATGGGCGCATAAGCTGGAACGCATGAGAGTAAAACTCGAATGAGGAGTTGGCAGGCGGTGAAAAGAGCATCGGGAATGGCACATGGTTCCAAATAATACCGGCACCTATCTTATAGTCTATATTCCCAAGGCGACCAATCCATAGATTTTGTTGCAAAGCAATCTCGGATCTATTGTAATAATACTCTCCGCCCATACGTGGAATGGCTGTCTCATGGCTGAATAGTATTTCCGGAATATCCATGGAAATTCTCACCTTTTCCGGATTTCTGGAAGCTCCCTCATACACCTTGCTACCCGGTGCATACTTTAGATGAATACCCAGTTTGACATCCTGAATGTGAGGTACTATCTCCAATGTGGAGTCCGGTAATATTTTCAGATAACGATATGTACCGGTGGGAGTATCTTTTACTTTCGTCCACTCCGCTCGGAGAGAGAGTCCGGAAAACCAGTCTTTCCTATAACTCACTTTGGCCGCATTGCGGTAAGATCTGTTTGTGAGATAGGCAGAGCCCAAGCTGTTTAGCAGATTATCTTTGCTGGAACTGGAGTATATCTGTCCCGGAGTATGCAGATCCCGTTCGCTCGTAATGGTAATATCGTGCTTGGGGAACTCGTTCAGATTGTACTTTTTATCCGTAAAAGAGTATGAGGAAGATATGGAATACTTCCACTGCTTGTCCTTGAAGCCGTAAGCTGCAAAGCCGTCAAGGAAAAAGTTTGAAAACAGATAGCCGGTTGTCTGTCCCCCTATCCTGAGTCTCAATCCCTCTATCGCATTGGTAGACACAAAGCTCGAAATGGGACCGAAATTGAATTTACTTCCTCCGAAGAGCATATCTTTTCGATAGCGCGTTCTCAGATAGTCGGAAGCAAAAGTATCTATCGTGCCGAAGACGAAGCGATAAAACGAAATCTCTTTCATCTCATCCAAAAACGATTTGAGCCCTTCATTCGTGGATAGAAGCCTGCGATCCGCAACATAAGTACTATCTAAAGCCACTGCGACATCGGTATTTGAAAGATCTATATATCGGGAAGGAGTGTTCAGAACAATAGAGTCCGGAGGATTCCACGCATGGTTATCGTACATTCTGTTATGAATGCTGTATACTTTCAATAGTCGGTGAAAAAGCGACATTTGAGAGTACATATTTTCCGTTTTCGGCACTACAAGTCCATTCTCAAGAGCCATATAGTCTATCTCTATTCGGAGCTTTTCCACAAAATTGAGGTTGATATACTCCGGCACTTCCAGCTCGCACCTCTCTATGGTATAGTCTTTGGTCGTATTAACGATGACACTTCCCGTAAAATTGAATGCTTGTGGCGTGAAAGGATAAAAGCTCAACACCCGGAGGCTATCCCCTTGGTCATTGAGCAGAGAGTCCGTTATATAGTATTTGTATGCCTTGGTTCCTTGAGAGCCGATCGGGGAAACAAATCTGTTGTTCAGCAGTTTTATGTAGCTGTTATGGATATCCATGTCGGGAAACATCTCGTCAAGACTTTTGGTCATAGTACCATCATCTATGTCCTGATCCACTCCGAGCGTGTTTCTGTAAAGTACAACCTCGTTTTTCTTAGACTTTTTGATTTCCGTTCCTACTGCCGTAACAGACTCTCTAACAGACAGAGGCAAGATGTATGACTTGTCAAAAACAGATCTCTCCACATATTTCTGGAAGAATGGAAGAGCTTTGTTCATCAACTTGTTGTTCAAGTTGAAGTTGGAAAGGCAGAGAGTAAGGTTTTCATATCTCTTGGCAGAATAGATTTGAACATCATCCACCAACAGCAGTCTCTGTCTATGCTTGCTCTGAATGCTGTCCAAGAGAATCACTGCAGGATTATTCTTTGCCTGATACTTCCCTCTTTTTGCTACAACAATAACATCCGGCGTTTTCCATACACCTGCCTGCTTATGTATGATAGAGGTAGTATCTTGCATCGCGACATACTCCACCTTATCCGGGATATGCAGCATACTTCCGGCAAGAGCCTTCACAGGCTTTAATCCTAAAAGCAAGAAAACCGCTAAAAGCAGTAAATATGTTATTCTGTTATAACTCATTCGATTACAAAAATAGGCTATTTCTTTTTATTCTTCAATAAGTAATAGTTTCTGCTTTTTGCATATATTTTTATCTATATTAGGCTTCTTGACCATAGAAATACCGTTTTAATGGATTATCTTTGTGGGAGAAGAAATAAAAGTCGACACAAAGAAGAAACACAATAAACACTTATACAACATTTATAATTATGGCATTTTTGACACAAGACAAACTCGTAATCGTTGGTGCTGCCGGTATGATCGGCTCAAATATGGCACAAACAGCAGCTATGATGAAGCTTACTCCAAACCTGTGTTTGTTCGATCCATTTGCTCTTGGATTGGAGGGTGTAGCGGAAGAGTTGAGGCACTGCGGATTTGAAGGAATCAATATCACCTACACCACAGATATTAAGGAAGCATTTACCGGAGCCAAGTACATCGTTTCTTCAGGTGGAGCACCAAGAAAGGATGGCATGACAAGAGAAGATCTTTTGAAGGGTAATGCAGAGATCGCAGCTCAATTGGGTAAAGACATCAAGCAGTACTGTCCGGATGTTAACCATGTTGTCATCATCTTCAACCCTGCAGATATTACCGGTCTTGTTACTTTGGTTCACTCAGGACTCAAGCCAACTCAGGTAACTACCCTTGCAGGTCTCGACTCTACAAGACTTCAAAGCGAATTGGCTAAGCACTTCGGCATCATGCAAAGCGAGGTAACCAACCCACGTACCTATGGTGGACACGGAGAGCAAATGGCAGTATTTGCATCTACTGCAAAGGTTCAAGGCACTCCTCTCACCGATCTTATCGGCACAGATAAGCTTACAAATGAAGCTTGGGCTGCTCTAAGAGAACGTGTGGTAAAAGGTGGAGCCAATATCATTAAACTTCGTGGACGCTCTTCTTTCCAAAGCCCTTCTTACGTTTCAATAGAGATGATTCGTGCGGCTATGGGCGGAGAAGCTTTCCGTTGGCCTTCCGGATGCTACGTTTCTACTCAAGGATTCGACCATATCATGATGGCTATGGAAACAGACATCACCAAAAATGGTGTGGTATATAAGGAAACAAAGGGTACTCCGGAAGAGATGGCTGAACTGCAAAGCAGCTACAAGCACTTGTGCGAATTGAGAGATCAAGTTATCGCTATGGGTATCCTCCCTGCTCTTGATAAGTGGAACGAACTTAACCCCAATATCAAGTAATGGTGCTGTAAAGTATCTTTCATAAAGAAGAAAAGAGAAAATCCCTTAGAGTGCTTGCTCTAAGGGATTTCTTTTTTAGCCTGATCCGAATAGTTCTACTGCTTAATCAAAGGCGAGGAGTATGAAGCCGTTTGAACGGGCAGGATATCTATGGAGACCGGTAGCTTTCCTCTAAAAGGGGCAACGCCGGTTATGGCTTCAACCATCGCTTTGCAAGCCATGGAGGTATCTTCGTACCCGACACAGATAGCGGAAGCTTTTTCGGATAACAATGGCAAAGCATTAAGAAGATAAGGCGTTCCCATCACCACGATGAGCGGCTTCCCTTTGACTTGTAAAGATTCAAGAGCTTCTTTATTCTCAACCCTCTTACCGGACAGTACAAGCAGAAGAAGCTCCCTATCCGATGTCTCTTCCGATATTCTATGAACCTGCTTCATCGCATCCGTTTTAGATAAAAGAAACTTTTTCGATAACAGTTGGCGAGGGATGTGGCGGGCAAAATCATTCATCAAACTCTCGTTTCCATCCACCAGCAATACGATCTTTTTTCCATCGTTCGGCTTCAAAGGCAGAGTGTTATTGTTTTTCACCAAAGTCATGCCAAGAGCGTGCATTTTCTCAGATAGCTGCACTGCTTTTTTTGCATGAAGACGTTGAAGAAGTCTGTCCGAAGAGAGAGCTGTTCTATCCATACATCCCAAAGCGATTTTGAATGCCAATACTCGCCGACACCTCTCTTCCACTTCAGAACTCGGCAGTTCCCCTCTTTTTACGGCATCCGCTATGGTGATAATATCTTCCAACGGAGTATTGCTACCCAATAACAGATCTGCTCCGGCTCTGAACGCTTCAAGTGCCACATTGATCTTTTTATTCTCCTTTGCGCCCTCCATTTCGAGAGCATCCGTAAAGAGAAGTCCATCGAACAAGAGTCCGTCTCTAAGCAGAATGGTAGATATATCTCTGTTTAAGCTTGCAGGAAACGATGTCGAAGATAGAGACGGCACCAGAAGATGCCCGACCATCATACTACCCATTCCGGCACGAGCATACTCTCTAAAGGGAAGAAGAGCAGTCTCTTCCAAAGTCTGACGATCCGCCGCAACCGTTGCCAGAGCCTCATGAGAGTCTATATGTGTGTCTCCATGTCCGGGAAAATGTTTGGCACAAGAGAGGATACCATTTGCCTCCAACCCTTCCGAGTAGGCAATACCCAGGCGAGACACATTATGTGGAACTTCTCCGAAGCTCCGAATACCGATGACAGGATTTGCCGGATTGGTATTTACATCCAACACAGGAGCAAACATCACATGAATGCCCATCTGTTTGGCTTCTTCTGCAACCACTTCTCCGTACTCCCTCATAAGCGACGCATCATCTATCGCACCCAGCAACATACTTTTGGGGTATCGTGTTGTGCCTTTAAGTCTCATAGCCAACCCCCATTCACCATCAAAAGCCACCATCATGGGTGTTTGAGCTCTTGTGCGCATTCTATTGGTCATGAAGAGCTGATCATACGCACTTCCCCCCCTGAAGAGCACGCCTCCCATCTTGCCGTCAATAAGAAGATCCCATTTTTTCATGGCATTTGCGTCCGTAGAAGGGACGACCATCGGCATCATACATTGTGCTACCTTCTCTTCCAAACTCATCCGTTCCATTATGGAGTCGGCTTGGCTGTAGTATGCTTCGGCATTCTTCCCGAACAGTTTTAAGGGATGTTTGGCAGATTGAGCAGCAATCGAGAAAGAGCAAAGCAATAGAGCAAGGGCGGTAAAAACGAGATAAGATACTCGAATGTTTGGGTTGGTATTCATGATAAATGCTTATTTGTTCTATTATACAAATGTAAGAAGAACAGCCGTATTTCTACTCTTTAAGGCTTCCACTCTCTTGGTCGGAGTGGTGATCCTCTTTCATTTCTTTGCCGAACGTGTTCAAATAAAGAGATTAACGGGAATAAAAGTTGCGATGAACCTTAAATCTGCCGCAAATCGTGCTTTGATTTGTGATATTCAAGGTTTGATGGCTACAAATCAAACTTTGTTTCTTGCGTCCCAAGGCATGATTTTAACTTCTTATCATATTTAAGCATAAATATATACCTGATCAATCTATTTTTTCAACAGCTATAAAGAGAAAAAACAGAGAATAAAGGCTTGAACAGAGCATGGAAAGAGGGCTGAAAGAAAGAGCCAAAAGAAAGATTTGGTTAGGTGGGAGAATTTCCCTTTTTTTGTACCGAAATATGAGTACCCAAGTAGAAAAAGTGCTATGAAGGGTAGCGAATAATTGAATATAAAACAATGTATATCACAGTATTAAAGTCCAAGATTCACAGAGTACACGTTACGGAAGCCAATCTGGACTACGTAGGCAGTGTTACCATAGACGAAGATCTTCTGGACGCTTCGGGTATTTTGGTGGGAGAAAAAGTGCAAATCGTTAATAACAACAACGGAGAGCGAATCGAAACTTACACCATACCCGGAGAGAGAGGCAGCGGTATTGTCTGCCTTAATGGTGCTGCCGCCAGAAAGTTTATGGTTGGAGACGTCGTCATCATCGTGGCTTATGCGATGGTTACACCGGAAGAAGCCAAGACGCTGAAACCGACAATCATATTCCCCGATACTGCTACAAATAAGTTGGCTCGGTAATCCCGAAGTCTATACATGAATAACAGATAAAAGATATGAACAGTATGTACAATCCACAGGAGTTCTTGAAATATGCTACCAAGCATGTCGGGCTGTCATCCCTCGGAGTGGAACAATATATAGGGCACTTGAATACCAGAGCCGAAGGCGGATATATCAATCCTTCAATCATTGAAGAACGCCAGCTGAACGTCGCCCAAATGGATGTCTTCTCCCGTTTGATGATGGACAGAATCATCTTTCTCGGCAGCGGCATCAACGACTATGTTGCCAACGTAATACAAGCACAGCTTCTGTTCTTGGAAACCAGTGAACCGGGGAAGGATATATCTATATATATAAACTCACCCGGAGGCAGCGTCTATGCCGGATATGGCATTTACGATACCATGCAGTATATCTCTTGCGATGTTAATACCATCTGTACCGGTATGGCTGCTTCCATGGCTGCAATAATATTGGTTGCCGGAGAGAAAGGCAAACGCATGGCACTTCCCCACTCTCGCGTCATGATCCATCAGCCTCTCGGCGGAATGCAGGGGCAGGCTTCGGACATGGAGATAGCTGCAAGAGAGATCCTCAAAGTGAAGAAGGAGCTTTATGCCATCATAGCAAAACATTCCGGGAAATCTATCGAAGAGGTAGAGCGAGACAGCGACAGAGATTATTGGATGGGGTCTCAAGAAGCATTGGAATACGGAATGATAGACAAGGTGCTTGTACGCAATGACAACAAGAATGCCTAATAACCCTGTACATGAGTAAGAAAAAGTCTGAAGATAAAGATAGACAGGAGCAACACTGTTCTTTTTGCGGATTGGGAGTGGATCAGGTTGACATCTTGGTTCCGGGCCCTCAAGGAAATCTGTGTGACAGGTGTGCCTATGCCGTTCATGATGCTTTAGAAGAGGCACTAAACCCCAACTATAACAAAAAGAAAAAAGGGAAAAGCGTAGAACTTCCTCCTTTGGAGCTTCTTCCCAAACCGAAAGACATAGTAGCCTATCTGGACAAATATGTCGTAGGACAGGATGATGCCAAAGTAACACTTGCAGTGGCTGTTTACAACCACTACAAGAGATTGCAGTACAAACAGGCAAATGTTGCCGAAAGTAAAGATTTGTCTTATCTTGCAGATAGCGAAGTGGAGTTGGAAAAGAGCAATATCATGATGGTTGGACCCACAGGAACGGGAAAGACTCTTTTGGCTCGCTCCATATCCAAACTCCTGCACGTTCCGTTCACAATAGTGGACGCTACAGTGTTTACCCAAGCCGGATATGTCGGAGAAGACGTGGAAAGCATTTTGTCTCGCCTGCTTCAAGCAGCAGACTATGACGTATCGTCCGCAGAGAAAGGCATAGTCTTTATAGACGAGATAGATAAAATCGCAAGAAAAAGCGACAATCCATCCATCACGAGAGATGTGAGTGGTGAGGGTGTACAACAGAGTATGCTTAAACTTCTTGAAGGTACGGATGTCAATGTTCCCCCCGAAGGCGGACGCAAACATCCGGAGCAAAAGATGGTTAAGATCAATACAAGCAACATTCTTTTTATCTGTGGAGGGGCATTTGATGGTATAGAGAAGCGTATCGCCAAACGTCTGAATACCAAAGTGGTGGGATATGGCGTGGAGAACAAGCATAAAAAACTTGGGGAGCTGGATCTTTTGAAGTATCTCTTGCCTGCAGATCTTAAGTCTTTTGGTCTTATTCCTGAGATAGTGGGACGTGTTCCCGTCCTCACCCATCTGCTGCCTTTGGATAGGAATGCCCTGAGAATGATCTTGACAGAACCGAAAAATGCCATCTCAAAACAGTACAAGCTGCTAATGAAAATGGATGGTATAGACTTGGATATATCCGAAGAGGTTTATGATTTTATCGTAGATGTCGCTTTGGAATACAAGCTTGGAGCTCGCGGCCTTCGAGGTGTTTTTGAAAGATTGATGAGAGAAGCAATGTTCAATATGCCTTCAAGTCAGGAGAAAAGACTGCACATAGACTTGGAGTACGCAAAGGGACATATCGATCTGACAGATTTCAAAGAGGGGTATTTGTAGAGAAAGCCGATATTTTCAAAGAAATATCATGAGAAGTGGTTGGTATATTCGTTTTATTGCTATATTTAACTTCAAATAGGGAAGGATTCTTAACACTTTCCTTAAAGTGAGAACCACTCGAAGAATAAAGCAATAGTTTTAAGACTATAGATACCAATACTACTTATTATCTGTAATAATGGCTAACTCTTTACGACTGACAGAGCATCTGAAAAAGCACTTTGGCTTTGACTCTTTTAAGGCAACACAAAAGGAGATTATTCAAAGTATCATAGAGGGTAACGATACTTTTGTGTTGATGCCTACGGGAGGAGGAAAGAGCCTTTGCTACCAACTCCCGGCTCTTATGTTGGAAGGGACAGCCATTGTAATATCTCCGCTGATAGCATTGATGAAAAATCAGGTTGATGCCATCCGTTCATACACGGAAAAAGAATCAACGGCACACTATATCAATTCATCTTTGAATAAGGCTTCATTAGAGCAGGTAAAAGCGGACGTTATCTCGGGGCAAACAAAGCTCTTATATGTAGCTCCTGAAAGTCTTACAAAACAAGACAATATAGAACTGCTTAGACAGATAAACATATCTTTCTATGCAGTGGATGAAGCTCACTGTATCTCTGAATGGGGACATGACTTTCGTCCGGAATATCGCCGGATAAGGACATTGATGGATGAGATAGGTACTAAACCTATAATCGCTCTGACAGCAACCGCAACGCCTAAGGTGCAAAGCGACATCCAGAAAAACCTCGGCATGGTAAATGCCAAAGTCTATAAAAGCTCCTTCAACAGAGAGAATCTCTACTACGAAGTTCGACACAAGAATAGCGAATTTGAAAAAGATATGATTCGCTTCATAAAGCAACATACAGGCAAGACAGGCATAATCTACTGTATGAGCCGGACGAAAGTAGATGAGATAACAGAGCTTCTGAAGACAAACAACATAAAAGCGATGGCTTATCATGCCGGCATGGATTCCATACAGAGAAGCACAAATCAGGATGCTTTTCTGAATGAGGATGCGGATGTGATAGTAGCGACCATTGCTTTTGGTATGGGGATAGACAAGCCGGATGTACGCTTTGTCATACATCACGATATGCCTAAAAGCCTCGAGGGATATTATCAAGAGACCGGAAGAGCCGGAAGAGACGGAGGAGAAGGACTGTGTATTGCCTACTATGATGAAAAGGATATGGAAAAGCTGGAAAAGTTTCTTATATCCAAAAATAAAAGTGTAAATGAAAGGGAAATCATCAAACAGTTACTGTCTGATGTTTCTGAATTTTCTCGAACCTCTATATGCAGACGCAAATTCCTGCTGCATTACTTTGGAGAGGTTTACGAACAAGCTAATTGTTGTAACTGTGACAACTGTAAAAGAATAACAAAGCAAGTGGAAGCAAAAGATTTATTACTTAACGTATTGGACGCAATTGCGGCACTAAAGGAGAAGTTCCCTGCCGAATATGTAATCACGATACTTTCCGGAGAGGAAACTGCTGATGTAACAACCTATAAACATGCCGACCTTGAGGAATTTGGTTCCGTAGTAGAAGAGGATAAAGAAAAGCTGGAAACCGTAATAAGACAGGCTCTCATAGATGGATATATCTCAAAAGATATAGAAAACTTAGGAGTACTTAAACTGACAACAAAGGGAAAGTCTTTTCGTAAGAAGCCCACTTCTTTTACTATTCAGATGGAAGATGCTTCCGAAGAAAGCAGCGAAGATGTAGAGCTTAAAGGGTCCGGTGGCGGAGCGTCCGACCCCATTTTATTCTCAATGCTGAAAGATCTACGGAAAAAGATTGCCAAAAAGTTGGATTTGCCTCCTTACGTCATATTCCAAGAGCAAAGTCTGAACGATATGGCGATGTTTTATCCGGTAACCATAAGTGAACTATCCAATATTTCGGGAGTAGGACAAAACAAAGCTCAACGCTATGGAGCTGAGTTTGTGGAACTGATAAGCTCTTATGTTAAAGAGAATGAGATCGAGAGACCGGAAGATATCAGAATCAGGATAGTTCCCAATAAGTCCAAACTTAAAGTTTCCATTGTTCAGCTCATAGACAGAAAGGTGTCTCTTGAGGATATTGCCAATAACTTCAATCTGGAATTTGATGAACTTCTTGATGAAATAGAGGGGATCGTGTATAGTGGAACGAAAATAAATATAGACTATATCATAAAAGATCTTTTGGATGAAGAGCAGACAGAAGAAATCTTTGAATATTTCAAGAACTCCACTACCGACGACTTAAAAACCGCAATAGAAGCACTCGGTCCCGATATTGAAGAAGAAGAGGTAAGGCTGGTAAGAATTTATTTCTTGTCCGATGTGGCTAATTAAACAACATCCCCGGTAAGTTTCTATGAAGGCATCTCTTTTTCTTCTCTCCTGTTTTCTTCTTTTGGCACATATCAGTACATCTTGCATTGCCAAAGAAGAAGAGAACGATTCTCAGAAAATAGAAGATCTGAACTCTTCTATTTCCTGGAACAATATCAGAAGAGATACCCTCATAGCGATAAACAAAGACTCTTTATTGGCTTGGGGGATAGATGCGGCTGTTACAAAAGAACTTAAAGTCGCCACTCTTTATATAGAAATGTCTCTTATCTCCCCTAAAGTTTTATCTAAAAACTTGAGTGTTTTAGAGCAAAATATACATAGGATACTCTCTTTTGTCTCACCTAAACAGTATGCGATAACAAAGAGTAATACGGAAGAGTCGAGAGTTAATTCTTATTTCTCTACTTACATTGATAACTTCAAGGCCAACCTTAAATCTTACTACACTGCAATGCAGTTTGGCGATATTGAGGATGAAAAGCTCTCGTCGGCATCTACTTGGTTTATCTCTGTGAAAGATTCTTTGATATACAATAAACATAATGTTGCTTCCGTGGTACAGTTTGTTGAGAGCAGCTTGGGAGAGGATGATAAAACCATTCGTTCTGCTGCATATAACATAGACTTGGAAAAAGGTAGCAGAATATACTTGGACTCTATTATCAACCTTAACTCTGAAGAGTTAGTATCAAGTTTTGTGGTTAAAGCCCTAATGAGGGACTATTCTGCCGTAACGGAGGAAGATTTAAGTAACAAAGGATTTTTTCATTACTCCGATATTCATGTCGGAGAAGATTTTTATTTTTCAGATACCGGCTTGACATTTATCTTCGATCCTTACGAAATCGCTCCTTCGTCTATGGGGCGAATAGAAGTGAACGTTCCGTATAGTGATCTAAAGCCCGTTTTCAAAGAACCTTTAATAATAGACTCTTCGTTATAGAAAATATTATGCATACTTGATCTTTATGAATGTAGAGCTTATATATAAATTTTTTCCCTCTCTTACAGATCGTCAGAAAGAGCAGTTTAGTTTGCTACCGAGTCTCTATCTGGACTGGAATAGCAAGATAAATGTTATATCAAGAAAGGATGTAGACAACCTTGTTTGCAATCATATTTTACACTCTCTTGCCATAGCTAAGTTTATCTCTTTTAAGCCTGACACCACAATCCTTGATATTGGTACAGGAGGTGGTTTCCCCGGGATACCTCTTGCTATTATATTCCCGGAGGCAAACTTTACTTTGATAGACAGCATAGGAAAAAAGCTGAAAGTGGTTGATGATGTCATACTAAAGACAGGACTTGAAAACGTGAAAACCATTCATACAAGGGCGGAAAACCTGAATGACAAATATCAATTTATCATAAGTCGTGGGGCTCTATCTATGGATATTTTAAGAGGATTGGCCCAAAAACTAATAGATAGGAAAAATCAGAAAAACGGCATCCCTAATGGTATAATAGCGTTGAAGGGAGGAAGTCTGGATGCTGAACTGCGAAATGTAAAAAACATAGCCGTCCAAGAAGACATTTTGGAGTATTTTGATCTGCCTTTCTTTGACTCAAAAAAAGTAGTTTTCTTGCCCTTATGATCTTACATATAAAGACATTTTCATTTAATCTGGCGGGGGAAAACAGCTATCTCCTGTACAATGAAAAAGGAGAAGCGGCTCTTATAGATTGTGGTGCTTCAAACCCTAAAGAGTGGAATACGATCATATCTTTCTTGTCAGAGAAAAATCTTAGTCTAAAGATATCTCTTGCTACTCATTTTCATTTTGATCATGTCTGGGGTGCTCCGTTTATATGGGAGTCTTTTGGCATTAAGACTTACGTCTCTCAAGAAGAACGACAAATATTACCTTCATTGAAAGATCAGCTACGAGCCTTTGGTTTAACACTTGATTCTAAATTAGATGATACATGTTTTGAAGACTTGGATCCTAATATGAAAACACTCATTGGAGAACCACTGCAAGTACTATCCGTACCGGGACACTCTCCGGCACACGTAGCATTTTTCTTACCAACACAGCAATGTATATTTTCAGGAGATGTTATATTTGCGGGAGGTATAGGTCGTACAGATCTATGGGGAGGATCTTATGAAGTGTTAGGACAGTCCATATTTGATAAGATTTATACATTGCCTTCTGAAACCACAATTTATTCCGGACATGGACCGAATACAACAGTCGGCATCGAACAGCAAACGAACCCTTTCTTTAGGTTATAGCATAGTTATCAAAAACATTATAAAAATCCATTATTCTTAATCATGATATGAATACATTAGATTTTTCTATCCGTCACATAGGTATTTCGGAAAAAGATCAACAAGAAATGTTGGAACGTGTGGGAGTTAAAAGTTTGAACGAACTGATAGAACAAACCATACCTTCAAATATACATCTTCCAGAGGAACTTAACCTCCCATCTCCTCTTACAGAGAGAGAACTTATAGAACATATCTCCGAATTAGGTAGCAAGAATAAAGTCTTTACATCTTATATAGGTATGGGATGGTATGACACATGCACTCCTGCACCCATTCAGAGAAATATTCTTGAAAATCCAAGCTGGTATACTTCATATACTCCTTATCAAGCCGAAATTTCTCAAGGACGTTTGGAGGCATTATTCAACTTCCAAACAGTGGTAACGGAACTTACCGGTCTTCCTTTAACAAACTGCTCATTATTGGATGAAGCAACAGCCGGAGCAGAGGCCGTGGCTATGCTGCACAATACGCTTCCAAAATCAAAAAAGAAAGCAACTAAAGTTTTGGTAGATGAACGAGTATGGCAGTCAACCATAGATGTTATTAACACTCGTTGTATCCCTCAAGGAATTTCCGTAGAAGTATGTGATGTGTTTAGTGCTGAATTAACCGAAGATGTATTTGGAATAGTTGTTCAGTATCCTGATGCCAATGGAGAGGTAAAAGATTATACTCAACTCGTAGAACGCTCTCACGCTGCGGATGTACGTGTTGCTGTTGCCGCAGATATTCTTTCTCTTGCTATTCTGACTCCTCCAGGAGAATGGGGAGCCGATATAGTCTTTGGTTCTTCGCAACGCTTTGGTATTCCTATGTATTTTGGAGGTCCTTCCGCAGCATTCCTTTCTGCTCATGATGACTATAAAAGAGCTATACCGGGTCGCATAGTTGGGCTGTCAAAAGATCGTAATGATCGTCCAATATATCGCTTAGCTCTTCAAACTCGCGAGCAACACATCAAACGTGAAAAGGCGACATCAAATATCTGTACAGCTCAAGCTCTTTTGGCTACAATGGCAGGTATGTATGCTGTATATCATGGGGCAGATGGCTTGAGAGATATAGCAGAAAGAGTGCATGGGTATGCCAATCGTTTGGCTATTCTTCTTAAAGATCTTGGCTACCAAATAAAGAGTGAGTCATTCTTTGATACCATTGTTTTAGAATCACTTTCAGAACAAGAAATCGCCAAAATAAGAGAAATAGCTGAAGAAGTACGAGTCAATTTCAGATATGATAAGAGTGGAACCATCGGTATTTCTGTTGATGAGACAACATTAGAAAGCGATTTGGGAATGCTCCACTATATTTTTGCTCAAGCTAAAGGACTGGAGGTTGACACTAACGTATGTTACGATTCAGATAGATGCACAGCTAAGCTACCACAAAGTATGGTACGTAAAAGCGATTTCTTGCGCTTTGATGTCTTTGAAAAATATCATACAGAGACAGAACTCATGAGATATATCAAGCGTTTGGAAAGAAAAGATATTTCTTTGGCGCACTCTATGATTTCTCTCGGATCATGTACAATGAAGCTGAATGCAGCGTCAGAACTATTCATTCTAAGTAATCCTCAATTTGCCTTTATACACCCTTATGCTCCTAAAGATCAGACAGAGGGATATATGGAAATGTTGGACAACCTTTCCGGTTATCTTGGAGAGATTACGGGATTACCTTATGCATGCCTTCAACCTAATTCCGGAGCGTCCGGTGAATATGCAGGTCTTAGAACTATCAGAAATTATCATGAATCGATAGGACAGTCTCATCGAGACATCATACTGCTTCCTATTTCTGCTCACGGTACCAATCCTGCAAGTGCTATACAATGCGGTTACAAGACCGTAACAGTGGCTTGTGATAATGATGGTAATGTGGATGTGGAAGACTTTGAAAAGAAAGCAAAGGAGAATGCAGACCGTCTTGCTGGAACAATGATTACTTATCCTTCTACTCATGGTATATTTGAACCGGAGATAAAGAAGCTTTGCCAAATTATTCATGACAACGGAGGACAAGTTTATCTTGATGGAGCAAACATGAATGCACAAGTAGGTTTCACCAATCCGGGATATATAGGAGCGGATGTATGCCACTTGAATCTACATAAAACATTTGCCATTCCTCATGGTGGAGGTGGTCCTGGTGTAGGTCCTATATGTGTGAAAGAACACCTTAAACCATTCTTGCCAAGTCATTCTCTCATCTATGGAGATGGTGTTACTCCAGTATCTGCAGCGCCATTTGGTAGTGCGGTGATCTTTGGTATCACTTACGCATACATTAGAATGTTAGGTGTAGAAGGTCTTAAGAGAAGTACCGCTATAGCAATTCTTAGTGCAAACTACATGGCTAAATGCTTGGAAAAAGAGTATGGAATTGTATATACCGGTAAAACAGGCAGAGTGGGACACGAACTTATCTTGGAATGTCGCAAGTTAAAAGAAGAGACAGGAATAGATGAGACCGATATCGCAAAACGTCTCATGGACTTTGGTTACCATGCTCCAACACTGTCATTCCCTGTTCATGGCACACTTATGATAGAGCCAACCGAGAGTGAAAGCTTAGATGAGCTTAACCGCTTCATAGACGTTATGAGATGTATCCGTCGTGAGATAGAGGAAGTGAAAGAAGGAAAAGCAGATCCTGCGAATAACGTTCTCAAAAATGCTCCACACCCACAATATGAAGTTACGGCAGATGAATGGCCATTCCCATACTCAAGAAGTAAAGCAGCATTTGCTCTTCCATATTTGTTAGAGAATAAGTTCTGGATCAATGTTGCTCGAGCAGACGGAGGTTTCGGAGACCGCAACTTGGTAGCCACCATGTCTTGCTGCGTTGTGGAAAACCAACGAAACGAATAAAAATAATTATGTTCGTTAAAATAAACTTTGACATATAACCTTAAGGTGTACTCTGCTTCAATTCAATATAGAGGCAGAGTACACCTTTTTCTTTTATCTTAAACATTATTATCACTTATCGCTATATGAAAAAATGCAACTATGTCTCCATTACAGAAGCCATCTCTCATGTCAAGAGTAATGATAAGATAGTTCTTGGACATGGGGCAGTCTCTCCTATCTTACTATTGGAAGAGTTATATCGTCAGCGGGAAAGATTATTTGGAGTAAAGATATTCCACCTGATTTATTTGGGAGACCCTGTTCACACGCGCCTTGATGCTCAAGCTCACTTCCAAACACGAGCTCCATTCATCACCGGAGGAGCAATAAGAGATGCCGTAGCAGAGAATCGTGCAGAGTTTGTACCAATGCACTTCCATATTATTCCATATCACTTTTTACCCGGAGGAGGATACGAACCGGATTGGGCTTTTATTCAAGTAACCCCACCCGATGCCAATGGACTCTGTTCCCTATCTTTGGCTTCTGACTATACCTTACCCGCAGCAAGAGCAGCTAAGCGAGTTATTGCTATGGTCAATCCTAACTTGCCGTATGTGTATGGAGACAATTTTCTGTCAGTAGATGAAATAGATTTCATGGTCGAAGCTCCTATGGAGAATCTTACCATTGCGTCTTCCCCCATTACAGAGACAGATCAAAAAATAGCAGAGTATTGTACTTCTCTTATAGGGGATGGTGCTTGTATTCAAGTAGGAATTGGCTCTGTTCCAGAGGCTGTTCTCTCCAAACTTCACGACAGAAAAGATCTTGGGATACATACAGAGTTGATGACCGATGCCATTATGAATCTGATTAAGAGCGGAGCAGTCAACGGATCAAAAAAAGGAGTTTTACCCAATAAAGTACTCACTGCATTTGCCATGGGATCTCAAGAAATGTACGACTTCATGCACAACAATGACGACATTCTCCTCTATCCTGTGGATTTCACAAACAATCCTTTTGAAGTTGGAAAAAATGAAAACTTTGTATCTATCAATTCTACGATAGAAGTTGACTTATATGGGCAACTCTGCTCTGAAAAAGTCAATGGAAGACAATACAGTGGAACCGGAGGACAAGTAGACTTCCTTCGAGGAGCAAGATATTCCAGAGGAGGAAAGAGCATTATTACTGTACACTCAACAGCAAAGAATGGAACTATTTCCCGCATCGTTCCATCCCTTTCTGCCGGGAACAACGTTACTTCAGGCAGAACGGACGTTGACTACATCGTTACCGAACACGGTATTGCCCACCTGTTTGGCAAAAGTGAAAGGGAGCGAGCATTGGCACTATGCGCTATTGCAGATCCTCGATTTAGAGAAGAGTTGGAAAAAGAGGCTTATACTCGCTTCAATATTAAGAAGATCTTCTAATCCAACCAACAGAAAGGTTCAAACTACTTGATATACGAAAGCAACCGCTTTGAATAGTCTCTTAAGAGCTATTTCAAAGCGGTTGCTTCTTATATAAACGAGTCTATATATCCTTGACAATATAAAAAGGATAAATTCCTAATAAGTTACCGGTTTTAGTTTCAAGCCGGTAGTTTCTACCAGTCCACACATCAAGTTCATAATATGTACTGCAGTTCCTGCTCCACCTTTAAGAAGATTATCCTGTACACTTACAACCATTAGTTTTCTTCCGTACTTCATCAAATGGATTATAGAATAATTGGTATTCACCACTTGTCTGATATCCGGAACCGTATCTTGAATATAGACAAAGGAGTGATCATCAAAATGTTCTCTATAAAACTTCTTTATTTCATCCAAAGAGACATCTATATCAAAGTAGGTACAAGCATAGGTTCCTCGAACAAAGTTCCCTCGTATCGGCAAAAAGTTAATCGGCTGAGTAAAGCTATTCTGACAACACCTCAGAGCATATTCCATCTCTTTCGTTTGCCTGTGTTCAAAAGGGTGATAAAGAGTAATCCTATCACTCATCGAATCGTAATGAATAGCCGAACTTTGTGGTCTTGCAGCATTCTCTGTATGTCCTATCACGGAAGAGACATGCAGCTCTCTGTTCATAAGCAGATGCTTGGCTAAAGGAATGAGTCCGACAATGACGGAGTTTGCAAAACTTCCCGGTACAGAAACTGATGAGGCATTACAGATAGCCCTTCTATTCATTTCAGGTAAGCCATACACAAACTCCCGTCCGGAACAAAGTTCTGCTGTCTTAGCTACTCTCTGCTCATCCAGTGGGCGCAGTTCATAAGAGAAGTCTATAACTTTCAAGCTCTCTGGCAGCATATGAGATGAGTAAAAAGCTTTTGCCCGTGCGCTGTTAAGGCAAACGAAAAGAACCTCCAACTCCGAGAAGTCTGCATTATCCGTAAAAACAATTTCTCTAAAGTTGAAAAGCCCCGGATGAATATGGGAAACCATCTCACCAACATGCTCCGGAGCATAAACTTTTTCCAGTACTACATCCTCATGATTTATGAGCAGAGCTATAAGCTCGCCCACCATAAAACCTTCACTCCCTACTATTCCTACCTTTATCATACTGTTTTATTCTCTACTAAAATACGAAGTCAATACCAAGAGCCAAAGAGGCGGTAGTATAGCCATCAACATTCGCATACTTGAAGTACGGGAACACCCCAAAATACTTATTGAAGCGATAAGAAAGCCCACCACATATAACATCCTTTGGTATAGATTTATCGGTTTTTCCTACCTTAATATCCACATGATCCCATCTGGCAAAAAGAGAAAGCTCCGGCTTCAAATAGACCGTAGAATAGATAGCTCCACCCTTAATAATACCATCATCTTCACCAAATTGAGCGTGAGATAGTACATTATATTCCGCTGCAACCCTAAATGGTTTGGTATTATAGGCAACCATACCTCCCAACAGAGTTCTGGGAGCAAAGCCTTTCGGAGCATCCCCTACCTTCAAATCCGGAGTAATTGCAGCAAGTGCATTCAGCCTTAATCCCACAGGAGTGCTGATGTTGATACCGGAATAAAATTGAATGCGACTGTCCACAGCCAGATTGAAACATCCTTCACCATTCGTTACAGAAGCGTATAGCTTAAAATAGTCTGTCGGACGATAATTGAGATATACACCCAAGTCTGCACTGGATGCAAAGCCATGCACATAAAGGAAAGCCGGTCCCACGTAGCGATGTCCCCATTCTATCTCATGCTCAAAGCCAACACCGGTTTCCACAAGACCGCTTCTCACGGTTAGCTTCTCCACATCATAATTTACAGAGGCGTACTTGGGCATCATCTGATACCTTCCGTCTACGGGAGCTAAATCGAGTACCACTTCTCCGCTCCAAGGAGTATTTGTTGTTATACTATAACCGAGATAGCTCCGATTAAGGATAAACTGAGAGGGAGTATTTTTATTTAGCCCTTGGGAATACTCTCCAAAGACGCGCAAGATGGGTTTACCTTCCCAGTTAATTGTTTTTTCTTGTGCCTTCATCTCTCTTCCTGTAAAAAACAGGGTGCACATAGCAGCAATACAAAAAATAAACTTTCTCATCTTTTTAAGGTTTTAGGTCTGAATACTTACACTCTCACAATCAGCGGATATACCCTTAGTCTAATATATCCGCTCTCTTTGCGACTCTACGAGAGAGTCCACAATATAGTCGTCATACTCCATAAGCTTATCTATATGTCCCTTAGGTCCAAGCTCTATGATGCGATTGGCTACGGTCTGTATAAACTCATGGTCATGACTTGCAAATAAGATATTACCGGAGTAAGTCTTCAGAGTGTTATTAAATGCTTGTATAGATTCCAAATCCAAATGATTCGTAGGGGTATCCAATATCAAAACATTAGCATCTTTAAGCATCATGCGAGAGATCATGCAGCGCATCTTCTCCCCTCCGGAAAGTACAGAAGCTTTCTTAAGAATCTCCTCTCCGGAAAAGAGCATCCGCCCAAGATACCCCTTTAGATAGACCTCGTTTGTATCTTTTGCAAACTGACTGATCCACTCTATAAGATTCATATCTGTGTCGAAAAAGGCTGTGTTATCCAAAGGAAGATAAGCAGTTGTGATAGTCTGCCCCCAGTCATACTCTCCCTCATAGTCTTTCTCATTGCCATTTATAATCTCAAAGAATGCTGTCATAGCTCTTGGATCCCGGCTCAAAAAGACTACTTTTTCGCCCTTTTCGATATTAAAGTTCAGATCTTTGAAGAGATACTCTCCATCCAGTTTGTATGAAAGCCCTTTGATTTCCAATATCTTGTTTCCGGCTTCTCTATCCGGTTGGAACAGAATACCCGGATAGCGGCGAGATGAAGGCTGTATCTCATCCACATTGAGCTTTTCCAACATCTTCTTTCTACTGGTTGTCTGCTTACTTTTAGCGACATTAGCACTAAAGCGTCTGATAAACTCTTCAAGCTCTTTCCGCTTCTCTTCCAACTTTTTATTTTGCTGTTGCTGTTGTCTGAGAGCCAGTTGAGAACTTTCGTACCAGAAGCTGTAGTTCCCTGCAAACATTTGTATCTTACCATAGTCTATGTCCACGGTGTGCGTACACACCGAATCGAGGAAGTGGCGGTCGTGACTAACGACCAAAACTGTATTCTCAAAATCTGCAAGATAGTTTATCAACCAATGTACGGTATCGAGGTCCAAATCGTTTGTAGGCTCATCCAGAAGCAGATTATCCGGCTTACCATACAACGCTCTGGCAAGAAGAACACGAACCTTTTCCTTACCACTCAAGTCTTTCATCTGAGCATAATGCAGATCCTCTTTTATTCCAAGTCCGGAGAGAAGTATGGCTGCATCACTTTCGGCATTCCATCCTTCCATTTCGGCAAACTTTTCTTCAAGATCCGCGGCACGGATACCATCCTCGTCTGTAAAGTCTTCCTTGGCATAGAGAGCATCTTTCTCCTTCATCACATTCCAGAGTACAGAATGTCCCATAAGGACTGTATCCATAACGCTAAACTCGTCAAACTCGAAGTGGTCTTGCTTTAGTACGGACAACCGTTCGCCCGGTCCGAGGATCACGCTTCCCTTTGTCGGTTCAAGGTCTCCACTTATAGCTCTTAAAAGAGTAGACTTCCCTGCCCCGTTGGCACCTATAATTCCATAGCAGTTTCCGGATGTAAACTTCATATTGACATCCTGAAACAACGCCCTCTTTCCAAACTGAATAGTTAGTTCGCTAAGTGTAATCATCTAATATCGCTTCTTCTTTGTCTATAAATTAAAACTTTTCTATTTCTCTTATCCACATTTCTCCCACTGCATCACTCGGCATACGCCATCCTCCTCTCGGAGAGAGTGTGATAGCTCCAACCTTTGGAGCATCCGGGCTACAGTTTCTCTTAAACTGATTGCTAAAGAATCTCCTTATAAATGTAGTCATTGTACGCTTCAGCATATCCTTAGAGTACTTATCTCCAAAAGCCTTGCCTGCCATAAAAAGTATCTTTGTTGGAGAGAATGCGTTATGTATCATGTGATACAAGAAAAAGTCATGCAGTTCGTACGGACCTATAATAGCTTCCGTGCTTTGCCTGTTGGTACCATCCTTATCCTTTTCGGGGAGAAGCTCCGGGCTTACCGGAGTCTTCAAGACATCCCTTAAAGCATCCTCCACAACCTTTGCATAACCACCGTTATCGGCAATATGTTCTACCATCAGACGTACGACAGTCTTTGGAATAGAGGCATTCACGTTGTACATCGACATATGGTCGCCGGCAAAGGTAGTCCACCCTAAAGCCAGCTCCGAAAGGTCTCCCGTTCCCAACACGATAGCTCCTTCCATATTGGCTATATCCATAAGGATCTGAGCGCGTTCACGGGCCTGAGCATTCTCAAACGTAACATCGTAGCTCTTTCCATCGTGTCCTATGGCAGCAAGATGATTTCGGACCGATTCGGTGATCTCTACTTCTCTGGTGGAGATACCGAGTCCGTTCATCATGGTTTTGGCGTTATTGTATGTCCTTTCCGATGTTCCAAAACCTGGCATCGTTACTCCTATGATTCCTTTTCTGTCCCAACCCATAAAGTCGAACGCATGCACGGCAACCATCAGAGTAAGCGTGCTGTCCAGACCACCGCTTATACCTATCACGGCTTTCTTCGTTCCGATATGGATAAGACGCTGGAAAAGAGCAGACATCTGTATATCCCACATCTCTTGGCAACGCTCTTTCCAGTTTTTGGAAGAGGGCATAAAGGGATACTTCTCCACGGGGCGAGTCATATCGTACTCTTTAACCTCGTTAAGGTAGAAAGGTATCTCCGTCATCTCTTCCGTGCACACCACGGAAGCAACACTCTTAAACGAGGTATTGATAAGCCGTTCCGTGCGTATATATTCTACGTCTATATCGTTTATCAATAGGCGTTCACCATATTCAAAACGCTCCATTTCCGACAAAATCTCTCCATTTTCCGCGATGAATGCTTTCCCGGTATAGACCAAGTCTGTAGAGCTCTCTCCGTATCCGCAGGAAGCATACACATATCCGCATATCGCTTGTGCCGAGTTGCCACTAATGAGTGCTCTCAGATAAGCATGCTTTCCGGCATTCTCGTTACTTGCGGAAAGGTTGAAGATGATATGTGCTCCGTAGAGAGAAAGACGTGTTCCCGGAGGTGTCGCTGTCCACATATCTTCGCAGATCTCCACGCCTATTCCTATCTGTTTATACTTAAACAGGAGATTGTGTCCGATGGGTACAACAAAATCTTTGATATTGATATGCGAGAGAGAAAGCTCATTGGCAGAAGAGAACCAGCGTCTCTCTTGAAACTCTCTATAATTGGGAAGGAACGTTTTAGGGATGGCACCCAAGATCTTACCATTTTGGAAAGCAATGGCGGCATTGTACAGACGCTGTTCCACACGGATAGGCATACCGACAAAAACAAGGATATCCGTCTCCTTGGTACGCTCTACCAAAGTACAGAGTGCCTCTTCTGCCTGCCGTTGCAGGAATGGTTGTATAAACAGATCCGAGCAAGTATAGCCCGTAATACACAGCTCGGGAAAGGTGATAATCTCCACCCCTTTTTCACAAGCCTTAAAGATGAGCTTCTCTATGCGCTCTATATTATAGTTGCAGTCTGCAACTTTCACAAATGGCACGCCTGCTGCCACTTTTACATATCCATGTTTCATATATCGCTATACACGTAGATTATTGGTCTGTTGTTCTCGATCTTCTTATTCTGTATGTTGAATGATTTTAGTGTAAAGGTAGGGAAGATTTATCAATCTACCTATTGTTGTGCCTGCTTAACTGCCATCTCTACTCTTTTCTTGACGCTTTCTTACACCATCCGGCGATAAATTCTCTTGTAAACGGCTTCAAAAACAGCGTTTAATACAGTAAAATCTTGCTCTATTCCCGTTAAAGATTTGCAACCAAACTTTGAATGCCATAAATCAAGGCTTAATTTGTAAAATTCAAGCCTTGACTTCCAAAAATAAGCATTTGATTAGTAACTCTTTAGCGATTAAAAGAAGATTCTAAACACGTTCATCACAACTTATGAACGGCTCAAAAATAAGTAATCATACGGCATCGGAAAAAGTCATTGTAAAGAGAAGATTTGCAGGACATCACCTCCATTCGGAAAACAGATCTTATTTCCGGGAATGGAGATGTCGAAAAATGCCCCTTTTTTCCACCTGCAGGAAATTTGAGGGAAGGAGCAAATAAAATTGCTATTTTTGTATGAGATTGTGGGCTATACCCAATAAATAAAAAGCAAGAAATGAACAAGAACAGATCTATTTTACTTCTACTGTTTTTAACACTCCTAATCCCGTCGAAACTTTCCACTTACGCCGATGCTTCCAATCGTGTCGGGATCAAGAGCGAAGTATTAAGAAATTGGCGTTACAAGAGTTTGAAAGATACCCTTTGGAGCAACTGTATTGTGCCTTCTGTGGTGCAGGAAAATCTTATCAAAGAGAAGAGGCTTCCTCTCCCCTACTATCGGGACAATGAAAAAAAGGTTCAGTGGGTATCGGATCAAGATTGGGTCTATGCCACAACATTTGAAGTATCGGAGATTGATAGGACTTCGGGAACAAGACAGATGCTGGAGTTTGACGGGATAGACACATTTGGAGAGGTTTATCTCAATGGCGAACATCTTGGCTCGACAAAAAATATGTTTTTGGCTTACAGCTATGATGTTACGGGTAAGCTCGTAAAAGGGGAGAACCATCTGGTGGTACATCTTAAGTCTCCTATCGGTACGGTTCATTCGCAATACCTTTCAAACGGATTCAACTACCCTGCCGACAACGACCACTTCCCTATTCGTTACAGCCCTTTTACACGGAAAGCTCCTTATCATTACGGCTGGGACTGGGGAATGCGTATGGTTACCATGGGCATTTGGAAAGAGGTACGTCTTTCTACATATCATACTGCACGCATCGCCTCTGTGGATGTAGAGAGCAAAATAGAGTGGTCCGGAGAAAATAGTGCCAAGCAGTCATCCGTTGTCGTAAACGTGGAATGCGACTCGTTTGATAAGGAAGTTTATTTTGCCCAAGCGGAACTCACCTCCAAGCAAAACGGCAAAAAATGGTCTGCCGATATGGATGAGAGCAGCCTGAGAAAGAAAACATGCCACTTCTCGATCCAAGATCCGGAGCTGTGGTGGCCAAGAGAATGGGGCAAAGCAAACCTGTACACACTCACCATACGCCTGTTGGATAAGGACCGGAAAGAGATAGACAGAAATATTTCGGAGATAGGAATCCGGGAGATCAAGCTGATCAATAAACCGGATGACAAGGGGACATCGTTCTATTTTGAGGTAAACAGACGCCCGATATTTGCCAAAGGAGCCAACTATATACCCGGAAATTTGATGCTTACGACACGAACAGACGAGTACTTTAAGTCGCTGTTCGATGATGTCGAGTTCGCCAACATGAACATGATTCGCGTTTGGGGAGGAGGAGCGTATGAGGATGACAGATTCTATACGGAAGCCAACAGAAGAGGCTTGCTGGTATGGCAGGATTTCATGTTCGGCTGTACTGCTTATCCTGCGGATAGTTCGTTCCTGGACAATGTACGTCAGGAAGCCATCTATCAAGTAAAGCGTCTGAGAAATCATCCCTGTATAGCATTCTGGTGTGGTAATAATGAGATAGAAGAGGGAATACTCTATTGGGGCTGGCAGAAGCGACTCTCTCCACAACATTATCAGCAGCTCAAAGACAGCTATGCCCCTTTATTTCATGAGTTACTTCCAAGCATTATAAAAGAATATGCTCCAAGATTCGATTACATTCACGGCTCTCCGATGGGTTCCAACTGGGGACAGCCTCAAACATTCACGAACGGAGATATTCACTATTGGGGACTGTGGTATGGTAAACAGCCTTTTGAAGTCTTCGACAAGTACCCGATGCGTTTTGTGAGTGAGTATGGCTTTCAGTCTTTCCCCTCCATGAAGACAATATCGACATTTGCTCTTCCTGAAGATTACGGGCTCGAAACAGAGGTGATGAAGGTGCACCAAAAAGCTTCGACAGGCAACGGACTGATAAAGGAGTACATGGAGCGCGAGTACGTAGTGCCTGAAAAGTTTGAAGATTTTGTCTATGTCGGTCAGGTTCTTCACGGAAGAGGTATGGCTAAATCCATTCGTATCATGCGGAGAGAGCGTCCCACCTGCATGGGGTCTCTCTATTGGCAGTTGAATGATGCTTGGCCTGCTGTATCGTGGAGCAGTGTGGACTTTTTCCAAAACTACAAAGGGATGCACTATACAACGCGTGAAGCGTATGCTCCGGTAGCTCTAATGACAAAAGAGATAGGGAAAGATTCTCTTGCAATATTCGTTGCAAATGACAAGCTGAATGCACTTCCCGGAGGATCTCTTCGCTTGGAGACAAAAACAGTTCAAGGTAAAAAGCTGTACACTAAAACAATCTCTCTGCCTGTGATAGCGGCTAACAGCGTTACGCAGGTGGGTCTCTTCTCCAAAAGAGATATTGCAATGGCGGAGAATATTACAGAAAGAGTGCTTTCGATCAGTGTCTCTACCAAAGAGGATAATGCGCGCCTGCTATGGTACGCAGTTGCCACAAAAGATATGGATCTCCCCGATCAGGTATTGAAGTACAAGGTTATCAAGCAAACAGATGGCGAAGCTGTAGTCCGCTTCCAAAGTGAACGTTTGGTGAAAGATCTGTTTATAGAGACACCTTGGCACGCTACCAGATTTAGCGATAATTTCTTTGACCTCTTCCCCGGAGAGCAAAGAGACATTATTATCAGACATGCCGAAATTTCAAAGAAAACGCCTTTGAAATTGGAGCTGAAAACCATGAATGAAATTCACAACAAGTACAAAATAATAGGAACAATATGATATTAGAAATTTGTGCCAATTCTGTAGCTTCTTGTATTGCTGCTCAAGAAGGAGGCGCACAACGTATAGAGCTATGTGCCGGTATTCCTGAGGGTGGCACTACCCCCTCTTATGGTATGGTAAAAAAAGCTCGTGAGGCTGTAAGTATTGGTTTGAACATCATCATTCGTCCAAGAGGAGGAGATTTTCTATACTCTCCGACAGAAGTGGAAGAGATGATAGAGGATATCAAAATCCTTAGAACATTGGGAGTAGATGGCTTTGTATTCGGAGCTTTGACACCCGATGGAGAGGTAGATAAAGAGGTTTGCAAAAGACTCATAGAGGCTGCACAAGGCTCTCCGGTTACTTTTCACAGAGCTTTCGATATGGCTAAAGATCCGAAGCAGGCATTGGAAGATATTATCGAGTTAGGGTTCGATCGCATTCTTACATCCGGATGTATGCCCTCCGCATTAGAGGGAGTCTCCACCATAGCCATGCTTGTACGAGAAGCTCAAGACAGAATAGCAATCATGGCAGGCTGTGGAGTAAATGCTTCTAACGTGCATGAGATAGTACAAATGACAGGTGTAAAAGAGGTGCATGGCTCTTTCCGCTCTCCCATCGAAAGCAAAATGCGATATAGAAACAGCGTTGTAAGCATGGGAGGAACCGTGGTTGTGGAAGAGTATAGCACTCCTCAGACAGATGCCGAGAAGGTAAAAGAAATTATTAACATCATAAGCTGAATATGAACTCTAATCTTTCAAATATAGGATTGATAGGTCTTGCCGTAATGGGTGAGAACCTTGCTCTAAACATTGAACGGAACGGATACCGTGTCTCGGTATATAACAGAAGTGGAGAGACGGTGGACAGATTTATCAATGGACGGGCAAAAGGGAAAAACTTTCAAGGATTCAAGAATATCGAAGAGTTTGTTGCTTCGATAGAAAGACCTCGAAAAATCATCTTGATGATTAAGGCAGGAGGTCCTGTGGATGCAGTCATTCAACAACTTCTACCCTATCTGGAAAAGGGAGATATCATAATGGACGGAGGCAACTCCAACTATACCGATAGCGAAAGACGTGTGGAGGAGCTCTACGAAAGAGGTATCTACTTTGTCGGTAGCGGTATTTCCGGCGGAGAGGAAGGTGCTTTGAACGGACCTTCAATAATGCCGGGAGGAGCAGCCGAAGCGAAGGAGCATATCCTTCCGATACTGGAGAAAATATCTGCCAAAGCGAAAGACGGAACTCCTTGTTGCGCTTGGATTGGCGGCGGAGGTGCAGGACACTTTGTGAAGATGGTGCATAATGGTATAGAGTATGGTGATATGCAGATCATCTCGGAGGCCTATTTCATCATGAAGAAGCTGCTCAACTACTCCAATGACAGGATGGCAGACATTTTTGGAGAGTGGAATAAAGGAAAGCTGGAAAGCTATCTCGTTGAGATTACAGAGCAGATACTCAGATTCCGAGATAAGGATGGTAATCATCTTATAGACTATATCCTCGATGCCGCAGGACAGAAAGGAACGGGGAAATGGTCGGTTATCAACTCTCTTGAATTTGGTATACCGCTTAACCTGATCTCTACTGCAGTGTATGAAAGAAGCCTGTCTGCTCTTAAAGATTTACGTGAAAAGGCTGCGGCTTTATACAATCCGTTTCTTGTACCGGAACCATTCAAAGGAAGTGGTAATCCCGAACATAAGATCGAAAATGCGATGTATGCGTCAAAGTTGGTATCTTATGCACAAGGCTTTCAACTCATAAAGGCAGCATCCAATGAACACAATTGGGGTATAGACTTAGCAGCAGTAGCTCGTATCTGGAGAGGGGGATGTATCATTCGTTCGGCGTTCTTAGGTGAAATTTCTAATGCTTTGACAAGAAATCCGGACTTGGAAAATCTTTTATTGGACGAGTTCTTCAAAAAAGAAATAGAGCAAGCATTGGATGATTGGCGGGAAGTAGTATCTGTCTGTATTATATCAGGGCTTCCGATTCCTGCATGCAGCAGCTCGATCAACTACTTCCACTCATTGACCACAAAGGTTCTTCCGGCGAATATGTTGCAAGCACAAAGAGACTTTTTCGGGGCTCATACATTTGAGAGAACGGATCGCCCAAGAGGTGAATTTTATCATGAAAACTGGACAGGCGAGGGCGGAACTACGGCTTCTACTGTTTATGCTGTATAGATAACAGGGATGAATACAACGATAACACCGACACTGCCTTCAGCAATGGGCTTAGTCATATTCGGAGCATCCGGAGACCTGACTATGCGAAAGCTGATACCGTCTCTTTATTCTCTTCTTCAGGCAAAGCGCGTGCCTAAATCTTTCTTTGTTTTGGGTGTTGCCCGGACGGAATATTCGGATGAAGCCTTTAGGACTTATCTTAAAGAAAAGCTGCAAGAACACCTTAAAGATGAGGAGAAAGACACAGAAACGGTTTCTCTTTTCCTTTCGCACATCCATTACCACACGATGGATCCGGCGGAAGAAAAGGATTACAATGGTCTGAAATCGAAGCTCCTGGAATTAGATGAAGTTTATAACAACCCGGCTAACTATATCTTTTACCTCTCAACTCCGCCAAATCTTTACGGAATTATCCCTAAACATCTTAGTGCCGTAAATCTTAATGCTAAAGGCAATGGCGCAGGGATAGAAGAAAATATACGTCGAATCATTATCGAGAAGCCGTTCGGATATGATCTTGAAAGTGCTCACGAGCTCAATCTTATCTACGAAGAAGCTTTTACGGAAAATCAACTTTATCGTATAGATCACTATTTAGGGAAAGAGACAGTCCAAAACATTATGGCTCTTCGCTTCTCTAATGGTATCTTCGAGCCTCTATGGAACAGACGCTACATAGACAGAATAGAGGTAACGGCTGTTGAGAATTTGGGGATAGAGAAGCGTGGCGGATTCTATGATAACGTAGGAGCTCTCCGAGACATGGTTCAAAATCATCTTATACAGCTTTTAGCCTTGGTAACTATGGAGCCCCCGGCTGTCTTCAATGCGAAAACATTCCGCGATGAAGTACTGAAAGTGTACCAATCTCTTCGCCCTCTCTCTCCACAAGATATACGAACCAATGTCATTCGAGGGCAGTACACTGCATCCAAAGCCAATAATGAGAGACAGCTAAAAGGGTATAGAGAAGAAGAGAAGGTTAATCCTCAGTCTCGGACAGAAACCTATGTTGCCATAAAAGTGGCGATAGACAACTGGAGATGGGGAGGTGTTCCTTTCTACATCCGGACAGGAAAGCAGATGCCGACAAAGGTTACCGAAATCGTTGTCCATTTCCGTAAAACACCTCACTCACTCTTTGGAGATGCTCCGGCAAATGCTTTAATCATTCGCATCCAACCCAATGAAGGTGTTGCACTAAAGTTTGATATGAAAACGCCGGGATCCGGTTTCGATGTACAGCAAGTATCTATGGACTTCACTTATAATAAGCTTGGAGGCGTGCCGAGTGGTGATGCCTACTCTCGTTTATTGGAGGACTGTATGCGTGGAGACGCTACTCTGTTCACAAGAAGTGATGCTGTGGAGGCAAGCTGGACCTATTTCACCCCAATCCTTAAAGCATGGGAGCAAGATGAAAAGATACCTCTACATGGTTATCCTGCAGGGACTTGGGGACCCAAGATGGCGGATCAGATCATCAACGATGGCTATTCATGGACCAATCCGTGCAAAAATCTTACGGACACCGATCTTTATTGCGAACTCTAAATATGACGATGTTTAACATAAACAGATATGCTACCCCCCGTTTGGTAGCGGAAGCCATAACAGACTTGCTAAGGCAAAAGTATCTGGAACACAAGGTGCACTCGCCTGAAGAACCCTATACGATAGCTCTAAGCGGAGGGTCTACTCCACTCTCTCTTCTCCACTACTGGGAAGAGAGAGTAGAGATGCTCCGGGAAATGGATGTACATTTTTTCTGGGTGGACGAGCGAATGGTTCCTTATGACTCCAATGAGAGCAACTACGGAGAGGCTGCCAGAGCTTTCTTTGACCGCTCCGGCATATCCCCTAATCGCATTCATCCCATAACCCCATCCTCTCTGACAGCAGACTCTGCACAAGAATACTCCGAGCAGCTAAGCCGATTTTCCAGCCAATATCAGAAGAAAAAGGCAATAGACTTTCTGCTATTGGGGATTGGTGGTGATGGGCATACCTCCTCGCTTTTCCCCGGACAAGAGGATTCCTATTCGGTCGAGCGGCTTTTTATAGCCTCTATCAATCCTCAAACAAAAGTGGAAAGAGTAGCTTTGAGTATGTATGGCATTCTTCACGAATCGGATACCATCCTCTTTCACTTGCTTGGAGAGAAGAAGAGAGAGATACTTCAAGAAGTTTTGAGCAGTACTGCCCCATCCCACGAAGAGTCGCTTTTACCCTCCGCTTATGTTATTGCACATGCTCAAAAGCCGGTGGATATTTATACCGACATCTCTGTGTAAAAACTCTCTCAAAGAAAATCACTACCTTGTCTCAATACTAAAACCATATCACTGCACCTACCAATGGATGCAAACCTTCATACTTCACGCTACTTCAAACGAGATCTGAGTTGGTTGTCGTTCAATAAACGCGTGCTCTTGGAAGCAGAAGATACCGATCTCCCTATCTATGAAAGACTCAAGTTTTTAGGGATCTTCTGTTCCAATCTTCAAGAATTTTATCAGGTTCGAGTAGCAAATGCAAGAGCTGCCATAGAGAATAGAAAACAGAGCGACTTCACTCAAGAAGAGGCTCTGGATACATTTGTCCAAGTGATGAAAGAGGTCTCTTCTCAAGAAGATCTCTTTTACGATATTCTCTATAACAGGGTTATCCCAGACCTTAGTGCACAGGGAGTGGATCTCATCACGGATATCAATGTCTTGACGGATGCGGAGCGTGAATATCTCTACCAATACTGCATCATGGAGGTTTATCCGCACCTCTCCCCTATTTTCCTGGATCCGGATCATGCCAATCCATTTGTACGAGACAACCGTCTCTACCTTGCCATAAATGCTGTCAAGAAGAAAAAAGAGGGAGAAAAGGTAGAAGATCACTACATCATCAAGCTCCCGTTCGACAAAGCAAACAGATTTGTGCCTATTCCACCGGAGATACGCCAAATCAAAGATGGCAAGAGATCTCCCTATGCCTACGTTTTTCTGGAAGACGTTATACGTACAGGCATACACTATCTGCTACCCAACTATGAGAAGATAGATGCTTATGCCTACCGGATATCTCGTGACGTGGATGTTGTTATCACGGAAAATATTCACGGCAAAGACCTTGCTCAGAGGGTGAAAAGCATTCTCAGCCAAAGGCAACGCGGGGCTGTTTCTCGCTGTCTGTACGACCGCCGTATGCCTCACACACTATTGGATAAGATCATGAAGCTGAGCTATGTCAAGGAAGACCTGCTCATTCCGAGCGATACCTACATTATGCTCTCGGATCTTCTTCAGCTACCCAATCCGATAGGCTCGGAATATGCACGACGGTACCCGGAACCCATTGCGTGGCATCCGGAGATACCGAGAAACGAGTCCATGATCCGATACATCATAGAGCACAACCTTACAACAACTCTTTACGCTCCATATCAGTCTTTCAGAAACTTTATCCAGCTGTTGCATGCGGCTGCCACTTCTCCGGATGTGGAAGAGATAAAACTGACTCAGTATAGAGTGGCAGAAGATTCCGAAGTGATAGAAAAAATGACTCTGGCGGCTCTGAACGGAAAAAAGGTTACGGTCTTTGTCGAACTAAAGGCAAGATTCGATGAAGCCAATAATCTCATCACAAGCGAAGTCTTACAAAGAGCCGGAGTAAAGGTGGTATACAGTCTTCCCAAACTGAAAGTACACGCCAAAACGTGCCTGATCCGACTAAAAAGCGATCCCGATACGGTTAAAGGTTTGGCATGTTTCAGTACCGGAAACTTTAACGAAGATACCGCAGCCATCTACTCCGATCTGACCTACATAACCCCTCATCCGGAGTTGGTAAAAGATCTTGTCTCTCTCTTCAAATACGTTGAGTCCGAAGTGAAGACCCTACCAATGTTCCGACATCTATTGGTTCCCGGATGTGGACTTGTAGAGACACTGAATGCTCTTATAAATAGAGAGATAGAGGAAGCAAAGGCAGGAAGAAAAGCGCACATAATACTCAAGCTGAATGCTTTGCAGGATCAATCCATGATAGAAAAGCTATACGAAGCATCCGAAGCAGGCGTTGAGATAGACCTTGCCGTAAGGGGTATCTGCTGTGCCATCCCAAATCAGCCTTTCAGCAAGAATATTCGTGTTACACGCACCATAGATATGTATCTTGAACACACCAGATTATGGTACTTCTATCATGGTGGTAAGGAGAGCATCTACATCGCTTCTGCCGATTGGATGAAGCGTAACCTTTACAAGCGCATAGAGTATGCAGCACCGATCCTGCACCCCGATATTAAAGCTCTGGCTAAGGATATACTCATGCTGCAGCTTCAGGCAAACAAAAACACTTACGAGGTAGATGAAAATCTCGAAAACCGACCAAGACTTGGCTCTTCCTCACAAAAGATAAGGTTGCAAGAGGAGCTTTACAAGGTTGTTCGCTCTCACTCGGAAAAGAAAGCATAACAGACTGCTTCTTGCGACACTTTCGGCATCGGAAGTTCTACATACCAATCCCCCCTTGAATGCCATAGCTCAAACATTCAAGGGAGGATTTTTATCATCGTGAACCTATTGAAAAAGTGTGTCGATAAGGGTAAGAAAATCCGTTGAACCCGATAAATATCATAAATCAAGAGTTGATTGGTAGCACTCAAACTTCGATTTCCAAAAGTCAAGGCTTGGGCGATACAATTCAAGCTTTGATTTGTGGAAATCAAAGCTTGAACTGCGAATCCAAATCCGTTTAGAAGATATTCCGAACGGCTTCAGGCAAACTTTTGTACGGCTATATAGAAACATTACACCCTCCAAATCTGCAAAGGCAACACTTTTGTGCCCGAAAACAGATATGGAGGGTGTATAAATTGTATAGAAAAAAGAAGCCGGATTAGATCGCTGCATCCAAAGCTGCAATCCACTTATCCATTCTGGCATCGCTTTCTTCCGGATAGTTTACTTCGTCCAAGCAAAGTCCGACAAGCTTGCCATCTCTTTCTGCCTTTGAATCTGTATAGCTATATCCTTCAGGAGCATAAGCACCAACAAATGTAGCACCTGTGCCTTGAAGCTCATCGTAAAGAAGACCAATAGCATCACAGAAAGTAGTATCGTAGCTATCTCCGTCTCCACAACCGAAGAATGCTACCTTCTTACCGGAAACGTGAGATTTTAGTTTTTCGATAAAGTCGATCCAGTCATCTTGAAGTTCACCATCACCCCAAGTGCTGGAACCAAGAATAAGCACGTCGTAAGCATCAGCTGCAGCAGCATCTGCGCTGGCAACGTTATGTACATCGCTTTGAGAAACATTTAGTCTGTCTGCTACACGAACTGCAACATCTTCTGTTGTTCCGGTAGAAGAACCGAAGAATATACCAATATTAGCCATAATGAATGTTGATAAAATAGGTTGTTAACTTTTTATTTTCAGGGCTTTTTCCCTTTGGTGCAAATGTAAGAGTAAGGATGCACACACACAATACCAAAATATAGGTATTATATGAGCTTTTATGCCGGATATGTGAGATAGAATACCCCTCCGTACGGGACATCTTTGGCAAAAGCTTCTTGAGCGGTTTCGCAAATGCCGCAAATAAGGAAAAGCGATCTTAATGTCCCTCCGTGAGCTACGATCAACAGCTGTTCCACTCCCTCTTTTACATAATGATTTATCAGCTCTTCCACCCTATCTCTAAGCTGCGAAAAGGACTCTCCATCCGGACATATCGTATTCTCATAATCTTGAAACCACTCTTTCCCCTCTTTTGTCTCATAAATGCTGTTCCATGTCTTCCCTTCCCATGCACCGAAATTGAGCTCCATGAGTCTTGAATCCGTAGAAAACGTAAATTCTAATCTTGAAGCAAGAGCCGTACAACGAGAAGATGGGCTGGATATTGCTTTGTATATCCCGACATCATCGGGCAATAACTTCCGAACCGCTTCGGCTTCCTCATCGAACTTGTCGGATACTCCGACATCAAGATGGCCGTAACAGACACCGGACGGAACATTTACAGAGGTATGTCTTATGGCTAATATATTCATGGTTATACCCAGACAAGAGTAGTGGCAAGAGCAAAAGAGAGGTAGACAATCAACTCCCCTATCTGCTGTACAGCCCCTAAAACGTCTCCCGTATATCCTCCTATCTTTCTTTCCGTATAGCTCTTGAGAATTAGAGCAAAAACAGTATCAAGAAGAATAACAAGGAGTGCCACTTTCCATGAAATCAGAAAAAGAGGTGTGAGTCCGAATATGGAGGCGACTACAAGTGTTGTCGGAGTAATGCCATTACGGGTATGCTCTGCCTTGCCATGCTCTTCCTCTTTCCTTACATACTTGGACGAACGGATATAAAACGTGGAAAGAAGCCTGCTACTGGCATGAGATGCCATGAAAAGATAGAGCCAAAGCAGAGGAGTGTATGGATATAAAGAGACAAACTTAAACAGGTGCAGAAAGATAAGAGCAATGATACCATACGCTCCTATCGAGCTGTCTTTCATTATAGATAAGATGCGCTCTTTTGTCCGTCCCGCTCCGAAACCATCGAAAAAATCGGAAAGACCATCCTCATGAAAAGCCCCGGTAAAAAATGGGAAAAAGGCAAGACCGAGGAGCAATGCAAGTTCATTCGGAAGGATATACGATAATAAAAAAGTGATACTTCCCCCTAAAGCTCCTATCAGGAGTCCTATTAGAGGAAAGTATCTGAAAGATTTATTCAAACTCTCTGCCTTATATTCCACACTCCTAAGCGGAGTTCGAGTGTAGAACATCAGAGCATGAAGAAAATAGTCTATCTCTTTGCGTATCATGAACGTAAGTTCTCAGGCGTCTCTCTGTATCGCTCCACCTCGTAAACTTCAGCTTCATCGAAAGATGCCATGTTATTAAGAAAAACAAGGGCAGACTGTATGATGGGATAAGCTATCGCTGCTCCCGTACCTTCTCCCAAACGCAAGTCCAAACGAAGTACAGGCTCTCCTTTCATGTGGGCAAGCATTACTTGATGTCCCTGCTCCTTAGATGCGTGCGAGAAGATCACATTATCTATGATGCTATGATCTATTTCAAAGGCAGAAAGAAAGCCGGATGAGGTTATAAAACCATCGGCAATAATCACCATTCCCAATCTTTTGGCCTCCAACACTGCTCCTGCAATAGCAGCAATCTCTAAGCCGCCATACGTGGCAAGAGCTTCTAATGGAGTGGTAACTTTATGCTTGGCATAGGCACGCTTCAGAATGTTCAGTTTATGCTCTACTCCTTTTGCATCCAACCCTGCTCCCGGTCCCACGCAGATTTCCAAAGGAGCACCGGTGAAGTGATGCAGAAGAAGAGAAGCAGGAGAGGTGTTGGCAATACCCATTTCTCCAAATCCTATCACATTGCATCCTCGCTCATGCTCCATGCGAACATATTTTGCACCGACTTCCATCGCCTTCAGGCAAGTCTCTATACTCATGGCAGGGGCATGGAGAATATTTTCCGTTCCCCTTGCAATCTTCTCTCGTGCCACGTTCAGACCCTCAGCGAAGTCATAGTCGACACCAACATCCACAACAGTGAGATTGAATCCGTGTTGTTTGCAAAAGACATTGATTCCGGCTCCTCCACGAAGAAAGTTGAGAACCATCTGCCATGTCATCTCTCTTGGACAGGGACTCACTCCTTCTCGTTCTATGCCGTGATCTGCGGCAAAGACTATCATTGCCGGATTTTTCAGCTCCGGCGTCAATGTTTTTTGGATAGATCCTATTTTGAAAGCAAGTCTTTCCAAAACACCAAGCGATCCTATGGGCTTGGTTCGAGTGTCTATCTTCCGTTGTAGTTGTTGTTGAAAGTTCATTTTCTCTTACTTTAGTCTTAACGGTATGCCCGATATCATACAATATGCTTCGTCTGCCAAACCGGCGATATACTGGTTAATCCATCCTTGCAAATCGGTAAAATGTCTGGAAGATTGGTCAGGAGCGTGTAGCCCCATCCCTATTTCATTGCTTACAACAATGAGGGTAAACTGCTGTTCTATAAACTTATTCCACTCTTCTTTGGCTTGTTCGAGAGAGCTTTGGAGAGCATATCCATTGGCATGATAGATGTTTGTGAGCCACAATGTAACACAGTCGAGCAACACTACTTTCCCGGAAAGATCGTGCTTGCTAATCTCTATCTCCTCCTCTATATTCGTCCAATGCGGTCCTCTATCCTGCTGATGTCTTCGGATACGCTCTCTGAAGTCATCGTCCCAAACATGTGCCGTGGCAAGATAGACAGGATACGGAGAGAGTAGCTCCGCTGTCCGTTGAGCGAAGCTACTCTTTCCCGATCTTTGTCCACCTGATATATAGATGATCTTACGCATCATCTCTTCCATTCCAAACCAACCCTAAGGGTTGCAAGGAAATTCCTTCCCGGCATATAGTATTGGTCTTTGAATGCGTAGTTTTCATTGAAAAGGTTGTTCACTTGGAACTGCAACCCAATCATTCTGTTAAAGTCCGCTCTTAAAGAAAGGTCTGTAACAAGATGTGGAGGTGTTTCTATCACTTTGTCTTTCGCAACATAACCATCCTTTTCGATAAATGCTTCCGCAGCATGTTTAGCGAAAGATTGCTCGTATCTTGAGCCTCCGTATCTTGTATTAAGACGTGCAGACAAGAATCTGTACTTGAAATAGATTCCGGCATTAAGGTTTGTGTTTGCAACATACAAGGCAGCTTTCCAAACATCAGCCTCCTTTACTCTGTTTTTGAACAGATAAGTTCCTTTTGCATAAAGCTCAAGATTGAGAGAAGGACTCATCAATTTTCCAAAATCTATAGAAGCCAATGCTTCCAATCCTTGCATTTCCCCGGCTTTCGCATTGATATAGAAGTTTTCAGGACGAGAGGTATCCTTTATGATCTTTCCGTTATAAAGCGTGTAGAAGTAATTCAAGTCTATATTGATAAAGCTGTTTCCATAACCAAAACCACCTTCAAATGTATGGGAAGTTTCAGGTTTAAGATTTGGATTGCCTACATACTTGTAATTTCCCCATGGAGTTTTTATTTCGTAAAAACCACTTGTGTAAAGAGGGTCCGGTACATAGAAAGCATTTCCGTAAGAGCCATGGAAATTGAGACCATTATCCATAACATACTTTATGCCCGCAGAAGGATTGGCATAGAAGTGGTTGTCATCCTTCTTTTCATTTGCAAGAAGTTTGTTGGCATAGGTTGTAGAACGTAAACCATTAGCTCTCGCACCTAAATTGAATGTTAGTCCTTCATTCGTGTATGTTACTTGGCTATATCCGCTGATACGTAGAGAGGAGTTGTCCGGCTTATATGGAGCAACAGGTTTACCCGCTGCCTCTTGACGTTCAGAGCTATACTTATACATGTCATAATCTACTCCGAACAGAACATTCCAATCGGAAATAGTCAGGTTGTCCGATAATTTAAGTCCGTAACTCTTGATATCATCACGGAAGTTCAGGAAGTTATCTTTTCCTTCCAGTTTTTCGTAAAATCCTGAATTCTCTACTGCAAAGTATGGAGATATAGAAAGATTGTGAGATCCCAATCTCCATTCAACATTTCCTTGTACGTTGGATCTCTTTGCCTGCTTGAGAGAAGGATAGGTTGCAGGATAAGCTCCCGGACTATCTATGCCATCCGCATTGTAAAACATTCCGGTGATTCCGGCTTTAAGGTCTTCCGTAAAGTCGTAGCTCAACTTACCCATCAACTGCAAGTGATCTATCTTGGTGTGGGGATACGGCTTGTTATAAGAATCTTTATTGACAGTAGCTTTTTGTCCGGCTGTCAAAGAAAGCATGTGCTTATCTCCTATCTTATAATCATCCTTCTGAGCATCACTCTGTACACCTAATACAACTCCAAGTTTATCGTATTTTGCTGCATAGTGTGCATCAATAGTATGATGCTTGAAGCTACCATAGCTAACGCCTAAACCAAGTTCTGATGTAGGCATAGCCTTTTTGGTTATGACATTTATTATACCTCCCATAGCGTCTGTACCATAAAGCACGGCATAAGGTCCTCTTATGACTTCCACTCGTTCGATAAGAGAAACCGGAATGGTAGAGACATTTGTTGTTCCTGAAGGCAGACCATCTATCATAATTAAAGTATAAGCTCTTGCATGGGCAGTTGGTGAAAAACCTCTCATACCTATACTCGAACTTGCTCCGGGATATTTAATCATATCCACGTTAGTAAATCTGGATAGCAATTCTCCCAGATCTTTTGCCACCGTAGAGGCTAACTGTTCCTGTGTTATAATCTCTACTCTTTGAGGGATATTCTTTAGAGGAATGTTAGTCTTTGTAGAAGTAACCACTACGTCTCCTATTTGTAATGGATCTTTCTTAGATTCTTGAGCATATCCCAATGTTGCAAGAGCAACAAGAGAGCATGTAAGTAATAACTTTTTCATGTTTGATGTAATGTAAATGTTTAACTTCTTTATTAGTGTTTGTGTGTCTTATAGCATAGAGACAATGCAGACAAATATAAAGACCGGAACAGAAACCATTATAAGAGAATCTATCCGATCCAATATTCCTCCATGTCCGGGCATTATACTGCCACTATCCTTGACATTGTATGTCCTTTTAAGCAGGGATTCAAACAGATCTCCCAACGTTGCAAGTATGGACACCAAAAGAGCAAGAAGAAGCCATTGCAAAAAGGAAAGTACTTCCGGGAACAAGAAGTAGAAACCAATAGAAAACAAAAGAGTAAAAAGGACACCGCCCATAAACCCTTCCCACGTTTTCTTTGGAGAGATACGTTCAAATAACTTTGTTTTCCCCATCAGACTTCCTACCAGAAACGCTCCTGTATCATTTATCCAAATGAACACAAACATCGGCAATAGCCAGAAAGTATGACTCATCCAAGTCGGGATATTCTCGGGTAATATCAGAGTGCTATCCACACACAACCTATGCACTACCGCTAAAGGAATTATACAATAAGCATGTGCAGCAAAAGCATAAGCCACTTCTCTTATCGGACTCTTTCTGTTTCGGAATAATTCTGCCAATATGTAGAAAAACACATAAGCCGTATAAGGAAGAGAGAATATAATTTTCTCCTTTTGGTCCAAAGGCTCTACTCCACTTGTCGTAACGATAAAAAAGAGCAAAAGTCCCATTAGCGAATGCCATATTTTCAGGAACAAACGATCCCTGTTTATGGAGACAATGGACTGGAACTCAAAGATTCCCAAAGAACCCATAGCTGCCAATAGTGCCCCCGTTAAGTATGGAGAGTTTGAAAAAATAGCTCCGAGTATCAGAACTACATATATAGAACCATAAATGGTACGCTGTACGAAATTGGACTTTATCATAATCAAGCAGAATACCTTAATAGAGTATCTGAAAGCAAATTTAACTATAATATTTTAATCTATAGGGATGACATAAAACTCTGCAACAAGAGGATTATGATCACTTATACCTTCTTTATTCTCCACTTTTGAGAGATAGGCCTTGAGGTTTCCGCTATAAAAAATGTGATCTATACGGAACCAAAAGAACCTCTCATTGTAAGTAAACCCAAATCCCGAACCGGCATCCTTATAGGCATCTCTCATATCAGACCGCATTGTTTTATAGGTGTAAGACATCGGAGTATCGTTCATATCTCCACAGACAAAGGAGTATGCCGGAGTATACAATAGGGAGAGTGAATCTACTGTCTGCTTTACCACACCTGCTGCAAATGCTCGCGTTTCAAGTTTAGGTCCCAACTTTTCTCTCAATCCGGAGTAGATACGGGGAATATTCAATAGCGGTTCTTTCTTTATCCACCCTTTAATGGTCTGCTTATCCCGTTGGGTAAGACGATAAGACTCCATGTGGTTATTGACCACCATAATCTTCTCGCCATCACGATGCTTCAACATATAGGAGCAAGAGCTGTTACCATCTGCCGGGTAACGGATCGGGATCTGTTTTATTATCGGATACTTGCTCAGCAAAACCAATCCCTGAGAGTGAGATTCATAGTCCACATGTTCATGAATATAGGGATACTCCTTGCCAAAACTCTTTTTCAGAAGAGCCGTATTCTTCTCTAAGTTTGAGTTAAATATGGCTTCCTGCAAACAGACAATATCTGCATCCGAATTATTGATGAACTTAATGGCGGTCTCCCCATTCTTGGACTTTCCCTTAAAGCTCTTCACATTGTAGGTCATCACCTTTATCACTTCTGCATCTTGAGGAGCTTTGTTTGTTCCGAATCTTACCGGGCAATATGCCAAACTGTATGGTATGGCAAAAAGGAGCAAGACAGAGTATATGCCAAACAAGAGCCAGCGTCTTCTCAATAAGTAAAACAAGAAAAAGAGTAGCAGAAGAAAGAACCATACCGGATACGAAAGATTGAAAAAAGCAGGCAGTACGGTAATCTTCGGAGAGATATAAGGAGCAAGAAGAGCTATTGCAAATGCCAGAATGAACAGAGCATTAACAACGCCCTCAATAGTGAGAGTAAGATGCTTAAATATTTTATAGCGACGCTTCATCTCTTTATGCCATCTTTCCGAATAAGTTGTTTTCTTTGAGATCCGGACAGAGAAGTATATCCGGACTCATGTATCTGTTTTTTCATATCTGTTCTATCTGCCTCTCCTTTTGTCAAGGAGTAGATAAATATCTTCTTCTTTCCAAAAATAATTCCCAGTATGAGAGCTCCCAGATGGACAATATGTCCGGCACTATTGCCTTGCAAAAGCAGTCCGAGAATGATTGCGATACCAAGAAATGCAAACAGGTAAAAAGGAAACCCTTTATAACACCCCAGCACACTGCCGAAAGCCAACAAAGCCAAGCCGGATGCACCACTAAGAGAGCCCATCCATTGAGGGATTAAAATGGTTGTAGCAGTGAAAAGAAAGAGAGGAAACAGAAATGCAAAAACGGTATATAAAACGGGACGAAAGATGTAAACCTTCTTATCTCCAAAGAGAGAAAAAAGTATAACCCCGGTAAACAACAAGATATTACTGCCCAAATGCAAGAAGGTCTTGTGAAAAAAGGGATACGACAATAAGGTCCACGGTGCATCTGCCACCGATGTAAGTGCAGGAGTAAACAGAAGATCCCCGGAGACGGGAAGCAACCAAAAGAGTACAGACAGTGTACACATACCGGCACACCACCAAAAGAGTGGCAGATGTCCTCGTTGTTGTCTGATATTAACCACGTCTACTGTTTAGTAATAAACCTCTTTCCCGTGTTTTCTGCGCCAGATAAGTATAAGGATGAGACCAAACAACATCCCTCCCAAGTGTGCAAAGTGAGCGACATTATCCCCTGCTCCCGGATGGATACCGGCAAACAATTCTATAAGTCCATAGCCTATCATCATATATTTTGCCTTGATAGGTATGGGTATGAACATGATATACATGGGAACATTGGGGAAGGTCATTCCAAAGGCAAGCAGTATTCCGAATATGGCACCACTTGCTCCCACGGTTATAAACTGGTCTAAATAACCGGAAGAAAGGAATATACTATACTCCGAGTATCCTGTAAGAGTGAGATACCAAACGATCTGTTGCACAATGCCGGCACCAATCCCTGTGAAGAGGTAAAAGAATAAAAACTTCTTTCCACCCCATATTCTCTCCAGACTTGGTCCGAACATCGCCAAGGCAAACATATTAAAGAATATATGAGAAAACCCTGAAGCATCATGCATGAACATATATGTGAAAGGTTGCCACAGCTTAAAACTCTCTGTTGGGAAGTAGTGCAAACCAAGTAGATAAGTGAGATCCCAGCCCAGCCTTGAAAGGACAAACATGGACACCCAAGCCAAAGCATTTATGATCACAAGGTTTTTTGTAACGGGAGGAAAATGACTTAAAGGGTTCATTGTGCATTTATAATGATATAGATTTTTATAATAACCGAGATACTCAGTAGGCTTCTCTGTACTTAGCTTCGTCTTTGTCTTCCAAGATACTCAGATAGCTTCGAAATCTCGACTCTGAAATATGCCCCTCTTCCACAGCTACATTTACGGCACATCCGGGTTCGTGAGTGTGTGTACAGTTGGAAAAACGACAAGATTTCGACACTTGGAAGATTTCCGGGAAGAAATGTCCCACCTCTTTAGGGTCAAAATCCAACGTTCCAAACCCCTTTATCCCCGGCGTATCTATCAGAAAAGAGTCCGGCTCATCCGGCAAATCTATCATGGTAGAATAGGTTGTCGTATGCACACCGGCAAGGTGAGTGGAAGAGATAGACGCTGTCCGTAAGGAAGCGGTAGGCACAAGAGCGTTTATGATAGAGCTTTTCCCCACTCCGGACTGACCGGACAGGAGTGTTACCCCTCTGCTTACATACTGTCGAAGGGTCTCCATTCCCTCATTCTCGATAGCAGAGACAGAGAAGCACCTGTACCCTATCTCCTCGTACATTTTACAGAGCTGTCCGAGCATCTGTTGCTCTTCATCGCTGTAAAGGTCTATCTTATTGAAGACCAAAGCAACTTCCACACCATAAGCCTCGGCTGTTGCCAAAAATCGGTCTATGAATGTAAGCGGTGTTTCCGGATAGTTTATCGTAACGATGAGCAATGCCCTATCCAGATTGGCTCCTATTATATGTGCCTCTTTGGAAAGGTTGATGCTCCGACGGATGATATAGTTTTTCCGGGGCAGTATCTCAGTAATAAAGCAACAAAGATCCGCCTTACCACTTGAAGACTCTCCGTAACCTTCGGGAATGGAAAACCGCACCCTATCACCGATGGCAATAGGATTGGTTGTCCTTATCCCCTTTATCTTGAAGCGTCCTTTCAGTCTGCACGGATAATCTTTTCCCTCACTGCGAACAGTGTACTCATTACCCGGATTTCCTATAACAATTCCTGTCTGTAGCGATGTCATCTACTATCCACAAAACAAAGGAGCAGAGCTTTTCTCTTCTCTTAAATAGTAAGTATCTCCTTCTCTTTAGCTGCGTAGAGTTCGTCTATCTTTTGTACAAACTTATCGTGGATCTTCTGCACTTTTGCTTCTGCATCCTTACCCATGTCTTCGGCAAGACCGTTCTTCACCATCTTTTTAAGCTGGTCTATTGCATCTCTTCTGGCATTTCGCACACTCACTTTAGCAGTTTCCGCTTCATGCTTGCTCTGCTTGGCGAGCTGCTTACGTCTCTCTTCTGTAAGAGGAGGAATGCCGATGCGGATAAGCTCTCCGTTATTTTCCGGAGTGATTCCAAGATCCGAATCTATGATTGCCTTTTCTATGTCCTTAATGATAGACTTCTCCCACGGAGTGATAAGAATAGTCTTGGCATCCGGAGTAGTAAGAGACGAGACATTGGCTAAAGGTGTCATGTTGCCATAGTACATCACCATGATACCGTCAAGAATTTTCACATTTGCCTTACCTGCGCGAATACGTGCCAGCTGCTCATCTAAAAATGAAATGGCATCATTCATTAGAGTTTCTGCGTGCTCTATAACTACTTTAATATCTTCCATAAATTATTATACTTGTTTTTTGATGATTGTTTACTCTCTATTGTTGTTACTCCTTATCTATATAGACACGTGTACCGATATTTTCTCCGGAGAGAAGCTTGAACAGATTTCCAGGTGTATCCATATCGAATACCACGATAGGCATCTTGTTCTGCATACACATTGCCGTAGCCGTTACGTCCATCACTTTCAGATCTTTGGCTATAACGTCCGAGTAGGATATCCGATCGAACCGAACAGCATCCGGATGCTTTTCCGGGTCTTTGTCGTATATGCCATCCACTCTTGTACCTTTAAGCATGGCATCCGCTTCCAACTCTATCGCTCGGAGAGATGAACCGGTATCTGTGGTAAAGAAAGGATTTCCGGTACCTGCCGCACAGATGACCACCCTACCGGCTTGAAGGGCTGCTATTGCTTTCCATTTATCGTAAAACTCCCCTATTGGTTCCATTCGGATGGCGGTATAGACCACATTATCCACTCCGTTTGCCGTCAGTGCGGAGCTTAGAGCCAAGCTATTGATACACGTGGCCAACATCCCCATCTGATCTCCTTTTACTCTATCGAAACCGGACTGAGTGGCTCCGGAAAGACCTCTAAAGATGTTTCCTCCTCCTATTACTATTGCAATCTGAATACCCAAATCACGAGAGCGTTTTATCTCTTGTGCGTATGAATTTAGTCGGGAAGGGTCTATGCCATAGGACTGTGCTCCCATGAGACTTTCGCCACTGAGTTTCAATAAGACTCTCTTCATCTCCAATCTCTGCTTGGTATAATATTATTCGTATTTCTGTTATTCGGCAGAAGGAAGCACAAAAGCCACCTTCTCTATCCCTCAAAGATAAAGAATTTAGTTTAATACTCCGCATCCAAAATGGTTTATACCCTATTTCTACACGCTCCGGATTTTGCATCATGATGCTGTTTTCATGCTTGTAACGGTGGTTATTCGGAGATAGAACATTTTGGAAAAACATCTATTCTTTAACCCATCTGCCCCATATACATCTTAAAGACAGAGAAATGTTCATTTCCTAAGCTGCCTCCAAAAGAGTCTGAACCTGATTAGAAAAGATATTTACCGTATTTAGAGTTTGCTCTGAACGCAATCGGAAATTCAAATCAAGGCTTGCTCGCTCTCTTTCAAGATTGGATTTTCAAAAGTCAAGGCTTGACTTCCACAACTCAAAGCCTGATTTCGAGATTTTATAACGTTTGGCAAAAGATTTAATACCGAATACCGGATCTATTATATACGTTCAAAATCTCAAATACATTCCATAAAAAATCTCTCCGTTATTCGTTTTTTCTTTACATTTGTGCCATCAAACTAAAAGCGCAATCCGATGAAACACAGTTTTTCTACACTATTTCATCTTTGCCTGCTACTGCTTGCAGGCTCTTTTCTGATAAGCTCTTGTAAGGGAGAAGACCCCGATATCATCTTTGATTTCTATCCTCTCAACATAGAAATAGAAGTGGCAGATAAGGAGGGAAGAGATCTTTTGGATGCCAATACTCCGGGCAACCTGCTCTCTCAAGATGTTACCGCCACATTTTTAGGAAAGACTTTTAAGATGGGAGAAAGAATAGACCGACCGACTCCTGATGTTTTCCGAGCCTATATGCCTACATTTCATGGGCTGCTTATTGGGACAAACAAAAATGGACGTAAGGTTTTATATTTTGGAGAATTGGCAGGCGACAGTACGTTTGAATCGGAAAAGTTGGTGCTGAACTGGGGGAACGGCTGGCCGGAAGATGTAATAACCATCAACCAGAAAGCGCACAGGAAAAAGAATGATATAAAGGTAAAGAGGAGTTTTTATCTCAACGGCAAACAGTTTTCTCGTCCTATCAAGATCGTGAAAGGATAACAACCTCTCTGTCCGAAAGAAAAAAGGATTCGTACGGATGTGGTAAAACTACCACGCTGTACGAATCCTTTTCTGTTTAAGATATATGCCAATCTACTTTTTCCAGTATATCCCATGCCCCTCGAGTGAAGTCCGGGATCTCTATCGGAACTGATCCGAGACGAAGAGACTCTTCCGAAAGCGGAATGATAGAGCACCACTCTGCCATGTCATAGACATCCATGTCAAGAGGTAAACCTTTCTGCAGACAGTATATAAGCCGTCTGTCCATAATGCCGCTCATAGGAGCATGTCCCTCCAAATGCTTTATGCCGTCAAGAATATCCGGTGTAAGGATCGGATGGCTGTATTTCTGCAACAGCTGCTCCGTCTGTTCGTGTGGCAGATAGTCCGGAAGATCCGGATGAACTACGCTGTTATAAGAGATGCCGTTACAATATTCAGGCTTCAGCGAGAGTACGGGATAAGGGTATTTTTGAGCGAATCCGTCCGTGCCGACAATCTGCAAAGAGCGAGAGTAAGGTCTGTATGAGGCAACATCGTGTTCGATATAGAGCGTGCATCCTTTCTCTGTCTGTATGATGGTCTGAGTGTGATCTCCATTTGCAAAGCTGCTGAAATCTTCGCCATAATGATCGCCCAACACACGAGGAGTATGCTTCGGGACGGCTTCCATAGCGACTAATCGTGAAAGACGATCTCCTCTGTGTATGTTCATGGCAAGGCAGAGAGGAGCCACTCCATGGGTTGGATAGAGATCTCCTCGCCTTGCAATATTATGCGCCAATCTCCAATCTTCTCTGTGTTGCAGCCATTGGCTGTGAAGATTGTGTACATATCCTCCCTTTGCGTGAACGATTTCCCCGAAGATGCCACACTGTGCCATGTGAAGCATGGACAGCTCAAAGCGGTCGTACACACTGTTTTCCAACATGAAGCAATGCCTCCGGGTCTGCTCGGCGGTCTCTACAAGTTGCCATATCTGAGCCATGGAGATGGCTGCCGGCACTTCTATTGCGACATGCTTTCCGTGCATCATCCCCTCCGTTGCTATCTCTGCATGACTCTCCCATGTGGTTGTGATGTAGAGCAAATCCACACAAGAGTCCGTAACACAAGAAGTCGCGGCACGCTCTCCGGTATAGCAAGAGACCTCACGATAAGGTAAAAGCTCCGATGCTTTCCGTACGACCGACTCGTCCAAATCTGCAAGAGCCACTATTCTGACACCGGGAATCTCTACAAGTCTATCCAAAGCCTTGCTACCTCTTACACCTAAACCAACTATACCGATGCGTACAACCGGAATAGGTTCGGCTCTAAAGGAAAGAAGATGATTATGGTTCATCTCTTTTCTCGCTACTCTTGAGCAAATCCTCCATCAGGGCATCTATGGAGAACAGACCCTTCCGTCCCGGAATATATTCTGCTGCCATGATCGCTCCGGTGGCAAATCCTTCTCGCCCGTGAGCTTTATGCTCTATCGTGATGTCGTCTATCTTTGAAGAGTAAGATATTGTATGCGTGCCCGGTACATTATCTTTGCGATGCGCACGAATGGTAATACCCTCATCCACAGGAGCAAGCGAACCATCCGTAGTGGTAAATATAGCCAACTTCCGATCTATCTTGTCGAGAATCTGATTGGCAAGCGTCAGAGCCGTACCGCTTGGAGCATCTTTCTTCTCGGTATGATGTGTCTCATCTATAATAACACCATACTGGGGAAGAAGATTCATATAAGTGGCAAGCAGCTCATTTATCTTTCCGAAGATATAGACACCGATACTGAAGTTGGAGCTATAAAATAGTGTACCATTCTCCTTCTCCATCGTGCGGATCACATTATCCCACTCGGAAAGCCAGCCTGTAGTACCGCAGACAACAGGTATTCCTGCTCTGAAACACGCCTCCAAATGCCCCGGAGCAGACGAAGGGGTGCTAAACTCTATGGCAACATCCGCAGTGAAAAAAGAGGATGAACGGTCTTCCAACTCCCATACATTCTCCTCGTCTATCACCGATACTATTTTATGCCCTCTCCTTTCCGCTATCTCTTTGATGGTTTTACCCATCTTTCCATATCCTATAAGAGCTATTTTCATGCTGTCTTCGTATATATTTTTCGCTCACAAATATACTTATTATTTCATCCCACCGAAAGCAACAAAAGCTTAACGGGACAGATATGAAGCTTAAAATAAAAAAACTGCAAACTGATATAGTCTCCCGAAAAAAGTTTAGGAGCTTCGGCGATAACCAAAACCCCTAAACTTTTTCTCTCCACTCGGATCTAAAGAGTCTCTTATTTCTTTATGTGAAAAATTATAACTCAACGTTCATACTGACCTCTTCAGGATAATTATATCCCGAACCAAAACCTGACGTCTTCTCTTCTTTTAGCTCTTCGTCCATCGGAAGTTGAGAAATCATTGCCTTCCCCGGCTTTCTTATCTTGCTAACGGAGATATGGTATAAGTGGTTTCTTACCGAAGAGTAAAGTTTGAAAATCTTGGATGAGGATGAGTCTAAAATCTCTTTATGAACCAATGGTATGGCATAAAAACAGATGCCGCCATGATGGTAAGATATACCTCTAATGTGATAAGAGTTGGTATGAGAGTTCATTCCCGATAATATGTAACGGGCTCTGTCTTTCTCACGTTGGCTTCCCGTAGCTTGCTTGATAAAGTTTTCCAGGTATTTTTTGCCTTCTTCATAGTCTTTCTTAAATGCCTGCTCGTAAGCATCCAGCTGATCTACCTTTGCAGTAGTAACCTTTGTGATAAGAGTCTTAAAACTATTGTCGTCAAATGTTCGTCCTTTATATGTTGCCCAACTCGAACCTAACTCTATTGTCTCCGGAGCATAGGTAACAGAGACAATTAAGCGCGAGCAGTTGGTTGCTAAAAATTCAGGTCCCTGGATAGTGTTTTCGGGAATCATTCCATAAAACGGAGTATCGGAAGGAGAGTTTATGTTTATTGTCTTTCCGATATTGGTCCGGGAAAGCTTAGAGTCTTCAATGCGAAAAAACTGAGCATTAACCTGATCAAAATTCTTGATGCTGCCAAAATTTCCATCCTTAGGAATGGAAAAATCGCTTTCCACACCAGTTCTTATGATCATCTTGGAGTAGGAGGGAAATGGAACAATGCTCTTGTTCACAACATCCGGATAGATCTTTATCTCTTCACCGATACGTCCTCCTTCCACGACCATGTTATCAAATGAGAGAGTATAATAAGAGCTGACGGGAGTCATCTCGAATAGCTGATAATGCTGAGATGTATCGGAGTTTGAATCATGAGTGTCCGGAGTGGGTTTTATGGTTACCGCTCCATCTTTACAGATGTATGTGTTTTGGATGAAAAAGTCGTCTTTAGAGTCTTTGTCATAGATTGATACCGGACTATCAAATATCTTTATGTTGGTTTTATTAAGTTCAAGCTTGTCTATAAGAGTCTTATAAGGGTTAAACAAAACAATCAGCTTATAATTGTTTTGCTTAATCTTGATCGGATTGAATTTTATATCGACTCCTGTTTCTGTTAAAGTCAAAGATTCAAAAGCATCCGAAACTATACCTTCTTTGCTTCTGAATACAGGATAGTATATCTGCTGTTTAAGGATATACTCTTTACCGGAAGGTGCAAAAAAAAGAAAATAAACACTTTGAATATCCTGCGAAAGATGCTTCTTAATCTCTAAAAGTTTGTTGCTCCCCTCCTCTTCTCCTCTAAAAACCATCTCATTGTATCTTGTAGAAGAGGTCAAATGCAGCTCCATCAGTTTCTCTTGTGGAGTTTCTTTACCATTATTAGGAAGTCTGAATGGCTCTTCCTTACAACCGGAAGAGAACAGAGCAAGTGCAAACACTAATGCTGAAATGTGGCTTTTCCTCATAAATTCTTTGTTTTTACGTTAATTTGGAGGTCAAAGGTAAATAAAGGCGGTCTCATAAACAAATTTTTACTCATAATTTACTTCTTTATCGTATTGAAATGGTGATAACGGAGGTTTGCAGCCTGTTTACCTGTGATATCGACAAAGCTTGCCGTGAACATCCATTTCACCAAACGTATTTCCGGAGAACGAAATGCTCCGACAGGAAGCTTGATCAGTATATGATTCCAACCCTTATTCAATTCTACATGAATAGGTTTTCGAGAGGGAATATTCTCATTTCCCAACAAGATCTCATTATCTCTTTTATTATGTGTCGCAGACCATTCGGGAGCCGGGATCTCTTTCTTATTTATCCAAATCTTACTCCCTCTGTAATCCCACTTTCCTTTAGGAGGAGGTAAATCGCTTTCGCTACGGCTATAATTCTGTGTCTCGAACAGCAAACCAACAGTTTGTTTCTTCGGAGAATGTACCCAAGTCATTGCATAAGCGGTGTGATACTCTTTAGGATTATCATAAACATTGGGACAAATAACATTACCCCAAACATGCCTTAGATAGAAACCCGATCCAAAGAATTGATGGCTATCTCTCCTTTTCCCCTCAAATATATAGTAAGGTAGCTGCTTAGGTGGATAAGTAGAGGTTCTATCTGAAAGGTAGATCTCTTCAGGAGGAAAGACTTTTTCCAATTCTCCACCATTTTCAAAAGCATCAACAATAATCCAAGAAGCTTGGCTCTGCTGCACATAAGGAATTAACTCTGCTGATAGAGAGCGATCTTTGTGCCAAAGCAGCCTTCTTTCAAAGTCAGCAAACTCCTTATATATATCACTCGAATTATCGAAAAGCAGATTTGTACTCTTATCGAAATATCCATATCCACCTCCAAGCCATGTACGTTCAGCCATAGCTAACATTGTCGGATAGAAATTATTCTCAGCCATTAAGGTAGGAATATCAGCAATATATCTGTCATTCCATACTGCAAGTATCGTTCCCGCCAGATCCGGAGAGCCATTGTGGCTATTATAAATAGTACTGTTGTACAATGCCCTTATATCTGCAAAAAGATCGTAATGGTTTATATAGTGAAGTCGACTATCTATTGCGGGGATACCGGGCTGGGCTTTACCTCTATAACTCCACAGATGTGTCATATCTATCTCCGTTGGTTCATAGTTCCAGCCGGGATTCCATGAGATAACTTTCCGCCCCAAAGAACGGACGTACTCAACCATTTCAGGCACAAAACCCGGATCTGTAAACTCTACTTCATCTGTTCCTATATGTATATAAGGCACATCCATCACCTCTATTGCTTCAGCAAGCAATCTTTTAAGAGCAGTCTTACCCTGTTCTGTTTGCATACCATATCCCATAGCACGTTCAAAAGCAGCACTGTGTCCGGGCATATCTATTTCAGGAATAAGCAACACATGATGTTGTTTACACCATTCGACCAATTCTTTAGCCTCTTCTAAGGTATAGTATTTACTCGGCATACGGGTGGTATGTTCCGGAGCATTCAGCTGAGGATAAATCTTACTCTCTAATCTCCAAGCTTGATTCTCCGTCAGATGCCAATGAAAAACATTCACCTTAAAGTACGAAAGCAGCTGTATTTGCTTTTTAAGTTCGGGCATGGGAATGTATGTCCTTCCAACATCGTGCATAAATCCCCTCATCCTCCAAGCCGGCCAATCTATAATTTCACAAGCCGGAAGTCTGTGAGGATACTGTTCCCATAGCTGAGCAAGCGTTTGCAATCCTCTATAAAGTCCCGTTTCGGTCAGAGCAGAAAGAGTTATGGACTGCTCTGATATGCATAACCGATAAGCCTCTTCCTCGTTTTGAGTTACCTGAGACGGTAAACTGTCCACGAGAGAAAGCTGTATGAAATGAGGAGAGTCGGTATCTATTTTTAAGCCCACTCTCGATAACCAAGTTCCAATAGGAATACCTTGGGAAGAAGATATCAGTTTGACTTTACGAGCAGTAAAAAATCCTTTGTGTTCCTTATAGCTCTGTGGCTTGGGCAATAGATGATGATGAACAGAGGCATAAACATTTGTACATATACATATTGCAAGCAGAGCAATAAGAGAAAAGCTGAAAAGTCTAAAAATCGTGCGCATTCCTTGTGAGTATTATCGAATGGTAAAGATAAAAATATGGCTGTAATATTTCGAGAGATTTTTATTTCTTTCTACCCAAGAATACTGTCATAAACTTCTGCAATATCACTTCGGTAAAGAATGTCCCTTAGAAAGTGCCTTAAAATAAGAGTTTTGGCAAGAAAAATATTTTTCATACCTTTGCCTTTCAGCTATTCAGCGGAATAGCTTAAAAGTATCCGAAAATCGGGTACCTCTTCGTTTCAGGTGTTCTAAAAAGATGCCTGCTATCGGAGAGCCAGTGTGAACTTAAACTTATTGTATGAATTCTAAAACTTTTGCCTTGGCAACAGTTTTTCTGATTTTGCTCTCAGTGCTACTTACTGCTTCTGTCGGTAAAGGAGAGCGCGCCATTTATGGTTATAATCCGGGAGATATGTTGCAAAGGATCAAAGTGGAGGGAGAAATAGTACCGGTGTCTGTAGGTGATGAAGACTCTTCAATAGTACACTTTTGGAGTATTGAAGATGCAAAATCCAGACTGACAAATGCGTTACTTAACGAGCGTTGCAAAGGTTCAGATGTAAATTTTATTTCTATCTGTATTGATGGCTCGCTTCGGGATATGGAGCAATGCTTGGCTTTGGATGGGATAGACCCTCAAAGCGGCTCCAGCAAATACCTCCGTTTGAATGATTACCGTACTCTTGCTCGAGACTTTGAAGTAAGAAAAGGACAGACAAAGACGTTTCTTGTATCTGCTTCAGGGATAATAGAAGAGGTCTTCTCCAACGAAGATGCGTGGAAAACCTACTCCGGATTATAGTTCATCGAAAGAGTATGCATGGTCTTAAAAAGACTAAAGCACGACCTAAAAGTCGTTATTGATATCTAAACCCCTCACAATAGTATCTTCGGATGCCAATTGTGAGGGGTTTATTTTTCTCTTTGTATCTTTGGGGCAAACTCACAGAATGCTCTCTTCTATGTTACGATATTTGGCTCCTTTGCTTTATCCTTCCATTTGTTCTCTTTCTGAGAAAGAACGAGAACGATATTTCAAAGGCAAATGGGTTGTTGTTACCGGTGCATCTCGTGGCATAGGTGCTTGTTTGGTGGAAGAGCTCATCGCGTCAAAAGCAAATCTGCTGCTCATTGCCCGATCTGAAGATAAACTCCGGGAGCTTTGCAGGAAGGCATCATCCCATGGTTGTTCTGCTATCTATCGGGCATTGGACTTGCGTAACCAAGAGCAACTCTCCTTTCTTTGCGAAGAGCTTCCGGGCTTACTTCCCAATGTTCACTTCTTTTTTAGCAATGCGGGAAAATCTATCAAGCGCAAGATATCAGACTCTATTTCACGTTCACATGACTTTGACCGAACCATCTCACTGAATTATACCGCAGCTATACACCTATCTCTTGCTCTTCTTCCTGCCCTCAAACGATCTCATGGTACCATCATATCAACCTCTGCCGTAAGTCTCCTCTACCCTTTTGCACCCGAATGGTCTGCCTATCATTCCTCAAAAGGAGCGGCAGATATCTGGTTTCGCACGGCATCGACAGAGTTATTTACAGAAGGAGTAAAAGTTCGCATTGCTTACATTCCTTTGGTACACACCGAGATGTCTGCACCTAATCTTTATTACAAAAATCTTCCCGGTTATCAACCGGAAGCAGCAGCCCGAATACTTTTGAAGCTTGCCATTGGCGGACGAAGCAGATATATCCCTTGGTGGGCAAGGTTATCCGCTCCTTTCGCCCAAGTTTTCTCTCCTCTTGTAACCATTGGCTACAAATACTATTTCAAGAAAAAAAGATGTCTCAATACCGCTATTCGATTATAAAAGCCCTCTATAATCAGAATTTTATCTCTCCTAAAGGAGTCTTCTATTGGGTAAAATCCTTTATGAAAGAAGGCTTATCTCTCATGGCTCTACTCCATTTTTCTGCTAAACTTTATCCGAAAAGATCGGCATTGATCTACGGACAAGATGAGAAGAAAAACTACAAAGAGTTGTACGAAGACTCCCTTAAATTAGCCAAACTCCTTATGCAATGCTATAAAATAAAAAGAGGAGATCAGGTTGCAGTTCTGGTAAGAAATCATCATATAGCTGTCATGCTTCTGCCCGCATTGTCTCGTATAGGAGCAGATGTTCATCTTCTGAATACAGATCTGAATGCTTCCAAGGTAGAAGAAATCTTAACCACCAAAAGAAAGTTTTCTCTTCTTATCATAGATGAAGAGCTTCGAGAGAGAGTGCTTCCACTCACACCATTACCTTTCACTTGGATTGCAACCGAAGCCATAGACTCTTTGCTCTCTTCTTATCATGATAAAACCTTCTCTACTACCCTGCCACGCATTTGGAGAGGAGGAGCATTTTCTATTCTGACAGGAGGATCAAGCGGGAAATACAAGGAAGTATCTCGAAAGCCTTCAGCTACAAATTTTCTCCCTCCCCTATTGGCTCTATTCCGTCAAGTCGGTATTCAAAACTACGAATCTACCTACATTGCTCTCCCTCTCTATCACGGCTTTGGGTTAGCTACGCTCATAGTATCGCTTGTGATGGGCAAAAGAGTTTGGCTGACTCGCAGATTCGATCCGGAAGAAGCAGTTCGTGGCATAGAAAAATATGGAATAGAGGTAATGCCCTTAGTTCCACTTATGCTTTCTCGAATGATACAATGTCCGCAAGCAGAGCAACATCTTAAATCCCTGAAAGCGATCATCTGTGGTGGAGACAGGCTGGATCGCAAACTGATCTCCCACGTACATGCGGCGGTATCCCCTATTATCTTCAATCTATATGGCACTTCCGAAGCAGGTTTTTTCCTATTGGCTACACCGGAAGATCTGGATGCAAATAGTAAAACTACTCTTGGAAAGCCCATAAAAGGAGTAAAATGTGAAATAAGAAATACCTCTTCCGAAGGAATAGGAGAGCTTTGGGTCTCCTCCTCATGGGCTATGCAGGAGCGAAGAAACCGATGGCAAAACACAGGTGATAGGGCTCGCAAAACTCCGGATGGGTATTACTTTCACGAAGGACGTCAGGATCAGATGGTGGTTTGTGGTGGAGAAAATGTCTATCCGGAAGTTGTAGAAAGAGTCATTGTAGAGCATCCGAATGTCCTCTCAACCAAAGTTTATTCCGAGTCGACTACCGATGGCGTTACATTCTTGGTAGCAGACATAGAGCCGGTGAAAGGGTCGGAAATTTCGGAAGAGGAGCTTAAAACATGGCTTCGTCCAAGACTTTCCCACGCAGAAATGCCCAGAAAGATAAATATTGGCACGCTCTCTCTTTTGGCTACAGGGAAAAGAGTAGCCAATCAGAGTGGACTAAATGAGACCGTAAATCAAGAGAGAAAATAAAAAGAGTCTGTCTCACACCTTTTTTTGTTCCTCTCCGGCTTCTACTTCTTCTTACCAAAATAGGTCTCTAATAGCTCTGCGCTGGCAACAAATGAGCTTTTTCTATTCTCCAACACATCATTCTCCACAAGAGGAAGAAGTGTCTCTATCGTTTTATTGTGATAGAAGTTTCTCAAAAGTTCTTCATGTATGCTTTCGTACATCCAATATTTGGACTGCTGGTTACGCTTCTTCTCGAAGTAGCCATTCTCTTTTACGAAAGCGACATAGTTCTCAATCATCTGCCACACTTCATCTATACCCAAAGCGTAATAGCCCGAATAGGTCAAAACTCTGGGAAACCAACCGCTTTCTGCAGGGGGGAACAAGTGCAGCGCATTGCGATAGTGAGATGCTGCAAGCTTGGCTTTGTCTATATTATCTCCGTCTGCTTTGTTGATGACAATGCCATCCGCCATCTCCATGATACCTCTCTTGATCCCTTGCAACTCGTCTCCCGTTCCGGCAAGCTGAATAAGCAGGAAAAAATCGACCATAGAGTGCACAGCCGTTTCACTCTGACCCACACCTACGGTTTCAACAAAAATGGTATCAAAACCTGCAGCCTCGCAGAGGACAATGGTTTCACGCGTTTTTCTGGCAACACCTCCCAAAGATCCTGCCGAGGGAGAAGGACGTATAAAAGCATTATCTTCCTTTGAAAGATCCTCCATTCGTGTCTTATCTCCCAAGATACTGCCTTTAGAACGTTCACTACTGGGGTCTATTGCCAACACTGCAAGCTTATGTCCCTTACGGATAACATGCATCCCGAAAGCATCTATACTCGTACTTTTACCTGCACCGGGAACGCCCGTTATACCGAGACGTATGCTCTTCCCGGCATGAGGAAGACACTTCTCAATCACCTCTTGGGCTATCACTTGGTTGCTCTCCAGCGAGCTTTCCACGAGTGTTACCGCCTGAGAAAGCATTGTCATATTTCCTTTTAGAATGCCTTCCACATACTCCGCAGCCGTGTATGTACGTATCTTTCTCTTTTTAAGATATGGGCTGACTATGGGAGCATTTTCTACTCCCTTATTTACTTTCAGACCTTTATACTTCTCGTCGTTCTCCGGGTGAAACATCTGTGATAACGGTATTAAATATTAAAACGCATTAGTCGATATAGAGCACAAGTCCTTTCAGGTATTCTCCTTCGGGATGATAGATACTTACCGGATGATCCATCGGCTGTGTTAGCTGATGAAGTATCCGCACTTGCTTTCCTGCCTGAAGCGCAGCAGTGAAAACAGCTTGTCTGAACTGTTCGGGAGAGACAGCCTGTGAACAGCTGAATGTAAACAAAATACTTCCGGAGTTCATCTTGGACATCGCTGCCACATTCAGCTTGCGATACCCCTGAAGAGCATTATGCAACACTTTACGATGCTTGGCAAAAGCAGGAGGATCGAGTACTACCACATCAAACTCTCCCGGTTCTACCCTGTCCAAATAGCGGAACGCATCTTCCACATAAGCCTCATGAGTGGCATCCTTACTCCATACACTCTTGTTCTCGTCTATGTTTCGCTGCATCATCTCTATGGCTTTGGCACTGCTGTCCACCGATACTACCCTTTTGGCTCCTCCGCGTAAAGCGTAGATGGAAAAGCCTCCCGAATAGCAGAACATATTCAGTACGGATGCTCCCTTAGAGTAGTGTTCAAGAAGTGTTCTATTTTCTCTCTGATCCACGAAAAAGCCTGTCTTCTGCCCTCTAAGGATATCCGGATATATCTTGATGCCATTCTCTAAAGCATAGTTATCTGCAAACTTCTCTCCGCCGATAAGACCACTTGTAAAATCTACTTCGGCTTTGAATGGCAATGTAGTATCCGACTTGTAATAGACACTCTTGATAATCTCCGAAAAAGGAGCTTGCAGGAGGACATCCCTTACAGACTCCCTTAGCAAGTGCATACCGATAGTATGCGCTTGAATAACCGCAACAGAGCCATATACATCTACCACCAATCCGGGAAGGAAGTCCCCTTCCCCATGCACAAGACGGTATATGGTATTATCGGGACGTATGAGTCCAATCTTCTTCCTAAGATCCAAAGCAGACTCTAATCTTCTCTTTAGAAAAGCACTATCTATAACCTCCTCTTTGAAGGTTAAGACCCGAACGGCTATGGAGCCTATTTCGCAATATCCACGAGCAAGAAAAGAGCCCTCGGCACTATATACATCCACGAGTTCTCCCTCCTCCAGTGGTTGAGAACTGTGTTGTATTGCCCCGGAGAACACCCACGGATGACACCTCTGAAGCGATTCGTTTTTCCCCTTTTTCAGGGTTATGATAGGATATAGACCTTTTTCCATTACACTTTTCTTCTTCGTCTTTTTATGACTTTCCTCTTTGGTTTAAAAACGGTGGAAGCCAAAAACTCCTCTTTCATATACTCTCTCAGCGCAAGATATATCTTGAGCCCTGCCACGGCATCCAATGCCGCGTAAGTGCATTGAGGAGCCGAAAGAACGGGGGCTTCCCAGTTGGTCAGGCGCTGCGCCTTTGAAAGCCTTCTGTTGAACAGCACGGCATATATTTTTGAAAGAGCCAGGACTTCTATTCCGGCAGCCGAAGAGAGATGTCGAAGCTCACAAAAGTTATGAGTTTCCATCTTATAGTCGGACAGCAGAGCTTTGGTATCGTCACCAATGCCCACACCCACTTTTACCGGTGTCTCCGACCAAAGGAAAGAGAGATAATCTCTCTTCTCTTCACTATCCAATATTCGGGGCAGGCGAAAAAGATAAACCTTTCCCGGTACAGCCACTTGCAGCAGACTCACCTTGTGATGTACTCCACGCTTAAATGCCGGCTTTGTCTCCGTATCCATACCGATGACATTGGCATGCCGGATCTCTTCCACTATCTCTTGCAGCTGCGTATCCGAAGTGGTTTCGTCTATTACCACGACAGGTTCAGACAGCTGTTCTATCTCTACTTCTTGCAGCTCTTCCTCCGTGATATTTGTCTTCCGGATGCTATTCATACTCTCCGTCCCCTTCCATCTCCATCTCAATAGCATCATGAATGGCACGAGCAATGATCAATACCTTCTTTCCCCACGTGTGAGTGAATCCTTGCAGGTAGTCATAGATCAGCATCCCTTTTATTTCATCGGTCTGAACATCTATCCGATAGTTCCAGACAAAGTCCACTATCTCCTGAAAAACATCTGCCACCAGTTCCGAAACCGTAAAAGCCTTGGATTCATACTCCGGCTGAGCCACATCTATGGAGCCGTCTATTATGGTATCGTACTCTCCCATCAGTTCAGCGATACTGTCTTGTACGGCATTATACTGCTCTTCGGTTACGATGTACTCGCGCTCCGACTCTTCATACTGATACTCCTCATAGTCCGAAACAGGAGTAGATAGAGCTGCAGAGTAGAGAGCCAACAGATGCCCCTGCAAACCTCGAAGCTTTGCTTCACGATTTCCGGACGAAGACTCTTGCCGAAGAACGGCATAGATGGCTCCTATACAGCCTTGACTGCTTTCGAGAAGCAGGCTTTCGGGCATGGAGCTGCCCTGATCACTGTCTGATGATACTTTTATACTCATCTTGCGATTGCTGATTTATACTTCCAAATACAAAGGTAACGATACTTGATGACAAACTTTGTCCTTTGATTGAATAAATATGGAGAGTGGAAGAAAACAGTATGGTACAATCTTGATCACGCTACAATAATCGTCTATACATGATTAAATCTTCTTTTAATCCTTTCAAAAAAGAGCTTTAATGCCTTTTATATTTCAATATCAAGGGCTGATTTGTGGAAATCGAACCTTGAGATATACGAACCAAAGCTTGAAAGGGAGCAGTCAAAGCCCGATGGCAACTCTTTGCCCTATTCGACCAATCTTTTGAATAGGTTTATCAAAGAAAGTGTACGGCTTAATACTCATTTCTCTCGCGCCTAAATAGCACAGAGCAATGGTTTGTGGATCTCTTCAGGAAATAAAAAACTGCAAGCACTACCCTTAAAAGAGATAATGCTTGCAGTTTACCGACTATGCTCAATCTTACTTGAGCATTCCGGGAAAGTCTTTAAAGAGTGCTGTCGCTCTCGAAAGAGATATTACAGCTCGTTCTCAGACAAATATCTTTCTACTTCTATCGCAGCCTTACATCCGCTTCCTGCCGCTGTAATGGCTTGACGATAGTGAGGGTCTGCCACGTCTCCTGCGGCAAAAACACCGGGAACATTGGTCTTTGGAGAGCCTTCTATGGTCTTGATGTAACCTTGTTCGTCAAGATCTACCACACCTTTAACCAAATCCGTATTAGGAGTATGACCGATAGCCAGAAAGAAGCCGTCTATGGCAATATCCACCATCTTTTCATCTGCTTCACCCTTGCGATAAACAAGATGAGCGCCTTCCACTCCGTTTTCACCAAAGAGTCCGACAGTGTTATGTTCAAATAAAATCTCGATCTTTTCGTTCTTCATAACGCGATCTTGCATAACCTTAGAAGCTCTCAAATATGGTTTACGAACGATAAGATATACTTTCGATGCCAAACTGGAAAGATAGATAGCCTCTTCACAAGCGGTATCTCCGCCTCCTACTACTGCTACTACCTTGTTGCGGTAGAAGAATCCGTCACAAGTGGCGCAAGCACTCACACCCATTCCATTGTACTTCTTCTCATCTTCCAAGCCCAAGTATTTGGCTGTGGCTCCCGTAGAAATGATGATAGCATGAGCCAGATAGCTTTCGGTGCCATCTACGGTTACCTTATAAGGTTTAGAGGAAAAGTCTATGTCTGTAACGAGCCCGGGCTTTATGTCTGCCCCGAAACGCTCTGCCTGTGCACGCAAGTCCATCATCAGCTCTGTACCGGTGATACCATTGGGATAACCGGGGAAATTTTCTACATCGGTAGTAGTGGTAAGCTGTCCTCCGGGTTGTATCCCCTCGAAAAGAACGGGAGAAAGATTTGCTCTTGATGCATATATGGCAGCAGTGTATCCCGCAGGACCGGATCCTACTATCAGACAACGCACTGTGGGAGTTGTGTTCATGTCGGTCATTTTTTGTTGTTTATTTATTGGTTTATCTTAAATCTATTACTTCAATATTTCGGGAAAAATTTTTCTTGTCGAACTCAAAAAGTTTTCCCGTTGTACCATAGGGTTTCGTTATCTTCTTAATCTCTATAACGGTCTCTTTATCCTCTTTTCTATCTCCCTTTTCCTTGAAACGGATGATCGAAGGTGTGTAAGATGCGTCTGTATCTATGGACAAAGAGGTAAGCATGCCTCCATAACCGGCTTTCGGCGTTGCCAAAAAGCGAGACATATTATTAGGCAATTTCTGTACAGAGGTTGTAAAATCTTGCTTGAGCAGTCTGCTCAAAGAGATAAGAAGAGAGAGCTCTTCAAGCTCTGACTCTGAAGGAGAGGTCAGATTGACTTCGTTTGTCCCACTCGACATGACCCAAAGAAGCTTTCCATTGTACCAGGCTGTGAGCGGAGTGGTATTGAGGTAAAACTTTTCCCCTTGAGCCGTAAGAGTGCAACCGTGTACAGGCTTTTGGTCGGGATAGGTCAGTGTAAACTCTATCAACATACCATCCGACGGATTGACCTTGTCCGACAATGCCTTTATCGGATCCGTTGCTTTCACTTGTGCCATCGAACCGATGGCGACAACAGCCAACAAGACACTGAATACTGTTTTTACTATTTGGTGTTTCATGATGTTTCTTCTTAAAGTTGGTTATCTGTTAAGATCTTTCAAGGATTTTCCGAAGATCTTCTGCGGACTCAATCAATACCTGTCTCGGCTTACTTCCTTCCGATGGTCCTACCACGCCTGCCTGCTCAAGCTGATCCATAAGTCTGCCGGCACGGGCAAAACCGATGGCAAGACGTCTTTGGAGCAGAGATGTACTGCCACTCTGCTCTAAAAGCATAATATTCGCAGCCTCTTCAAAAAGAGCATCTCTGCTGCCGGAATCCATATCGCTACCATACTCTCCACGACCTCCGGATGAGCCGTTGCCTCCTACTTCCGGGAGATAAAGGGGATGAGGATACCCCTGCTGCTTGGATATATAATCCACGACTCTGTTTATCTCTTCGGTATCTATGTAGGCACACTGTACACGTATAGCTTCATTTCCTTGAGAGTAAAGCAGATCGCCTCGACCAACAAGCCTGTTAGCTCCTGAAGCATCAAGAATGGTACGAGAGTCGATGGATGAGTAGACTTTGAATGAGATACGTCCGGGGAAGTTGGCCTTAATGGTTCCGGTGATGATGCTTGCCGTTGGACGTTGAGTGGCAATAATAGAGTGTATTCCCACTGCACGGGCTTTTTGAGCGATTCGAGCAAGAGGAAGCTCTATCTCTTTACCCGCTGTCATGATGAGATCTCCATACTCATCTATCACCAGCACTATGTATGGCATAAACTTATATCCGTTGCTCGGACTCAAAAGCCTGCGTTTGAACTTGTGGTTATACTCCACAATGTTTTTTACACCTGCTTTGGTGAGAAGTTCATACCTGTCATCCATCTCCTTACAAAGAGAGTTAAGTGTACTTACAACCTTGGCTGTATCGGTGATGATAACCTGTTCTTCATCTTCCAACTTAGCCATATAGTGGTTTTGAATCATGGAAAAGACACTAAACTCAACCATTTTAGGATCCACCATGACGAATTTAAGTTCGCTCGGATGCTTGCTGTATAGCAGTGAAAGAATGATCACATTAAGACCTACGGACTTTCCCTGCCCCGTTGCTCCGGCTACAAGAAGATGAGGAATCTTTGCAAGGTCGAAGCTGAACACTTCGTTCGTAATAGTCCGACCCAATGCAACCGGAAGCTCGTACTTTTTCTCCAAAAACTTTTGAGAGCTTAGCACAGAACGGAAGCCGACAGTCTTTGGATTTCTATTGGCTACCTCTATACCGATAGTACCTTTGCCCGGAATAGGAGCAATGATACGTATTCCAAGTGCAGACAAACTAAGTGCAATATCATCCTCCAAATTTTTTATTCTGGAAATGCGCACACCATCTGCCGGTACCACTTCGTAAAGAGTTACAGTAGGACCAACGGTTGCCCTGATAGAGACAATGCTGACCTGAAAACTCTCTAATGTCGCAGTGATACGCCTTTTATTATCTTCTATTTCATCTAAATCTACCGTCTGCGTATCCTCTTTTCTGTCGTCCAAAAGCTCTATGGAAGGCATCTTGAAATGACTCAATTCGATATGAGGATCATACTCTCCCAACTCCTGCAATAAGGCTTGTGCTAAGGCGTTATCTTCTAAAGTATCACTCTTGGGACGTACAACTTCAAGATCTATTCCATCTTCTTTTCCGGAAGCATAGGTTTCGATATGATGATCAATAAGTTCCTCATCAGAACCGGAATGGGTTGGCGAATAGGATGATGCCGGTTGAGAAGAGGAATCGGAGGTAAAAACATCTTCATCAATGCCTTCAATCTCATCTCCCAAAGCATCATAATCGTCTTCTTCTTTTCTTCTCTTTTTGAAACGTGCAAAGAAACCATTTCCTTTTTTCTTCTCTTCAGGCACAACAGGGATGGCTTCGGCTGGCTGTTTTTTCTTTATCTCCAACCATCCTTTGACCTTTGGAGTGAAACTCTGAAAGAATATGAGCAGTATCGCAAAAAGGAAAAAGATTAAGACAAGAATGGTTCCCGGATATCCTATCTGTAATACACTGTAATCTGCGAGCTTTTTACCAAAAAGGCCACCAAGGAAAAAGAACTGATTCGGGAATAATGCGCCTCCTGCAAGACCCAGTAAAAGCATGCTCCAAAACATCAATGAACCACACAGGAAGAATAGTCTTATGTATCCCCCTTTGCGATTACGTAAAATGCGCAACCCGGCTAAGCAGATAAAGACAATGGGGAAAATGGCAGACAATCCAAGCCACCCATTAACAATATTGTGCATGGAGTACGCGCCCTTTACTCCCGAAGGATTGGCAATAGTATCTCCCGTAGAGACTTCAGCTTGTGGGACATTAAGCACAACACTCTGATCCGCCTTTCCGGTAAAGAAATAAGAGAAGAATGCTATAAGAAGAAAGACTCCCAAGAAAGTCAAAAGAGCACCGATCAAAAGCACATACGTATCCCTCGTAACGTGTATGCCGGTATTCTTGACCCATTCAGGGAGTTTTATATTTTTGGTTTTGCCTTTATTTGTCTTCATCTTCAGAGTAAGGAGAGATTATTTAGCTTAGCAAATGTAGTGATTTTTTCGTACTATTCAGAGCCTTTTCTGCCCTTACATATCTCTTCTTTCTCTTTTATAATCCCAGTTTTTGTCTCAGTAAACGGTATCTGGAAAGACTGATGCGTATAATGTCCCCACTATGTAAAACCAGCTGTCTCTGCTCTCCATAACGCTCTATTCTTGCAATGTGCTTGACATTTACAATGTAGGAACGGTGTACACGGACAAAAAGATCCTGAGGAAGCATATCTTCTGTTGCTTTCATCGTTTGCTCTTTCAGCCAATGTCCGTCCGGTGTATGGATAGCAATATAGTCTCCATCCGCTGCAATATAAAGAATTTCATCTAAAGAAAGTATGCGTATTTTAGATCCGCTCCTTACAGTCAGCTTATCTGCTACCGGAGAAGAAGCGGTCAAAGCCTGTTCTTCAACGGGTATCTTCTCTTCCTCTTCCTGTGTCTCTTTCACTTTGTTGAGGTATCTCATCATGAATATTATCCCGAACAGACAAGTGATCAACACTCTTACCGGAGCCGTTTTCAGCCACTGCTCCCATGAAAGAGACTCAAAAAGATTTAGAAAAAGATACTCTGCACCAACAGCCACAATGCTTATACACAACAATGCAACAGCTATCCAAACTCTTACTTTACTAAACCGGAGCAGGGAAGAAAAGGCATAACTTCCTAAGAATAGTACCGCAGCATAGAAAAGTATATCCCAAACAGAAAGATAAAGATTAAGCCCTCCTACTGCAAAGGTATATACTGATGCTATTACCAAACAAGCAAAGATGCGGTGTTTCTCTATGTTGTGCAGCTGCTCCATCCGTTATTTGATCTCCACTCCGGAGAATATTGCAGACTTGACATTGATAATCAGTTTGCGGTCTGAATTCTGATTGAAAATTCTCATACGCTTATTGGAAACACCTCCGAATGTAGAAACTGATTTTACCTCTACGTTCCAATCGGGCGGCATCAGTATCTCAACACCACCAAAAGCTGCTGTAACCACCAATTCAGTCTCTCCAACAGGAAGCGTGGTCTGTCTTAAATCCAAATCGACTCCGCCAAACAAAACATCTATACTCCCTCCTCTGAATACCGGATCCAGTACAACGTACTCGCCACCGGAGAAAAGATATCGGCAATCTATTCTTCCATCATCTGTTATCCCATTGCCATTAGTTTCTTTGGTATAGTGTCTTGTAAAAGATTTTCGTAGTTTTTCCCTCCTGTTATTCTGAATGGCCGGTAAGGCATACAGAAAAAGAAGAGCTCCCAAAATCATTGCTCCAACAGGCCAATATGTAGACAATGACTCCAGATAAAAGGATATTTCCGGAAATATCTTACTAAGCTTCAGCAGAAGAAAGCCCAAACCAAATCCGGTAACCACCAATCCTCCGATATCAAAAGAGTGAGACAGATAAAAAAGTCCGACAGTAATGAGCAACATCTGCCATGAGAATATGATTCTAAGGAATGATTTGTCCAATAATCCCATGTTAGACAATAAAAAGAGAAGTGCTCCTGCTATGATCAATAACGCAATCGAAGCTGTTGTATTCCTGCCTCCGGTATCTCTTTTAGCTAAAAACCGTCCCATGAATCCCGCTCCTAATATATATAGCATCACCGCTCCCAATATTTCTATAAGAGCATCGAAGTTGTCCCCTCCGGATATAACACCGGCAAACAACAGACCTCCACCTGCTATCATAAGCAAGAGAGAAAAGAACAGAGTAAATCCCGATTTTTGATTTGAAATATTCATATCACAATACATTAGTTTATCAGTTACTATTCAGACCAAAGAGTTGGCTCTCTCATCCGGAGCAGTACTCTCGTCTATCTGATACAAAAATAGGATAATCAGGCTCCTAATACAATACAACCCCGACTAAACGGCTTAATAATCCCGATGAATGACCTCTTTTAGACGATCAAAACCGACAAAATCAATCTTCATTTTTTGTTCCTTATACCGATAAGGTGTTCTTCCCAAAGGTCTCCTGAAAAGGCATTCCGCCTCTCTGTTTTTATCGAAAAAGACCGACACTGCCTTCTAAAGCAAGTCGGTCTTTCTGTTTTATTGTCAAACATTATCTCTGTCAGAGATCTTCCCTCAAACTAATCTTTCATAAAGATTTTTGCATCAAGGGATTTCGTACAGGATAACGCCTTTGAGTCAATCATCAATACAGAGATCGGATAACCTCTGTAAAGAGTGCCGTCATCTTCTTGGAGGCGGAATTTGCTGCTCGTATCACGTCATCGCCATCATTTACAAAGTCATCATCGAAATGATACCCCTCATTTGTTATCACGGACATACCAAATACACGAATATCGCAATGGCGAGCCATTATCACCTCAGGCACTGTACTCATACCTATTGCATCCCCTCCGATTATATTCAGGAACTTATACTCCGCCGGTGTTTCATAAGAAGGACCTGTCCAACCCACATATACACCCTCTTTCAGAGCGGTATTCTGTTGGGCTGCCACCTCTTTGGCTTTTGCGATAAGTGCACGATCATAAGCTCTGGTCATATCGGAAAAACGAGGTCCAAACTCTGACATATTCGGTCCAATGAGAGGATTGGGCAGAAGATTTATATGATCCGTTATGATCATCAAGTCTCCGACCTTAAAAGATTCGTTGGTACCTCCTGCGGCATTGGAGACAAAAAGATACTCTATACCCAAAAGCTTGAACACTCTTACGTGGAATGTTACCTGCTGCATGCTGTACCCCTCATAGTAGTGAAAGCGTCCCTGCATGGCGACAACCGGAACACCCCCCAACTTTCCTACGATAAGCTGACCTTTGTGCCCTATGGCTGTGGACTTTACAAAGTTTGGAATTGTATCATAAGGTATTGCCTTGGCATCCTCTATCATATCTGCCAATGCTCCCAATCCGCTACCAAGCGTGATGGCAACCTTTGTATCTTCCGGGATGAAGCGACGCAGATAAGCTGCCGCCTCTTCATAATGTTTATATTCAAACTGTGTCATAATGTAGCAATATAAGTGTCTGTTAATATTTATCCTCTTCCGGCTCTGCGAAGCAAGTCGTTAGAAACTTCCACTCCTTTCTTTAAGAGGACATCGTATTCCGGTATCTGCCGTTCTCTCATCAGTACTTTTCCATCTACGATAGTGGTATCCACGGCACTACCGGAGGCAGAATAGACCAAATTTGAGATAAAGTCATGGCACGGCGTCATTTCCGGAATATCAAGTCGGACAAGAGACAAATCTGCCAGTTTTCCCGGCTCTATCTCTCCCCCGTCTATTCTAAGAATCTCGCTTCCTGCCTTTGTCGCAGCCACGAACATCTCTTTAGCCGGTGTTGCTTTGGGATCTCCGCGCCAAGCTTTCCCAAGAAGTGAAGCGAGTTTCATCGCTTGCACCATATCCAGATTGTTGGAAGAAGAGCATCCGTCCGTACCTATTCCCACACGTATTCCTTTCTCACACATCTCTTCGCTCCTGAACTTGTACCCGGATGCCAACTTCATATTGGAAGCCGGATTGTGTACGGTGCTGCAACCATAATCGGCAAGGATTTGCAGCTCTTCACTATCCATCCAAAGGGAGTGAGCCAAAACCAAACGAGGAGAAAGGACGCCGAGATCTTTGAGATACCTTACCGGCGTTGTTCCAAAGTTCTTAGTGCAGTCTTTCCACTCTTGATAGGTCTCAGCCAAGTGCAGATTCACGAGACAGTCATGCTCCTTTGCAAACTCATGTGCAAACTGTAACTGAGGAGCAGAAACGGTATATATGGCATGAGGTCCTACTGCAAACCGGACTCTGTCGGAGTAATGAGAAAACAGCTCAAAGTACTTATGGCAGTTTTTCTGATCCAATTTTGCTCGTGCATCATCCCATCTGTCAAACATGGTGTAAGACAATACGGCTCTTATTCCACTATCTTCCACCGCCTGAGCAGTAGCTTCCGGGAATGTGTACATGTCCAAAAAAGCCGTCGTTCCGGTCTGTATCATCTCCATGCAAGCCAGACGAGAGCCCCAATAGATGTCGTCCGGCGTAAGATGTGCCTCTACCGGCCAAATCATGTTTTCGAGCCAATCCATCAAGTCTCTATCGTCTCCATAACCTCTAAAATAGGTCATCGCCGCGTGAGTATGACAGTTGACCAGTCCCGGTATCACTCCCCTGTTTTTACCGGGAATGATATCCACCTCACCTGAAAGAGATGCCGGATTTATAGACCCGGAATTCTCTACCTTTGTTATTCTGTTTCCTTCTATTAAAATATCTACCTGCCTGTCTATGTGCAGGACATCTTGTATCAGTATAGGCATGTATCCTCTTATTTATGTCCAAAACGCTTGTAAAACTCAGCCACGGCTTCTATACCTTTCTTCCAGATATCTATGCTGATATTTTCGTTTGGAGAGTGAATGGCATTACTTTCAAGTCCGACCCCCATAAGTACGCTCTTAAGACCCAATACTCGCTCGAAAGTGGCAATAATAGGAATACTTCCACCGCTTCTACGTGCCAATGGGCGTTTGCCGAATGCTACTTCAAAAGCCTCTTCCGCTACCTTGTAAACCTCAAGATTAGTAGGGCAGATGTATGGACTGCCTCCGTGAAGAGGTGTAACCTTTACCTTGATGTAGTCCGGAGCAATGCTCTTAATGTGTTTAACGAAGTCTATGGAGATCTTTTCAAAGTCCTGATTAGCCACCAAACGTGTAGAAACCTTTGCATAAGCCTTGGATGGCAATACTGTTTTGGCGCCTTCTCCGGTGTAGCCACCCCATATACCGCAACAGTCTAAGCTCGGACGAGAGCTGTTCCGTTCAAGGGTATGGTATCCCTTTTCCCCATGTACCGCATCTATCTTTAAGAATTTCTTGTAATCTTCTTCCGAGAATGGAATCTGCTTTATCATCTCTCGTTCTTCCGGAGACATCTCTTCCACATCATCATAGAAATGAGGAATAGTGATCTTGCCATCCTCATCGGTCAGCCCGGCGATAAGCTTACAAAGCTCATTTATAGGATTTGCAACTGCTCCCCCAAAGTGTCCGGAGTGAAGGTCGTGGCTTGGTCCAGTAACCTCTATTTCCCAGTATGCCAAGCCTCTAAGCCCTGTACAGATGGATGGTACATCCTTGCTTATCATACTGGTATCGCTTACCAGAATGATGTCGGCACGGAGCTTCTCTTTGTGTTCTATGCAGAACTCTTCCAAAGAAGGAGAACCCACTTCTTCTTCACCCTCCATGATCACCTTCACATTGCAGTTGACATAGCCCAACTTCAATGCTGTCTCAAACCCCTTGATCTGTACCATGCTCTGACCCTTATCGTCATCTGCACCACGTGCCCAGATATGTCCGTCGCGAATTTCGGGTTCAAACGCTCCACTCTTCCATAATTCGATAGGCTCTGCCGGCATCACGTCATAGTGTCCGTACACCAATACCGTAGGAAGAGCTTGGTCTATGATACGTTCGGCATAGACAACCGGATTGCCTTTGGTCGGCATTACCTCTGCTTTTTCAAATCCGGAGCTCAGCAGCAACGCTTTATATGCTTCCGCACAACGGATCATATCCTCTTTGTGAGTAGTCTTGGCGCTGATAGAAGGGATACGAATAAGATCGAATAACTCTTCTATAAATCTATTTTCATGCTCTGCAATGTACTGCTTAATAGTAGCCATAATGTTTATATTTTTAGTTGGTTTTATATTGTTTCAAGGCATATCATTCCAAAGATACCAAGATATTGCAAGATAGCCAAGCTAAAAAGAGTGCGCCCGGATAGTCCGGACGCATCATCTTTTCATCTTTTGGGGTCAGGCAGATTAAATGTATCTCCTCCTTCCAACGTACCTGTGGTATAGCCTTTTCTCAACCAGGCCATCCGCTGTTCGGATGTACCATGATTGAAAGACTCCGGCACCGTATATCCCTGTGCCTGCATCTGAAGTCTGTCATCCCCTATGGCTTGAGCCGCAACAAGTCCATCTTCCAGGTCGCCTATCTCCATGGACTGAAACATTTTGTTGTCATGATGCGCCCAAAGCCCTGCATAATAGTCCGCTTGCAGTTCGAGCCTCACACTGATGGCATTGGACTCTTTCTCGGAAGCCTTTGACATGGCTGCATGAGCCTTATCCAAAGTACCCAAAAGATACTGAACGTGATGCCCCACTTCATGGGCTATGACATACGCAAAAGCAAACTGCCCTTTGGCTCCAAACCTCTGCTCCATCTCCTTAAAGAAAGAAACATCCAGATATATAGTCCGGTCTGCCGAACAGTAAAAAGGTCCTGTCGCGGCAGAAGCATATCCGCAGCCGCTATTGGTGGCTCCGGTAAAAAGCACCAAGCGGGGAGGTTGGTATCTGCGACCATAGTCCGCAAAAATCTTTGTCCAGACATCTTCTGTTCCTGCGAGTATCTGAGAAGAAAAAGCAGCCAGGGCATCTTCTTCTGCAGAAGGTTCATAACTCTGCTCTGAACTGAATGAGCCACCTATGCCTTCCTGTATCACCGTAAGAGGATTCCCTCCTAAAAGCCACGTGATAAGCCCTACAATGATAAGCCCACCCAATCCGAGTCCTCCGGCTTTGCCGGATATTTTCATTCTTCTATTGTCTTGAACATTACTGCTCTCTCTTCTTCCATCAAGCCTCATAATCAATATCTTTTTTGCTTAAACTACTGTACAAAGACAAAATTACACGAAATTTTATCATTCAGGCTCGTATGCAATAATATGAGACTTTTGAAAAAGGATTTTTTTAGCCGTTCAAAACTTTCTGTTACCCTGTTAAGAACTTTTCCTGAACAGATTCAATCTTCACATTCAAGGCTTGGTTTTTAGAAATCGGCGCTTGGTTGCCATTCTTCAAATCTTGATCTCCGGAAATCGTGCCTTGATCTGTAAAGCTGTTCCTGTTTAACGAAACTATTGAACGGGATAAGAGAAACATCCGAACGCTTTTACCTCTTCTTCAAGAAAGCATCATGAGTTTATCTCAACCTTTGCATAGCACCTCATCTATCATTAAACAAGAAGCAAACATAGCAGAAAGAGCCACACAAAAATGTGCAGCTCTTCCCGTTTCTATGCAGACCTCTCTGTCTGTTTATCTTGAAATATTAAAACTCTGCGTTGTTTGGAGTTCTTGGAAAAGGTATCACATCTCGGATATTACTCATACCCGTAACGAATAGAAGCAGACGTTCAAAACCTAATCCGAATCCGGCATGTGGAGCCGTACCGTAGCGACGAGTGTCCCAATACCACCACATCTCTTCGTGAGGCACACCCATATCTATGGCTCTTTGGGTAAGTTTATCGAAGTCAGCCTCTCTTTCGGATCCTCCGATTATCTCTCCGATCTTCGGGAATAGGACATCCATTGCGCGGACAGTCTTACCATCATCATTCTGCTTCATGTAGAAAGACTTGATCTCCTTAGGATAGTCTGTCAGAATAACCGGTGCTTTGAAGTGCTGTTCCACCAAATATCTTTCGTGTTCGGAGGCAAGATCTGCTCCCCAAAAGATTGGGAACTCGAACTTAACGCCATCTTTCACCGCTTTTTCCAAGATTTCGATACCCTCCGTGTATTTCAAACGCACAAAAGGTTTGTCCAAAACAAACTTTATACGGTCGAGAAGCTCCTTATCTATCATGTCATTGAGGAACTTCAAATCATCTTCGCAATGATCCAAAGCCCATTGGAGACAATACTTGATGAACTCTTCCGCCAAGTTTTGGTTATCCTCGTTATCGAAGAAAGCCACTTCCGGCTCAATCATCCAGAACTCAGCCAAGTGTCTTGGAGTATTCGAGTTTTCGGCACGAAACGTTGGACCAAAAGTATAGATACCGCCAAGAGCCATGGCTGCTAATTCTCCTTCCAACTGTCCGGACACGGTAAGATTGGCGTGTCTTCCGAAAAAGTCTTCCGAATAGTCTATCTCTCCGCTTTCGGTCAAAGGCAGATTGTTAAGGTCTAACGTGGTTACCTTAAACATCTGCCCCGCACCTTCGGCATCGCTGGCAGTGATCAGTGGTGTATGGAAGTAGTAAAAGCCTTTGTTGTGAAAGAACGTATGGATAGCCATAGCCATGTGGTGGCGTATTCTGAATACCGCTCCAAAGGTGTTGGTACGAGGTCTCAAGTGAGCAATCTCCCTCAAAAACTCCATACTGTGTCCCTTCTTTTGAAGAGGATAAGTATTAGGATCTGCCGTACCCAGTACCGTAATAGAGTTGGCTTGAACCTCTACATTCTGACCTTTACCTTGCGATTCGACAACAACTCCGACAATACTCACACTCGCTCCCGTAGTAACAAGTTTAAGTGTCTCTTCATTCTCTTCGTTTGGTACTATAACCACTTGAAGATTATGGATAGTAGAGCCGTCGTTGAGAGCTATAAAGGTTACACTCTTACCGCCTCTCTTGGTTCTGACCCATCCCATAACGGTAACTTCCGACCCTACGGGAGTTGCCTTAAATACATCTGCTATTTTAGTTCTTTTGATAGACATATTTACTATCTCCTTTTTACATCAATCTATTTTATTCAAACGCTCCCATGCGAAGCATATTTACCTCTTCTTGACTTAGGTATCTCCACTTTCCTTTACCCAAATTCTTCTTGGTCAATCCGGCAAAATAAACTCTGTCAAGCTTGTACACCTTGTATCCGAGATGCTCGAATATACGTCTTACAATCCTGTTTCTTCCGGAGTGGATCTCTATACCCACTTGAGACATATCGTCTTGAGATACGTAAGAGATTGCATCGGCGTGTATCTCTCCGTCTTCAAGCTCTATACCATCGGCTATCTTTTGCATATCTTCTACTGCCACAGGCTTGTCGAGCCACACATGATAGATCTTCTTTTTATCGTACGACGGGTGCATCAACTTGGTTGCAAGATCTCCGTCATTAGTTAAAAGAAGGACTCCCGTAGTGTTTCTATCGAGACGTCCGACAGGATAGATACGCTCCTTGCAAGCAGTCTTAACCAAATCTAAAACCGTCAATCTCTCTTGCGGATCATCGGAAGTGGTTACGCAGTTCTTGGGCTTGTTGAGGAGGACATATACTTTGTTCTCCAAAGAGAGCAGTTGGTCATTCAACTTCACTTCGTCTGTAACATAAACCTTTGCGCCAAGTTCGGAAACCACAACACCGTTCACCATTACTTTACCTGCTTGAATGAGTTCATCTGCCTCCCTTCTTGAGCAGACTCCGGAGTTAGCCATATATTTGTTCAGACGTATAGGTTCTGTAACATCAATATGATCCTGAGTGTAAACTATCGGTTTAGGTCTTGGATGGAAAACTCTCTGTTGAGACTGATTAGACCTTTGCTTTTTGCCCTTATTGTTCTTAGAGAAATTATTGTTGGGTCTGTTGTTGCCGTAATAGTTGTTGTTAGGAGAACCATACCCTTCATTATACTCGTTTCTTTGAGGTCTTTGTCTGTACGGATTGTTGTTATTGTTGTAGCGACCACGAGACTGAGCATTGTTATTGCCATAACGTGGCTCTCTTGGCTGCCTGTAAGGAGTAAAGTTTCTCTCCCCGTGAGGATGATAATTGTTGTCTCCGTACTGGTTTTGTCTGGAATATCTTCTTTGTTCGTACTTCTCGTCGTATTCGGCAGACTGGGCAGGAGAGTAGCCGTTATTTTCATAACCGAATCTTTCTCTCTGGTAATTACCCGGAGAATAATCACGATAATTGTTGTTATCCTGATTATACCTGTCATTTCCTGCCTGATAGCTGTTATAAGATCGCTCGGATCTTCTGTTGTCTTGATACTGAGATCTTGGATGTCTGTTCATATTACCATACTCGTTAGGGCGATAAGACTCAGAGTCCATAGATCTTCTATAGTTTTGTTGATAGTCCGAAGAAGAACGCTCTCTGTCCATTTCGGATATGCGAACACGTCTCCGTCCCACAGGACCTGCGGGTGCATTGGATGCTCCATACTCTTCGGAGCGACCTTCAGCCTGTGGTTCGTTTCCATTATCCATTCTTCTTGGAAATCTTTGCTTCTGTGGTGATTGAGTGTACTCCTCAAAACCTCTCGGAGTCGAAGAGTTCTTTTCTTCTACTCTCTCTTCGTTCTCAAAAAACTTATTCTCCATCTTTTTTTGATTTAATGATGTAAACTCTACATTATTACTCTACAACCTCTCGGTTTTTTATCAGTTAAAACGATAAAAGGTAAGGTTTGTTGGATATTAGTGTAATGATTTCTATCGAAATTTTCCGGTATTATTTATTATGGTTTATACTTACTCCGTATAGTCCAACCTCAATCCGGTATAAGACTCAGGAGTTATGTTCTTTAGTTCTGCCTTGACTGCTTCCGATACGTTCAGGGTATCCACAAAAGCAGATATACTTTCTTTGGTAATGCTGTCTCTGCCACGAGTCAGTTCTTTAAGTGCTTCATAAGGTGCCGGGTATCCTTCTCTTCTAAGGACTGTCTGAATACCTTCTGCCACAACAGCCCAAGCAAGATCCAGATCTTGCGCTAATCTTTCCGGTGCAAGCCTAAGTTTACCCAATCCTTTCTTCAAGCTTTGCAAAGCAATAAGAAGATGAGCCACCGGCAAACCCATGTTTCGCATGACAGTCGAATCCGTTAAGTCTCTCTGAAGACGGGATATAGGCAGCTTGTGAGAAAGGTGCTCAAATATTGCGATGGCTATACCACAGTTTCCCTCTGCGTTTTCAAAGTCTATCGGATTCACTTTGTGTGGCATTGCAGACGAGCCTACTTCCCCCTTTACGACCTTTTGCTTGAAATATCCATCGGAGATATATTGCCAAATATCACGACACAAGTCTATCAGAATAACGCAAAGACGCTTGTAAGCATCGAATAAAGCAGCTAAGTTGTCATAGTTGGAAATCTGAGTGGTTACCGATTCCAACTCCAAACCCAAGTGATTACGAGTAAAGTTTGCCGCAAACCTTCTCCACTCCACATCGGGATAAGCCACTTTGTGAGCATTCATGTTTCCTGTTGCGCCCCCAAACTTTGCAGAGTGAGGAATACGAGCAAGCTGCTTCATCTGCTCCTTCAATCTGTAGACAAACACATATATCTCCTTGCCCAATATCGTAGGAGAAGCCGGTTGTCCGTGGGTTCTTGCAAGCATTGGTACTTCTTTCCACTCGGTGGAAAGAGTTTTCAGATAGTCTATAATAGCTTCTATCTCCGGATTGATCACCTGCTCCAATGCCTCTTTCAGCATCAAGGGTTGAGAGGTATTGTTGATGTCTTGAGAGGTAAGCCCGAAATGCACAAACTCTTTATAGCCCCCGAGTCCGAGAGTGTCGAATTTCTCTTTGATGAAATACTCTACCGCCTTTACATCATGATTGGTTACAGCCTCTATGGACTTCACCTTTTCGGCATCCGATTCGGAAAAATCCCGATAGATATTCCTTAGATCATCTTCGCTGCAAGGCAGTTTACCTTCCGGCGTTCCAAGACCTATCTCTTGTGCCAAAGCGATAAAATACTCTATCTCCACCAATACTCTGTAACGAATAAGGGCATATTCTGAGAAAAACGGAGCCAGACACTCCACCTTGCTTCTGTACCTGCCATCTACCGGCGATATTGCTAAAAGAGAAGATAAACTCATATCTGTTCGGAGTAAACTACTATACTTTCTAAGTCGCAAAGATAGCACTATACTTACAATGATGCAAGAAATCAAAGATTAAGCTTATATTTGTTCCTTAAACAATCATACATATTTGTCATGCAGATACATCCGGAGCAGACCATCAGCCTTACAGATCTTGAGTTTTATAGTTTTCACGGCGTTTTGGAGCAAGAGAGAGTCATAGGTGCTCACTACTTGGTCTCCTTGTCGGTATCGGGATCTTTTGAAGAAGCCATGCGGAACGACAGCATTGAAGATACCGTAAACTATGCCGAGCTGCACAGGATCGCACAGGAAGAGATGGCTTCTCCGAGCGACCTCTTAGAGCATGTCGTCTATCGAATACTTGCTCGTATAGGCGATATGGATAGCCGCAAACAGATAAAGGAAGCCACTGTATCCATTACCAAAAAAGCTCCTCCCATCGCCTCTTTCCAAGGCTCCGGAGCCTCTTTTACGGCAACGGCTGTTTTTTGATTACGGACTCGGCATCCAAGTTACTCGTCTAACTGCATCAAAACTATCAGTACAATGAAAGGTATCATTCTTGCCGGAGGAAGCGGTTCTCGTCTTTATCCCGTTACCACAGCCGTTTCCAAGCAGCTTCTCCCCATATACGACAAACCGATGATATACTACCCGCTCTCCGTGCTTATGCTGGCAAAGATTCGGGAGATACTCATCATCACCACACCCGAAGACGAGAAAGCATACAAAAGACTGCTTGGGGATGGTTCCCAATGGGGTATCTCTCTGACCTATGAAGTGCAGCCCAAACCGGAGGGACTTGCTCAAGCATTCATCATAGGCGAAAAATTTGTCGGCTCGGATTCTGTCGCGCTCATTCTCGGAGACAATATCTTTTACGGACAAGGATTTACGCAGCTTTTGGCTGAAACCATCGAACAGACCTCTCGGAGCGAAAAAGCCCACATCTTTGCCTACTATGTCAATGACCCGGAGCGGTACGGAGTGGTAGAATTGGCAGAAGACGGCAAGCGAGCTCTGTCCATAGTGGAGAAGCCGAAAGAGCCAAAAAGCAACTATGCAGTGGTCGGGCTCTACTTCTATCCGCCGGGAGTGGCTGAAATGGCTAAGGATGTAAAACCTTCCGATCGGGGTGAACTTGAGATTACAACCTTGAATGAAATGTACCTGAAGCAAGACAGACTTCAAGTAACTACCTTTGGAAGAGGTTTTGCATGGTTAGATACCGGAACTTTCGACTCTATGTACGATGCCTGCACATTCGTCAAAGCAATCGAAAACAGGCAGGGACTGAAGATTGCATGCCTGGAAGAGATAGCTTTGAGAAATGGTTGGATAGAAGTCTCATCCTTAGAAAGCCTGCTTGGCAGATACCCCAACAGCAGCTACGGACTCTATCTGAAAAAAATGATAGAGAATCATCGGAAATAACCCTCTGCCTTTTGTCGAAAAAGGAAGGCTTTTTTTCCATTTTATCCAAAACGACCGAATGCTTTTTGCAAGACAGAAAAAGATGTTCTGCAAAAGGCATTTTTATATATTCCATCCCTCCGAAAACCTCTTCAAAAACCCATTCTCTATTTTGATCGGAGGGGTCGTTTTCAGAGCACGGCAGAATTGTTAAATTCGCCCTATTTTATTAACACAAATTCCGATACCTGTTCATCCAAAACGCTAAACGAGCATATTCTTTCGGCTTAACGTGTTTAATTTTTCAATGAACACGTTTACCGATTTCATTTAATACGTTTACCGGATTCAGTTAAAGTGTTTAGAATTTTTACTTACTTATTTGGTTATTAGTGTTTTAGCTATTTCTTCCTCTTTTCTGCTACTTTTTGGCTCAAAATTGCATTAGGATTTATTTGCAGATATAGGCGTTAAAATTCACACCAATTAACGCGAAAAAGCCCCATGAAATGGACTGAGAAAAAATTTTTTCCAAATTCAAGATTTTTCGCATAGAATTGATTACAAATCAGTTACCATTTCACACAAAAAGAGGTCGGCTCAAAAACGTCAAAACAGATGCCTCCAGCCAACGGCAAACAGCCCTTCCATTTTTATATAAAAGTTCTCCAAGCCCCTCTCTTTTTCCTCTTCGCAACGGGATTTCAAGCATAGATTTTTTTTAGAAAAGTCATGCCTCTATTTATTCAGAACATCCAAAATTCCGTATCTTTGCGTAATAATAAATATGGTATCATATATTCACGTACAAAAGATATAGATTATCACTAATCAGACACGACAATGCACATACAAGACCAACTAACCAACACGATTGGAGCGATCCTTCAAAAACTATACGGAGATAGCGTGCCAACGGCACAGATTTCGAGAACAAAAAAGGAGTTTGAAGGGGACTATACTTTGGTTGTCTTCCCATATCTGAAATATTCTCAGAAGAAAAATCCGGAACATGTCGCACAAGAAATAGCAGAGATGCTTCTTCAAGAGAGCGGCTTAGTAAAGAGCTACAACGTGGTAAAAGGCTTTCTGAACCTTTCTCTCACGGATGAAGCATTCATCCAAGAGACCAACCACATCTCTTCTTCGGACAACTACGGGCACAAGACAGAGACAGAAAAGTCTCCGTTGGTGATGGTCGAATACTCTTCCCCAAATACCAATAAACCTCTTCACCTCGGACACATCAGAAACAACCTTTTGGGGTATAGTCTCTGTAAGATCCTTTCGGCAAACGGAAACCGTGTAGTGAAGACCAACATCGTTAATGACAGAGGAATACATATCTGTAAGTCGATGCTTGCATGGAAGCTTTGGGGTAATGGAGAAACGCCTGAACAGAGCGGACTGAAAGGAGATCACTTGATAGGGAAATATTATGTCCTCTTCAACACCAAGCTCAAAGAAGAGACCAATACCTTACCCGAAAATGAGCGTACTCCCGAAAACATAGATAATCTTCCCTTGATGCAGCAAGCAAGAGAAATGCTTCGCAAGTGGGAAGCCGGTGATAAAGAGACATTGGAACTTTGGGGAATGATGAACCAATGGGTTTACGATGGCTTCGATGTTACTTATAAACGATTGGGGGTCGACTTTGATAAGATTTACTATGAGAGCGACACCTATCTCGTAGGTAAGGAAGAGGTGTTGAGAGGATTGGATGAAGGCATCTTCTGCAGACACGAAGACGGATCGGTTTGGGCAGATCTCACAGACAAAGGTCTGGATCAAAAAATCCTGCTGCGGGCTGACGGGACTTCTGTATATATGACACAGGATATCGGAACAGCGAAGATGAGATTCAACGACTTCTCCATAGATAAGATGATATACGTAGTAGGGAACGAACAGAACTACCACTTCCAAGTCCTCTCGCTACTACTGGATGCTCTTGGATTTAAGTTCGGTAAAGATCTCGTCCACTTCTCTTACGGCATGGTAGAGCTTCCGGAAGGAAAGATGAAGAGCCGTGAAGGCACGGTGGTAGATGCTGACGATCTTATGGATGAAGTGATACAGACAGCCTATAACACGTCCAAAGAGCTTGGCAAGGTGAAAGAGCTTACCGAAGAAGAGGCTTTGGAAGTTGCAAGAAAGGTGGGGCTTGGTGCTCTTAAATACTTCTTGCTGAAGGTGGACCCCAGAAAGACTCTGCTGTATGATACCAACGAGTCGATAGACTTTAACGGCAACACGGGACCTTTCCTGCAATATACCTATGCACGTATCAGAAGCATCGTACGCAATGCAGAAGCACAGGGGATAGACTTTAAGGGAGTTTATACCAAAGCCGATAGCGAATACGAACTTTCCGATAAGGAAAAGACACTGGTACTAAGACTTGCGCAGTATCCTGAGATAGTCGATGCAGCAGGCAAGGAGCTGAGTCCGGCACTGATAGCAAACTTCACATACGATCTTGCAAGGGAGTACAACCAGTTTTATCATGACCATTCCATTCTGAATGCTCCGAATGAAGAGGTCAAGAGATTGCGTGTAAAACTCTCTTACATTACTTCCGAAACACTCCGCAGAGCTTTGGATCTTCTGGGAATAGAAGTTCCGGAAAAGATGTAACTTCATAACGATATACAAAGTATCTCACACAACGCATCACCAACATGGATAAGCAACGGGAATTGGACTTGAGATATCTCCGAATGGCTCTTATCTGGTCGGAAAACTCATACTGCAAGCGCAGACAAGTGGGCTGTCTTGTGGTCAAAGACCAGATGATTATATCCGATGGTTATAACGGGACACCTTCCGGATTTGAAAATATCTGCGAAGACGATGATGGGGTTACGAAACCATACGTACTCCATGCAGAAGCAAATGCCATAACAAAAGTTGCCGGCTCATCTAACAGTAGTAAGGGAGCGACAGTCTATGTAACGGACTCGCCATGCCTGGAATGCGCGAAACTGATCATACAAAGTGGTGTCAAAAGAGTAGTATTCGGACGCCCATACAGGCTTACAGATGGAGAAGATCTGCTGAGACGTGCCGGAGTAGAAGTATTGTTTTTGGATATTTCTCAGTTTGAACAAAACCATGAAGAATAAAAGTCTCTCCCCGTTCTCCAAGATACTTATTCTGGTTGTAGTATTCGGAGTCGGTATATTTATCGGATCAAGATCCGTCACTTACCACTTTATATCCTACGGTAACTCTTCAAAAGCCGCAGGGATAAAGAAGGTAGAGAAGGCTCTGCAACTAATAAAAGACAACTATGTGGATGAAGTCTCCATAGACTCTATCGCTCAGAACATCGTCCCGACCATATTTTCCGAGCTTGATCCTCACTCAAGCTATTTTACCAAAGAAGATTATGAGCAAGAGGCGGGAAGGCTTTCCGGTCATATCTTCGGCATTGGTGTTTCATTTAACAAGCTTATAGACACAGTAGTTGTTCTTCAAACCGTACCTAACGGGCCTTCGGATATCGTAGGGATAAAAGCCGGAGACAGAATTATAGCAGTCGATTCTATAAGCATTACCGGAAAAGAAGTTTCCCAAGATAGTATCATGGGACTGCTTAAAGGTCCTAAAGACTCTGCTGTAAGATTGTCTGTGCACAGACCATCAGAAAAGAAGAATTACAGCTTCAATATAAAAAGAGGACAGATACCCGTTCCTTTGGTCTCTCCGGCTCTTCTTTTGTCTGACAGCATCGGATACATCAACATAAAGAGCTTCGGGCAGACGACCATATCGGAGTTTCAAAAAGCGGCGGTATCTCTCATGAAAGATGGTGCTAAAGCGTTGATACTGGACTTGAGAGACAATTCGGGAGGACTCGTACAGGGAGCACTCTTCATTGCAAACGATTTTCTTCCTCCTAAAAAGCTCGTTACCTATACAGAAGGTAGAGCACACCCCCGAAAAGACTACATTTCGGACGGGACAGGATCTTTTCAAGATCTGCCCGTGTATATCCTTATCAGCCAATTCTCTGCGTCTTCGTCCGAACTGTTGGCCGGCGCATTACAAGACAATGATAGAGCTATATTGATAGGACGAAGAAGTTTCGGGAAAGGAGTCATCCAGCAACCATTCTTCTTTTCAGATGGTTCGGCAATACACCTGACCGTCGCCAGATACTACACCCCAAGCGGTAGAAGTATTCAGAAAGAGTACAAGCTGGGACAATCTGCCCAGTATGGGGAAGACCTCATAAAGCGTAGCATGAGTGGAGAGTGGTTTGTCAAGGATAGCATACACTCGGATAAGTCTCTCCTCTACCATACCGCCGGAGGAAGAGAAGTGTACGGAGGTGGAGGTATCATTCCGGATATATTTGTGGCACAAGATACTATGGGCATCACTTCCTACTATTCGACAGTGATGAAACAAGGATTGATATCGGAGTATGCTTTCAGATATGTGGATGCAAGAAGAGAACTGTTCAAGAGTTTGGAGGGAATAGAGAAAGCTCTTCCCTATCTTAAATCTCAATCTCTTCTATATGATTTTTCAAGATTTGCAGCAAGAAAGGGAGTAACACCCAAGAATTATCTGATTTTCAAATCCAGAGAGCTTATTCTGGAAGCTATTTTCTCGCAAATTCTTTTCTTTGCATACGATGAAGGGGAACGTATAAAACTTCTTGCCTTAAATGACTGGGATATCTTGGAGGCACAGAAACTCGTGAAAGAAGGATTTACCTCTCCTCTACACTTAGAAGGCTATAAACCTTCTTCCCATAACAGGTACTTGTTCTATACAGTAAGTATTCCGACCACTGATGAAGAGGACGAAAGTGCCGAAACACCAATAGAGCAATAATGCTATGACAAAAAAAGAAATACGGCAACAAGTAAAGCAGAAAATAAAATCTCTAACTCGAACTCAGCAAATCCAGGAAGCAGGAGAAGCTGCAACGATTTTGGTAAACTTTTTGGAACAAAACTTTCCCAAAGCAAGCGTGGCACTGTTTTTCTCTATGACCGGTGAGATTGAAACAGGAGACCTGATCCATACTCTAACTACAAAAGATTTCAAGGTGAGTCTGCCTCGTGTGGAAGGTGAGCACATTCACTTCTATCCTGTGGGGAAACCGGGAGGAGACTTCTTTGATATATCCGAATATGGTATTCGAGAACCTATCGGAGAGGTAGAAGATCGTGTATGCAAAGAGGTTGAAGTAGTTATCGTTCCCGGAATGGCATTTGATCACAAAGGAGCGAGGCTGGGCAGAGGCAAAGGTTTTTATGACCGCTTTCTGAATGCGCACCCTTCAACCGTGAAGGTCGGTTACGCATTCAATTGCCAAATATTGCCGGAAATCCCCACAGAAGAACACGATATCAAGATGGACTATGTAATATCAGCGTCCGGCTTGAAGATCTTTAACGATAGATAATGACACAAGGAAATCAACGGAAAAGATCCATAACCATACTTGGAAGTACCGGATCCATCGGGACACAAGCCTTAGACATTATCAATCGTCATCCGGATCTTTTTGAGGTCTATGCTCTTGTTGCTAACAGAAATAGTGATCTGCTTATCTCTCAAGCAAGAGCATTTTCTCCTGCAGTGGTCGTAATTGCAGACGAATCCTGCTACTTAGAGGTGAAAGACGCTTTGAAGGATCTTCCTATCCATGTATGGACAGGCAAGGATTCTATTACCGGCGTGGCTGCATCTCAAGAGGCTGATATTGTTCTTACCGCAATGGTTGGGTTTGCAGGACTGGAACCGACAATAGCTGCAATAAAAGCAGGAAGGACAATTGCATTAGCCAATAAGGAAACTCTCGTGGTAGCAGGAGAGATGATCACTGCCATGGCAAGCCAATACAATGCGTGTATCATTCCTGTGGATTCTGAACATTCTGCGATCTTTCAATGCTTGGTGGGAGAGAGTTGCAATAAGATCTCAAAACTGATTCTTACCGCATCCGGAGGCCCTTTCATAGATATTCCGGCTTCGGAACTTAAAAATGTCAGACCGGAACAGGCTCTTAAACATCCAAACTGGAAGATGGGGAATAAAGTAACTATCGACTCGGCTTCTCTTATGAATAAGGGATTTGAGATGATAGAAGCTCGATGGCTCTTTGATGTTAATCCTTCTGATATAGAAGTATTCATCCATCGCCAAAGCATCATACACTCGATGGTTGCATTTGAAGATGGTAGCTTGAAGGCTCAATTAGGACTACCGGACATGAGAGTTCCGATCGCTTATGCTCTCTCTTTCCCTTACAGAAAGCCAACAGGCGTTCAAGCACCCTCCATTCAGGCTATGAGTTCTCTCTCTTTTGAGGCTCCTCGCACAGAAGATTTTCCAAATCTTTCTCTTGCCTATCGCAGTATAGAAGCCGGAGGTGTTGCTCCGTGTATTTTGAATGCGGCCAATGAGATTGCCGTAGAGCGTTTTCTCAATCACGAGATCGGATTTATGGATATATCTCATCTGATAGAGACGATGCTGAACAAATACTCATCCAACTGTGCAAACCCTCTTTCTTTGGACGATCTCATCTCTCTCAACAAAGATGTAAGGCATAGTGCATCTTTGTGGTTAAAACATTAAAATTGATTTTTTAGACTTTCATATATGTCTCCTTTCTTAATCAAAGCTCTCCAGCTCATCCTATCTTTTTCCATACTCATATTCGTACACGAGTTAGGTCATTATCTTTTTGCACGTCTCTTTAAGATACGTGTCGATAAGTTTTATCTCTTCTTCGACTGGGGATTCTCTCTCTTTAAGTACAAGCCCAAGGGCTCTGATACAGAGTTTGGTATTGGTTGGCTTCCTCTTGGAGGTTACTGTAAGATTGCAGGCATGGTGGATGAAAGCATGGATACGGAACAACTTTCCAAACCGGCAGAGCCATGGGAATTCAGATCCAAACCAGCTTGGCAAAGATTACTTGTTATGGCAGGAGGAGTAATATTCAATATCATATTGGCTGTTGTCATATACACAGGCTTGGCATTTAACTATGGAGATGACCTGCTCCCGATGTCATCTGTCGGTCATAATATCGCTTACAGTAGTGTAGGACACGATATGGGACTAAAGGATGGGGATATGCTTCTTGCTGTGGATGGCACTCAACTGGAATACTACGATAATACCCTGCTAAGAAAGATCGTTGACGGTAAGGTTTTAACGGTAGATAGAGACGGCGTAAAGCAAGACATCGAAATCCCTGTTGATCTCATGCAGGCAGTCATCGCTTCCAACAAACCATTCTCTACCCTCTCCCTGCCTGCCATCATCGAGAATGTGATCCCCGACTCCGAAGCATCCAAAGCTGATTTGAAGAGTGGAGATAAGATTTTGGAGGTAAATGGAGCAACCAAGGATCTGCAAGGATTTGTATCGGCAATGGAAGCCCATAGAGGAGACTCGGTAGAGCTGCTTGTTGATCGGAATGGAGAAAAAATTTCCATATCGGCAATGGTGAACAGTGAAAACAAGTTGGGTGTATCTCTTGTCCGCCCAACTATCCATATCTCCTACTCCCTGCTCGAATCCGTTCCTGTGGGGCTTAAAAAGATGTACACGACTTTGTCTTCTTATGCCTCTTCTTTGAAATACTTGTTTACCAAGGAAGGAGCTTCCCAAATAGGAGGGCTTGGAAGTATAGGCAGCCTATTCCCGGAATCTTTCAACTGGATGAATTTTTGGAGCTTAACCGCTCTGATCTCGATCATATTGGCGGTGATGAATATTCTGCCCATTCCTGCTTTGGATGGGGGGCACATCGTATTCTTATTGTATGAGATCATAACAAGAAAGACCCCCAGCATCAAGGTTCTCGAAAGAGCTCAGATCTTTGGATTAGTACTCCTCTTTGGTCTTATGCTCTATGCGAATATCAATGACATCATCAAGTTTTTCTTTAGATAGATGACAGAAAATCAAAAGCCCGGCAGCAGAAGAAGACACTACAAACAGAGCTTTAGAACAGCTTCTCCTTTATATCCATCGGATGTGGAGGAGAAGCTTGGTTTTGTTAAGACTCGGGAAGAGATTTTGGAGAGATGCGGCAATGAAGTCAGCAGACATCTTGCGGAAAGCATCAAGTTCTCGACCGACTTCAAGGAGATTTCCCATCAGCTCTCCCTGGTAAGAGAGATGCAGACGCTTACCGCATCTTCCGGCAGTGCTTTCCCCTCCACAAGATATGGGGATATTAAAGAAGCTATTTCTGCCATTCGCCCCGAAGGAACGTATCTGCCCATAGAGAAGTGCATTTCGTTGAGAGAGCTTCTGTCTGCTTCCGAAGAGGTGCAACGCTACTTTGAGCAGTATTCCAAGCAAGAGGGCGAAGATTCTCCGATTTGTATCGACAATCTCAGAGAAGTAGCCTCTCAAATCGTACCTGTAAGGAATGTCTCCAAAAGACTTTCCGTGATTCTGGACGATGAGGGCAATGTTTCGGACAGTGCTTCTCCGCTTCTTCGAGACATTCGGAGGGAGATGGCAAGAATGGAAGTCGGCATTGGGAAGACGATCCAGTCCATCCTCGCCCAAGCACATGCCGAAGGCTGGGTAGACAAAGATCACAGCGTTACGATGAGGGATGGCAGACTTGTTCTTCCCGTGATACCTCATGCCAAAAGAATGGTTCGAGGGATACTGCACGACGAGTCCGCCACGGGTAAGACGCTCTTCATAGAGCCGGAAGCCGTTGTCGAGGCGAATAATAAGCTTAGAGAAAAAAGGAGCGAAGAGAAGAGAGAGATCGTGCGCATACTGAAGGAGTTCACGGCACTCGTTCGCGAGCATCTTCCCGAAATCAAAAGCAACTCGCTTGCTCTCGGAGTGTTGGACTTCGTCACTGCCAAAGCGAAGTGGGGCAGCAAGTACCATGCGATCGTTCCTCTTCATCTTTCTGCCTCTCCGGGGCTTCAGTGGAAGGAAGCCCGCCATCCTTACCTGGAGCATCACCTCAAGCAGGAAGGGAAAAGCATTGTGCCTCTGGACATAAGGCTGACCAAGAGGGAGCGCATACTGGTCATTTCCGGTCCCAACGCCGGAGGCAAGTCCGTCTGTCTGAAGAGTGTCGGGCTCCTGCAATATATGCTGCAGTGCGGTCTGCCCGTGCCGATGTCCGAAGAGAGCCATGCCGGCATCTTCAACAACATCTTTCTCGACATCGGAGACCAGCAAAGTTTGGAGAACGACCTCAGCACGTACTCCTCTCACCTCTCCAACATGAAGCACTTCATCCTTCATGCGGGGTCTCACTCGCTGCTGCTTATCGACGAGTTTGGTTCCGGCACGGAGCCCGTCATCGGTGGAGCCATTGCGGAGTCTCTGCTGGAATGCTTCATAGAGAAAAAATGCTTCGGCGTGATCACCACCCATTACACCAACATCAAAGACTTCTGTGAGACTCAAGAGAGTGCCGTCAACGGAGCCATGCTTTTCGACCGGCACAAGATAGAACCTCTTTTCAAGCTCTCCATCGGTCAGCCGGGAAGCTCCTTTGCGATAGAGATCTCCAGGAAGATAGGTCTGCCGCAGGAGATACTCGGCCGTGCTTCCGAGAAGGTGGGCGAAGAGTTCATCATGCAAGACCAGTATCTTCAGAGCATCATGAGGGACAAAAAGTACTGGGAAGAGAGAAGAGCCGACCTCAAGACAAAGCTGAGCGAGCTGGAGCAGGAAAAAAGAAAATGGGAAGAGCGGAACGAAAAGCTCAAGCTCAAACAGACACAGCTGATCAAAGAAGCAGAAAAGCAGGCGGCAGCAATCATAAAAGGCGCCAACTCCGAGATCGAGAAGACCATCCGGGAGATCCGGGAGTCCGGCGCGGACAAGTCCGTAACCAAGGAGCTGCGACAAAATCTCTCCGAGCAGCACCGCCGCCTGGAGACCAAGAGCCGATCTTCCGAGAAGGCATCCTCCCCTGCCCCGACCTTCAAGCCCGGAGACAGCGTAGCCGTAGAAGGTGCGGCAGAAGTGGGAGAAGTCCTGGAGATAAAAGGCAAAAAAGCGCGCATTCGTTTAGGGCAGATCTCTATGGAAGTGCCGGTGAGCCGGCTCAAGCCCTCCCTAAAATCGCCCACGAAAGTACAGAAAAGCACCTCGAAGATCGTCCTTGAATCCGGCTCCGAGAGCAGGCTCCACTTCAAACCTCAGATAGACTTGAGAGGCATGAGAGCCAACGAAGCCATGGAAGCGCTGGCGTACTACATAGACGACGCGTATAAGATAAACATCTCGCCCGTCCGCATCCTTCATGGCACGGGCACCGGGGCATTAAGAGAGATGGTACGAAGCTTTTGCGCCTCCTCACATCTCGTCAAGTCGTACCGGGACGAACACGCCGACAGAGGAGGAGCAGGCATCACCGTCGTGGAGCTGTAATCCTCTCTCTTCTACCCTCTTTCCCGGCTCCTTACCCTCTTCCGAAAGAGCTTGCGACAAGCCCCAAAAATCTTTTTTCGGAGACCTCCCAATACTTATAGACACAGAAAAAACCTTCCGTTCGGAAGAGCAAAAATTTCTATGGGCATAGAAAAAAATTTTCATGGGCATAGAAAAAAATTTCCGTGGCCAAGAAAAAAAATTTCCGTGGCCAAGAAAAAAAATTTCTGTGGCCAAGAAAAAAAAATTCCGTGGCCAAGAAAAAAAATTTCCGTGGCCAAGAAAAAAAATTTCCGTAGGTAAGAAAAAAAATTTCCGTAGGTAAGAAAAAATATTTTCGTAGGTAAGAAAAAAAATTTCCGTAGGTAAGAAAAAATATTTTCGTAGGTAAGAAAAAAAATTTTCGTAGGTAAGAAAAAAAATTTCCGTAGGTAAGAAAAAAAATTTCCGTAGGTAAGAAAAAATATTTTCGTAGGTAAGGAATTTTTCATGCTTCCCGAAAGCGGCTAAATGCCTGAGTATTAAAGCTGTTTTCGGAGAGGGCGACTTTTAAGATCAAAAAGCAGAAAAAGCATCCCCGTCCGGCTTGTGGCGACACAGGACAGAGCTGGGAGAAATGAAAAAGTTCCCGGCGCCAACAGATGCGGCACCGGGAACTTTTTGTTCGTTGGCGGATGCCCGAAACGAAGATTCGGGACATCGGCGGATCATATTGCAGACTAATCGTTCATGTTTTCGAGGAAGCTCCTGTTGTCCAACGTCAGCTCCATGTTGCTCTTTATCTGCTCCATCGCCTCTATGGAGTTCATCTCCCCGACCATGCGGCGGATGATTCTCATTCTGTTGAGCGTGAGGTCGTCCTGGAGCAGGTCGTCGCGCCTTGTGCTGGACGCCAAGATGTCCACCGCCGGGAAGATGCGCTTGTTGGCAAGACGCCTGTCGAGCTGAAGCTCCATGTTGCCCGTTCCCTTGAATTCCTCGAAGATCACTTCGTCCATCTTGGAGCCGGTCTCGGTGAGTGCCGTAGCCAAAATGGTGAGACTCCCTCCCCCTTCGATATTGCGCGCGGCACCGAAAAATCTTTTGGGCTTCTGGAGCGCATTCGCTTCCACCCCACCGGTCAAGACCTTTCCGGATGCGGGCTGAACGGTGTTGTAAGCACGTGCCAGACGGGTGATGGAGTCGAGAAGAATGACCACGTCGTGCCCGCACTCCACGAGTCGCTTCGCTTTGTTCAGGACAATCTCCGCAATCTTGACGTGCTGGTCTGCCGGCTCATCGAATGTGGAAGCAATCACCTCCGCATTGACGCTCCTCTGCATGTCCGTTACCTCTTCGGGACGCTCGTCTATGAGCAGCACAATCATGTAGACCTCAGGGTGATTGTACGCAATGGCATTGGCTATATCTTTGAGCAGCATCGTCTTACCGGTCTTTGGCTGAGCCACGATCAAGCCTCGCTGACCCTTACCGATGGGAGAGAACAGGTCTACGATGCGCGTGCCGATCTTGTCGAAAACTTTTGGGGACTTGGGTGCTTCCAGGTTGAACTTCTCCGTCGGGAAAAGTGGCACCAGGTGGTCGAACGGAACGCGGTCTCTCACCTTCAACGGGTCGCAGCCGTTGATGCCCTTGACCGTGGCAAGAGGGAAAAACTTGTCGCCATCTTTCGGTGCTTTTACGACGCCTTCGATGACGTCGCCCGACTTCAATCCGTAATACTTGACCTGCTGAGGAGAAACGTAGACGTCATCGGGAGAAGAGAGATAGTTGTAGTCCGCCGAGCGTATGAAGCCGAAGCCCTCACTCATCACTTCCAAAACACCGCTCATGACGAGCGCCTCGCCAAAGTCGTAGTAGGCATCCGTGAGCAGAGCGCTCTTCTTGCCGGACTGCTGATGAGGGGCAGGAAGAACCATGGGAGTGGCTTTTACACCTTTCGCCACGGACTGAACGGCTTTGTGATCCTTTGCTTCGGCATTCGCCCCATTCAGAGGTGCGCCCGCCGATTGGCCATTCTGCTGTTTCTTCTTGTTCTCCTGCTGCTTCTTCTGCGGGTTGGGAGTAGAGATGAGAGGCATCATCTCTCCAAGCAGAGAGTTGTTGGCTTTCGGATTTTTGAACACAAAAGCTCCCTGCGATGCCTCCGCCGGCTTTACCTCCTCCTCTCTTGATGATTCTTCCGGGTGCTCCGAAAGGAGATTCTTCTGCACTCCGTTCTCCTGCGATGGCTCGGAAATCTTCTTTGGAGAGCCGGATGGAGATACAATCTTGATATGTGAGTCCGGTCTCGCAGGCAGAGATTTTACTTCCTCCGAGGTTGGCTGTCTGTTTTCTTCCGCACGAGGAACCAGCCTGATATTCTTGGAAATCTCTCTTGTTGCTGCGTTATTATCGGTTGACGGAGTAGCAGAAGATACGGGTTGCTCCTGCTCCTTTTTTCCCTTTTGAGAGGGTACGAGCTTGATGTGAGACTTCTGAGACTTGCCCTCTTCCGCCTTCTTTGCAGATGCTCCTCCCACAGGATCTTTTGCTCCCTCCGGGGTCTGAGCAGAAGGCTTCTCTTTTCTTTCTTCCGCCGCTTCGGCTTGCTGTTCTTCCTTCTTGGGACGCCCTCTTTTGCGCTTGGCTTGAGCCGTATTTCCGGCTCCGTTGGGCTGTTTTGCCGAATCTTTCCCCTGCAATTTCGCCGCCATCATTACGGCTTGCTTGTCTAATATGGAGTATATAAGATTCTGCTGAGTGGCACTCTCCGCATTGGGAATATCCATGGACTTTGCCACCTCTTGCAACTGCTCCGGCGACATTTTCTCAAGTTGAGAAATATTGTAATTCTGTGACATACTTATTTTAATCTCATCTCCATCCGCAAAAGAATGAAGAGTATCGGTTTATAGTAATTTGATGTATGAACTTCTAATCGGATTTCCTTAGATACAAAGGAAAACGTACAAAACTAAAAATGAAAAGAAAACACTCGGTCCGGAAAAAGACCAAATAAGATAAAAACAAAACAGAGAATCTTTCCAACTTTCAGTCCTTAAAACAGGAATTTAGAAGATAAAAGGTTATTCGGAAAGAAGCTCTAAGGAATTTTGTTCTGCGCAAAGGTAGATTAAAAATGCGACTTATACAATATTCAGAGGTGGATACGAGGATCGGAATCAATTAAAAACCTCTTATTATCTATCGGAATGACAAGGATGTTCCCATTTGAGGCAGAAAACTTTCCGTGTATTAGGACGGATCTTGACGGAATCTGCGACTCTAAAGGGCAAAACTCCCAATACCTCTCCCACAGCTTCTATTACCAAATAATTGGGTCTGAAAATATTGGGTACTCCATGATCTTTAAGAAAGTCCGTTGCTTCCTTTCGTCCCCTCATCCCCATGGGAGAAAAAGAGTCTTTGGTATCTACGGTACGGAGAACGAGTGTCTCCGGAATTGTATCCGCATCCAGATATAAACATCCTTTATCGTATGCTCCGACTTCCTCGACATCGAGAAACGAAGCAGCAATAGTACCTTTTCCTACGTGCCAAGAGCCATTGACTTTGGGTATTGTTATCTTAAACTCTCTTTCCGCATTGGCAGGAGAGAGATAGAGCGCGCCTCTAAAGAGTTCGGCCTCATAAGACAAGTCTCTATTGAAAAAACGACGTCCCGAAAGCATAGGCTCTCTTAAAATATCCGCGATAACTTCAGATGAAAAATTATAGTCCGAAAGATACTCATGTAAAAAGGCAGCAGGAGAAGTGCTTATCACAAGTTTGTGCATATCTAACCTCTGCCCGAAGCGTGTAATTGCAACCTTTGCAAAATCCAAATAGGACTTCTGAAAAGCAAGATGCTCTTCCTTCCAGTAATCTACACTCTTGAATAACGTGTCTTCTATCGATGGATTAAACTCTTTAAGCAAGGGTAACAGCTCCAGTCTGACCTTATTTCTCTTGTAGATAGGCTGATGATTAGAAGAATCTTCTATGGATGGTATGGAATGAAGCTTCGCATACGCTCTCAACTGCTCTTTTTTTATTCCCAAAAGAGGACGCAAAATAGGAGATCTCCACTCTTCCATTCCCAAAAGACCTCTGATTCCTGTTCCTCTAATCAGATTTAGAAGGATCGTCTCTACTTGGTCAGTGTGATGATGTCCAAGGGCTATCGCTTCTGCCCCATAGGTCTCTTTTAGTTCTTTCAGCCACGCATGGCGGAGATCCCGGGCAGCCATTTCGATGGAAATACCTTTCTCTTTTGCTACCTTTTGTGTATTAAACACCATGTAGAAAAAACGGTGATTAGACCAACGTTCTGCGCAGACATCACGCACAAAAGCTGCATCTCGTTCCGACTCTTTGCCTCTAAGCTGAAAATTACAATTGGCTATAATAAGATTGTAACCGGCCGCATTCAATAAGTGGGTTAGAACCATGGAGTCCAAACCACCACTAAGACCAACAACTATGGTAGCACCTTCCGGTAAAATATCGGAAGTGCGCTCCATAACATACGATTTCAGATCTATTTGCATAGTAAGACCTGCAGGAATATAAACGACAATAATTACAATCTAAAAGCCAATCTTCCCTCTCCCCTTCGAGAAGTGAGGAAAAATCAAGTAAAGAGTATCACAAAGAGAAAACCTTACTTCTCTTCTCCAAGATTCTTATCTACCAAGATGCGCCCGCAGTACTCGCAAACCACAACTTTCTTTCGAGTCTTAATCTCAAGCTGTTTTTGAGGAGGAATCTTGTTAAAGCAACCCGAACAGGACTCTCTATCTACTGTTGATACAGCCAATCCGTTTCTGGCAGATTTGCGGATACGCTTGAATGCTTTGGAAAGTCTCTCATCCAACTTTGTCTCCAACTTGGATGCCTTCTCTCTAAGTTTCTCTTCTTCCACTTTGGTTTCCGAGACTATCTCATCCAACAAGCCTTTCTTTTCTTCAAGATCTTTGCTTCGTTCAGAAACAACCTCCATGATCTCTTCCAAGACCGACTTGATATGCTTGATCACACCTTCATCTTCTCCAATCTTCTTTTCCAAGAACTGAATCTCAAGAGACTGATACTCAATCTCTTTGGTTAAGCTCTCATATTCTCGATTGTTCCGAACAGAGTCCAACTGAGCAGTATATTTTTCAATCGCTGTCTGTGCTTCTTTGATCCGCACCTTTCTGTCAGCAATGATTTTCTTAATCTCTGCAATGTCTGCCTCGCACTTAGACTGTCTGGTTTGAAGGCCTGCGATTTCATCTTCAAGCTCTTGAACTTCTATCGGAAGCTCTCCGCGAAGAATACGAATACGGTCAACCTCAGACATTACGTCCTGAAGATCATAAAGCACCTTCAGTTTCTCCTCGATGCTTATCTCTTGTTCTACTTTTTTCTTGGCCATGTATATATTACTAATGTATATAGTGAATCGGATTTTGATTTCTTTCTGAGAAACAGAGTGCAAAGTTACTGAATTTCTGTGATATTACCTCCTTAAAGCATTTCAATGCAATCATTTCGGATTCATAATGCCCTATCGTTGCCAAGACGATGCTCTCTTTTGCGTCCAGATAATCGTTATATTTTGCCTCTCCGGTGATAAAAATATCAGCATTGGCACGTATGGCGTGCTTTAACAGGAATGCACCGCTACCTCCACAAAGCGCAACCTTCCGAATCTTTGTCTTAATCGGATGGGAATGAGCTATCTGCTTTATGTTCTCATTACTGCTTTTCAGCAAATTCCAAACCTCTTCAAGGGGCATTTCTTCGGGAAAATCTCCCACGATACCTGCTCCATAAGAAGAAAAAGATGTCTCAAGAGGCAAGATATCCATAGCAACCTCCTCATAAGGGTGCACCGCCTTTATTCTTTTTACTCCTTCATGCAGAAATATTCGTGGTACCACCGTAGATATTGCCTCTTCCGGCTCGGTGTGAATCTCCCCCGGAGAACCACAGAACGGATTCGCTCCATCAAGTGCTCTAAAACGTCCTTCTCCTGTATGGGTAAAGCTGCAGACATCATACAACCCCTGCTTCCCCCAACCGGACTCTGCCATAGCTTCACGAACTTTTTGAGCATGAGACTGCGGCACATAAACCTGCACTTTACAGTACTGCCCCTCCATAGGAAGAACGGGACGAAGATTTACGAGCCCCAACTCTTTCGCCCAATAGTGGTTAAGCCCGTCGGGATGATTGTCCAAGTTCGTGTGGGCTGCATAGATTGCTATACCATTTCGTAAAGCAAGTACGACGGCTCGTTCCTCGTACGTGGCTCCGGTAATCCTCTTCAGCCCTCTGAACAGAAGAGGATGATGCGCCAAAATAAAGTTATATCCTTTCTTTATAGCCTCTTCCACCACCTGCTCCGTAACATCAAGGGTCAGAAGTACGCCCGTCACCCGATCAGAAGGGATGCCCACCTGCAGTCCGCTATTGTCGTAAGACTCCTGCAAAGGGAGTGGAAAAACCCCCTCTATGGCACGACAAACATCTTGAACAGTAACAATCATCCGAATCTTTTATTACTTCTTCTGAGGAATACAGACCTGCAAACAAAGCTCTTCCAGCTGTGCATTATCTATGATCGAAGGAGCATCTATCATGACATCTCTTCCTGAGTTATTTTTAGGGAATGCGATACAGTCTCTTATACTGCCAAGACCGGCAAAGATAGAAACCCATCTATCCAATCCGTATGCTATACCGCCGTGAGGAGGAGCCCCATATTTGAAGGCATTGATAAGGAAACCGAATTGATATTGAGCCTGCTCATCCGAGAAGCCAAGCACTTTGAACATCTTTTTCTGAAGCTCGGAGTCGTATATTCTTATAGAACCGCCACCCACTTCTACTCCGTTTATGACCATGTCGTAAGCATTTGCACGAACAGCGCCCGGATCGGAATCGAGAAGAGATATATCTTCCGGTTTTGGAGATGTAAACGGGTGGTGCTTAGCATAGAACCTCTTGGTATCTTCATCCCACTCCAATAGAGGGAAGTCCACAACCCAAAGACAAGCATACTTATTCGGGTCCATGAGTCCGATCCGACGCGCCACTTCAAGACGAAGTTCACCAAGCTGTTCTCTCGTCTTCATGATATCATCTCCACTCAAAATCAGGATCAAGTCTCCCTCTTTGGCATTCATCTCCCTCTTCAGCTGCTGAAGCACTTCCGGAGTATAAAACTTATCTACGCTGCTCTTTACGGATCCGTCCGCTTCCACACGGGCATATACCATACCTTTAGCCCCAACCTGCGGACGCTTCACATAGTCTGTCAGGCTGTCTATCTCCTTTCTTGTCATGGATGCTTTGCCTTCCACACAAATACCTCCTATGTATGCGGCATTGTCAAAGACGCTGAATCCGTGTCCTTTCAAGATGTTATCCAGCTCTACAAACTTCATATCGAAGCGGATGTCTGGCTTATCCGAGCCGTAATATTTCATGGCATCGTGCCAAGACATACGAGGATAGCTCTCTGTCTGCTCTACTCCGAGAATATTCTTGAAAAGATGTTTGGAAAGCCCTTCAAAGGTCTGAAGAATATCTTCCTGCTCTACAAAGCTCATCTCACAGTCTATCTGTGTAAACTCCGGCTGTCTGTCGGCACGCAGGTCTTCGTCTCTAAAACACTTCACGATCTGGAAATATCTGTCGAAACCACTGACCATAAGAAGCTGCTTGAATGTCTGTGGAGATTGTGGCAGAGCATAAAACTCTCCTTCGTTCATACGTGAAGGCACCACAAAATCCCTTGCCCCTTCCGGAGTGGACTTGATAAGTACCGGGGTCTCAACCTCCAAGAAGTTAAGCGAGTCCATATATTTTCGCACCTCGATAGTCATTTTATGACGAAGTTCGAGGTTCTTTCTCACTGCGTTTCTTCTTAGATCGAGATAGCGATACTTCATCCGAAGATCGTCTCCTCCGTCTGTATCATCTTCGATGGTAAAGGGTGGAGTGGCTGCTTTGTTCAGTATCTTGATCTCCTTAACATCTATCTCGATCTCCCCCGTCGGGATGTTTTTGTTCTTAGACACACGTTCTATGACTACTCCACGAGCCTGTATCACAAACTCTCGCCCAAGATGCTCTGCCTGTTCCTTTAGATTGTTATCTCTTTCTCCATTGAGAGTCAGCTGAGTAATGCCATATCTGTCTCTGAGATCGACAAAAACCAACCCTCCCATAGTACGTACTCTCTGTACCCAACCGGCAAGAGTAACCTCTTTTCCTGCATCTTGAAGTCTCAGACTTCCGCAAGTCTCTGTTCTAAGCATGATATTTATTCTGTTAATCTATTACTTGTCTCATAGTTTTTACACTTCCACAAAAGTACATAAAATCTCTGTATTATTTGTAGATTTCTTTTGTATTAAATCTCTTACAAACTCTGCTTTTTTCTCCAATCTGTATCTCAAATATTCTGAGCAAATGATCGAATTAAACCGGTCTTTTTTAGACGTAAAAATCGACATAAAAAAGAGGCTTTGGAGATGGTATTTTTATATAAAAATGAAGAGCGAAAAGGTCCCGAAAAATGAAGTCGTCAAAACAGGAAATCTCCTAAAAATTTCAGGATAACACCGATAACAAACTCACCATGAAATGATTACAAAATATCGCGAATTTGAAAACTTTTTCCTCGTGATCGAATTGAAGCCCCAAATTCGAGTTAATAAAGATCAAAATAAGTCCGCAGAAATGTAAACAAAACACAACGAGGAAAATCGGGTAAAATCGGCAAAATCGACCACAAAACAGATAAAGCACTAATAACCAACCGATTAACTAAAAATTCTAAACACGTTAATCGAATCCGGTAAACGTGTTTAATGAAATCACTAAACGTGTTCATTGAAAAATTAAACACGTTAAGCCGACAAAATANAAAAATTCTAAACACGTTAATCGAATCCGGTAAACGTGTTTAATGAAATCACTAAACGTGTTCATTGAAAAATTAAACACGTTAAGCCGACAAAATATGCTCGTTTACCATTTTAGCTTAACAGCTATCGAAATTTGTGTTAATAAAACAGGCTCAATTTAACAATTCGATCGTACTCTGAAAACGACCCCTCCGATCAAAATAGAGAGAGCGAAAAAAGTGAGCATTTTTCGGGATGGAATATATAAAAATGAGGCTCTGAAAAAGGGGTCTCTATTGACAAAAAAGAGCGTAAAATGTACACGATACAGGGTGTATTTTTTAGGATATTTATCCGAAGAGTTTTGAGTATCCATTTGGGTGCCGAATAGCGATCGAATAAATCCGAAATCAGGAAACATAGAATGATTGGAAAATTGAGATAAAAACGAGAGACATTAGAACCGGATTGGTCAAACGCTCATCACTCGTTATTTTTTGTACATTTGTAAGCTATATAGAATAACCCTATAAATTTAACTTTAAGTAAATGACAACTCAAATTAACCACACTACCCTAAGAGAAAATGTATGGGTAAGATGGGGACTGCTTCTCGCAGTATCCTTCACGATGTTTTTTGCCTACATGTTTGTGGATGTTCTCTCCCCTATTAAGACAGAATTGGAACGCCCCGAAGTGTTAGGCTGGTCTTCTTCCGTGTTCGGAACGTATGCCGGCAGTGAATTTTTCATCAATGTCTATCTGCTGTTCCTCATATTTGCAGGTATCATTTTGGACTCTATGGGGATTCGCTTCACTATTCGTCTCTCCGGAGGGCTTATGGTGCTCGGTGCGCTCATAAAGGTTTATGCCCTGAGTGGTACCTTTATCAATGGAGGACCCGGATATGAGTTCTTCAACTCTTTTTGGCCCGAATTTCCTGCAACGGCTAAGCTTGCCTGTGTAGGATTTGCCATATTCGGCACCGGATGTGAAATGGCCGGCGTTACCGTGTCTCGCATCATCGTGAAGTGGTTTACAGGCAAAGAGCTGGCTTTGGCAATGGGGATGGAGATGTCTATTGCCCGCCTTGGTGTTTTTGCCGTATTCTGGCTCTCTCCATACTTGAACAAGACTTTTGAAAGTGTGCAAGCACCCGTTATCTTCTGCACAGCGCTTCTCATGATAGCATTCCTGCTTTATCTTGTTTACTGCGTATTCGACAAAAAGCTGGACAAGCAAGAAGGAGAAAAATCCATGGAAGCACAAGAGGATGAAGCTTTCCACATCAAGGATCTCAAATATATCGTTTTCAACAAGATGTTTTGGATTGTTTCGCTGCTTTGCGTTCTGTTCTATTCAGCAATATTCCCATTCCAAAAGTTTGCTTCGGATATGCTTCAAAGCAATCTCGGACTGAGTGTCGAGACAGCAGGACAGATATTCAGCTTGTTCCCTCTCGGCGCTGTGTTTATCACGCCACTAATGGGTATTTTCCTCGATAAAAAGGGTAAAGCAGCAACCATGCTGATGATGGGATCTTTCTTGATGTTTGTCTGCCACTCCATATTTGCTTTCTACGATTTTGACAGAGGAACAACAAGAGCCCTTGTTGAGGCTATCATGGCAATAGTTTTGCTTGGTCTTGCATTCTCTCTTGTACCTGCCGCTCTATGGCCTTCCGTACCTAAGCTAATAGACAACAAGGTATTAGGATCGGCATACTCTGCTATTTTCTTTATTCAAAACATCGGACTGATGCTTGTACCAACGTTTGTAGGTAAGGTTTTGGACTCTACCAACCCCAATGTTCAGGCAGGAGAACCAAAGAACTTTATGTTTGCAATGATGGTATTTGCCTCTTTTGGTGTTTTGGCATTCTTTTTGAGTCTTCTTCTTAAAGTAGAAGATAAGAAGAAAGGTTACGGATTGGAAAAACCGAACGCCAAGTAAACAGTAAGACACATACACTTTATTTGAATGATAAAATCAAAAGACATAGCCCTTGCGGCTATAAAAGGACTTGAAGAGAAGAAGGGTAAAGATATCGTTCTTCTCGATCTGACCGTTTTAGATGATCCTATCTGCGATTACATGGTCATTGCCAATGGTAACACCAACACGCAAGTGGAGGCTCTTGAAGACTCTGTCAGAACCATTGTAAGAAAAGAGACCGGAGAAAATCCGACTTGGAGTGATCGTGGTAGTGGCGAGTGGATCGCAATAGACTATATTTCCGTCATGGTACATATATTTGTACCCGAATTGCGTAACTATTATGCTCTGGAACAACTTTGGGCAGATGCTAAAATTACGCACATAAAAAGCGAAGAATAGAGTTTCTCCGACAAATTATCTAATACCAAAAACAGCATGAACGGAAATATGAACAGCAATAAACCTCAAGGACCGAACTCTTCAAGGGGTAGGAACCCCATGAAGGGTATCGGCTTTGGGTGGATATATGTAGTTATTCTAATAGTACTGGGAACAATGTTCTTAATCAGCCCATCTCCCGAAAACAAGATGGACTGGAGCGAGTTTCAGTCTTACCTGGATAGCAATAGCTTTGAGTCCATAACAGTCTATACTGAAAATGGAGAGGCCGTGGGGACTCTGAAAAGAGAAGCTGCGGAGAAGTATCACAAGTCGAAGCAAGAAGAAGCCGGTAATGACGATTCCATAGGAGCCAAAAGGACTCTATTGGCAAATAACGATGTTACGACGGAAGTACCCGGAGCAGGAAGTTTTGAAGCCTACTATCAGAAGTTGAAAGAAGCAGACAAACTCCCGGATGCAAGGATCAAGTATATCAATCCGAAACCGTCCATATTCCAATACATCTTCTCTTCTCTACCGCTCATCATTCTCATTGGCTTCTGGATATTCGTGATGAGTAGAATGTCGGGAGCTAAAGGTGGAGGTGGAGGCATCTTCAACGTGGGTAAGAGCAATGCCCAGCTGTTTGACAGAGAGAACAAAGTACGAGTAACATTCTCAGATGTTGCAGGTCTGAGTGAGGCCAAAACAGAAATAGAAGAGATCGTACACTTCCTTAAAGAGCCCAAGAGATATACTCATCTTGGCGGTAAAATACCTAAAGGTGCTCTGCTTGTAGGACCTCCGGGAACAGGAAAAACACTTCTTGCAAAAGCCGTGGCGGGAGAGGCTAATGTCCCTTTCTTCTCTCTATCCGGATCCGATTTTGTGGAAATGTTTGTGGGAGTCGGAGCCTCTAGAGTTAGAGATCTGTTCAAACAAGCAAAAGAGAAAGCACCCTCCATCATCTTCATTGATGAAATAGATGCCATTGGTAGGGCAAGAGGTAAAAATGCAGGCTTTGGAGGAAATGATGAGAGAGAAAACACATTGAATCAGCTCCTTACAGAGATGGATGGATTTGATACCAATAGTGGAGTCATCATACTCGCTGCAACTAATAGAGCCGACATCTTGGATAAAGCCCTACTGCGTGCCGGTCGATTTGACAGACAAATCCATGTAGATCTACCGGATCTTAACGACAGAAAGGAGATCTTTAAGGTGCACATGAAGAGGCTGAAGATGGACGAAAGTGTTGATATAGATCTTCTCTCCAGACAAACACCGGGATTTTCCGGAGCTGATATTGCAAATGTGTGCAACGAAGCAGCTCTTATTGCAGCTCGTAATGGTAAGGATGTAATACAGCGTGTAGATTTCATGAACGCTGTGGACAGAATAGTGGGAGGCCTCGAAAGGAAATCCAAGATAACCACTTCAGAAGAGAAACGCTCGATAGCCATTCACGAGGCCGGTCACGCAACCATCTCTTGGCTGTTGGAGCATGCCAATCCTCTTATTAAGGTTACTATTGTACCTCGCGGTAGAGCACTTGGAGCAGCTTGGTACTTACCGGAAGAGAGACAGATTACCACTACTGAACAGTTGTTGGACGAAATGTGTGCTCTCTTGGGAGGACGAGCAGCCGAAGAAGTTGTTCTTGGTCGTATATCCACAGGTGCATCCAACGACTTGCAAAGGGTAACAAAAATGGCACAAGCAATGATTACCTACTTTGGGATGAGTAAGACGATGCCTAACATCAACTTCCAAGATTCTCAAAATGAGTATGGATTTACCAAGCCTTTCAGCGAAGAGACTGCACGAAAGATAGATGAAGAGATCCTTGAACTGATCAATGAGCAGTACGACAGAGCTAAACAAATACTGAGAGATCATAAAGATGGTCATGCCGAAATAGCTCAACTTCTACTGACCAATGAAGTGATCTATACGGATGACGTGGCTCGTATCTTGGGAGAACGCCCATGGAAAAGCAGGACTGAAGAGCTTCTATCGCACGATATTCCTGAAGATAAAGTAGAACCCAAGGAAGAAGAAATCTTTGAATAGAAGAAATACCTCATTGATAGGTAGTTTTTTCTTAACTTTGTTCATGATATACTGACTTTTAGATACAAGAAACAGAAAAAATATGCTTGAAAAGATACTGATCTTAGACTTTGGCTCTCAGACGACTCAGCTTATTGGAAGAAGAGTGAGAGAGTTGAATACTTACTGCGAAATAGTCCCCTATAACCAATTTCCGGAAGACACTACTAGCATAAAAGGTGTTATCCTTTCGGGCAGTCCTTTTTCTGTTTATCAAGAAGAGGCATTCAAAATAGATTTGCAAAAGATTCGAGGAAAGTTTCCTCTATTAGGAATCTGTTATGGTGCACAGTATATCTCACACTCTTTGGGCGGAAAAGTAGAGTCATCTAACACTCGTGAGTTTGGAAGAGCAACCCTTGTGGAGATCTCTTGTGCCGATCCTTTGATGAAAGGAATTGCTCCGAACAGTCAGGTTTGGATGTCTCATGGAGATACGATAACCTTCCTTCCCGATAGTTTTTCAGTGGTAGCATCAACAGAGAGTGTGAAGAACGCAGCATTCCGTGTGGAAGGAGAAAAGACTTGGGGCGTTCAGTTCCATCCGGAAGTGTATCACTCCGAATGCGGATTGGGTCTGCTCAGCAACTTCTTGGATATTTGTGGTTGCGAAAGGAATTGGACACCTGCATCATTCATCGAAACAACCGTGGCGCAACTCAAGCAGGAGTTAGGCAATGATAAGGTTATCCTTGCGCTTTCCGGCGGCGTCGACTCTTCTGTTTGCGCCGTTCTATTGAATAGAGCGATAGGAGACAGACTCACTTGCATCTTTGTAGATCATGGGTTACTCAGAAAGAATGAGTTTGAAAATGTTCTAAAAGACTATGAGCATCTTGGTCTGAATGTCAAGGGAATTGATGCAAAAGACTATTTCTATGAACAACTGAAAGATGTTACAGACCCTGAGACCAAACGCAAAATCATTGGTAAAGGATTTATAGATGTTTTCGACCGTGAAGCACACAAAATAGATGATGTCAAGTGGCTGGGACAAGGAACAATCTATCCTGATGTCATAGAGTCTCTTTCCATTACCGGAACGGTCATAAAGAGCCACCACAACGTGGGGGGGCTTCCTGAAAAGATGAAACTTAAACTTGTGGAACCTCTTAGAACTTTGTTCAAGGACGAAGTACGTAGGGTCGGAATTGAATTGGGTATGAGACCTCATCTTATTCATCGCCATCCATTCCCCGGTCCCGGCTTGGGTATCCGTATTATTGGAGCAATAGATGCGGAGAGAGTAAGAATACTCCAGGATGCAGATGATATTTACATCAGTATGCTTAGAGAGTATGGGCTATATGATAAGGTGTGGCAAGCTGGAGTGATCCTTCTTCCGATCAAGTCTGTTGGAGTAATGGGAGATGAACGCACGTATGAAAATACAGTAGCTTTAAGAGCCGTAACCTCTACAGATGCCATGACAGCGGATTGGGCACATCTGCCTTATGAATTTCTTGCAAAAGTTTCAAACGAAATCATCAATAAAGTCAGAGGTGTCAATAGAGTGGTGTATGACATAAGTTCAAAACCTCCGGCAACCATCGAATGGGAATAAAAGCAGAAGCCTCTGAGTACTCTTGTGTGCTCAGAGGCTTTCTTTTTTGAATAAAGCAGACTAGAATATTTTGTATATTTGTTCAAGCTAGTAACCAACCATAAACATCGCGCAAGCGATAAAACTATTATGCAAATGAGTACCAGAAAAAACTTCATCTTGGATACCAATGTTATCCTGCACGACTCCGAATGTCTAAAAAAGTTTCAAGAGAATGATATTTACATTCCCATCACCGTAGTAGAAGAGCTTGACGGTTTTAAGAAAGGGAATGAACAGCTCAACTATAATGCCAGACAGTTTATACGCACACTTGATCGCTTTGCTTCAAAAGAGGATATAACCAAAGGTGTGTCTTTGGGAGAAGATATGGGAAGACTTTATGTGGTTGTAGATACCAACTTGGATCCCAAACTACATAACGCTCTTGTACAAAACACACCGGATCATCGTATTATCTCAATAGCCATAGCCGTGGCAAGAAGTGAGCCTGAAACAAAAACAATTCTAGTCAGCAAGGATGCCAATCTCCGTCTTAAAGCACTTGCATTCGGTGTACAGGCAGAAGACTATAAAAGCGGACGAGTAGAGAATATCCATCACATAGAGCAGCAACACATCTGGAGAGTTCTCACCAAACCAGAAGTTTTGGCAAGAGTAGCACAAAAAGAAGAGGTAACCATAAAGGAGGTTATGTCCACAAGAGGCAAGAAAATCCTTCCCAACTCCTGTTTTGAGCTGCGAGCAAAGCGTGGAGATACTCCCCTACTATGCAGAACACATGGAGATAGTCAAATATTAAAACCGGTAGAGTTCTCCGTCAATGCGGGCATAAAGCCAAGAAATATCGAGCAACAGTTTGCATTTGATCTTCTCAATGACGATGCTCTCTCTCTTGTTGCCATAACAGGTACCTCCGGAACAGGTAAGACTTTGCTTGCGATTGCATCCGCCATCGAGCAGAAAAGAAAGTTCAAGCAGATCCTTATCGCCCGTCCTATCGTTTCTCTTTCAAATAAAGATTTGGGATTCCTTCCCGGAGGTTATGAAGCGAAAGTAGAGCCTTACATGCAGCCGATCTTTGACAATATCAACGTCATAAAGGATGTTACCGGACAGCGACATGGTTCAAACTCTGAGATAGATGAACTTTTAAGGACTCGTTTTATCTCTGTGGAAGCATTAGCATATATCAGAGGTAGAAGTCTCAGTAACGTTATCTGTATTATTGATGAAGCTCAAAACCTCACACCTCTGGAGATAAAGACAATCATCACCCGCGCCGGAGAAGGTACGAAGATAATTTTCTCCGGAGACATTTATCAGATCGACTCCCCTTACTTGGATGTCAAAAGCAACGGGCTATCTTATATGATAGACCGCATGGCAGGACAAGAGTTTTTTGCGCACGTACATTTGGAAAAAGGAGAACGCAGTCTTCTCAGCGAAAAAGCAGCCAAATTGTTATAGATAACAGAAAAAATTCTCTTAATATACTTGCCGTGTCTATCTAACTTTGTATCTTTACAATCAGTAGTATAACATCAGTGTATATATATGAAACGACAAATCAAATTTAGTTTAGTTTACCGCGACATGTTCCAATCGTCCGGTAAGTATCAGCCAAGATTAGACCAGTTAGCAAGAATAGCACCCGTAATCGTCGATATGGGCTGTTTTTCAAGAATAGAGACCAATGGAGGTGCATTCGAGCAAGTGAATCTTCTTTATGGTGAAAACCCCAACAAGGCTGTCCGTACTTTCACAAAGCCATTCAATGAAGCAGGTATCCAGACTCACATGTTGGACCGTGGATTGAACGGACTGCGGATGTACCCTGTACCTGCAGACGTAAGACGTCTCATGTATAGAGTCAAAAAAGCACAAGGAGTAGACATCACGCGTATTTTCTGCGGACTCAATGACGTCAGAAACATCATCCCATCCATCAAGTACGCATTGGAAGCGGGCATGATACCTCAAGCCACACTCTGTATCACACACTCTCCGGTACATACTGTGGAGTATTACTCGAATATTGCGGACAAACTCATCGAAGCAGGCGCACCGGAAATCTGTCTGAAAGATATGGCGGGAATCGGTCGTCCGAAGATGCTCGGACGTTTAGTGAAGTCCATCAAGACTAAGCATCCTGAAGTGATTGTTCAATATCATGGACACTCCGGGCCGGGCTTCTCGGTTGCCTCCATGCTTGAAGTGTGCGAGAACGGAGCAGATATTATCGACGTGGCAATGGAGCCGCTATCCTGGGGAAAGGTTCACCCGGACGTGATCACCATCCAAGCCATGTTGAAAGATGCGGGATATGATGTTCCGGAAATCAACATGAATGCATACATGAAGGCACGCAGCCTGACACAAGAGTTTATGGACGACTTCTTGGGATACTTCATGGATCCGACCAATAAATACACCTCATCACTTCTTGTCGGATGCGGACTTCCGGGAGGCATGATGGGATCTATGATGGCAGACTTGAAAGGGGTACACTCCGGCATCAACATGTATCTCCGAAACGAAGGCAAAGAGGAGCTTACGATAGACGACCTGTTGGTGAAGCTCTTCAACGAAGTGGAGTATGTATGGCCAAAGCTCGGCTATCCTCCTCTGGTAACGCCGTTCTCTCAGTACGTCAAGAATGTCGCTCTGATGAATGTCTACAACATGGAGCGAGGAGAAGGCAGATGGCAGGCAATTGATGCCAATACCTGGGATATGATTCTTGGAAAAGCCGGAAGACTTCCGGGAGCATTGGATCCGGAGATCGTGGCGCTTGCAAAAGAGAAAGGTCTTGAATTCTCCGATGCCGATCCTCAATCCAACTATCCCGATGCTTTGGACACCTATCGTCAAGAGATGAAAGAGAATGGTTGGGATTTTGGTCAAGACGATGAAGAACTGTTCGAGCTTGCGATGCACGACCGTCAGTACAGAGACTACAAGAGCGGTGTGGCAAAACAACGCTTCAATGAAGAAGTAGAAAAGGCTCGCAACGCAGAGATGACCAAACAAGGCTTCTCCGCCGAAGACATCCTTGCCATCAAGAGAGCCAAATACATCGCCGTACCTGCCACTGCAACGGGGCAAGTCTTCTGGGAAGTGGACTTCCAAGACGGCTCTACACCTCCATCCGAAGGCACCGCTTACCGCGCAGGTTCCAAGCTTTGCTTCGTCATGACACCTATGGGCTATCCTGAAGACGTCAAGGTGAACATCTCCGGACGCATCCGCGAAGTAGCCGTAAAGCAAGGTCAGGTGGTGAAGAAAGGCGACGTCATTGCCTACTTTGAAGAGATCACGGACGAATCTCAGCTTCCACCCGTTGAAAACTCACAAGCGGCAGTGGACAGAGTAGAAAAGAAAAAGTTTGAATCCAAACCAAAAGCAGAGAAGAAGAAGTAACACGCTTCTTTCGGGATAAAAATAGAAACACCAAGCAGAGCTGCGGATCTTTCCGGTCCGTGGCTCTGCTTCTTTATATCTCCACATTCAGACAAAAGCCGCAAAACATCCGCTCTGTTCGGAGAGCTCTCTTCCTTTCGTCCAAAATCTCACCGGTTTTGCTCTAAAAACCGACTAAAAAAAGTTTAATTCCTATTGACTAAAAATCAAAAACTTACTTATCTAAAATTGATTTCCCAATAACCTTTTCTATATTTCACGGCGAGAAACTAATATTTCACGGCGAGAAACCAATATTTCACGGCGAGAAACCAATATTTCACGGCGAGAAATATAGAAATACTTATTAGTAATATGATTTTTACTCATTAGTAGTATATCTTTTGATCATTATCAAAACAACTTTTGTCTATTATCAAAACAGCTATTACTAATTATCAAAACAGACAGCACCAATTATTAAAACAGACATTACTAATTACCGAAACGGACAGCAATAATTACCGAAACGGACAACAATAATTACCGAAACGGACAACAATAATTACCGAAATGGACAACAATAATTACCGAAATGGACAACACTAATTACTAAAACGGACAGCAATAATTATTAAAACAGACATTACTAATTACCGAAACGGACAACAATAATTACCGAAACGGACAACAATAATTACCGAAACAGACAGCAATAATTACCGAAACAGACAGCAATAATTACCGAAACAGACAGCAATAATTACCGAAACAGACAGCAATAATTACCGAAACGGACAACACTAATTACTAAAACGGACAGCAATAATTATTAAAACAGACATTACTAATTACCGAAACGGACAACAATAATTATCGGAACGGACAGCAATAATTACCAAAACAGTTTTTGTTACATAGATTTTACGAAAAAGCACCAAAGCTTCCTGCCGAAAGCTTTGGTGCTTTTTGTGATAATATCTCAAACTCTCCCCGGAGAGATAAAGGGATCAGCTCCTGATGCGATCTTCAAAAGCAGAGAGTGCAGCCTTTGCTCCCTCGCCCATTGCCACAACAATCTGCTTATAGGGAACGGTGGTGCAGTCTCCCGCTGCGTAGATGCCGGGAGTGTTGGTGCGACATGAAGGATCTATCAGAATCTCTCCGCGAGGATTGGTCTCGACCAAATCCTTCACAAGTGCAGTATTGGCAGCAAGACCGATCTGAACAAAGACACCCTCCAAAGCGATCTCCGTCTCCTTGCCGGTGGCACGATCGGAGAGAACAATGCTTGTTACCTTGCCGTTCGTGCCGCGGATCTCCTTTGTGGCAGTGCTGAGGATCATCTTGATGTTACCCATTTCCTGCGCTTTCTTCTGCAACACTTCGTCCGCTTTCAACACGTCAAGAAACTCCACTACGGTAACCTCCGTGCAGATCCCTGCAAGGTCAATGGCAGCTTCCATGCCGGAGTTTCCGCCCCCGATCACGGCAACACGCTTGTTCTTGAAGAACGGGCCGTCGCAGTGAGCGCAGTATGCCACGCCGTTGCCGGTGTATTCCTTCTCGCCCGGAACGCCCAGCTTGCGCCAGGAAGCACCGGTCGCCATGATAAGAGCAGGTGCTGTGAAGAGTTCGCCCGATGTTGTTTCCACTCTCGATATGCCTCCGTCCTGAGTGATGTTCTTCACGGTGCGAGCCTCGAAGAGCGAGATGTCGTTCGCATCAATATGGTTGCGAAGATTGCCCGCAAGCTCTCCGCCGGTGGTGTAAGGCACGGAGATGAGGTTCTCAATACCTACGGTCTCGTTCACCTGCCCGCCGACACGCTCCGCGACGATTGCCACTTTGAGCCCTTTACGTGCCGAGTAGATCGCAGATGCGGCTCCGGCAGGACCTCCACCCACGACAATCACGTCGAAAGATCGCTCCTCCGGCTCTCCGACAGACTCTTGCGGTGTGCTGCCATAGCTCTCTTCCAGCTTGTTCAGCAGTGTCGCCATGTCTCCTCTGCCGACATGAATCACCTTGTCGCCCGCCATCACGGTCGGAACAGATGCTATGCCGAGACTCTCCACTTCGTCCGGAAAGAAAGATCCGTCCACCATCGTGTGAGAGATGCCGGGGTTGAAGATGGCAAGAAGATTAAGAGTCTGAACCACGTCGGGGCAGTTCGTGCACGAAAGAGAGACATAAGTGCGCAGCTCTATCGGGCCATTGAGGCTCTTGATACGGCGGCAGACGCCCTCGTCGGGAAGGTTCTTTCCGATGCCGTCGTGGTTAAGAATGGAGAGAAGAAGCGATGTGAACTCGTGTCCGCCCGGTATGCCTCGGAAGCTGATGCCCGAAGGCGTTCCGTCCACCAAAAGATCTATCCGGAAGTTTTCGCTCTCCTCATACGCAGCCGACAGCTTCTCCGATGTGGAAGCAAGCTCTTCGATCATCTCCTTGGCATCGTTGTACGAAGGATGAGAGGGCTGAGCTTTCAGCAAAAGCGTATATTCCCTCTTGAGTGGCGCAAAGTAGCTGCCCACCTGCACAAGTGTATCTTTATCAAACATGGGTATAATATTCTTTGTTTTTCTTGTTTCAGACTAAAAAAATAGCCCCCGACGGACTAATAAATAGTAGTCGAGGGCGTATTTGACTCATCTCTCAGCCCACCGGGCTACAGCATAAAAGCTCCGGAATCAGATCTTACCTACAAGGTCGATGCTTGGCTTCAGTGTCTGCTGACCTTCGCGCCACTTTGCAGGACACACTTGACCGTCGTGAGAAGCCACATACTGCGCAGCCTTGATCTTACGTAGGATCTCTTCCGCATCACGACCCACGCTGTTGTCGTTAAGCTCTACGATCTTGATGACCCCTTCCGGATTCACAACGAAAGAGCCACGGTATGCCATCTGATCCTCCTCGATAAGGATACCCAACGCACGTGTCAAAGCTCCCGTAGGGTCTGCCAACATAGGGTATTGCACTTTCTTGATGGCAGCAGAAGCGTCTGCCCAAGCCTTGTGTACGAAGTGAGTATCGCAGCTGCAAGAGTAAACCTCAACACCCAGTTGCTTAAACTCTTCATACTTGTTCGCAAGGTCTTCAAGCTCGGTAGGACATACGAATGTGAAGTCGCCCGGATAGAAAACCACCAAAGACCATTTACCTTTAAGATCTTCATTGGTAATCACTTTGAATTCGCCGTTTTGGTATGCGTTCAGCTTAAACTCCGGAAATGTTGTGTTCAAAATTGGTGTCATAATAAGTTGGATTGTTTTATGGTTTATAATTTTACTGACATCTATATTATTGCAAAACAAAGTTAGATATACTCATCAACCCATTCAACAGATAATATATATAGGGTTATAGATGCGATCTATAAGAAGAGCTTTACAAGCTCATCCATCGGATAGTCTTTCTGCTCTCCGCTCTTCATATCCTTGATGTTCACCACGCCGTTCTCCAGCTCTTTTGTCCCCACAAACGCCACGAACGGGATGTTAAGGTCATCGGCATAGCTCATCTGCTTCTTCATCTTGGCGGCATCCGGGTATAACTCCGTCCGCACACCCTGCATACGCAGCATGTTCAATACGGGCAGCACGGCATCCACCTCCTTTTCGCCGAAATTGATGAACAGCAGCTGCGTGCCTCTTGCACTCTCTTTCGGATAGAGATCCAGCATATTCAGCACATCGTATATACGGTCTGCACCGAAAGAGATACCCACGCCGGAGATATTGTCCAGACCGAACACCCCGGTAAGGTTATCGTATCTTCCGCCACCGGTGATGGAGCCCATCTCCACACCCACAGCCTTTACCTCGAATATCGCACCCGTATAGTAGTCCAGCCCGCGAGCCAGTGTCAGGTTCAGCTCAAGCTCATTCTTCAACGGCGTAAGGGCAAGTTTGTCGAGGATGAACTCCACTTCGTCCAAGCCCCGAATAGCTGTGGACGACTCGGCAAGTACCTCCCGAAGCACCGCGATCTTCTCTCTGTTGCCACCGCTAAGGCGCAGTATCGGCATCAGTTTCTCTATTGCGGCATCGGAGATTTCACGCTCTTTCAGCTCCTCCACCACTTTGTCCAATCCGATCTTATCCGTCTTGTCCATCGCCACGGTAATGTCTATGATCTTGTCCGCATGCCCGATGTACTCCGCAATACCGGTAAGGATCTTTCGGTTGTTCAGCAAGATGCGTACCGGGAAGCCGAGCTTCGTGAAGACCGTGTCTATAATCTGCGTCAGCTCCACCTCATTGAGCAGAGAGTCGGAGCCGATCATGTCCGCATCGCACTGGAAAAACTCCCGATACCTCCCCTTTTGAGGGCGGTCGGCACGCCATACGGGCTGAATCTGATAGCGTCTGAAAGGCAGCGTTATCTCATTGCGGTGCTGCACCACAAAGCGGGCAAACGGCACGGTAAGGTCGTAGCGCAATCCTCTGTCGCACGCTTTGGCGGCAAAAGAAGCAGAGTTTTTTGCCAAAAGCTCCTCGTCCGTAAACTTCGCCAGGCAGTCGCCCGAATTTAAGATACGAAACAGCAGCTTATCCCCCTCGTCTCCATATTTTCCGGTGAGAGTGGAGAGGTTTTCCATTGCAGGCGTCTCTATCTGACGGAAGCCGAAGCTGTGAAACACGCTCTTTATGGTCTCGAATATATAGTTTCTCCGCTCCATTTCGTGAGGAAGAAAGTCTCTTGTTCCTTTGGGTATGGATGGTTTTTGCATCTTTCTCTATGTTTTTTTGATTCTACTACAAAAATACGACTAAAAACCGACTTCCGGAAGCAAAAATCAAAATGCTACCCCCTGTCTCCCATGCCTCATCCCCTAACCGACAGACCGCCATCCGACACCCCCTCTCCCCTTTCCCGAAACACAATATACGGCTTAAAAACTTTCTCTGATCACGTCTAAATCTTTGATTGAACGGATTAAGAAAAAGAAATCGCGGCTTGATTTCTAAAAATCAAACCGCGATCTGTACCATTCAAGCCTTGCTTTCTCTCATCCAAGCCCTCATCTCCCTCTCTTTACACGTTCACCCCATCTTTTATCCCCTTTCAATCATTCTTCTGAACCCTTTTATCTCAACTTTCTTACTTATCAATCTGATGTAAATAGGCTTAATGACTGAATGTGTATAGATACTCACCTACATCTTCAAAGATTATAGAGAGACAAAAGAGTCTTGATAGTCTTACTGACTGAATATGTATAGATACCTTAGTGGTTAACAAGCGGACTATAGCCCCCGTGATCAGTCTTGATAGTCTTACTGACTGAATATGTATAGATACTGATTGAAAAGCTTACAGGTAAACCTTTCAATAAAAAGTCTTGATAGTCTTACTGACTGAATATGTATAGATACTCGGATTGGCATGCAGGAGAAGTTCCTGAAAGAGTCTTGATAGTCTTACTGACTGAATATGTATAGATACATAGAAGATCTCCACTTTGAAAGCCTATGGAGTTTCTTGTCTTGATAGTCTTACTGACTGAATATGTATAGATACTCTTATTTAATGGGCAGGGCTAGTCTGTGTATTCCTTGTCTTGATAGTCTTACTGACTGAATATGTATAGATACAGAGAAGCAGCTTTAGAGATAGCTGAAGAAGACGGGTCTTGATAGTCTTACTGACTGAATATGTATAGATACAGGACTACCAAAGATGGGGTGTTTCCCATGATCAATTGTCTTGATAGTCTTACTGACTGAATATGTATAGATACTTCTTTTTTACGTCTTGAAAGGATAATCCTTTACGTCTTGATAGTCTTACTGACTGAATATGTATAGATACATCTTCACTGAAAGAGAAATATGGTATTCAAAAAACGAGTCTTGATAGTCTTACTGACTGAATATGTATAGATACTCACTGAGGGACATAATATCAGCGATTTAGATGGTGGGTCTTGATAGTCTTACTGACTGAATATGTATAGATACTTTAAGATAATCTTCCTACTATTAGTAGGGATTTTATCGGTCTTGATAGTCTTACTGACTGAATATGTATAGATACTCCCTGAACAGCCTAAAGTTTGGAAGGTCAACATTGCTGTCTTGATAGTCTTACTGACTGAATATGTATAGATACAACAAAATCAGAGTTTCAACACCAGGAACTCTTGATGTCTTGATAGTCTTACTGACTGAATATGTATAGATACGCTGTTACCAAGGGGTATTATGATTGTAATTGCAAGGGTCTTGATAGTCTTACTGACTGAATATGTATAGATACAGCTGAGGGAACGAATCCAATCTCATGGTCAGTTGTTTCGTCTTGATAGTCTTACTGACTGAATATGTATAGATACTCAGGGACTCTCGGTCTGTGATTTCACTGGGAATGGTCTTGATAGTCTTACTGACTGAATATGTATAGATACAGCTCTGAACTTCTGATTATAGCAGAGGGATTATCCCGTCTTGATAGTCTTACTGACTGAATATGTATAGATACCAGAACTATTTGGCTTTCCAGTAATAACATATTGGAGTCTTGATAGTCTTACTGACTGAATATGTATAGATACACCATCTTCTGAGATTAAGTTTGAAGTTGCTAGGTGTTCTGTCTTGATAGTCTTACTGACTGAATATGTATAGATACATTGATAGGTGGGTTCATTGGAGTATCATAACAGGAGTCTTGATAGTCTTACTGACTGAATATGTATAGATACAAAAGATTATTTTCTGAATCTCCCAGGTCATATAATGCAGTCTTGATAGTCTTACTGACTGAATATGTATAGATACTTCCAAATCAAGAATGATCGTAACTTAGTCGCGGTTTTCGAGTCTTGATAGTCTTACTGACTGAATATGTATAGATACTATTTGATTATCAACGATATACAAAAAAGTAAATTCGCAACTCTCTGATTATAAACAAGCAAAATAATTTCGAAAATACCGATATATAACTGCGCATATGTCGTCAATATATCTCATAGAAAGATTATTCTTTCTTGAATAACAAAGATATCCCGCCGGCTATCTAAAATTCCTATTCAAGATGTAGAGGTTCTCCATTCCGAAGAATGCGGATATTGTTCTTGGAGCAATACTTTATCATGTTACCGCTTAGAGTAACACCTTCTGCTTCTATAGAGATCTCTCTTACTTCCGGAGCCGGCAGCTCTCTCACTATCCGGTTATCCTTGCGAATCAGTATAGTATCCCTGCTTACGCCGATAGCAGAGCCCTCTTCCTCTATAACAACAGGAGCAAAGGAGTGAGGGCTTCTTCTCCGTTCTCGGGAAGAAGAAACAGATGTCTCTTTAAGGGAGTCCCCTTGCTCTGCTACGATCTGTCCGTTACCCGATACGGTGTGAGTACCAATATGCACCCAATGAGCCACAGCCAGCATGGCAGCTGCAACAGGATGATAGGAAGTGCGGTAGTGAAGCTGTCCCAAAATACCGGACATATCGTAGTGTCTGTTCTCCTTTATGGTAGACTTACGCGGCATGCTTACTTGGGAGAGTAGCAGATCGTCCCTGTCCGGAAAGATGTATGGCTCTATCTGCATGCGCTCATCGGTAAGGAGATAGTGCCGGTAGAGGTCGTGAAGTCTCCGAGATACCCGGTTCATGAGACGAGAATATGGAATGAGATCGGTAAGGATATGGTCTATCTTGAGCGTTGTGGGCGAAAGGAAGCGAATGGTAAGGATATCTTCCCATTTCGGTGCATGCTTCAAGAAGAAACGGATATCGAGCCGAGCATTCTCTGCTTTCAGATCGGTCTGATACTTGTCCGTTGCCGGATCGAGCAGCTGATAGGAGTGGTAAGAGAGATGGTTCTCGTGAAAGAAGTTGTACTTCTGCCATTCGGGAAGAAAACGAAGGAACTCATCCACCGGTGCGGCATCTTTTGCCACTATGGTGATATAGAGATCCAACGGCTCTCTACGGGCTATGCGATGCCGATTGGGCTTGTCGGCACGGATGACAAGACGAGAAGAGATAGTGGATGTCTTCTCTTCTTCTCCTTTTGTACTCTCCGGCTTGAAAAGATCGGAGTAGAGATGCGAAAAGGTTTTGCTGTTTTTGAGAGCATTGCCCAAAGCAAAGCGAGGCAGGAAGTACCACTTGCCCTTAAACTCCACATCCTTTTGTGCTACAAACCTTACCCGAAAATGGTAAGCAGAGAACTCCCGAAGAAATATAGGAAGTTCTTCTGCTGTAATACCGGTATCAGGACTATTTATCTGTAAACTGTCCATATCCTACGTTGGTTTTCGCTCCAAGTCCGAACGTCAGTATGATCTCCCGGAATAGTTTTTCCTTAGCTTCCGCCGTAAAAGAGCCATTGTTCCTGAATAGGAAGCGGAACCGGTAAGTAACACCGGGATTTACTCTGAGGAAACGTACCGGATTGGGATCTTTTAATGGATTTTCGTGATGCGTGATATAATCGTCTCCAAAGAGAGAAGAATCACCACTTACGGAGACAGGGTAAGCATCCAGAAAAATATCCCTATCGTAGATAGACTTCCCTTCACCTTCAAAGATCTCTTTTATAAACTCTTCTTTCTTCCAACCGCTCCACACTTTTTGTTCATCTTCCTCGTTATATTCAAGAAAGTCCCACTCTTCGATGGCAGACCTTAACGCCCCTTTTATGGAAGATCCGGGTATAACGGGCAGACCGGAAGTGTAATCGAAATACATACCAAGATTGTAAACCTCTGGTGCATCATCTTCCTTCGGCTTATTTTTAGGACTGTTTATCTCGTGGTGATAGCCCACGCCACACAGCAAACCCGGATAGCAGGTCGTTAGCTCAAAGTCCGTTACCCCCTCAATATTCTCTTTATAGGGAAGAGTGACTCCCTTTAGTTTATTCTTTAGTTTATCATTCTTCTCTTTATTGAACTTCGAGAAGTTAGTCACAATACCCTTGCTATTGAGATTTATTGTATCAAAATACTCTTGGTAGTACCAGTGTCCAAAATTCATCGTTCACCCCCTTTCTGTTGTTCCGTTTCGTCTTTCTTGGACTCTTCAACGACAAAAGTTCGAAGAGCCAACTTGAGAGCAACTGCATACTCAAGTATTTTGTACTCCCACTCCTTTGCTTTGGGCTTTAACTGTTCTATGCTTCCCCCTTCTTTGCCTATTATAAGCCGGATAATGTCTGTGGAAAATTCATCAATCCCCTTTTTCTCTTCGCTCACTGCCATATAGTATAAAGCTCTGAGCCATAGAGTTCGCTCATCCTTATTGTAGAATATGAGCGTAGGGAGGAGTCCCGACTGAACTATATTAGGACCAAGCGCATTGATGTACCCCTCGTGGACTTTCTTAAACTTCTTATCCTTACCAACAATACCCACTTCTTCAATGGCCTGCATAGCCTTAGGAATCAAATTCTGTATGACTTTCTTATTCATTTTTGAGAGGATCTTTAATATTAGTAATCTTGCAAAAGCCGTAACCAATAGAACCATTAGCGCCTATTTGGATGACTCCCTTTTGGATTATCTCGTTGAAACTCGCAAAAATCTTTTCATTATCGTAAGATACGAAGAAGACAAAACGGCTCTCGGCAGGCACGACCTCTTCGTACCATAAGTTTTCACTCTTCCCATTGTCCAATTTATTACGGGCTATGACCGGGAGTTGCTCAAGATCCTCATTGGATAAATCCCTTTCAGTCCCTTCAGGTAACATCTCTTCAATATTCGATGGAGCGGAAAGAAGGTTGGCTAACTCCGTTATAGACTCTTGCAGAGCTTCGTTTGTTTTAAGCGTGTAAGGAGCAGGATCGTTTTGTTTCGTCTGAACAGGATAGGCTAATAGGTTGGCTTGGAAGAAGGTAAAGTTACCAATGCTATGCTCTTTTTCATTCTCCTGATTCCTGTTTTCTTTTTTCTCATTCCTATTCACATCAGCTCCAAACACGTGCTTGATGTCGGCAAAGCTATGCTTCAAAAAGAATTGTCTCAAAGCCCCTTTAAGGCTAGAGGAGTAAATGCAGGGCATCTCTGTGGTTACATCTCGTTGTACACATTTGTCCACCACTTCGTAAGTGGCATCTCCCTTACCCAGATGCATATTGGTAAGGCAACGGATCATATAAGTTGCTGTTTTCATATTCTGATTGTTGTTATTCTTTTGTTTTTGTTGGTTCTATAATGATGGCATGATTATAGCCAATGGTATGGAAGTTATTGATGTTTTCCTCTTTGTTGACTTCTTCCTTGAGGTGCTTACAGAATAGTTCCGCTTGCTCTTTAGTATCAAAGTAAAACACTGAGCCTCTGGTGTATAGTTCATTTTGACGACTTAGGGCAGTTCCTGCTTCTTTGATGTATTGTTCTTGTCTCTTCTTCTCCTTATTGTAGAACTTTTTTGTCCCTACGTGAGTGAGCAAACAAGCAAAGTCTTTTACCTCCGTACTTGCGAATATCACCTCGCCAAAGTGATTAGGCTCAATCATAGCATCGGACAGGAGTACTACGGTACAGTGCTTTTCATCGCTCGTAAGAGAGGTGCTCTCAATAGTGAGGTTGAGGGTCTCTTCGCTTACCTCCATAAGGAAAGGCTGTCGTTCTCCACCGAGGTAGACAACTCTCTTATCTAACTCTTTGTATCTTATATCTTCGTGGGTCTCCAAAAGTAGTGCAAAGCAGAAGTCGTGCTCTCTTACGAGCGGTTGCTTGCACTGCTCAGTCTTTTCGCCCTTTACCTTTTTGAAGTTGTTGAAGCGATAGTATCTCTGACGAAAGAAAGCATCATCGTTAGTCGCTCCTTCATAATCTTTGCGTATCCCGATACGCTCATCTTTTGTGAAGAAGTCCTCTTCGTTAAGGAGCGTATGGCTTTTGGAAGATAGCCAGCAAGACGCCATGCCTTTCTTGGATTTGTATTTACTAAAGATAGGAGGGCATCCATCCTCACAAGAGAGGTGTAAGAGTTCATATAGGTCTTCTCCTTTCTCCTTTTGAAACCGTCTACCCACAGGTAGGAAGTACTCATCCTTATTCTTCTTATCTATGATAAAGACAGGGGAGAGCGACTCGATAATACCAAACTGCAACTTCTTCTCAGAGAATGGAGAGAAGCTCTGTTCGCCAATCAGTTCTGCAGCTTTCTCTTTGTCTTGTATTTTATTATTCTTGAAGACTTCCTCTCCTGCTATTTGCAATAGTTGATAACGCAAAAGCCCCAACAAGGCAGTTTGCTGTGGGAAGAGGGAGGAATACACAAAGTAGTTGGCATTGTCATCGCCAAACGTTTTCTTCTGCCCAAGGAAAAACTTGTCCAATGGCGTAAGCTTAATAAGATAGGTAGACATATTATTTCTCTGTTTTAGAAGTTACAAATTGGCAGTAGCGCAAGATGCCGTGGAGCAGTTTTTTGTTATCAGAGAGTTCACCGGAAGTATCTTCGGAGTGATGCATAGAGTAGATAAACTCCTTGAGGAGTTCGAAAAACTCTTTGTTCTCCTTGTGAATCTCTTCGTCGAAAAAGTTGTCAAAGACCGCATTGATACGCTCTCGAGATTGGGTAACCTCCTCAACGAAAAGTATCTCATACATCTCTTCTATCCAATAGATAAGACTATTGAGCATGTTTCCATCGCCTTTGAAAGCTCGTACAAGCTCAATAGCCTTTCCATACAAGCTTTCCTTTCGATCAGTCTCATCAGTACTGCTATGCTTACACGGCAGCAGGAACTCTATCTTCTGCCCACTGTGTTTCTGTATGGATATAGCTACGGCATCTTTCTTGTTTTTGTTTTCCTTTTCCTCTTTCTCTTCCTTTGCTTTCCTTAACATACTATCGGCCATGTCTATTGCCTCTGACATGGGACTCTTGTAGTAAAAGATACTTACTCCGTAAGACATCGATAGACCTGTACCTATCTTCTTTTGGATAAATAAGTCATCTATCTTCTTGATAAGGTGGAATACATCCTTCTCAATATCACCCTCTAATACAGGAGCAAAAAGAAAGAGATCATCCCCTCCGATATAGACAGGTATAGCCTTTGTTTTCTGTATTAACTCATCGGCCACCTCGACAGAGAACTCGAAGAATGATTTCATAAATCTGCTTAGCTTATTTTCCTTTTCCTCGTCTACTTTAAGGTTTTCGATGTATGTCCCAAAGCCATCTCCGTCCGCCTTTATGACTGCCAAATACTTGTAGCAGTTTCGAAATTCTGTCTTTGAGGTTAATTGGGTGTACTCTACCTCTCCCTTCTCATCTTTGGGTGGGTCTTTTAGCCATCCGGACACGGCTATTTCTGAAGTGCTTAGGAAAGCTCTCTCTTTGGAATAATCGTCCAAGAACGAATTCTTCGAAGCCTCGATAAAGAGCTCCATATAGTCTTCTTCGGTTTGAGTGGAGGCTTTGTTGAACAACTCCTGTGTGTTCAAGTAGCTATTGAGTTGTTTCAAAATGCCGCAATCGGAGCTAAGCTCTACCGTTATGCAGGAGATAGAGAGGTAATTCTCTAAGTACTCGCAAATATACTTCTCGTCCTTCGAAGCAGCATTGCTATACCGACTTTTTATTTCTTCAAACTCTCTTCCACTTTTGGGCAATATCCTCTCTTTTTCCTTCCGAAAAGTCTCCTTGAATTTCTCAGCAAGTCCACAGAAGATTTCTCTTTTTATTTCTTTGATTTTTTCCTCTTCAAGCTTCCTTTCAGCAAAAAGTCTATCGGGGAATAAGCCCACCTTTTTAGAAATCTGCTTAAAATCAAAAAAGTCCTTAAAAATGTCATCCTTGGGTTGTATCGGAGAGATGATATTTATCTCTTTTTCGGGCATCCTTTCGAGCAATTCCCCCATTATCCAAGAGAAGAGGTAGCTCGCTGTCCAAAAGGACCTCACGCTTCGAGCCTTGTCTAAGGTTTTACCTATCGGCCCAATGGTTATTGCTGTGTATACTTTATTTTTTATTTCCTTCGAGTTCATCGTGAAGTTCTTTATGAAGTTTATTGTAAATAGCTTTTATATCATTGAAAATATCCTTACCCTCTTTCATTGCTGTTGATTTTCTTTGTTCCGGATCTATATTTGAGAATATATACCTAAGAGCTTTTTTCAAATCAATATTCGTTGGAACTTTCAAGATGAGGGGCTTCTCTCTGAGAGGAGTAGCATTTTCTTTGTGTAGAGCTTTCACGCAAACTTCGCTACCTAAAAAGTCGTTCCATCCAGAAGATTCCGGGAAGACATCAAAAAACACAGTAAAATTATTGCCAAAGCGAATAGGCTTGAACTGGATGGGAGACTTCAAACGAGAAAACTCTTCTACCCCTTTATCCGTTTCCTTTTTGCAAGTCTTCTTGACCTGATACTCTTTGCCTCGTGCTTCATCGGTAGAGAAACCTAATAGATCTCTAAAATCGTATTTCTCTTTAGAAGAAATATCTTCTATTTTATGCCTCTTCTTTTCCTCTTCAAGTTGCTGAGGAAAGAAATACTCTTTGATGCTCTTTTTGTCCCATTGTTTATTTAGAACGGTCGTTACGTAGTAATGTAGTGCCGACTTGAAGTAAAGGATACTTGTCTTTTGTTCTCCTTTCCCTCTATACTCGTTTATACCACTTCTAAGGCTTTTATAAAAGTAGTTTATTCTATTCATAACCTCTTTGTAGTCGTCGCCCGAAACATCGAAGGAGTATTTATAGACATCTCTAATTCCCTTTTTTCCATCGCTCTTTACTGTAAACGAACCGTATCCTTTGGATTGTCTTGTACCAAAGTTGTGAAGTTGAAAGAACCGAACAATGGACTGCTCTATACAACCTTTTAGAACCTCATCCTTTACCAATATGATTATCTTCACACTCTCTGCCGTAGCCAATCGTTTGGGCTTTTTTGCTTTTATGTTTCCAAAGTACATAGGTGCACTTTCTGCATCTATGTCTTTAAAATCTACATTATGAGCTATAATCCTCATTTTGTAGTCAAGACTTTTTCGAAACTCTTTGGCTTCTTTCTTTTCTTTATCTTCTTCTCTCTCCTTAATAACACTCTTAGGAAGTTTTTCTTTGTGTTCTTTCAAGATAAACTTATCAAGCTTTGGTTTGACCTCCGATGCACGAAGTGTTGCCCCTTTATCATTCGCCTGAAAGTGAATGATAGGGGTATGTTGAATGAGTTCAAATGTTAGTCTTTGCATACCTTTATTAGTTATGTTTTAATTATTACTCTCAGTGCTTATCTCTGCAAGACTTAATGATTTCCTCATTGGACTTTAGTACAGATTGTATTACTCTCTGCCAATCGGCATGATTATTTAAGATCGCATCCTGACGAAATTTATCAATCTTTTCCTCATGCTCCAGCTCTTCTTTTCGGATCTTTAGTTTCATACATCTGTCAATCCAAACAATTGCGACAGAAGCTATTGCTAAAATAGCAACACAACAGCATACACAACAAATAACATTCATAGCTTTTTATTTTTTATGAGTTAAGTAATATCGAATAGGGACAAATAGGCACAAAGCCATAACAAGAAGTGTTACAATATCTCCTGCATGCCATTGGATGTATAAGTCACTACCAAGGAATTCAGAAAAGATTCCTCCCTTTGCAAATGTATTTATTCCCAAAACTCCTGTTAATAGCCCTAAAGGCAGATACAGATTGGCAATTCTATTGAGCTTACTCTGTTCATCTATGTCCAGATAACCAAACAGCTCTGTCATTTCACCTTCTAAAGCTTTAGTATCACGCTCTATATTCATATTTTTTTGGAACATCTCATACATCTCCATACCTTGTATCTGCGATGTAACCTCTCGGAAATAGAGTTCATTCAAAAAACGAATATAGTTTTCATAAAGCTCCTTGATATTGCTACCGGCTTTCCTCTTTCCCCTACGAATCTGACTTGTAAGATAGGATATCTCACCGCTAAATCTTAGGACAGAAGCACGCTGTACCAAACACAAAATAGCCATCTGATAGTACATACTCATAAAATGTCCTTCTATAACATCCCAACCTATGGTGTATACAGCAGAATCTCTCGTAATACCAATCAGGGTACCAGCCTCTATCCATCTCTCATAAGAGCATCTTTTGATCTCTTCCAACTGCAGACGATCACTTGCTACCCCCTTAAAGAGTCCGTCTCCGAACAGATAGCGATACCAGAAATCTCTTTTCTTTCCAACTTCGTATGCATATCCCATCTCCGGCAAAAAGCATAGTCCCCCTTGTATTTTTTCTTCTCTTGAAAAATTCCTTTCACTTTCTTTTAAACTCTCAGCTAGTTCTCTACTATAAAAACAGCTTAAAAAATACATCCTGTCATCCATGACCGGAGATATTCTAATTCGCCCTGTCTCTTCATCGCTATTTCTAAAGACAAACTTACACCGGTCATCTCCGAGTTTATCCGTTGGCTTATAACCAAAAACCTGACGAATATGATCCGGAGGTAAAAATATATCGGTATGATTTATGAGCTGTTCAAACTGACTGAAGTCATCATAAAAGCTCATATCTCCAATACTTCCGGAGATAGAGTTTGCCAAGAAAGTTGTTTTTGCTTTTAAGCGATCATCCGAAGCCATAAACTGAGGATAGAGACGACGTCCAAAATCGTTTATACGTAAAACATCTTCCTCCTCAACATATTTATCATTGTACAGAGAGAAAGAAATAACACCGACACCCGTATTAAAAGCATGAAGAGAGACACTTTCAAGTCTTAACTCATAGGTTACAGACAAAGAACCCGTATTTATATCTATACAGTAACGTCCTCCATCAACCTCCAATTCATAAAAATAGATCGATCTATTTTCTTTGGTACCGTAGAGTGCTTTTCGAGCAAATGGGTGAAAATAAACATACTCGCTATAATGCTCTGCGGAAAGACCTATCTCAAAATAGCGTCGTTTCAAAGGACTGACCTTTGTAAATAGTCGGTCAAAAGCATCCAAATCGGTTCGTTTACCATACGATGTATTCTTCTTTTTGCCGGAAGGGTGGTCTATATAGTCCCACTGAAAAGGGAATATAAAAATATGTCTGCTATGTTTAGGTGTTTCCATAAAGGTGGATATTTAATACGTTTTTGAAAAAAACTCTGAACTCTTCTACCTTCTTCCCTTATTTCTGCCTTTCATAATAGTTAGAGGTATCCAAAAGAAAAAAGTAGAGAATCCATAAGCACTCAACAAAAGCAAAAATAAAAAAAATATCAACTCATTCAAGAGGTTTTCTTCTATTTATATCTTTCTCAATCCAAACTTTTCTCTTACATATTTTCTCCTCTGTAAAGCAAAAATAATGACAATAAATTTGAAATAAAGAGGAGGTCAAAAAGAGAGTGTTTGTGGTATGGAATATATAAAAATGAGGCTTTAGAATTTTCCGGAATAAATCACCCCACACTCTCTTTAGAAAGATGCAAAAGGGGAAGATATAGGATAACAGACTCATAATAAGAGTAATACAGAAAATTCAAAACTTGAGAAAAATTTTTTCTTTGGGCGTCTGATCGCTCTCTCCTGAGTTAACAAAGCAAAAATTAAAGCTATTCAAATGTAAATAAAAACTAATGCAAAATCTAAGACAAAAATGCTCTTTTTGTAGAGAAAAACGCTAACTCTCTAATAATCAATAGCATCAATAAAATTTCTAAACACGTTAATCAAATCCGGTAAACGTGTTTAATGAAATCACTAAACGTGTTCATTGAAAAATTAAACACGTTAAGCCGAAAGAATATGCTCGTTTACCGTTTTTACTTAACAGGCATCGAAATTTATGTTAATAAAACGAGATAGATTTAACAGTTCGCTCATGCTCTGAAAACACCCCCTCCGAGCAAAATAGAAAAAGGGATGAAGAAGAGACGGAATGTATAAAAATGAATTGAGAGACGATGTTTTCCTTTTTCATTATTCTCTTCTAATAAAAAAGTCATCGGTCAAGAAAGAATAATTTTTCTTGACCGATGACTTTCCGGAAACACTCCTTTTTGAGAGTTCCTTGTGAACCACTAAAGAGTAATCCGATAAAGAAAATTTAAGATCTCTTTCCCAATAATATCAATGCCATGAAGCCATAAATTCCGGATAATAGAATCAAGGCGGAAGATAGGGCTAAGAGTGGTAAGGTAACTCGCTTTCTATACCGGATGAAATATATCAGAGCCAGGACAAGAGAGAGTGCAAGGGTGTAAAGATTGCCGAGTTCGCCTCTCGGATAGATACGTGTACTCTCTCCCGAAGAGAAAGTAAGACGAAAAGGAAAAAGGATTTTGCCGATCTGCTCTACCCTGTCCGTCTCAAACTTGATCGTATGACTCGCCACCTGATTGCCACTTTCGGTCTCTATGGCAATAAAGGAGACGCCATCGTTTTGCTGAATACGATAAGTAGTGTAGAACATATTCCCTATTGCCATCCAGCCTTCTTGGGTGTGTTTGAGTTTGGGTAGATCCACCTTCTGAAACGAGTATGGCTGATGCTTCAAGAAGTAGAGTGCGCCATCTTCGGTATAGATGTAGGCGAGCTTGGAACGGTCTGTGAATCCGCACAGCTCCATATATAGAATCGGAGCAGAAAGGTTCTCTGTGGCAATCTGCTCTAAATAGGGTTTTCCCTCTACCTGCTTGAAGTGAAAGAGAGAACCTTTGGAGTCGAGCAGGAGATAACCTTCGTCATACTCCTTTCGAGCGTTTCCATTACCGGCTGTCTTATATATAGGAAAAGAGAGATTGGAGTTCAGAAAAACGGAGTTGAAGCGTTCGTTCTTTTCTTCATCAAGAGCATTGGTTTTGCCATTGATGAAACAAATTCTGTGATTTCTAAATACAAAAATATCTTCTGCCGGATTAAGATTGACACGTCCGGAGGCACTTTCGATCAGCTGATAGGCTTTTGGAGGTGTCCTGTTTATATCTTTAGGCGAAAACCTGTGAATAAAGTTGGTGGCTCGGACAGCCTGGAAGTTAATCTTTCTGCCCAGCAGTGTGTCGGGAAAGCGATTATCCGCGACCAGCTGTCTCGCATAAAAAGTGGGGAGGATGCTGTCGAACTCTACCTCTGTGTACTCTTTTGCCCCATCTATGGTACTTCTGAGAAGTTTATCGTCCTGCACTTCGGTTTTTACAAAAGTCTGTTCCACTTCACTGTACAGAACGAATGGGACTTTATCCGACCGAGTAAAAAGATAACCATAGAGCAGTGGCAAAAAATAGCTCATCAGCAATATGGCAACAGGTATGAGTATGAATCTTATATATTTCATGATGATACTAAGTCTTTTTTGAAAGATACAGGAACACTAATAGACATATCCTCTCCTGAAACGATACACTGCATAGAGAGGCAAAAGAGCCGTAAACAGGAGAATAGATGAAAGCACAACCAACATTCCAATTGTGTAGGCTTCGGGCGCGGTATCCAAAAAGAAGAGACTCTGAAGCCCCACAGAAATAAGAAGAGCTATAGCTCTCATACGCATATTACCTTCGAGAATGATCCAAGAGGTGAGAAAATAGGAAGAAAAACCACCCATACACCAGGGGATAAGAGAATAGAGAATGCGCCCTAAAAGCTCTGAAGGAAGATACATTCCGTAAGAAATAGCAGATCCCAAAAACAATAATAAGACAAAGGAGAAGATAAAACTTGCTCCATAAGCCAACATATAGTAAGTGCTTCTAATGTCCGAAAGAGGCAGGTGAAGTGTCAGCTTCAATCTCTTTTGCAGTACTTCCGGAATCATTTGGGCAGTGGCAAGAACAAATCCAAGAATCATCGGAATATATCTGAGACGATCCACAAAAATGGCATCCCTCTCCAACATCACGCCCCATAAGTGAGCAACATCCTGTATGCGCAGTGCTCTATGAAAATTGTACAGTGTATAGAGAAGAAAAAGAAGAGCGGCAAGGAAAAGAACCACAGTGGTTACCCTGGTTTTAATCCACTCTTTATAGAGTAAGGAACGAAATAGATTCATCTTGTTTTGTGTTAATATTTACCGGTAAGACCTATGAAGATATCTTCCAATGAGAGGTTACGCTCTTCTTCTACTATGACCCTCTCTCCTCCGGAAAGGGTAGTAAGAAGCTGTTCTATCTCTTGGGAGGGTAAGAAACTAAAGAGTTCGACCCGCTTACTTAACAGCCTCGACGGCTGGTACAATGCTTCATGCTGTGGCAGATCATCATGGTTCCACTCAAAGGTATAGCGTCTGAATCTCTCCATAAGCTCGCCTACACTCTTCTGTACAATGATACCTCCATATCCCATTACGATACAATCGTCTATGAGTCTCTCCATATCCTGTATGATATGGGAGGTCAAAAAGATGGTTTTCTGCGTTCCGGCTGTGTACTCTTTCAGTATATCGGTAAAGAGTCTGCGGTAACCGGGATCCAATCCGAGCGAAAAGTCGTCAAGGATAAGCAGATCCGGCTCTTGAGCCAATACTACACCAAGGGCCACTTGAGAACGCTGACCGTTACTCATTGAGCCTATGGTCTGGCGAGGATTGACCTTTAGTCTGGAAGTGAGTGTATGATATATTTCACTATTCCAAGCCGGATAGAATGCGCTGTAAAAACGCTCCAACTGCTCTATACGCATAAAGTTGTACTGAACGTGCCCCTCTATCAAAAGTCCTATACGGGCTTTAGTAGCAGGAGTAAGTCTGTGACACTCTTCTCCAAAAATGGTACAAGATCCGGAAAGAGGCTTCAGGTAACCGTTCAGGATGTTTATGGTTGTCGTCTTTCCTGTTCCATTCTTTCCCAATAATCCCATGATTCGTCCCTGAGGAACAGAGAAGTTGAGATTTTCGTAGATGATACGCTTGCCGTAAGCATGAGACAACTGCTTACACTCAATAACATTAGACATAAAAGTGATTGTAATACACAATAAGTGATAAACTTTGAATACAAAAATGTGTCGGAAGTCTTCGGATAATTAGAATGAATATGCAATGTTGCATGTTCCTTCAAGAGCCTGTCCTAATCCTCTCCAATGCAAAATCTGCACTGTTCCTCCCAAGACCACAGCATTTTGTTTTTTCGCTCCGACCGGTAGCCGAAACTCTTGTTGAAGAGCATAAGCATCATCCGCTCCACGCCTAAAGAGCAGACGATCTCGCTCTATTATATATGTGGGCTGCTCTTTATTGAGCTTCTGTTCATGTTGTCCGGAGATAAGATGCCTGCTTCTGAACATTGTATGGCTGTATAGTGTTTCGTTCCGGTTCTTCCAGCGCAGACTCAATACCGGAGAAAGGCTGCTTTTATCAAAGGATGAAAAAAGAGGTTCACTAAGATGACGAGCATTAAAGTGCTGTTTCTCGTAGTCCAGTGATGTGGAAAAGATGCTGTTTTGAAAATGTTGCAGCCACTTGATTCCGGCAGTTAGATCATACTGAGACTCGGCATAACTCTGCTGAGAAGCGACTAATACCGGTTTAGTCAAAGAGCTGTGTTCGTCTATCTGAACCCTCTTGTAGATTCTCTCTTCTCCCTCTTTGGTTTGTGTTGTGTATGTTCCGTGCAGGGATAGACGGGATCTGCTCCAAGACCAAATATCTGCCTGAAAATCGGTACTGATGCTTCGCCCTCTAAGTTCACTGAGATAAACACCGGCGTCTCTCGTCTCTAAACGGGAAGATGTTCGGAGGTAAGAGAACCCGAGCAAAGCATTTCGGGAAGGCAATATCCATGCTCCCCGTCCGGAAAGAGCCGTGTATTTGTGGCGGTAAGCTCCGTTATCATTTTTCCCTGAATACCTGAAGTTGTACTCTCCAAGAGGTCTCATGATATAAATGAGCTGGGATGAATGCGGCACCAGAACACTATAACTGAGTTGCTGTATCTCCTTTTGTATTACCGTTCCTGCCGTTAAGATGCCGAAACGATTAAGATTCAAACTTACAGAAGATGCGCCATCAACGGTGGAAGATAGATTTTGAACTCGCGGATCTTTCCTGCTATACCGAATCTCTCCTTCGTATCCGGCAGAAAGACCGATAGAAAAAAGACGATTCAGTTTATATCCTGCATCAAAAGAGAGAGTATAGATCTCGGAGTTTGCATTCTGCCTTACGGTATCCGCTATAATGAATGGATAGAAACGATCCGAGTGATTGCTCAAATTGTGCGATAGCTCTTGCTCTCTCTTTTTTCTGAATTGTGCCATTCCTCTCAAGGAGAACAGCCTGCTATCTTTTGCTCCTTGAGCAAAAAGAAGATAAGAATCTTCCCTCTTTGGAATAGAAGATAAGATGCTCGGATAAGAGCTTTTTGAGATATAAGAGACTCCTACATCGGATGGTTTTCCCTTAGGAGCAAAAACAAGAAGAGAGGGCAGCCGGAGCTGCTCACCCACAAGATAATGCAGAGAATCGCTTCTCCAAGTCCAATCAAGAGTAGACGGAAGAGAGGCAGAACTCCTCTGCTGACCTGAAACCTGAGATACAGATGAAACTCCCAGTAAGACTGACAGCAGTAGAAATATTATTCTTCTGTTTGGATGAACGAGTCTCAGCAATACCATATCTTTTTTATTTAAGCCAAGTCCACCTCTTCCCTTTATTCGGAAAGAGGTGGCAGCTCAATGAGTTAGTTAAATAGATTATCCCGACTTACAGAAGAGAAGATGGTTTATCTCTTTCAAAGTCATTCTTAGAGTCGTTGGTATCTACGCATACAACGCGATTGTCCTTGTTTGTTGTCTTACGCTGTATGGTGAATCCTTTACCTGTCTCGGAACAGAAAGTATGAGACTTATCCACAGACGATGGCAATGCTTTTGTTATACCGTTTTCAGCGTTGAAAAGTTCCACACCATCCAATATCCAAGAAGTAGGAATTACAGGTCTCTTAATGGGAGGAATAGTAGGATTAGGGAATGGGAACATCTTTGCATGCTTCTCAAACAACTCTTCCTTGCTCATGTTCAACTTGAAGATAAAGTAAGATGTAAAGCCTCTTGAGTGCAAAGCTGTAATAGTTCTACTCGTTTTGAAAATGATCTCCATGTTAGGAACATCAGGATTGTCTGTTAACTGATAAAGATCATTAGGCTCAAACCACTCGAAGTTTGCTTTCTTCGACAAGTTCGGAGCATTGCTTGCAATCTCATTATGATTCTTAGCCTCCATACAGATCACAATCTCCTTACCCGGTTCCACAGGATACTTTGTCCCATCTCCCGGTATCATGAATGCAAAGTCGGCAACAACTTCATTAGGCAGATATTCACGATATTTATCACTTGAGATCTTAGTGTTTGAAGCAGTCCCTACAAAAACCAGCTTATCTGCGTATAGAGTTACATCCGAATTGTTACGGAGAATAAGGTAGTGCGCAAAGTTATAAGACTTCTTTGTCTCATTATTTGTGGCACCACTGTAAAATATCTCACTTATCACAAATGTACTACCAGTATGGCTAAGCAACATATCCATTACGATATTATCACTCTTCGGAGTAATAGCCACGTTGGAAAGTAAAGCTGTGTATGTGTATGTTGTTTTAACGCTACCCTCTGCCGTGATGTCGTACACACCATAAGGGATTAGCTCTTCTACCTTCTTATCTCCCTTGATACCTGTTATTAGAATCTCCTTGCCGGTATCCTTGTTAAGGATTTTAAGCGAGATGTTATCCAAGATATTCTTATCCCCTTCAGGCATTCTGAAAGAAAAGTTTACCACAACGGTATTTTCGGGTATCTCTCTTTTAAGATCGATGGAAAGTTCTGTCAGCTTTTCTGTTATAGCGAAGTTGTCGATGGCTGCACTATACTTGTGTTTAGCATCTTTGCTTCCTTCTGCGCTGATATCATAGTTGCCAAGCTGAAGTTTTACCGTCTGCTTCTCGTTGCTTTTGAGATTATTCAGAACAATCTCCTGATTTGTGCTCTTGTTTACAAACTTGAGTGTTACGTTGTCAAGATTACCCTCAACATTTTCGGGAAGAGTAAAAGAAACAAGAAGATTCTTGTAAATAATCTCTTCGTGGTCTTTCTTACATCCCACTGTTGCTAAAGCTATCAGCATAGCAACCAAAAGAAATTTAATCTGTTTCATGAATTTTGTTTTACAGTTTATGATTAAAAGATTAGTAGTTCATTTATAGACGTAGCCGGATCTCGCTTCCAAAGAATGGAGTACGCCATGCCTGGTGTGTTGTTTTAAGGTTAGACTCGTATATCGGATCGTAAGTGATCAGATTGTTTACATAGAAAGAGACCTTCAATCTCTTTCCTATCTCTTTCGTCATTTTCAGATTAAGAGAAGCAGAGAGAGGTTCTGTCCAGCGTTCAAACAGATGGTTCGGTACCGGGATAAAGAGTCGCTTCTGCAACGGATCGTTTTTATCGAGCGTACTTCCCTCGTGTTGTTTTCCATACTCATCTACCCAATATACCGGCATTCCGCCATAAGGCAAATCTTGTCGAGCAGTAAACCAAATCGTCTGAATATTGCAAGAGAATATCATCTTAAGGTAAGGGATGTGAGTATCTGTACGCACAAGAGTATGAAGTCTCTCGGTATCCGTATCATTTCGCCCTTCATAGAATCCTACGTAAGGGTAGCTCCTTCCATTGAATATTTCCGAAGGTCTGTAAGCGGTAGGCAGACTATTACCATAGAGAGTCTTATACCATGAACCTTGTACCGTGATGTTGGTCTTAAGACTCTCTATTCTGGGGAAACGAAGCAAGTATTCCACTCCCCTTTTAAGCACTTTGACGCTGTTGTCGGGAGTAGAATATCCGGAAGTCATATCTATTCTCTCCTTGTTGAAAAGATCCAGTGTGGGCTTTCCCTCTCCCACTACACCGTCATAGGTGTATCTGTTGTATGGCGTATAGGCAAGTTGTGTGCGATTTTCAAATCCGGCAGTAGTAAGATGTCTGAACAGATTGATGCTCAACTCTGCCTCCTTCCAACTCATATTCACACCAAGTTCAAACTTATCCTCTCTATTCGGGCGAAGCGAGCTATTGACGCGATCCACCACATAAGTACGCACCCATAAGAGTCTGTTTTCCGGTTTCTCATGGTAGTAGTTGGCCTCGACAAAATCCATATATGCCCTTTCTGGATAGAGGTATCCTAAGGTTGGCATCTTCAAATGACGCCCATATCCTCCGAAGATACTGCTTCTAAAGCTCGAGCCTGCAATCTTAATCTCCGGAGCTGTAACGGATATCTGCGCTCTCGGCTCTATCAGAAATCGTTCGGAAAGATAGCGGTCTGTATTCCGGAGAGCTAGCTCTTGAGTGGCTCTTAATCCGGCACGAACTTCTCCTTTCCACCCGTTTCCGAAATAGTGTCTAAGCGTCTGCTCGGCAAAAAGAGCGAGAGGTACTCTTGCAGGAATATCTCTATATGCGATGGGACGAGAAGATAAAGACGAACCGGGATTAGGAGGTAAAAGAGGATCGTAGACTGCTCCCAAGCCGAAGTTTTTCTCGACACGCAGCTCCGCACCCAGCATCAGAGTACCACTCCACTGCTCACGCATAAAACGATGAGTGGATCTTACCTGAGAGAAAAGCTCGAACGGTCTGCCATCTGTCTTGAATACAGAGAAATATGTCGGCGGAAGATAAGCCCCTTCACCCTCTCCGGTCTCTTTCAGTATAGGCTGTACAAGTGTGCTTTGAGGCGATATGTATCTCTCCTGATCTACCAAATCGTGAGTATAAGAAAGAGACAAAGTACCTTCTATCTGCTCTATAAGATTTGTCTGAGGACGAAGAGAGAAGCGTCCGTTCAGCGTGAAGCGGTCGTAAGTGTTACGATAAATCTCACGAGAAGTCATGATCTCCGGATCAAACTTCTTCTGATCCAATGTACCCGTATAAGCAAAAGACAAAGAGGTATTAGGCTTCCACTCTCCTCGTCCGGAGTATGAATGTTTAAGAAGTGCCGTTATACGGCGATAGCCCGATATGGGACTGACGATATTGCCCAAAGAGTGTGCGTAGTCCACTCCTCCGTAGAAGTTGTGTTCCCTGTTCAGGTTATACCCTTTGCCCAAAGAGAAGAGTTTGGTATAGGGATCGGCTTGAGCTCTGATCTCCCAAGGGCTTCGTCCTACTTTCGTATTCAGGACAACCACTCCGCTGGTGAGGTTTCCATACCTCACGGAGGGGATTCCCTGTATCACTTCTATACTCTCTATATGGTCTATGGATATCTCTCGGAGGTCTATCCCTCTGTTCATGGTACTTTTTTCGGACAGGGCTTGATTATGATTTCCCATCCCTTGCAGGTTGGCATCATTGGATATAGGAGCATCGTCCAACACGATAGCCGTTCCCAAAGCACTATTTACGGAGTTTCTTGTCTCTCTCATCTGAATCTGCTGAACGCCCCTAAGTCCCGGATTACGCACGAGACCACCCGGAGTGAGAAGGAGAGCATCCTGCAGTCCGGTCGGCTGCAGATAGTCGAGAGCCGTCTTACTGATTTTGGTATGACCTGTCTGTTTGGTGGATCTTCTACCCTGCACCTGAACGCCTTCCAGAGCATAAGAGGAGGGATGAAGCATAAAGGTAACCTCTTTGTCACCGGCAAGCGTAACCACAGACTCGTGAGACTTGTATCCCAAATAGGATATCCGAAGCGTGTATCTCTTATTTGGCCGGAACAGACGTATCTGAAACCGCCCATCCGAGCCCGTTCTTAAACGCAGCTCCAACTCCTCAACCTCCACCCTTGCCATGGACAAAGCTGCCTTCGTCTCAGCATCCAAGACGATCGCCTTAAAGATATGGGAAGGCTTTGCTACCTCTTTTTGTTCAGCAGCAACACTCACGCCACACCATACAACAGAAGCGAGAATAAAAGCCCATAGCAGATACATACTTTTCATCAGGGCGAATTTAGAAAGAGTTCACATGGTCAAAAATCACAACATATAGGTAAAATCCGACCTAAAATACCTACATATAACTATCCCCTTTACGCATCGGACAACAGAAAAAAGCATGAGACAAATCCCCTTACCAATGAAAAAGTCTTTCCCCAAAAACACAAAAACAGATCAAGACTTCTTCCTCCGGGATGAGCGGGCACATATCTCTGAGATAGGAAAAGAGAAACAGGAAGAGAAAAACGGAAAGAACAGATTTATAAATAGGCACAGGATAAATCCCTGCCATAGGGAATAAAAATAGTATATCTCCATAGCAATCTTAATAGTATTTATTCTCCTTTTTTGGGGGCTGATTGAGCAGACTTTTCAAGGGAGTTTTTATATAAAAATGAAGTCAGAAAAAGCTCCGAAAAATGCGAATCTCTCCACACCTTGTTACAGATCAGAAGTGAACAATAAGCCATAAATCACTCATAAACAGCAATATATAAAAATATCGTATTCGAGAACTTTTCTCCTCTCGGTCGGATTTAGGGGCTGTTTTTGCGTTAATTGGTGTAAAATTCAATAAAAATTCTAAACACGTTAATCGAATCCGGTAAACGTGTTTAATGAAATCACTAAACGTGTTCATTGAAAAATTAAACACGTTAAGCCGACAAAATATCCTCGTTTAGCTTTTTCGCTTAACAGGTATCAATAATAATGTTAATAAAACCGGGCCGATTTAACAGTTTGGTCATGCTCCGGAAACACCCTCTTTGAAGCAAATAGAGAGAGGATAAAAAAGTGAGCATTTTTCGGGATGGAATATATAAAAATGCTCTTCTAAAAAGGGCTGAAAACAACATCGCTCAAGAGAAAATAAATTCACTTGAGCGATATTATATTTAAGCCCTTTCTTATATAAGAAGTATGCTTCTATTTGAAAGTCATAATCACATCATTTCATCCTTATCCAAGACTGGCGTCATCACAATGTTTTCACTACTACATCCGGTCCAATCCGTTTGAAGCATACCATCAAAGAGCTATTACAGCTTACCTCCGTTTGCCTTCAGAGCCTCTTCCAAAGCCACCTCAATGGCTTGTCCGCGAAGTCCGCGCTTTACAATCTTGCCTTGTGGATCTATAAGCATGATATAAGGAATACCCTGAACACCATAAAGAGTTGGAGCTTCTTCGCTAAGCATCTGTGACCAAGGGATCTCCATATCTCTTACAGCGATCTTGTGATCCTCTACCTTGTCCCACACAACTACTCCGAGGATTTCAAGTCCAAGAGGTTTATACTTCTTGTAGACCCCCATCATTCTCGGCATTTCCTGTCTACACGGCGCACACCATGAAGCCCAAAAATCCACTAAAACATAGTGCCCCTTGCCTACATATTCGCTAAACATCTTGGATACCCCATCTGCATCTTTTCCGGAAAAGTCGGTAAACAGATTTCCTTCTTTCGTTTTTTCTGTATTCTCTATCAGTTCTATCTGAGCCTTAACTATCGGATAGTTCTTAACGTAATCTCCTGCAAAAGGAATGAACCTATTGGCTAGTTCCGGTTTTTCAATGATTAAACTTGAACAATGGCTCCAAATATAAGCTCCGACAGGATCGTTAGGATGCTCTTTAAACATCTTTACGGAGTAATCCATGACCTCATCCTGATAAGCCACAATGCTTGCCTCTTGCAGGCTATCAATATTCTTGCCGATAAAGATAGAGTCATGGTCAAAAGAGTCGATATACTTCATGGTCTTAATCTGAAGCTCTTCAAGATTAGACAAATACTCAAAAAGAGCCTCGTTAAGTGGTGTCCCTCGACCGGAAACATCTGCAAGATTCAACGAGATCTCTCCTGATTCCAATATCGCTGGAGCAAAAAAGCCACCATGATCTTGTTCTATATTAACAATGGAAATACTGTCAATTACCTCTCCTTCAAATCTGAACGAATTGTTTTCTATCTTGGCACTATCCAATATTCTGTTTTGAGTATCGTACATATAGATATACTTCCCGTTGGCTTCTGCCACATCGGGTATGGTACCCTTTATGAAATACTTATCGGAGGTCGTCTTTTGAGAGCATGCACTCCCCAATACAACTGCAAGAGCAATGCTTGCAGCAAAAAAAATCTTCTTCATGTAAAAGATGTGTTAGGTTGTCTATATTTCTTACACGTAAATCTGCTTCTAAAAGTTTAGCTGTTAGAGGATAAACAGATCGTATCATCACGCAAATATAAGGATAATAGCTAACAAACGGCACGACCTTAAAGAATAGCAAGACAAGCAACAAGAATATTAAATATATAATACATATATTTGCATACGTACTATACCTGCAAAATATCAATAAGGAATAAAGCTATGATAAATCATGAGAATAAGACTCTGCTTCAAGGCATAAGGGAGCCTCTATCAACACACTTCAAACCCATTTTTCGCTTATCTCCTTTTCGCTATCCGGCTTGGATTTGAAGAGAAATAGTTCTCTTTATTTGACACCTATATTAAGAGTTGACTGTATCTACCGGATCACAGGAGTCTTTTTCTACTCTACAGACTGTGGGGAAAAACTCTATCAAATAACATGAATAATATGGACTCTTCTTGTATTCTTTCTTATGGTACTATTTAGGCATTACAATACTTCTATTGTACAGCATGATCCAAAAGAACTCTTTAGCTTTATCACCTAATTTTCCTCTTTTTCATCCCATACTATCAATTTTTTCAGGACACATTAGTTTTTTCGAGAGCCATGTCAAGAGCCTCTATAAGTTTTTGCTTTTCATCGCTACCCACCGTTGAAAAACGCAAAAGAGGAATCTGATATAAAACCAGTATATGATCTTTTCTCAAGTCTCTCTGATACTGCTCTGTCTGCTTATTATGGTATAAATATCCATCTGTTTCTATAGCCAAAACCGGCTTTTTGCTGACACGATTGATAATGAGAAAATCAACATGAGTACCATAGTTTGAAAAGTAAGTCTTCTCTTCTTCATCCATAAGAGACGTATCCCTGATGATGCGGTATAGTGGTACATGACAAAGCGGAAGCAAGTGATTATATTCACTGTTCTCTGTGAGGACTTTATCTATCAAGGCAAATGTTAAGTTCTCAGAATCATAATTGGAAATCTTTGGATGATTCTTAATAAAAGCCAAACGTTGTTGGGTATAATGGCTATACAGATAGTCAAAAATAGAGTGAATCTTACTCTCCGTTATCGCAAAATTATTGTACTCAATATAAGATAGAAGTTCGCTTATATTGCCTTTCAATTCCTGTTCATTACCGGAAACAACCAAACAAAATCTCTCTTTTGCTCTTGAAATGGCCACATTCAGAAGATTGGGATCATCACTAAATTCCGTGATCTGATCATCTACAACACTCATGATTATAGTATCCTTTTCTCTTCCTTGGAACTTATGAATTGTTGCCGACTCGACGTCCGGAATCTGTTGTTGCAGCTCCTCAATCTGTGCGTTATATGGAGCTATAATTCCAATATCTTCAACATCAGATAAAACAGGTAATACTTCTCTCTTTATTACATCTATTTCCCTTTGATTATAATGGTTACGTTCATGATTTCCTAAAGATGTCTTAACAGCCCAGAGCGTATCCGGAGCGTCGCTATCCTCTGTCATAATCAAAAGATTTCCACCATAAAACTTTTGGTTGCAGAAGTTGATAATACGAGGATGACAACGATAATGTTCTCTAAGTAGTGTCTGAGGAACATTCGGAACAATCTTGCAAATAGAGTGTAAAAAACTATTCTTAGCACAATCGTATCCTTCCGGAATATCAAACTCTTTGGCTATAAGATCAAGCTTTATTCTATCCTCTTTTGTAACGACATTGGGCAACTGCAATGTATCCCCTACAATTATCGCATTTTTAGCACAAGACATGGCTAAAACTCCGGTTTCAACAGAAACTTGAGAAGCCTCGTCCATTATGAGATAATCAAACAGAATATCGCCGACAATACAGTTTCGTGAAGAAAACGTTGTACTTAGAACAACCGGATACTGCTCTAAAAGAGACTCATAATCGTCCTCCAAGAATAAAAAAGGAAAGACAGTACGAGGCTTCTTCTCATACTTATTGAACAATTTATCCCTAAAAAGCTGCAATGAAACCTGATTAAGTTCTTCAGCCTCTTTCTTGGCATCGTAAGATCTTAGAGATGTCTCTAAGCTTACAATATTTGCTTTCAGTTCAGCGATCCTATGTATATAAAATAGTCTCTGTAGTTCCGGAATGATTGTACTTAATTTCTCTTTTTCAAACTGCATATCAAGCTTCAGAAAATACTTTCCTACCAAGCTCATCCATCTCCATTTCAAAGCTCCTAATAGCTTGGACAAGAAGTTGTGAGAAAGAGATTTTTCATGAGCTTCATACTCCTGAAACTGTATCCACAAACGAAGAAAGTGTGACGATTTTACAGATTTCAAGGGTTGTTCTAACACTCCCTCATCAATCTGTTGCTCCCTACAAAAGTGTTTCCATTCCAATTCAATGGACTGTAACTCTTGCTTCGACATGGCAAGTTTTTCTTGCCAAGAAAAGATTTTATCAAGCTTAGATAGTGTAGAATCAAGCCTATTTTTCACCATTCGCTCTTCCAACCGGCTGAACTTCCACTCTTTTATTTCTACCGGAACCTGAGGTTGATTGGCCATGAACAGATCCCGATTCTCTTTTTTTCCTAACGGAGCAACTATGAACCCAAATCCAAACTTGTTCAACTTCTCATAAACATTGGCTATTGCCGAGTTATTATTAGACACAACCAATACCGTCTGATCCCTCTCTACAATATTTGCAATTATGTTCAGTATTGTCTGAGTCTTTCCCGTACCCGGAGGCCCCTGAATAACACTGATCTGACTTTCAAAAGCCGAAACAACCGCTTTCTTTTGGCTGGCATTACACCCAAATGGGAAAATCAGTTTTGAACTCTTACTCTTCTTTATCCCTCTTCCCGGATTCAAGTAAGAAGCCAAAGCAATATCCTTATCTATAAAGCCGATACTCTCATAATGTCTCTCAAGAATTCCTTCACTGCTCTTACCCTCTTCTTTACCTAAAATATTAGTTGAAGCTACCGCCTTCAGGTACTCAAAAACATCACTTGAACGTTTATCTTTAAGACATGACTCTCTAATAACCAGCTCGCCATCAACAAGGATCTGCTTATAGCCGTTTTTATGTGTTACATGCCAATAATTCCTGTATCCATGAACAAAAACCAAGACCTTTTCTACATCGTAAACTCTCTTGTTACGAATATAAATACGACTATCGCTGATATCGACACCCCTCGGATCTTTTAACCAAAGAATACTCTCACAGCTATATCTGTACTTCTGATCGGATCCGTGAAACTTGACATAATACCACTTCTCTTTCCCATGGATCCACTCCACTTGAGCAGTCTTATTCTCTCCATGTATAAATATAAGATTCTTTGAAGTATCTATCATGACATCTCTATTTTGGGGACATAAATACTCTAAACAAAAAAGCTTCAATACACTAAAAGCTTTTATTAAAATATCGCTTTCCTACGAATGTACAATATCTTTTTCATTTACAAAGAGAGAAACGTGATCAGTTTGAATCAAATAAAGTCCAGATAGAAAACAGGAGTAAATCCCCCCAAGCTCTACGGTACATATCAACGAGTGTAGACAACACTGGGTCAATAAAATTCGTATCTTGGAACTCACAGCAAGATCTCACAACTCTTCACAACAATGAAAGCGAAGCTCATACTCATACTCCCTCTCATCCTCCTCTCTATATCGTGCCGACTAAAGGCGCAGACAAGCCCATTCTTCAACTTTGAAGACGTGTATCACGAATCTTTCATCGGCATCGGCTTTGGCACACTGAAAATGCAAAAAGAGATGGCACCTAATCTCGGTATCGCTCTAAACATCAATCTTTGTGGAGGCTTCATCAGCTACATGATCGGGCTGCCCAGAGAGCAACACTCCACTCGCTTAGGAGAAAAGATCAAGACTAAAGGTACACTTCTTCACGCCGGTTATCAGATCCCTATACACGACAGATTCCGAATTGCTCCACTAATCGGCTACGCCTCATTCCGAAAATATGGCACTGATCTTTCCGAGAGAAAGAGAGGATTCGACTTCGGAGCGATGATGATCATAGACCTCAAGCACCTAAACCTGTATGCAACATACACAAGATTTGGATTCTACGCCGGATGCTCCATTGATGTAGGAAAATATCTTCCACGAACTTTCCCTCTGTGGTAACTCAAAAACGTTACTTGCCGATGCAGCATCATTACCTTTCTATCACTTAGGCGATTAGCCATTTAATCGGTACAAAGCCCCCTAAAATAAATGGAAAAACAGTTTTATCTCACTGTTTTATAAGGGTTTACATACTTGTACCGCATAGCTTAGTTCTCTGTCTTTCAATCTCCTTTTGGGTTTTGTGTTCTGTAAATCAATAGATTACAACACCTCCCATTTGTGCTCAGCACGCTTGCTCACTGCAAAAGTACCTATTTTGGAGCATATCAAAGCAAAATGATGCAGGGAAAATATTATAATCCTCCCCATTGGATATAATTCCTCATTTCTCTGAAATAATATCCCCGAAAAGGGGCATAATAGATTTATATTCCATATATTTGCCACTGATAAGGTATATAATACTTTTTCAGAAGAATTCGAATGCCAAATCACAAGTAAGTAAATGAATATGGGCAAAAGCTATAACATACCTACATTGCCTCTCACCTTTGATGTAGAGAGCAAAGAGATATTACGACAGGTGAACAAGGCCAATCGAGCTTTGGCGGAATTAAAGGGGATAGCAGCAACAATTCCTAACGAAGCGATACTGATTAGCACCTTGACCCTTCAAGAGGCAAAGGATAGTTCCGAAATAGAGAATATCGTCACAACGCAAGATGATCTCTACAAAGCTGAGATAAATATAGAGAAGCAACTTATAACAGCGGCTACCAAAGAGGTCCTTAGGTATCGAGAAGCTTTACAGCGAGGATTTGAATTGGTTAGAAAAGATGCTCTATTAACCAACAGCAGAATAAAGGATATTCAAATGCACCTTGAGGGAAATAGAGCAGGTTTTCGTTCACAAGCAGGGACAATGCTAAAGAATAGTCAGGGAGAAACCGTTTACACTCCACCTCAAAATATAGATGATATAGAGAGGTATATGGCAAACCTTGAGGCTTTTATCAATAATCCTGAGATGTGCGAAGTCGATCCTCTAATCAAGATGGCGATTATACATCATCAGTTTGAGAGTATACACCCCTTCTATGATGGTAATGGACGAACGGGGCGTATTATCAACGTGCTCTATTTGGTGATAAATGACTTGCTTGACTTGCCAATTCTCTACCTGAGCAGGTATATTACTCAAAATAAATCGCAGTATTACTCCTTGATTCAAGCTATTAGGGATAAGGGCGAAGATAACTCGTTGGAGTGGGAAGAATGGATCCTTTTCATTCTTAAAGGAGTCGAACAAACGGCTCGCGACACCATTCGATTGGTGCAAGGTATCTCTAAACTAATGCAGGAGTATAAGCAGATTCTGCGTCCACTATTTGGCAAGAACTATAAACACGAGTTGCTCAACAATCTATTTTATCATCCTTATACTAAAATCGAGTTTATGCAGAGGGACTTGATGGTTCAGCGTAAAACGGCTACTAAGTATTTGAATATGATGGTCGAAGAGAGAGTTTTAATTGTTGTAAAGATTGGAAGAGAAAATTATTACATTAATCATGCTCTTATGGACTTGTTTCTTAATCAGGGTTCTGCATTACCACGACAAGATGAAACGATAGAATCGGTGACAGATAATCAATCACCTTTATGATGTGTACCTGAAAAGCCTTTTTCGGGTACACATTTTCGAAATATGTACCCCAAAGAGGCAAAATGGGTACATATCCTTGGGACGTGTACCCGAAAACGGCATTTTGGGTACATATTCAGAGTATGGGACTTCAAGTAATTGATATAAATGATGCAAGCGAGGACAATCATAGCGCAGTACGTGAAAGAGATGCGCAAGAAATATAAACTGACGCAGGTAGACTTATCAGAGAAAGCAGGAGTAGGACTACGTTTCATTCGTGAACTGGAGCAAGGCAAGACCACACTTCGCCTTGATAAAGTCAACAAAGTATTCGAACTCTTCGGCTCAGAGTGTGGCCCCGTGCCGATAAAACGAGAAGGAGATGAAGTATGAAACAGGCTATTGTTTACTGGAAGACATTTAAGGCTGGGATTCTCACAGAAAGTGATGAGGGCTATTCCTTTGCTTACGACAAGGACTATCTGACTATGCCCGAAGCTCAAGGCATAAGCCTAACAATGCCTTTGCGAGAAGAGCCTTTCCAAAGTAATCCTCTTCATCCATTCTTTGACGGACTTATCCCAGAGGGATGGCTTTTAGACATAGCCCAAAAGAATTGGAAAATAGAAGCAAGAGATCGAATGGCTTTACTGCTGGCTTGTTGCCGAGACTGCATTGGGGCGGTAAGTGTTGAACCTCTAAATACGGCTGAAGATGAAGAATAAATGCCTATACTGCTACGAACCTTTGGTTGATGGAGAGGTGGATTACCATGCAAAGTGTTGTCGTAAATTGTTTGGGACAAACCAAGCGCCGATATTGCCTTATACAAGTAGTGAGGTACGAGCATTGGCAGACGAGGTTGTTCGTTCACAAACCACAATTACAGGAGTACAACCCAAGCTATCTCTTGATTTTGATCAGATGAGCCATTTCCCCAAGCGATTTACCATTGTGGGCTTATGGGGGCGATTTATTCTTAAACCTCAAACAGAGCATTATCCGCATCTCCCCGAGCTGGAGGATGTATCGATGCACCTTGCTGAGATTGCCAAGATAGAGACAGTTCCTCATGGACTGATGCGATTCAGCGATGGCGAACTATGCTACATCACTCGTCGCATAGACCGAACAGGGCAAGGGGAAAAGCTCCCAATGGAAGATATGTGTCAGTTGTCAGAGCGTTTAACGGAGTATAAATACAAAGGCTCACACGAGCAGATAGCCAAGCTGATCTCCAAGTATAGCTCTGTGCCGAAACTTGATCTTGTCAAGTACTGGGAGCGGGTACTCTTTTCGTGGCTGATAGGTAATGCCGATATGCACCTCAAGAATTACTCGCTCTATGCTCCAGAGGGGAACGAATATCAACTAACTCCAGCCTATGACCTGCTGTCTACGGCACTTGTTATTCCTGAGGATACAGAAGAATTGGCACTGACCCTCTGTGGCAAAAAGCGCAAACTCACTCGCCAACACTTCCTCGAAGCGATGACAGCCTCTGGACTGGATGATAAAGTGTGTGACAATATTTTCGCTCGCTTCCAACGTATCCTCCCCGAATGGAAAGCCTGCATCCGCCAGAGCTTCCTCCCTGAGGATATGCAGAGGCAATACATCGAGCTTATTCATCTCAAGCTCACTCAAATTTAAGATTATCCCCAATCGCATTACTTTTGCACATGAGAGTAACTTAGTGCGTATTTAAACTCCTATTACTAAGCTTAAACATATGGCTAACCTCGTACAGTCCGAAACTGCATTAGAGAAGGGGCTCTTAGAGACCCTAGAGAAGATGAACTATCAGAGAGTAGTTATTCCTGATTTAGAGGCGTTGCACACAAATTTTCGTGAGCAACTCTCCAGGCACAACAATGTAGAGCTCTCCGATGCAGAGTTTAATCGCATCATGATCCATCTAGAGGGTGGCAGTACATTTGAGAAAGCCAAGAAGCTACGCGACAAGTACGAGCTTCTGAGAGAGGACGGCACGATCAAGTATATTGAATTTCTGAATAAGCGAGATTGGTGTAAGAATGAGTTCCAAGTAGCGAACCAAATCACCGACCTCGGCAAGACACACAGCCGCTATGATGTGACGATTTTGGTCAATGGCTTGCCCCTCGTACAGATAGAGCTCAAGCGACGAGGTGTAGAGCTCAAAGAGGCTTATAATCAGGTTCAACGCTATCACAAATCTGCTTTTACGGGGCTTTTCTCTTACATTCAGATTTTTGTTATTAGCAATGGCGTGCATACGCGCTATTTTGCGAATAATCCGAATAAGGGCTTCAAGTTTACTTTTCAATGGTCGGACAGGGCTAATGTGCATACCGACCGATTAGATCACTTTGCACATCACTTTCTAGAGCGATGTGTACTAGGTAAGATTCTCGCCAAATACATAGTCCTACATCAGAGTGATGAGGTGCTTATGGTGCTTCGCCCCTATCAATATTATGCCGTAGAGGAGATTCTCTCGCAAGTAGAGAATACCAACCACAATGGATATATCTGGCACACGACTGGTTCGGGCAAGACTCTGACTTCATTTAAGGCGGCAGAGCTTATCGCAGAGCTTGCCGAGGTAGATAAGGTACTCTTCGTAGTAGACCGCCACGACCTGGATGCACAGACCAAGAAAGAGTACAATGCCTTTAGTCCAGACTGCGTTAAGGATATAGAGGATACGCGCACGCTGGTCAAAGAGCTGACAACCTCTACTAATAAGCGCATCATTACTACCATTCAGAAGCTCAACAAAGCAGTCTGTACAGATAGGCACCGCAAGGAGCTGGAGAGTGTCAAGGACAAGAATATCATTCTCATCTTCGACGAATGCCATCGCTCACAGTTTGGCGACATGCACCGCAACATTACGGGCTTTTTCTCTCGTGTGCGTTACTTCGGATTCACGGGCACACCTATTTTCTCTCAGAATGCCAATGACAAGCGCACTACGGCGGATATCTTCGGCAAGCGTCTGCATACCTACATGATTAAAGATGCTATTGCAGACGAGAATGTACTCGGCTTCTTGGTGGAGTATTATGGCTCTTGGACGCGCAAGACTGAGGACGGCTCAGAGATAAGGCGCATAGACACTCGTGAGCTTTTGGAGTCTGATGCCAGAGTAGAAAAGAATGCACAGTTCATCATAGACAATTACAATACTAGCACCTATGGCAAGGACTTCAACGCAATGCTTGCCACAGGAGGCATTCCCCTACTATTGAAGTATTATGACACCTTCAAGCGACTCGGGACGAAGCTCAAGATTGCGACCATCTTCACCTATGTTGCCAATCCCGACACAGAGGACGAGTACACTGGGCAGGATAAAGGTTTTGCGGATAGTGAGACCACGCGCGACAAGCTGGAGCATATCATGCAGGACTATAACGGAATGTTTGGGACGAACTTCGCTATCGATACCTTTGCCGAATACTACGACGATGTAGCCGAGCGAGTGCGCTCTCGGCAGATTGATCTACTTATCGTGTCTGATATGTTCCTCACGGGCTTTGATGCCAAGACTCTCAACACTCTCTATGTTGATAAGAACCTCAAGTATCATGGTCTAATCCAAGCCTTCTCTCGTACCAATCGAATACTGAATGAGAAGAAGAAGTTCGGCAAAATCGTTTGCTTCCGCAATTTGGCGGAAGAAGTCGACGAAGCTATCCTGATGTATAGCGATGAGAATGCCCTGGAGTATGTCAAGATGAAGCCTTACACGGTCTTGCTAGAGGAGTTTGAGGAGCAGGCTAAGGCTTTTACCGATAGATTTGGGCATATTCGCTCTATAAGCGACTTCCGAGACGAAGAGGAGAAGCATCTTTTTGTCATGATGTTTCGCCGTTTGCTCCGCTTGCTTACTCAGATGCAGGCTTACAATGAGCATCAGGAGGAAGAGCTTCCGCTCAGCCCTCAACGAGTAGCAGACTGCAAGAGCGTTTATCTCGATTTAGCCAATTCGATAGTGCCGCACACGCCTACTGATACCCCGACGAGTGTCCTTGGCGATGTAGACTTTGAGCTGGAGCTCCTACGCCGAGACCTGATCAATGTCCATTACATCATCGAGCTCTTGAGGACGCTAAGACCACAGGAGGACAGTTACCCAGAGAAGCGTCGTGCCATCTTGGAGGTTGTAGAGCAAGACCCTGTACTACGCCCCAAGCGAGAGCTTATAGACGAGTTTATTGCTTCCACTATCGACTCCTCTGATGACTTCGACCCCTCGCAGATAGGAGAGGACTTAGATGCGTTTTTTCTGCGCAAGCGTACAGAGGCTGTGCATAGCTTAGCTGAGGAGGAGTCTGTTAGTAGTGAGCTACTCGATACTTTTATAGAGAAGTATGATTATCTAGACATACTGCAAGACGAGTTGATTACTCAAGCTGTTGCAGAGCTAAAAGTAAGATTTATGGAGCGTAGGGAGAAGAAGAATAGGATTCTCTCACGCCTAAAAGATATTATCTCCCTATTCAACCTAAAGTAACACCGATATAAGACAATGAGCGAAGAACAGAAGCGCATACTCAAGGCTCAGCTCTGGGCAATGGCAAATGATATGAGAGGCAGTATGGATGCTGCCCAGTTTATGAATTACTCTCTAGGGCTTATCTTCTACAAATATCTCTCTGAGCGTATCGAACTCTTTTTGGCTGGCGAACTATCAGAAGATAATATCACTTTTGCCGAGGCTTGGAACTCGAACCAAGAGGATCTAAAGGCTGGATTGAAAGAAGAAGCTATTACCCAGATTGGCTACTTCATAGAGCCTCAATTCCTATTCTCCTCTATTGCCGAGCGAGCTGGTCGGGGCGAATTTATCATTGAGGACTTAGGCCGTGCGTTCGACCATATTGAAGACTCTACACTAGGTGCGGAGAGCAAAGATGACTTTCAGAATCTCTTCGATGATGTAGACCTAACCTCGCAGAACCTCGGAAAGACCGTAGACGAGAAGAATAGACTTATCTCTAAGCTTCTCCTTGCTCTTCGAGATATTGATTTCCGCATCGAGGACGCAGAGATTGATGTCCTCGGCGATGCCTACGAGTATATGATTGGCGAGTTTGCCGCAGGAGCAGGGAAGAAAGCAGGCGAATTCTACACGCCCCAAGAGGTGTCGAATATCTTGGCGCAAATAGTAACTGTACATAGCCCACACCTCAAGCATGTTTACGACCCTACTTGTGGTTCTGGCTCACTACTCCTACAGGTAGCCAAGCTCGCTGGTATCGGTGATGTGCGTATCTATGGGCAAGAGAAGAACCCCAAGACCTACAACCTCGCCCGAATGAATATGCTCCTGCATAATGTTCGTTTTAATCGCTTCTCGATTATGCAGGGCGATACGCTAGAGGACGACCTTTTTGGAGAGGAGCAGTTCGATGCCATCGTAGCGAATCCTCCTTTTTCGGCTAAGTGGTCGGCTGATAGCTTGTTTCTCAAGGACGAGCGATTTAATAAGGCTGGCAAACTTGCACCATCGTCCAAGGCTGATTATGCCTTCATTCTACACATGCTCCATCACCTCAATGATGGAGGTACTATGGCGTGCGTAGCTCCGCACGGCGTGCTATTCCGTGGTGCTGCCGAGGGCGTTATTCGTAAGTATCTCATCGAGACACGAAACTGGATTGATGCTGTCATTGGCTTACCTGCAAACCTTTTCTACGGAACAGGTATCCCGACTTGCATTCTTGTCATGCGCAAGTGTCGTCAGGAGAACGATGCTATTTTATTCATTGATGCAAGCCGAGAGTTTGACAAGGTCAAGGCACAGAACAAACTTGCTCCCGAACACATCGCCAAAATAGTTGAAACCTACCGCACCCGAACTGAAATAGAGCGTTATAGCCATGCTGTAACCTTGGACGAAATCCGTGCAAATGACTACAACCTCAATATACCTCGCTATGTTGATACTTTTGAGGAAGAAGAAGAGATTGACATACAAGCCGTCATGTCCGAGATTAAGACCTTAGAGGCTCGCCGTGCAGAGCTCGATAGCCAAATCAATGTATATCTGCGCGAACTCGGACTAATCCAGTAAAGACTATGACGACGAACCAAATAGATGCCCTGAGCCTTGAGCGAGCCTTTGAACTATTCCGTTCGGGAGCAATCGAGCGAATCGAGGTCGGTACCTTTCGGGGACTTTCTCAGATACACCACGCTCTATTCGCTGGGCTATACGACTTCGCAGGCAAACTGCGTACACTCAATATCGCCAAAGGAGGTTTTCGATTTGCTAATTGTATGTACCTCGAGGCTATTCTGCCAGTTATCGAGCAGATGCCCGAGCAAACATTTGAGCAGATTATTGCCAAATATGTCGAGATGAATATCGCACATCCCTTTATGGAGGCGAATGGGCGAGCTACACGCATTTGGCTGGATATGATCCTCAAGCATAGACTTGGACGAGTAGTTGATTGGTCTCAGGTAGATAAGGATCTCTACCTACAAGCTATGGAGCGTAGCCCAATCAATGACTTAGAGCTGAGAGTACTCCTACAGCCAGCACTCACTGATAAGGTAGACGATAGAGAGATGATATTCAAAGGTATTGAGCAGTCCTACTATTACGAGGGCTATAAAAGACAGTAGACTATGGCAACGATTAATAAAATCCCCAAGTGTCCCCCTTTGCGCTTCCCCCAGTTTAGTGACGATTGGCAAATCGTTCCTTTGAAAGGAATGTGTGAATTATATTCTGGGAACACCCCAGATCGCACGAATGAAGCCTATTTTAATGGAGATATAAACTGGTTCTCTAGTGGAGAATTAAAAGATAGGTATCTCCATATGAGTAATGAAAAAATCTCTCAACAAGCAGTTGAAAGTGTTGGATTAAAGATTTTACCTCCTAATACACTTGTAATCGCTATATATGGGCTAGAGGCTAGCGGTGTTAGAGGTAATTGTGCGATAATAGGAACATCAGGAACAATCAGCCAAGCTTGCATGGCATTTATTCCTAAGGTAGGAGTAATGAATGAATATCTATATTCATGGTATCAGAGGTTTGGGAATTACATTGGGCTTAAGTATGCACAAGGCACTAAACAACAAAATTTAAGTTCAGATATAATCGGCAATCTAAGTGTAGCACATCCTACACTCAAAGAGCAATCTAAGATTGTGTGTTTTTTTCGCTTGATTGACGAACACATAGCCAACCTTAGCGAAACAATTAAGGAGCTTAAGACTCAGAAAGCGGGTCTACTGAATCAGCTATTCAGCCAAAAGCTCCGATTTCCCGACTTCAACGACGAATGGACGCAATGTTTTGTATCAGACTTTGGGCAAGTTGTTACAGGATCTACACCACCTACTTCAGATAGTTGCAATTATGATGCCTCTGATTATTTATGGGCATCTCCCTCGGACTTGGGACAAACTAAATACATAAGAAAAACGAAGACGATGCTTTCCTCGAAAGGCTTTTCTTTAACACGCAGTTTACCTTTAGGTAGCGTCCTAGTTTCATGTATCGGTATCATAGGGAAAGTTGGTGTTGCTGTCACAGAAATGTCTACTAATCAACAAATCAATGCAATTATACCAAATCAATCTAAAGTAAATTCAGAATATGTATACTATGCGATTTTGAATAAATCTTTAGCCTATAGTAGGCTGTCAGCTACACAAGTTGTTCCTATTTTAAGTAAAAGAGAGTTTGAAAGAATGCGTAATCAATATCCCTCCCTTGCCGAGCAAAAGAAGATTGCGGACTTTCTGAGTTTGATTGACGAGCGGATAGAGGTAGAAGAGCAACTACTTAAGAAGTATGAAGAGCAAAAGAAGTATCTACTTCGTAAGATGTTCGTCTAGTTCCCTAACCAAATACCTTAATAAACAATAATCCCATCGTTGTGGGACTGCGTTCCCATAATGATGGGAATACAATCCCACAACGATGAGAATACAGTCCCACGCTGATGGGACGGAAAGATTATAAGGATATATAGAAAGAAACCTCTAATAAGAAACTTTGTAAGACTCTTCATAAGAATCAAAAACACCTTCCCTTGGAGTTACTTCAAACTCTGTAAATACCTCGATAACCTGCTCTTGTTGCTCTTTCGTTAGTAGATATTCGCCCGAAGCATAGCGATAGAAATGACTACGACCACAACCTAGTTCGTAACAAATCCTAGCCCGAAAATGCGCAATACTTCGATGTTGTACGAAGCCCATGGCACGTTTGAACCCTCGTGCCATACGCTGTATCTCATTGCTTACATACTGGGCGCAACCTTGTTCGGTGGGCTGTGTGCGAGGGTCTACAAAGCTGTGTGTCTGAAAAGGCTCAGAGTGCGCATAAGCTAGATAACGGAGGCAAGTCGATGCGATTGGGCAATCACTACGAAGACAATAAGAAACGCTTCTGCGCATTAGTTCGGGGCGAAAATCTATAACCATGGTGTTTAAGTGTTTGACTAGACGAACATTTGTCGGAGCAAATACTTCTTTTGCTCTTCGTACTTCTTAAGTAGTTGCTCTTCTACCTCTATTCGCTCGTCAATCAAACTCAGAAAGTCCGCTATCTTCTTCTGCTCCTCTAGAGTGGGTAGAGAAATAGATAATGGCTGAACCTCTGAGATATAATGTCGCTTATGATCCTTCTCCTGTCCTCTAAGATTCATAAATAACAGATAGTTATATATAATCTTGATATTAACACCTTTCTTTGCCGTTAATATCTTAATTGCTGATGATTTTATCTTAAATGGGAAATCAACGAACTTTATATCTAAAGTAAAATCATCGAGGATAATACATTCTCCTTTATCATATATATTTTCTTCGTTTACATAACCAAGCACAAAAGACTTGTTAGCTGTTAAGACGGGAATAAGACTGCTATCATTTGAGTAGTCTGTATTATTGACTATATAGAACGTTGGTTGTTCATAGTCAAGTATCTCGCCGAGTGTTGTCTGCGTCCATTCGTCTGTGAAGTCGGGAAATCGGAGCTTTTGGCTGAATAGCTGATTGAGTAGACCAGCTTTCTGAGTCTTTAGCTCCTTAATTGTTTCGCTACACGACTGAATCCGCTCGTCAATCAAGCTCAGAAAGTCCGCTATCTTCTTTTGCTCGGTGAGGGAGGGAGCACAACTTTCTAATGCTCCAAAAGTGGATTTTGATATAATGGGGACTGCTTGGACTGCGACAGATGTGAGATATTGAGGGAATCTGCTATCAATCGCATAATAAACAAACTCAGGAGAATACTTCTCACACACGACAATTGAGTTTATTTGTTGATTTGTAGCCATTACCGTTTTAGACATAGCCATTTTACCAATTGTCGATCCTATACAAACTACTAAGACTGTGTAGGGCGGAAGCTTTCTCGTAGAATTGAATCCCTTTAACGATAGTGTTGTCTTAGTTGCTTCGATGAACTTGGATTCATTTATATCGGCTGGAGAAGCCCAAAGGAATCCATTCTCTTGATAATTCTCAGGGTCTGATGTTGAAGGAGTCGAGCCTGTAACTATATCTCCATAATCAGAAATACAGCACTGCGTCCAGTCGTCGTTGAAGTCGGGGAAGCGCAAAGGGGGACAATTTGTTTGTTATTCATTAAATCCTAAGGGATTTAGATATATAAGGGTTATTTTGAGGCATTGTTTGTTTCATTAATCCTTAAAATGACATTATGAATCAGAAAGCAAGCACATTCGCCGAAGTGGCTCGTGAGTGGTTGGCGAATAAAGAACAGTTTGTAAAGCGAGGTACATACTCTATCTATGCATTGCAAATCGAGAAACATCTACTGCCCATGTTTCGTGAACATCGAGCCGTGACAGAAGAGCAGATACAGGGATTCATCTTAGAAAAGCTACAACAGGGACTAAGCCTTAAGACAACGAAAGATTTGATTATCCTTCTCAAAATGATACTCCGCCATGCCATCAAGTACTATGGTTGGCAGTATGTAGAAATGGAACTGAAATATCCTACGGCGTGTATTGCTCCTCGTATTGAAGTCTTGCCTCGTGTACATCAACGTAAGATTATGCAATATGTGCGTGAACATTTTACTTTTCGTAATCTGGGCATTCTGATATGTCTCAGCACAGGAATGCGCATCGGGGAGATTTGTGCCCTCAAATGGTCGGATATTGATTTGATAGAAGGGGTGATTCGAGTAAGCCGTTCGCTCCAGCGTATCTATATGCTACGCCCCGATGGTACACGATACACCGAGATCGTAGAGAGTACCCCAAAAACAAGCAACTCAATGCGCGAGATACCTCTGAGCCGAGATCTCAAAGCCATCATTAAGCCCCTAAGCAAAATCGTCAATACCGACTATTATGTCCTAACGAACGAGGGCAAACCCACAGAGCCACGCACCTATAGAATGTATTATAGAGCCTTAATGCAAGAGCTGGATATGCCACAGCTCAAGTTTCACGGGCTAAGGCATAGCTTCGCCACTCGCTGTATAGAGAGCGGCTGCGACTACAAGACGGTGAGTGCTTTGCTTGGTCATGCCAATATCAGCACAACGCTCAACCTATATGTACACCCCAACCTAGACCAGAAGCGCCGTGTCATCGACCAAATGACCAAAAGCCTCGGCTAAGCATCATCAGCTTCATGAGTGTATTTAAGTACTCTGAGAGAGTATACTTATCTTTGTCCAAGATATGTCATTAAGAATATGTTAGGGGCAATTATAGGGGACTTAGCAGCATGGACTTGGGAGCGTGATCAGAGCCTTTTTTATCAAAGGCTTATCGCTCCTAAGGCTAACATTTCGGAGGTTGGACTTGCAGTGCTTGGTCTAACGGAACCGATGCTTCGTGGATCATCCGAGGTTGAATGGGAGAGCCTTTATCTACACATCCGTGAGATAATACAGCGAGATCGCATTACAGATATCAGTCCAGACTTCAACGACTGGACGGAGGCAGGGCATCAAGCCGTTATCCCTAAGGAGGTGAAGAGTGTAATGCATCTTGCAGTATCCATTGTTGGAGGCTGGTGTGATGCTCCTCTAGAAACAACTTTAGCCTACTCAAGAAGGTTTCACGGAGGCAAAGAAGAGTACTATCTCACTCAGATTGCGGAGATCATCTACCGACTACGTCAGGGGGCAACGAAGCAGGAAGCAATGGAGGATATTCATTATATCAAGAACTGGAAACCTCAGGGCAAAGTAAGTTTACTGGGTTATGCCCATCATGCATGGCAATGCTTCCTACAAAGCTGGGACTTTACTTCTGCCCTTCATAATGCTATGCGATGTTCGTATGGAGACAAGCATCTCCTGGGAGCTTTGACAGGAGCTATCGCTGAGGCAATGTATAGTTGTGAGTATGGATTTATCAAGGAGAAGTATGGCAAAGGCAGTGATACTCAGTTTATGCTATCTCTTCCCAAAGAACTTAGTGGACTATATAGAGTGGAGCTTGGGCTAATAGAGTCGAACAAAGAGCTTCTCCGAACTTTCGTCCCCAAGAATAGAGCTTTAACGAATATTGAAGTTTGGCAATGGTTTGATTTACCTAATATCGTAGCTCATAAACCTCTAAGTGAAAGGGAATATCAGCGTATTCGCTTATCTCACGACACTGGATGGGATGCTCGCTATGGCATTTATTGGGACGATGGTTGGTACTATGTCTATCGTAGTGGCTTTCTACTCAATCGCTTTAGAGTAGAAGAGATGCAGGATCATACTTACCGCATCACACGAATACAGTACTGCACACAGCATGAGGAGGACAAGACCTATCATGCTCTCATCGAGACCCTATCTCTTGACAGTCTAAATATGTCGGCTTATTCTCAGTATAAAGACTAGCTTTATAAAAACGATTGCACCTAACAGCATTCTCTAAGATGCTGTTAGGCGACTTCTTATTACTGCTGGAGTTGTTGAGTAAGGGCTTCTTGTTCTTGGGTGAGACGTTGCTGCTGGAGGTGTAGCTCGGCTTGGCATTCGATGGCGAGTTCGTAGTTCGTGACGCGAGAGCGGAGCTTGCGGATGCTGTCGTCTGAGTCTTCGGAGGAGAAAAGGCTATCAAGGCTGGCGATGTTTGGCTGTGTATAGCCGAGCTCCATTCGTAGGATACGATAACGGAGAGCATGACTATCAAGGGCTTGATTGACACCGTAGAGATGTGCTGCCCAACCGATGACGCAGGCAAGGACAGCAACCATCACTCCCCATATGAGCCATTCTGCCCAGCGTTTGACATCGAAAAGGTAGTATTTGGAGAGCTTTATCTCAGGTGTGGTTTGTTTGGTTTGAAGTTCTGTCAAGAGTTTGTCGGTCGCTTCGTCTTGACTTATCCGTACCTCGGCAATGCCTGACTTCATTTCGTGGATGCGCTCTCCAAGTTTAGCAATCACTTGACAAAGTTCCTCTCTAAATTGACGATGAAACTCCAGTTGTTCCTCTAAAATCTTGGCGATTCCTGCGAGATTTTTCCTATTCTCGATTTCACCTTGTGACTCTGTTGGTTGTGGTAAATTGAAGATGCTCGCTTTGAGTTCTCGATTCTGTTGCTTGATTTCCTCCAATACTTCGAGGAGGACATTGATTTGGTCGTTCATAATCTTCTACGTTTTAGTTTCTTATTAGCTTGATTTCTGAGTTTACGTTGGAATACGAGTTCGGCAACATCTACGGCAGGCGCATTGCTGTCGAATAGGTTCTCTCCAAGCTTTTCTATGGCTTCGCTCAATTCTTCGATAAAACCATCCTCTTTTGGTAGCGCAGGCAGAGAAATTGAGCATTAGCTCTCACGCCCTCGGCATAAAGGATTCGGGCTTTACCTTCTTGCTTACCAAGGATATAAGCGAGTACTCCAGAGAAGGATGTCCCTTTGATTATCTTGGCTATCATCTTTTCAAGTTTTTGAGTTGTTCATCGACCAAGAGTTTCAACATTCTTAGTTCAGTCGGTACAGTGGATGCCCCGAACGTATTTAGGCGATGAGCAATCTGGTTGATGTTGTTCGCCATGCCTGAGAGGAGGCGGATTTCCTTCATTTGCTGTACCGTTCTTTTGTTTTATTGATGAGACCATCGGGATTGTTTCGCCCTGAGAGGTGGGCGTTGGGGAGGTTTGGGGTAACCCAAAACACAAACTTGCTTCCATTATCTACGAAGTCCTCTCTTTCGGAGAAGAGGCTTGGTTGAGATGGTCTCTTTGACCACTCGAAGTTCAAGTTTCTCTACCAAAAGTTTAAGTGCCGGATTGTGCTGGATCAACTCGCTCAGCACCGATTCTTTGGTTTTGATCTGAAGGAGATAATCGGCTATATCGTACCCTTCATGTTGGTCTTTGGAAGGAGCATGCCTCTCCAAATAATCGAAGAGTTGAACCTCTGTTCCCATGGATTGCATCATCAACATTTTTTCTTGCCGGTATGCAGTCGCACCGAGATCTGGAAAAAGAATAACGTTCCTGCCCAAGAGAGGAGTGGGCTGCTACTTTTGAAATATCCATGTTTTCCTCCGGTAGCCGGCCAAAGATATTGGGGTAGGTAGTGCGAGGCAATGAGAGCCGTCTTCTCACTCTCGACCAAAGCCACCGGTTTTTGAGTCTCTTGCGACAAAAGATGCTCCCCGAAAAGACATTGACGCAGGTTGTAGTTCGGGCGATTGAGCAGACTATGTACCCACGTAATATGATTGAACGGCTTCTTTATCCTCTTACCTGTTTCGGGATCGTAAAGCATAATCTTACCAGCTCTCACTTGTCCTTGGGTGTCTATTTGCCAAAAGACCGTTGCTCCTGCCCAATGCCCGGAAGTGCCGACATGGTAATGTCGCATAAGTTGTAATGCGTTTTCCGTTCCGAGACGTCCACAGAAAAAGAGATAAAGATTATTGAGTTCGTACCCCTTTAGGGTCTTCTCCATCATTTCTCTATCAATAAAAGAGGACGGAGCCGGAACGACAGGTTTGTGAATAACCTCAGAGGTTGAATGCAGCTCTTCCTTCATTGTTGGGTGTTCTGCGAAATAAGCCTTGGGTATGAAGTGATAGCCACACCTCTACTCATAGTCGCACCGCTCCACATTATCAAGAAACTCTATTTTACCCTCTGTGTCAATATAGCGAGCGAAGCATCGAGGACATTTGAGAAAAGCTAACCAAGCTGAGAGTTTATCCTTCTACAAGTGTCCTCTAAGTAGATATACAGAGATAGAAGTTCTTGGAAAAAAGAGACTCAGTTATTACAATGAACAAATGCGACTACTATGGGGTATTCCCTATAGTAGCCGCATCTTTATTATTGGTATCTGATTTTAAGAATTCTATGCTACGTTTTATCTCTTAATATATTGATAAAGTGTAATGACTTTCCTTCCACTCTCAATTTACTTGTCTTGTTTCCCCGAAAAATCATAAGGAGAGTACACTTGACAGCCGAGGGACAGCCCCAATCGGGTAACATAATTGTCAAAGCATTTGTCATCCTTAACGAGTTTATCCCCCAGAAAATAACGAGCTCTATAATTGAATCCGAACGTTTCTCTACCCGACTTTTCGGTACGAAGAATCCAGAAGTTCAGAGTAAGTAATCCTTGCTTTGTTGTGACAAACTCAGTTCTATAGTATTTATTTTCTATAGAGAATCTTCCAATATCCCTCATAAGAGTTACTAAAGGATGGCTTGGAATTGAGTTACCATCTTGCATTAAATTTCCATGCCAGCTACAATTCCAAAAATGTATGTCAGCCGGGCAGTCTGTCCAAACCTCAAAAATACAGCGATAACCTTGTGGAACTAGCTCATCTTTCTGATTTTTATGGCAGCCACACAAAGGAAAAATCAATAAAAATGCCACAACTATAGACAAGTAGTTAATTTTGATAGCCGACTTAATTAAGTTAATGTAATTATTCATGGAAGTATAAGTTAATCATTTAATTTTGATTGTTAAGATTCCAAACATGTACATTTGAAAATAGAAATGTTTGGGTATCTATAGAAAGTTTGATAAAAATATGGAGACTGTTATTACAAAAATACATTACAGAAAAATACATAAAATGCTTTATTCAAGTCCTCTATGCAAAAATACTCAAAAGAAAGCTTAAACCATCTCTTTTCTTAAAAAAATAATTCATAATTAAAATTTTGCTTGCTTTCATTTCGCTGTACTTTTATTTTGTCCTGTCTATCAATATCGTTCCGTGTTTTATTTGTCCAATATCTTGTCATACATCTAGGCAGGTGTTGGGATGGCAAACAGAGTCCAGCACAAATAAGATACAAGAATGAGCAAAAGAAGAAGTTTCAGTATAAAGCAGTAACGGTATAATCCGGGCTCCGATTATACCGCTACCACTTCAAAATAAGCCAAGTTAAAGAGCTCCCCATATTGCCGGATTGGTAATAATATTTGTGAGAATATATTGAGAGCTAAGCCCGTACCAAAGTTTTTGTTGTTACATCTATGAGAATAGCATTGGGTAGAAATCTTCTGTAAAACTAAATTTAAGAGCGTCAATAAAACCAAAACCAATGATAGTAATCCTAAATCCTCTGGAGATAACAACAATTAAGGATTTTTTATAGTTGCAGAAATAGTAAGGGCTACTTCTTTTGGGGGATATGTGACCCTAATACTATAGATGTGCACTTAGAAACCTCCCTAGAGAATCTAAAGAGGGAGACCCCAAGTCCCAGTGTTGTTCATTATTGTAATTTCTATTCGCTTCTTTTATTTTCTTCTTTTCGGATTTCGACTCTCCTAATAGGACCTCTAAATATCCGTAAATTTTGGTTTTACGAGCCGGAGTTGTTAGTGGAGATAAAGGGCAAGGACGAACTAATGGTGTAGCATAGGTTCGTAACCTATCTTCGTACTCGTTCCAACAGTCAAGTATTGGTTGATTCTCTTTGGGAATAATACGCTCTAATAAAACTTCTAAATCTCCAGCATCTTGATCGTTCGGGAAAAGAAATAAATGATATTGGTTCGACTGAATCCCTATATTTGCTAATTCCTGATTAATTTCTTGTCGTGTATTTTGAACTGAAATATCTGCATCAAAAATTATGAGAGGTTCAACACCGTTATCAATAGCCTGATTAAGTTTATTTTTAACATCGTCTGCTGACCAAAGATTCGTTTTTCCTCCACATTGTATGATATTCTTTTCAGAAACTTCTCCGATAGTTACACCCTTGACAAAAGCAATATACTGTCTGATAAAAGTTGTGTCAGCAATCCCCTCAACAAATATCTTGAAATCCTTCATCCTTATTTTTATGGTTATCTGATTTCGATTCCTTTTTCAATCGCACCTCGTAGTGCTTGAGGTGGATACTTATAAGCTTTGAGTCCTGCCCTCTCGGTCATTTGGATACTGAAAACACTTAAGTCAATAGCATCATTGTCTTCTTCCAATACCATAGCAAGAGTTCTCAAAACTTCTTCATTATGGGTAGTAATAAAGAGTTGGGTATCATTTTCAATAGAAAGTTCAATGAGGCTTTTCCACAGCTGTTTAAGAACAGTATAATGTAGTCCATTATCAATCTCATCAATCAGCACAACCTTATTTTCGGGGTTAATTACAGCAGCACAAATTCCGATAAAATGTTGAAGACCATCTCCAATAAAAGATATTGGGATGAGTTTATCTATGTCTGATAACTGCACAAAAACTCTGTCATTTATAAATTCAATATTAACGACCTCTCCGTTGAATGATTTGATTATATCAACCAACCGATTTTTCTTATTTTTTTGAATAATCTCTTCAATATTTGAAGATAGGTTGGCTCTTATGTTGTTAGAAGGAAGAAAACATGAGCGAATTTTTTCTTGATAACTACTCTTCTTATGTGTTAGTTCTTCTTCTCCTGTATAAAAGCTCTCTTCGTATTCTATTCCTCTATAACTAAAGTTTAATTTTAAACCTTTGATTTTTAGTCCTGATACAGAGTATATTGGAGTTGAGCCATCTCCTTTTTCAAGCCCTAAAATTGGGTTAATTTGAACAGCACGAGAAACTCCATCCAAGATAGATATTGGACGGTCTGTTTTTCCGTTGTAAAATAGCCAACCTAAATCTTCCATAGATGGTACCCCTCCCTCTCTAATGGCATTCACTAAATTTGGCAGTATCGGATTAGACATTCCTGTGAGAAGAAATATGGCTTCAAGAATACTTGTTTTTCCTACATTGTTTTTACCGAGGAATACATTGATTCTCGAGAACTTCTCTATTTTGAATTTTTCAACCCCTCTAAATCCATTTATTTCTATACTGCTGATTGGGTAGTTCATAAAAGTCCGTATTACCGTGTAGTTTATAAAATTACTAATCAAAGATAGTTTAAGTTATCTTACTTGCCAATACAAAAGTTCTTAAAAACATGATGGAGGATGTCGGAAGAGGAGATTTCTCCGGTAATTTCAGCCAAGTGTCGGAGAGCATCTCGGAGGTCCATGCTGACGAGTTCGCCCGATATTCCGGACTCCAAGCCGAGCAGGACACGATCCAGAGCAGAGACGGCATTGGATAGAGCCTCGAAATGACGGGCATTGTAGACGATGAGATCCTCACTTTCTGCCTCACCATACATTTCATTATAAGAAGATACAAGGAGAAAGGTGATGTCGTCTGCATGTGTAAAATGGCGTGCAGATATGGTAAGAACCGAGAAAGAACCGTTAGAAAGAGTGTTCAGCAAGGAGCGTTTGGCGTCTCCTTCGGCTTCCGTGAAGAGATCGCACTTGTTTAGGAGAGCTATCACACGCTTATCCTGCCAATGTTCGGAGAGTTGGGCATACTCCCCTTTTATTACATTATCATCTTTAGTGCCGTCTATCACCCAGAGTATCAGCTCTGCCCGCTGCATTGCGGCAAAAGATCGTTGGATGCCGATCTCCTCTACCGTATCTGTTGTTTCCCTTATACCGGCAGTATCTATCAGACGAAACTCTTTTCCGTCCAGTATTACCGTATCTTCTATGGTATCTCTTGTAGTGCCGTGAATATCGGTAACTATGGCTTTGTCTTCGCCCAAAATCAGATTGAGAAGAGAAGACTTTCCAGCATTTGTAGAGCCTACGATGGCTACCGGGATACCGCTCTTCAGCACTGCTCCACGAGAAAAGCTGTCGGCAAGCCGTTGAAGGTCGGCACGCTGTTGTGAACAAAGAGCTATCAATTCGGATCTATCTGCAAACTCCACATCTTCTTCTGGGAAGTCGAGCTCCAACTCCATCAAAGCACAGAAGTGAAGAAGAGTTTCCCTCGTTGCCTCTATCTTCTTACGAAATCCACCCCTCATCTGCGTCAGAGCCATACGGGCGGAAGAGCGTGTACGTGAAGAGATGAGATCTGCCACTGCTTCTGCCTGACTCAAGTCCATCTTCCCTGCCGCAAAAGCTCTCTGCGTAAACTCTCCTGGAGCTGCCATACGACAGCCCGCCACGAGCAGCGATTGGATGACCTCTTGCAATATGAATGTAGAGCCGTGACAGGCTATCTCCACTACATCGTCCCCTGTGTAAGAGTGAGGCGCACGAAACACGGAGAGTACCACATCGTCTATGGTCTCGCCCGTTCCCGGATGCTTCCACCAGCCGTAGAGCAGTCTGTATCCTTCTGCTTCGGCAACCTTAGATACACCTTTGGCGGGAGTGAAGCATCTGTCTGCAATCTCCAAAGCCTCCGTTCCCGACATTTTGACAACGCCTATGGCGGAGACGCCCATCGGTGTGGCAAGTGCGCAAATCGTATTCATAGGGATAAACGTAACGGTATAAAAAGAAATCTCGGCAAGGGGATGACAGAAAACATCCTCTTACCGAGACTTTTATTTCTTTATTGATAGTCTCTTTACGGCTTTTCTATCGGGCTTATTTCCCTCTCTTACCGTAACGGCTCATGAACTTATCTACTCTACCCGCAGTGTCCACAAGCTTAGCTTTACCTGTGTAGAATGGGTGAGAAGAACTGGAGATTTCTATCTTAAGTAGAGGATATTCTACTCCGTCAATCTCGATAGTCTCCTTTGTTGCTACTGTTGAACGAGTGATAAATACCTCCTCGTTAGACATATCTTTGAACGCTACCAAGCGGTAGTTTTCTGGATGGATCTCTTTTTTCATCGCTATATGCTTTTGTTATTATTATTCAGTCTATTGGATGGTAACCGGATGCGACCGCAAAGTTATCAATTTTCTTTCTAATATGCAAACATCTCTGTGAACAGTTCACAGTGGTAAAAAATCGGAATAATAGGGTTTAGAAGATCGGTTTATAGTGTTAGGAATTTTTGCCGAACGTGATAAAAAGAAGAAACCAAGACCTGATTTGCAGTTTGCAAGCATTGATCCTAAAGAGTCGAGGCGTGATTTCTGCAAATCAAGTCTTGGTTTCTTCTTTTTTTCGGTATCAGCAGACTTTTTGTTCCCGTTAAAATCTTCTTTTGAAAGCGTTTAGCAGAGATTGTTTATCGTACCGAAAGAAACTTTTGTCGGGGAGAGCATGTTTCGTCTTTGCTCTAAGTCCGTTAGAGATGCTCTCCAAGCTTACGGTATTTCGTCTTCTTGACGGCATCTTCACCCAGGCGACGAATCTTGTCTTCCTCGTATTCGGTGTAAGTTCCCTGATAGAAGTAGGTATTTCCATCCCCTTCAAAGGCGAGAATGTGTGTACAAATTCTGTCGAGGAACCAGCGGTCGTGAGAAATGATTACGGCGCAACCGGCAAAGTTTTCAATACCTTCTTCAAGGGCACGAAGGGTATTGATGTCGATATCATTGGTAGGTTCGTCCAGAAGAAGGACATTGGCACCGGAACGCAGAGTCAGTGCCAAGTGAAGACGATTCCTCTCCCCTCCGGAAAGAACACCGCACAACTTCTCCTGATCTGCCCCATTAAAATTGAATCGAGAGAGATACGCTCTTGCGTTTACCTCCTTGTTACCGATCTTTATAAGCTCTTGCCCGCCGGAAACGACTTGATAGACGCTCTTTGCAGGGTCTATATCCTTGTGCGTTTGGTCCGCATACCCGATGGTTACAGTCTCTCCCACTTCAAAAGTACCGCTATCCACGGTCTCTTCTCCAAGAATCATCCGGAACATGGTGGTCTTACCTGCACCGTTCGGACCTATCACTCCCACAATGCCATTGGGAGGAAGCATGAAGTTGAGATCCTTAAAGAGGACTTTATCTCCGAAAGACTTAGAGACATTGGTAGCCTCAATCACCTTGTTACCAAGGCGAGGTCCGTTCGGGATATAGATTTCGAGCTTCTCTTCTTTCTCTTTCTGCTCTTCGTTGAGAAGTTTTTCGTAGGCATTCAGACGAGCCTTACCTTTGGAGTGGCGAGCTTTGGGAGCAAGATTGATCCACTCCAACTCTCTCGCCAAAGCCTTGGCACGTTTGCCCTGAGTCTTCTCTTCCATTGCGAGACGCTTGGATTTCTGATCGAGCCAAGAGGAATAGTTGCCCTCCCAAGGGATACCCTCTCCCCTATCCAACTCTAAAATCCAACCTGCCACATGGTCAAGGAAGTAACGGTCGTGCGTGATACAGATCACAGTGCCCGGGTAACGCTTGAGGTGTTCTTCCAACCAGTCTATACTCTCAGCATCGAGGTGGTTGGTAGGTTCATCGAGCAACAAAATTTCGGGTTGGCTTAGGAGCAAACGACACAACGCTATACGGCGACGCTCACCCCCTGAAAGATGATCCACGAGCCGGTCTGCAGGAGGACACTGCAATGCCTCCATCGCTTTGCTTATACGGGTATCTATGTTCCAAGCATCAATAGCATCGATACGATCTTGCAGCTCTGCCTGACGCTGGATAAGCTTATCCATCAAGTCCGGATCGTCCAACACGTCCGGATCTGCAAATCTCAGATTCACCTCTTCAAACTCTTGAAGCAGAGCAGTAGCTTCTCCGGCTCCTTCCATAACCACCTCTTTCACGGTCTTTCCTTGAGGAAGTTGAGGATCTTGCTCCAAATATCCCACTCTATATTCGGGGGAAGCATAAACAACGTGTCCGTCGTACTCCTTCTCTATTCCTGCTATAATCTTGAGCAGAGTAGACTTACCCGAACCGTTGAGACCGATGATACCGATCTTTGCTCCGTAAAAAAATGAGAGGTATATATTCTTTAGAACCGTTTTGTTGGGCGGGAACGTTTTGCTTACTCCCACCATCGAAAATATGACTTTCTTATCGTCTGACATGCTGTGTCCTATTTATATAGTTGTTTCAAACTCTTTTCTATTGCTTCAAATGTGCGAGCAAAATCTTCTTCCGTATGAGCACCGGATACGAAGATTGCTTCAAACTGAGATGGTGGAAGGTAGATACCTTGTGCGATCATCAGGCGGAAAAACTTTGCAAATAACTCTGTATCGCAAGCTCGTGCATCTTCGGCATTACGTACAGGCTTGCCTCTGAAAAATATGGTAGAGAGTGTCCCGAAAACCGCATAGTACAGATGGTCGGCATAAGGCTCGATCAACCGCCCCACTCCATCGGAAAAAGCTTTCCCCTTAGCCTGCAATGCTGGATAAGTTTCCGGCTTTTGCAACTCTTTCAGCATAGCTATACCAGCCGCAAGAGCAAGGGGATTTCCGGAAAGTGTTCCGGCTTGATACACCGCTCCATCGGGAGAAAGCGCATCCATTATCTCTGCTCTACCTCCAAAAGCACCCACAGGAAGACCTCCTCCTATTATCTTTCCAAGACAGGTAAGATCGGGGATAACACCATAAAGTTTCTGTGCTCCTCCGGCGGAGAGACGAAATCCGGTAATCACTTCGTCAAATATCAGAAGAGAGCCATACTCGGATGTTACACGCCTTACCTCTTTCAAGAAGTTTTCTTCCGGCTTTATTATACCCATATTACCCATAATGGGCTCTATGATCACAGCCGCTATTTGGGAACCATGTTTCTTGAAAAGATCTTCCAAAGAAGCTATGTTGTTAAACTCTGCAACGAGAGTTTCGCTCACTGTGGAAGTGGTAACGCCATTATTCTGTACGGATGAGAAGGTTGCAACACCGGAACCGGCTTGTACAAGAAATCCGTCGGAGTGTCCGTGATAACAACCATCGAACTTCACAATGAGCGTTCTCTTCGTGTATCCTCTTGCCAGACGGACAGCACTCATTGTAGCTTCCGTACCGGAGTTTACCATCCTTACCTTTTCCATGGAAGGGAAGAACGACTTTACAAGCTTGCTCATCTCCACTTCCAAAGGTATGCATGCCCCAAAGCTTGTGCCCTTTGTGGCTGTCTTTTGAATGGCTTCAACAATGGCAGGATGAGCGTGCCCCAAAATATGTGGTCCCCACGAAGAGATAAAGTCTATATACTCGTTGCCATCGACATCAAATATATGACCCTTCGTTCCGGACTCTATATAGATAGGATCCATCCCGACAGACTTGAAAGCTCTTACCGGGCTATTTACCCCTCCGGGTATATGTTTTACCGCTTCTCGAAATAGTTCTATAGATTTGTTCCACTGCATAGCCGTAGAGTTTTATGCGTTATTCTTGAGCCAGATGGCTGCTTCTTTTGCAAAATAGGTGAGGATAATCTTTGCCCCTGCACGGCGAATGGAGAGCAGACTCTCCATCATCACTCGGTCGTGATCTATCCAACCTTTCTCTGCCGCTGCTTTCAACATAGCGTATTCTCCCGATACGTGATAAGCTGCAATAGGCATCTCAAAACGCTCTGCCGCTTTAGCCACAATGTCCAAATAAGGAAGAGCCGGCTTTACCATTACAATATCCGCTCCCTCCTGTATATCCAACTCAATCTCTCTGAGTGCTTCTTTGGCATTTGCAGGATCCATTTGGTAGCCACGGCGATCTCCGAAAGATGGAGCAGAGTCTGCAGCTATACGGAAAGGTCCATAGAATCCGGAGCAAAACTTTGCAGCATAGCTCATGATAGGGATATTTTCAAAGCCTGCCTCATCCAGTGCTTCTCTCATGGCAGCAATACGACCATCCATCATATCCGATGGAGCTACCATCTTTGCTCCACAGCGAGCCATGGATACTGCTTGACGGCAAAGAAAACTAACGGTAGCATCGTTGTCCACCTCTTCTCCATGAAGCACGCCGCAATGTCCGTGATCCGTGTACTCACACATGCAGATGTCTGCAATGGTGATGAGCTCCGGAAGTTCTTTGTGAAGAGCTTTAAGTGCCTGCTGTACTATGCCTTCGTCCGAAAAGGCTTCACTTCCGATACCATCCTTATGGGCAGGTATTCCGAAAAGCATAACGCTACGAATGCCCAAGCTATACAGTTCCTTGCACTCCTCTACCAAGGTGTCCACAGAGAAATGGTACTGCCCGGGAAGAGAAGAGATCTCTTCTTTTATTCCTTTTCCATGAACGACAAAAAGAGGATGAATCAAATCTGATGGGTGAAGATAAGTCTCTTGCACCAAAGCTCTCATGTTCGCTGAAGAGCGAAGTCTTCTCATTCTAATAGTCGGATACATAGTAATAGTAGGTATTATTTCTGTTTATATATTGTCTCAAATATTTTCTCCGGATGTGGTTCGGGACTCTGGATAACATCCTTAAAACCTTCGGAGAGGAGTTTCTTTGTAGTTACGGGGCCTATGCTTATGGCTCGAAATCCTTTGTTTTCACCACCGGAATCCAACCATGCCTCTACTCCGGACGGACTATAAAAGACCACAAAGTCTAAAGATAGTGAAAGTCTTGCAATAGTAGCCGGCATTTCAGGATGTGGGACTGTCTTGTAGATGGGGAGAATAATGTACTCCCTGACATGAGGAGAGATAGCTGCTTCCAAAGAGTGTCCGGCTATATCCGAAGTAGGTTGCAGGATAAATTTATCGGCAGATTCATTTGCATATAAATGCAACCACTCCTCAGCCATCCCCTCTGCATTTTCGGTCTTGCTTTGAAACTCAGGAATAATGCCGTATAGCTGTCTTATTTTGTCAGAAGTAGCCTCTCCAATAGAACCGACTCTAATATCTTTTGAAAAAGAAGGATATAGTTTGTGGAAGTGAATAACCGCACGGGGAGATGTGAACAACACCCAATCGAAATGAGGCGGAAGCTCTGCCGAAATATCCACAGTAGAGATCGCAGGAAGACACAAAGGCTCAGGATAACCGTGCTGATCTATAAGATTCAACAAAGGAAGAGCCATCTCTTTTTCCCTTAAAAGAATACCGGTAAAAGTAAGGTGCTTTTCTGCTTTCATGGATGAAGGGTTTCTTTAAGGTGATTTGCTAAAGATTTGAGTTCGCCGGACGAATAGTTTGTAGGAAGAGTAAAGGAACAACCGGAATGCAGATCTCCTTGAGCATAGAAAGCTTGCCCTTTTACCTCTCCATCTTGCAACTCGCAATAGCAACCAAAAGGAAGTGCACACCCTCCGCCTAAGCATTGCAGCAGTGCTCTCTCCGTATCCGTACAAAGTCTGTCTTCAATATTATTGAGCATTAAAGCGACCCTTCTTGCCACATCATTACTCTCATGTATTTCTATGGCAAGGGCAGCCTGACCCGGTGCGGGCAACAGCTGATGAACAGGGAAGGTATAGACGACATAATCCTGCAGTCCGAGCCTTGCTATTCCTGCCTTAGCCATAATGATCGCATCGTATTGTCCGCTTTTCATTTTATCAATACGAGTCTGTACATTTCCACGAATCGGTTCAAAAGACCACTCCAAGTGTGGAAAGTTTGCCTTAAGCTGTGCCACTCTTCTTGGACTGGAGGTTCCTATTTTCCAGCCTTTGCATTCGTCTAAGTGTGTTATCGGTTTATCGGAAAGAAGTACATCTTCCACAGCAACTCTATCCAGAACAGCTCCAAGAAGGAATCCCTCTTCCAGGCAGACCGGAAGATCTTTCAAGCTGTGTACCGCAAAGTCTATACTGCCATCTTGAAGTCTCTCTTCGATCTCTTTGGTAAAAAGCCCCTTGGACAGTGTATTGCTTTGAAGGGAAATATTAAGGTGCTTGTCTCCGGATGTCTCTATAATCTCTATCTCTACCGGTATCTGAAACTCCGATATGATAATATCCCTTACCAAATGAGCCTGATAGAGAGCCAAGGCACTACCTCGAGTCCCTATTATTAAAGGTCTTTCTGTCTGCATCATGGCGTTTGGAGTATTTTCAGAAGTGCTTCTGCATATCTTGTATCTTCTGTCTCTTCACTTATTCGTCGTACTTTGGAAATAATGGATGAAGATATAGTGGTAGAGAGATGAGTCAAATGCTTTTCAATGAGACTCCTCACTTCGGGGCTGTCTATATTAGCCAAATATTTCAATTCCCCTTCCAGATATATCTCTATTTCCGAGCGAATCTGTCCATACACATCTCTAAGAGCCAGACCGTCTCTCCAAAGCTTAAACTCTTCCACCGCTTCCGTAAGCAGTTCCTTAACGGCAACATTGGACGGGAATCTCTCGTCCACTTCTTCCGGAGAGCCTTCTCGCAGATCATCTATGCCATATAGTCGGACATTGGGAAGGCCTAAGACATCAATCTCCACATTTCTCGGCACGGCAAGATCAAATATTACTATGGGCTCTTCTTCTGCATGCGTTTCCTTCAGAAGTGCTGCATCCACTATCGGAGAAGACGCAGCTGTTGCAACCCAAAGCCACTTCACTTCCTGAAGAGCCGAAGAGAGTTGGTCGCTATGATAATAATGGTCTATGTGATGCTTATTGGCAAACCGAGAAGCTCGCTCTATAGTTCTGTTGTAGATCCTGATATCATTCACGCCCAGCAGTTTCAAGGCTTTAACAACAGTATCCGCCATCTGTCCCGCCCCCAATACGAGTGTCTTTCCAACAGTAATGTCAGATCCGTACTTGCCATTGATCATATTCACGGCCGCTGCTCCGGCAGAAGATTGTGCATGAGATATGGTATAGGTCGATCTTATCCGCTTGGCAACCTCTAAGGTTTTATCCACCAAACGGAGCAGTACGGATGGAAGCAGATTTCCGGAACGAGAGATGCTGACAGCATCCTTGAGCTGCCCTAAGATCTGTGTTTCTCCCCGAACCATAGACTTTAGTCCGGAAGCCATAGAGAAGACATGCAACATAGCCCTCTCCTCTACGAGATAGAAGAAATAGCGGCTCATTTCCGGAGGTTGCTGTTTGTACTCCAACACTTCCGATATTATCTTGTGTATTGCATTATCTCCCACTTCCGATGGAATACAGACAATCTCCATCCGATTGCAGGTAGAGAGAAGAAAACCTCCCTGTATCAGCTTTTTAGCTTGAAGTTTTCTTAAAAAGTCGGCAACTTCTGCAGGAGTGAAAGAGAATGCTTCTCTTATCTCCACAGAAGCTGTTTTATAGTTGATGCCTACTACGGTAATCATAAAATAATAAGGGCTAAAAGAGCCAAACAGTCTATACTTCCAAAGCCTCCAACTGCTTCTTACTACGAGAGTAATGCAGACAATACTCCGAGATTCCACACTGTGCACACAGAGGAGATCTTGCCAAACAGACATACCTGCCGTGAAGAATGAGCCAGTGATGTGCTTTGCTCCACAGCTCTTTGGGAATATACTTTGTAAGTCCGCTCTCCACTTTCTCCGGAGTATTGGAAGTTTGTGGAACAAGACCTATTCGTCTGGAAACTCTAAAGACGTGTGTATCTACGGCTATGGCGGGAACGTCGAAAAAGACGGAAGCAACAACATTTGCCGTCTTTCGCCCCACACCGGGAAGCTTTACCAATTCTTCTTGTTTCTCCGGGACACAACCATTAAAGTCGGATACCACAGCATTTGCCATACCATGCAAGTGCTTTGCCTTGTTGTTAGGATAGCTTACGCTCTTGATGTACTGAAATATATCATCCGGAGTAGAGGCTGCGAGTGCTTCCACGGTAGGAAACACATCGAAGAGAGCAGGTGTAACCAGATTGACACGCTTATCTGTACACTGGGCAGAAAGAATCACCGCCACTATGAGCTGATAAGCATCCGTATAGTTTAGTTCTGTTTCCGGATTGGGATTATTCTCCTTAAACCACCTTAATATATTGTCGTATCTCTCTTTTCTTGTCATTATCCCCTACTTGGCACTTTCAAACTGTTTCAAGAATCTCTTGTCATTCTCCGAGAACAGTCTCAAGTCGCTCACCCTATACTTCAGATTTGTGATGCGTTCAACGCCCATACCAAGAGCAAAGCCCGAATACTTCTTGCTGTCTATGCCACAGTTTTCAAGGACATTGGGATCCACCATACCACATCCCAGTATCTCCACCCATCCTGTGTGCTTACAGAACGAACAGCCCTCTCCTCCACAGATGTTGCAAGAGATATCCATCTCCGCAGATGGTTCCGTGAATGGGAAATACGATGGACGAAGACGGATGCGGGTATTGGCATCAAACATCTCTTGAGCAAAGAAGAGCAGTGTCTGTCTCAAGTCTGCAAAGGTTACATTCTCATCTATATAAAGAGCTTCCACCTGATGGAAAAAGCAGTGTGCTCTGGCTGATATAGCTTCGTTACGATAGACCCTGCCGGGACAGATAATTCTGATAGGAGGCTTCTGCGAAGTCATTACCCGTGTCTGCACAGAAGATGTATGCGTACGGAGAAGCAGCTCCGGAGATGTAGAGACAAAGAATGTGTCCTGCATATCACGGGCAGGATGATCGTCCGCAAAGTTCAAGCTCTCGAACACATGCCAGTCGTCCTCGATTTCAGGGCCCAAGGCAATGGAAAAGCCGAGACGGTTGAATATCCTGCAAATCTCTTCCCGGACAAGACTTAGAGGATGACGCGTTCCCATCGGAATGGGATAAGCGGTACGTGTAAGATCTTCTCCGGAAGTATCTCCTTCGCTTTGCTCCAAAGATCTTTTTACCGACTCATAAAGCTCTGCCACTCTGTTTTTCAAGACATTCATAGCAGCTCCGACATCTTTCTTCTCTTCTGCCGGAACGCTCTTAAACTCAGAGAAAAGAGAGGATATAAGACCCTTTTTGCTCATGAAGCGCAACCTGAAGTTTTCCAACTCCTCATGCGTCTGAATGGATAGACCGGACAGCTCGTCCAGCAATTTCTGTATCTTCTGTTTCATTAGGCTATTATACTTCGTTTTGAGACGGTAAAATTACTAAAACTTTTGCGAAGCGACCAACCGAAGAGTGCTTTTGGCTCACCTCAAATCGAACCCGGAGGCACTTCTGCTCTTGTAGAGGAAGGCAAATATAAAGGTAGTCCAAAAAGAGATTATCGCATAGACCAGAGCCGGCTTCAGCATCTCCTGATTTTGCAAAAGCGTTCCGGTGATCAGCATTGCCAGCGAGCTGTTCTGCACGGCTATCTCTATGGCAGCCGTCATAGAACGTTTTCTGTTGAGATTGCCGAGACGAGCCACTGCCAGCCCTATAAGAAACGCCAGAGTATTGACTCCGAAAGAGAGCGGCAGCAGCAGCAACAGTTCATCCTTCAGAATGCCTGCTCCGCCACTATGTTCTCCGGCGAAAAACTTAATGGCAAACACGACGGAAAGAATGATTATCATTGCGATCTTCAGAGGTCTTTGGAGCTTCTCCCGCCCCTGTTTGATCAGTTTTCTGGTAACTCCTCCGAGAAAAACCGGCACGATGGTTACCAAAAAGATATGAGCCATGCTGTGGGCAAGAGGCATCTCGATGTAGACCTCCTGATGTCCGAAAACGAGGAAAGCCAGATTCACCAGGAAAGGGATCGTAGCCAGTGCCAGCAAGCTGTTGGCGACGGTCAAAGAGAGCGACATCGCCACCTCTCCTCCAAGAAGAAAAGTGATAAGCCCGGACGTGGATCCTCCGGGACAAGCCGCCAGTATCACGAAGCCGATTTTATACTCCGGCGAGATCGGAAGCAGCAGCATCAGCCCGATCATCATCAGGGGCAGAGCCAACATCTGCCCGAAAAGTCCCACCAGTACCGGCTTCGGTTTTGCGACAAGCGAAAGATAGTCCTGCCGGCTCAGAGAGAGCCCAAGACCATACATCACCAAAGCCACGGCACCGGAGATCAGAACATCAACAATTTCGGGAGACCAACTCATACGTCCTCACATCTTAAATATACGCCCTGCAAAGATAGCCATTTCCTTCACGAAAAATCGGGAAAAGAAGCTCTTGCCAAAAAGTTGATCATCAAGCCCCGGCACGATTTGCACAAAAATTCTCTTCTCCGGCAAGGAGAAAAGGTCAAAGCACAGAGAATCAAGCATAAAAGTCCCTGCACCACGTCGGAATCCTTCTTAGGAAACGACAACGTTTTTCGCGAAAAGGCTCTAAAAATTTCGGACACAGCATTTTTTTTGTTCGGATGAAAAATTTTTTTGTTCGGATGAAAACTTATGTTCGTCCGCATAAAAAACTGACACAGTAGCAACAAAAATTTATTTTCACACCCGCGAAAAAGATTTTTTATTCCTATAAAAATAAATCTTTTATGCCAAAGAAAATACTTTTCTTACCTGAAAATTTGATTTGGAACTATCTTGTTGAAGAATAGAATGTTACCGATGAAAGAGTAGTAGATAGGTAACGATTTGGAAATGAGCGAGGTGCTTTTGGTTACTTGTGTTTGTTCTAACAAAGAACGCTTACTTTATCTTCAGCAAAGATACTCTTTTGCGTGAGAAAGTGAGCGTTCCGTCATGAATTTCTTTTTGGGAAAGGAAGTGGCTGTTTTTATATCCTTCGTCCCCGCTTCTTTTTCTTGTTGGCTTCGTGGCGCAGTCTTCGCTGAAAGGCGGTTTCGGCATAATCCTCCCCGTGGACTTGGAAATCCAGCGCACTGCCGACACCTGATGCAATTCCTTCGGCAACATCTACCACGCTTTCAACAAGGCTTGGTGCTGGCTGTAGTTTTTCTTCTTGTAAAGGTTCTTTCTGACTATAAATCGGAACAGAAGAGTGATAGGGGGTAGCATAGGATAGTCCGAATTGTTTCAGCAGCGAGTTATATCCAAACTCTCGTCCTATTTCCGAAGCCTTGAAAGTCTGCCCCTCAAAATGAAACTTCAGTCCATAGACGCTACCTTTCTTGTTTGTCATCTGTTCCACGGTTACTCCTCGTCGTCTCAATTCATATCGAAAATAAGCATAGCCGTTCACTCCGCCATTCGTATATTTTCCCAACAATCCGTAAGCCATCAAGCGTAGTTTTTCTTTGCTCGCCTCCCGTGTCTGATTGGCTCTCGGCTTTTGATACCGTTTCTTTGCCCGTATCTCATTGGCAATCGTCAGACCGTGCTTGCGACTCAGCTTTTCTGCCACTCGTGCTGCCTTGTTGCTCACAAAGGTTGTGTCGTAAACCGCCCCGTTCATATCCATCCGATTGGCAATGATATGAATGTGCAGGTTGTCCGTATCCTTGTGCGTAACGGCAACGGCTTGATGCCTTTCCAATCCCATGGCTTGTATAAATTCAGACACCAGATGTCGGAGCTTCACAGCGTTCATCTTTGCTTCATCTGCGGGAGCAATGCCGATTTCAATTCTCAAGAACTTATTGCGACAACGACTATTGTAGTCACTCAATAGGCACATCTCTTCGTATATCCCTCGTGGTGTGTCTGAACAAAGCTCTTGAAATAAGAGCCTGTTCTTGAGTTTTGCCTCCCTGAAAATATACTCCAAGGCTACCTTTCCATGTGCTATGGCTTTGCACTTAGCGATCATTGCGCTCTATCTTTAAGATGTCATACACCTCGTCTACAACTCGATGGCGAGGATTATAAAACCGCTTAAAAGCCTCCAACGAGACGAGCGAAAGATTCTTTGTCATGACTACCCAAGAGGCATCCTTTGTCTTAATCAGATTAGAGATATGGGTAAAGAAATGGGAGATGCGTTGCAAAATCCGAACAGCTTCCTGTTCGTTTGCCTCCAACTTCGGGATGACGATGACCTCTCCCTTCAGAAGCATCTCACGAGAGAATTCGGATAGTTTCTTCCCCGATTGCTCTGCTCGCCTTCGTATCTTTCGTTGTTCCTCTTCGGAGCAACGTACCCGAAGAAGGCAGGTCTTATTGGACTTCTTATTCCTTTTCTCTTTATCTGTTTTTGGTTTCATCTTAGCTTGTTTATTAAGGCATCCCGGCCGATGAGAACGAAGTGATTACGGCACCCTCCCGAACCAACGAGTGAGGGGGCAAGCGCAGTTTGTGGCTACAAACTGACGTCTTGCACTACTACCGATGAATACCCTTTGCGTCTGATACGATTGGCTTTCATCTCTCCTTCCTTTCCCTTCTGAGAATGCTGATGGCTCATTTCATTACTGATGGCTCGGAATATCAAGATTAGAGTTTGCGCCAGTGTTCTATGTCGTCTCCGTACTCTTCCAAATGTTGGAGAGCTATGCACTCCAAGAAACTCGAAACATTCGCCCCGTAATCACCCAAGCGACGGACAACGAACTCCAAGTGTTCCCACGTGGAGCGACTAAGATAGGTTGCCTTTCGGTCGATGATTTTGTGGGGAACGAGAAAGGATTCCCGATAGCTTTCCAAGTTCTCTTTACGTTGCTTATGGCTGATACGTCTTTGAATGCTTGGTGTCGCTTGTTCCTTCTCTTGTTCGGATTGCTCTGCTTTCAGGTTGTCTTTCTCTTCATTCAGAGACTCGGAAGGCAGTGTTTGCTCAGATGTCGAAGAGAGCTTGGTGGACTCGGATGGTTGGGATCGCTCCGACTGTTTCTCTTGAGTTTCTTTCCCTACGTTCAAATAGTGGGATAAATCAAATCCTTCTTTCATGGCTTATCTGATTCTACGTTTTGCAATGGAAGGCTTTACTTGTTGTACTTCTTGTTGTCGCTTACTTTGGGCTACGTGATACTCATTGAGGTCTTTATGATGTGGATAGAGACACCTGCTCATATCCTCCACTTCTATGCCTGTGGCACGAAGTGCACGAAGAGCTTGTCGCCCTGCTTCATCGTTATCGAAGAAGGCTTTGACCGAACAGATTTTTACTTCTTGCAGGTAAGCCACGGCTTTGTGCAGATTGCTTACCGAGTTCAGGATAAGACAAGGAGCGGTTTCTTTTCCCTTCATCGTGAGAAGGGAGAGAAAGTCTATAAAGCCCTCGAAAAGACAAGGCGTTCCATCGGTTTCTCCGTTAATCAGAGAAATATCTTTCGGAGCGATACTCCCTTTGAAATTTCTATTATCTCGAAGCTCATAACCTCCCGAACGATTGGGAAAGCCGATAGCAGCGTACTCGCGTCCTCCGATGGTGTAACGAATATGGCGGAGATAAGGGCTTGCCACGGCAAGGTCTATCTTATGCGCTCCGTGGAGATAGTTTTTCAAATGCGGGGGCAGCTCTTCATCGATGGAGAGGATGCGCCTTGTATTTGATGGAGAATTACTTGCTTGGGAAGGTATTGCACGATGAAAGGCGGAAGGGTTACGCTTTTGTTGGTCAGACAACTCTTCATCGGCAAGATGTGCCATGGCTTCATAGGCACTGCATCCTCTCATCAACATCACAAGGTCGATGATGCTTCCGCCCTTACCTATTCCGTAGTCGTGCCAGAGGTTTTGTCGAAAGTCCACTTTCAGGCTGGCATTGTGGTCATTTCGATAGGGCGCATGATAAAGGGCATAGTGCGTGTATTCTTTGGCAGGAGCAATACCGCAGGATTTCAGGTAAGCCGATATAGGCTTCTGTTTGATGGTTTGAATGTCGTAATATCTTGGTTTCATAAGTCGATAGAATGAAATGATGAGAGAGGGGGAGAACGGTGAAAGGAGAACGAGCGTGCCCTCACGGAGGTCGGGAGGGTTGAGTCTGTTTACCCTTCAATGGACAAAAAGAGATTTCCCCTCTTTTCCCTTTCACTGTATATATATTCTTACAGTGAAAGAAGAAGAGTGAACTGTTTTCATTTTGTTGCCGATGGCTTTTCCCTTTCATTGTTCCCATTACCTCTTTTTTCTTGATTTTGAACTTTCACCCGAAAACGGATGCTGAAACCAAGTTAGAGAGCCGAGAATGAGAAGACAAGATTTGCGAGTTTGTTGCTTTCGGCTGCTATACAATGCTCCGAAAAAGAGAAGGGAAAAGAGCGGAAATCAGGACAAAAACACCTCAAAAACGAATCGGACAAAGAGAGACTGCTCTCAAGCGACAGCATCGGATTGCATACCTCTACATCCTTTTGCATCGGGAGAGGAATGAGATGCATCTTTTATCGGGAAGAAAGCCATTTCATACCTTATCAAGGCCACAAGTACGTACTTAGCCGAAAGCCTTTCCTGTGTAGATATGTGCCTCTATATTTGCCTGCGAGTTCCCTCTATTTCCTCGGTTATCCCTGACTGAAAGAACGAATGGAGAAGCTTCCTACATTTGCATCAAAAGGCAAAAACAGAGTAACAAAAACAGCATTCCGATATGAGATTTACCGCCATTGATACCTCCGCTTGGGAGGAACTGAAAAAGAGCATCGAAGAGCTGGCTCTTTGCATGAGAGAACATTTCGGCACGAAGCCCGAAGTCCCCGACTTGTTGCACAACGGAGATGTCTGTCGCATCCTGAATATCAGCAAACGGACGCTCCAGCACTATCGGGACACGTCCGTGCTACCCTTTATCCAAATCGGGCATAAGTGCTACTACAAGCGAGAGGATGTGGAGGCTCTCCTCGAAAAGTCTAATCACAAGAAACAGTAACCATGGAACACGAGATTGTAAACAGAGAAACGCCCGAAATGAAAGAGCTCATTTCGGGCATCAAGGAGATGACAAAGCGGCTGAAAGAGGTTGCTGAGACACATCGTCCGCTTTTCGGAGGAGAAATCTACCTCACAGGGCGAGAAGTCTGCGAACGTCTTTTCATCAGTCATCGCACCTTGCAGGACTATCGGGACAAGAGCGTTATCTCCTATACCCAAATTGCAGGGAAAATACTCTATCGGCTCTCTGATTTAGAAAAGATTTTGTCCGAAAGATATCAACGATAGGATATTTACAGACATAAGTCATACGTAAAAATCCTACCGCTTATTTTCGATATCTCTTTGTGCTTCCGTATTTATGGAGAGCTTTTGATTTGTGCTTCTCATACGGTAGAAAACTAGAATCAATGCCAGCCCATAGAAGATCTGGCGCATATTAGCTGCAATGGCCGAGGGCATCCCGACAAAGCGAAGTGCCTCGGGAAGTAAAACTAAGAAAGCTGCCGCATAAAAGATGTGCAACAAACGTCTCATGCCACCGATAATCACAATACTTAGAATAAAAATAGACTCATCTACGGTAAAACTGCTCGGATCAATATAGCTGATGTAGTGTGCATAAATCACCCCAGCGATAGAGGCCAGCATCCCGCTGATCACAAAAGAAACAGTCTTGGCCCCTGCCACATCTTTTCCCAAGCTCTTCGTGTAGACCTCATCTTCGCTGAGCGCAATGAGCACTCGACCAAAGGGCGAATGCATCAGCCGATGTAGCACGCCCCACACCAGAGCCGCCAAGGTCATACCAAGGAGGCAATAGGCGATCTTGCTCTCCAGCTCCACATCTGGCACTATGGCAAAAGCTGGGATACCAGGGATCCCCAAGGGACCATGAGTTACGCTCTGCCAGTTATTCATGATTGAGTAGATCACAACCTGAATGCCCAAAGTGATGATGATGTAGTAGTCATCGACCGTCTTGGCCGCCACACGAGCCACAACCCAAGCTAAGCCTCCCGAGAGTAGCATAGCCACAGGAATATTCAGCATCGCAGGTGTCCCCCAGTGTATCGACATCAGAGCTGTCGTATAAGCTCCCAAACCATAGAAGCCCGCATGCGCCAGAGATACCTGACCGCTATACCCTGCTACTAGACTAAGAGACTGTGCCAAAATCGTGTAGATACAGATTAGCACAAACAGATGTAGCAAATACTCCATTAGATCTCTGCTTTTTTGAGTTGCTTGCCACTAAAGCCGTATGGACGGAAGTAGAGGAATACAATCAAGATGACATAGGCCGTGGCATTCATCCATTTGCTATCGATGTAGTAGGCCGAGAGATGCTGTGCTGTGGCTAGCAGGAGGGCACCAAGGAGGAGGTAGCGCATCCGCCCCATTCCCCCAATGATCATGGCTACCACGCCATAGAGGAGCCAGTTGAAGCCCATCGTCGGGGTCATATCGATGTCGGCCGCAATCAAAATCCCAGCACAGGCAGCCAGCCCCGTGCCAATCCCCATGCTCCAAGCTACGGCCTTGGTCTCAGAAATCCCTAGCACGCGACTGAGCTCAGGATTGGAGGCCACGGCCTTAATCTGACGACCAATGTGCGTACGCTGCATGAAGAGGTGGCTAAGAAGCAACAAGATGCCCGAACTCACGATCGTGATGATCTGCACATCGGTTATGTAGGCTCCCATAAATTCGTGCCCGACCTTAATCTCCCATGTCCTAAAGCTCAGCGTACTATCCCCCCAAATCATGGAGATCACATTCTGCAGCACCACGTACAGCCCCAGCGAAGCGATCATCATCTGCCAACTCTCAAGCCCTTGTCGTTTCAGTGGACGATACACCCACTGGTTAATCCCCAGCATCAGCAAAATGACCACTGCAATAGCCAGCGGCACAGCCAGCCAAAGCGATACTCCCCAAAGCACGCTCACCGTATAAACCATATATGCCGCCAAAGTCAAAGATATAGCGTGGGCAATATGAAAGGATCTAACGACAGAGTATATATTGAAAAAGGAAATCCCCACAATGAGATATGTAAACAGAATATACACTATACTAATTAAGTGTGACATTTTACACTTCCTCTAATGTCTATTTTTGAAACTACTCTTGCATTAGGACATTTGCCCTTCTTTCATTAATTCCTCTATAAACCCTTTCATTTTTGTTGAAATATGTTTGTTATCAAAACTAGTTCCTTCAAATGTTGTCGTCACCCCCTTATTACTAAAGCTCCCTAAATAATAGCGTCCTTTGGTAATATTTACAGTAGCAAAAAAACCGCCAAATAGAGAGTCTCTAGGGTCTCTCTGCTCTTCGATTCCGATATACGAAAGATCTTTCCAAATAAGAGATTTGGGATTAACACCTACAATTCTATCACGATAGTCCCTTATCAGGTTATAATTTTTGACAACAAAATTGATTTTTCTAGGCACCTCCTCTCTATCTATTTTAGAATATTCCTTTTCTAAAAATATCTTATACATTTGATCATGAGGAGTTGTGAAAATTTCATCCAAATAATTCTTGTTAACATTCATATTTACTTTGTACCCCTCAGGATCTATTTTTTGTCCACTACAACATAAAAAACCAAAATTAAACACGACCCCTTGGGATGTTTTTTTTTGTATAATCTCATACAATATATCAAGACGATTCTTACCCTCATCGGTAATTGTAAGACCTGCACAAAATGTTGGAGCCAATAAGTAAATTTCATCTCCATTTTCTGCCTCATCGATCATATCAATATTCATGCTAAGCCAATCTAAAACAGTGATAGTTTTATCCCTTGTAACTGTGATTAGAACTTTTGCAGAAATAAAAATTCCCATTATAGTTAACAAGATAGAGGATATTGCAATTACTGTATCACGATTACATCGTTTAAATATAGCTTCACGATCGTAAAAGAAAAGGTATAAAATCCCCGAGAATAAAATTAATCCAATTAAAACAAGTAATGATTCAGTTTTTCTCTTGTTTATTCTACAAAAAAATGGAAAGACATTACGCTTTATGGTTCCTATGTTTCTGTATACCAAAAGAACAGCGCAACTCAATGTGAGAAGTAACAGTAGAGCAATAATCTTATCTCCCCAATCAAAAATTCCCAAATAGATGAGTACAGACATTTTGGGGAACGACGCTTCCCAAAGGAGGACCACAAAAAGAGGGAAAACTAGAAAAAGGTAATACCAGCCTTTACGCCCCATCAGATGCGCAAATTTAATCAAAACATTCTTTAATTGATCCATATTATTTTGATTTTACACAATTGTACTATTCAGATAAGATACCTACAGTCGTAATGTTTTTTCACCCAAAAACGTCCTATCTCTAATACTGTTTTTTCGGGAAGTTCTAGATAAGTAATTTCCGACTTAAGTTTATCAATAAATCCTTTCATTATTTTCCCGTGGGGTGAGTTGTCGGGTTTTTGTCCGTCTAACTCAATAAAGACTAAAGTCTTTATTAACTCTAGAATTCGGTTGATCTTATCTTGGTTGAGTCTATATTCCATTTCATTCCTGAACAAGTCCTTAATCTGTTGAGAGAATAGAGAGAAAGGAGGGGTATCAAAGACTCGATTGTAGTCATTCAGAAGATAAGTTATCCTATCAAAGCCAAATCCTCCTCCAATGGCTATATTAGTCATCGGATGTAATTTGCCCTCAGAGAATAAGTATTTATATATATTAATTGAAGCAATCTCTGTAAAATCTTCTCCTCTCTTATAAAATATCTCAATGCTATTACCAGCTGGTCGCCCCACTCCATTGCTAAAGATAAAATTCTGTCGTCCTTTTGTTTTCACGATATTAAGAGGACTTATACCATGATCTAGAAGGCATTCGTAAGAGATCGTGTCAGCAGGATATTTCTTATGTAATACAGACGCCCCCTCGCTTACCGAGAAATAGATCTGATTCATATCAAACCCGAATAACTCTATTAGATCTATCACATCTCGAAGAATGCTCAGAAGCTGTTCTTTTATATGATCAATATAGCCAAACACCCCCATCACCCCCATCTCGAACATAAGAAGATGGTAATTGCTTGACCCTAATTTTTCCAAATCGATACGCCTTATACAGATTTCATTAATAGCTATTTTGATTAGTTCTTCCTTTTCCTCGTTCCGAAGGATAGGTATAACATATTGATGCCCTGCACTCAAATTAAATTCGTTGTTGAAGTAAGGAGAAATCAAATTACTCCGCTCTTTCTTTGCATATCCCCTCTCTCTTGTAAATTGGAAGAACTTTTCAATAACTTCTTGTTGAGTGATCATTGTTTTATTTTTTTATCCTTGACTGAAAAAATATCGATATCAGGGAGTATATCATTGCTTGCAGAAATCGTAATCGTTTCTCCCAGACCTTCAAATGACTCCATTGTGGCAAGTTGCCTAGCAATGTCTTTTATCCCCCCCTCTCTCGCACATTTATTGATGGCTTCTGTAATCAACAAAGCAGAGTTAAAAAAGATCATTTCACTTATCGTCATATCTTTCCCAAACATCTTTTTGTAATCCGCCTGTATTCGATTATACTTTTCATCAGGATCGCTATCCTTAAAGTCTATATAAGATAGATTACTAGGCTCTTTTAACTGATTAAAAGCACCGCCCACTTTGAATCCAAGTGTCGTAATTATCTCGTTCTTGTAACCCTGTTCTCGTAAAATATTTACAAGTTGGTATAGTTCTTTGCCATTGCCTCCAATCACTACCCTATACGGCTTCTTGTGAATAATCTTCGAACAGACACCTCTAAAATTTTGGTCACTTATATTGAATGCAAGTATATTTTCTTTCGCAATAAAATTATCACGACCAAATTCTCTAGCTAATGCATCTCCGTAGTCATCTGATGTATGAAGCAAGATTGTTAATGCGGAATCCAAACCTATATATCGCTTCAAAAGAGCAAACTCCTGTGTTACAGTGGGAGAATGCCTAAAAAACAAATCGTTTACATCTGACAAAGATGGATGTGTCGCATGCGAAATGAACAGAAACCCTTTTTCCTTCTGCTTTGGAACTAAAGATAGGTCTACTGCACTCACTATTGAGAATATAATATCAATATTCTGAACTTCCGTCAAATGAGTTAAGGCAGAAATAGAAATTGCAGGAATTCCCTTGCCATCCTCAAAAACAAATTCTATTTTCTTCCCTCCTTTCAGTAGATTTTCATCATTGATATATTTTTGGGCTAATATGAGTCCATTCTGCCCAGACTCCCCCAAACTAGCCATATTACCCGTTAAAGGAAGAATTGCTCCGACTTTAATAATCCCTTTATCTTCTGCTTGATTACATGTAAAGGCTAGGTATCCAGCTACGACAATCAAAACAGCAAAGATAACTAGCTGCAAAGATATTTTTCTATTCTTGTTCATACGAGGAATTGTTTGATGTTATCTAATGTGCTTAAATCTCCAGTGTATAGTGTGCCGAGCCTAAGCCCGAGGACTCGATCGACGTGATCGATGAACTCTCGGATGCGATGCTCAATGAGCACGATACTCGTTCCCTGTGCTTTGAGTTTTTGGATATAGTCGAGTACCTGCACTGTATTGTCTCCGCTAAGCCCAGCAAGTGGCTCATCGTAGAGCAAGAGACGAGGCCTATTGGCCATAACCATCCCTAGGCTGAGCATTTTACGCTCTCCACCGCTCAGCCGTCCTGCTGTTTGGTTCGATCGCTTCTTGAGTAGTGGCATTTGCTCTAGCACTTCCTCCATACGCTGGTCGATCTCGGATTTGCACCCGAGGTGCAGGAGAGAGCAGTATAGATTATCTCGAACGCTCATATCCTCATATAATTCGCCCTTTTGAGGGATATACATCAGTCCTCTGCCAATCAATCGAGAGGCTGGTGTATGTAGCTGTGGCGACTGAAGCAAGGCCCCCTCAAAGGATATTTCGCCCGACCAAGCCTCCAGCAAACCATAGATGACCTTAAAGAGCGTACTCTTCCCCGAGCCATTGGATCCTGCCAATAGGACGACCTCACCCTCCCCGATCTTTAGCGATATATCGTGGAGAACTTGCTTCTGCCCGTAGCCCGAGTTAATATGGCGAATATCTAGAAGTGTACTCATACGTAGGCATTTTGGACGATTTCATTCTCTCTAAAAGCCTTATAACTCTCATACTCCGATATCTTTCCCTCATTGAGGAATAGGATCTTATCAGCCACGAGCTCAATGAAGTCTCGGTTGTGCTCGATGATGAGCAGTGCTTTGCCTGCATCACGCAGCCCAAGAATAACTTGAGCCAGCAAGTCTCTGTACTTAGGATTGACTCCAGCTACTGGCTCGTCTAGGAGCAAAATCGGAGCATCGCTCGCCAAACAGCAAGCTAGATTGAGGAGCTTCTGCTGCCCGTAAGAAATTTGACCAGCAAGACTGTCTGAGACATCCTCAATAAAGCAAGTTTTAAGAATCTCATTGGCCTTTTGCATAAGCATGTTTTCTTCCTCTCTATTTGAAAAAAACACACGCCACCATGCCTCGCCACGTTGCTGCGAGAATGCAAGTAGGACATTCTCTCGGACACTTAGCTTGCTGATGAGCCGCATGTCTTGAAAGGTACGAGAGAGTCCCATGCGAGCAATTTTGTACGGGCTGAGAGACTTTATCTGTTTACCATTCAAACGTACCTCTCCGATGTTTGGCCTGAGAAATCCAGAGATGATATTAAACAAAGTCGTTTTGCCCGATCCATTCGCCCCCATCAACACAGAGATTTGTCCAAATTCAAGAAATAGAGAAGCTCCATCCAAGACGTGGTTATCTCCGAATGCTTTGGAAATATGCTTAACTTGAAGAATCATATCGAATTAACGCTACGAAGTTAGTTATTTATATTTGCTTTTGCATTGATTTTTCAGTCTAAAGTAAAATTTGTTTTGAATTCTTTTTCTATCAACTTATTTATATCCCTTGCAATCTTTTGGTCTGTGATTTGAGCGTAGATTTGCGTGCTGGAGATGGAGGCGTGTCCCATCATTTTGGCGATGCTCTCCATAGGGATACCTGCCTCCAAGGTCAATGTGCCGAAACTGTGTCTTGCGACGTGCCAAGTCAGCGGAGTGCGAATGCCACACGCCAAACCTATGGATTTGAGGTGGGCGATAAGTTGGTTTTTGCTCATCGTGTCGGGAAATACCTTGTGATTGCTGCTGTCGCCTTCTTTCAAGTAGAGCTCAAGTATCTGTTCCGCTATCGGATGCAGGGGTATCAGGCTCTCAACCTCTGTTTTCTGTCTCGCCTTGCGGACATATCGTTTTCCTTCGCTATTCGTTTCTATTTGTGAAACTCGCAGGCTCTGTAAGTCAGCAAATGCCAAACCCGTAAAAACGGCAAAAAGAAACATTCTTCGGCTTAGTTCTGCCCCTTCATCCTGCAATGGGAAAGCCAAGAGCTTCGCCACGTCGCCCTTGGAGAGGAAGCGAGGTTTGCGCTCCACTGTCTCATACTTCACACCCTCAAACGGATTGAAACGGACTGTCCCTTGGCTGACGGCTCGATACATCAATCGGCTCAACCAGCAGAGATGTTTGTTTATCGTTGCAGGAGCATAATTCTCTCTCTTCAGATAGAAGCGATAATCATCAAAGAATCCCGTCGTAACGGCCGTAAGAGGCAGATCTTCTTCGCTTCGACTTCGCACAAAGTTTCTCAACTGCCTATCCGAATAACCGTTCTGCCGATAGGTGCTTTCGCTCTTGTATTTTTCAACTTCCTCGCTTTGTCGTTGCACTTCAGCCCGACTCGTTGCCAAAAGTGTTGTCGGAGCTTTTCCCACACCCTGCAAATGATTTTTCAGCAGTTCCGCACTCACCGCCCCATACCGATAGAGCAAGTTGTTGTACCCCTGCTCGATTTCTTCCCGAAAGGTTTGCAGGCGTTGGTTCGTCTTCTTATCGGTTGTTTCTCCTCGTTTCACGCTCCACTCGTGGGGAGCAAGGCTTTCGCCCGTGCTCATTACCACGTTTGCTCCGTCGATGGTGATGCGACAAAGGATGCCTGTCGTACCGTCTGTTTTGACTTTACTCTTATTGATATAGAATAGGATTTTGAATGTACTGCGCATAATCTTTTCGTGTGCTGTATGAATGGTAATTACTTTGCCTCCAAAAGCTCCTAAGCTTTCAGGCAAAAGCTTTATTGCTTTCTCGGAAAAGCTTAGGTGCTTTTCGGTGCATATTCTTGAATGTCACAAAGAGAGTCGTAAATCTTCGGTGAAAGAGAGAAATCGCTCGAACTCATCGAAGAGCTTCTTCGGGGTAACGTGGGCATATCGTTCCGTGGTTTTGATGCTTCCATGCCCCAACATTCGGCTCACGGTTTCGATGGGGACACCTCGTTCCAACGTTATGAGCGTGGCAAAAGTGTGGCGACCGACATGTGCCGAAAGTGGAACAGCGATGCCTGCCCGAAGCTGCAAAGCCTTGAGTTGAGCAAGGTAAGCCGAATAGGCAATGGGGGCAAAGAGCGTGATTCGTTCCTCTGATTGATACCGCTCTATCAAACGCACCGCTTCGGGCAGAAGCTTAACACGGCAAAGCGCATCGGTCTTTTGTCTGCGGAACTTCAGCCACCATGCCCCTTCATCATCCGTAAAAAGATGCTCCCTACCAAGGGTAACCATATCGCAATAGGCAACACCCGTGAAACAAGAGAAAAGAAACAGATCGCGTGCCATCTCCAGTGCCGATTCGTGGGCGTCGAAAGTCAAAGCCCGCAAATTCTCCAACGATACCTTGTCCAATGCACGAGGTCCTCTGTTCTCGCCTCGCTCTATTTCGACCGTATCGAACAACAAGCGGTCGATAAGTCCCTCTTGATATGCCAAGCGGAGAATCTTCTTGGAATACAAGGCGATTCGTCTGTAACTGCCTTGCGACAGCCCCGACACGCCCTTGACATAATGCTCGAACTGCGAGAGGAAATCATCCCCGACCTGCCCGAAAGCGATGTCCGAAGAGTGGAACTGATGGAGGATGAAACGTTGCAAATGCTTTCGAGTCGAGCGATAGGCATACAGCGAAGAGGCTTTGATTTCCACCCCGACCAGTTTCTCCATCTCTTCAAACATACGGTCGTACCGCTCCAAGAAAGTCGTCTGACTCTGCATAATCCCCTGAAACAACTCCTTGATGTCCGTTGCCGTAAATGCCGCACCTCGTTCGCAAAGTCTCCGATAAGCCGAATGCACCGAGAGGAGCAAACGATCCAACTTGCCATTCGTAACCACTGCCTCATGACTCTTGCCGTTCAATCTGCTCTCACGAGCGTTCCACAAATCGGGGTCGCATGAAAGTTTGCAACTGAACTGCGCCATGGTTCGCCCGTACGTTATCCGCCCCATGATTGGAGCTTGCCCCGACTTGTCCAATCCGCTCTTTTTCAGGTAGAGCAACACCTTGAATTTGTCTCTATTCATACGCTTCTGTTTTTATGGGCAAAGTTACCCGTTACCGAAGCGTTCTCTGTTACGCAAAACTTTGTGGCATAGAGCATCAGCACCGCAGAAGAGGAAAAATTCATGACCGACGAAACCCTCTTCGGTTACCTCCTTTTGCCCCACCGTTACCATTCAACGAATCGACTAATGATTTGGTAACGGAACTTCTGCATAAATCCACACCTTCTGCTCTTTACACTCCAATGCAAACCACCGCAACACTCCGCAAATCCCTCTCACTCTCATCCACTTACCCTCCATCTGCTCCTCAGTACCCTTTCTTCTAATAGTTCCTTACCTACGAAAATATTTTTCCTTACCTACGAAAATATTTTTCCTTACCTACGAAAATATTTTTCCTTACCTACGAAAATATTTTTCCTTACCTACGAAAATATTTTTCCTTACCTACGAAAATATTTTTTCTTACCTACGAAAATATTTTTTCTTACCTACGAAAAATTTTTTTCGTGCGCACAGAATTTTTTTTTCGTGCGCACAGAATTTTTTTTTCGTGCGCACAGAAATTTTTTTTCGTGCGCACAGAAATTTTTTTTCGTGCGCACGGGAAATTTTTTCCTATACTACACTCTGTAGTTTCGGATCGTACAAAATACAACAAGCCCAGTATCGAAACCTCCGAAAAGGAGCGATACCGGGCTTGTTTATGAGATGGGGCGTTATCAGCTGAGTCCTTCGATCTGTCCTTTGACGATGTCTATCTGATTGGCCGACGGAGCCTTGGGAAGTCCCGGCATACGCATCACATCACCCATGAGCACGACGATCATCTCTGCTCCCGCGTTGAGCACTACGTCCGTTACCTTGAGGTCGAATCCGGACGGTGCGCCGTAGAGCTTGGCGTTGTCGGTGAACGAGTACTGTGTCTTGGCGATGCAGACCGGGAAATGAGCGTACCCAAGCTCCTCTATGCGCTTGATCATCTTGGTGGCTCTGCCGGAGAACTCTACCATGTTGGCTCTGTAAATCTCGTGGCTGATCTTTTCGACTTTTGTGCGAATGGAGTCTTCCAAATCGTACACATACTTCAAAGGCTTGGACGGAGTCTCCTCCACCATTCTCACAACCTCTTTGGCAAGTGCCACGGCTCCCTCTCCACCTTTGGCAAATGCCTCGTTGATGGCAAAAGAGACACCTTTCTTCTCGCAATAGTCCGCAACGGCTTGGATCTCGTCATCGGTATCCGTCGGGAACCTGTTGATGCAGACACAAACGCTTTGACCAAACTTCAAAAGGTTCTCGACGTGGCGGTCCAGGTTGCAGAATCCTTCCTGAAGAGCGGAGACGTTCTCGGTCTTGAGGTCTGTTTGCGGCACTCCGGCGTGGAGCTTGATGGCCTGAACAGTGGCAACAAGAACGGTCAACGCCGGTTCAAGCTCTCCCACACGACACTTGATGTCGAAAAACTTTTCACCACCGAGATCCGCTCCGAACCCCGCCTCCGTAACAACATAATCACCATACTGAAGAGCCGTCTTTGTAGCCACAAGAGAGTTGCAGCCATGAGCAATGTTCGCAAAAGGTCCGCCGTGAATGAGGGCAGGGGTCTGCTCGATGGTCTGAACAATGTTCGGGTTAAAAGCATCCTTCAACAGCACCGTTATCGCTCCTGCAATGCCCAGATCCTTTACGGTGAAGGGTGTGCCGTCGTTCAAGTAACCGAGCACGATGTTCTCTATCCTTCTGCGAAGATCTCTGAGGTCTTTCGCCAAGCAGAGAATAGCCATCACCTCAGAAGCGGGAGTGATGTCGAACCCTGTCTCGGCAGGTATCCCGTTGTTGATGCCGCCAAGCCCGGTTACCACCGTTCTCAAGCTGCGGTCGTTCACGTCCAAAACCCTCTTCCAAACCACCTGCTTGAGAGCCTTTTCTGTATTTCTGTTCTGATAGATATAGTTGTCCAAAAGAGCAGAAATCATATTGTTGGCCGAAGTGATCGCATGAAAGTCTCCGGTGAAATGGAGGTTTATCTTTTCCATCGGGAGCACTTGCGCGTACCCACCACCGGCAGCACCACCTTTCATACCGAAACATGGTCCCAACGAAGGCTCGCGAAGTGCAACGAATGCGTTCTTGCCTATCTTATTAAGCCCTTGAGCCAAGCCGATGGATACCGTTGTCTTACCGATACCGGTCTTTGTCGGAGTGATCGCAGAGACAAGGATGAGTTTTCCTTTAGGCTTATCATCGACACTCTTATCCAGAGCGTCCAGATTGATCTTACCCATGTTCCTGCCATAAGATTCTACGGCATACTCCGAGAATCCTGCCCTTTTCGCAACCTCGATTATGGGTGAAAGGGTTGCCTCGCGAGCTATTTGAATGTCTGTTTTCATTTAGTGCTAATATTAAAATTTGAATAAGTAGTATAGTTTCAGCGAATAAGTCTGTTCGGAAGACTTCCCGAAGTAATCCTTCCTTTTATTTCCATATATCTCTCCAAGAGCATAAACGTAGGTCGCTCTAAGACCAAGCACCCACTTTTTGGACTGATACTCCAACCCGGGACCTCCCCCTATTCCCCATGCAAACTTGTTCTCCACCGGCATGCTGTGCTGCCGGGTTACAACAGAGTAAGATCCTCCCTCCTTGTAGGTAGACTCACTGCTTTCGGAGAGCAGCCACCCGAAATTGGGTCCGACATCCAGAGTCAGCTTTACCGGGCTGTTAAAGGCATCTATAATAAGATGTGTCATAAAGGGGATATTGATCCAGCGGAGAGTACGGGAGTATTTAAGATTAGGATAATCATCGTTCTGCTCTGTCCATCCTCTGTCCGAGTAAGAAGCCTCAAGCCATATACCTGCTTCGATAGATGTCCATGGAAGTTGCCCCATATCTGCTCGCAATACAATTCCGGCGTCGTAGCCGAAACGTATCTTCTGCTTAACATCGGGCTGAAAGATCATATACTGCCCATTGGCACCGGCAATCACCCCTGCCATGAACTGCGTCTTGCCACGGCTGTATCCGAGCATCTGCTTAATTTCAGTTACGCTCTGTCCTCTGACCGGAAGCATCCAAAGAGAACAGAGTGAGAGGAATAGAAAAAATCTCTTCAGCATATCTTTTACTCTACGGAGAGCTGTCCCTCCCTGTATGTTACGAATAAGACTCCATTGTTAATATGTGCCACACTCTCTTCAGAAGTAGAAAAGCCCAAGTTGCTCTGCACTCCGCGAAGCTGCGGATAAGTAATATATCCGGAATGATCTGTCTCTCCGTCACTCTTTCCATAGGCCATAAAGTAACGGGTAATATCATATCCCAAAAGTCCGTATCTCGGATAGACATTCGCCATATTGCGTCCGAACCATGTAAAGTATTCGCGAGAAAGGTGTCTGTATTCGGGGGAGTTCTGATCTACATAAAACATTGAGTAGTAAGAGACAGGCACTCTACGGAACAGCGGCTTCAGCGATGTCTCATACATTTGCCAGTCTGGATAGCCGAATACTTCGATAGAAATCTCTTCATTCTGAACCTTGGCAACAGTTTCCAACAGCTCTTGGAGCACCACCTTGGTAGCGGCAGTAGGTACCACAACTATCTTTCCTCCTTTAGAGAGGGCTATCTCCGTAAGCTTTTCAGTAGATAAAGTCTCTTCCGTGTTCAGATAAAAGTGTCGAACCTGCTTGCGAGTCATCTCTCCGGTCAAAACATTCAGAAAAGCATCTTTTCTCTCATCGCTTCTGCTCTTGCTGCTGTTGAAGATCAAAACGGGAAGATTGCCGTACTTCTCTACAAACTTTTCCGCAACCAGCCTATGCGTGCTCTCGTGAGGAGGGTTTATTTGAAATAATGAACGATTTTCTTTCGCGCCACTCTCTACCTTTGATGCAAAAGGCAGCACATACTTTGCTCCCTTCTCTTTTGAGAATGCAGACAGTTGGGCGATAGAAGCATCCGAAACCCCGCCAATAACGACATCCACTCGTTTGGTCTCGCGAAGAGCTGTGAGGGAACTTTCCATTTCGCTGTCCGAACAGTCCACCACATGAAGCTCCACGTTTCTGCCTCTATCCTTTTCATGCTTCAGAGCCAAAAGCAGTCCTTCATAAAACTCCACATAACGGCGAGAAGCATCCTCTTTGAAAGGGAGAGCCAAAACCATACTCGTTACTCCGAAAAGAGTGGGAACAGCAGGAGATATTGTTCTTACCTCTCCGGAAGTCGGATAAGATGGCAGATGAGGCATACTATCATCGGGAATCAAGATCACCTGACCGGCAATAAGTCCTTTCTTCAAAGCAGGATTGTATCTGTATAGTTCATCTTCCGTCCATCCCGTGATAGAGAGAAGATTATATATTGTCTGCCCCGATTGGACGGTATAATTCTTCAACTTCTTTGTCTGTACAGGAATTGCCGGAGAGTTATCCGTATCCGAAAAGTTCCGAGAGACGGGAGGAATTTTGAGTACCATGCCTACGTAGATGCTTGCATCATCTTTCAGGTTCGGATTGGCTCGCATTAGATCCTCCATCGTAACGCCATAGCTCTTGGCAATGAGTAGGAGGGTCTCACCTTTCTCCACGCTGTGATAGGTGTCTTTTCTTACCGGAGCAACCTTCTTGCCACTCTGAGCCTCCGGTATCAAGAGGGTCTGTCCGGTTACGATCTTCTCTCTTGCTCCCGGATTGAGAGCATAGAGCTGCTCGGTGGAGATGTTGTACTGCTTTGCTATCCTGTAAGCATTTTCCCCGGCCTGCACTATATGTTTACGCGTCTGCTGAGCATAGAGACCGCATACAGATACTACTGCCAATGTAAGAACAAATAAAAGTCGTTTCATATTTTCACTTTATCCGTTTAGTCTTAGACGATAAAGAGCCGAATACTCCTGTAAACTGCTTTCCATAGTCTTAGGGTACAAAGATATAAACTTCGTACACACTATGGTATCAACGAGGAAGAAATAATTGTTATATTTGCTCACATAAACCATCTAAGCTTCTATCATTATTATGTATTACATCGTCGTCAATGAAAAGAAAGTAGGTCCGGTATCTCTGGAAGGGCTCAAAGATTTTTACTTGAGAAATGACACATTGGTCTGGAAAGAAGGACTCGAAAAATGGACCACGGCAGAGACTCTGCCGGAGCTGGCTCCCTATATCTCCTCATACGGAAAGCCTGCTGCGATGAGAGCAACAGCCACTCCCTCCGAACCAAAACCTTTTTCTGCCATGGGAGTGGAAAAAACTCCGGAAATGCCTTCTTCCAAAGAGAACAACGCTCCTAAGACGGGTACCGACACCAATCCGCTGTTCAACATAATGCCTCGAACATGGTTGTTGGAGAGCTTCATCATAACATTTTTCTGCTGTAATATCTTAGGAATAATAGCTCTCACCAAGGCATTGAGAGTCGAAAGCAATTTCCTTGCAGGCAGACAAGCAGAGGCCTTGAGATACTCAAAAGAGGCAAAGAAATGGATACTTGTGGCTCTGTTTACAGGTATAGGACTTTACGCAATCTTTATCCTGCTCTACTTCCTTATATTTGCAGCCATCATCGCAGAAGGAGCCTTTGGAGGAATCAATATTTGATAGAGAGAGCGACAGATGAATAGGAAAAAGATATTCTTGTACCTCTCTCTCATTATCATCAGTATTGTCCTCGTGGGAGTTTATCTCTTCATAGATCCCGAAAGCTCAAGGTTCTTTCCCAAATGCCCTTTTCTTTGGGCATCGGGGTATTCTTGTCCCGGATGCGGTAGTCAAAGAGTGGTGCATGATCTGCTTAACGGAGATATAGTAGGAGCTTTCCGGCACAATGCACTCTTGACACTCTCCATTCCGTTGCTGTTGCTACTGCTTATTGCAGAGATACAACACAAAAGATGGCCCAAGCTCTATGGTATGTTGAATAGCAGTAAGTTCATCTTTGCTCTCATTCTCATAGTGATCCTTTGGTGGATAGGACGAAATATTTTTAATATCTGACAACGACATCTATATGAAGCTTCTTAGGAAGCGACACATTTACAAAAAAGGGGGGAGAGAACTATCAGATTCTCTCCCCCTTTTTCCGTCCATTGGGGAGTGCACTTTTATATAAAAACAGAAGCACCAACCCTCTGCTTTTTTCATTGCCGACAAAAATCTTCTTTTCATCTAGGAGGTCCGATAGAGCGATAAACAACTATCTGTCAAAACAATATAAAAATCTCGAATTTGCGAACTTTTTTCCTCTTGGTCGGATTTAGGGGCTATTTTCGCGTTAATTGAAGTGAATTTTAACACCTCTATCTGCAAAGAAATCCTAATGCAATTTTGAGCCAAAAAGTAGCAGAAAAGAGGAAGAAATAACTAAAACACTAATAACCATACAAGTAAGCAAAAATTCTAAACACGTTAATTGAATCTGGTAAACGTATTAAATGAAATCAGTAAACGTGTTCATTGAAAAATTAAACACGTTAAGCCGACAAAATATGCTCGTTTAGCGTTTTGGCTTAACGGGTTTCGGAAATTGTGTTAATAAAAAAGCCCCGATTTAACAATTCGGTCGTGCTCTGAAAACGCCCCCTTCAACCAAAATAGAGAGACCGAAAAAAGTGAGCATTTTTCGGGATGGAATATATAAAAATCGAGTCAGGAAAATCCCTCTAAATTCTCTTCCAAAGATCTTATAAGACTATTTTATTTTTCTCTCTCTTTTTCAAAAAACGCACTGACGGGATCTAAATCTCTCTATCCTTTTTTGGTCTTAAATCCGAATGCGGGAAAAACTCAATATTTACCTCTAAACACTGTTTCTCGTGTACCATCGTAACAATATTTAGAGTACCTTTGCGAGTAGTGAGGATCTCTTCAGATGACGACACAATGCGTCTTAGTCCACAGACCCCAAAGAAGTAAAGACAGAGAGTAAGCGGCTGTATCTTTAGCTTACATCAACATTACATGAAAAATATAACGACAATGGCAACCGGAAACCTTAAAAAGAAGTGGGTCTTAATCCTACTCTTTTCCGCGATATGTCTTGCTAAGACATCGGCACAGGAGACAAAATCCGCCTCCGATACAGAAAATGCCACAAGCCCTAAAGTGGCTCTGACGTTGGAGAAGGCTCTTGAGATAGCGTTCGATAAAGGACCTATGGTAAAGATCTCCGAAATGGACATACTCAAGAGCAAGTATGACAGCAAATCCGTTTGGGCAACACTCCTTCCCAGAATAGATGCCTCCGGAGACTATGGCTATACCATCAAGAAGCAGGTGATGTATTTGGGAGGGAAGGGCAGTATGCCTTCTTTTCCCGGCATGCCGGATCTTTCCAAAGGGATAGAAGTGGGAAGGACACACAACATCAACGGCGGTGTTACGATAGGTATGCCTCTGATAGCGCCTCAACTCTGGAACAGCCTGAAGCTGAACAAGCAAATGGTGGAAAGCGCACTGCTGGAGTCCGAGCTATCGAAAGTATCTCTTACCAACAATGTAACGAAGGCTTTTTACGCTCTCATGCTTGCAGAAGAGAGTTTTAAGGTGATGGAACTGAGTTGGAACTACGCAAAGTCCACCTACGAAGACGCTTCAAAAAAGTATGAAGCCGGCATCATCCCGCTCTACGATAAGATACGAGCGGAGGTTCAGATGGGAAACATCGAGCCAAATCTCGTTAAATCCAGAAACGCTGTATCCTCTGCAAGGTATATGCTCAACATCCTCATGGGTGTGGATATAGAGACTCCCACAACCATCTCTCCGCTTGAAGAGGGATTTTTGGAACGTGAAATGGCAATGGAAGCAGAGGAGATGAAGAAAGGTGTACTCTCCATGATCTCCAACAATATAGATCTTAAGAAAACAGACCAACAGATAAAGATGCTAAAAACACAGGAAAGCCTGGTAAAGTCTGCATATCTACCCTCTCTTTCTCTTGGGGGATATTACAGGGTAAGTGCTATGGACGATACCTTTGTTCTCAAAGATTACCAATGGACTCCATCTTCTGCCGTTTCGCTTTCTCTTAAAATACCGATCTTCAGCGGTGGAGAGCGGTTGATGAAACTCAAAAAAGCAAAACTGACAACGGATCAGGCGATGCTTAGAAGAGAGCTTCAGAAAAACAATCTGCTTTCTGAAGCGATCACCCTAAACCAAAAGCTCGAAGGTGTATTCTCCAATATGCAGAGTGCTCGCAATACTGTAACGATGGCAGAAAAGGGGTATCAGATAGCCAAAAAGAGATACGAGACCGGAGCATCCACTTTGGTAGAGCTGAACGATGCCGAACTTGCTCTGCTGCAAGCTCGTCTGAACTATCAGCAGATCATATACGAATTCTTCTCCCTAAGTGCAGACAAAAAGAAGATGAACGGATACTACTTCCAAACAAGAGATATTGAACAGTAATAATTTAAGCAACGATATACGATAATCGCTATGAAAAAGACAGTTATGTACGGGCTTATGCTCTTTAACATACTATTCCTTGCCTCTTGTGAAGGTAAGAAAGCAGAAGACTCGAACCAGGATCAAAATGGCATAAAAAAGGTAACAGTCGGAGAGGTAGTACCTGATACGGTTCGCGTTACAGAGGCATTCACCGCCAATCTTGAAGCGTATGTTACCAATAAGATAGCTCCTCAAATTCCGAACAGAATATCCAAAATCCTTGTGGAAGTGGGACAAAATGTGTCTCAAGGACAGCTATTGGTAACTCTTGATGAGGCTAACATGACCCAACAGAGGCTTCAACTCGAAAACATGGAGGCAGACTTCAAGCGTATAGATGAGCTTTATGCTGTCGGAGGTATCTCCAAAGCGCAGTGGGAAGCCAAGAAAACAGCTCTCTCCGTTACACGTACGGCATTCAAAAATCTCTCTCAAAATACAATGCTTACAAGTCCCGTTGCCGGTGTTGTTACACAAAGGAACTATGACAATGGAGACATGTTTGCACAGATACCTATTTTGGTCATCGAACAGATCTCTCCGCTCAAGATGCGAATCAATGTGAGCGAGAAACATTTCTCGAAAATACGAAAAGGCATCAAGGTCTCTTTGGAAACAGATGTCTATCCGGAAGAAGAGTTTGGAGGGGTCGTTGCTCTTACATATCCTACGATAGACCCGAAGAGTAGAACATTCGAGACAGAAATCGAAATCAAAAATGCCAACCGGAAACTTCGTCCGGGGATGTACGCCAAAGCGACATTGGACTTCGGTACCAAGCCTGTGCTTTTAGTTTCGGACAAGGCGGTAAATACGCTTGCCGGTACCAACAAAAAGTATGTGTTTATTATAGAAAACGGCACAGCTATTCAGAGAAATCTCCGGCTGGGAAATCTGTATGGCAACCAATATGAAGTGTTGGAAGGCTTACAGAATGGAGACAAAGTAGTAACAGCAGGTGCTACTAATCTTAAAGATGGTGATAAAGTAGAGTATTAACTCCTCCCCTAAAAATATAGTCTTATGAGTTTATACAGTAGTGCGGTAAAGAGACCTGTTACTACGGCTCTCGTCTTCGTAGCAATAGCTATACTGGGTCTCTTTTCTCTTACAAATCTCTCCATAGACCTCTATCCCAAGATAGAGATCAAGAATGTGATGGTAGTAGCATCCTATCCGGGTGCAGGAGGAGAAGATATAGAAAACAACGTAGCCCGACCTCTCGAAAACTCCCTTAATAGTATCTCGCAACTCAAACACATCAAGTCTTCTTCAAAAGACAATTTTGTGGTGATTACAATGGAGTTTGAAGAAGATGCCGATCTGGATGCTGCGTCCAATGATATACGGGATAAGCTCGATGCGGTAAAGGGCATTCTACCAAAAGAGGTATCCAGTCCGCTGATATTTAAGTTCAGTTCGGATGATATTCCCGTTATGCTCATCTCTGTACAGGCAAAACAGAGTGCTGTAGGTCTCAATAAGATCATAGAAGATAAGGTAACGAACAGACTTGCAAGAGTGAATGGCATAGGTTCTGTCAACTTTGCCGGGGCAAGTCCACGAGAAATACAGGTTTACTGCGACCCATACAAGCTGGAAGCCTATAATATCCCAATCTCGACAATAGCCCAAGCGATTGCCGCAGCGAACAAGAATGTTCCTATCGGAAGCATAGACATTGGTAGCAAAACCAACTCCATACGTGTACAGGGAGAGCTATCCTCTTCCGATGATCTCAGGAATATTGTCATTGGTAACTTCCAAGGGAAAAATGTATATCTCTATGATGTTGCCAGAGTCGATGATAGCATCAAAGAGAAGTATCAGCAATCCTATGCTAATGGAATAAGCGGAGGTATCGTGATGCTCTATAAACAGAGTGGCGCGAACTCGGTATCCGTATCCAACAAAATCAAAGAGGAGCTTCCCGATATACAAGCTTCTCTTCCGAGTGATGTGAATCTCCAGGTTGTAATGGATACTTCGACCAATATTACGAATACGATCAACAGTTTGATGGAGACTATCATCATCACGTTCCTTGTGGTTATATTGGTTGTACTATTCTTCCTTGGACGTTGGAGAGCCACGTTCATTATTATTCTTACTATTCCTATTTCTCTTGTTGCAAGCTTTATATATCTGTATGCGACGGGCAATACGCTGAATATTGTTTCGATGAGTGCCCTCTCCATAGCTATTGGTATGGTTGTGGACGATGCCATAGTGGTTTTGGAAAATATTACCACCCATATCGAAAAAGGAAGTTTTCCAAAACAGGCATCCATATTTGCGACAAATGAAGTAGCAATATCCGTTGTCGCTTCAACACTGACCATGTTGGCTGTATTCCTGCCCCTTACTCTTGTACAGGGTATGACGGGGATTATGTTTCGCCAGTTAGGATTTATTGTCAGTATCGTTCTTATCGTCTCCACAGTAGCGGCACTCACCCTGACACCCATGATGAGTTCAAACCTTCTACGACGTACTCCAAGAGACAGTAAGGCATATACCAAAATATTCAGTGCCATCAACAGATTCTTAGATAAGATTTCTGCCATATATGCAAAAACGATTGGATACACCGTTCGTCATCGTACACTGACCATTGTAGTATCTTCTCTCGTATTCCTTGGATCTGTCATGATGATTCCTTTACTAAAAACAGAGTTTTTCCCGGAAGCAGACCAAGGACTTGTTACAGCTACTATTCAGTTTGCTCCTGCTACAAATCCAGAGACAGTGAAAGAGTTTACATCAAAATATACAAGCTCTCTAAGGGAAAGATTTAAGGATGATATAAAAATCATCAACTACAATGTCGGTGCACCTGAAGACGATAATGCAAGATCCGCTATGTTCTCTGCCGGAGGAAGCGGAGCCAATTTATGGTTTACAATGACCCCGTATGAGAGCAGAAAGTTATCCAGTTTGGAACTTACGGAGATCATACGTAAAGAACTCTCTCAGTTCCCTGAGATTGTAGAGTCGCAGGTAACCAATGGTATGGGTAACAGCTTCGGAGGAAACGGTGTAGACCTTGAAGTATATGGTTATGACTTCTTGAACACATCTTATTTGGCTAAAACTTTTGCAGAAAAGATGAGAGCAACCGGTGTTGCAAGCCAGGTTACCATATCGAGAAAAGCAGATGTGCCGGAATACAGACTGATTTTCGATGATGAAAAGTTGGCGATGTACGGACTCACCAAAACTACTGCCGCCACTCAGGTTAGAAGTGCAGTGAATGGTATTGTTGCTTCGTACTTCAGGCAAGATGGCGATGAGTACGATATACGAGTGAGATACTCTCCCGAATTTAGAAAAGAGCTTAAATCCATCATGGAGATTATGATCATGACTCCAATGGGTACAGGTATCCGGGTACAAGATTTGGGACGAGTGGAAGAAGTGTCCATGCCGCCATCCATCGAGAGAAAAGACCGGGAGAGATACGTTAGTGTAAACTGCATGCCTGCAAAAGGATATGCATTGAGCGATCTTGTGGAAACATCGAACCGTATCATGAAAGAGATTGGAGATGTTGAAGGCACCTCATGGAAGCTGGCGGGAGCTTTTGAAAATCAGCAAAAGTCTTTCCAGGATCTCTTCTTACTCATGGTGCTCATCATTATTCTGGTTTACATTGTAATGGCTGCACAGTTTGAGAGTCTCATGGATCCGTTCGTCATTATGTTCTCTGTACCATTCGGGTTTACGGGAGTAATATTAGGTCTATATCTTACCAATACGCCTCTCGGAATCATGGCACTCATCGGAGCAATAATGCTCATCGGTATCGTTGTAAAGAATGGTATCGTTCTCATAGACTATACCCGTCTCTGCCGGGAAAGGGGTATGGGTCTCATCCGAAGCGTTATTACAGCCGGAGAGTCTCGTCTTCGTCCGGTACTTATGACTACGGCAACCACAGTGTTAGGTATGATTCCTTTGGCGATAGGTATAGGCGAAGGATCCGAAATGTGGCAGTCCATGGGTATGACAGTGGCTACCGGATTGGCTTTCTCTACTTTGGTTACACTTGTTCTTATTCCTACGATTTACACCATAGTGGGTGGCTATAAGATTAAACGCCAACGCAGAAAAGAGCTTAAGGGTAGAAAAGAATCTCGAATCATAAAAACAGGACAAGCATGAAAGCCGTATTCATATCTTTCAATCAAGCCTACTTTGAATTCATAAAGGATATTTTGGACAAGCTTCATCTGAAAGGATTTACCTATTGGGAGGAAGTCAGAGGAGAGGGATCCCGTACTGGAGAGCCTCATATGGGAACTCATGCGTGGCCGACTCTGAATGGAGCACTGCTTGTCATGGTTAGCGAAACCAAAGTATCTCCTCTGCTTGATGCTCTGCACGCATTAGACAAGAGAGCTGAACAGCAGGGACTGAGAGCTTTTGTGTGGAATATAGAACAGACCATCTAAGCAGATCGAATGGATAAATACATTTACAACATCACTTTCCACGTCAGTAAGGCTGTGAGCAAAGAGGTCTTGGAATACATCAAGACCTCTCTCATCCCCATCTGGAACGGCTACTCTCACTGGGATACCCCTCGTCTCATGAGGGTACACACACCACAAGAAGATGTAGAAGCCTTTGCCCTTCAATACGAAATAAAGAGTATAGACAGGCTGAGCGAGTTCAACGAACATACGGATAAAGCTCTGCTTCTCCTTTTGGATGCCTATCCTCAAAAAGTGATGCCTTTTTCTGTTTTGATGCAAGAGGAGGTCTGGGATGCCTGACACGAACAAAGAAAAGATCATCATAGGGATAGATCCCGGAACGGTTGTAATGGGCTACGGTATTCTTTCCGTAAAAAGGAGGAAAGCATCCGTTGTCGCACTTGGAGTACTGATGCTGAGCAAATACGAAAACCAGTATGTGCGTCTCCAAAAGATCTATGAAGGCGTCCTATCGCTCATAGATCGTTACCGCCCCGATGAGCTTTCCATTGAAGCGCCATTCTACGGACAGAATGTTCAGAGTATGTTAAAGCTGGGGAGAGCACAGGGTGTTGCCATTGCTGCATGTATGTCGAAGTCCATTCCGGTGCATGAATACGCTCCTTTACAGATAAAAAGAGCGATCACCGGGAATGGTTCTGCATCCAAAGAGCAGGTAGCAAAGCTCCTCCAGAGCATGCTAAACATTTCGGACGAACAGATGTTGCCCCAGCTCGATGCAACGGACGGACTGGCGGCTGCATACTGCCATTTTCTGAAACTCTCCAATCCACTCACGGTCACTAAAGGCAATTCCGACTGGAAAAGCTACATCAAAAACAATCCCGACAAAGTAAGAGGAGTATAAGAAACAGAAACAAATGACATCACAATACGACGTTATAATTATAGGCGCCGGCATCACAGGACTATCCGCAGGGAATAGTTTGGTGAATGCCGGCGTTTCCTTTGCCATACTGGAGAAGGAAGAACGAGTAGGGGGACAGATAGAAACCCTCTCCCAAAACGGATTCACCTTCGAGACAGGCCCTAATACAGGAGCAATAGCCACGCCCGAAGTGGCAGAGCTATTTGAAGATCTTATCGGAGAAGTAGATTTAGAGGTCGCCCATACCGGTGTTGCCAACAACCGTTGGATATGGAAAAAAGACAGGTTCCACCCCCTCCCCTCAGGACCTGTATCCGGTTTGCTCACTCCCCTCTTCTCGTTCAAAGATAAGCTTAGAATCTTGGGAGAACCTTTCCGACCCGCAGGAAACAATCCCGATGAAACGCTTGCCTCCTTGGCAGAAAGAAGACTGGGAAAATCGTTTGTACAGTATGCCGTAGAGCCATTTGTGGGCGGTGTATATGCCGGAGATGCCAACACCCTCATCGTGAGGCACGCATTTCCCAAGCTGTATCGGCTCGATGCCGAGCATGGAGGGTTCATCCGAGGCTCTATCAAGAAGATGCGAACGCCCAAAAGCGAAAGAGAGAAGAAAGCCACAAGGGCAGTATTTTCTGCCTTAGGCGGATTTCAGAACCTCATATCCGCACTGGAGAGCAAACTCAACAGAAACGGAGAGATACAGACGGGAGTGGACATTCTGAATATAGCATTCGACAACACGCAAAAGATATGGAAAGTGGAGATTCGGGAGAGAGCATCGGGCATGGAGAAAACGCTCCGGTCAAAATCCATCCTCTCCACCGTACCGGCATATACCCTCCCCTCTCTCATGCCTTGGCTTTCGGATCCTCTCAAGAATGCCTTGCAAAATCTGGTCTATGCTCCTGTGATAGAGGTCTCTATCGGGTTCGACCGTTTTCCCGGACATATCAACACAAAAGCATTTGGCGGACTCATCCCTCCCGTTGAAAACAGAAAGATTTTGGGCATACTCTTTCCCTCATCCACCTTTACAGGACGCACACCGCATCCGGATAGTGCTCTTTTTACTATCTTTATGGGTGGAGTGCGCTTTGGAGAGCAGCTTCTGTCCCAGAGCAACGAGGAGATCACAGAGACTGCACTCGGTGAGCTTTACTGTATGCTTGGCATACCATCTTCGCTAAAGCCCTCTCTCCTCTACGTGTCGAAGCATCCCAAAGCCATTCCACAGTACACGCTCCACATGAATAACCTTCTCCCTTTGGTGAAGGAAGCAGAAGAAAACTTTCCGGGACTACTGTTGGCAGGAGGACTCCGAGATGGTATAGGTTTAGCAAACAGAATTACGCAAGGAAGAAGTATTGGAAACCGCTTAGGCGCGCAATACTCTAAAACAAAACAGACTCATGAGTAAAGATAGATCTAAAGTGGTGGCTATTGCCGATGTAGATACCGAACAGCAAGCCGTCTTGATGCAACAGCAGCTCGAAATGGCAGGTATCCGCTGTATGCTGAGCAACCTTCTGAGCACCACCATACTTGGCAAAAATCAAGGCAATGCCGTTATATCCGTCATGGTTCTGGAAGAAGATGTGGAGCAAGCAAGAGAAGTCCTCATAGAGAGTGGTTACGGGCACGAGCTCTATCCCGTCGGAGGGGTTACTCTTGAGCATCTCTCTCCCGAACAGAAGAGAAGCAGAGTAAAGAATGCCCTGTTTTACATCCTCATTGCTCTCATCGGGGTGGTGTTGTATTGGATCTATGTCCTTACAGAAAAGCCTTAAGCCGAACAGCCGCTTGCACCAAAGATGAGACCCAAACGGAAGAAACTCAAACCTCTACACATAGCCGTAGCCATTGCACTATGGGTTGCGATGGTAGGCTATATCCTTATGTATACGAAGAAGATAGATGGTCCTATCGTATTGACGATACTGATGAGCGGAGCATTTATCGGGGTGGCTATCTACAACAACTCGAAGAAAAAATCCCCCTAAAGAGACCGTTTTCCAACCGATAATATAAAGCTAAAAAAGGTCAATCACCTCTGTTCATATTCCGATATGGGCAGAGGTGATTTTCAATACAAAATCAGAGGATTTTTTCTATAAATGGAGCGGCTTCAGTCGGGATGTTTTATATAAAAACGGAGCTGTGAATTTTCCCCTTTCAGGTGGCTCTTGCGCTTCTCTATTTTTGATAACCGGATCAGTTCACCACCTTAATCACATAGTTTTCAATCTATTATTGAAAATCTCAAATTCGGAAAAATTTTTTCTTCGTCCATTTGATGGGCTGTTTTCGAGTTAATTGGTGTAAAATTTAACGCCCATCTCTGTGAATAAATCCTAATGCGATTTTCTGCTCAAAAACGGCAAAAAAGAGAAGAAAACAGATAAAACACTAATTATCAACACTATAAGTAAAAATTCTAAACACGTTAATCGAATCCGGTAAACGTATTAAATGAAATCGGTAAACGTGTTCATTGAAAAATTAAACACGTTAAGCCGAAACAATATGCTCGTTTAGCGTTTTCGCTTAATAGCTATCGGAATTTCTGTTAATAAAACAGCCCGAATTTAACAATTCGGTCGTGCTCCGGAAACGACCCCTCCGATCAAAATAGAGAGCGAGAAAAAAGTGAGCATTTTTCGGGATGGAATATATAAAAATACCCTTTTCAAAAGGTTTTACAATAAGACCTATTTTTAAGCTTTCATAATGATTTAATGTTCTATTCCCGAGCAGAAATCATACCGAAAATGTGAATGATTATCACTATATTTGTGCGTTAAAGCCCTCAGATATTCAGAATGGGCTATCACGTAACAGAGAATATAAGAACAGACAATATTGCAATGGAAACAAATACGGTAGACGTACGTGCTCTGACAGAGCTTATAGAGAGAGAATCTTCATTTATCCAAGCCCTCAATAACGGGATGGGCAGAGTGATTGTAGGGCAACGCCACTTGAGAGAAAGCCTCCTGATAGGTCTGCTTGCAGATGGACACATTCTGCTGGAAGGTGTTCCCGGTCTGGCCAAAACGTTAGCCATAAAGACCCTTGCTTCTCTAATGAATGCAGATTACAGCCGTATTCAGTTCACTCCCGACCTTCTTCCTGCCGATGTTATCGGTACGCAGATATACAGCCAACGCAATGAGCAGTTCAGCGTAAAGAAGGGTCCGATATTCGCAAACCTTGTCCTTGCGGACGAGATCAACCGTGCTCCGGCAAAAGTTCAGAGTGCACTTCTGGAAGCAATGCAGGAAAAGCAGGTTACGATAGGCGAAGAGACATTCAAGCTACCCTCTCCATTCCTCGTGATGGCAACGCAAAACCCTATAGACCAAGAGGGTACTTATACTCTTCCGGAAGCGCAGAGCGACCGCTTTATGCTTAAAGTTACCGTAGGCTATCCGGACAAAGAGGAAGAAAAAGAGATTGTCAAAAGCCAGATGTTGGCGGAGCAAGAGAGCATCTCTCCGGTAGTATCCATATCGGATATTGCTCATGCAAGAGATATTGTACACCAAGTCTATATGGACGAAAAGATTCGTCAGTACATCGTGGATATTGTACACGCCACCCGCTTCCCGGCTCAAGCAGGCATCAACACCCTTTCCAACATGATAGCCAACGGAGCTTCTCCTCGTGCCAGCATCAATATGGCGTTGGCTTCCCGTGCTTATGCCTTCATCAAGAGGAGAGGATTTGTCATTCCGGAAGATGTACGTGCAGTGTGTCATGATGTTCTTCGCCACCGTATAGCGCTCTCTTACGAAGCGGAAGCGAACAACCTCAAGACAGAAGAGGTGATCAACGAAATATTGGACAAAGTTCAAGTCCCTTAACCTCGCCGCTCTATCGGTTAGATTCCCATAGAAAACCAGAGATATGTCCGAACATATTCAATTGGAAGATCTCTTACGCCGTATCCGTCGCATAGAGATAAAGACAAAAAGACTATCCAGCAACATCTTTGCGGGAGAGTATCATACCGCCTTCAAAGGACGCGGTATGGTCTTTAGCGAAGTACGAGAATACAGAGAAGGAGACGAGATAAGGGATATAGACTGGAACGTTACAGCCAGATACTCCAGACCGTTCGTCAAAGTGTTTGAAGAGGAGAGAGAGTTGACTCTGATGCTGATGGTGGATGTCTCCAACAGCGGCCTCTTCGGAACCCATGGCAGAACAAAACGGGAGCTGATAGCCGAAGTGGCAGCAACTTTGGCATTCTCCTCCATACAGAACAATGATAAAGTGGGCGTGCTGTTCTTTTCGGACAGGATAGAGAAGTTTATCCCTCCCGGAAAAGGACGGAAGCATGTCCTCCACATACTTAGTGAGATACTGACACTAAGGCCGGAAGGCAAAGGGACAAACATAGAGCACGCACTCTCTTACATCCGAAACATGATGAAGAAGCAGTGTTCCGTCTTTTTGCTGTCCGACCTCATAGATGAAAATCCCTACGAAACAGCCCTCTCTCTTATAGCAAGAAAGCATGACTTGCGAGTGATCAGGGTATATGACCGACACGAGGCGAATCTGCCCGATGTGGGTTTGGTTCGGGTGGAAGATGCGGAGACCGGAAAGATGAGAACGATAGACACATCCAACCGAAAGACCCGCGAAAGCTTTGCACGCAGATGGAAAGAGCAGACCATCGGTATAGAGACGATGCTCAACAAGTATGACATCGGACATGTAACCATGCTCACGGATGCAGACTATGTTCCGGGACTGCTACAACTGTTTGCAAAAAGATAACATAAAGCGATACGATGAACGTTTGCAAGACAAAAGATACTTTTAGACCCTGTACAAAACCGCTACTTATGCTTCTTGTACTGCTTCTCTTCTCTGTAAAAGCAGTAGCCCAAGAGCCTCTCCGTAGTACGGATAGCCGTGTGAGAGTGGTTACAAGTATAGATCCTGCCTCCATTTTGGTTGGAGAACAGAGTGTGCTGACCATCAAAGTATATACTCCCAAGGGTGCTAAAGTCAATATCAATCTGCCCGAAAATGCGCTTTTGAATGGTGTCGAGGTGCTCTCTGCCCCTGTTCTGAAAGACTCCTCAATGATCAGCGACGATATTGCAGAACGCATTTACACTGTTCCCGTTACGGCTTTCGACTCTGCCACTTACGAGGTAAAGCCTGTGGATGTGTTGGTGGACAACCAAGTCTATTCGCAAGAAGAGGCTCCCCTGCTTCAGGCTACAAACATTCCGGTAGATGTCAGCAAGCCGGATCAGTTCTTTGGCATAAAAGAGAATTGGAAAGTTCCTTTCGTGTGGAAAGACTATCTCTGGATTCTCTATCTGCTTGCAAGCTCTCTTCTATTCATTGCCGCAGTGGTTCTTCTGGTAATATACATTGCTCGAAAAAGAAAGACGGCAGTAGCTCTTCCTCCTGATATCCCCGTTACAGACCCTTATACAGAAGCGAAATCCACACTGGAAGAGCTGAGAAAAGCGGAGCTGTGGAGACAAGGTAGCGTAAAAGAGCACTACACGATACTCTCCGACACCATCAGACGCTACCTTGAAAGGACATTGGGACTATCCACAATGGATAAGACTTCTGCGGAGATCGTAGAGCAGATGTCCCTTCGCAAAGAGGTAAAGCACGAACATGTGGGAGAGCTTAGAGCATTGCTTTCCGAAGCAGATCTCGTGAAGTTTGCAAAGTATAAACCGAGCGAGTCCGAAAATATAGGATCTGTCAATGCCTCCAATAAGTTTATAGACGATCTACATGAGGAGCATAAGGCTTATATTGAAGAGCTAGCTCGTGCAGAGAAAGAAGATATGTCCAAAACAGAAAACAGATCTGAGTCATGACCTTTGCACATCCTCTATACTTCATACTCCTGTTGGCTGTCCCGGCTCTCGTGGCTCTCTATATCTACAGAGAGCGTGTAAGACCTGCAACATTTACCCTTTCTTCTTTGCGTAATCTGAAGAAGATAAAGCCGGGACTGAGAGTATCTCTCCGCCATCTGCCGATGATCTGCCTGATGTTGGCTTATACCTCCGGTGTGATAGCACTGGCAAGGCCCCGATTGTTCAACTCCAGCACGACCAGTAGTACCGAAGGGATCCATATCATGATGGCTATGGACATCTCTACAAGTATGTTGGCGGAAGACTTGCAACCCAACAGGTTTGAAGCGGCAAAAGAAGTCGCCGCGCACTTTATCAATAACAGACCCAATGATAATATCGGTCTGGTGGCTTTTGCAGCCGAAAGTTATGTGCAGTGTCCCATGACTACGGATCATGCCACCCTGCTGAACCTGCTCAATGCTCTTGAAATGGGTATCATTGATGACGGTACTGCGATAGGAGATGGACTGGCAACGGCAGTGGGAAGGCTGAAAGACTTGGATGTGGAATCCAAAGTGGTGATCATGCTAACGGATGGAGCCAACAACAGGGGGGCTTTATCGCCAAGGACTGCAACGGAAATGGCAGAAGCTCTTGGGGTAAGAGTCTATACGATAGGCGTGGGCAGCAAAGGCACTGCTCCCTATCCGGTTCAGACAATGTTCGGTCTCCAATACCAAAATATCGAGGTAGATATAGATGAACCGGCACTTCGACACATTGCAGAAAATACCGGAGGAAAATACTTTAGAGCCACCGACAACGAAGAACTTAAAGGTATATATGATGAGATAGACAAGCTGGAAAAAGTCAAAATCAAGGTCGATACTATAAAAGTACAGCGAGAACTGTTTATGCCTTTCGTATTGGGTGCTTTGTTCTTCCTCGTATTTGCTCTACTGGGACGTATAACCATCTTTAGAGTAGTACCATAAACCATTTTAGAGATATGAGATTTTTACATCCCGAAATATTGTGGCTGCTTGTTCCGATAATAGTATTGGGACTCTTCTCTCTCTATCGCATCGTTACTCTGAGAAAGAATATCAAACGGTTTGGAGAGTATGAGTTGGTTCGTCGACTAATGCCGGATCTTTCTCTCAGAAGGCGAATGAACAAAGACTTTATGCTTCTTTCGGTGGCAACACTCCTTGTTCTTGCAGCAGCTCGTCCTCAAATGGGAACCAAAGAAGAGACTATAGAAAAACGAGGTATAGAGGTAATGATCTGTTTGGACCTCTCTAACTCCATGCTCTCACAAGATGTTGCTCCGTCAAGACTCTCTATTGCAAAAAATATTGTTTCCAGATTAACGGATAAGTTGACTGAAGACAAGCTCGGACTTATCTTCTTTACCTCTTCGGCTTATGTTCAACTCCCCATTACAAATGATATAGTCTCCGGGAAGATGTTCTTGGAACACGCATCTCCGGAAATCATGCCGGATCAGGGAACAGACATAGCCAATGCTCTAAGACTTGCTTCTCGAAGTTTCTCTACATCCGAAGATGAGAAGATCGGACGCACGGTAATAGTAATCTCCGATGTGGAAGACCATTCGCAAAAAGCGGTAGACATGGCAAAAGAATTGGCTCAGAAAGGGATTGCAGTCAATATCATTGGAGTAGGATCCGATAACGGTGGTCCTATTTCAATTCCGGGAGAAGGATATGTACAGGATGCGGAAGGGCAGATGGTAATAAGCAAGGTTAATGACGAACTCGGAAAAGAATTGGCATCAGCAGGAAACGGACTTTATGTTCGTGCAACAAATGTATCTGGAGCGGTATCTGTCTTGACAAAAGCTTTGGAAAAGATGCAAAAGGCAGACTTTAAGCAGACAATCTACTCTACTTATGACGAAAAGTTTGCTTGGTTTCTTCTTCCGGCTCTTCTTCTTCTAATCGTGGAATCTATCTATCTCAACCGGAAGAACAGATGGATAAAAAGAGTGAATCTCTTCGATTCTGCAAAAAAATGAGACTAAGAAATGAGAAAGATAATACTATACATATTTGCATCCACAGTACTGGCATTCGGCTTTTCCAACACAACTTTTGCTCAAAGGAAAGTGAGACAAGAGGTTAGAAAAGGGAATAAAGCCTTCCAAAAAGAGAGCTATAACGATGCCGAGATAGCTTATCGAAAAGCTCTCTCTATCGCTCCAACAGACTCCACTGCCATGTACAATCTGGCTGCAACCCTGCTCCAAACAGAAAGAGGAGAGGAAGCTTTCGATCTGTATAAAAGATTAACGGAAGTGGTAAAGAGAGGCAACAGTTCTGCCGATGTGCATCACAATATCGGGGTAATGCTCATGGCTCAGAAGAAGTATGCAGAGGCAATAGAGCTTTACAAGGAAAGCCTGCGAGCAAGACCGACAGACAACGATACCCGATACAATCTCATCCTTGCACAAAAGCTCTTGCAACAAGAGAATAAGGGCGGAGGAGAAAACCAGGATAAGAATCAGGAACAACAAGATAAGAAGGAGCAAAATCAGAATAAGGAGAAACCCAACGAGGATCAGCAAGAGAACGATAAGAGAGATCGCGCTCAAGAAAAACCCTCAGAGGCTCAGGAGAAGATGTCTAAAGATAATGCCGAAAAAATCCTGAAAGCTTTCCTTGAAGATGAGAAGAAAACTCAAGAGAAGGTAAACAAAGCTCAAAGTCAGCACGCAAACAGAAAGCGAGCAGATAAAAACTGGTAAGCATTTGACTCATGAACAGATATTATACCCGAATGCTACAATGGGGTCTTACCATTGTTCTTTTATTGACAACGACCATAGCTGTATCACAGAATGGAACTTCCGGTAAAAGCCTAAAGCTTTCCGTTGATGTCGAGTCCGCACCACGTGTTGGAGAGCCATTCAAAGTCTCTTTTACGATTGATGCAAAAGCAAGAGGAATAAAGTTGGGAAGCTTAGATCCTTCCTTGAAAATCATATTAGGTCCATCCATTGCATCGGGAGAAAGACAGATTATATCCAATGGGAAAAGAGAGTCTTCCTCTTTCTCTTCGTTCTCATACATGATTATGGCAGAAAAAGAAGGGACATTTAAGATCCCGGCAGCCTCTGTCAAGGTCGGTTCTGCTACTTATAACTCGGCGGTTCAAACATTCAAAGTCTTTCCGGCAGATACTAAAAAAGGCTCGGAAACAACAGCTGCAGACGGATCGACAAAGCATATAGACTTGAATAAGGGAGTGTTTTTCAAGCTTATCTTATCCAAGACAACCATGTATGAACAAGAGGGTTTCCTTGCCTCTTTCAAGATATATTCCCTGTATGATTTCAGCTTTAACGATGTAAAGTTTCCGGAATTCGATGGTTTTCTTTCCCAATCTATCGAAAGTCCCGGACAGATTCAGCTCACGCCAGAACAGTATAACGGACGACTTTATCTCACCGGTATCATAAAACAGTTCTTCCTAACTCCTCAAAGATCAGGGGAACTTATTATTCCGGTTGGGAAATTCGACTTGACCGTATCCGTTCCCGTCCAAAGAGCTCAAGATGATATGGATGCAATATTCGGGAATTATCTGGGATCTTATCAGAATATCGAGAAAACTTTTAGCTCTCAAGCAACACGAATAAAGGTCAAACCTCTTCCGATACCCGTTCCGGAAGGATTCAATGGAGCCATAGGACAGTTCAGCATGGACGCGTCCGCTCCTCTGTCTGTAATTAAATCGGGAGAAAGTTATAAGATTGTCGTAAAAGTTTCTGGGAAAGGCAACCTGAAGTTGATGGATATACCCAAACCTGTATTCCCTACAGACTTTGAAGTGTACGACCCTCAAGAAAATCAGGATATCACGATCTCCGAATCGGGTGCTTCGGGACAGAGAGAAGTCTCATACTTTGCCGTTCCTCGCTCTCAAGGCGATTATACCATACCGGCAATACGTTTGGTTTACTTCGATCCGGCTCAAGGTCAGTACAAGACAATCTCCTCCAAGCCTTTCAAGCTTCATGTCGATAAAGGGGATGGTACTCAGGTAGCATCTGTATCCAATTTCACACAGAACGAAGATGCTTCAATACTCAGCACGGATATCCATTATATTAAAAAACTACCTTCCAAAGCTCATACATTACCCTCTCGAAACAGGATAGGGTACATCCTCTCCTATATTGCCATCGTCCTATTGACAATAGCGATATTCTTTATACTCCGATCAAAGAACAACGAAAAGACAGATAATGTGGCTTATCGCAGTAAAAGAGCAGGCAGTGTCGCAAGAAAATGGCTAAAGCAAGCAGAAGAAAGTCTAAAGAGAGGAGATTCCGACGAATATTATGAGACACTGCTTAGAGGTATGGTAGATTACCTTGGAAGCAAGCTAAATATCCCCATGTCCACATGGAGCAAAGAGACTGCGGAGGAGAAACTTTTAAGTTTTGGAGCATCAAAGGAGCTCCAACAAGAGACTGTCAGCCTGCTTTCTCAGCTTGAGTTCAGTCGCTATGCACAAGATCAGTCTATCTCCCAACGGGAAGAGCTGTACAGACAGTGCGTTTCACTTATCGGACAAATCGAAGAAATAAAAAAGAGATGAAGCATACCTATATACTCCATGTTCGTTCAATGCTGCTCATGATCCTGCTCTGTCTTCCGACGTTAGGAGCAAAGGCGCAGCAAGAAATGCTTATTGATGAAGCGAATACCGCATATTCACAGACCGACTTTGAGAAAGCGATAGAGATTTATACCCAAATCATCGAATCCGAAGCAACGCCTACCGCAGAGTTGTATTACAATCTTGGTTGTGCTTATTTCAAGAGCGGAGATATTGGGAGAGCTATTCTGAACTTTGAGCGAACGCTAAGACTAAAACCCGGAGATAAGGATGCTCTACACAATCTCAAGATTGCTCAAAGCCGCACATTGGACAAAATCGTGGACACGGAAACTCCTTTTGTGTACAAGATCCTTGACAGTATAGCTCTCTCGGCACAGATCTCCACGTGGATGATACTGGCTCTTCTCTTCTTTTTGGGAGTCTGCATCTTGGGGATCCTCTTCTTTTTCAAGAATGGTTTGCCTCTGCAAAAGAGACTGTTCTTTTACGGAGCAATTCTCTCCCTGGCTCTCACTCTTGTTTTTAACCTTCTTGCATGGCGAGCATCGGTGGTAATCTACGATGAAACCAAAGCCATCATCACGACAGAAGTGGTTACTCTCAAAAGTTCACCGGACAATGCTTCGGAAAATCTATCCATCATTCACAACGGGATAAAAGTTACCTGGCTTCAAGAGCTTAACGGCTACACGGAAGTTTCGCTTCCGGATGGAACAAGAGGCTGGCTGAAAAGCTCGGATATAGAACAGATATTACCTTCCAACCTTATACAAAGCAACTAAACACCCGGCTACGATGATAGAACAATTGGTTCCATTAGAACAGGATCTCTTTCTTTGGTTAAACAGTCTGCATACTCCATATTTGGATGGAGTGATGTACATGATATCCGATAAATTTCCATGGATCTTTATTGGTGCCATCTATCTTTTCCTTGTGTGTTACAAGCAAAACTACAAAGAGGTACTGCTGCTCATTCTGGCACTCTCCCTGCTTATTCTCATAGGAGATCAACTCTCTTCACATATTATTAAGCCTTGGGTGGGACGTCTTCGCCCCTCTCATCATCCGCTGACGGCAGACCTGGTACACACTGTACTCGACTATCGAGGCGGTAGATATGGTTTTATCTCCGGGCATAGCACCAACTTTCTATCCTTTGCCTGCTTTACCGCACTGCTTTGGCGCAACCGTTTTTACAGCATCATAGCCATTCTTACCGGGCTTACCGTTGCCTATTCAAGGATCTATCTTGGCGTACACTTTATTACGGATGTCATTCCGGGCATAGCAGCCGGTGTTGCCATCGCATTTCTCGTTTATGCCATATACATCTTCCTGAGAAAACGAGTAATGAAGCTCTCCTCCCAAGAGGCAAAGATCCCCTACATTCAGCCGTCCGGCATGACCAAAGTATTCGGATATATGTTGCTGTTATTCTACATCGGGCTTTGGACAGTCTCTCCCATATTATTCCCCCTTTACTATTAGTATCATGCCATGAAACCTTATCTCAATCTGCTACAAGAGGTACTTGATACCGGAACTCGAAAAGAAGACAGAACCGGAACCGGCACTATCAGTTCCTTTGGACATCAGATGAAGTTTGATCTGAAAGAGGGATTTCCCCTTGTTACCACAAAGAAGCTGCACCTCAAGTCTATCATACACGAGCTGCTTTGGTTTATCAAAGGAGACACCAATGTAAAATATCTGCAAGACAATGATGTTCGCATCTGGAATGAGTGGGCTGATAAAAATGGAGATCTCGGACCAATTTATGGCAAACAGTGGCGCAAATGGAGAGATTATAATGGTGGAGAGATAGACCAACTTGCAGAAGCCGTACGAGATATTAAAGAGAATCCTCAAAGCAGACGCATCATCGTATCATCCTGGAATGTTTCCGATCTTCCCGATATGAAGTTGCCCCCCTGCCATGCCTTCTTCCAGTTTTACGTTTCCGGTAACGAACTGAGCTTGCAGCTCTATCAGCGGAGTGCAGATCTGTTCTTGGGCGTTCCTTTCAACATCGCCTCCTATGCGCTTCTTCTCTGTATGGTCGCACAGGTTACAGGGCTGACACCTCGCTACTTCGTACACACATTGGGAGATGCACACATCTATCTGAACCATTTGGAGCAGGTAAAGCTTCAGCTCTCCAGAGATCCTTATCCTCTTCCTACCCTTCGTCTCAATCCGGAAATAAAAGAGTTGGATCGGTTTACTTTTGAAGACATATCAATAGAACACTATATCTCACATCCCACAATAAAAGGAGACGTTGCAGTATGAAGAATGAACACTCCCCTCTCGTATCGATGATTGTAGCCATGGGGCTGAACAGAGAGATAGGACAACAAGGAGATATGCCTTGGGGACGCTCTCTCCGTGCCGACCTTGCCTTCTTCAAGCAGACAACGTTAGGGCATCCTATCATCATGGGACGAAAAACTTTTGAAAGTTTGCCCAATGGAGCATTACCCGGAAGAAGGAATATCATACTCACTCGCTCCAAAGATTATACAGCTCCATCTTGTGAGATAGTACATTCGATAGAAGAAGCAATATCTGTTTGCAAGGACGAAAAGGAGCTGTTCTTCATCGGAGGTGCAGACATATTCAAGCAAGCTTTTCCTCTGACCGATACGCTGTACATCACAGAAGTGGATGCCACTTTCGACCAAGCAGATACTTTTATGCCCCCTCTATCGGACGAATGGACGGAAGTATCTGCTGTTCATCATCCGAAAGACGATAAAAATCACTACAATATCACGTTCCGTAAATTCTTACGCAAGCAATAACTGCACAACAGACTCATTACCCAAAATGGCACAACACACTACAAGACATTGGTGGAAGTCTATCATCTCTTTCCTGATGGTTCTTTTCACCATGCCACTCGGTCATGCTCTCATGGCCATAATGGAACACCTGCTTGTTCCACCGTATCTGCACTATGCCTCTTTCTCTTTAGGTTTTGTCGGGCTTCTTATGGTAATCTTTGGAGTATTCGCAACCGGAGATACAAGACAAACTTTGTGGGGCTTCTTCGGAGGACTGCTCTTCTGGACCGGATGGGTAGAGTTCATATTCGTTTACTATGCCCAACGCTTCGGCGTACAAGCCGAGATCGTGAATGGAGAAGTGGTTACCAGACCCGAATACCTCATTCTTCCTGCCACTTTTGGGCTATGGGCTATGTTCATGGTGCTTTATCTGTTCAGCGTTAAGACGGGATGTAACTTTATCAACTGGTGGCAAAGAGTCCTTTTCAGAGGGAAGAAAAACGACATTGTTGTACGTCCGATGACCAGACATACCTCTATCGTAACCTTCATGGAGCTCAATATGATGCTCTGGTCATGCTATCTGCTGCTCATGTTCTGCTACGATGATCACTTTTTAGGAGAGTATCATCCCGTCACTTGGATCGTGTTTGCCGTATGTCTTATAGGCTCTCTATTCATGTTCAAAAAGCAGCTGAAGTTTGGATCCTGGGGTGCCAATATTCGCTTCTCGATAGCCACGGTCATCGTTTTTTGGACTGCCGTAGAAATTCTCGGACGGGTAGAGTTTTTCAAAGAATTTTGGACAGATCCACTCTCCCACCGCATGGAGATGATTCTTATCCTGCTACTCTTTGTTGGATTGGCGGTATATCTATGGATCAAGAGCGTAGCAAAAAAGAAAGAAACACTCCGGTCTCAAGAAGAGAGTAGCAGTTAGAACACTGCGCTCTCAATACCGAATCAAATAAGAAATGGTCTCGTCCCGATAACATTACAATAGTTATCGGGACGAGGCTTTTCTATAAAATGACGTTCAGAGGGCTGAAACAAGTTCGGCTTCCGTATTCCATACCTGCACAGGTTCGGGATTAAACAAAAAACAGATGGTTGTACGGCTATCGGTTTTCTGCAAGACTACTTTTTCTGAACCTTTATAAAGACTCTTCTTAACCCGTTCATATCTCTTCCTGAACAGATTAAGAAAAGAGATTCAAGGCTTGATGATCACAAATGAAGAGTTGATTTGCACAAATCGAACCATGAAAACCGGTGGTCGAGTCGTGCTTTGTACTCTTGAATAGCTTTACGCTCTTTTCTTAATACGTTCAAATATTTTTCTGAACGGCTTTATTTTGAAAACTTTCCTCTTTTAAGACGAAAAGAGATCAAACAGACACAACAAAAACAGCCAATTACCAGATCATTCAGATTCCGATAATTGGCTGTTGAGATTATATAGACGAAGCCGTTATGGCTTCCTATAAGCTGATATTAAGGAGTTACCTCTGCTTACTGCTCGCCATACCAAGAGGCATACATCTGATAGTTTGCAGCGATCTTCTTATTCATTTCGGTGGCTTGCTCTATTGCCACCTCTTTGATAAACTTAGCCGGCGAACCTGCATACAACGCTCCGGGAGGGATCTGAGTGCCACTAAGCACTACGCTGCCTGCGGCAACAATTGCTCCGGATCCGACCACAGCATGATCCATAACGATGGCTCCCATTCCGATAAGGGCGCCCTCTTCGATGGTTGCTCCGTGAATGATTGCATTATGACCTATGGAGACGTTGTCTTTTATTATGCTCACAGATTTCTGATAGAGCGTATGCACCACCGCGCCATCCTGGATATTGACATTGTTACCTATTCTGATACTGTTTACATCACCGCGTAAAACAGTACCGAACCATATACTGCATCCCTCTCCCATCTCTACATCTCCCACAACTACCGCATTGGTAGCAAGGAAACAACTCTCCGGGATCTTGGGGGTAAAGCCTCTGACGGTCTGTACTATTGCCATACTCTTCTATGTTTTACTCAAGCAGAGAGCGGAGCAGTCTTGGCTTTTAGCCATGCCGACTCTTCTGCGGTCAGTGAAGGACTAACCTCTGCATAAACCTGTGATTGGTAATCGTTGTACCACTTGATCTCTTCGGGAGTCATAAGAGAGACATCTACCAGATTGTTGTCCAAGTAGCACATTGTGAGCGTATCGAACGCGTAGAATGAGCCAAACTCGGTCTCTTTGTATGGAACACAGAGGATAAGGTTCTCTATACGTATTCCGTACTCTCCTGCAATGTAGAGTCCCGGCTCGTTGCTGGTGAAGCAGCCAAGCTCAAGAAGGGCAGGATTTTCGTCCATACGGATATTTTGAGGGCCTTCATGAACGTTGAGGAAGTGTCCCACGCCGTGTCCCGTTCCGTGTCCGTAGTTTTGACACACATCCCATAGAGCTTTACGCGCCAAGATGTCCAGCTGCGAACCTCTTGTTCCTTGAGGGAAGATAGCTCTTGCGATAGCGATGTGCCCTTTCAGTACACGGGTATAGTCTGCTTTCTGACGAGCCGTAGGGTTGCCATCCAAAGAGACTGTTCGGGTAATATCCGTAGTTCCGTCGCGATACTGACCGCCGGAGTCCAGCAGCAAGATACCTTTCTTCTCTACTCTCTTACAGCTATCTTTCTGTGCGCTGTAATGCACAATGGCTCCATTGCCGTTATATCCGCAAATGGTGGAGAAGCTATCGCTCACATAAAGATCTCCCTGCGCTCTGAACTCTGCCAGCTTAACTCCAATTTCATATTCCGAAGGCGTTCCCCCTGCATTCAACACTTTTTCCAGCCAGATAAAGAAACGAGTGAGAGCTACCCCGTCTCGCTGCATCGCCTTACGGTATCCTTCCACTTCCACTGCGTTTTTGATCGCTTTCAGACGAGTGATGGCAGAGGTCTTTATCACTCTTGGTGTGTGCGCCGGGATGGATTTGAACAAAGCGTAATTCGTTCTTGCATTATCGAGCAGTACCACCTCTTCTGCCGTAAGACCGGTAACATCCTTGTAGATGTCATTGTATGTACGCACCATTACACCGGCTTCGGATAGAGAGGCTTGCAGTTCGGCAGGTATCTTACCCTCCATTGTATAGATGTATGCAGCCTTTGGTGTAACAAGACCGTAAGCTATACCCACCGGGTTGTAAAGCACATCAGTGCCTCTTACATTGAAAAGCCAGGCAATCTCATCAAGCATGGTGATAATGCAAGAGTTGGCTCCATCTGCAAGAAGAGTCTTTCTAAGCAGAGAAAGTTTATCTGCAACAGACATTCCCGCATACTTTAGAGGCTGCTCGTAGAAAGGAAACATCGGGAGAGTGGCAGGCTCTTCGTGCAAAGGTGCTATAAGATCTTTGTTCCACACAACCTCTATACCGTAAGGAGCAAGGGCATTTTGCGTACCCAATGCTTCTGCTGCCGACATGGATTTTCCGAAAAATCCCACTCTGCGGATAGTGGCTTTATGATCTCTGATATATTCAGGAATGGTTGGCGTAGCAGGCATTCCCATCTTGTAAAGCTCAATGGTGGTTCCTTTCAACTGCTCCGAGCCTTGCAAAAAGTAGCGAGAGTCTGTCCACAATCCTGCATGATCTGCGGTAACCATCACTGTTCCGGCAGAACCGTTAAAGGAAGAGATCCACTCTCTATCCTTCCAACATTGTGGGGGATATTCGCTCAAGTGATGATCCGAACTCGGAATGATGTAGGCATCTATTCCTTCCTTTTTCATGCTCTCTCTTAAACGAGAAAGTCTGTTTATAATGATTTGCTTGTCCATGTTTATTGAATTTGTTTGGTATTTGTCTATCTGTGTGAGTCTCTAAGGAGATCATTGATGGTCTTTACCGGATTGAATGTTTCGGCAGGCACTTCCACAAATGCGGTGTTCCACCCTGCCATTGCGCCATTCCAAAGTCCGGGAAGTTCGAGAGCCTTTAATCTCTCTCCGCCTTTGCTCTTTTCCGCAATAAATCCGGTGTTTTCATCTATAAACGCAGTAAGGTCAAAGAATTTTCCCTGATAATCTTTGATACTGCAAACTATATCTACGGGATTGAAGTGTGTACCCGATAAAAGGAGCTTTTGGCCTTCTTCTGTAGAGGTGTCTATTTGTGTTCCTTCCAAGATCTGAAGGGATGTGGTTCCATCCTCATGCTCGATAATATAAGGCCCGCCACCGGGTTCCCCCTCATTTTTTACCATTCCGCATATACGAATGGGACGGTTGAGTTTCTCGCGGATGATTCTTACCGCATCTTCCGGATGCAGTCCCTCAATATTTATATCCACCGAGAAGTAGCGATAAAGCAGATCTCTTGCCTGCTCGATGGTATCACGAGAGATGCGTCCCTTGGTCAAACTCTCCATCAGACGATAAACCTTGTTGCGAAGAAAGACCAGGAAGCCGCCCAGTACTTTCTTATAAATCACCGTCTCGCACTTATGATGATCGGGCACTACATTATCTATATTCTTGATGAAAATAATATCCGCATCTATTTCGTTCAGGTTCTGAATGAGAGCACCATGTCCGCCGGGACGAAATACGAGTCTGCCCGTTTTCGGATCCCTTAAAGGCTGATTGTCCATATCCACTGCAATGGTGTCCGTTTCCTTTTTCTGGATGCTGTATGAGATATTGTAGTTTACGGAATAGTGCTCCTCCATGAGAGTTTTCTTCTGATTCATCAGCTCATTGAACGGTGCTATATGTTCGGGAGAAAGAGTAAAATGCAGATGTACATCGCCTTGAAGATCCTTTGCATACATTGCTCCCTCTGCAAGATGCTCTTCTGCCGCTGTTCTGTTTCCATCCTTATACTTATGAAAAAGGAGAAGAGCCTTCGGAAGATTTCCGTAATTGAGTCCCTTTTCTTCTATCAGATAAGATATGACTTTACGATACTCTCCCTGTGCCAACATTCTTGTACAGGTCTTAAACTCGTTTTTCAGACAAACACTATTGAGTGCATCGAAAAATGCAAAGAGATGAATCTGATCCAGAACCGACTTCACAGAATCCGGAAGCTCTTCCATGCTGCACTCCTGAGGGTTTGAAAGCACCTCGTACAGCTCTTTGAACATCCGGGAAGCGGCTCCGGAAGCAGGAATAAACTTTATAATCTTCTTCCCGGAAGAAGATTGTGCCTTGCTCCACTCTTCTAAATACTTAACCTGTTCCTCTTTTGACAGTCTTGTAATGCCGTCTCCTACCGTGGCGGATCGTAATACCTTGAGATAAGGAAAGCCATTTGTAAGACGTTTGATCTGCTTCTCTATTTCTTTAAGAGAGAGTCCTTGCTCTTCGATCTGAAGCAAGTCTTCTTGCGTTAAGTAATCAGGGATTTGCATAGGTCGTTTCTACTGTTTTTACACTCCTACAAATATAGACAGAACCAAGAAGAAAACCTAATTATAAACCGGTTCTTAACAGAGCTTATCGGGCATTATCCTCTGCTTATTCTTACTTTACCAGAGAGCATAATGCAAAGAGACCGCTTGAGCATGATGCTCAGGCGGTCTCTTCTATGATTAAGTATGTTGCGTTGTTGCAACTCTTCGGGTTCTCCGGTCTTATTTTTCCTCGAAACGAGCAGTAAAGAAGCGGAGTTGCTTCGGTTCATAAACGAAACGCAGACCCTTGATGTCCTCTTTGTGTTTGAAGAGTTTGATCACTGCATCCGCTACAAGATCCATATGCTTATAAGTGTAAACACGACGAGGAATAGTAAGACGAACAGTTTCGAGCTTAGGTCTGTGATTTTCTCCGGTCTTAACATCTCTACCGGCAGACACGATACCACGTTCCATTGCACGTACACCACCTTCCACGTAAAGGTTGGCAGCAAGACTTTGTGCAGGGAAATCGTCTTGTGTCAAATGCGGACAGAAGCGTCTTGCATCCAAGAATACAGCATGACCTCCAATAGGTTGTATCACAGGAATACCTGCTTCAATAAGACGCTGACCAAGATAACGCACTTGCAATACACGGTGTTGGATGTACTCGAACTGCATACTTTCGCGAAGACCGATAGCCATAGCTTCCATGTCGCGTCCTGCCATCCCCCCGTAAGAAGGCATACCCTCGTAAACAACAACCAATTCTTTTGCACTTTGGAAAAGCTCTTCGTCGTTCATACAAAGGAATCCACCGATGTTCACAAGACAGTCTTTCTTACCACTCATGGTACAACCATCTGCATAGCTAAACATTTCGTGAACAATCTCTTTGATGCTTTTATCTGCAAAGCCCTCTTCTTGTTCTTTGATGAAATAAGCATTTTCAACGCAGCGAGTAGCATCGTAGAACACCTTGATGCCATGCTTTTGTGTAAGTTCTCTCACTGCTCTCATGTTCTTCATGGAAACAGGCTGTCCACCTGCCAAGTTCACCGTTACAGCTAAACAAACATAAGCAATGTTTTCAGCGCCTTTTTCCTGAATAAGCTTCTCTAACTTCTCCAAGCAGATATCTCCCTTAAATGGGATTTCAAGACCGGCATCGTGAGCTTCATCTCTGATGATATCAACGAAGATACCGCCATTTCTTTCTTGGTGATAGCGAGTGGTGGTGAAGTACATATTACCAGGCACATATTGTCCCGGCTTAATAGCGATCTGGCTCAACAAGTTTTCCGCACCTCTGCCTTGGTGAGTAGGCACAACATGCTTGAAACCAAAAAGCTCTTGTACGGTAGCCTCCAAGTGATGGAAGTTTTTACTACCGGCATAAGCCTCATCACCGATCATCATACCTGCCCATTGCTTATCGCTCATTGCGTTTGTTCCACTGTCGGTAAGCAGGTCGATGTAAACATCTTCACTGTTGATAAGGAAAGTATTGTACCCTGCTTCACGGATTACACGTTCACGTTCTTCACGTGTATTCATTTTCACGGTTTCTACCGCTTTTATTCTAAATGGCTCCGCAGGAAAGTTTTTTAAATCCATAATAAATGATTTGAAATAGTTAATAATGAATCTGGACAAATATACACAAAGATTTCATATCTTAGCAGTCTCTTACAGAGAAAATCACTTAATACTTACAGAAGAAATATGAACCACGAAAAAATCGAAAAAGCAGGCTTTGCAACAAAAGCTATTCACGGAGGATCAGAAAAAAATGCCTACGGAGCACTTGCAACACCGATCTTTCAAACCTCAACATTTGTATTCGACTCGGCAGAACAAGGAGGAGCTCGCTTTGCCTTGGAAGAACCGGGATATATTTACTCTCGATTAGGAAACCCATCCTGCACCAAGGTAGAGAAGAAACTCGCTCTGCTCGAAGGCGCAGAGGCAGCAATGTCCACCGCATCAGGTATAGGAGCAGTAACTTCTGCTATTTGGATACTGGTACAGACCGGAGATCACATTGTGGCACACAGGACTCTTTATGGCTGTACACATGCTTACTTCACTCACGGTCTGTCCAGATACGGAATAGAAGTAACTTATGTGGACATGAGAGACCCGCAAGAGGTTGCCAAAGCAATGCGCCCGAATACCAAAGTGGTATATCTTGAAAGCCCTGCAAACCCTAATATGGATATGATAGACATTGCCGCCGTGGCAGAGATAGCCCACCGCCAAGAAGGCGTACAGGTGATGGTGGATAACACTTACTGTACCCCTTACATCTGTCGTCCATTGGAACATGGTGCGGACATCATTATCCACTCTGCCACCAAGTATCTTAACGGACACGGAGATGTCATAGCCGGATTTGTTGTCGGAAAAGAGGAGTACATCAATCAGGTACGACTATTGGGAGTAAAAGACCTTACCGGTGCATCGCTCAGCCCATTTGACGCATTCCTTATAGACAGAGGTATGAAGACTCTTCCGATACGAGTGGAAAAGCATAGTGCAAACGCACAAAAGGTTGCCGAGTTCCTCGAAAAGCATCCACAGGTTTCATCCATCTCATATCCGGGACTCGAAAGTTTCCCTCAAAGAGATCTGGTAAAGAAATATATGTCTCTTCCGGGAGGCATGATCTCGTTTGAACTCAAAGGAGGAATGGATGCCGGAAAGAAACTTATCAATGCAATGCAGATGTGCAAAGTGGCAGTGAGTCTTGGAGATGCGGAAACGCTTATCCAACACCCTGCCAGCATGACCCACTCTCCATACACACCGGAAGAGAGAGCCATGGCAAATATTTCGGACGGACTGGTAAGACTCTCCGTTGGTCTTGAAGATGCAGAAGATATCATAGCCGATCTCAAGCAAGGATTGGATGCGCTTTAACAGGTGATAACAGCCACATCGCGAAGACACTATGATAAGGGGAAAAACGCTCCCCGATGAAAATCATAACTCAATGGGAACTCCTTCCTCCATGCAAGCTCACAGCAACACTCCTTGCTGTGAGCTTGTTGTTTGTGGATCCTCTTCTTCTTTGATGGATTTTATCTCAAAAAACCGACGGATTGGCAAGCAATGACGAAGATATAAAAAGAAGCCTCTTTCCATAATCGTATCTTCCGAAAACGAGAAAGAAAATATGCCGTTCAGAGCGAAATTTTTATATAAATCCGAATCAGGGAAATCAGGCTCTCCTTTCCCCTCTCGTCTCCTCTCTTCTCCTATCAAAAAGAAGAAGAATGAAGATAAAACACACCATATCAACAGATTATAAAACCAGCCCAATCTGAGAAAAAAACACGTTAATCGAATCCGGTAAACGTGTTTAATGAAATCACTAAACGTGTTCATTGAAAAATTAAACACGTTTAGCCGACAAAATATGCTCGTTTACTGTTTTGGCTTAACGAGTATCGGAATTTGTGTTAATAAAACAGCCTGAATTTAACAGTTCGGTCGTGCTCTGAAAACGCCCCCTCCGATCAAAATAGAGAGCGCAAAAATGGACACATTTCTGCGGTATGGAATATATAAAAACAGCTCCACAAAAGGGAGCTGAAAACTGAAACGAGAAAATATAAATAGCAACACTTTTTCTTTATACCTTTGTCGGATAAAAGGCGTCGGGAGCCTTTTTCCCAAAAGACTCCCGACAAAAATTTGTATTTATCACTTTTAGTATGGTTCCTTTGTGTCAGGAAATATGCTCGCGATTGTGGGAGTGCTCCATCATCGGAATCTCCACTTGTCCTCACGAAGGGACATATTTAGTTAGTTCAGCCTATGTTTGGCAAAGCGATTATTGTATTACTATTACGCTGACAAAGTTATCTCCTATGATAAAATATGCAAATACCTAATAATATTGATTTTGAATAAAATCCGTACCTAAAAACTATCATTGCTTATCTCGACCATATATTGTAATTTTGATACGAAATAGTTAGACGAAATATTTTTCGCAGTATAAAAGATATAAATACAGACATATAGAATGAAGACAATATATAATGGTCGTAGTAAAATGGCAGATCTGATCAGCGAAAACTACAATATGCTTCTGCTGATGAACAGGTTTGGCATCCCTTTGGGTGTGGGAGAAAAAAGCATCGCAGAGGTCTGCAGGGAAAACAGCGTGGATCTGGAGACATTCCTCTACGTGGTACACTACCTCTCTTCTCGTACAACGGGAGACAATATGGATTTGCATAGAAGAATATCCATACCGCAGCTTATTGTTTATCTACGCAATTCGCACGACTACTTCCTGCATTACCGCCTTCCGGAGCTAAGGAGCAAGCTGCTGAATGCCCTCGAAGAAGCTCCCCAAGATGTCGTGTATGTCATTATCAAATTCTTCGATGAATACGAGGACGAAGTACGTAAACACATGAGTTATGAAGACAAATATGTATTCCCTTATGCAACGAAGCTGATAAATGGAGAGAAAGATAGCAAGTACAATATAGATATATTCCGCAAGAAACACGACCAGATAGAGCTTAAGATCAAAGAGCTGAAAAATATTCTTATCAAATACTACCCAACACAAAGCGGGTATAAACTTCACAGCGTACTATACGATATTTTTGCATGTCAGATAGAACTTTATGACCACAACCATGTAGAAGATCATGTCTTTATACCTGCAGTGGCGAAGCTAGAAGAAGAGATGTCGGATAGTTTAGTATAAATCTATATTTTTGAACATAAAATCGAAACTCCTGACATGCAAAAGAAAATAGTCATAGCCATCCCATATCCTCTTCTTCGCATAGGCTTGGAGAATACTATAAAACGAGTAGAGATACTAGCCAAATCGCACTACTTCGTTCTTCACAGCCCCGAAACTTTGGGGGAAGTCCTTTTGGCAGAAAAGCCCGATTTGGTTTTGGTCTCTTCCTCTATCATCGGAGGGATTATGGTACAAACCCTTAAAGAGCAAACCTCTTGCCCCCACACTCATTTCGTAGTGGTAGGAGGGCTTCCGGGAGAATCTATTGAAGCCAAATATTATGATGCATCCATCCTTTTCACCGACACGGAAGAGGAGATAGAGAAGAAGATCTCTCGCCTGTTTGAACAGGAAGAAAAGGAGAAGAAGAGCAATGAAGAGCAACAAGTACTCACCCCAAGAGAGAAAGATATTGTGATATGCGTCGTGAAAGGACTTACCAATAAGGAGATAGCCGATGAGCTTTTCCTTTCAACCCATACGGTCATCACTCACAGGCGTAACATTGCGAAAAAACTACAGATACACTCCCCTGCCGGTCTCACAATCTATGCGATAGTGAACAAGCTTGTGGAGCTTAAAGATATCAAGCAAAACATCGACCCGAACTCATAATATCCTCTCTCCGGAATGTATTTTTTGATCTTCGGAGGGTGGATTATGGTTCTGGAATATCTGTTTACAGGAATATTGGCTTGCGTATCCATGAATCGGTATTGCTTGGGATCGCAGTGCTTGAGAATAGTCTCTCATATCTTGTTTCCGTACTCTTACAAGGTAGTTTCAAAGGACAACTTCTCTTTTTTTAGCCGTCTAGGCAATGTTTTTGGAGTTGCTTAGCGTGGGTCGGATCATATAGGCAATTCACATTACATTTGGTATTTTTCTCTTTTGTACAATCATAGGCATACCGCTTAGCAAAAAACATTTTGCTCTTATCGAGTTATCGCTTGTTCCTTTTGGGAAAACCTTTGTAACGGCATCGTTCACTTCGCGTATCTGAACCGCTTTTGCAACAGGCTGAAAAGGATAAAGAGTGTCGAGTAATAGAGTAAAAGGGCAGGTATTCCAATCATGAGCTCTCCATCAAGTCCGGGAATAGAAGCAAAGTAAGAAGTTACAGCCGTTAGGGTTTCCAGTACCCGATTCACTCCCAATCCTATAATGGGAGATAGAATAGGAAGAAAGAGCAAAGAAAGCACGAGGAACAAGCCCAATACGATAGCGATGGTAGCGAGTAGCGTTACCGGAATATTGCTCCAGAGAAAGACCAGGCTCCAACGATTGGTAAAGTATGCGAGCCATGCCCAAATACCCAAATGAGCTGTGATAGAAATCCACAGAATATTGAACAAATAGACCAATATGGGATGTTCGGGCTTCAAAATCTTTTTGCAAAAAGGATAAAAGTGAAGTATGCCCCAGACAGCAAAGACACTGAGAAGGAATCCCATATTGAAAATATAGTAAGGGGCTACCATGAGAATCGCAACAACAGTTCCCGTCCATATTTGTACGGCATCGGCTCTCCTGTTCAAACTCTTATAAAGAAGCAGAAAAGCAATCATCACGAAAGCCCTCACAGTGGATGGAGAAGCTCCCGTGAGAAGCGTGTAGGAGAGCAGAAGCGGTAAAGCTATAAGATAACGGTATGACCGATGACGGTATTGGGGCAATAAATGTTTGAGCAACCAGAGCAGACAAGAGGCAATAACGCCAAGATGAAATCCGCTTATAGCCAAGACGTGTGCCACTCCCGATGCTTCAAATGAATGGCGTACATCGTCATAGTCTTGATTTTTATACCCTAAGCATAATGCGTAGAAGAGAGAGCGTGACGATGGAGATAGTATCTCGCCAAGAGCCTTTTCCGTTCGGGAGATGATTTTCTCTCTGTAGTTTTCGAACTTATCTCTGATGCTCTCTCCGGCTTTTTCTTTTCCGGCAGCAACGATTTCAGACTTATCTAACCATGCGTACCGGAAATAGCCTTCCCCTTTGAGGTAGGTGTAGAAAGAGTTATTCTCCGGTGCATTCTTGCCAAAAAGATCGTGAGGAGAAGATAAAAGGGTTACGGCATCCCCTTTGGTATATAGAGGTAAATCTGCCGAAGAGCTGCCTCTAACCGTTGCGTAGACTTTTCGAGGAAGAAAAATATTTTCCGAAAATGGCATCAAGGAGAGAGTGATTGCCCCTTTCCGGTTCAGCGTTCTTTCTGTGATGATATACTTACGACTCTGATCCCATCCCGACGGACTATTGATACGATAACCATAGAGTATGCCAAATGCCATCATAAGCACTGTCCACAGCAGTGCAACAATCCAAGGGGAAGCATACTTGAAAGCAAAAAGAAGATCCGGAGAGCGTTCTTCCCTATCCCAAGGAAAAGTACTCTCCGGATCTTTTTCTCTTCTACCTGATATTGAGCTAATATAAATCCCTGCCGTCAGTGCCACAAATGCAATGGCGGCTACAACCGGCAAAGAGACTCTTGAAGCGTAAAAGTAGACCCAAACGAGCGCAACAACCAGAGCCGATAGCAGGAAATACGCCGGTCTGGAAGCATATCTTGTCGGAGTCATCTGCTGTTCCGATACTTAGCAAGAGAGCAGTGTCTCTATTCTCTCCTCAGGATTCTCTGCCGCAAAGACATAATTCCCGGCAACTAAAACATCCACTCCACAAGAGATGAGTTGTGCTCCGGTCTTTTCATTGACTCCACCATCCACTTGGATAAGAGTATTCAGTTCTTGCGCATCTATCATCTCACGAAGCTCTTTGACCTTATCGTAAGTCCTTTCTATAAATTTCTGTCCTCCAAATCCCGGATTTACGGACATCAAAAGTACCATATCCGCTTCTCGGAGAATATCTTTCAGCAAAGCCACAGGTGTATGCGGATTCAGAGCAATACCCGCTTTCATCCCCTGTTCTTTGATTGCAGTAAGGGTTCGATGCAGATGCGAACAAGTCTCATAATGCACGGTGAGCATATCTGCACCGGCACTCTTAAACACCGAGATGTATGGAGTGGGATCTACTATCATTAAGTGTACATCGAGAAACTTTGATGTCATACTCCTTACGGCTTTTACCACCGGGACTCCAAAGGAAATATTAGGAACAAAGACACCATCCATAATGTCCAAGTGCAACCATTCCGCTTTGCTTCTATTAAGCATGGCAACATCATCTGCCAGATGAAGAAAGTCCGCAGAAAGCAAAGAAGGAGATATTATACGTTTGCGATTCATAATATGTTTAGCATTTAGGTTTTTATCATCAATTATAAACAGATGGGAGATCTAATGCTTATCTCCATCTATTCGGATCACACGGATCACATCATTATGTTCTTTGAGTGTAACCATAAGGTCTTCCAATTGCGCCACATCCGAAACACGGATGGTCATCTGCCCTTCTGCCATTTCTCTATTGGCACGGAAGTTAATATCCCAAAGTTCGATACCTTTATCCTTGAGGGTTGTAAGGATGTTGAGCACAAAGAAATCTATATTGACGCCATATATACCCAAAGTTACTCTGAAAGGCGAATGCACATGCGCTCCCCACTCTACATTGACAATACGATTGCCGTGAGAAGCTTTTTGATTTATTGCCACCTGACAATATCTCTTGTGTATCACCACCTGATTGTGTTCATTCAGGATACCATGTACCTCTTCTCCCATTATGGGTCTGCAACATGAAGGGCGGATATAATTTCTGTACCCTTCCTGAGAAGTAAGGGTATAGGTCTCTTTAATTTTGCCAAGATCCATCGCCGGAGTAGTACGAAGAACCACCAATGGGTCGTGCGGATCCACAACTTCATCATTCTGATGTGCAACAATGCCATCCAATAGTTCGGTTGTAAGCTTTACCACTCCATGCGCTATATCTATAAGCATATCTTCAAAAGAGAGATAACCGGGAAGAGGAGATGCCTTGCACTTCTCCACAAGAGCTTTATCCTGATTGTTCTTCTCACAAAACTCTTGCAGAATTTCCCGTCCTTTCTTAATGTCGTTCTCTCTCTGCTTATTCAAGTATCGGATAATATGACGCTTCACGGAGGGATTGGTTACAAACTTCAACCAAGTCTCCTTGGGACGTGTCTTGGATGTGGTTATTACTTCAACCTGATCTCCATTGGAGAGACGATAGTCCAATCCCACCATTTCATGATTCACTTTTGCACCTATACAATGATCACCAAGCTCCGTATGTATAAGGTATGCAAAGTCGAGTACGGTAGAACCACGTGCGATACCTATCTGATCTCCTTTGGGAGTAAAGACCAACATCTTTTCGTTTGACATATGAAACATCATGTTCTCATAGTCGTCAGATGCACTCGGACCGGGATTGCTGAGAAGTTCTTTGACGTTATTCAGTATTCGTTCTTCTACTTCGTCCACCTTGAAAGCTTCTGCCTTATAACGCCAATGGGCTGCGAGTCCTTTCTCAGCCATCTGGTGCATCTGTCTGGAGCGGATCTGTACTTCTATCCACTCGCCCGAAGGTCCCATTATGGTGATATGAAGTGCTCTGTAACCATTCTCTTTAGGACGTGTTACCCAGTCTCGGATACGATCATCTTTGAGTCTGAAATGAGAAGCTAACACCTGATATATTCTGAATATATCGGTATACTCCGTCTCCGGAGAGGTAGGGGTAAAAATGATACGTATGGCAAAAATATCGTAGATCTCGGAGAAAGGAACCTGCTTGCTCTTCATCTTTCTCCAAATAGAGTAAACAGACTTGATGCGATAGTGCATCTCATAGTTTAGACCTATATTATTAAGATCTTTCTTGAGAATGTTCTCACAAAGTAAGAAGAGGTCTTCCCTGCTCTGCTTGGTATTTTCGATATTTCGCTTTATTTCTGCATACTCTTCCGGGTGATCGTATTTCAGGGAGAGATCTTCAAACTCGGTTTTGATGTCGTACATTCCCAGACGTTCTGCCAAAGGAGAGTAAAACAGCCGTGTCTCTGCTGCAATTTTCGCCTGCTTCACTGCCGGCATACTGCTGAGCGTACGCATATTGTGAAGACGGTCAGCTATCTTGACCAAAATCACACGAATATCTTTATTGGCTGTAAGCAACAATCTTCGTATGTTCTCAAGCTGTGCCGAAGTATCCTGCGTAACCACATCGACGGATTTTGCCAATATCTCACCGGAAAGTTTGGTAAGACCATCCACGATTACCGCAATGGTAGGACCAAACATATCTTCAATATCTTTGATAGTGTACTCTGTATCTTCCACCACATCATGCAAGAGAGCAGCAGAGATACTGGTAGAACCGAGACCTATTTCATTGCAACAGATATCTGCAACGGCAATAGGATGCAAGATATAAGGCTCTCCGCTTTTTCGTTTAGCCCCGGCGTGTGCATCCTTAGCCAGCTGGAATGCCTTGACGATAACATCTGTACGTTTACGGTGATTGCTATTCCGGTAATCTTGTATCAGCTTATCGAATGCTTTCTGGATAAGAATCTGACCTTCTTCTTCACTTATGATTTTTGTATCCTTTTTGGTCATGGCTCTGTACTCTATAGTTGTTAATAGAACAATAACAAATATAGCAATTCTTTAAGAATATACATCTTGTGTCAGCTTCCTGAAACGACGATGCAGCAACAATCCCAAAGCCGAGAGACTGACAGGGAAAGCCATCCAAACACCCAAGACTCCCAGTTCCAACTTTATGCCCAAAACGTACACTAAAGAGAGGGCAAGAAAAATATGACAAAAGAGAGCGCAGACAGCCATATACTTAACGTCTCTTATCCCTCTGAGAGCATTGGCATAGAGGATCTGCGTGAGGTCGCCAAACTGATAGACAATAACGGGAAAGATGAGCAGTGAAACCGTAGAGACAATATCTATACTGTCTGTAAAGAGATAGCCGATATAGTTCCTTGTCAGGAGTAGGACGACTACCGTAACAAGAGCAAGAAAGATGAGCATATTGCGTCCGCCTTGAACCACTCGCCTCATCTCCGAGACAAGTCCTTCGCCATAGTATTTACTCATCAGTATGGTTACGGCAGCCGAAAGTCCGTAAAAGATCATAAATCCGAGCGTAGAGATCACACTCATGATCTGATGTGCCGCCAAAGCATTAGCCCCCATCCATCCCACCATCACTACGGCAAGAGAGAAAGAAGCTGTCTCCATTCCCATCTGAGCTGCTGTGGAGAGCCCTAATCCGAATAGAGATTTTACATGCACGCGCTTCACCTGTCCTCTCTCCTTAGGTAATGATTCATAGAGCTTCACGAATGAACGCCCCTTGTAACAGACTACTCCGAGAGCGACAAGACAAAACAACCTCGCAATAAATGTCGCCAGACCTGCACCTGTAAGCCCAAGCTCCGGAAAGCCCAGCTTACCGTATATCAGCAGATAGTTCAGTACAATATTCAGTCCGTTGGACAAAAGCATTATGATCATAGGAGCAGACGGATTGCCCGCGCCCTCCGCATACTGCTTGTAACCATTGAACAGCATCAGCACCGGAATGGATGCCAGCTGTATAATATAGTATGGTACAATAAGCGGAATAAGCTCCTCCGGTTGGTTGAGAAGATCTATCCTCAGCAGCAGAAAGCCCATAACCAAAACCAGAAAGAGGGCAATGATAAGGTTGGCAAGCAGTGAGCTCTTCAACAGAGAGAGATGCTCGCCGTCTTTTCCGGTTACGGAGGTGGCGATCAGAGGAGAAAGCCCGTAAGAGAAACCCAGCCCGAAGATAAAGGCAAGGTTCATGAAGTTGTTTACGAAAGAGGCAGAAGCAAGCTCCGGAGTACCATAATGCCCGACCATCATATTATCTATGAAGCCGACAAGAATAAGACCGACCTGACCCAAAATGATAGGAAGGCCGAGCTTCAGGAGTGGTTTGTAATACGGATTTTGAAGCCGACAACGGGAAAAAGACATCTGAATCTCTTGCAAATAACAGATACGACAACAGAACAAAAAAGAAGTAATCTCTTACTTCTTCTTTTTCTTCAATATCACCACCTTCTTGATGTAGACGGGCGACACCGGCTGATCTGCTCCGTCCGTCGAGACAGACTGTATCTTTTCTACCGTATTCATTCCCTTCACCACCTCTCCGAAGACCGTGTAATTTCCATCCAGATGCGGAGTGCCTCCCATCATTTTGTAGGCTTCTTTGATCTCATCTGTAAAGGTTAGGCCTTTGCTTGCTTCGTACCTTTTGAGATCCGAATCCAGATAACACTTACCCGTCACGATGTAAAACTGAAAGGAGGATGACTTCTTCTCCGGATTGACATCATCTCCGGTGCGAGCCGCCGCCAACGCTCCATATTTATGGAAATACTTCGGATACACTATCTCAGCCGGGAGAAGCTCCGAGTGTTTCTCTTCCAATCGTGTGGCGGAGAGGGAGTCTCCTTTGAGCACATTGCCGCCGGCTTGCACCATGAACTGCTTGATCACACGATGGAAAATGACCTTATCGTATGCCTTTTCCCGCACGAGACGGATGAAGTTGTCCCTATGCAAAGGCGTCTCATCGTACAGACGCACCTCCACACTTCCCTTATTGGTTACGATCTTCACATAAGTGGCTGTATCTTGCGGTGCATCAGTGGCAAAAGCGAGACCGGATAGCGATAAAAACGCAACAATGGCGCAAAGTATTTTTCGAGACATAATCTTAATCTTTTTAATCGAGACATCGCGACCTTCCGTGTGGGGGTGCTTTATCTCCAAAACCAAACTTCGTCGCAAAGATACCAAAACAGACTCAATAAGAGCCTCTTCCCTGCCGTTGCGGGAAGAAAAATCTTCTCGAATATCGGGAGAAAAGCAATAAAAATCACCATTTCTTGCGATTGTGAGCCGTCGTCGGATTCGATACATTTGCAGATATTTCACACAACCGACATTCACAATCATGGACCTCTCCTTCTTCACAACACTAAAGCCCGGCTGGCTCAACACATGGATTCTCTCACTGGGAGCGCTGCTCGTACAGTTCGTATGGATGGCACTTTTCCGCGAAGGAGGCAGGCGGGCGGTGGACACCTCCTGGTACACAGCCAAAGACAAAATCAACGCCTCCGTCAGCACCTCATTGCAGATCCTCCTGATCCTGCTCTCGATCTTCGTCCCCTTCAAGTGGGGCACGGCATGGTTCACGGTCGGCATCATCGTCTTCTCCGTCTCCTTGCTCGCCTCGATATACGCCTATCACAGCTACGCCGCAGGCGAACCGGGAAAAACCATCAGGGGCGGACTCTACCGCCGGTCTCGCAACCCGATGTACTTCTTCTTCTTTCTTTCGATGTTCGGGCTCTGCATCGCCTCGGCATCTTTATGGATGCTGCTCGTGATGGTACCGTTTGCCATCTCAACCCACCTGACCGTCTTGGGAGAAGAGCGTTACTGTGCAGAGACTTACGGCGAAGAATACCTCCGATACAAAGCAAATACGCCGCGATACTTCCTATTCTTCTGACAGCAGACGCAGGCACGTCCCCGGTCATTTCCGTATAACAAAGATCCCGATGCAGGCACTCTTCGCATCGGGATCTTTTTGCTTTTCGGAAGACACCTCCGCCGAGATGGAGAAAAAAATGATTCGGAGAAGGAGAAAAAGCAGTAGAAAAAACCTTTTTTCTTACCGTGCAAAAAGTAAGAAATAATCGGGGAAAAACGCATATCCTAATTACCAATTCTATATTTCACGGCGAGAAACCAATATTTCACGGCGAGAAACCAATATTTCACGGCGAGAAACCAATATTTCACGGCGAGAAACCAATATTTCACGGCGAGAAATATAGAATTGATAAATAAGAACAGAACTTTTACTCAGCTGCTTTTTAGTTTCAGGTCATTGGAAACAAAACTTTTACTCGGCTGCTTTTCAGTTTCAGGTCATTGGAAACAAAACTTTTACTCGGCTGCTTTTCAGTCTCCGATCATCGGGAACAGAACTTTTACTCAGCTGCTTTTCAGCCTCCGATCATCGGGAACAGAACTTTTACTCGGCTGCTTTTCAGTTTCAGGTCATTGGAAACAGAACTTTTACTCGGCTGCTTTTCAGCCTCCGATCATCGGGAACAGAACTTTTACTCAGCTGCTTTTCAGCCTCCGATCATCGGGAACAAAACTTTTACTCGGCTGCTTTTCAGCCTCCGATCATCGGGAACAGAACCTTTTTTGAGCTGTTTTCAGGACAAATCCGCATCCGGGCAGATGCCGAGATAAGCATCAAAGAAAACCCCGCCGACCTCTTTTGCAAGATCGGCGGGGTTTCTTTTATGAATAGTTTAATGAATGCGGAAAGATCAGGCTGCAAAGAAAACCATCAATCCTCCTATGATGATGTATCCGAGAGCATAAGGCAGTGCGGAGCGGAGAATATCTCCATCCTTGCCCGGCATGTCGCAGGAAGCTGTCGCAATGGCAATGCTCTGCGGAGAGATGATCTTGCCACCGGTTGCTCCCGTAGTGTTTGCCGCCACGAGCCAGTTGGGATCGGCATAGTGGAGCTGACCTGCAACGTTGGCTTGCAGCTTGCCGAAGAGGATATTGGAGGAGGTGTCGGAGCCTGTTACAAAGGTTCCGATCGCCCCGATCAATGGTGCAAAGAACGGATAATAAGCTCCCGTTGCGCCTGCCAATGCGGTTGCAATCACAAGAATCATTCCGGCATAGTTCATCACGGATGCCATGGCAACAAGACTGATAATGGTTACTGTCGTTTTCCTCAGATTGACAATGGTCTTCGCCAGTACCACCATGAGCTTTTTGAATGAAAGTCCTTGTATAAGTCCTCCAACAATGGTGCCGAGGAACAACATCAGTCCGGCATTGGAGAGCCAGCCGAAAGCGAAATACTTGCCTTGTTCATAGATGGGAAGATGAATCTTGGAGACCAGTGTGGACTTTAGAAGTTCGTTGATCGGCTTTACCAACGGTCCGCTCAGTACAATGAAGAGAAGGATGAACAGGTAAACACTCCATGCCTTGAAAGCACCGTAAAGCGTCGTCCCGGAAGAGGTGTTCTCTTCTTTCTTTGGTGCAAAAATCTTGGCATAGGCTATAATCGCCAGGATTGCAGCAATACTTCCCAAGATCGCAGGCGTCTCTGCTCCGAGATTCTTTGCAACCACATACTGCACGACAAGAGAGATACCTCCCACCCAAAGAGATAGTAGAATGTTCTTGACAATCTTCTTTGCGGAAGGATCCGTAATGGTGAGTATCACAAATGGTATGAGTATCATCAGAGGAGAACACTGCAAGACGAATTTTGCAGAGATGTCGCACACTTCCGCCTGAGTAGCCACACCGTTGGCAGCAACCTCATTGGCAAGAGTAGTAACCGGAACGCCTACGGCACCGAAACCTGTCGGAACGCTGTTGGCTATCAGCGAAACCAATGCAGAGAAGCCGGGCTTGAAGCCTAACCCTATAAGTATCGCCGCAGGTATGGCTACCGCTGTTCCAAAACCTGCCATCCCTTCCAACAATCCGCCAAATCCCCAAACAAGCAGGAGCACCATTATTCCCTTGTCGTCCGTAAGAGAGGTAAACTGTTTCTTTATCACCTCTATCTCTTTGCTTTCAAGCAGGACATTATAGCTGTATATAGCCATGAGAATGATGATAAGGATAGGGAAAACTGCTTTCAAAATGCCTTCCACAACAGCCCAACCTACTCCCGGCATAGAGAAACCATCCTTTGCAAACCCAAGAGCCGGAGCAGCAAACAATGCTATAAGAATGGTGATACAAAGAGTAATGAATGCGCTTCTGTGTCCGGGCTGCTTAAGCCCCAACATGAGCACAAACAGAAGCAAAATAGGTAATACGGATAATAAGACTGCCATAATTCTACTATTATTTAATTACACATATATACACCTTCTCTCTTGTCAGATCAACAGCACCACAGATTCTTTTGCCCCGTGAGCTCCTTTTACCAAAGCCTGTTCGATATCTGCCGTCTTGGAGGGACCGGATATGAATCCTCTGAATTCTCCCTCAAACTTATGAGAGATGCGCGGCATTGCTTCGTGCATAGTATCTACCAATTCACTCTTAGGCAGAATAAAAAGAAGAGACTCGGCAATGAAGTAGATGGCTCTCTGCTTATACTGTTGCTCGTAATAGATTGCTCCATTTTCGCAGACGCCAAAGATCCCCCGACAAACAACAAGGTCCATTCCATTGAGTTCCGCAGGAGTATTGACATTATCCGGATTGAGCGTGGCACAAGTTACTTCCGGCATATTACAAGCGATGCTCTTTGCTTCCGGATATATGCGCTTTATCGCTTCGTCTATGGTTTCTCCATCTTGAAGCTCATACGCTTCGCCTCCCACTCCACGACATATCTCTTTGAACTGATCTACTTTATTTTCAAATCTCATGTGAGAGATACGGATCTCCGGCTTCGGGAAGACCTCCAGGATGTTCTCTCTCAAACTTTGTAGTATCGTATCTTTACTGTTCATAGGATCTGCTTTGTCTTATTTGTTTCGTATTTGAGTCTCTTTCCACCAGCTCTCAAAAGACTGTTTGGCAAATATCGGCATCTCTCTCCCTTTACCCCAGCCGTTAAGACCGTTATAGATCAAGAAACGAGGCATATTATTGGCTATCGGAGCCATCTTCAGAGTACGGTGAAACAGCTTAGGTCTTTCCATCAGGAACTTCATTCCACTACACATAAGCTTCTTCTCTTTGCTCGCTTTTCCTATGCCGTCAAGCTTTTGACGCCAAACATATATCTGCTCACCGAGATCTATCATTACAGGACAGACAAAAGAGCAAGACAAACAAAGAGAACAGGCAGAGACATTACCGCTATACTCTTTCGGATTATGCAGCATACCTAAATTTATACCTATCGGACCGGGAATGAAATAGGAGTAAGAATATCCTCCACTTCTGCGATACACCGGGCAAGTGTTCATACAAGCACCACAACGTATGCAGTTGAGTATCTTACGATGCTCTTTCATGCCCAATATCTTGCTTCTTCCATTATCTACGATGATGAAGTGTTGTTCCCCTCCTTCTCTTGGTCGTCCGAACATGGAGGTATAGGTAGTAATAGGCTGTCCGGTCGCAGAACGAGCCAATAAGCGAGTAAACACACCTGCACTCTCCAAATCGGGAATAAACTTATCTATACCAAAAGCCGTAATATTCAGCTTCTGGCAAGCCATCCCCATATCTGCATTGCCTTCATTGGTACAAACCATCACCTCTCCGGTAGAAGCTATTGCAAAGTTTCCTCCCGTCATTCCAGCATCGGCATTCAAGAAATCCTGTCTGAGAGCCTTGCGAGCCTGATGAGTGAGATAGGTAGGATCGTAATTTCCTTTTTCCGATCCCAACTTTTCTTCAAACAAAACACCCACGGCTTCTCTCTTGATATGTATGGCAGGCATGACAATATGACTGGGATGCGCCTCCATAAGTTGCAAAATACGCTCTCCAAGGTCTGTTTCCACCACATCTATACCTTTAGATATAAGATAAGGATTGAGTTCACACTCTTCGGACAGCATAGACTTGCTCTTGACAAGCTTCTTGACGTTGTGTTTATTAAGAATGCTCTCGATAATCAGACGATACTCTTCATCATCCTTGGCAAAATGAACATGACAGCCATTTGCCACGGCATTCCGTTCAAACTGCTCTATAAGTTCGGGCAGATGAGATGTGCTATACATCTTGATCTCCCTTGCCATGTGTCTCAACTCTTCCCATTCCGGTATTTGATGAGACTGTCTATCTCTCTTCTCTCGTACAAAATAGAGAGTTTTATCGTGCCAGCTTGCATTCTCCTTATTCTTCAAGAACGCTGCTGCGGCTTTTGAATGATACGTACTCATAGCTGCGATGTTAGTATTTCAAGAAAATGGATAGTCTTTATAGGTAACTTCTCTCTGTCTATGACTCCCTGCATGTGCATTAAACAGGAACTATCTGCTCCGGTTATAAAAGAAGCTCCCGTTGCAAGATGGTTTTTCACTTTATCTTGCCCCATGCACACAGAGACATCATGCTCTTCCACGGAAAACAATCCTCCGAAACCGCAACACTCATCTATACGCTCCGGTTCTTTTACTGTTATTCCATCTACTTTTTCCAAAAGAGCCCGAATCTTGTTGAAGTAAGGAACAGTCAGCTCGGAGGCGGAAGAAAGTCCCAGCTCTCTTACACCATGACAGCTGTTATGCAGGCTCACTACATGAGGGAAGCTCGCGGGTATTCTCTCCGGCTGTATTACATCGTGAATAAATTCCGTGATGTCGTATATATGTTTTGCACTACGACATTCATGGTGTCCATGTTCAGCAAGAAGACGGGGGTGATTCTCTTTTACAAAAGAGACACAACTGGCAGAAGGACCGACTATATAATCATAGTTTTGAAAAAGCTCTTCAAATCTCTTAGCCAACTTAACAGATTCTCCCTCAAATCCTCCATTTGCCATTGGCTGTCCACAGCAAGTCTGTCCAAGTGGATAATCCGCATCGACTCCCAGTTTTTTGAGTAACTCAAAACACGCTATTCCAACCTGCGGATACACTGCGTTGATATAGCAAGGGATAAATAATCCTACTTTCATAATCGCTTTTGTAATAGTTATTCTATTTTCAAATGTATTGTAATTCCACTAAAAGAGCAAATCAAACCACTCATTATTATCTTAAATTAACAAGAGATACATAATAAAGGATGCAAAAAGTGGAGCTTAAAAAACAAAAAAGAAGCATCTTTCAGGTAAAGATGCTTCTGCAAACAAGTTCTAAATTTCTATTGTTCAGTATCAAGATAAGTAGCAAAATCTACTGCTTCAATCCCAATACAATTTTATTCTGAAGAGCGATGGACTCATCATGTATGAGATCGAATATAGCTTTTATAAGAGCTTCCGAAAGTTCTTGACTTTTAGAGAACTGCAATCTCTCTTGCAAGAGAGAGTTGTAGCGTTCCGGCTGTACCACCGATATATCGTTAAGGGCTTTCAGCTTAGCTATCTCGGCAGAGATGGTCATGCGTTCGGAGACAAGTTCTATGATCGAATGATCCAATCCGTCTATCTTCTCTCTCAATGGAGCAAGGATAATCTCAGCATTGGAAGGAGACTCCTGAATGCAGATATGTTGCAATATCTCCGAGAAACCGTCCGGAGTGAGCTGTTGAGCCGCATCGCTCAGCGCCAAGTCCGGAGAGGGATGTACCTCCAACATGATGCCATCATAGTGGAGATGTATGAGTTGCCGGCATAAGCTGGGGATGAGATCCCTTCGTCCTGCCATGTGACTGGGGTCTCCCACCAAAAGGAGATTCGGAATACGAGATCTCAGTTCCATGACGAGGCTCCAATGTGGAGGGTTTCTGTACAACCCTCGTCCCAGACTTGAGAAACCTCTATGGATAGCTGCTATCCTACGCAAACCTGCATTGTACAAGCGATCTATGGCTCCGATCCAAAGCTCGATATCCGGGCTGACAGGGTTCTTCACCAACACCGGAATATCTACCCCTTGAAGAGCATCCGCAATCTCCTGCATCATAAAAGGATTGGAAGTTGTACGTGCTCCTATCCAAAGGGCATCCAATCCGTACTCAAGGCAGAGACGCACATGGGTAGCCGTGGCAACCTCAGTGCAGAAAGTCATATACGGAAACTCTTTCTTGAGTTCCCGTATCCATGACAATGCTTCCTCTCCCATGCCTTCAAAGCCTCCCGGACGAGTACGAGGCTTCCACACTCCGGCTCTAAACCATGTAACACCCATGGCAGAAAGAGCAAGAGCTGTTTCTCTCATCTGCTCATAACTTTCGGCACTACACGGACCGGCAATCACCCAAGTACAAAGAGAGTGTGCACTTGGATCTTCTATTATAGGTAGAAAGTGATATGTTTGTTTCGTGTTATTACTCCTCATCAGAGGCTTTCATGTTTGTAAAGACATTTTGCACATCTTCATCTTCTTCCAGCTTCTCTATAAGCTTATCCAGTTGCTCGCGTTGTTCCGGAGTAACTTCCTTTTCATCGTTAGGAATACGAGTAAACTCTGCGGAAGTGATCTCAAAGCCTTTTTCTTCCAAGAACTTTTGTATTGCACTGTTTTGGGCAAACTCTCCGTAGATGATTACTTCTCCCTCATCTTCTTCCAGCTCTTCCACGCCGTAGTCTATAAGTTCAAGCTCAAGTTCTTCAAGATCGAGTCCGTCCGGCTTATTCACATGGAATACACACTTGTGGTCAAACAAAAACTCCAAGCTACCTGTTGTTCCGAGACTGCCTCCAAACTTATTGAAATAGCTTCTTACGTTTGCCACGGTACGTGTTGTGTTATCGGTAGCGGTTTCTACGAAGATGGCTATACCGAAAGGTCCGTATCCCTCATAGTTCATCTCCTTATAGTCTGTAAAGTCTTTGGATGATGCTTTCTTGATAGCCCTGTCCACATTTTCCTTAGGCATGTTCTCTTTCTTTGCTGTTTGCACGAGAACACGCAGGCGAGGATTGGTTTCGGGATCAGGTCCGCCGGCTTTCACGGCAATAGTGATCTCTTTTCCCAATTTCGTAAAGACGCGAGCCATATTGCCCCATCTCTTCATTTTTCTCGCCTTTCTGTATTCAAAAGCTCTTCCCATGATTTTATTTGTATGATATAAGTTTTACGTTTTTCTTATCTGAGTGATGCACCCAACTCCTTAACCAATGCAGCATGTATGCGTTCCATTGCCGACTCTATAGCTTTATCGCTAAGAGTCTTTTCTTCATCCTGCAGTTCAAAAGCAACGGCATAAGACTTCTTTCCCGGAGGAAGATGTTTGGGATCTTCATAAACATCAAACAGAGTAATGCCTTTCAAAAGTTTCTTCTCCGCTTTGTAGGCCACTCTCTCTATATCCACCAAAGAGACACCATTGTCTATCAGTAAAGCAAAGTCTCTACGGACGGCAGGGAATTTGGAGATACTCTTCATCTTGATCCCCGACGAATGCGCAATCTTATACAGCTTGTCCCAGTAGAGTTCGGCATAGAACACCGGGAAAGCTATGTCCGCATCGGACAACACTGCTTTGGATAGACGACCCCATCTCGCCAAAAGCTCGCCTTTAACATCTCGGATCTCCTCGCATACAGCAAACAGAGGACTATCACTCTTGCTCTCATAGCGGACATGATAAGGAGCAATCCCCAAACGTCTCATGATATTATAGACATAAGCCTTAAGATGGAATACGGTAGAGACACTATCGTTATTGGTTGCCCAGTGATCGTTCCACTTGTCTCCGCTTATCCACAAAGCCAGCATGCTGTCTTCTCTGTATCCCTTCGTAGGGCTTTCCAGCTGCTGATCTATTCGATGATAAACAGAACCGTACTCATACAGAGACAGAGGCCCGCTCTTTCTCTTGGAGTTGAAGTCTATCACTTCCAATCCTCCTTTTACCATGCTCGGACGCATCACGTTAAGATCCGAAGAGAGCGGATTCACAAGCGTTACTATCTCATCTTCTCCCACGAGAGAGTGGTCAAGGAAAAACTTGGATGAGGTCAAAGAGTTGTTCAAAATCTCTGCAAACCCTGCGCCTGTGAGCATTTCGGCTATGATGCGTTGTGCTTCGACACTCTTGTCCGTCTCGGTAACATGGTTGAGAGAAGCCTTAAGGGTATAGGACATGGGGATATTGTTGTATCCGAATATTCTCATCACCTCCTCTATCACATCTATCTCTCTGGTAACATCCACACGATAACGAGGGACATCCAAAGCCCATATCCCATTGCTTTCTTTTGCAATGTTGATGTCCAAGTATTTCAATACGGTACGTACCGTAGCTTCGGGTATTTCGTATCCGGCGGTGGATGTGAGCTTTTGGAGAGAAAAATCAACCCGATAAGGCTCTTTCTTTTCCGGATAATAGTCCGTAAGCGGAGAAGCTATCTCACCTCCGGCGATCTCTTTGAGAAGCTCTGCCGCCATGACAAGAGCCGGCAGAGTGGCTTCCGGATCCAATCCACGCTCGAAGCGGAAAGAGGAGTCCGTATTGAGTGCATACCTGCGTGCGGTCTTCCTGACGCAAGTGGGGTTAAAGTTGGCACTCTCCAAAAAGATTCGAGTGGTGGATTCGGATACGCCCGAATCTTCTCCTCCCATCACGCCACCCAAACAGAGCGGACGCTCTGCATCTGCAATGACCACATCTTGAGGCACAAGTTCGTGTTCTGCTCCGCTAAGGAGAAGCAGCTTCTCCCCTGCCTTGGCACTGCGAACGGATATGGTATGTTGGGACAGCTTGTCGAGGTCGAAAGCGTGAAGCGGCTGACCGATGCTGTGAAGCACATAGTTGGTAACATCCACCACGTTATTGATCGGCTTTTGCCCTATTGCTTCCAATGCTTTTCGGAGCCATTCGGGGCTTTCTGCCACTTTCAGATTATCTATTACAATGCCGGAATATCTCACCACGGCACTCTCCTTATCTATCGTTACGGTAACAGGATTTTTCATACTTTGCTTCTCGTGAAGAAGCTCCACACTCTTCATCGGAGGAGTGAACGATACAATCTTCTCCGGTGCATGGGTTTTCAGATAGGCATGAAGCTCTCTTGCCACACCATAATGGCTTGTGGCATCCACCCTGTTGGGCGTTATGTCCACCTCTATGATATAATCGCTTTTGAGGTCAAAAAGTTCGGCTGCCGGCGTACCTGCTTTCACATCGTCTGCCAACACCATTATCCCATCCGAATCTTGCCCTACCTGAATCTCTTTAGCCGAGCAGATCATTCCGAAAGACTCTTCACCACGTATTTTGGACTTCTTTATGGTAAAGCTGTCCTCTCCGGAGTAGAGAGTTGTTCCCAATGTGGCTACCACAACAGTCTGTCCGGCAGCAATATTGGGAGCACCGCAAACGATTTGTGTAGGCACTCCATCGCCCAGATCAACCGTTGTGATATGAAGGTGATCGGAGTTCGGGTGGTCTATACAAGTAAGTACCTTTCCCACGACCAAGCCTTTGAGGCCGCCGCGAACCGACTCATGCTCCTCCACTCCGCCTACTTCGAGACCGATGGAGGTGAGTATTTCAGACACTTCCTGTACATCCAATGTACTCTGGATATAGTTATTTAGCCATGCTAACGAGATGTTCATAATACTTTATATGTGTTATATCTATTTTCTGACCTACAAAATTACGATTTTTTCCCCATTCATTACTTGAGTTATCATTCTCCACTCTCTGCCCTCTCTTTTTTCACTCTCTTTTGTATCGGTTTCATCTGAAAAACAACCCGATGGAGATCTCAAAATAAACCTGTTCACAACTTCTCTTTAACACGTTCGGAAAAAGCTTTGATGCCTTATAAAATATCAAATCAAGGCTTGAACCTCACAAACCGGGTCTTAATCTTTAAGAATCAAAGCTTGATTTCCATACATAAAGGCTTGATTTTTAATTTTTAATACGTTTGGCAAAAGATACAAAGCTATTCGGAGCATCTTTCTAACAGGTTCGCAAAGCTTTTGCTGCTTTCAAACAGAGAGACTCTATCTTGAAGGCAGACTTAAACGACTCTTTTGCCGATTATCTTGACCTCCACTCCCTTAAATATCTTAAACTTTGCAGATACTGCACAAAAGGGGTTTCTCATCTCGTTACAATTGGTTATCTTTGCATGCTAATAGTATTATATACTCTGTAGAACAGTCATGCACAAAACATATAAAATAGTACTTGCTTCCCTTCTAAGCATCTTTCTACTCTCTTCTTGCGGAGAGTATGTTCGGGTACAAAAGAGCAATGACATCATGGAAAAGCTCTCGTATGCCAAGAAGTACTATAACACAAAAAAATATAGCCGCACCATAGAGTTGTTGGAGGAGATTACCCCCTATTTCAAAGGGCGTAATGAAGCGGAACAGGTGGATTATCTGCTTGCGGATTCTTACTTCCAATCCAAGAACTACGACTTTGCGCACCAGTATTTCAAGAAATACTACTCCTCTCATCCCACGGGCGAATATCAGGAGTATGCCAGATACATGAGCGGCTATGCACTTTTCCTGCACTCTCCGGATGTGCGTCTGGATCAGGCGATGAGCTTGGAGGCGATTAACGAACTGCAACTCTATCTGGACTACTATCCTACGGGGACTTATGCCGATGAGGCTAAGAAGATACTTTTCGAACTGCAAGAAAAACTTGCACAAAAGGAGCTTCTTGCTGCCAAACTCTATTACAACCTCGGCAACTACCTATTCAACAACTACCTTTCGTGCATCATCACCTCCCGTAATGCCATAAAGGACTATCCCTACTCCAAGTACAAGGAGGAGTTTAGCTACCTCATACTGGCTTCTCTGTACGAAACGGCTTACAACAGTATCGAGTCGAAGAAAGGAGAACGTGTGAGAGAACTTCGGGACGAATATTACAGCTATCTGAACGAATACCCGGATGGAGCATTCTTGAAGCAGACCGTCAAGTTCAAAAACTTTATAGACAAGATGCTTCCTCAGGATGAAGATCTGGTGGAGACAGAAGAAACAACTAAAGAAGATACCGCCGAAGAAAAGGCGTAACAAGAATATAAAAGTACAAACCAATAAATATCAGGTTCTTTCATAATGGACTATAAGAAAATCAATGCCCCTCTGACTACGGCAACACGCGATGTGGTAGAACTCTCTAAGCCTACCGGCAATATCTATGAGACGGTAATGGTGATATCCAAACGTGCCAATCAGATCTCTCAAGAGATGAAGAAAGATTTGGAAACAAAGTTGCAAGGCTTTGCTGCCGTATCCGACAGCTTGGAAGAGGTCTTTGAGAACAGAGAGCAGATAGAGATCTCTCGTTACTATGAAAAGCTTCCTAAGGCATCTCTCATAGCAACAAAAGAGTTTGAAACAGGCAGTCTCTATTTCCGCAACCCGGTTAGAGAAGCAGAGACAGCAATAGAGAGAGACGACGATTGATGTTCACCCCTTGTGGATAAAAGGGAAAACAGACAACAAAGCACTCTTTACAACCTTATACAGTCATGATTCAACGTATTCAGACCATATATCTGCTGGTAGCCTCTATCCTTATGGCGATGTTGTCGTTCATACCTGTGGCTACCGTTAATCTCTCAGGAGATATTTTCTTACTTGACGGAACAGGATTTATGTCCCTTGACGAGTCTCTGTTTGAAGCCAAGTGGGGATTGTTGTTTCTTCTGATTCTTTCTGCTCTCATTCCGATGATTGCAATATTTCTCTACAACAGAAGAGTATTGCAGATGCGCTTGACAATGTTCTCCGCGCTTATCACATTGGGCATGATCGGGGCATTCCTGTTCTATGGCTACCAAGCTTTGGGCGGAACATTGGAAGGATTCAAACCGACATACGCCTTCTCATTTCCGATCGTAGCGGTTATCTTGGAGCTTCTTGCCTATCGAGGCATAGCAATAGACCATAGAACCATAAAGTATGCAGACAGATTGAGATAATATCTAAGCAACTCCTCCGAAACATCATAAAAAAAAGATTCGCATATTTCTATGCGAATCTTTTTTTATTTCTCTGCAACTGTATTGCCCACGGATCTACATGGATCTGTCCGACAAATGCAGTAAAAACCACTTCCCATCCTTACAGATAAAGACGGCTTCAAGGTTTATGCCATTGTTTACACCTTGAAAGTGTACTATCGTAGTATCTTTCCGTTCTATAATCTCCCTGTCGTAAGCATCGGTTTCTCGTGTTTTATAGGATGGATCCCAACTTAGATCCACTTCCTCCCACTCCTCTTCCGGTATCTCTTGAAGCATCAAAGAGTCCGTTTCAATATCATACCCCTCGTATTTAAGAGGAAAAATCACCCGGCTTTTTTGAAACGAAAGATCCTCGTTGAACTGTTTCATGAAGAGGTCAAACTCCTCCACATTGTTTTTATTACAAGCCGCAAAGAGAATAGACAGAAATAACCCGAAGAATAAAAAATGTCTCATAAATAGAAATGTTTGATAGAAAGCCAAAGTTACAAATTACAAGAAAAATGAAGTAAAGAGAATATGGTTACTCCCAAACAATCTGCGCACCGAGATAAAAAATAAAAACAAAAAAGCCTAAAGCAGTAAAACAAATACCATAAAGGAAGCATCCGCCATAAAGCTCTTATACTCTATAGACGGATGCTGCAATTCTTTGAAAACACGCACTATTTGACAACTATTCCATTCGCTTCATAACTTTCGATGTAAGAGTCTCCTCAAAATATCGGACTCTCTCAGAAGGATTCTTGCGTTAGCTATTCATTATTCAAAGCTCGATAGCTCTTGAAGCCGACCTTAATAATTGACTTGTTTTTACACTACAAATGTAGATCTTTAGCCGGCTTCGACTCTTCACTATATCTGCACACTTCTACATTTTCAGGGCATTAACAGTTGTGCCTATCTGTACTATTCAAGCATAAAAAGCATATAAAACACTTACTGCCAATAAAATAAAAATATAGACAAAGAAGAGAAAATAAAACAAGGAAATCGTGTAAGAATAGATGACTTCCTTGTTTTTTATTGAAGAATATGCTTTTTACATACTATGTGTCAAGCGTCATTTTCTGATATTGAGAGGGAGGAACACCCACTTCCTTCTTGAAAACACGAGAGAAATAGTTCGGATCGGAAAATCCGCAAGCATCGGAAATCTCTACGATGGAGAGAGATTCTTCTCTCAGCATCTTCTTTGCTTTGGAGAGTCTGATCTGAAGAACATAAGATATTGTAGAGTATTCGGTCAAGGCATTCAGCTTTCGATTCAGTTGAGAGGGGCTCATAGCCATCTTGTCTGCCAAGTATGAAGCATTCATTTCAGGATTTCTCAACTGAGAATATATGAGATCGGTAACTTTCTGTAAAAACTTCAAATCTCTATCGTTAAGCTCTCGAAGCTCGGATCCGTTCTCTTTATCTATAACCTCCTTATACTTCTGTTTCAAAAGACGTCTGTTTTCAAGGATATTCCGCATCCTTATCCGAAGCTCTTCCGGGCTGAATGGTTTATGCAGATATGCCTCTACACCCAAGTTCAAAGCCTTTAATCGATCCGGATCGGAAGCTTTTGCCGTAAGCACTATAATGGGAATATGATTGAGTAACATACTCTCCTTCATCTTTTTACAAAATTCAAATCCATCCATGACAGGCATCATAATATCCGTTATAACAATGTCGGGAATATGCTTTTCTGCCAACTCCAATCCCTCTTCCCCATTCTGAGCAAACAACAGATTGTAATGCTCTCTTAGCATAGACTTAAGATAGAGAGAGACATCATTGTTATCCTCGACAATAAGAATCATCGGCTGTATGCTGTTAAGCTCCGAAGACTCTACCGGATCGCTTTCCCTATGATCTGCAATAACAATATCCGATGGAGCCGGAAGAGAGTGGGAAGTCTCATCAACGGCTATCGCCTTAAATGGAGTCTTACTCTTCACAGGAAGAGATACCGTAAACGTAGAGCCTTTACCCGGCTCGCTCTGAACGGAAATCTCTCCATTCATTTTTTCTACCATCATTTTACAGAAAGAGAGACCTATTCCGGAGCCGGTCTCATTCTTGGTATTGGGACTCTGATAAAAGACTTCAAAAACCTTATCCAGCTCTTCTTGCGGGATCCCTTCGCCTGTATCCGACACTTGTAATTGGATATTTTTCTCTTTTCGTCCCTTAGTAAGCACAACGTTAATGAATCCTCCCGGCGGAGTATGCTTGATGGCATTGGAAAGAAGATTGCTGAAGATCTTGTCTATATAGAATGGAATAAAATCCATTTCAAGGACATAAGCCCTGTTGTAGAAGTTGAGCGTAACTCCTTTATCCGCTGCGTATAGCTTGAAAGTCTCTACTATCATCTGAAGATAAGAGACAATATCTCCTCTTCTCCAATCCGGCTCATATCCTCCACTTCTCAGCTTCGCAATATCAAGTAGCTGATTCACCAGCTTTAACAAGTTGCTCCCCTGCCTGTCTATGGCTGAGTGATAGACTTGTCTCTCTTTCTCGGACAGATTTCTTGCTTCTGCAAGTTGTCTGTTCAGCCCTTTTATGACCGTCAAAGGTGTCCGAAGTTCATGCGTAATATTGGTAAAAAACTCCGTCCGACGACTTTCAATCTCTTTCAGAAGTCTATTACTCCGAGTCCGTTGCCTGTATGCGTAGTAAAAAAGAGCCGAGGTCATGAGAGCCACTAAAATCACTGCCCACAGCGTATATATGGCTCTCTCTTTTTCGGTTTTCTTCTTTTTCACCTCAGTTTCTATCTCTTGAAGTTGGCGAAAAGCCTGTTCGCGTTCGTAGTTTACCTTCAGTTCTATATACCGATCTGCCTTCTGAACACTCAAGATACTGTCTTTAATGACCTGACCTTTCTTGTAATGGTTGAGAGCGGAATAAAAATTTCCATCCTGAAAATCCCGCTCATGCCTCAACATATATATGGTTGAGAGGTGCTCCGGAGCATTTATCTCCAAAGCCGTTTGCTCTGCTTGGCATATGTAGCGTTCAAATTCGGACTTATTACCAACAAGATGATTGATCTCGGCAATAGATATACAGGAAGTAAGCCAATGGAATCTATCGCTGTGCTCCTGCATTATATCATAAGACTGTCGGTAGTATTCCTTGGCTTGTTCGTAGCGTTTCTGCTTCTTATAGATATCTCCCAAATAGGAGAGACAAAGCCCTTCCCCAACATAGGATTTGCCCAGCCGATTCTGTTCCAAAGATTTCTCGTAATACTCTTGAGCAGCATCATACTCTTTCCGAGCCTCATATACTGCTCCCAGATTAGCCAAGTTGATCGCCTGCCCGATATTATTTTCAAGTAAGACTTCCCCCTCCAATGCTTGCTTAAAATACTTTTCAGCCTCATCGTAATGTCCAAGAGTCAGAGAGATGTTCCCGATACCATTCATGGAGGAAATCTTACCTTTCAATCCTTCGGGAGTGTCTACTTTAGAAAATGCTTCGGAATAGACCAATGCCCGGTAGTGATACTCCGATGCTTGAGAAAGTGCTCCTATACGACGGAAATCGGTACCAAGATTATTCAATCCCTGTACAATAAAAATAGTATCGCTTAATTTAAGGGACATCTCAAGTTCTTTTCCATGAAACTCTATTGCTTCCGAAAAGGAGGAGTTTGCTCTATGAAGATTTCCAAGAGTCTTATAACATAACATTGCCGCTCTGTCATCTCCTCTATCCAAACTTCTATTCAGTAAATAGAGAAGAGAGTCTTTGTTTTTTCTATTTCGAAACAGCTCTTTTGAGATAGCATGAGAAGAGAAAGAGCTACGTGCATCTTTACTCTTACGAGAACAGGATACTAAAAAAGACATACCCCAAAACAGCACCATTAAGAGCAGATAAAATCGGAGAGGTCTATATGTAGAGAGTCGAATCATGACTCATTGCTTCGTTTAGATTATTGTACCAAGTTTTCAACAAAGATAAGATATTCCAGAAAATAAAGGAAAATGAACGAATTTCTTCATCTACTCTGCTGGTCGTTCTCTACCGACAGAAAAAGTGCTGACTGAACTTGCCTTGTTTCCGAACAAAATTCACTTGTCAAATTCACCTAAAACTCAAAAGGAGAAAAATATTTTTTATATATTCCATACACCTCTTCCCATTCCGTTTTTTAGAGTTTCTATTTTGATCGAAGAGGTTGTTTTCAGAGCATGAGCAAACTGTTAAATTTATGCAATTTCATTAACACTAATTTCAATACCTATTAAGCGAAAACGCTAAACGAGCATATTGTTTCGGCTTAACGTGTTTAATTTTTCAATGAACACGTTTACTGATTTCATTTAATACGTTTACCGGATTCGATTAACGTGTTTAGAAATTTCACTTATAGTACTGACAGTTAGAGGATTGAGCGTTTTGCGCTCTTTTTTGCTGCTTTTAGGCTCAAAATCGCATTAGGTTTCATTCACAAACATAGGCGTTAAAATTCACCTATACTAACGCGAAAACAGCCCCTGAATCCGACCAAGAGGAAAAATTTTCCGAATTTCCACTTTTTCGTATTTCCCTTATAGTAAGATATTTATATAGTTCGCCTCTTTATGTCTTGAGTGAAAATGATTTGAAACAAGAAGGTCTCGGAAAAGAAAAGAGTCCACTAACGGAATCCGTTTTTATATAAAAAGACACGCCATGATCCCCTTTTCTCCTCTTGGCATTCCCTCTTGGCATAGTATATGTATGTATAAACTTCGGAAGGTTTTACCAAAGAACATGACCGATATGAAGCAAAACAGATACAATACTGTCTTTACAGACGAAACAACCGATAGCCCATTCATGACAGCTGTCATGGAAGAGGTAGTAGACTCTGCCCTTACAGAGCAGCCCTCTTCCGAAGAAGAGGGAGAGTCTTGGGACGAACTACTGACCGGAGAAAACGACAAAAGCAGTGCCGCAAAAACCTCTTCCGACTCCGGAAAAGGCAAAGGGAACAAAAGCCGTACACCTAACCTCGATCTCTATGGCATATCTCTCAACAGAAGAGTAAGGGAAGGAAAGATAGATCCGGTATATGGAAGAAACAAGGAGATAGTGCGCATAGCACAGATTCTCCTGAGAAAAAAGAAGAACAATCCGATTCTGCTCGGTCTGCCGGGAGTGGGAAAGACCGCAGTGGTAGAGGCTCTTGCACAACGCATAGAGCATGGAGAAGTGCCTCCTTTCCTTATGGGCAAAACCATATACTCTCTCGACCTTGCAGGCTTACTCGCAGGAGCGGTGTACAGAGGTCAGTTTGAAGAGAGACTGAAAAAGCTCATAGAAGAGGTGCAGAGCAATAGCGACATCATCCTGTACATAGATGAGATACACACCATCATGGGTGCGGGAAACTCTCAAGGCAGTTTGGATGCTGCCAATATACTGAAGCCGGCATTGGCTCGTGGGGATATTCGCTGCATCGGAGCCACGACTCTGGATGAGTATAGAAAGTCCATCGAAAAAGATGGTGCCATGGAACGAAGATTCCAAAAGGTAATGATAGATCCTCTGACAGAAGAGGAGACCAAAAATGTCTTGCTCGACCTGAAAGAGACCTACGAAAAGTTTCACCACGTTCAGTATGAAGAAGAGGCTCTCGAAGCATGTGTCTCTCTTACTGCCCGATATATAACAGACCGCAACTTCCCCGATAAGGCGATAGATGCAATGGATGAAGCGGGATCTTATATTGCAATCCTCGAACAGAATAAACCAAACAAGCTGGACTCCCTAAAAGAATCCCTTAAAGAGATCAGGCTGAAAAAAGATGCCGCTGTAAAGGAGAACAACTACGAACTTGCAGCGAAATACAGAGACCGGGAGTCTGCCACAAAAGAGGAAATAGAGCGTTATCTGGAGGCTTTAAAGAATAAAGACTTCACTACTCCCCCTCCTGCCGTGACGGTCGAGGATGTCGAGCGCACGGTCTCTCTCATGTCCGGAGTACCGGTCTCAAACATATCGGCGGATGATCTTACCAAGCTATCTACTCTTGCTCCTACGATCAAGTCCAAAGTGATAGGGCAAGATCATGCTGTGGAGACACTTATAAAGAGCATACAACGCAATAAAATCGGACTGAGAGACCCTAAAAAGCCTATCGGTTCGTACCTGCTTTTGGGATCTTCCGGTGTGGGAAAGACTTATCTCGCAAAGCAGATAGCAATAGAACTTTTTGGAACCGAAAAAGCTCTCATCAGGGTAGACATGAGCGAACTGATGGAGAAACACACCGTTTCTCGCCTTGTGGGAGCTCCTCCGGGATATGTAGGATACGACGAAGGAGGACAGCTGACCGAAAAAGTGCTACGCCGCCCCTACTCCGTGGTGCTCTTTGATGAGATAGAGAAAGCTCATCCCGATGTGTTCAATATCCTGCTCCAAGTGTTGGATGATGGTATCTTGACCGATGGTAATGGCAAGACCGTGAACTTCAAGAACACGATCATCATCATGACTTCCAACATAGGTACTCGCCAGCTAAAAGACTTCGGCGTTGGGATAGGCTTCCGCGACACATCCGGAGACCTTAGCTCTCTCTCCCAGCAAGTGATACAAAAAGCTTTGCGCAAGACTTTTGCTCCGGAGTTTTTGAACAGAATAGATGACATCATCACCTTTAATGCGCTGGGTACAGAGTCTATACTTAAAATAGTAGACCTCGAACTTGCATCTCTTCTTAAACGTATCGCAGAGATAGAAATATCGGTGCAAATCTCTCCAGAAGCAAAGTCTTTCCTCGCAAAAGAGGGATACGATGCCACCTATGGTGCTCGTCCTCTCAAAAGAGCCATAAGCAAGTATATAGAAAACAAGATATCGGATGGTATGATTTCGGGAGAAGTACAGAAAGGAAAGTGCTATCTGATAGATGTTGTCAAGGATGACAACGGCAATGCAACCGATACAATCGTGAAGGAAGTGTTCAGTATGGAAAACCTGAATATCGAACCTCAAAAAAAGGTACAGGAATAACATCCGCACTTCAACAGACAGGACATAAAACAACAATAAATGATATGAGTACAAAACAAGGAAACATTGGTGTAACAAGCGAAAACATTTTCCCTATTATTAAGAAGTTTCTCTACTCCGATCATGAGATCTTTCTAAGAGAATTGGTTTCTAATGCAGTGGATGCTACGCAAAAGCTCAAGACTCTCAGTGCCAAGAACGAGTATAAAGGAGAGCTGGGAGATCTTACCATACGTCTGCGTATAGAGGATGACAAGCTCATCATATCGGATAGCGGTATAGGTATGACTGCCGAAGAGATAGAGAAGTATATCAATCAGATAGCAATCTCCGGAGCAGAAGAGTTCATGGAGAAGTATAAAGACGATACCGCTGCCATCATCGGGCATTTCGGTCTCGGCTTCTACTCCTCTTTTATGGTGGCTTCCAAGGTAGAGATAGACACTCTAAGCTATAACGAAGGAGCAGAGCCTGTTTTGTGGAGCTGTACCGGTACTCCCTCTTTTGAAATGCAAAAGGGTACTCGCACGACACGAGGTACAGACATTATATTATATATAGATGAAGAGAATAAGGAGTTTCTGAATCCGGACAAGATAAAAGCCCTGCTCAAGAAGTACTGCCACTTCCTTCCCGTACAGATTGCATTCGGATACGAACAGGAGTGGAAGGATGGCAAATATGTGGACACAGATAAAGAACTTATTATCAACACCACAGAACCTGCATGGACCAAGAAACCTGCCGATCTGAAAGACGAAGATTATCTCTCTTTCTATAATGAGCTTTATCCCTCTGCAGGTTTCGGCGGTATGGATGAGCCTCTCTTCTGGATCCATCTGAACATTGATTATCCGTTTAATCTTACCGGTATTCTCTACTTCCCTCGTATAAAAGATAATATAGACCTCTCCAAGCATAAGATACAGCTGTATAGCAATCAGGTTTTTGTTACTGAGAACGTAGAAGGTATCGTTCCGGACTATCTCAACATCCTGCATGGTGTGCTCGATTCTCCGGATATTCCTCTGAATGTTTCCCGTTCCTACCTTCAAAGCGACCGGAATGTCAAGAAAATATCTTCTTACATCACAAGAAAAGTGGCAGATAAGCTGGACGAACTGTTCAAAGACAACCGTCCTTCGTACGAGGAAAAGTGGTCTGCTTTAGAGCTATTCGTGAAATATGGTATGCTGACGGAAGAAAAATTCTACGACAGAGCCAAGAAGTTCTTCCTTTTGAAAAACTCGGAAGAGAAGCTCTATACGGAAGAGGAGTACAGAAACCTTATCTCCTCTGTTCAAACAGACAAGGATGGTAAGCTTGTTCTACTCTACTCCACCAATATAGAAGAGCAATACTCTGCCGTAAAAGAGGCAACGGATAAAGGATATGATGTACTTCTTTTGGATGGCAGACTGGATATGCCTCTTGTATCAATGCTCGAACAGAAGTGGGAGAATGTTCGCTTTGCACGCGTCGATAGCGATGCCATAACAAACTTGATCCCCAAAGAAGAGAACAAAAAAGAGGTAGAGAAAGAGCTATTTGCAGGTCTTAACGGACTCTTTGCAGGGGCTGTTCCTAAAGCAAATGGAAAGAATTTCCATATCATTCCTTCTCACATGGGGTCAGATGCAAGACCTATCACTATCGTCAGAAATGAATTTATGAGACGTATGAAAGATATGTCCCAATTCCAGCAAGGGATGAACTTCTATGGGGATTTACCGGACAGCTTCGAGCTTTTGGTAAACGTGGATCACCCGATAGTGAAAAAGGTTTGGGAAGACTTTAATGCAACTCACGCAGAAGAAGCAAAAAGGCTGAACGGAGAGCTGAAAGGATTTGAAGCCAGAAGAGATGTGCTGACACAACAACTCTCTACCGATAAGACGGAAGAGGAAAAGAAAACATTGGAAGCCGATCTTGAAGAAACAAAAAAACAGCTCTCGGATATCGAACAGCAAAGACAAGGTCTGTTTGAAAAGTACGGCAGTCAGGACAAGATAATATCACAACTGATCGACCTCGCACTCCTTGCCAATGGACTATTGAACGGGAAGCAGCTGGACAGCTTTATTTCTCGCTCGCTCGAAATAGTTGGGAAATAAATGCTATTTTTGTATAGGTGGAATCTTATGTTAGGTTCCACCTGTAACTTTTTTGAAGAACGGACTAAGAGACAAAGTAGCTTGTCGCTGCGCTAAGGTTTCAAGGCGGAGAGGAAAGTCCGGGCAACGTAGAGCACCATACTTCCTAACGGGAAGCTGCCTGTCCTTTCATGCGTGATAGAGAAAAAGGCAGACTAATGCAACAGAAAAGAACCGCCATTGGAGTCTTGACTTTAATGGTAAGGGTGAAAAGGTGAGGTAAGAGCTCACCGGAGGCATAGTGATATGTCTTGTCCGTGTATGTTATGGGTTGTAAGATCATGTATACCGACGTCTAAGTGTTGCTCGCACAATGTCGGGGGGTAGATCGCTAGAGATTGCAGGCGACTGCAATAGTAGATAAATGACAAGCACCTGATCTTCGGAGAGGGCACAGAACCCGGCTTATAGCTTTGTCTCTTTCGTTCTTCACACTTTATATTCGATATATGACAGACTCTGCTCCAAAGAAGAAGCCTGACGGGCAAAGAAAACCCAAGAAGAGCCTTGCAAAATGTATGTCTTACTCCTTCCGGATGGCGTACAAATTTATCACTGTAGATATGTGGCGCATATTCCCTGACGAGACTACCGGAGTGAAGGGAAAGATGACCAATACTCTCAGGGTGCTTTATATCACCATAGCGGAGTTTATTGAAGGTAACACGATGCGCAAGTCCGCAGCTCTGACCTACTCTACCATTCTGTCCATTGTCCCGTTATTGGCTATTCTTATCAGTATTGCTGCCGCATTTGGTGTACAGGAAACCGTACAACAGCAGCTGTATGAATATCTCCCTGCACACCGCTTAGAACTGTCGCAAGGGCTGGAATTTGCTCAAAAGTATATCGCTGAAACAAAAGGAGGAGGGCTGTTCATCGGTATTGGTGTTATCTTTCTTCTATGGGCGGTAATCTCTTTGCTCTCCTCGATAGAAGATACTATCAATGATGTCTGGCAGATTAAAGAAGCTCGAAGTTGGAGCAGACGTATTCTCGGATACCTTGCTGCCTTTATCCTTCTTCCTGTTCTGATGACTTTAAGTTCCGGTATCAACATCTTCATTTCATCCTTAGGCAACGTAAACATAATAGATAGCATCAGTCTCACACCCATTGTTACACTTCTTCTTCACGCTGTTTCTTTCTGCATCGTTATAGGTATATTCACGACCCTCTTTCTCATCTTTCCCAATACAAGAGTACACTTCTCCAGTGCGCTCATAGGGGGAACGGTTGCGGGTATTGGTTTTTCCCTATTCCAGTGGGTGTATATCTCCGGGATGCTTTGGGTTACAAAATATAATGCGATATATGGAAGTTTTGCAGCTATTCCACTTCTACTCATGTATATCAACTTTTCATGGGTCATCTGCCTATTCGGTGCGCATCTGAGCTATGCCATAGAAAACACATCGCTATATCTGTTCCGAGCAGAAAAAGATAACGTATCCAGAAGATTCCAAGACTTTGTTGCCTTGATACTAATGAAGAAGATCGCCACGGCATTCAAGAATGAGAGAAGCAAACCATACTCTATCGAAGGTCTTTCAAAAGAGAGCCGCATCCCAATCACCGTTGTAAGAGATATGTTAAACAGGCTTGTTGCCACAGGGCTTATACGTGAGATCCCCAATATTGATCTCCCAAGAACTCTCAGATACATGCCCAACGTAGATATTCATACCATCAGTGTGCAGAAAATATTACACGCGTTGGATACCTTGGGCTTTGAAAATCTTTCACAAGAGACCTATAAGCGGTTCGATCAAGAGTGGCAAACCATATTGGCAACAAGGGATATCAGAAAAGACGAAGCCGTAATGCAGCAGAATATTCTCGATATTTAGTTGATTCCCAATTATTTCTTCCGGAACAAAAACAGATAGTACACATTCAAGAATAAAGATATTCTATTAAAAATCACAAATCAAAATCATGAAACTAAAAAGAGTTTTGTTAGGAACGTTCTTCGCCACGATTGCTTGGAGCGGTGTTGCTCAAGAACGTCCCTTATGGATGCGCTATCCGGCAATCTCTCCTGATGGAAAAGAGATTGCGTTCAGCTACAAAGGAGACATCTATAAGGTATCTGCTCAAGGCGGTCAGGCTGTCCGTCTTACTACAAACGAGGGGTACGAGAAAAGCCCTGTCTGGAGTCCCGATGGCTCAAAAATTGCTTTCACCAGCACTCGCAACAATGCCGGTGTAAACATCTATATCATGTCCTCAACGGGAGGAGTGGCTAAGCAGCTTACTACTCACTCTACAGCTGAGACCCCATGCACATTCACTCCGGATGGCAAAAGCGTGGTATTCAAAGCGCACATCCAAGACCCTCATACCAGTGCTCTTTTCCCCACAGGACGTTTATCCGAGCTTTATGCCGTGTCTGTCAATGGAGGAAGACCCGAGCAGATTATCTCCACACCTGCTGAAGCTGTATCATACTCCAAAGACGGTAGCAAGTTCTTGTATCAAGACCTCAAAGGATTCGAGAATGAGTGGAGAAAGCATCACACTTCCTCTGTTTCCAGAGATATTTGGGAATATGACCTCAAGAGTGGAAAGCACAGATTTGTAGTCCAACATGACGGAGAAGACAGAGATCCGGTATACAGTTCGGACGGGAAAAAGGTCTATTTCCTGAGCGAACGCAAGGGTGGCTCTATGAATGTATATGAAACAGACATCAATGGTAATGGCGAGACTGTCAAGGCTCTGACATCGTTCAAAGGGGATCCGGTTCGCTTCCTTTCCACATCCAAAGACGGAAAGCTATGCTTCGGATATGCAGGAGAGATATATACCATGACTCCGGGACAAAAGCCCCAACGGGTCAATATATCTGTTGCAACAGACATCTCCGATGTTCAAGACAGACGTCTTTTTCTACAAGGCTATCAGTCTGCAAGCATCTCTCCCGATGGGAAACAGCTTGCTTTCGTATCCAGAGGAGAAGTGTTTGTAACATCAGTGGATTACAGCACAACAAAGAGAATAACCAACACCCCTTCCGGAGAGCAAAGTGTAACCTTCGGAGCAGATAACCGCTCTATCGTATATGCAAGCGACAGAAGCGGCAAATGGGATCTCTACAAAGCAACAATAGTAAACAAGAACGAGCAGAACTTCCCCAATGCCACCATTATTAAGGAAGAACTTCTCATTCCGGGCAATAAAGTAGAGAAGATGCATCCCGCATTCTCTCCCGATGGAACAGAGGTAGCATTCGTGTTGGGACGTAAAAAACTTGCCGTGTACAACCTCAAAAGCGGAAAGATAAGAGAGATCACCGATGGTTCTACACAGCATGGAGAAGATGGCGATATGAACTTCGAGTGGAGTCCGGACGGCAAATGGTTTGCCATTTCTTACGTTGCCAGAAACCACGCACCCTATTATGATATAGGTATCGTTAGTGCCAAAGGCGGAGAACCGATATTCAATGTAACCAACAGCGGATACTTCGACATGAATCCGCATTGGGCTATGGACGGCAATGCCATCATCTTCCACAGCGAACGTTATGGTATGCGCAATCACGCCTCTTGGGGTTCTCAGTCCGATGTCATGATCGCTTTCATGAACAGAGAGGCCTACAACAAGTTCAAGATGAACGAAGAGGAGTTTGAACTCTTCTCGGAAGAAGAAAAGAACATCAAGAAAGAGGCAGAAGAGAAAGAGAAGAAAGAGAAAAAAGGAAAGAAGGAAGAGGATAAGAAGAAAGCTCCCGAAAAGAAAGATCTCAATATCGAGTTCGACAACATGGAGGATCGCATCATTCGTCTTACACCGAACTCTTCTGCCTTGGGAGACGCTATCGTCACCAAAGATGGCAAGAAGATGTACTACCTCTCTGCATTTGAAGGCGGATACGACCTTTGGTCTTATGACTTGAGAAAACGCTCCACAAAACTGCTAAGAAAGATGGATTCGGGAGGAGCACAGTTCCAGATGGACAAAGAGGGCAAGCAGATCTTCATCCTTGGGGCTCAACCTCAGAAGATGACCGTGGCAGGAGAGACCTTTAAGCCGATCTCGTACCAGGCTGAATGGAAGACAGACCTTGCCGCTGAGCGCGAATATATGTTCAATGTCGTTAAACGTGAAGAAGGTCTTCGCTTCTACGATGCCGGCATGCACGGTGTAAAGTGGGACGAACTTACCAAACACTACTCTCGCTATCTCCCTTACATCTCCAACAACTACGACTATGCCGAAATGCTGAGCGAATTGCTTGGAGAGCTTAATGTCTCTCACACCGGATCCGGTTACAGAGGAAGCGGAGCTTCCGAACCTACTGCGGAGCTCGGACTATTCCTCTCTTGGGAAAAGGGCAAGGATGGTCTGCTTGTGGATGAAGTGATAACAGGTGGTCCGTTTGACAACTTCAGAAGCAAGGTTAAAGCCGGCGACATCATCGAGAAGATTGATGGTGAAGATATCAAGGCAGGCGAAGACTACTTCCCTCTCCTTAATGGAAAGATCAGACGCAACATTTCCGTATCATTCTACTCCCCTAAGAGCAAAGAGCGTTGGAGCGAAACCGTGAAAGGTATCTCCTCTTCACAGCTCGAAGATCTGCTATACAAGAGATGGGTTAAGCAGCGTGCCGATGAGGTTGATAAGCTATCCAAAGGACGTTTAGGCTATGTACACATCCCTTCAATGGGAGACCCAAGCTTCCGTACGGTTTACTCCGAAGTGATGGGACGCTATTACGACCGCGAAGGCATCGTTATAGATATTCGTTACAACGGTGGCGGACGTCTTCATGAAGACTTGGAAGTATTCTTTACCGGAAAGAAATATCTGCAACAGCAGATTCGTGGAAAAGATTACTGCGAAATGCCGTCTCGCAGATGGAATCATGAGTCTGTCATGGTCATGTGTGAAGCGGACTACAGCAACGCTCACGGAACACCATGGGTGTATAAACACCTTGGTATAGGTAAGCTCGTCGGTATGCCTGTTCCGGGAACCATGACGAGTGTCAACTGGGTTACGCTTCAAGATCCGAGCTTGTACTTCGGTATTCCTGCCGTTGGTTACAAGACCGCAGAGGGTATATATCTCGAAAACTACGAGCTGCACCCTGACGTTAAAGTGCGTCTCGACTTTGATAAAGCCCTAAAAGGCAAAGACACACAGATGGAAGCAGCAGTAGAAACATTGCTAAAAGAGGTCGGTAAAAAAGAGTAACCCCTTCCGTCCATAATATTGGAGAAAAAGCTCCGGTGTGAAGATTGAAAAATCTCATACCGGAGCTTCTTTTTTATGTCTCTCTTTTCTGCTCCTTTTGCCCCAAAATATAGGGGGATTTTGCGTGCACTTTTATATAAAAACAGAGTGCAGAGAAGAGCCACCGCTCTCTTCCACTTTTGCTCTCTTTTCCCTCAACCAAATCGCAAGAAGAGGATAATCCCCTAAAAATAAGGCAAATATAAATCAGCTCGAATTTGGAAAAAATTTTTTCTCAGTCCATTTCATGGGCGTTTTTCGCGTTAACAGGTGTGAATTTTAACACCCATTTCTGTAAACGTTTCCTAATAAAGAAATCTGCCTTTTTGGGTACTTTTTAGGGTAAAAACACATAAAACACTGGCATATAGCATTTTATCAATTTCGGCTAAACACGTTAATCGAAATCGGTAAACGTGTTCAATGAAATCGGTAAACGTGTTTACTGAAAAATTAAACACGTTAAGCCGAAACAATATGCTCGTTTAGCGTTTTTGCTTAACAAGTATCGGAATTTGTGTTAATAAAACAGTCCTGATTTAACAATTCGGTCGTGCTCTGAAAACAACCCCTCCGATCAAAATAGAGAGACCGAAAAAAGTGAGCATTTTTCGGGATGGAATATATAAAAATCCACTCTCGCCAAAACATCCGAAAAGCAATAAAAACTTGTAGCTTTGCAAACAAAATCGGGAGTGGAAACAGTGCATAAAACTGCCTTGCACCATCCGCCCCGGTTACAATACCCTAAAACAATATTGTGGACAAGAAATTTCATCTCAAACAGTTCAGCATCGCTCATCACAGAAGTGCCATGAAAGTGGGTACGGATGCGCTTATCCTTGGAGCCGTTGCTGGCAGCACAATGCAGTTTGAGCCGGATACCATACTGGATATAGGCACCGGATGCGGCATTGTGGCACTGATGCTGTCTCAGAGATTCGGCAGTAGCAACGTTGTGGGAGTGGATATACACGAAGAGAGCATTGCGGATGCGGAGGAGAACAGAAAGGGTTTTCCTTATCCGGACAAACTGCAGTTTGTCCATGCCGATATAGAACATTTTTCTTCGGAACGCTTCCCCCTCTATGACCTTATTGTCTCCAATCCTCCCTACTTTACGGCTACACACAGCTCTCCATCCGAGTTAAAAACTCTTGCCAAACACGCCATCACACTCCCGGCAATCACTCTGTTTCGGAGGGCAAAGCAGATGCTGAGCCGACACGGAGAGGTTGCCATCATATATCCTGCATCTATGGCACAGGAGTACGAAGCAGCCGCCCAAGAGTGCGGACTGATACTACACCGGAGAGTAGCCATACGAGGTCGACAGGATCTTCCGGTAAAACGCTTTCTAAGTACATGGAAAATGGAGGAGAGAGAGGGTTTAATAGAAGAGTCCGAGCTGGTCATAGAGGTAGAGAGACACAGGTACACAGCGGAGTACAAAGCTCTTATGATGCCGTTTATGCCGGATTCGGTCTTGAATAAATAGCACTATTTTCTTGGCAGTCTAAAATAAATTGACTATCTTTGCCCGACCAAAGAAAAGAAGACAAATCAAAACAGCATAAAAAGTTAAAAAGCAATGAAAAGAACATTCCAGCCTTCTAACAGAAAGAGAAGAAACAAACACGGCTTCCGCTCAAGAATGGCAACGGCAAACGGACGTAGAGTTCTCGCAGCCAGAAGAGCTAAAGGCAGAGCTAAGCTAACTGTTTCTGACGAGTATCCAAGATAACAAGAACAGATGCTCCCTGCGGAGCTGTTATCATAGACTTCCCTTACAGTTTCAGACTGCAAGGGAAGTTTTTTATTGTACAGACAGAAAGCTTCAAGCAGATACCTTGACCTCCTCACCCCAAAATGGTTCTCTTCCGGGGCAGAAAGGTTGAGCTCTCTGCCTTAAGAAATCACAATAGACAAAAGAGGGAGATAGCCCGATTCGGAATTGGCTATCTCCCTCTTGTTGTGAAATAATATTGCTAACTTTAGAGGTCAAAAAAGTCAATAAAAAATGAACAAAAATATAGTACGAATAGCGCTCACGGGAGGGCCTTGCGCCGGTAAGACCACAGCAATGGCGAAGATCATAGAGCGATTTACCATAAGAGGATATTTGGTGTATGCCTTACCCGAAATCCCCACGATATTTACGGCGGCTTCCGTCAACTTCCTTACGGACGATAAGACCTACTTCTACAATGCGGAAAAAGCGGTCTTGAAGTTTCAGCTCCAAATGGAAAACATCTTCTATGAGCTGGCAAAGTCTGTCAATAAACCGGTACTGATCATATCCGACAGAGGTACCATGGATATTTCTGCATACATGGACCCAAATATGTGGCAAGCCATGCTGGACGAACTCTCCCTTTCGGAAGTGATGCTGAGAGATGCCCGATACGATGCGGTAATACACATGGTAACAGCGGCAGACGGAGCGGAAGACTTCTATACCATCGAAAACAATGCGGCAAGAACAGAGACGGTAGAATTGGCTCGCGAGTTGGATGGTAAGATTCTAAGTGCCTGGACAGGGCATCCGAACCTGCGCATCGTCCAAAACAATAGTGATTTCGATGCCAAGATAGAGCAGACCATCCGTGAGATTGCCTGCGTTGTGGGAGATGAAACAGCCGATGAAACCCGAAGGACATTCAAGGTAGAGGTAACCGGTGATGTACCTTATGGTATAGAGACAGAGATATTCGAGTACATGCTCAATACGGACATAAAAGGAAATACAAAGATCAAGAAACGCGGAACAGCCGGCAACTTCGTCTATTTTCACTCTTTCTTCCGTACCACTTCGGAGGGTAAGAGTGCAGAAGTAGAACGCCTTATCACACCGGAAGAGTTCGTTATATATCTCAGACATATAGAGCCGGATGCTCCCGTTATACACAAAAGGAGAAAGAGCTTTGTCTGGAGAGGACTTGCCCTCGAAGTGGACACCCTCTTGTCTCCGCAGTACAGCTACTCGCTTCTACACACCATGACCTCCAAGCCTATATCCGAAATCAAATTTCCGCCGTTTATAAAGGTATTGGAAGAGGTGGATAGAAGCGTAATGGAACATCCGCAATAATAGAGAAGAAACAACCTAAATCAATCCATTATATGAGAAAGAATCTATCTTTAATACTTTCCATCCTGCTTGTTACGCTGGGTGGATCTGCATTTTCTTCATGTTCTAAGTCCGGAGAGAAGAGTACGGACTCTGCTCTCTTCCCCAAAAGCATTCTTGATGAAGCCATCAAAAGCTATCAGGAGAAATGTTCCTATCTGGGCTTACCTGTTTCCGACCATGTCCCCACAGGCGAAGTGTCCCAACCGGTACAAGAAGCATTGGACTTTTTGTATGGCTATATGATCACCCCGGATATGCTCGATTACAGCACGGCATTCTATGTAAAGAACATAGAGACCAGTTACAAGGCAAGAGAGGAAATGCCTTGGGGGAAGTCTGTTCCGGCAGATGTTTTTCGTCATTTCGTACTTCCCGTTCGGGTCAATAACGAAGCTCTGGACAATAGTAGAGAGCTGTTCTACGAAGAGCTAAAGAACAGAGTAAAAGGTCTATCCATGATGGATGCCGTGCTGGAAGTGAATCACTGGTGCAACGAACACGTAACCTACGAGCCATCCGACGGACGTACCTCTTCACCTGTGTACACTCTGCAAAATGCTCTTGGACGTTGCGGTGAGGAGAGTACCTTTACCGTTGCCGCACTGCGTTCGGTGGGTATTCCTGCCAGACAGGTCTATACTCCCAGATGGGCGCATACGGACGACAACCATGCCTGGGTAGAGGCTTGGGTAGATGGCAAGTGGTACTACCTTGGAGCGTGCGAGCCGGCACCGGTACTCAACAACGCCTGGTTCGATGCCCCTGTACGCCGTGCCATGATGCTGCATACCAAAGCATTTGGTGCTTATAGCGGATCGGAAGCATCCTTGAAGCAGTTCCCGACATACACCGAGCTCAACCTCACTTCTCTCTATGTGCCGACAGCTCCGGCGAGAGTAAAAGTGTTGAAAGACGGTGTTCCGCAAAAAGATGTGAAGGTATCGTTCAGACTCTACAACTATGCGGAGTTTTTCCCTATCACGAACATTCTTACGGATGAAAAGGGAGAAGCCGCTCTCGAAACCGGCATCGGAGACATGCTTGCCACAGCGGAGCACGGAATAGAAGCCATGGCGATGGGCGTGGTACGCGCAGGAGGCGAGACATTGGAGCTGAACCTCCAACCATTTGCGGAGATGCCTTCGGAGCTTCACTGGGTCATCAACCCTCCGGAAGCGGTAACACCTTCCAACACTATCGACAGTACGGCTATCAGGGCTTGTGCTCTCCGCATCGTGGAGAACGACTCCATCAGAAAGGCCTACCTCGCGACCTTCCCCGGCTCTCTCCGGGTGGAAGAGACATTTAAGTCGCTCGGTCTGAAAAACAAAGAACTTTGGAGCAAAGTTTATATCGAAAGCAGAGGACACCATCATACTATCCTGAAGTTTATGGAGAACCTTGCTCCCGAACAGAGGGAACTCGGACTTCTGCTTCTCTCTTCGCTCACAAAGAAAGACCTGCATGACGTTCCGTACGATGTGCTGACCGATGTCATGAAACATTATAAAGGCGGAACATCCGACAAAGAGGTGAAGTATCTCCTCTCTCCTCGTGTCGGCACCGAACAGCTATTCCCCGTACAAGAGACTCTCAACGAAGCCTTGAAGGTCATCTTTGCCGATAACGCCACAGAAAGTTCGGAGAAAGAAGCATCTTGGACTGCTCTTTCCGCAACAGAGAGAGCCGAGAAGATAGTCTCTTATCTTCGTACATTCAAAGTGGACGAGCAGTATAACCCCATCCGTCATCCGCTTTCTCCGGCAACGGTACTCTCTCACAAGGTGGGGGATGTCCGCAGTTTGGCATTTACCTTTGTGCGCTTGTGCCGTGCGGCAGGCGTGCTTTCGGAATACGACGGCACCATCGGCGTCTCCAAGATCTACACCGAAGATGGCGGCTACAAGCTCTTTGCCATAGCTCCGGAAGAGGAGAGCAAAGTGAATCCGGACAAAGCGGGCACATGCAAGATCAGGCTCGACTATACACCGCTGCCCTATCTTTCAGATCCGAAGTACTACTACAACTTCTCTCTTGGCTACATCTCGCCATCCGGTGCGCCTGTTACTTATGACATGGCAGACGGTCTGAGCTACAAAGAGACCGTAAAGAATCCTTTGGAATACGAAAACAACTACATCATCACCGGGACACGTCTTGCTTCCGGAGGTGTATTGGTTGCATTCCGCAAGCTCACTTGTGGAGACACTCCCAATATAATGGCATTCGACAGAGACACCACGGCAATATCCGTCATCGGCAGCATGAATCCGGAAGCTCTGTATCACGACCTCAAGACAGACAGCAAAAAAACGCTGCTAAGCTCTACGGGAAGAGGCTACTATGTACTGGTGCTGGGCAAGGATCACCATGAGCCTACCGACCACATCTTGAGAGATCTTCGCAAGTCCATGTGGAACGAAGAGAGCAAGAGCCTCACACTTCCGGTCGTTGTCCTTCAACAGATGCAGGGAGACGGAGCACCTTCTGCGATGGATCTGCTTCCGGAAGCATTCTGGGGCAAAGACACGGACGGCTCCATACTGAAGCTCCTCACCACCGGTACGGAGACCGCCATTCCTTTCGAGTATCCTCTGCTTGCCGTTTGCGATACGTTCGGACGTGTCGTGTTCGTATCCCAAGGTTATACCATAGGCATAGGAGACAGAATATCCAAGGTCGTTTCAGAAGTCAAGTAACATTCATCTCAAATACACTACATCAATGAAAATAAGACTCGCCCTCAAATCTGCGACAGCGGTTGCTGTCTGTGTTCTTTCCGTATGGGCATCCTTTCCGTCGGCAGCTCAGACCACCAACGGAAAACCTGTGAAGCAAGCCAAGAACGTCATCCTTATGATTGCCGACGGCACCTCACTCTCTGCTGTGTCGGGAGCGCGTTGGTATCAGAGGTACATGGATGCGGAGAGCAAGCATCTGCATCTGGACCCTTACATGAGTGGGACCATCATCACATTCTCTTCGGACGCACCCATCGGGGACTCCGCGCCCACCACTTCCTGCTACATGACCGGGATGCCATCGAGAGCGGGATACATCTCCACTTATCCCATGAGCACTCCGGGAGCCGACCTTGTTCCGGTGGATACGACCAGATCTTTGAGGCCGCTCATGACGCTGCTTGAAGCTACAAGGATCAAGCACAACAGAAAGACCGGGCTGGTGTTCACCTGCGAGTTTCCGCACGCCACTCCGGCGGACTGCGCGGCGCACTCTTATTCGAGGAAGAGGTACGATTGGATCGTGCCGCAGATGGTACACAACCGGCTCGATGTCGTCATCGGAGGAGGTGCCGGTCTGCTATCCGAGCAGCACCGCAAACATCTCACCGAGTCGGGCGTGAGTGTCTTTCTGAACGACAGAGAGGGAGCCTCCAAAGACACCAATCCGAGGATGTGGCAGCTCTACGAGAAAGCCGATGTCCCTTACGACATAGACCGCGATCCGGCAGAGATTCCCTCTCTTGCGGAGATGACTGCAGATGCGCTGCGCCGCCTCTCTTCGGGAGAGCGTTCGGAGAACGGATTCTTCCTGATGGTCGAGGGCAGCAAGGTGGACTGGGCTGCGCACGCGAACGATCCCGTGGCACTCGTCACGGAGTTTATCGCGTTTGACAAAGCGTTTGCCGAGGCGTTGGAGTTTGCCAAGAAGGACGGCAACACGGTGATCATCGTAACTTCCGATCACGGCAACAGCGGATTTTCTTTGGGACGGCGCGAAGTGCCCTACACGACGGCGAGCGGACAGCACTTGTTCGGGGCTCTGACCGCAGTGCGAAAGACCTCCGAGTTCATTGCCGAAGAGCTGAACAGGCACCCCTACTCCGAAGCTCGCGCCATCGTGGAGAAGCACGCCGGCTTTGCACTCACGGAGGAAGAGCTGGCACTTCTTGCCGATTGCAAAGGGTACAAAAACAGCCCGAAGCCTGCCGAGGAGCGTTCCGAAGAGCAGATAGGCGACGGAGGCTACAAGGGCACTCTTCCGGCACTCATCAACCACTTTTTCCATGCCCGGATACCGCTCGGCTTCACCACCAACGGGCACACGGCGGAAGAGGTGTTCCTTGCCGTGTACACGCCGGAGGAGGTGGACAAGCTCGTGGGCGTGAACCAAAACACGGATCTGCACCGCTACATGGCTACGCTCTTGGGCATGGGCGATGAGCTGCCTGCGATGAGCGACCGCTACTTTGCCCCGCACGATGAGGTGTTCAAAGGGATGAAGTTCCGCCTGACTTCCGACGAAAAAGGGCAAGCCACGCTCACGGTGAAAGGCAAGCGGGGGAAGACGCTGGAGATCGAGGCGTACACGAACATCGCCACGCTGAAGCAGGGGAAAAAGATCCTCTCCAAACGGGAGATGCCCACCGTGGCGGTCTATGTGGACAAGCGCGACAAGCTCTATCTCCCTGCCGACATCAGAAGCTGGATAGAGTAACGAGCCGTGCCCGGAGGGCGCACGAGGAGACAAAAATTCCCGATAGGAGCGAATCTCTTATCGGGAATATTTTTTTGTCCTCATCGGGCAGAGCGGCTGCCTACTTGTCTCTGTCCATGTTCAGGATCTTGATCACGAACACCGAGTGCGGCACCTCGAAAGCGCGCTCCATCGCCTCCGTGAGTATCCTCATCACCGTGCGATACTCCCCGAAGACGCGCGTGGATATGCTTCCCGGCTCCACCTTGATCTCGTCATGCGTTTTCAGGTCTGCGATGAACGCCTTTACCGCCGGTTTGAACTCATTGCCGAGGGGGTAATAACTCAGCTCTACGGAACACTTCATAATGCACATATTTTAACATAGGTTCAACAATAATTTGTTTTTCACGCGAGAAAGTTAGCACATTTTTTCCGGTCCGCCACCCTCCCTTTTCGGAGAAAAAACGGCTTTTTTGCCTGTCTCTCAGAAACGGGATCAGTACTGGGCTGCGAGGGGGTCGGCAAAAAGCCCGGATTTTCGTGCGCACGAAAATATTTTTTTGTGCGCACGAAAATTTTTTTTCTTGCGCACGAAAATTTTTTTCTGTGCGCACAAAAATTTTCTTCCGTGCGCACACCTCTTTTTCCGGCTCCCTCGTAATGAATTTCGGGTGCGCGCTCTGCGTTAAAAATCTCTAATTTTTTGAGCCTTGCTTTCGACCGGAATCTTGCCGAAAAGAGTGCTTTTCTTTCCGCTTCGGAGGCACCGGAGAAGATTGGAAAGCTTCTCGGAAAAACGTATCTTTGCTGCGTTTATTCGGAACACTTTCCCTCCATGAAAGAGCTTGACAAGAGAAGAGATACAGACAGAATAGAACACGGCGTGCTCCAAGTGCGCGGTGCGCGTGTCCACAACCTGAAAAACATAGACGCGGATCTGCCCCGCAACTCCCTCTGCGTCCTGACCGGACTGAGCGGCAGCGGGAAGTCTTCCCTCGCTTTCGACACCATATTCGCCGAAGGAAGCCGGCGCTACATCGAGACCTTTTCGAGCTATGCGAGAGGGTTTCTCGGCAACATGGAGCGTCCGGATGTGGACAAAATCACAGGGCTCAGCCCGGTGATCTCCATCGAACAGAAGACCACGAACAAAAATCCGCGCTCCACCGTCGGCACCACAACGGAGATATTCGACTTCCTCCGCCTCCTCTACGCCCGCGTCGCCACAGCCTACTCCTACAACACCGGCAGACCCATGGTGCGCTACACCGAAGAGCAGATCGTCTCCTCGATATGCTCCGCCTTCGCCGAGCAAAAGATTTATCTCCTCGCCCCCGTCGTGAAAGACAGAAAAGGACACTACCGCGAACTCCTGGAGCAGCTGCGCAAAAAAGGCTACCTCAATGTCCGGATAGACGGGCAGATGAGAGAGATAGAACGCAACATGGCACTTTCGAGGTATCAGATCCACAGAATTGAAGTAGTGATAGACCGGATAAAAGTCTCCGACAGCTCCGAAAGCAGGATAAAGGAGAGCGTCCGCACCGCTCTCAAGCAGGGGAAAGATCAGATGGTGGTCATAACCTTCGACGACCCCGACACGCCACACTACTACTCCCGCTCGCTCATGTGCCCCACCACGGGTCTCTCCTACTCCGAGCCGGCACCCCACTCTTTCTCTTTCAACTCGCCCCGGGGAGCCTGTCCGAAGTGCAAAGGCCTCGGGCAGGTAACAGCCTTGCAGGCAGAGAAGATATTCCCCAACCCGAAGCTGAGCATCCGGGACGGAGGAATAGAGCCGATAGGAAAACTCAAGCGGAACATGATCTTTGCACAGCTCATGGCGATATGCGAACACCACGGCTTCTCCATAGACGACCCCGTGGGAGAGCTGCCCGAAGAGCTGATAGACGATATCCTGAACGGAACAAACTACACGCTGAACCGACCCAAAGAGATCCCCTCCGGGATGTTGCCCGAAAAGCTGCTGGAGTACAACGGACTTGCAGAGTACATCAACCGGTATGCGGAGATGGAAGAGTCGCACGCGGCAAGGAAGTGGGCAGAGCAGTTCAGCACTCATGTGCAGTGTCCGCTCTGCATGGGCAAACGGCTGAAAACCGAAAGCCTCCACTTTAAGATAGACGGCAAAGACATCATGGAGGTATCCTCGCTGCATCTGCCCGACTTCAAAGAGTGGATAAAGTCCCTGAAAACAAAGTTCGACAGCAGACAGTGGACCATCGCAGAAGAGATCATCAAAGAGATAGATGCCAGAACGGACTTTCTTCTTGACGTCGGCTTGGATTATCTGAGCCTGAACCGCTCCTCCGGATCCCTGAGCGGCGGAGAGAGCCAACGCATACGCCTGGCAATTCAGATCGGAAGCAAGCTGGTCAATGTCCTCTATATCCTGGACGAACCGAGCATCGGTCTGCATCAGAGAGACAACGTAAAGCTCATTCACTCCCTCAAGAATCTTAGAGATCAGGGAAACTCTCTTATCGTCGTCGAGCACGACAAAGATATGATGCTGGAGGCAGACTATGTCGTAGACCTGGGCCCCGGAGCCGGACGTAAAGGCGGACGAGTGGTCTTTGCCGGCACGCCGAAAGAGATGCTCGAACAGGATACTCTCACCGCCCAATACCTCAAAGGAACAAAGAGGATAGAAGTGCCCGCCTCTCGCCGAAAAGGTTCGGGGGAACTCTTGGTGCTGAAAGGCGCTACGGGCAACAATCTCAAAGGAGATACCATGCGCCTTCCCATCGGGACATTGACCTGTATCACCGGAGTGTCGGGAAGCGGAAAGTCTTCTCTCATCAACTCTACCCTCTACCCCATTCTAAGCCAACACTTCTACCGCTCACAGACTGCCCCGCTGCCCTATGAGGAGATAGAGGGACTGGAATATATAGATAAGGTAGTCGCCGTGGACCAGAGCCCCATCGGCAGAATGCCCCGAAGCAATCCCGCAACCTATGTGGGGATTTTCACTTTGATACGCAGCCTCTTCGTGGAACTCCCCGAAAGTAAAATGCGCGGCTACAAGCCGGGACGCTTCTCATTTAATATTAAGGGCGGCAGGTGCGAAACCTGCAAAGGCAATGGCTACAAAACCATAGAGATGAACTTCCTGCCCGATGTCTACGTACCTTGTGAAGCGTGCAAGGGAAAACGCTACAACAGGGAGACGCTTGAAGTTCGGTATAAAGGAAAATCCATCTCCGACATCTTGGACATGACAGTCAATAGGGCTGTGGAGTTCTTTGAAAACAATCCGTCGATCCTAAAAAAAATAAAGACTCTGCAAGATGTGGGACTCGGTTACATCAAGCTTGGTCAGCCCTCTTCAACGCTATCCGGAGGAGAGTGCCAACGCATCAAGCTGGCAACAGAGCTCTCCAAAAGAGATACGGGAAAGACGATCTATTTCCTGGACGAACCCACCACGGGACTTCACTTCGAGGATATAAGAATGCTTCTGAACATCCTCCAAAGCCTTGTGGACAGAGGAAACACGGTGGTTGTGATAGAGCACAACTTAGACGTGATAAAGTCCGCAGACTATATCATAGACCTTGGCCCGGAAGGAGGTACGGGTGGCGGAGAAATCATCTTTCAAGGTACTCCGGAAGAGATGACTGCTCCGGAAGTACTCTCCAAATCTCACACGGCATACTTTCTAAACAAAGAGTTATGAATATAGAATCCTCTCTCGAAACTCTCAACAATGAGCAGCGAGAAGCTGTGCTATACTGTCAAGGACACTCCCTGATACTTGCAGGAGCAGGATCCGGTAAGACCCGTGTGCTGACAACCAAGGTGGCATACCTGATAGCACAAGGCTACGCTCCTTACAGCATTATGGCACTTACCTTTACCAACAAGGCAGCCAGAGAAATGCGAGAGCGTATAGCTTCTACCGTTGGCAGGAGTATGGCGCAGATGATACCCATGGGGACATTTCACTCTATATTCTCTCGTATTCTAAGACACTACGCTTCCCATATCGGCTTCACCTCCTCTTACACGATATATGACACGGCAGACTCTCGCGCTCTCATCAAGAGTATCATAAAAGATATGAAGCTGGATGAGAAGCAGTATAAGCCCAATACCGTTCAGAGCATCATATCGGGAGCAAAAAACAACATGGTATCTGCCAAGCAGTATGCCCTTTCTCCTGTTTTGACAGATGCGGACAGAAAGCGTCAGATGCCAAGGATAAAAGATATCTTTCTGCTCTATTCCGAAAGGTGTATTGCTGCCAATGCAATGGACTTCGATGATCTCCTACTCTATACTTACAGGCTTCTCAATGACCATCCGGAAGTAAGGGAAGAGCTCCAAGAGCGGTATAAGTTCATACTCGTAGATGAGTATCAGGACACCAACAGGGTGCAACATCAGATTGTGAAGCTTTTGTGTGGTGAAGACTGTATGGTTTGCGTTGTCGGCGATGATAGTCAAAGCATCTACTCATTTCGAGGAGCTCGGATAGACAACATACTCAACTTCCGGAAGTCTTTTGAGAATGCCGCACTCTTCAAGCTCACAAAGAACTACCGCTCCACTTCCAATATCGTAGATTTGGCAAGCGGACTCATAGAGAAAAACACACAACGCATCCCGAAAGAGGTAGTAAGCGTGAAAGGACCGGGACAGAAAACCACTCTTATTTCATCTTACTCTGCCAACATAGAGGCACAAGCAGTAGGGGCAAGGATACTGCACCTTATACAAAGCGGTGTAGATCCGGAAGATATAGCCATCCTCTACCGTACCAATGCTCAAAGCCGTATATTGGAAGACCAGATAAGAGTGTTGGGCATCAAGCTAAGGATATATGGAGGGATGTCTTTCTACGAACGCAAAGAGGTGAAAGATGTTATCGCATACCTTCGCTTGTTGGTCAATATGGATGATGACGAAGCCTTCCGACGCATCTACAATATGCCGGCAAGAGGTATAGGAGCAACCTCTTTCGAGCAGTTGCACACGTTTGCCAAAGAAAAAGAGTGCTCCTATATGAATGCCATTGTCAATGAGCCCGACTTTTGCAATGCCCTCAAACCGGCCGCCGTAAAGAAGTTTAGAGCCTTTGCCGATATGATTTTGGGATTTAAGACAGAGGCTGCAAGCGCCACCCTGCTGGAATTAACACAAAATATCCTTCACAAAAGCGGACTGTACAGTCTGCTGGAATCCGATAAAACGGCAGAGGGAGAAGATCGTAAGCAGAATATTTCGGAGCTGCTCAATGCGATGGACGAATATACGGCTCTGAAGGAGGATGAAGGTGTGGAAGCACCCACACCGGAAGAGTATCTGCAAGAGGTTGCTCTCTATACGGATAGAGACCAAGACGAGAAAGATGATGCCCCTAAAATAACACTTATGACCATGCACACCTCCAAAGGGTTGGAGTATGACTATGTGTTTATAGTAGGCGTAGAAGATGGACTTATCCCGTCCGAACGGAGCATTGATACCATAAACGGAGTGGAAGAGGAGCGACGACTGCTCTATGTGGCTATCACAAGAGCCAAGATCGAGTGTTGTATCTCTTTTGCATACTCTCGTAGCAGCTACGGCAAGTATGTACAATCTTTTCCCAGCAGATTCTTGTACGACCTTGATGAAAAGTTCATCAACAACGAGAGCGATCTCAAATTCAGGAAAGAGAAACACTCTCCCTCATTTCTTGCAAAAGCCATAACACGAGAGAAAAAGCTGGAACCCCTCAAAAACGTTCCCCAAGCAGCCACTACGCAAGCACTCTCCTACAAAGAAGGAGATCGCGTCAATCATCATATCTTTGGGGATGGTACCGTTCAAGAGATGGTTCAGAGCGATCATGGAATAAAAATAAAAATCATATTTGATACCGAAGGAGAAAAGCTACTCATAGCCCGCTATGCAAAGCTGACTCCGATCGAATAAAACAGACAACACCATACAATGGATACAGCATCTCTATTTCAATGGGCATTAGAGTCTTTGGACTACTTTACCATTACTCTCTTGATGATCATCGAGAGCTCTTTCATACCGTTCCCTTCCGAAGTGGTTATACCTCCTGCCGCATATAAAGCAGCTGCAACAGGTGAACTCAATGTCTATCTTGTAGTCTTATTCGGAACAATAGGAGCTACGATCGGAGCTCTCATCAACTACTATCTGGCTCTCTTTCTCGGACGAAAAATAGTTTACAGATTTGCCAATAGCCGCATAGGAGCAATGTGCCTTATCAATGAAGCCAAAGTACAGAAAGCGGAAAGTTTCTTCTATAAAAACGGAATCATCTCGACCCTTATGGGTAGGCTTGTTCCAGGTATTCGCCAACTCATTTCCATTCCTGCCGGACTTGCCAAGATGAAACTTCCACAGTTCATCCTCTATACTTTTATCGGTGCAGGTGTTTGGAACGCTATTCTTGCAGCCATGGGCTACTACTTTGCTTCATTTGTTCCACAAGACAAACTTATGGACTATGTCATGAAGAACAGCCACCTTTTAGGTTACATCTTCATGGGAATAGCTGCCATAATTGTTGCCGTACTCATCTACAAGGGAAGCAAAAGGCCCTCTAAGTCCTGAATATATCTCGTTGTTGCAAGCGCATCCATACTCTTAAGTATCGTTCTGTACATTGATTGACACAGATAGAACGAAAAGACTTTTCGTATTACGGCAAAGAAACTGTTAAGGGCTGACTTCTTTATGAGAGGTCAGCCCTTAAATTTTATTATACAGAGGACGGAAATGTAAAGTATGAGAAAAGATGAAGTACCACATAAACATCTCATGCTACTTACTCCTTGACTTTACTCCGAAAAGGGTATCAATTACTCTAAAGCCATGATTAGAGAACAATAAAAAATCCAAAACAGAAATGGCAAATGGTAGAAATTAAACCTGCTCCAAATGGGACAGATAGAACTTTGAATACCAAATCTCAAAGACTATATACTTACTCCAATGCTCTCATCAAGTTCAGGAGTAGGCAATAAAGCTAATAGGAGACTATCCTAATATAAAATCATTATCTTTTAACAAAATCATTAGGAACGGAGCAAGTCTCTACTCTTCTAATCTCATATTTCAAGACTTTCTCTGCTATGAACTTCTCATCTTAGACTTAATGGAACAGTTAGGATAGGAGAGGAGTAGTAGAAAGCCCTCAACACTTTGATTGATAGAAGCAAGCTCTGGTAAATGGATGTAACTCAATGTCGGGAGTTGTATTTATTGTTGCTATCTATCAAGAAGTTTCTGTAAAAAAGAATTACATTGATCTGAGTTTATGTCATTGTTGAAATTATTAGCAAGAATAATATCTGAAAGATCGCTTCCTTTGAACTGAGCAACTCCTCTTGTTGCACGTCCAGCCCAATGGAATTGTAAAATTGTTGCATCTATAATTTGCTTATCATATACAGAGCAAAGTACACAATTCACCAAACCATTTTCATTAATACCAATGAGATATAACATAAACACAGAATTCTTTTCGCTCATGCATTCCAAGAACTTATCCACATTATAAGCTTTTGGATTCGAATCAAGATACATTATTTTGGTTTTGATATCTGTGTATGTCTTCCTGTCGGAAAATTCCAAAACATAGTCACCCAAACCATTTCTAGTATCATATACTGGCAATTGACTCTCAATATAACGAAGGTCTTCTAAAACTGTGCTATTCTTAGTTGTGATAATATATTCAATCAAGCGTCCTCGAATGTTTACATTTTCAATACGAGATGCAACAAGTATAGCCTTCAGATTACGCTCAACACGCTTATCTAGATCTTTTTTCAGAATCTCATAATCTTTAGATTTGACAAACTCCTTTGCTCTATTCACAGAAGAAAATAGGTTTTCAATTTGTCTTTCGTTGGGCTTGAATTTCTCTTTATGTGGCTTGATTTCCAATGTCGCCTCTACCAATCTTTCAAGATTTTCATCCCATGTAAAACCTTCATGAATCGCAAATAATTGCCCAACATGCTCCGAATCATTAGGAATGTCGTTATATCTCTTTATAATATCAGACCCATTAAAACTGCCCTTGATATTATTCTTCCTCAGTTCCTGAGAACTGTGGCTGATTTTCTGAAGTAATGAAGAGTTTGCAAGAAATAAGGCACTGTCTTGATTCCCTTTTATCAATACCACAAAGAATGGGATATGATCAAACTTCTGCAGTTTAGACAGAGCAAGTACAGTATTTGAGAAAGACCCATTCTTAGAATAGCAAAATCTAACAGCAAAGTGATTGGTATAATAAACCTTACCATCTTTTGTCATTCCGAAGCGTTGCTGAGTTTCTTGCTGGGCTCTTTCCTTGTTACGTGTAGGCATGTCATTTTGGACATACTCAATAAAGTCAGTTATTATCTGATTCATAATTAGAATAATGTCTCTTTAAATGATTGAGTTATATTAGCTTTCTTTGGTGACTTCGCTCCCTGTTGGGATTTTCTTTGAAAATTTAATGTATTGCGCTCCCAAAAAACACCACCACAGTAGCCTTGAATGTTTTTGTCATTTTCAGCCATGTATAAACGTTTTATAGCTAATAAGGCATACTCCTCGTTGATTTCAATACCGCAATAGTGTCTATCTAGTTTTTTTGCAACGACTGAGGTTGTTCCACTTCCAAGGAAAGGGTCGAGTACGATCCCTCCTTTGGGACAAGAAGCCAGAATTAGCTTAGCAATCAATTTTTCTGGCTTTTGAGTTGGGTGGTCTGTATTTTCTGGCATAGACCAATATGGAATACTAATATCATCCCAAAAGTTAGATGGATAAGTGAGCCGGAAGTTTCCTTCTTCAGTTTCTTCCCAATCTTTAGGCTTGCCTTCAATCTTATAGGGAGCAACCACTTTTCTTTTCTGCATAACAGATTTAACATCAAAGAAATAGTCTTTTTCCTTAAGAACTCCAAACCATATATCCTCCATTGCATTCTTCCAGTTTGTTTTAGCTCCGCGTCCCTTTTCGCGTTGCCATGTAATACGGTTTTTGACAATAGCATACTCATTCAATACCTGATAAATTGCACTAGAACTTTTCCAATCACAACATACATACACGCTACCATTGGGCTTTAAAAGTTCCAATACTTTAGGCAACCAGCTTCTCACATATTCAATATAGCTATTATCATCTGTTGCTTTGAACTTGAACCCTGCAAAATCTTTTGAAAGGTTATACGGAGGGTCAATAATAAGGAGGTCTGCAAAATGCTTAGGAAAGTACTCAATGGCTTCAAATAGATCTTGATTAAACGTTTTATCAAGAACGTCATCAACCAAAGATTTACTTGTTAGTTTAGATAAATCCTGTCTTAACGCTACACGTTCGGTTTCTGATAAAATTATAGTACGATTTCGTTTTGAACGAGCTTTCTCCATATTATACATCAATTTGTTAATTGTATTGAGTCCCTTCTTCGAATTGCTTTTTAAGGCTGAGAACTCACATTTACAAAGGTACAACATCAAGTCCGTTATAAGGAGAAGATAAACTATTTCTTTCTCTGAGAAGACAAATTTCTTTTTGTTTCAGATGTTTTTCATAGAGAATTGAGAGCCTTTTCAGACAAGAAGTAAGCAATATTTGTAATTCCGCAAAACAATGAAGGCAAGAAAACATCGCTCATTTCTTATCCGATCCTTTTACATAAGTTGAATCGATGTTATTCTCTTATTATTAAGTCCTTAGGTTTTATTCTTTTTTTATCCGAAGGTCTATATTTTCTTAAGACAGCAAGCGCCTCTTTTCCGGTGTGAAATATATGTATCCCAACACCATCCCTCCTCCCAAGAGTATCAGGTTGGCGATGTCTCGCATATCGTATCCCATCAGTTCTTCTATCGGACGTACTGAGCCAATGTAAGTATAGGTTGCAAATGGCAGATAAGAGCCAATCGGTTCGTTCGTAACAAAGATTGCAATACCTGTCAAAAGAATACATGAAATAACCGGTAGCGTAAAGTTTCGGAAGCACAAACTGAAAACCAACTCTATCATCCCGACACAGAATGAAGCCAGCAAGATCCTTGAGAGAATTTGTAGCGATGGCAACCAAACAGCATACTCTGCAAATGGATATGCCGGCATAAAAAAACCTAACAGATACCCGCCCAAAATGAAGCCTGCCCACGTAATAACAGACACTATTACGATCAGAAAAAATAGCACAAGCACTTTAGACAGATAGAGCTTCCACTTTGTAACAGGCAGAGAAAAGAGAGACCTGATGTTGTCATTCTGAAACTCTATCTCACAAAGCAGGTAAGATACAACTGTTACAACCAGTGGCAGCATCAACGAAAGGATAGGAAGGCTTTGGCGAGACCAGATCATCATCCATGGATTACCGACATACTGAGGCATCTCATAGTCAAAAAGTCCACTCCGTCCCTTATAGAGCATATAGATAAGTGCAAGCAGGTAGACGAGCAAAGGGGATAACAGACAGGAAACAATGATCCTGTTGTGAAAAACTTTATAGATCTCGGCTCCGCATAGAGCCGAAAGAGAGAGCTTGGATTTCATAACTATCTATTCTGTAAGGTGGATAAAAGCATTTTCGAGAGCAGAGCCTTTGTGGGTTATGTTGTATATAGAGATTCCGTCTTTCGACATGGAAGCTATCAGGCGAGCAAATTCATTTTCGTTCCCGATCTCAAACTCCACATGATTTGAATCATGAACGCCCAGCAAAGAAAAGTTGGAGTCATACCCCAGACGAGTGATGACAGAGGTATCATTGACCTTAAAACTTACGATGTCGGGCTGTTTTCTTGTCAGACCGTCAATATTCCCTTGGTAAAGTATTCTGCCTTCGTGAATGATGGCGACGTGGTCTGCCAGCTTCTCCAACTCCTCCAAGATATGGCTCGAAAGGAATATGGTTACACCCTCTTCCCGGTTCAGCCGCTTCAAGATCAATCTTAACTCATATATCCCTTGGGGATCCAACGCATTGAGAGGCTCGTCAAGAATCAACATCTTCGGGCGATTGAACAGACACATGGCCAGACCAAGACGCTGCTTCAATCCGGATGAAAGAGAAAGGGCTTTCTTGTCGGCATGATCACTGAGCCCCATTAGGGACAATACCTCCTCTTTTCGTTGTTTGCCCATCCCGAATATAGTATCAAGGTAGTTCAGATTTTCCGATACGGTCAGAAATGGATAAAAAAATGGGTGTTCTATCATACTACCGGAGAAAGAGCGCAGAAGGAGTGGAGACTCTTTAAGATTAACACCTCGAAAAAAAATCTCCCCTCTCCCTATCGGAAGCAACCCCAATAACAGCCTTATGGTGGTAGATTTTCCCGCTCCGTTTTTTCCCAGATAGCCAAACACGGATCCTTGAGGCACTTCCATATCGACTCCTCGAAGGACTTGGTTGCCTTGATAAGCAAAATGCAACCCTTTTATAGATAGTATGCTATCCATAGAACTAAATTTTTAATTAAACCATGCATCAAAGGTATATAATATATCTGTTATTATCAAAATCCAACGAAGGCTATTGTATCAGAAAGTAAGCTTTAGATGGTTTATCAATACTTTCTACCCTTTTATGAGATAGCTTTGTGTTTTCTCTATTTCTAACTTAAACACGAATGAAAAGTGTTCCATACACGTATAAAAGAAAGATTGATGCCTTACAGAAGTGTAGTTCAAGGCTTGATAGGTAAAAACCGAGCTTTGAATATTGGAAAGCAAGGCATGAAGTGGAGAGAGCAAAGTGTGAAGCGAAGAGAGCAAGCCTTGCTTCTAACTTTCTAACCTATTCAAGAAAGAAAAAGACCATGTTTAGCAGATAATCTAAACATGGTCTTTATGATTATGATAGTGGGATAACAGTGAGGGCTGCCTTTATCTTAAATGAGAGGCAATTTTCTACCGATAATCTTTCTACGGCTCTACCCTATCGAACAGAAAGGAGTATATGATGTAGTTGTCCAATCCAAACTTGGTTTTCCACTCAATGGGCGGAACTTTGCTATAATTGATGGCGCAGTAGGAACCGAATCCGTCCTCCATATAGAGGGGAGGAATGAAAACAAATAAAGGTGTAAAGACTCCGCGTTCAAACTTCGGATAGGCATGAGCGACGGAGAAAAAGATATAGTCTTTTGCCTGCTTTTCGTCAACTTTCAGTTCACGAGTGGCATCTTGCTTGAGTATGGGCAGATTGAAGCTCACTTTTAACGTGGCTTTTCCATCTTTATTCTTTGAAATCTGCCCAAGTCCGGAAAGAGGGTAAGATGTATATAGATCATTTTGGGAACGATGTGCCAAAATGTCGGCGAAAGAGATCGTGTCTCTCGCTACCGAGCCTCCTTCGATCTTCTCAATAAGTATCGCCTTGGGATGAGTCAGGGGCAAGGAGGAAGAGATTTTCAGTTTGTAGAGACGGACACCCAGAAAGTCCAACAGGTCGGACATATCACCTTCGGGAAGAGTATCGGTAACGGATAGAGTGTCGTCCTGCTCCCGGCTCTGCGCATTAGAAAGCAGAGGAAAAGAAAGAAGGAGTAGAAAGAGTAGAATTTTGTTCATAACAAATAAGTAGAATAAGGGTATAAAAAAGGGAATCTTCGATCAGGTAAGCTGATAAAAGATCCCCTTTCTGTTTTATCTATGTCTTTATTGCTGTTTAATAGAAGCGTACTCTATTGTCAACAACATCCATCTTAGACATGAGCAGTCTCAAAGCCTGCATTCTTACCTTAGACTGAAGGTTGGCTTGGATAAGATCTCCTGCGCTTGCGCCGGTTAGAGGAGAGTTGATATTAGGTACTCTCTCTTCAACCTTCACTACATAAACGCCGTTCATACCCTTTACAGGAAGAACCTTATTGAGCGGAGCAGAAGCTGCCACAGCATTAAGAGCAGGTTCAAAACCGACACCGTCTATTCTGGTACTTGCAAAGCCCAAATGTTTCAAAGTGTCTGCCGGAAGAGAGTGAGCAGCTGCAAATGCTTCCAAAGACTGAGGATTTTCAGACTTCAACTGTGCGAAGAGCTTTTCAACCTTCTTTTCGTTCAACAATACCGGACGAATCTCTTCTTTCGATTCTTCAAACGGCTTGTAACCTTGAGGTATCTCCTTGCGTACAACAGCCATTACGAACTTATCGTCATAGTCTTTAATGTCGGAGATAGATCCCTTAGGATTATTGAATGCCCAGCGCACCAGCTCTCTACTGCTTTGGATATTTTGAGCAATAGCAGAAGATGATGGGTAAACTTCCATGTTGTAAAGCACTTGATAACCCTTGTTGATGGCAGCTGTATCTATACCTTCTGCCTTATTGTAAGCAGCCTTGAATGAGCTGATATCGTTGTATGCCTTAGTATATGTCTCTGTTCCGGGCTCTACACTCTTTGAAAGATATGCCACCTTATACTTATTGACCGGAGCTGTAGCCTTATCGACCAAAAGGATGTGCTCTCCAAAACGAGATGTGAACTTGAATGGCTTATTGATCTGAGCAGAGAAAAGAGCATCGCGGAACTCTTCACCGAACGATTGCAAGGCTTGTACCTCTGTTACCCAACCAAGTTCGCCTGCGTTGTCTTTAGAGCCGGGATCTTGAGAGAACTGTGCTGCAAGATCCGAGAAAGCTGCCGGAGTAGAACCCAATACATTCAAAAGGCTGTCTATAACCTTAGTGCCTTCGGCTGTTGAAGGTTGTAGAATATGGCGGATGAATATTGAATCCGGAGCCACTTTCCTGCCAACAAGCTTTGCCACTGCGTATGTACCGCTGTTGTGATGTACCGGCAGTACGGCACCAACCTCTGCACTCTTCAGCTCGTCCAACATTCCAGTGTAGAAGTATTCCGAAGAAAGGAGACCTTCTGAAAGGTATGAGTCGATATACTTCATATCTGAATAAGAAGAGATGATATCGTCATAGTTGTCTCCTTGAGCAAGTTCTGCCGCAGCATCTTCTATATCTTTCTTTGTGTCTTCCTTATCTTTTTCACTCGGAAGAAGAGTAGAGTAAATCACGTCAACCACTCTATATGCAGGCACTTTGAACATCTCTTTGTGAGTGTTGTAGTACTCTTTCATCTCTGCATCAGAGACAGAAACAAGAGAGTCCGCCATTGCAAAAGAGTTTTGTGCAACATAAGCGATGGTTGCAATCTCTTTTTCTTCTGTGGTTGCAGCTGCTATATCCAGCTTATTTGCAACAATTCCTTTGGTCAAAAGAGCATCGTACTTCTCATTCAAGCGAAACTCTTTGACTTGATTTTCTATGGACAACCAGTAAGCACGGTATTGTAGCAACTGCTGACGAAGTTCGGGAGATGCTTCATTTACTTGCTTCTCTCCAATAGACTTTCTAAACTCGATAAATCCATTTCTGTCAAAGTTGCCCTGCTCATCCTTAAACATCGGAGATTGTAGGATAAGAGGAGAAATGTTTTCACCTTGAACAAGATCGTAAACCTCTTCCGGAGAGATGGTAAGACCTATCTTTTCGGCTTCGCTATTCAAAACATTCTCCATGATGATCATAGAGTAGACTTGATTGCGAATCTGTTGGTAGTCTGCCTCTGTGAGCTCTCTGTTTCCACTGAACATCTTGTAGTTCTCAGTAGTCTCTTCCACCCTCTTTTCAAAATCTTGAATCTTGACATTCTCACCATTTACACTCAATACAACCATCTGGCTGTCTTGAAACAAAGCAGACCCTCCTCTGAAAAGGTCTCCAAGTACAAATGCAAGCATAGCCAAGCCCAATAGTACAACGAGCAAGATTGCATACTTACTTCTGATTTTCTCTAATGTTGCCATATAATGATATTATAGTTTTAATTTACATGATTTACGAGGAACAAAGGTACATATTTTTTACTGTATAGCTACACTATTCAGGGGAATTAGCTATGGTCAAACGTACCAACATTATTTTATTTTTTGTCGCTCTTATAATATTAAACTTAAAGCTTGGTTCCAAGAAGATAGCATCTCCTCTATTGGGCAGGGATTGATGATGATCCAATATCAATCCGGCTATGGTAAGATAGTCCGGAGAGGTAGGCAGATCAAGATCAAATTTATCGTTAATGTCATCAATCTCGGCACGCCCCGAAAAGATGTATTCGTTATCTCCGATCTTCTTCATCACAACCGATAGAGTGTCGTGCTCATCCTCTATATCACCAAAGATCTCTTCCAAAAGATCTTCGAGTGTAACTATTCCGGCTGTGCCTCCAAGCTCATCCACAACAACGGCAATGCTCATCTTTTCCTGCATGAGCTTCTTCATCATCTTCTGAGCAAGTACACTTTCTGGAGCGTAAAGCGTAGATCGGATGCTCTCTCTCCAGTCTCCTCTCTGCTCGGAAAACATTTCCACCGAGTGTATATAGCCGATGATGTCGTCTATTGTATCTCTATAAACTATTATTTTGGAGAATCCGGAAGAGATAAACAACTCTAAAAGCTCTTGCCTTGTGGTGTTTTCTTCCACAGCAACAATCTCGTTGCGAGGGATCAGACAATCTCTTAGGTGAATGTCGGAAAAGTCTATCGCATTCTGTAGTATCTTTACTCCTCCTACCGTAGTCTCTTTACCTGCAGAGGTGTCGCCTTGATTTATCTCTATATAATTGTCCAAATCTATTTTGCCGAGCTTTACCTCTGCACTCATGTCCTTTCTTATTCCGAACAGGAACAGCAACAGATTGGACAAGAGAGCGGAAAACTTTGCGATAGGATAGAGGATGATGTAGATCAGAGCAAGGGGGAAAGAGAAAAATCTCAAGCTCCAGTTGGGATTGATTTTAGCAATAGCCTTAGGTATAAACTCTGCTGTTACAAGAATGATCGCCGTAGAGATAAGTGTCTGAGCAAGGACAACAAGGAACGGATTGGAAATAAAACGGGAAAGAGGAGGCTCCAAAAGCTGAGCCATAAGGAGACCAAAAACGACCAAAGCGATATTATTCCCCACAAGCATTGTGGTAATAAACTGTCCCGGATTGTTAAAGAAAAGTGTTTGCAGCCGTCCAATACGGTTGGAAGAAGATTTGTCTAACTCTATACGTAGCCTGTCCGATGAGACAAAAGCAATCTCCATCCCGGAGAAAAAGGCTGAAAATAAGATGCAAATAAAAATGTAAAGATAAATCATGGCTCTTCCTGATAAGTCTTGACTTAATTGGTCGTCGTGTTAATATCGGACTTATGTTTAAGTTTTTTCTCCTCTTTCTTTTTAGGAAGAGAGTCCGTAGGAGTGGTAGAAGCAGAAGATGTTCCGGAAGAAGCCTTTGAGTTGACCATCTCTCCGTCTTGCAGTAAAAAGTTTGCCATAGACTTCTTAAACTCAAACCGGGTCATCTGTTCGTTACTCTCAAATCCCTCGATACCTTCTATCTGATTTCCATTGGCGAGATCTACCCTCACATATTCATCGGAATATATAAGTTGTCTTGTTCTATTCCAAAACATTCTATTGGTTGTAAACCTATCTCCCAATAGATTGATGATCTCAACATTTCCTATCAACTCCCAAGTATCTCGTCCTACATAGTAAAAAGCAGTATCGGACTTTACGGTAGCTTGCGGTACAAACAGGGTATCAAACTGCTCCAGATATATTCCTTTCGGGAAGCTCCACTGATCCAAAGTATCGTTATTATAAATATACCATTCGTCTGCCTTTAGCTTATATTTCGTAACACCGGAATCCGAAATCAATGTCTCCACTCCACGAGTATAAACGGTATATGCAATGCTGTCCGAATTATCTTTTATCGCATCCGTCTTTGCGCCTCCGCAAGATGCCAGAATAGATGAGAGACATAATGCAACAATAACACAACCCCATACTTGAGGTTGTGTTATTGTATTTATAAGGGTCTTAAAACCTTGTTTATGATCTTTGTCGTTGTCCACGTTTAGCTATTACTTCACACGAATAGTGGTACTTTCACCTATCCATCCACCGATAGCCATGCTTTGTCCCTCTTTAAGATCAGGGTGCATAAAGACATCTTCCTTGCTTGGATAGTAAGATCTGTATCTTGCGATCAATCTTCCTGCTTCCGCTGCAATGGATGGGTCTATTGCTCTTGCTCTTTCAAGCTTATCCACTGCAAGGCAATAAACGATGCGAGACTTCACTGAGTCATCCGGGAAGATTGAGTTGGCTGTTGCTGCATAAGCATTAGCAATCAATACCAATGGTGCTCCAAAGCCCGACTTTTCTTCCATAGCCTTGTTGGCATATTGTCTTGCACGAGAGTATTGACCTTGTTCGTATGCAAGCTGAGCGATGATATAATATATATCTCCCTTTTGGTCTGAAGAGGTAGAAAGAGATGCAGCTTCCTCAAAGAGTTGATTTGCTCTTACTCTATCCTTATTCAAGTGAGCTCTTTTAGCAAGACCCAAAGCAGCTTCAGCTGAAGGAGAGATAGCGTAAGCAAACTCAGATGCACGGAAATAGACATCACTTTCCTGGCAGTTTACTCTACGAAGAAGAGCGATAACATTATCCAAGTACTCCTTGTTGTCTTTGTTCTCTTCTATCTTACTACCATATATCTTTTGAAGCATATCGCAACTTGCAGCTCCACTTGAAGCAAATTGTGTATCTGCTGCAGTTTTAAGGTCTGTGTAGAGCTGTTGTCTGTCTGCATCACCACTTTCTTGAGCTTTCTTGAGAGCATCTTCGTAGTACTTGGAGATAGTCAGATACTCATTTATATATTGCTCTTTGTGATCTGCATTCTTAATCACCTTCACCATGGAAGAGTAGAGGTAGAAGTTCAGAGCCATGTAGTCTGTTTTTTCTTTCTTCTCTGCCACGATATCCTTAAGCCAGTTGTAAACCATTTCATAGTCTGCCTTTTCAGCCATTACCTCTATATAGTCTGAAACCTTAGAAGCTAAAATATAGTCAGGACCAAATTGCGGATCGTTTGCGAAATACTTCATTCTTGTATCGTAAACCTCCATAAGCTGGTTGATGAACTCTGTTTTCTCTTGTGGCGTTTTTGCTTGTGCCACTTTCCATTTCAAGATTTGAGGACCGACGATATAGATATCCTTAGTCATATCGGGGCAGTTCTTGTAAACCTTCAACCAGAAATCGTAAGCATCCTGAAAGTTGTTGGTCTTAGCATGAATCTTGAAGTAAGACACATTCTTACGACACTCTGTTGTATCAATAGCAGCATTCGGAGTAGAGTCTGCTATCACAGAAGCAACATTGTTAGCCTTAGAAGACCATGCACTCATTGCGATCATGGCAATGGTGAAAAGTAGTGTTTTTTTCATCTTATATTCTGTTTTGCTATTTTACATTCTTTGTTATCTATCACAAAAGACCTTTACAGTCGTTATCATCAATATATCTTGAGTTTACGGAACCACGTTTCACTGAAGTTTATACTCACGGAAAGCTTTATCGCGTCCTCTTTCAAGATAGCTTGTTTATCATTCAGACTCTTAACGTACTCCAAGCTCAGATTAAGGAGAGAAGCTCTCTCGTCATTAACATATACAGGAAGTCCGAGACCGAGAGATAGCCCTAAGGTCGAAGACTGTCCCCATTTATGATGTTGTATATAAGGTGTTGCATAGTTGAGCCCTGCACGATACACTATGTTGTCCGAATAGGTTCGAGAGAAAGGATTGGGAGTATAAGAAGCACCCAAAGCAACCTGCCAAGCATCCTTATATGATACATTCTGCTTTTCAAACAGATTGGGAACGCTTTCCCAATTTGTATATTTGACGTCCAAAGCGGTCAAAAGTTTATTCTTATAATTAAAACTTCCACCGACTCCTATCTCCATAGGCAACTTGCCAACGTAAGACTCTTCTTTGGTGGTAACATCGGGAGTAAGGACTTTACCAAAATCTCTATCTTCAAAAAGTACCATCTTAGGCCTATGACCCAAAGAAGGAGAAAATGTAGCTCCCAACACGGACTCCCACTCTTTGGTGCGATGATGATACTGTGCTCCAAACGCAGCCGACCATGTGGATGTATGCCATGTTTCTCTCACAAAACGTGTATTGATCAACGATGAATTGGGTTGAGAAAGCACTTCGTGTATCGTAGAACCGAAAAGGTAATTGACCTTTGCTCCCAACGATAACTTCTCAAACAACTTGAAACCAACTCCCATGTAAGCATTTTGCAACGATCCCTCACCCTTGAAAGTCTGTTTATAAGTTGCATTGGGGAATCCTTCAATATCTCCGGAAGTTTGTGCCAAATACCCCACTCTCGAATAAGGGATAACGCCAAGGCTCAGACCCACAGAGTTGAAAAGAGACATCTGAAACGCCAGATAGTCTATGTTCGCCTGGAATGTACTCTTTTTAAGCTGATTCTCTCTGAACATCTTATAGTTTGAGGTGAGTCCTATATCAAAGACAAAAGATAGAGAATCCACCACAGAGAAGGCTGCCGGATTTTTGAAGTTGATCATACCATCTTGACGCAACCCTATACCGACACCTCCCATACCTCTGTACGAAACAGGGGAAGGATCTACCAAAGAGCCGTAACCATAACGAGAGAGGGGCGAAGTCTCAATATTTTGAGCCTTAGCTACTCCCACGAAACAAACCATTGCCACTGCAAACATTGCAGCAAGCCTTTGTACTATCTTTCTATACATTCGCTATCAATATCTCATTTAGTCCTGTCTGAACAAGACAACCATCTGCAAAGATGGTATTTTTCGCTATTGTTTCAAAATAAATTCGGTCTCCGCCCGTTAAATAAATCAAAACAGGAGCGACCTCTTTCGTTATCTTCTCCACCCATCCAGCCACTTCCAACACAGCGGAAGAGACGGTACCATGATAGATACACTCTTCGGTGTTCTGTCCTATGAGAGACCCCGGATTCAATTTCTTGGATACCAAAGGCAGTCTGTGCGTGTAGTCGTGAAGAGCTTTCAGCCTCATATCCAGTCCGGGAGCTATGACACCTCCTTCGTAAACTCCATTCCGAACAAGATCTATCGTAATTGCCGTTCCGCAATCTATGACCAAAAAGTCTTTCCCCTCAGCAAACAGATAAGCTCCTACACACGCTGCAATCCGATCCTGCCCCAGTTGCTCCGGAGAGTTGTAGGCAATCTTGAAAGGCAGACGAAGTGTCGAGAGGTTGAAAGGAATGGTTTTCAACCCTATTCCATTCAGCTCGGCTTCCAAGACCGAACAAGATACCGACGTCGATATTACCATGCTCCTGACACTCTCTTTCGGTATATCGAGATATTCCAAAGCCTGTTGCAATGGTAGAATAAGCTCCTTTACGGAAGAGGAAGAGTGTTCCCAGAGAGCGACCCGTCCGTGGTATAGAGTGGCTTTTAAGGCAGTATTACCGCTATCTATGGTCAAGAAAAAAGAGCCGACCAAAGATGTTCCTGCCGGAGACTTCCAGCAGTCGGTAAGGAGCGACAACTCCCTTTCCAGCACCTCTGCAACCACAAAATTGCTTCCGCAAACCAGAACGACAGACTCTTCAGGGGCTATCATTGCTGCCGAGTATGCCTGTTCCAAAGCTTTCCACACCGGCTTAACCACAGTGTGGTCAAGCGCATTGGAGGATGCCAGATCCGATAGTTTCTCTGCCGCACAAGCACGTTCACCCCTACTTTGGGTGATGTAGTAGCGTGCACGTTTGGGCAGCATATCAAAGACGGCAGAGACATCCTTATCTTCCGCCATACCTATCACGATATGGAGCTTTTTCCCTTTATCGAGCACGGACTCCAGGTAAGGGCTGAGATGAGCCCATGCTCCGACATTGTGCCCGGTGTCTATATAAAGATCCGGCATGCTGCTCAGCTTCTGCATCCGACCTGCAAGCCCTACACTCTCTACGTTCCAAAAACCTTTCCGGACAGCGTCCGAGTCTATTTTCGATCCCTTCAAAAGAGTTTCAAGAAGCCCTAAAGCGGTCAGCACCGTAGTGGCATTCTCCAGCTGATGAGCACCCTTGAGAGGGAGCCTTATCTCTCCAAAATGACAGCTATCCAGCTTGTATCCTCCCTCCGGATCCTCTTCGTAAGAGCGTAGGACGGCTTTTCTATCGCAGAGATAAAGCGGAGCACTCTCCTGCCGAGCCTTATCTTCCACCACCTGTCTCACCTCTTCACTCTCATGGTTACCCAATACAACGGAAATGCCGGGCTTTATAATACCGGCTTTCTCACCGGCTATCGCAGCCAATGTATCTCCCAAGTAGGTGGTATGATCGAGGCTGACATTGGTGATAATACTCAAAACAGGCGTGATGACATTGGTACTGTCCAAGCGTCCTCCCATTCCGACCTCTATCACGGCAATATCCACTTTTTTATGGACGTAGTAGGCAAATGCCATTGCCGTGGTAAGCTCGAAAAAAGAGGGAGAGAGCCCAAGCTCCCTGCACCATTCTCTGGCAGAGTTGCAGAAATCTATAACAAACTCTTGCTCTATCACTTTGCCATCTACACGGATTCTTTCGGAAAAATCTACAAGGTGAGGGGATGTGAACAAGCCTACTCGAAGTCCGCTTTCATTCAGCACCGAGGCAAGAAGAGAAGAGGTTGATCCCTTCCCATTGGTACCTGCCACATGAATGGTAGATATTTTCAGATGAGGATTGCCAAGCTTCTCGAGGAGTTTTAAGACCGTTTCCAATCCCGGCTTATACGCCTTCCCTCCCACGTTTTGAAACATAGGAAAGCTATTGAAAAGATAAGTGGTTGCTTCTGAATATGTGGATATTCTGTCCTTCATTTTTCTATTCAAGGGGCAAAAATACACATAATTTTTCTTCCTTAATAGCTTTCAGACAAGTTATTTTATACTCCTCTCCGATGCTCGTTCAAAGAACAGCTATGCCACCCGACAGCACAAGAGAAAAAGAGAGCATTTCAAGACAAAATGGCAGTACTCTATTTTTATATATTCCGTACCGAAGCCTCTGCCCGATTTTCCCTCTCTCTATTTTGATCGGAGGGGTCGTTTTCAAAGCACGACCGAATTGTTAAATTCACCCCGGTTTATTAACACCATTTTCGATACCCGTTCACCCAAAACAGTAAACGAGCATATTCTTTCGGCTTAACGTGTTTAATTTTTCAATGAACACGTTTACCGATTTCATTAAACACGTTTACCGGATTCGATTAACATGTTTAGCCAAAAACATCAAACTGCTAAATATCAATAGATTAACTATTTTCGCCCTAAAATGCCCCTGAAAAGGCAAATTTCTTTATTAGGAAACGTTTACAGACAAAGGCGTTAAATTTCATGTTTATTAACGCGAAAAAGCCCCATCAAACGGACTGAGAAAAAAATTTTTCCAAATTCGCGATTTTCTGTATAACCCTAAAAATCAATACTCTAAGCCACCTCTTTGTGATCATGAAGTGCAACATCGGAAAAAAAGAGAGCAGATCGGAGAGAAAATCGGGAGATTCATTTTTATATAAAAGCACCACCAAAATGCTGCTTTTTTGAAGTTCGGATTGTGGAAAAATGCGGCATCTTTTTCTACCTTTATACCCTAAAAAGAAAAAAGATGGAAGAAAAAAAGATTGCACTTATAGAGACTTCGGATGGGAGTCATACCATTCTCATTGATGGTGGTAATGAAAGCTATCACTCGACCAATGGGGCAATAACCGAGTCCAAACATGTTTATATCCGTGCCGGACTGGAACATTTTCTGGAACAGACCTCAAGCAGAGAGGTTCGGATCGGGGAGATAGGGTTTGGTATGGGGCTGAATGCAGTGTGTGTACTGGAATACGCCCTTGCACATCCGGAACTGTCTTTTGAGATGCGGAGCATTGAGTACGAGCCTCTACCCACCGACGTTCTTCTCTCTCTGAACTATGCGGAAAGGCTCGGTATGGAAAAAGAGCATGTCGAGCAGATTTTCCGTGCAGAATGGAATGCCCGAACCGGGATTCTTTCCAATCTGACCCTGATAAAAGAACACGCCGATGCTCTTGATTTCAACTTTGAAAACGAGAGCATCGACGTGCTGTTTTTTGATCCTTTTGCGCCTGACAAAGTAGAAAGTCCGCTTTGGAGCGTTCCTTTCTTCAAGAAAATGAGAGCCTGTCTTAGGAAAAACGGCATCCTCACAACCTATTGCGCAAAGGGCATTGTAAGAAGAGGGCTTCAAGAAGCCGGGTTCAACGTGGAAAGACTTCCGGGTCCTCCGGGAAAGAGAGAGATACTCCGTGCCACAAAATTGTAGCTCTACTCTGCTGCTTTGGTACTCTTCTTTGTTGTCTTTTTCTTGGCTTTCAGTTCGGAAAGCTCTTTTTCCAGTGCCACGATCTGCTTATCCTGATTTTGTATGGTAAGCACCAACGCACTCAGTTCTTCGTTTTCGATGGAAATCGGATACTGTGCCTGAATACGGAGAACCACATCGCTAAGAACATTCATATAGTTGTTGAAAGCATCGTAAGCATTATCATACGGACTGAAAGGCCTTACATCCTGATAGAGTGTAGTCATATAGAAGAAGTGGTCGCAAGACTGAAGATGCAACCAGTCCAGGAACAGCCTTCGGTCTGTACTTAGTCTCAACCGTTCTCCCCACTCGCCCAACTTTCTGAATGCTTCTTGTTGTAACACATTGCCAAGCCAGGAAGTGATACCTTTTTCCTCTTCCGACCAAGAGATAGGAGACGGAACAGAGAGCGGTGCAGCCACTTCTTCCTGCTGAAGGATCTCGGATGGCAGTGCCATGGATATGCCTCTGCTTTCCAACGTAGTAGGCAGAGCCTTGAGAAACTCAAAGATTCCGGAAGGACGCTTGTGGATATGACCGAATGTTTCCAATGGGATATCTATGTAAACAAAGCTTTCTACCTCGGGAAGATTGGCAAACCAACCGGCAAGCTTCTCTGTGGTAAGAGGATACTCGGACCAGTGCAGGTTAGAGAAGTGTCGTACAAGATCGGAGCTGTATGAGGCATTGCGCAACATCAGTTTAAGCTCCGGAGCTTCTGCCGAAGAGTACAGATAGTTGGGACTTTTCCAGCCAAGAACGTGCTTTGCCCCTTCCGTCATCATCGCCTTAAAGCCCATCTTTTGAGCCGTAAGAGCTATATCGTCCGAGTAGATCAGCTCTGTGTTTCTCAACACTCTCGGAGAGACTCCGAAAAGAAGTTCGATCTTCTTGGAAAGCACCCCGACCTCTCTCTCAAACTCTGCGGTATCTCCCAATGAAGAGAGGGAGTAAGAGTATGGTGCGGCGATGAACTCTATCTGTCCGGTAGAGTTGATGTCCAAAAGAAGATCCAACAACTCCGGAGCATACAGCTCTATCTGCTCGAATGCAGTACCGGATATGGAAATGGAGAATCGGAATGGCACCCTGTCCTGTATGATAAGATCTCTTATTGTTCTAAGTGCAGGAAGGTAAGACTCTTCTGCTAACAGACGAAAGACTTCTTCGTTCTGAAAATCGTCGAAATAGTAGTGGTCATTCCCTATATCAAAGAAGCGATATCTCTTAAGCCTGAAAGGCTGATGCAAGTTTAGATTGAGACATATTCTTTTCATGACTTTATCTTTGATGTGAAAATATTCTTAGTTAATGGTTATTCCGTAAAAGTGCTGCAATGCTACCTCAAAAGCCGGTCGTAAATATGCCTTACTTTGAGCCCTGCATCTTCCCACTTGATATTGTTTACCTCTTTCAAGCCCTCCTCTTTGAGGAATGTGTGAAATGCCGGATAGGTTACCAGACCGTGTATAGCGTCCGCCAAAGCATCCACATCCCAGTAGTCCACTTTGATGGCATAGTCCAAAATCTCGGCACAACCGCTCTGTTTGGAGATAATGCTGGGGACACCGCACTGCATGGCTTCGAGAGGAGAAATACCAAAAGGCTCGGAAACGGAAGGCATCACATATACATCGCTTGCCTTGAAGACTTCGTACACCTGATTTCCTTTCATAAAGCCCGTAAAGTGCATCCGATCGGATATGCCTCTCATGGCACTCAGACGGATCATCTGATCCATCATATCTCCGCTTCCTGCCATTATAAAACGGACGTTCTTCGTTTTAGCCAAAACTTTTGCAGCTGCTTCAATGAAAAACTCAGGACCTTTCTGCATGGTTATTCTACCAAGAAAGGTTACGACCTTATCCTTTACGCCCTTCTTATCCCTTATACTCAAGATAGAGGGGCTAAGTGGTGTTACGGCATTGTGAACGGTAGTTACCTTTTTGGGATCTTGGTGATATTTCTCTATCACGGTATTACGGGTAAGATTACTTACAGTGATAATGTGATCGGCGTAATCCATTCCGTTCTTCTCTATAGCATATACCTGTGGATTAACTTGCCCTCTTGACCTGTCGAAGTCCGTAGCATGAACATGGATGACCAAAGGCTTTCCGCTAACGCTCTTGGCGTGTATGCCGGCAGGATAAGTGAGCCAGTCGTGAGAGTGAATAATATCATAGTCAAGCTGTCTGCTCAATACCCCTGCCATTATAGAGTAGTTGTTGATCTCCTCCATCAGGTTATCCGGATATCTTCCGGAGAATTCAAGGCATCCGAGTTCGTTGGTATGCAGATAGTTGAAATCGGTATAAATCCCTTCACGCAAATGGAAGTAGAGTTCCGGAGACATTAGTCTTCCTATCATTGTATCCACTTGTTCTCTGCTCACATTACGATACACGACAGGAACTTGAGATGCTCCTATGATACGCAAAAAGGACTGATCCTCGTCTCCATGCGGTTTAGGAATAACGAATGTGATATCCATATCCTCCTGCAAACTCATACCTTGAGTGAGTCCGTAACTTGCCGTTCCGAGTCCTCCAAGTATATGCGGTGGGAATTCCCAGCCAAACATCAATGCTTTCATATTTTATCTATCAAGGTATTTCTCTGATTAGAAAATATCGAATATATCATCACCTCTGCGCATATCATCATCCAGCCTGTTTTTGATCCTGAGTATCGCGCTGATACTTGTGGCATAAGAGATCTCCCCTCTACTATAAAAAGGAGGAGTGGCATCGTATAGCTCGGAAATGGTACCGATTCCGTGATTGGAAAGCTCTCCTTCAAACGGTATCATCATGCGCTCCACGAAAGAATAGCCTGCCCTTCGGAAGAGATGAAGATATGCACTCAGGTAAGGATACATAAGCCAACTCCAGACACCTCCATTGTAGTATGATAGAGACCTGTCCCTCAAACTTCCGTTACAATATCCCTTATAAACTTTTCCCACAGGGCTTAGTGTCCGTAGTCCTAATGGTGTCAAAAGCTCCTTCGTTACGATGTCGAGCACCGATCTTTGAAGCCTTCGGGAGAGTGGTGAGTACATCAATCCTATTGCAAACAACATATTGGGTCTTACACTCCAATCTTGAGGCAGGTTGGGATTAACGTAATCGAAGAGATAATTATGCTCATTCACGAAGACACGAACAAAAGATTCGGAGACTCTTGCGATCTCGTCTTCCAATCTGTCGTTATCGGGTTCAAGCAATGTTTTATAGAAGCACAGAGCATTATACCACAAGGCATTAAACTCCACGATATAGCCTTCTCTCTTGACAACCGGTTGGAAATCCCACTCTGCATCCATCCATGTAATGGGGCGGTTATCCTTGCTCCATGCGTAGAGCAGTCCGTTGTTTTCCAGCTTCATGTTCGGATGCCTGCTGGACGAAATATAATTTATGATGTATCGCAATGTCTCTCCGAACTTTTCGCGAGTGTCTTCCGGACTTGTCCACTTGGAGTAATCTATTATTGTATTCACCGCCCAAAGAGGAATATCCGGCTTATCTATATCCATTATGACAGAATCCACCTGTCCGGTTTCCATAAAAAGCTTAAGGGCGGGCCAGAATGTATTCCAGATTCGATGGAATCTTTCCGGCTTTCCTATACCGAAACTACAACCGGTAAGTGCAATAAGCATATTTCTTGCCTTTACTCCTCCCCATGGATAACCGGACATCAGGTAAGCACGCTCCTCGTTCGGCTGGTAGTAAAACTGGTCTGCGGCATTTACAAGACAGTTCTTAAAGCTTGTTCTTGGCGTGCGCTCCTCGACGCTTTCATCAAATAAAGAGGAGATCTTTTCGGGTTCCAAAGGAGAGAGACCTGCGGAAAAAATGATGGATTCTCCGGTCTCTATTTCAATTTCAAAGTATCCGGGCATCGGAAGATCCTCGGTACAGGCATGACCTCTCTCCCTCTCTTTATCGTACAAAAAGTGTTTGTACCATGTGGGCTGAGAGATATACTCGTTCTCTTTAGTCATTTGGAGAGCAAGTTTAGGGAATCCGGGATAGAGGCAAAACTCTTGTCCGTTTATCACCGGAGAGGCATTAAGGTTGGCATCTTGCGTTTCAATGCACAACTCTTTCACGCTCCTAAATCCTAAGAGAGGACGAAAACGAAGGGTTGTCTTCGCTTGAGACTCCAAAAGAGTGTATCGGATAAGCACCCGATCATCTTCACGAGAAAGAGCAATCTCTTTACATAGAATCACACCACCTACTCTGTATATCGTTTTAGGCACGCCATCCAGATCGTACTCACGGATATACTTATGACCATTAGGACTAAAATGCTCCCCCTCATACTTATGCACGGCAAGATTGAACTCCGCTCCATGCTGTATGACGGTCTCGTCCAAAGAAGAAAGAAGCACATAGTTGTGAGGTCCTAAATGTGTAATAGGAACGACCAATAACCCGTGGTATTTTCTTGTGTTCAGACCTATTAAAGTGGAACAGTGGTAAGCACCTCGTCTATTTGTACGCAATATCTCTTTGTTGAGTACCTCTTCGAGGTTACTCATACTACTTCTGTCAAATTTCAGATAGCTCATAACAGGCTAATTTTAGTAGATTCATTCTCTCTCAAATATAGCATAAAACCACTTATCTACAATATTTCTGCCCTTGGAATAACCCATTTTCTCTCATATATGATACAAGTTTGAGAGTAAAGTAGTAGTTTTTCATTCCCCATTGAGGAGCTATGACCATGTGAGGAGGACTTGATGAAACAAAACGATCGACATACATATCGGGACGAAGATGGCATAGAAAGTCTGCGACAAGTTCCAGATACTCCTCATAAGTAAATAGAGGCAGATCATTAACCTCCCCCTTTAGAAAGTCTGCTCCGAGCTTAGTACCTCTGAGGACTTGAAGTTGATGAATCTTTATCGAATTCAAAGGAAGAGAAGAGATTAAAGCGGCACTCTTCACAATGGCATCCCGATCCTCTCCGGGAAGACCGAATATAAAGTGTCCGCCTACCGGTATATCGGCTTCTGCCGTTCTCTGTATGGCTTCCACACTTTCCTCGAACGTATGTCCTCGGTTTACTCTTTCCAAGACGGTATTAGAGGTACTCTCCATACCGTATTCCACGGCAACGTAAAGCTCTTTATCTCTCTTCAGACTCTTGAGATAGTTAAGAATCTCATCGGGCATACAGTCCGGTCTTGTTCCTATAATCAGTCCCACAACATCGGGATAGGCAATAGCCGTCTCATACTTTCGGATCAACTCATCCACATCACCATAGGTATTGGTGTAAGACTGAAAGTATGCCAGAAACTTCATATCCTTATACTTTCTTCGGAAAAAGTCTATCCCCAGTTGTAGCTGCTCGATAATGGGTTCGGTCTTCAGTGTATATTGGGGAGTGAACGAACTATTGTTGCAGTAAGTACATCCGCCAAAACCTTTTATGCCGTCCTTATTGGGACAGGTGCATCCCGCATTAAGGGAGATCTTCTGCACTTTGTAGTGCGGAAAGATCTCCCTTAAATGTGATGCAAAATCTGCGTAAGGAAGAGGATACTTCATCGTAAAGATTCGGTAAGAAGCATACCTCCTGCCACCATGTTTGCGGTCTCTTTATCCAATAAATACTCCACAATGGCAAGAGCAAAAGGGAATGAATAGCCCGGTCCACGCCCTGTGATGATATGACCATCCACTACAACGGGTTCTTTTTGGCTATACTGCCTGCATGCCAACTTCTCTTCAAATCCGGGATAAGCGGTAGCCACTTTCTCCTTCAATAGCCCCATGGAGCCATACACAACGGGAGCGGCACAGATGGCAGCAAGTAGCAATCCTTTCTTATCTGCTTCCACTATCATCTCTCTCAAGGGTTGAGAAGCCTCCAGATTGGTAGCACCGGGAAGTCCGCCCGGTAAAACGATGGCATCGGTTTCCGTATGTTTTACGTCTGCAATACATTTATCTGCCATTACAGGCACGCCATGCGCGCCCACTACTTCTCTATCGGACGTGATAGATACTGTTGTAACATCCACTTCTGCCCTGCGCAAAATATCTATTGTAGAGATAGCTTCGATCTCCTCAAAGCCTTCTGCTAAAAATACAAATACTCTTTTCATACCCAACTTTATTGTTTGATGTTAGACTCTGCCTCGTCATGAATCTCCATCATGAACGGAGCTTATAAATATAAGTTATCTTTCCCTCCGCATTTTTTATGTCTTCCACTGCTGTAAACTTAGCCTTTTTGGCTGCCTCCAATGCACTCTGCTTGATAGCATGATTGTCAATGTTGGTTCCCTGATCGATTTTAGCGTCTATAACGTCACCTTTTGGATTAACCGTGATAGCAACAACAATACGACCTTCAGTCTGACCTATATATTGAGGTACAGGCAATTTCCCTCCTATAAGTCCGCGTCCGGAAAGATTCCATGAGCCGTATCCACCATTCCCCGAACCTGCACCGCCGGAAGAGACATTACCCGTAGGAGAACCCTGCATACCGCTTCCGGATGTACCTGTTCCCCTTGAACCTTCAGAATTTTTGGCTCCCTGAAAAGCGTTGGCTACGCGACTCTGAGCCGCTTTACGCTTCTGTTCTTCCTGTTCTCTAAGGGCTTGTTCGGCTTTCAGACGAGCTTGCTCCTCTGCTTTTATCCTTGCCTCCTCTGCCTTTCGTGTATCTTCCACCTTGGGTGTAGGAGTCTTTGGTGCAGGTTTAGGCTTAGGTTCACTCACCTTAGGCTTTTCCGGCTTCTTCTTTGGAGGTACCGGAGCCATAGCCGGAGCTTCTTCATGCTCTTGCGTCAACAGCTCTTCCGGCTCTCCTTTTTCCGGAGCGGGGGCAGGCTTGGGCATGGCTCTGCGAGACTTTGGAAGTGCTTGGCTCCAACTCTCCATATCGCTACCCATTGCAACCTCTATGTTCCCTATATCCACCGGAGCGCTACTCTGTTCGTCCTGAGCACTCATCGTCATATAGACGAAAAAGAGCAGCAGAACCAGCAAAGCGTGAGCAACGATGGTTACAACTATGGCTATGAGTTTCTCTTTACTATTGCTCATAGATAACTATCTCCTATTATCTTTTTTCATTAAGTCAGAGCGGCCTTGTCGCCATTACCATCTTAAACTTCTTCTCCACCGCAATGTTGAGGATCTTCACCACTTCTCCGTAGGGAATGCTCTCGTCTGCATAGAGTGCGACAAAGAAATCCGGATCTTCCGAAAGCTCTCCGTCGATGTATGCTTTGAGTTCGTCGTAGCCCACTTCCCTGTCTTCTCCATTCTTCATGGTTACATAGTAGCGCAGCTCTTTGTCTATGGTTATTCTTGTAGGAGTCTTCACAGCTGTCTGCTGATTGCTCTGCGGCAAAAGCACTTTGAGAGCATTGGGCATGACAAGCGTGGAAGTAACCATAAAGAATATCAGTAGCAAAAAGATGACATCCGTCATGGAAGCCATGCTAAATATCTCTACGACCTTCGCTTTTCTTTTTAGTTTCATGCCATTACTTGATAGGTTCGTTCAGCATATCCATAAACTCAAGAGCCTGAGTCTCGCTCTTGGTTACCACGTGGTCTATTCTATACACGAGGTGATTGTATGCAAACAGACAGATGATACCGACAATAAGACCACCCACAGTGGTTACCAATGCTTCGTAGATACCGGAAGAGAGAAGAGATATATTCACATTATTTCCGGCAGAAGCCATATCAAAGAAAGCGTGAATCATCCCTGTAACCGTTCCAAGAAAACCGATCATCGGAGCTCCTGCCGCTACCGTGGCAAGCAGTGGAAGTCCCTTCTCCAGCTTCGCAATCTCGATGTTGCCGACATTTTCCACAGCAACGGAGAGGTCCTGCATCGGTCTGCCGAGACGCTGTATTCCTTTCTGAATCATTCTTGCACCGGGTGTTCCCTCTGCTTCACAGAGCGAAAGAGCGGAAGATATCTTACCCTCTTTCATATAGTCCCTTATCTGGTTCATGAATGTATGGTTGGTGCGTGCGGCTTTGCGTATCACCAAGTATCTCTCTATGAAAAGATAGATAGCCAATATAGAGAGCAATAGAAGAACGATCATGATAGGACCGCCTTTCATAGCCAGATCGAGAAGACTCAAAGACTCCGGAGCCACCGGCATGGCTGCTGCAGCTCCTTCGGTTGTACCGGACAGATCCGGCATGGAACCCGGCTGTACTTGTGCTAAAATAGAATAAATGTTCATCCGATTTATCTTTTATTTTGTAGTTGTTTTATGATTACTGTTTCTTTTGATTGCAATAGTGAGAGGGCTTAAACTTTAAGACACTCCAAGTATGAAGCAATACTCTTCTCCAATCCCAGATACAAGGCATCGCAGATAAGAGCATGACCGATGGAGACTTCCACCAAATGAGGCACCTTTTGAGCAAAAAACCTGAGATTCTCAAGGCTTAAGTCGTGTCCGGCATTCAGCTCCAAACCCACTTCGTGAGCCACTTTTGCCGCTTCGACAAAGGGTTGCACCGCAGCGTCTCTATCTTTTGCATAGCCGGCGGCGTAAGGTTCTGTGTACAGCTCTACCCTGTCTGTTCCGGTCTTGGCGGCTTCCCGAATGTTGTCCAGGTCCGTATCCACAAATATGGAAGTGCGTATGCCCAAAGACTTAAAGTGTGCCACCACCTCTTTTAGGAACTCCATGTTTTCTGCCACACGCCATCCGGCATTGCTGGTGAGTGCTCCCGGCGGATCCGGCACCAATGTTACCTGCGCCGGACGAACTTCGGAGACAAGACGGACGAACTCCGGTGAGGGATAACCCTCTATATTGAACTCCTCCGTAACGATCTTTTTAAGATCATATACATCGCGGTATCTGATGTGTCTCTCATCCGGACGAGGGTGAACGGTAATCCCTTCCGCTCCCCATCTTTCCACATCCTTGCACACTTTCAACAGATCCGGATTATTACCGCCTCTCGAATTTCGCAGAGTTGCTATCTTATTGATATTTACACTTAGTCTGGTCATCTTATTTCTTTTCTATAAAGCCGATACGGAGCCACGCTCTTCCCTTTTAGCATCGGAAGAGCAAAGGCATCCTGCGATCCATACAAAAATACTCTTTATATCTCGAATACTCATCACTTTCAAGCTATTTTTATGGTCTTCATCACATTTTCATTCTATTTTTCGGATCCCAAAGAGCGAAAATGAGAACAAATTTTACCGACTCTTTTCGTGCACTTTTATATAAAAACGGATCTCCTCCCGACCCTCTCCGGAAGGGTAAGAAAAATGTCTCATCATCGGTTTTCCTCTTCCTTAAATCTTGAAACCACTCATAATCAACAGAATAAAAATCAGCTCGAATTTGGGAAAAATTTTTCTTCAGTCCGTTTGATGGGGCTTTTTCGCGTTAATAGCTGTAAATTTTAACACCCATCTCTGTAAACGTTTCCTAATAAAGAAATCTCCCTTTTTAGGGGCATTTTAGGGCAAAAACAGGTAATCCACTGATATTTAGCAGTTTGATGGTTTTAGCTAAACACGTTAATCGAATCCGGTAAACGTGTTTAATGAAATCGGTAAACGTGTTTACTGAAAAATTAAACACGTTAAGCCGACAAAATATGCTCGTTTACTGTTTTTGATGAACAGGTATCGAAAATGGTGTTAATAAAACAGCCCAAATTTAACAATTCACTCGTGCTCTGAAAATGACCCCTCCGATCAAAATAGAGAGAGCTTCGGAGCATGGGATGGAATATATAAAAACGACCTCTTTGCCGGGCATAAAAAAACGACCGATCCCCATAAAGAGATCGGTCGCATAATACTCCTTTTTCTCCGTGAATGAGTACGGAGTTTTTATTTGGTCTTAGCAGGTCCTACCAAGAGTCGGTCTCCGGCATTCTCTGCAATGGCTTTGTAGAAGTTAGGATCGTATCCCGGTTGGCTTGGAGATACGGGATAGTTGTCCGCCGTACGCTCAAACTTACCATCCTTTTCCTTCTTCACGTTACCGTCGATATACTTCACTACAAGATATTCACCCAGCTTTCTCCAGCGAGCTGTTGCGCCATTTGCCTCAGTTGTAGAGTAATTGGTCAAAAACTCTACCGCATCCTTTTCAGAGCCGTTCTTGGCAAGCTCCATCGCATATTTCTCGATCATCGGCTGCATTGCAAAGAATTTGTTTTCGAGCTCACCCTGAACCTTGCGAATATCCTTTATCATATAACTGTACTTGTGATAAGCCATGTTTGCCACCCAGTTGTGCATCCAGAAAGCAGATGTCCACGAAAATTCGAGAAGATCACCATTGCCCACCTTGAAACATTCCGGTACAGATGTGATAGAACAATACTGTGGGGTGAACACACACATATCGGCATCGTCCACGCCGAACCAAAGCACACCACCTACATAGTCGGGAAGATAGTTGCGAAGTTGTGCTACAAGCACAAAGCCTGTCTGCTGTGTGGCGATGGCTCTTTCGTTAAGATACTGCTTGCCATCCACTTCAAAGTGCATAGGTCTCCAGCGATAAGGACAAGCATAAGGGCCTGCACCCACATCCTTGGTCATATCCATAGGAGTGTCTTCATAGTGGTCGCGCATCATGTTTTGCACGTCTTGTACGGACACTTTGCGGTTAGGCTTCATGTATAGAGGCATTGGAGTGGCATCCATCTCCTGTCCCATCACGAAAGGAAGATACTTATCCATTCCGTCCACAAAGCGGTTAAAAAAGCTCCAAACACGTGCTTCACAACCACGAAGAGCACCAAAGTCGTAAGGTGCATATGCCTTTTGGAAGCTGAACTCGCTATCTTTTCCCTTGAAATAGCCTTTTTCACGAGCGAAAGAGACTACATCCTTCGAGTACACACAGTTTTCTTTGTCTGCGAAAGGAATGTTTTGGATACGTGCTTGATTGGCATGTCCGGAGATACAATCGTCCGGAATGCGAATGGCAACCCATACTGCGCCTTTGCGTCCGGGACCTTTACCGATCATCTCCATCACCCACACTTCGTTCTTGTCTGCGATAGAGTAGCTCTCTCCACTACTGCAATAGCCGTACTCTTCCACAAGCTTACCCATAATGTCTATGGCTTCGCGAGCAGATGCGGCACGTTGAAGCGTTACGTAGATAAGGCTGCCGTAGTCCATGATTCCCTCCGGATTCACAAGCTCTTCGCGGCCACCAAAAGTACTTTCCGTGATGGCAACCTGCTTTTCATTCATATTACCCACAACGTTATAAGTCTGAGCCACTTGCGGGATACTGTGTCCCGATGGTTTTCCGGTATCCCATTCCACAATGTTTAAACGTGAATTGGGCGCCCATTTACGAGCATCCCAGTGGTAAAGTTCACCGTAAAGCACATGGCTGTCTGCCGAATAGGAGATGATGACAGAGCCATCCGCCGATGCTTTTCGCCCTACAATAAGTCCGGTACACGCTTCCGCAATGTATGACCCGGATGTACAAGCCAAGACCGCAACAAGGGTCAGTAGTTTTGATCTAAAGTTCATAAGTATCTGTATATGGTTACTAAAATGCCAAATAAAGGTATTCAAACCGAGATTTTCACGGTTATTACCCGAAAATCTCAGCCTACAAACATACCAAAAAAAGTCCAAACGGGGTAAGAAAAAAGGGTAAAACGGTCTGTTAAAACCATTTTACCCTCTGTTTATAGAGATCGCTCTACTCTATCAGATCTTGTTGTTGGATCCGAGAACGTTTTCGATCTTGTGCTTGTAAAGCTCTTTCAAACTGTCACGAGCAGGTCCGAGATATTTTCTTGGGTCAAACTCAGCCGGAGATTTCGCGAATACTTCTCTCACTGCTGCTGTCATTGCAAGACGACCATCGGAGTCGATGTTGATCTTACATACGGCAGAACCTGCAGCATGACGCAACTGATCTTCAGGAATACCGATGGCATCCTTCAGCTGACCGCCATACTTGTTGATAGTGGCAACCTTATCTTGTGGAACGGAAGATGATCCGTGTAGCACGATAGGGAATCCCGGTATGCGCTTTTCAATCTCTTCAAGAATATCAAAACGGAGAGGAGGAGGGACCAAAAGACCATCTTCATTGCGTGTACACTGCTCCGGAGTAAACTTGTTGGCTCCGTGAGATGTTCCGATAGAGATGGCAAGAGAGTCCACGCCTGTCTTTGTTACGAAATCTACAACCTCTTCGGGACGAGTATAAGTGTGATGCTCTGCAACGACATCATCTTCCACTCCGGCAAGAACACCAAGCTCGCCCTCAACGGTTACGTCGAACTGATGAGCATACTCTACAACCTTCTTGGTCAGAGCCACATTTTCTTCGTAAGGAAGGTGAGAACCATCGATCATGACAGAAGAAAAGCCCATCTCGATACAGCTTTTGCACAATTCAAAAGTGTCTCCGTGATCAAGGTGAAGAGCAATCTGAGGATTCTTACAACCAAGCTCTTTTGCATATTCTACCGCACCTTGAGCAAGATAACGTAGTAGTGTTTGGTTGGCATATTTGCGAGCACCGCTGGATACTTGCAAGATTACCGGAGAGTTTGTCTCTGATGCTGCTTGAACAATAGCCTGAAGCTGCTCCAGATTATTGAAGTTGAAAGCAGGTATAGCATACCCTCCATCAACGGCTTTAGCAAACATTTCTCTTGTATTTACCAAGCCAAGATCTTTGTAATTTACCATGATATTTTAATGTTTATGGATACATACTCGAATAGCATTACTATTCGAGTACAAAAGTAAATATTCTTAGCGAACTGTACTAATCTTCATAAGCTCTATTTTTTTCCCGCTTTCAAGGAGAAAGAACCAGGGAAATCCGGGAGATTTCCTGCTGTCGCTCTTTCGCATTGCTTGATCCCAGATACTTGTTTATGACTTTTACCTCCTCCTTGATAACCTCCTTGGTTTCAATATCTATCAGTGAGATTTTTGCCTGTCCGAACAACACTTCTGCGTCTTTCTGGTAGACATATCCGTTAATAATGATGGGTTGAGTAATATTTAACCTCACAGTCTTATCAACAGGCAGGGCAAGCCCGTCGTATGTTCTGCGAACGAATAAGCCGTTTTCATCTAAAGCGGTCAGGTCGGACATATCTCCGTAAAACATGAAACCCTCTCCGTGCATCCATATCTCTATACGGACATTGTAAGACCTGTTGTTGGAAGAGAGCTTTTCATCATAGACGGTATTAGAGGAACACCCAACCAAAATCAGATTGAGCAATAAAAGCCAAAAGGCTATCGGCATCCTCCATCTGTTATGAATTATTTCTCTTGACATTGTCGTATGCTCACATTTTGCAATAAAGCGGGAGAAGCCTTCAGTCTGTCCGTTCCTTCCAACCGGATAAAAGAGGTTGGAGAGTCCGTCAAAACTTTCTGTTGCAACAGAGAGACATTTTCAGGAATATTCCATCTGAGGACAGCGGCTTTTCCAAACCTGTTATACACTTTGAATAAGAGTCGGTGAGTACCTTTAGGAATCCTTAAAAGCAATAAATCGCTAAAAGGTTCTGTAAGATCTCTTTTAATATTTCCATAAACGTACTCTCCGTTTAAGTAAACCATCAAACCATCTTTATAAGAAAGGTTTATAGGTAATATGGTATCATCATATACGGTTATCGGTACTTCCAGAGCCACCGCTCTTCTTGGGCGTAGAGGATAATTCATATCCATAACCTCTTCGACCTCTTCCCATTCACCTTTATCCGTTACAGGTGCACCGAATACACCATAAGCTATCTTTCTTCTTGCTTTACCAAGCAAATATTTTGGTGTGGAAACGGAAAGGCTTTCTCCTCCTGCCAAAACAATCTCCTTTGCTCCTTTTGAAGTAACAAGACGAATGCTTTTGCCTTTATCTTCAAGAGGATATGAAAGCAATAGACAACTTTCTTTCTTATTCAGATAAGGAGTATTCCATTTATAACCGATGACACTGCGGTATCCGCAATAGTAGTCCAATGACGAATGGCTGTTGAGATACTCGGCATTGGCATAAGAAAGTACTTCTTCCGGTTGTCGTATAGAGCTTTTCGGAGTATAGTCATAACCTCTCTTATACTCTACTTTAATCACCATCACCGGATATTCTAACGGATGAAGAGGAGCTCGTAAAGCCAATCTTACCGATCCGTCTTGAAGACGAGAATAAGAGAGACGCTCTTCTTTCCCTTCACCATTAAGCAGTGTAACCCTCTTTATATCTCCTCGATGAGCAGGAAGAAGAATATCCTGCATCCGCTTATCTCTCATATCCGAAGAGGTCGGGACAAACAGATAAATGCTCTTTCCTCCTTTTGCAGTAGCCAAATAAGACTTATCCTCCAAAGAAAAAGGAGCTGCCTGAACACCATACAGAGCTTCTTGATAAACGGCAGTGCGCTTTCCCATCTCTTTCAAGACCTCTACTTCAAAAGGCACTAAAGATCCGCTTCCCATAGGTCCGATATTTAGCAGATACTTTCCTCCTCTTGCGAGCACTTTTACCAAGGAGAGAAATTTCTCACTAACCTTATCTGCGACCTCTCCTCTCTCTTGCCACGAACGGTATCCCCATGTTTCGTTGAACATGGATGCTGCCGTCTGCCATGGTTTCACTATGGAGTAGTTGGGGTATTCATTGTCTGCCATTACGGAAAAATCCGCTTGGTCGTTCCCCACTCTACCGCTAACCATACACTCCGGCTGCAGTTGATGTACAAGATTATATAGTTCGCGACTCTGTTCTGTCGTTAGTGAACCCATGTCGAACCAGAGTTCATCCACCTTTCCATACTTGGTCAGAAGCTCCGTTACCTGCTTTTTATTGTACTCGTGATGCGAGGTGGTAATAGGATCTGCATTGTGTGAAGAGATGGGCATAGCACCGGGAAAGTTCCAGTCTATAAGAGAAAAATAGATGCCGAAACGCATTCCCTGCTTATGACATGCCTCTGCAAGCTCTCCGATAAGATCTCTCCTTGCCGGTGTGGCATCCATTACATCGTAAGAAGTGCAGTCTGAACCGAACAAACAAAACCCGTCATGATGTTTTGCTGTAATCACTATGCTTCTCATGCCTGCAGATTTAGCCAGCCGGACTATCTCGTCCGGATTGAAATCTTTAGCATCGAACTGTTCGGCGAAAGCCTCATACCAGTCCGAGAAATGCACTCCAAAACTTAATATCTGCTCGGAATAACCGGACTCTACCCTCTCTCCATTCCAAACTCCGGCAGGTATAGAGTAAAGTCCATAGTGAATAAACATGGAGAACGCATCATCTTTCCATTCCGTTTGAGCCTTAACAACGGAAGAAGAAAAAGAGAGCAACAATAATGATAATATGGCAAGGTTAAAACGCATCACTCTATCTGTATTGAGATTCAAGCTCGTATATTCCTCCGGGCTTGCTTCTAAGATATCCATTAAGTTCGAGTTCAAAGAGTTCGGCAGACGCTACATGGATTGGGATGCCCAGTATCAAAGAGATATCTTCCATTGTACACCCCTCTCTCTCTTTGAGTAGAGAGTAGTATCTGCTACTCTTTAACTCCTCCGGTATATCTGCAAATATACCAATAGATTGTTGAATAACTTTACTTTTACCTTCCTTTAAGCTATCCCAACCTATTTCTGTCAGCATCTCTTCGGCTGAACAAAAGATCGAAGCTTTCTGCTGAGAGATAAGTTCGTTACAGCCTGAAGATAGCATATCTCCCACTCTGCCGGGGACGGCAAACACAGAACGCGAATAAGAGAAAGCCAAGTCTGCCGTAACCAAAGAGCCTCCTTTCGCTGCACTTTCAACGACAACCGTAGCATGAGACAAGCCGGCAATGATCCTGTTACGAGCCAAAAATCTTGCAGGTAAAGCCTTTGTATAGTACGGATACTCGGTTATCACGGCTCCTCCTGCCTGTATTATATTCTCGGCATCCCGTCTATGGACTGCCGGATAAAGAGTATGAAGCCCATGCGCAAGCACTGCCAATGTTTTAAGACCATATTTAAGAGCTGCCCTGTGTGCCAAAATATCGATCCCGTATGCCAGTCCGCTTACAATGACAGCGTTCGGATTGCTTTCGGCAACGGCTTTTACGATCTTATCCACCATGCTCTCTCCATATCCCGTACAGCTTCTACTCCCCACGATGCTTATCCATGGGGCATTCTGTTCGGGGAATTTACCATAATAATATAAGAGCAGAGGAGCATCCACGCACCCTTTCAAAAGAGCAGGATAAACATCATCGCTACTGAAGCAGAGGTTTATCCTGTCATTTTTCCGAAGCAGATCCAGCTCTTCTTGAGCCTTGAGAAGCGCTTGACCATCGTATATAGCGGATGCCAACTTCGGTCCTACTCCATCCAGACGAAGCAGTTCCTCTTTCCCTTTATTCCAAATATCGGTAGCCGATCCGCACAGATCGAGCAGGGAGTGAGCTATCACCGGTCCTACCCCATCCACACAGCTCAAAGCCAATAAAGCTTTCTGTTCCTCCGTCAGTATCATCCGAACAAGGTATCAAAATACTCTCCGCGAGTAAGTCTTCCATCCTTTACGATAGCGACATGTACTCTCCCTTTGGAGTGTATTACAGAGCCGTCCAAAGATGTAATATCTTGATAGAAGATCATCTGAGCGCCGGATCGTTCTTTACGAAGAGTTACCTTGAAATGATCTCCACTCCGAAGAGACTTTTTGTATTCCACCTCTATCTTCACCACGAAAGCGTCCAATCCTTCATCGTGCATCCGGCTAAAACTTTCTTCAAACGTCTCCAGATATTCATGCCGGGTATGCTCCATATAATGAAGATAACGTGCATTGTTTACCACGCCTTGCAGGTCGCACTCGTAGTCTCTGACCTTAAACTCCAATTCGTAAACGATTTCGCTCATGACTTCTACTGTTTATTTGAATCGGGAGCCGGAATCCTGCTTCATTCTCATGGCATACATTCTGTCTCCCGGACGTACCTTTTCCGGTACTTTTATACTGAAACGTTCGCCTTTCTCCGCTTTGTCAACACTCTTGAGATCTACCCTTATATCTTCAGCCACGACAAAGACGGCACCTGTCGTAGGTCCGGTGATCACCAACTCCTCTCCGACAGAGACGGCGCTGCTTTCCACCTCGACCTCCGCAACGGAAAGATTGCTGAAATACTTGGTTACTTTTGCCACATAGACCTTTACTCTTGTGGCGGAAGAGCCGTAAGAGTGTGTCCACTCTCCGAGCTTCTGTCCCAGATAGTAACCATCCCAAAATCCTCTGTTGAAGACTTGTTCCAATCTGTAATCCCAGCCATCTATCTTCTCTTGCGTAAACTCTCCGTTGCAGTAAGCCTGTAACGCTTCACGATAACACTCGGTCACGGTACGGACATACTCCGGACCGCGTGCGCGTCCTTCTATCTTAAAGACTCTCACTCCGGCGTCTATCATTTTGTTCATAAAGTGGATGGTCTTCAGGTCTTTTGGGGACATGATATACTGATTATCTATATCCATCTCGATACCATCCTCTTTATCTTTTACGGTGTACTGCCTGCGGCAAATCTGATTGCAAGCTCCTCTGTTTGCGGAAAGGTTTTTCTCATGCAGGCTAAGGTAACACTTTCCACTCACAGCCATACACAAAGCTCCGTGTGCAAACATCTCTATGCGGACAAGCTCGCCTTTGGGACCTCGAATATCCTGTCTTATGATCTCATCGTAAATATGACGAACTTGGTCCAGATTGAGCTCTCGCGCCAATACGACCACATCGGCAAAATGGGCGTAAAACTTCAACGCCTCCACGTTGGTGATATTGAGCTGAGTGGAGAGATGCACCTCCACTCCTTTTGAAAAGGCATACTGCATGGCCGCGACATCGGAAGCGATGATGGCAGAGACATCCGCCTCTTTCGCTGCATCTATTATGGAGTGCAGCAGATGCATATCCGAGTCGTATATGATTGTATTGACCGTGAGATAGGTTTTCACTCCTTTCTCCTTGCAAAGGCGGACAACCTCTTTCAGATCTTCGTTCTGAAAACTTCGGGAAGAGTTACTTCTCATATTCAATCCCTGAATACCGAAGTAGACAGAGTCTGCTCCTCCCTGTATCGCAGCGTGAAGAGCTTCAAAGCCGCCCACGGGAGCCATTATTTCTAAATCCTCCAAACGAGGTCTTATATCTGCATTCATATATCGCAAAGTTACTAATTTTTAGGGTTTCTTTCCAGACCACATACCAAAGAAAAAAGCCTTACAGACAGTATTGTCTATAAGGCTTTTGTGAGCTCTTCCTCTTGGACTTGAACCAAGGACCCTCTGATTAACAGTCAGATGCTCTAACCGACTGAGCTAAGGAAGAGTTTCAAGAATTTATCGGAAAGCAGGTGCAAATTTAGTACAAATTTTCGTTCCTGCAATAGCAATGCTCCTCCTCTGCCCGAAACAGAAGATTTTTTCACTGCAATAGGAAAAGAAAGAGCTGTTTTTCATGCCCGGATCTTTTCCTGATCTCTCACAGATTTTCCGGTCTGTCAAATAAAAAATCAAAGAGGTGAGACAAAAAGAATTTCTCTATAAAACAATCGCAGCCGAGAGGAGCTTTTATATAAAAACAGAATGACTATAAATCTCCTCAAAGAGTCGTTTTGATATAAAGAATTAAAGCACCAATTCCACTTGAAGCGCCTTAATAAGTTAATAACAAAAGAGATACAAGAAATCTCGAATTTGAGAACTTTTCTCCTCTTGGTCGTTTTCATGGGCTGTTTTCGAGTTAATAAAACTCAAAAACAAGCCGGTCGGATGTAAACAAAACCTAACTCAAAAAGAGCCACAAAAAGCACGAAACAGACCGAGAAACAGATAAAACACTGATAAACAAAAGACTAAAGAAATATTCTTAATACTTTAATTGAATCCGGTAAACGTATTAAATGAAATCGGTAAATACGTTTACCGATTTCGTTAAATACTTTAAGCCGACAAAATATATTGCTTTAGCATTTCGAGTGAACAGGTATCAAAATTTGTGTTAATAAATCACCCCGATTTAACAGTTCTGTCACGCTCTGGAAATGCCCCCTTCAAGCAAAATAGAGAGCGAGAAAAAAGCCCTTTTTTCTCGGGATGGAATATATAAAAACAGCTTTTTCGGAATTATAGGTTATGACTTCTCGATGACACCGTTTTCGTGATTTTTTTGGTAAGTTCCCTATCCGAAAGCAGCTCTTCAAGTGTGCCGGGTATCCGGTAGTCCCACACATGAGACGCATTTTCCGGGAAGTTTATCTGCTCTTTATCCGGAGAGATATGATCATACTTGCCTGTCAATGCCCACCAATCCTGTATGGGAAGAATCACGGCAAGAGCCGGCATCTTCACAAGCATATTTACCACTCCGCTCATCTCCATCGGCTCTTGGAAAAGATAGTTCAGCCCCTGCGGCGGAGTCATGGAAAGAAAGAGCTGCGTGTACTCTTGAGGCGATAGGGTTTCCCACCATTTCCGAAGGCTTGGCATATCATGAGTTCCGGTGGAAAGAATATTTCGATACTCCACATCCGCAGAGGTCATAAACGTTTCTTCGGGTTTACGAGAAATGCGAGGCAGATTGAGCGACAAGATGTTATACTTCTTCAAGACATGAGGAACAGCATTGCTCATAAAGCCTAAATCTTCTCCGCAAAGCAGCATCCTTGAACTTTTTGAAAGCCGATCCAGTCTCTCCTGCGCCGTCTTGTACCAAAGCTCATCATTTCTTTCGTAATAGTAGTGGTAGTGAAGAGCCGAAACAGCCCTCTTCTCTTCACCGGACAGTGAAGCGTAACGCATTGTAAGCTCCGGCAATACCCTCGGATGCAGACCGTTGTTCATGTCTCTGATAAACAGCGCCTCTCCTCTGATCTTTTCGGCTAACGAAATTGCCTTGCCGGAGAGAGTGGCAGAGGAAAGAGAACATTTGGGATCGGGCATTACAAGATTCTGCCCTTTTCTCTTCAAGACACCGGATGCAACAAGTTCGTTTACCACCTTTTTGGACGACATCGAAAAGGCTTGCTCTTCCGAAACGACCGGTAGGGTAAGAGCTTCAATGTCTATATCGGGGATATACTGCGCTATGGTGTGGCTGTCCAAAGGGATGGCAGGATCGAAGTAACCACAGCAGGCATTCTCCGTATATTCGGGAACAGACCAGATGCGAAAGAATCCCAAAACATGATCTATCCTGATGGCATCATAGATGAGAGCCATACACTGCATCCTGTTAGTCCACCATCTGTACTCCTCGGAAGCGATACTCTTCCAGTCATAAGTAGGAAAACCCCAGCACTGTCCCTCTGTGGCAAAAAAGTCGGGCGGTGCTCCCGCTTTGAGGTTCATATTGAGAAGATGAGGTCTTACCCAGGCATCCACACTATCGGGTGCAATCCCGATGGGCAGATCTCCCTTTATGGCTATGCGATTTTCGGCTGCATAAGTCTTGGCATCCAGCAGTTGATCATAGAGAAGATATTGAAGATAGATGTGGTAATGCAGCTCCAAAGGCAGGCTGAGACACTCCGTTCGTCCCTTTGTCTTCTCTTTCAGATAGGTGGGATAGGCACACCATTCGGCAACAGCCCTGCCCGGATGTTCGGAAGAGTAGAGCTTGAACAAGGCATATTCCAGAAGATCTTCGGAATGAGCATCATAAAAGGAGAGATATGCCTCTGTCATCCATTCTTTTGAGGAGGTAAGCTGCTCGAAATAGTGCCGGTATGCTTCCATTTTAAGAGACAAAACAGAAGAATACGCCACTTTATCTTTTTTGTCGAATCTCTTCAACTTCTGCAACAGACTCTTGCCGGCCATTCCCCTAAGCGATAGATAAACCGGGTTCAGAGCAAATGTGCTGATGGCATTATAGGGGTAGTTCCTATCGTCTGAACAGGAAAAATTGGTATCGTAAATGGGAAGAAGCTGTATCACTTGCTGCTTGGTCTGCTTCACCCAATCGATAAGAGTTTTGAGATCATCAAAGTCCCCGATACCGGTAGAGCTTTCTGTGCGCAGAGAAAAAAGAGGAACCACCGTCCCCGAAATGCGTGGAAGGGATAAGGATTGAAACGTTGGGAGTGAGAGATTTACAAGAACAGGAGCACGATTTTCCTCCGCTCTGAAGATTCTGTTTCCATCTAAAAGTTCCCACTCGACCCTGCCAAAAGGATCTTTTGCAATCAATTTGTATTCAAAAGGTTGCCCTCCTCCTCTGATTTGTGCCATAAGCCGCCCCCCAACTTGCCGAAAAGGCAGAGCCTCTTCCGGATTCCAACAGCCCAATTCTTCTATACTGCCTGCGAGATACAGACTTTCGTTCAGTGGCGAAAAAAGCAGCGGCAAAGTGAAATAAACGCCATCGTCCTCCATTTCAAAAGAGGAAAGAAGAGCGTTCGGACGCAGTATGACATCGAAAAGTTGGTTATCAAGAAGCCCCAAAGATGTGGAACAACGCCAGTCGTCTCTCACTATAAAGCTCTTGATGTCTCTCTTGAGTGGGAGTCTTAATTCGTGAACTCCGGATGTTTCACTATCGACCAATGACTCATTTCGATAAACTCCGTAGCTGTATTTAAGCACTATCTCCGTGGCTGATGAACAGGGATTTATGGTAAGAGTTCTCGTCCAAAAATCAAGGTCTAAAGGAGAGAGCATAAACAACAAAGAGGTAGCATCCCGGTTCTGAACCGAACTATTAACTACCTCAATAACACGCAGACGAATATCTTCTCCGTCTGCCACTCTCTTGGAAAGCTCAAATTTGATATGAATAGGGTGCATGAAATCTGTTTTTCTTCCGTAAAGATACCTTTTATTCACGATTTCAGCGTGGAGAGACCAGAAAAACAGATGAGACAGGAAGGAGTCTTGGAACACTTGAGGATATTCCTTTGGAAGAAATATTTAAGAAGACAGATGTAATAAATATTTGAAGACTCTTTCCGAACTCTGATTTTGCAGATTGAAGTATTGGAAAAACAGATGTAATAGATATTTGAATACTCTTTCCGAACTCTGATTTTGCGGATTGAAGTATTCAGAAAAACAGATGTAATAGATATTTGAAGACTCTTTCCGAACTCTGATTTTGCGGATTGAAGTATTGGGAAAAGCAGATGTAATAGATATTTGAAGACTCTTTCCGAACTCTGATTTTGCAGATTGAAATATTGGGAAAAGCAGATGTAATAAATATCCGGTCTGCGACATTTACACAGCTTTCTCTGAAAGAATACCGGAACAATAGATGTAATAAAATGCCTGCAAAAGGGCTATAAACAAGAAAAGAGCCTTTCTGCACTTGGCAAAAAGGCTCTCTTTATATCAGCATATTGGACAAAACAAGATGTACGCAGAACTTCTGTAACCTCTATCTTATATCCTACATAAATAACACGCAGAATATCTCGTAATACTTCGCTCCAGAAAGGAGGTGTTCCAGCCGCACCTTCCGGTACGGCTACCTTGTTACGACTTAGCCCCAGTTACCGGTATTACCCTAGNAATACTTCGCTCCAGAAAGGAGGTGTTCCAGCCGCACCTTCCGGTACGGCTACCTTGTTACGACTTAGCCCCAGTTACCGGTATTACCCTAGTACGATCCTCGCGGTGACGTACTTCAGGTACTCCCGACTTCCATGGCTTGACGGGCGGTGTGTACAAGGCCCGGGAACGTATTCACCGCGCCATGGCTGATGCGCGATTACTAGCGAATCCAGCTTCACAGAGTCGAGTTGCAGACTCCGATCCGAACTGAGATGAGGTTTGGAGATTCGCACCCTGTCGCCAGGTAGCTGCCCTTTGTCCTCACCATTGTAACACGTGTGTCGCCCCGGATGTAAGGGCCGTGCTGATTTGACGTCATCCACACCTTCCTCACGGCTTACGCCGGCAGTCTCGCCAGAGTCCTCAGCTNTAGTAACTGACAATGTGGGTTGCGCTCGTTATGGCACTTAAGCCGACACCTCACGGCACGAGCTGACGACAACCATGCAGCACCTACATACATGCCCCGAAGGGTATAAACCGTCTCCGGTCTACGTCATGCACATTTCAATCCCGGGTAAGGTTCCTCGCGTATCATCGAATTAAACCACATGTTCCTCCGCTTGTGCGGGCCCCCGTCAATTCCTTTGAGTTTCATCGTTGCCGACGTACTCCCCAGGTGGATTACTTAACGCTTTCGCTGTAGAACATACATTATATCGCATACTCTTAGTAATCATCGTTTACGGCGTGGACTACCAGGGTATCTAATCCTGTTTGATACCCACGCTCTCGTGCTTCAGTGTCAGTTGTAACTTTGTAAGCTGCCTTCGCAATCGGAGTTCTGCGTAATATCTATGCATTTCACCGCTACACTACGCGTTCCGCCTACAGCATCTACACTCAAGCTCCTCAGTTTCAACGGCAAGACTATGGTTGAGCCACAGCTTTTCACCACTGACTTAAAAAGCAACCTACGCACCCTTTAAACCCAATAAATCCGGATAACGCTCGTATCCTCCGTATTACCGCGGCTGCTGGCACGGAGTTAGCCGATACTTATTCTTAGGGTACTTGCAAATTGCCTCGCAAGGCAAACTTTAATCCCCTACTAAAGAAGTTTACAACCCATAGGGCAGTCATCCTTCACGCGAATTGGCTGGTTCAGGCTCTCGCCCATTGACCAATATTCCTCACTGCTGCCTCCCGTAGGAGTCTGGTCCGTGTCTCAGTACCAGTGTGGGGGTTTAACCTCTCAGTTCCCCTATCCATCGTCGCCTAGGTGAGCCGTTACCTCACCTACNTTAGTCCGAATTTCTCCGGGTTATCCCCCTCTGACAGGTAAGTTGCATACGCGTTACGCACCCATCCGCCGGTCGCCATCCAAATCAGCAAGCTGACTCTATGCTGCCCCTCGACTTGCATGTGTTAAGCCTATCGCTAGCGTTCATCCTGAGCCAGGATCAAACTCTTCTTTGTCATTTTGTTTTTTTTACTTTATTCCTATGCTCAGTATCCTTACTCTATTTCCCAGGTAATAGTTGACGGGTAAACACTAGAAAGTTGTAAGATGCCAAAACATCTATCTACTTCTGTTTCCCTTGTACTACTTTGTTGATTTTTGTCTCAATATGTCTATGACCTCTTTTGTTGTCCAAAGAGCATTACTCTTCTCCTGCAAAAGTGGCACAAAGTTAAGTAGAATATTCTATACCACCAAACTTCTGCAATCTTTTTCTAAACTTATGAGTATTCTCGTCGGAAGTAAAATCACAAAATAGAGATGGCCACTCCTAAAAGCAGCCATCTCGAAAATGGATCTAAATCTTCCATGAAAATCATATATCCAATATGTCTTTCTCTACTTGTATTTTTCTTAGAAAAGACTTAACTCCTGGTATATGAAACACTTCCTTTTGCAAAATACTCTGCAGATACCTCAACAGTCTCCACGTCTGATACAGAGTTGGTCTTGAAATGTACCTCCTTTGTACCCGGAGAAGTTACCCTAAAGATATGATACATATTACTTCCCCTGGTAACAACTTGCACACCTTGTTGTACGGGATAGAGTGTATTGGCTTTTATCTCTACATATAGAGGAAAAAGGTCTGCAGGAAAATCTGATGGGATATTGAAATAGACCTTAGCTACTTTTTCCTGACCAGATGGTACGGTATTGGAAGTATTGATCTTAACAGTTCCAAAACTATACGGCATTCTCAGTACAACCCGAATAACTCTTGCAAGAAAATCCCCTTTGGAAACTATAATACGAGCTTCCCTTGGTGAAGGAGGCAACTGATTTATGGCAACTCCCCTAATCTCGCCATTATTCGTGTTAAACTGAAGAGATCCGGCAGCTAAAACTTCCTTACCGGTCTCCTGTTCTATCCGGCATGTTACTCCCTCATTATTGAAAGTAGGGTTGTTAAGATCGGGATAGTACTTCGCCCAAGTGATCAGATCTTCAGATGCTTTGGTCAAGATAATCAAGGTACGCTCAACCTCAAGTTTGCTCACTCCATCACTTATAACAGGATACTTCTCTACTGTCGGGTCGAGAGCCGTATTATTATGAGAGGCAACCTGCAAAGCTGCTGCGAAGGTAGGAGAACCTCCTTTGTGTACATTCTTGATGATAATCTTATAATGATAGTTCCTTTCTATATCATACCTTTTCCTATCAGCATCTATGAGGTCTATCTTGTAATATGTAGAAGGACCTCCCTGATACTTACCTTTTATAATAGCAGTGGTAATATCTTTAGCACTTCCGTTTTTGCGCTCAAAGAGGAAACGCTCTCCCATACCCAGATTACTTTCAACTGCAGTATTAAGAACTATATCAAGTGGTTCATTCAAAGATCCCTCTTGGAACTTAAAAGTTGTCGTATTGTACGGGGCGACTGTTCCCTTCGTAAGCGTATTGTGAAGAGTAAAACCCTCGAAAACAAAATTTGCCGCCTGACTTTCAACAGTTACTTTCGCCTGATTTCGCAATAGAGATACACTTCCTTCAAGGTTGCCGGCATCAATACCATTCGGCAACTCCTTTCTCGACCAAAAGACTCCTCTATCTGTTGTCATAAGAGCTACAACAGAGGCTTCATCATGTCCTAAGATATGAGAGTCGTCCACTGTTGCCCAATCATGATTGGCGATAAAGTGAATAGTCCTAATGTCATCAGATTTAGGCAAGAGAGCTGAGAAGCGATACCCTTCTCCGGACAGGCCTTGTAATGAAGCTACTCGACGTGCGATAAGAATACCATACTGATTAAAAACCAACAGATTCAGATTCTCAACGCCACCATTATCTCTTAGCTCCACAGCCTTGAATCCGGGGATAACAGCACCAAACTCAACCAATACATCGCCCGTATCTCCCTGTTTTTTCTCATCTGCAATGTCTGTTCCCAATCTTGAACAGCCCGCAAGAGACAATATCAAGTATCCAATAAGTGTATAAATTATCTTTTTCATAAGTGTACTCCTTATTAGTGTTATTTAATATCACGGATACAACGCACGTGAGCTCTCGTCGGGGAAGAGCCCGAGGTATTATTGTTCACAAACAGGTAAGCATCATTACCGCTGTATGAATCCCAATACCATCGCCCCGTCATCAAAAGACCTTGAAGATTTGCGGGTAGATGTTGGAGTTGTTCGATATACTTCAACTCTGCTTCAGTCGGCAATCTCCATCCTTTCTTTTTCACTCCTGCTTCACTTTCTTCCCAATATAGAGCACAGTGTCTCTTGGCATCATTATATCTTTGTGCAACTGTTGCACCAAACTGAGAAGCCATCTCAAAATTAGGAGAAACCATCTTGGCGACATCCGCATTGTCAAGAGTATTGCCATCTGAATCAACCGGAGGGAATCCCAATATCAGTTCTTCATTGCTACTCGGATATTTTGCTCCTGAAGCGGAAGTTGTTACCTTATAAGTATAGGCATTACGAAGACCATTTCCCGAATTTACCATATCACTATAAGAATTGAACTGAGAAGATTTCACACTCTTTTCATTGGTAAAATAGACCCCCGGCGTCTGCTTTATATTAACCACTTCCGTAAGTGCCCCATTTGTAACCTTGAACTCAATATCTTTAGGCACCAAGTTCACAGGTATCGGACTTGTGATGGTAATATTTCCGGTTCCCACTCCCGAAGCTACAACTACTGTCGGCATCTGTGCAGGAGTAACAGGAGTAGTAACAGGAGAGCTACCATCAGCAGGCACATAGGTATATGTAGCCTTCAAGGATCCGGGCACAAGCCTGACATCGGGTTGGGAAGAATTGAAGGTTAAAACATAATCGGTGATATTTGGCATATCCACACTATTCTCGGAAACAACGAGATAGTCGGATGCTTTAACCTCAGCAAGAATAGTTCTTGTGCTCCAATCCTTAATGGTATAAACCCCGGTCAATGTTACAGGTTCTTCCTTGAGAGCACCAAGAATATTGACCGTAACCCCTACATCATAAAGCAAATTACGCTTAAAGCAAGAGTTATATACCGCTTCTTCTCCCACAAGATTCTTGGGAACCAAAGGCAAGATATATCTATATGTACGTACAGTTCCAGTCTCTTGTTTCTTTAGAGGAAGCAACAGTTCGGCATACGCTCTGCTTTCAATATTGTTTTTCCAATCTTGTTCATAAGCATAAAATGGAGCCGATGTAGTGTAGACTCCTCCCGTTAGAGCCAAATCACGTGCAGACGTCTCTTCAAACTCGGTAGGAGTATAAGTACCTCCTTCCAAAAGAGCGGACTTAGCGACAAAGTGCTTAAACTGCACCGTTCCTGTATTAGGCGTATATTCATATCCCGGAACGGAAACAGAGTTTATCTTGATCCTGATCTTGGAGGCTGCTCTCTTAAGTTTAACCAAACCCAGATCACAATCCTGATAAGTGAGCACCTTAGAGACAAAACCTTCCATCACGAAATCCGATTGAGGTGTCTCTCCGCCATTTGCTTTGAAGTCTACTGCCTGAATCACCAGATTACGAAGAGCCTCAGGAGTATTGTTAGATCCTCCGGGCGAAACATTGCTAAGGTCCGCAGAGCTATTAGCAACAATATACAGATCGTAAGAGTTTGTATTTTTGAAAAACAGATAACCGTGATTGGACGGTATCGGAATCACTACACTATTCCCCGTGATCTGCATATCCGACGGCTTGATGTGCCACTTAAGCACTCCGGCGTGATAAAGAAAAATATCCAGTTTGTTTATTGTATTTTCATTCAAAGCATCTTCTCCATCCTCTATTGTTCGAGGAGAGATATCACTGGCAGCCAACCGCAACACTAAGGAGTTCTCCCGATCCGGTTCCATCCCCTCTTCTCTTTTACAAGAAGAGAGAGATATTGCCCCTGATAGTGCAACAACACAAGCCACCATCGTCAATAAAATCTTTTTCATAAGAGTATCTCCTTTATTTACTGAACGGCATAAGAGCCTTCTTCTGCTTAATAACTATTCTGTTACCAGGTCCTATCGAGGTATTTCCCTTGAGAAGAGGAATCTCAACGTCATCCACTATGATGAACAGTTCGGTAATCCGTTCTTCAGGTCCTTGAGGATTACGAGGTCTTATCTTGATAGTGTATTCCTGACCCGCATCTCCCGACGATACAGCACCGCCTTCCTCTACAAGTTCAAAATCGATTGGATTGGGTAATATCGCTCTCCAAGTAGCCTCAACAGGATTCTTCAACTCAAATTTAAACTCAACCACATTAGCGGGAGACTCAACCTCAATGGTCTTCTCATCGAATGTGAGATGAGGAACTATCCTGAATACTCTCTTGAAGACAAGATCCTCTTTAATAACATTCCACGGAAGGACATCTGTACGTAGAGTCAGATTATTTGTTTCTCCAAGATTCTTTAGCTCAGCCGTCAAGTTGTATTGATGATTTCGCTTTATGGAGTAATGATGATCCGTAGCATTGGAACTTTCATCATTGACATACCCCACATATTGAGTTGGGATATTATTATAATGAGCATAAATTGCCAGATATGTCGCCCTCGAAACAGTGTCCGCAACAGAGCCGAGATTCTCAAAGACATAGGCAGCATTCTTGCTACCGCCCCAGACATCTACACCCTCGTTCGTTACGGGTATAAAACCATTATATCCGGAAATAACATCCCAAAACTGTACACTTCCTCCCGGCACACCTTCCATCAAAGGTGTGGAGCCGGTATTCCGATAGAGTTTTACTTGAAGAAGCTCTATCTCCGCTCCGGCACTTGCATTCTTCACCTTAAGGGTTACTTTCGCCACGCACCTCTTCAAGTCCACTGTCATCAGTAGCGGAGTGGATTGAGAAAGAATATTTACTGTTGCCTTGCCTACCATTGTCAGAGGGACAGGCAGGAAGGTCGTTGTTGTCAATCTAATATTATCCAGTTGATCTATCGTTTTGATAGCATCCAACTGAGCAGATATACCTGCCGGTTCATTTGCCACTACCAAGATTGTTTTCTCTCCGGTAGTACTTTTAATTCTAAAAGGATTGGAAAATGTCATTTCTCCTGCAGAGAAAACATCAATAGACTCAACGTGAGATCCATTAAAAACATAAACTCTGACCTTATTTATGGCATCATCTCCGGAAAACAAGCTCCCGGCTCTCATTTCCGATCCCCAAAGCATGAGAGAAATTACGGCATTCTTCTCAGAGGGAATGTCGGATAACAATGCATCTTTGCAACCCGTAAGAAAAAAAGAACCAATCAGCACGAAAAGCAAACAAACCTTTTCTGTTATAACTTTCATTTCTCTTATGTTTTTAATATTCAACTTCCTGATACACCACTCCCCAAGGAGTTACCACCACCTTAACGGAAAGATCTGCATCCACGTCTATAATAATATTGAGGAGTCTTCCGAGCTGTGGAACCAAAGGAGTGCCATCGGTACCATGAGTAAATGCTTTCTTAAGTTGTCCATCCCAATACATTTCAAGAGTATATGTCTTTCCTCCTGCATTGGGGAATGTATTGAATATTGGTGTAACCCACTGACCTGCGCCATCAAAAGCAAACGTAGGTTTGTATGAGACTACACCTCCTGTAAGTTCTCCATTTGAATTGTATGTATCCGGCGACTCTTTCAATACGAAAGATACCGATGATACTACTTCGGGCGATAGCTTACGTGCCACAATGCGCACAGAAGCCACCTTATGCTTTATCACTACGGTATGAGATTTTCCGGGTTCCAAACCACCGAACTCTACCGGTACATCCAACGATCCGGAAAACAATTCTCCGGGATAACCGGCGATTCCTTGTTTACTTTTCAGTTTCACATAAAGATCCTGTTTTTGCTTCACGGTTGCCATAGCCGGAAACTCTACAGACTCATCCAGATTGCCCCACGCGGTACAAGTAAGTGTCTTGGAGCCCGGAAATGGGATCTTTACATGCATAGGCTGCTTCTTTTTGACCTGCTCTTCGGTAAGCTTAAAGGCCTCCATCACCAATCCTTTCTCGTCAAACACAAACATGACGACATCCTTAACAGCACCTGATGCAGTAATATCATTACCATCCGCATCAAGAGCTTGCACCGTTAGCTGGAAGGGTCGAGGACAGTCTGAGAGATCTTCTTTAATACATGCTGAAAACAAGGTCATCATCAGCACAAATAGGAACCAGCGTTCTACTCGATATGTGTTTGCACGATTCATACTCTTGCTTTTTTTAGTTTAACAGAGAATGTGGGCAGGCAGATTGCCTGCCCACATTAGTTTTAGGTTTTACGGAAGATCTTTCCGTCTGCTGTTCGGCTCAATATGTAACGTTTTGATTAACTACATTCCATGGAGCTACTTTAACCTTAACGTCAAGAGTTGCAGGATCCGATGGTATAATGGTAGGATCATTGTTGCCTGGACGCTTGATAGTTACGTGAAGCTTATACTCTGTGTTACGTTTAACCTTTCCGTTGCCACCGGCATCTCCTTCATAGGAATAACCCTGCTTTGTTACATTTACCAAAATAGAGTAGTAGGTAGTTCCTTCTGCATCTGTATAAGGAGAATTTTTAACAAGCTCACCGTCAGCATCTTTAAGTAGACCCTTGATGGTCAGAACCACAGGATGAGCTGCATCCTCATTTTCATAAGTGTAGAAGTAAGCAGGAAGCTTTGGAAGCTCTTCGAATGAAGAAATCTCATCTTGCAAAGAGTTGTGCTTTTCAGAAGCAGCCGGTCTTAGATCTCCTGAGAAAGTACCCAAATCTACCCCGCTATAGAAAGGAGCATCCGCCATGTAAAGATTATCTCCAAACAGTTTGGATTTACCACGAACGTTGAAAACAAAAACTTGTTGCGGTTCAAGAGTCCAGCCTTCGAAAGTTCCGGAAAACTCGGTCTTTGCTTCTTGCAATACTACGCGAGCAGGTACTCTGACAAGAGCAAGAGGATCTGCGGAGATTTCGTTTTCATCACCGGTCTTAGTGTATCCATAAAGATTCTTTCCTGCCTTTATGGATATCTCTTTCATTTCCGAAGTCATCAGAAGACCTCCTGCATCTTCTATAACACCTTCTTTTACTGCTTCTTTCAGCTCATCAAGCGTAAATGCTTTACCAAGACCTTCTCCTCCGGCATTTGCCACAACAGCCAATGTAGCATTTCCTGCAGAGACTTCAATTTCTTTTGCTTCCATAGCGCCTTCGACTCTCTTGTATCCTTCCAAGACTTGTCCTTTGAAAACATAGACTTCAAAGTTCTTTACAGGATCAGAATCATCGGGAGCACCGAGAGCACGTAACGTACCGGAATTGATTTTAACAGATAGCGTTGCTTGCGCTTCTTCTTGAGGTACATTGATGTCCTCATTCTTGTTACAAGCCATAAAACCTAAAGCAATGGCTGCAACTACGAAAATTTTACTCGTTTTCATAACCAATTAGAATTAAAAATGTGGATAAATATTGTATAACAAGTTGTCAGTTCGAGAGTATATAAATACTATCGTAAATGGATATATTACATCACAAAGTTGTTAGTCCATGCCACTAAACAATGGCAGAGAGAGGGTGGGGATGTAAAAAACATCCCCGTTAAACCATTCTAAAAGTGTAATCTTACTTACTTAATGAGCTTCTTACTATTTACTATAAGAAGAAGACATAGGATAGCGACAAGCCGGTAAGCCCGAAATAGTGGTACACACCCTTTTCCATGAGAGTTCCGCACTTTACACACTTAAACTTCTCATAGTCGAAAAGGACATACCCTAAGTCCAAACCGAGCTCCACTCCACTCCGAGCACCAAATCTCCAGAGATAGTTATACCCGACTCCAAGTCCGTAGCCCATCCCTTCGTAGCGGTGATCTCTAAGATTTTTATAGAGACCGAACGGAGGTTTTACCCCACCGAAGTTGTACTGTGCTACCATTCCTTGAAGGGCAAACGAGTGTCCCGTGAAACTTCCTTGAGGCCAATATCGGACCTCAGGCTTCACCATCCAATGCTTCATTCGTTGGTTCTCTTTGCTCCAAAACCAATTGTAGCTACCTTTTATGCCAACAGAGTAACGAAGAGCAACCGCCTTCTCGACCGTAAGATTAGGAGATGCACCCAAAGCCCAGTTCGCAAGATTGGTCTTGAAAGCCCAAGATTGCGCTAAACCTCTTCCTGAAAAAGTAAGAGAAAGAGCAAGAAGCAGAAAAAACATCAAGCACTTAATTTTCATTTTCATTCAAGTTTAAAAGCGTTCTCTCCTCCCTTAGGAGATATACATTCGTTTTTTATATAAGTTACAAGTTCTATAATCTCATCCGGACGGCACCACTATCCCATGGTACAATATTCCTTATCACAATCCGGAAGTACAACAATCCAATAATAAACCGGGATGAGGTGTTTGTTAAAGGTAACAAGCCAAAAGTCAACGTTCAAAATCTTTACCCCAAGGGTCACTTCCAATAGCAAACCTCCCGTGTCTCAAATGTAAGCATCTTTTTTGAAACAAACAAAGAATTGCACAAAAAAGATGCTTTTTTCACCTAAAACAAACTAAGAGTAAGTTTTCAGGGGAATATGTTTAGAGCTTTGCTCCGCTGATTCGGCTCTCTTTGCGATAGCTCGGCACTGTCTTAATTTCACGAAGATAATCTATAAGTCCCTCAGCAGTAGTCCTGAAGAGAGATTTTCCTGCATCCGAGCGTTCGTACTTATAGGTTACGTTCATGTAGCTGCTCATAACCACCTTATAGACTCTATCCATATCGAAATCGGATCCATCAGGATTAAAAATCCGTACATCCTTAACATTTCTTTCGGCATCAAGTGTATATTGCAGTTTAAGTCCGGAAGGAACCATCGGGCGTTTCTCGTCCATTTCAAAGCCCGAAAGCATCATAGCGCGTATCTCATGCCCGGTAAGATTTACCAGCACCATTTCATTTCCGAACGGGTCAAGTGTGTAGACATCCATAAGAGAGATATCCCCCTTGCTCAGATTATCCATTCGGATACTGCCAGGATTGACCAAAGCGATCTCCGCACCCGCACTCTTTCTGAAAGCGTCCGCCATAAGGTAGCCGAGCTGCTCGGATGACGTAAAGTGGTCTCCGGCTTGTGCCACAACCTCTTCCAAAGGAGAAGCAGCCAGATAGCGTGCCACCATTTCCTGAATCTCCGGTCTCACATTGCCACTCTTTCCTACCGGCAAGAGCTTCATACTCTTTTGCACCTTGCCATCGGGATGCAGAGCCATGGTGATAAGCGTAGCATATTTGAGCTTGCTTGCCGCCTGCGTGATAAGGATGTCGTTATGAACCTGCTCGGTATCTATCTTTGTATGAGAGTGCCCTCCTATGATAAGATCCACCTTTCCGGCAGGAAGATTTTTTGCCAACTCTACATCGTTTTCAAACCCATAGTGATTGAGATAGATGAGAATATCGCAGCTATCTTTCAAGAAGGTCATATCTTTCCCGACCTGCAGCGGATCTTTGAACGAAAACTCCCTTACTCTGTCCGGGTGTGTATCCGGAATGTTTCCGCTGTTGATATCCAAAATAGAGGTAAAACCGACCCTCACGCCACTCGGCATACGGAGTATCTTGTAAGCCTTGAAAGGGAAGTCGGCATGAGGCAGTACCACATTGGCGCACAAATAGTCGAAGTTGGCTCTTCGGATGAGTACCTCCAGCGGGTTATCCTTACCGTTTGTGTCGAACTCATGATTACCAACGGCAGAGAGGTCAAACTTCAAAGCATTCATCAGCTCTACCATTGGAAGCCCTTTCGGAACATACTGGTCGTTCAGAGGATTACCGGTCTGATTATCGCCACCTGAGACCAAAAGAAGCCCCGGATAGATTCCTCGCAGGCTGTCTACCATGTATGCAAAACGAGGAAAATTGGGCAGAGTGGCATGTATATCATTAACGGCAAGAATATTTACCACTTGTGATTTGGTCTCCGTCCTTGCTATCTTTTTGGAAGTACCACAACCTACCAACGAAGCTGCAAGAAGCAAAAAGGACATCGGTAGAAATAAATAGTTTCTCTTGATTGTTTTCATAGCTTGTCTCCTGTTTTTTCACTCCTGCTCAAACATTGCCATATTTTGCGCCCTCTATTTTTCTTAAAGACGCGAAGCAGGCAAAGCAAACATCCCTTTCAAACTCTTTCCCATACAGGATACTCTATTCTACAAAATGATACGCAACTTCTGCATCTGCAAAAGCACGACATCTTTTCAATGAGAGATCAAAAAGAGATTTTTTTGCCAAAGCAGGATCTTCTATTATACCTATATTTTGCAAATGTATACGACAAAGGTAAATATTTTTTAAGCACGATTCACATTAAAAAGAACAAATAAAAGTTATGACAAAATCGCCTCCTACAAATCCTATTTTCATATATCCGGCTCCGGATGAAGATGAAAAACATTGCAGACAAGCGTACTCTCTTTTTTATTCATTCCTATTATTCTTTTAAGCGCAACAGAATTATTAAATCAGGCCGATTATTTTGACACTATTTAAAACAACCATTACCCCTAAACTCTAAACAAGCATATCCTTTCGGCTTAACCTATTTAACTTCTTAATAAATACGTTTATAGTTCTCTTTTGAGACATTTATCCGACCCTATTAGCGTTTTAACATTGTATTATAACACTTGCAAACAACATCTTATTAAATGTCTTCAAACTTCAACAGCTGTTTTTTTGCAAGAACTTTGAGCTAAAATCCTCTACCACTATTCTCTTATATCTTAAATCAAAAAAAATTACAACAAGCAAAACAGATTAGGTATTGGACTTTTATTTTTTTTATCTACCTTTGCGAGCAATTAGGACAAACAAGAAATAAAAACAACGAAATGAACAAGAATATGTACATGATGGCTATGATGATGCAAATGAGGTTTGCATCGGTTGTCTTGTACGCATAAGTTCCGAAATATACTTTGCAATATATAGACAGACCGCTGCAATCTTAAGACTGCAGCGGTCTTTTTTTGTACAATATCACAATTATATAATAACCCTAAAAACTTTAAGATCATGGCTACAAAAGCAACAACACAAGCACTACACGCCGCCTACGAACCCTCGGCAAACAACGGCTCAACGGCTATCCCTCTCTATCAGGCTACCGCTTACACATTTGAAAGCAGCGACCACGCCGCAGGCGTATTCGACCTGCAAAAACCGGGATACATATATACTCGTCTCAACAATCCTACCACAGATGTTCTGGAACAACGCATCGCTGCTCTCGATGGAGGTATAGGAGCCATAGCCACAGCAAGTGGAATGAGCGCCATTACCACTACTCTTCTCACACTTCTTAAAAGTGGAGACCATATTGTTGCTTCGTCCAGCATCTACGGTGGCACCTATAACCTGCTCAGCGTTACACTCCCCCGCCTGGGTATCGAAACCACTTTTGTAGACCCCGAAAACCCTAAAGCTTTCGAGGAAGCCATACAACTCAATACGAAGATTGTCTATACGGAATCTTTGGGTAACCCAAAATTGGACTTCGTAGACATAAAAGAAGTAGCAAACATAGCGCACTCGCATGGTCTTCCACTTGTTGTGGACAACACTCTTACCCCTATTCTCTTCAAGCCCATAGAGCATGGAGCAGATATCGTGATCTACTCTCTTACGAAGTTTTTCTGTGGCAATGGCACAGCAATGGGCGGTGCAGTGGTAGATGCGGGAAGATTCGACTGGAGCAATGGTAACTTCCCGGACTTTACCGAACCAAGTCCCGGATACCATGGACTTATCTATAGCAAAGTGTTCAAAGAGGCTGCATTCATCGTGCGTGCAAGGGTGGAAGGGCTCAGAGACTTCGGTAGCTGTATCAGCCCAACCAACAGCTTTATCATACTACAAGGGTTGGAAACACTATCCCTGAGACTCAATCAGGCATGTAAAAACGCCCTTGAGATCGCAGAATGGCTCAAAGAGCATCCTTTGGTAGAGTGGGTACACTATCCGGGACTTGCTTCCGACAAGCATCATGAGATATGCGCGCGCTACCTGAATGGAGGTTTTGGCAGTCTTGTTACGTTCGGACCAAAGGGTGGATACGATGCTGCCAAGTGCGTAGTGGATAACACAAAGATCTTCCGTATCGTAGCAAATCTCGGAGATACGAAGTCGCTTATCATTCATCCAAGCAGCACGACACACCGTCAGCTAAAAGAGGATCAGCAACTAAGTGCCGGAGTAACTCCTGATCTTATTCGTCTCTCTATCGGACTCGAAGATGTAGAAGATCTTAAAGCCGATCTTCATAATGCACTAACTCAATCTGCACAGAAATGCTAAAGGAAATAGTCATAAAAGATTTCCGTTCGGAGAAAGGGGTGGAGCACTCTGACATAACTCTAAGCTACGAACTGGCAGGACCTTCACTTGGTTCGGCTCCTATCGTTGTAGTGAATCACGCTCTGACCGGAAACTCTTCCGTCACGGGAGAAAAAGGGTGGTGGAACAAGCTGATAAGTGATGAGGGAGGTATTCCTCTCTCTCACTACACCATTATTTCCTTTAATATCCCCGGTAATGGATACGATGGAAGAGAGAGCACAGACCCTGAAAGTTTTTCTCTTAAAGACATTGCCTCCTTGTTCATAAAAGGTATAGAATCTCTTGGCATCACGGAAGTCTATTGTATCATAGGCGCTTCAATGGGAGGTTCACTCACGTGGCAGATGGCGCATTTACGCCCTCAGCTGGCAAAAAAGATATTCCCTATCGCTTGCGATTATCGGGCTTCGGACTGGCTTCTGACTCAGACACTGATACAAAAACAGATACTTGCCAACTCTTCAGACCCTTTACGAGATGCCCGCATACACGCTATGTCTTGCTATCGGACACCTCAATCGCTCAATGTTCGCTTCAATAGCACACAGGAAGAGCAGGAACAACTCTACGATGTAGAGAGATGGTTGCTCTATCATGGCGATACTCTGAAAAAGCGCTTTAAGCTTTCCGCTTATAAGGTAATGACGCATCTCACCTACTCTATCGCTGTTTGCAAGACAGCTTTAGAGCTTGCACAGATCCATTCGGATATTCACATGGTATCCATAGACAGCGATCTGCTCTTCACGCACGACCGTGCAGTGGATACTTATAACGAACTATCGGATATAAAAAACAATATCACGCTCGACACCATAAACTCCATACATGGGCACGATGCATTCTTAATGGAGTATGAACAGCTGAACCGTATTGTCAAACCTTACTTTCCCACATTGTAATGAAGATATTAAAATTCGGAGGCAAATCTCTTGACAACGGGCTTGGAATAGCCAAAGTATTAGAGATCATCACAGACAACCATAAGCAGGAACTCTCCCCCGTCGTGGTGGTATCTGCTCGAGGTGGAAGCACAGATACCCTTCTTGCTCTTATAGATAAAGCCCGAAAAGGAGAACCATTCAAGGAGGAGTTGTCTCTTTTCTGGGAACATCAGACAGAGTGTTCGGAGATAAAGTTTGAACAAGAGCAGGAACAGCTCCTAAGACTACTCACCGGAATTTCTCTCGTAGGCGAGTGCAGTCTGAAGCTGGAAGACGAAATCGTAAGCTACGGAGAGCTACTATCGGCCAAGTTTGTAGCTAATGCGCTGGAGCGACAGGGGTATAAAGCCGTGGCTATAGACTCCGGAGACTTTTTCGTAACCGACTCACAGTTTGGCTCAGCCTCCGTTCACGTAGAAGAGTCAAGAGAGAAATGTCTCCGGCTGTTCGGTCAGTTGCCTTCGTCTTGCATACCTATCGTTACGGGATTTATTGCACGGGACAGAGAGGGAGTCCGTACCACACTCGGAAGAAATGGCAGCAACTATAGTGCAGCTCTCCTTGCCAATTTTTTGGATGCGGAAATCATGGAAAACTTCACCCATGTAGACGGTATCTATACAGCCAATCCGTCCGTAGTTCCGGAAGCTCGAAAGATGGACGAGCTATCTTACTCCGATGCGGCGGAGCTATCTCAGTTCGGAGCGGAAATTCTTCACATTAAAACCATAGAGCCTTTGCAGGATAAAAATATCCCATTGAGGGTGCTCAACACTTTCGGATACGGCTCCGGGCAGAACGGGACTCTCATCACATCCAGTCCGAAAGCAAAGTCGGTACGAGCCTTGGCATCTCTTTCACAAAAGGCACTGATCCACTTCGAAGGACGCAATATGCTTGGGCGTTCAGGAATAGATGCTCGAATCTTTGGCGCATTCAAGAGTGCGGATGTCAGTGTCAGCCTTGTCTCCCAAGGCTCCACAGAGCGCGGTATAGCCATAGTGGTAAGCGAAGTGGATGCCGATAAAGCGGTGGAAGCCCTGCACCAAGAGTTTCGCCAAGACCTTTTGGAAGGGAAGACCACCAAGATCTACGCAGAAAAAGGGCTTGCCATCGTTGCCATCATCGGTCTCAATCTGGCTGAATTTGACCGTCCGTACAGAGCGTTGGTACGCAACCGCATTCTACCTGTCCTGCTTAACAACGCCGTTCCGGACAATACTCTCTGTCTGCTTGTCCGAGGAGAAGAGGAGCGCATCAAGGCTCTCAACGTGATTCATGGAGAGATGTTCGAGCGTCCCAAGCGTGTCCACCTTGCCATTATCGGGCATGGCACGGTGGGAGGTGCTCTTATAGAGCAGATCATACACCAGCATACACAGCTGAAAGAGCAGAAAAACATAGACCTCCGAATATTTGCCATTGCCAACTCTCGGCAGTTGCTTCTCTCTCATACAGGCATCGGAGAGGGGTGGCAAGAGGAGTTGAAACAGTCGGCATCCGTAAACAGTCTGGCAGAGACCATCGTCGAGTATGGGCAGAAGTTCGCTTTGGAGAATATGATTTTGGTGGATAACACCTCTTCCGAAGCCATCGCTGCGAAATATCCATACTTTGCAAGCAACGGCTTCGACATTGTCTCTTCCAACAAGAAATCGAATATAGCACCTTACGCAGACTATATCCACCTGAGAGAGACACTCAAGAAACACAGACGAAGCTACCGCTACGAAACCAATGTTGGTGCCGGTCTTCCTCTGATAGATAACCTCAAACTGCTCCATTTGGCAGGCGAACGCATTACACGCATTCACGGACTTTTCTCGGGAAGTTTGAGTTACATTTTCAATACGCTTACCGAAGAGCCTTCTCGCTCTTTCCGTGAAATCGTAGAGGAGTCTGCCCAAAGAGGACTCACCGAACCCGATCCTCGTGAAGATCTTAGCGGAGAAGATGTGGCAAGAAAGGTTCTGATTTTGGTGCGAGAACTGGATGTGGCGGCAGAGCTTTCGGATGTAAACTGGAAAAATCCTGTACCCGAACAGCTGAGAAAACTCTCTTTGGATCAGTTCTGGACGCGATTCGGAGAACTGGAGAAAGAGATAGAAGAGCTTCGGGGAAGCTGCTCTCCGGACGAAGTTCTCAGATATGTGGGAGACATCGTTTGGGACAATACAAAGCAGGAAGCCACTCTTACCGCAGCTCTTAAGCGTGTATCCAAAAACTCTCCTTTGGGTAGAGTGAGCGGCGCAGACAGCTGTTTTGAAATCTATACCGAAAGCTACGGTAGCAGACCTATTGTAATACAGGGAGCGGGAGCCGGTGCCGTGGTAACGGCAAGAGGTGTGTTTGGCGACCTCTTAAGGCTGGCAGAGGGCTACGAAAGTTAGACCGCTCTCTCCTTTAGACGAATGGTAGCAAGTGCGATCCGGACAAGAGTTGGGATATATCCTTTTTCTGTCCGGATCGCACTTCTTTTACAGATGAAATCATCTCCTCTTCCCCTCCCGGTATGCTTTCTCTTTTTCTTGTGGAGTGCATGATTCATAATCATGATGTCCCGAGTTCCGGTTTCGGTATGCTTGTTTTTTCTCTGTTCTAAAGCTGTTCAGAGTTTACGTTATTCACTTTTATATCTTACACTAAACCTATTCACTTCTTTAAGCCAAGCTTCAACTTCTGAAAATCGAACCTTGACTGCTCCAAAGCGAACCACAACTTCCACTCCTCGAACCCTGATTTTGAAATCTTATAAGGTTCGGAAAGTTTTCTAAAAGTGTTCGACAGATTTTTTATCCACGCTAATGAACATTTCTATTCTTGACCTAAGCGAATGCTCTCCGGCTTATCCGAATGAAGGAATCCGATGAACGACAATCTTTAACCCTCAGACGGAGAAAAAAGAGACAAGGAAGAGCAGAGCCAATCGGGAGTAAAATAGCAAAAGAAGAGGTAACATTTTTTCTTTGAGCTATTGCAGGATTAAAAAAAATGCCTAAATTTGCATCGTCTAAGAGATAAGACAAACACTCTTCCTTAGCTCAGTCGGTTAGAGCATCTGACTGTTAATCAGAGGGTCCTTGGTTCAAGTCCAAGAGGAAGAGCGAAGCAAACAAAACGAAAACCTCTCTATTTGGAAACAAGTAGAGAGGTTTTTCTTTTTCTAAACAAGAGCACAATCTATACTAAACAGCAAACGAAGATAAAACAACACGAGGTTGCCTCTATTCGGGACAACCTCGTGCTTTTTATTTTTGGTTTTATTATTCCGCTTTACTCTCTCCAATTTTTCCTTGCACACTCTATAAAGGTGAAAGGAACATCTCCCGGCTCTCCTGTTTCATGATTAAAGCCGTAAAAGTTTATGGTCAGCACTTCGCTCTCTTCACCATTACCCAAGTCGTAGGTCTCGATATACCATTTGCGTCTTAGCTGCCAGCTGTACTCATCGTCAATGTTAGGAGGCAGCTCATCGAACTCTATTCTGAGCTTATAGCCCTGCACTATTCCCTCAAAAGAGACTTGCCAAGGCTCTCCGGTGCCAGGAGCGAACTGGAAAACACCTTTTACAGAGCAATCGGAAGCGATGTTCATCTCTATCGTGGTGATATCTCCTCCCTCATCGCTATTGGTAAAACAACGCTTACCCACAGGCAGAAGCAATGGCTGAGGCTCCGGTTTGATATACTTGCAACTCATCTCGTCTATGACAAACTTATCTCCCTGCTCTATAAGTCGGACTGTGGAGAGTATGGGACCTCTCCATTCGTACTCGACAGTAATGTTGTAGCGAAGATCTCCCAAGGGTACCACTTTGACGTTTTCGATAGGTTCCATATCGTCATCCCCTGCTCCGAACAATCCTATTGCATCTTCTTTCGCAGGATAGATACCGCTCCACTTCTCTTTATAGTGCGCTTTGGCTTGTTCGAGCTCAGCATCGCTCATCTCGTTTCCCGAGCGAGTGTCGTAGAGCATATATGCTTCTTGGAAAAATTCATGCAGGCGAGGCGTAAAATCATTCTCATTGGAAGGTTGCGAAAATTTGCCATCTTCGGAGCCGGCAAAAAGGCTGAGAATCCAACGACCGCCGTTATCGAGCGATTCGTAGTCTGTTGTTTGATCGTTGTTTTCTGTGGAGGATTTGCCCGAACTGCTGCAAGAGAAAGATGCAAGGCAGATCGCCACCAAAAGGAGTAGATGTTTCATACTATTGATACGTTTTAGATAGATACTTGTGTATCTTTTTGGAATTTTATTCTACCGATCTTCACTTCACCGTCAAGAGAGAAACGAAAAAGAAAAACTATTTTGAGGAGGGCTCCAACAGGTTATTATCCCTCGCCCATGATACCGTAGCTGCAAGACCTTTTTCGAGATCATATTCGGGTGTGAAGCCTAAGCGAAAAATCGGGGAAGCATCACATCGCCAGTTGCGTTGGGCAAAGATAGTGTATTTGTCTCTATTGAGAGGTGTGAGAGAACCGGTCAGATTGCCCCAAAGTTGCCCCACGGCACAGCCGATATAAACCAATGGCAAAGGGAGGGCAAGCTTTAATACAAACTTCTTTCCCAATGTTTTCTGAATGAGTCTGCCGAACTCTTTGTCGGTATAACTGCGTCCGTCCGAAACAATGTACTTCTCCCCCTCCGCCTCCGGAGCTTCTGCTGCAATGAATGTAGCACGGGCAAGATCGGAAGCGAATACAAACGTCAGAGTCTGAGAAGATATTCCGGAGCGGACATACAGCCCCTTGGAGACACTTTTTATAGCCATGAGATAGTCTTGGTCATACGGCCCGTAAACGCCGGTAGGCTGTATAATGGTATAAGGTAATCCGCTCTCCTGCACATACTGCTCGGCAAGCAGCTTGCTCTTTCCATACTCCGTGCCGGGATGGCAAGGGTCAGAGGAACGAAGAGGCTCGGTATCATTCGGAGGCGGACCGTAGCTGCCCATGCTGCTCATAAGGAGAAAACGTTCGGGCGGACACTTTGCCTGCCGGAGTTGAGCCACGAAAAGAGCCGTCTGTTCGCTATTGATGCGATAAAACTCTTCTGTTTGCTTCACCTTCGTTACCCCTGCATTGTGAATAACCAAGTGCCATGCAGGCTCTCCTTCCGGGGCTAAACTGTTTGCCAAGTCGGTAATCTGAGTGGGGTCTGTGTAGCTTAATTCCACAAAGTGAATACCCTTGTCACTGAGACGAGAGCGGTTGCTCCCCTTTCGGACAGCCGCCCAAACTTCATAGCCACACCGAATGGCTTCGTCTACCAAATAGCCTCCGATAAATCCAGTTGCCCCTGTTATAAGAACTCTTTTCCTGCTCATACTGTAAAACAAAAGTCCGCACGACAGGGGAAAGACCCAAACACGTGCGGACTCGTATGTTATATCAGGTCCATAAGACTCTGTTGGAAGAGATTAGTCTATGTTGTCAAGCTCTCCTTTAACGTATTGCTCCATAGCTGCAACACTCATTCCCATGGAAGAGAATCCGCCATCGTGGAAGAGGTTTTGCATGGTAACCTTCTTGCTCAGATCGGAGAACATCAGCACGCAATAGTCTGCACACTCATCGGCATTGGCGTTACCGAGAGGAGAGAGCTTCTCTGCGAAGTGGCGGAGATTGTACATACCATCTACGCCACTACCGGCTGTGGTTACGGTTGGAGACTGCGAAATGGTATTGACACGCACTCCCTTGTCTCTACCATAGATATGACCGAAACTTCTGGTGATGCTCTCCAACAAGCTCTTAGCATCTGCCATGTCGTTGTATCCGCAGAAAGTGCGTTGAGCAGCTACGTAAGTAAGAGCAAGGATACTGCCTCCCTCTGCCACTGCATCCATTTTCTTTGCCACCTGCATCATCTTATGGAAAGAGATAGCCGAGATGTCCAAAGTCTTTTCAAGGAATCCGTAGTCAAGATCATCGTATTCGCGTTTCTTGCGAACATTCGGACTCATTCCTATGGAGTGAAGAACGAAGTCTATCTTACCGCCCAACGCTTCCATACTTTCTTGAAAAACTTTTTCCAAATCTTCAAGAGAAGTGGCATCGGCAGGGATAACTTTTGCTCCGGTCTCTTCTGCCAAAGCATTCAACTCGCCCAAGCGAAGTGCCATAGGGGTATTGGTAAGTGTGATGGTAGCACCTTCCTGTACAACTCTCTGTGCTACTTTCCAAGCTATAGATTGTTCGTTGAGAGCACCGAATATGATTCCTCTCTTACCTTTTAATAGTCCGTATGCCATGATAATTCTGTTTTTTTGATGTTAAAGCTGAACAAAGATACTAATATCCCCTTAATATTACACACAATAAGAGGATAAGTGCAATTTTACACCTATCCTCTCACTGCCGTTATCCCCCTAAGGGAACTGTATTATAATGTATGCTTATTCGTTATCGAGCAAGATCTCCAACAACTGAACGGCTGCCTTAGCCACGGAAGTACCGGGACCGAAAATAGCGGCAACGCCTGCCTTGTAAAGGAAATCGTAGTCTTGAGCAGGGATAACACCTCCGGCAATCACGATGATATCTTCACGGCCGAGCTTTTTCAACTCTTCGATAACCTGAGGAACAAGAGTCTTATGACCTGCTGCCAAGGAAGAGACACCCATGATATGCACATCGTTCTCCACAGCTTGGCGTGCAGCTTCTGCCGGAGTCTGGAACAATGGTCCCATATCCACGTCAAAACCGCAGTCTGCATACCCTGTCGCCACAACTTTAGCCCCACGGTCATGACCGTCTTGACCCATTTTGGCTATCATGATACGAGGTTGACGTCCCTCTTTCTTCGCAAATTCTTCGGCAAGCTGACAAGCTTTAACGAAATCTGCATCCTTATTTGTTTCTGCTGAGTACACCCCTGAAATAGTTCTAATGATTGCTTTGTATCTTCCCACTTCACACTCACAGGCATCGGAGATTTCCCCTAATGTTGCACGGACAGAAGCTGCTTTCACTGCAAGATCAAGGAGATTACCCTCTTTGGTTTTCACGCAATGAGTGATGGCTGCAAGAGCTTTTTGTACCTCCTCTTCGTTACGTTTCTCTTTGAGTTGAGAGATACGTTCGATCTGTTGAGTACGAACAGCGGTATTGTCCACCTCCAGAATTTCGATAGGATCTTCCTTTTCAAGTCTGTACTTATTCACCCCAACGATAACCTGATTATTGCTATCAATGCGAGCCTGAGTACGTGCCGCAGCTTCTTCGATACGCAGTTTGGGCAAACCGGTTTCTATCGCTTTTGCCATACCACCCATCTGTTCGATCTCCTGGATATGCGCCCATGCTTTATGAACAAGCTCGTTGGTCAAGCTCTCTACATAGTAGGAACCCGCCCAAGGGTCTATCTCCTTACAGATCATTGTTTCCTCTTGGATATAGATCTGAGTGTTACGAGCGATACGTGCAGAGAAATCTGTCGGAAGAGCGATAGCTTCATCGAGCGCATTGGTATGCAGAGATTGGGTATGCCCCAAAGCTGCCGCCATCGCCTCTATACAGGTACGTCCGACATTATTGAACGGATCCTGCTCTGTAAGAGACCACCCTGAAGTTTGAGAGTGAGTACGCAAAGCAAGAGACTTAGGATTTTTAGCTCCGAAGTCGTTCAGGATCTTAGCCCAAAGCATACGTCCAGCTCTCATCTTGGCAATCTCCATAAAGTGATTCATACCTATCGCCCAGAAGAAAGATAAACGGGGAGCAAACTTATCCACATCAATACCTGCGTTGATACCGGCACGCAGATACTCCATACCGTCAGAGAGTGTATATGCCAACTCTATATCTGCCGTTGCACCGGCTTCCTGCATGTGGTATCCGGAGATAGAGATAGAGTTGAACTTCGGCATATTTTGAGACGTATATTCAAATATGTCCGCAATGATACGCATCGAGAATTCAGGCGGATAGATATAAGTATTACGCACCATGAACTCTTTCAATATATCATTCTGGATAGTACCTGCCATCTCTTCCAATAAAGCTCCCTGCTCAAGACCGGCATTGATATAGAATGCCATTACCGGAAGCACTGCTCCGTTCATTGTCATGGAGACAGACATCTTGTTCAACGGGATACCATCGAAGAGCACCTTCATATCTTCAAGCGAGCAGATAGATACACCGGCTTTACCAACATCGCCTACAACACGCTCATGGGTAGCATCGTAACCACGGTGAGTAGCCAAGTCGAACGCTACGGAAAGACCTTTCTGACCGGATGCAAGGTTACGGCGATAGAAAGCATTGGACTCTTCCGCTGTGGAAAACCCGGCATACTGACGGATGGTCCATGGTCTCATGGCGTACATACCGCTATAAGGTCCGCGAAGATATGGAGGAAGTCCGGAAGCATAAGAGAGATGCTCCATGCCCTCAAGGTCTTCTTTTGTATATACAGACTTTACATGGATATGTTCCGGAGTCTCCCAGTCTGCTGTGATATTATTTCTCTTGACATAGTCGGCAATGGAAGATGTACCCCATTGACCTTCATTTATATTGATACTTCTATAATTTGGTTTCATATCTAATATTCTAAAAGTGAGTTTTGGGGTCTGTTATTTCTTCTCTTGAATACCGAGCAGCTTATGGAATCCTTGCAGTGTTTCCAACACATTAACCTTAACGTGGATAAAGTGTTCGATGCCTTTTTCCTTCAACTCTTCCATACAAGCCGGAGCTCCTGCCACCACAAAAGGCACTCTGCCTGCGATAGCCTCATACGCCTGAGGAGCATACTCTGCATACTCATCATCGCTGGAGCAGAGCACTATCACGTCTGCCTTGGCTGCCATGGCTGCATCCACGCCCTCTTGAACGGTGTTGAAGCCCAGGTTGTCCTTCACTTCGTATCCTGCCACGGCAAAGAAGTTGCTGGAGAACTGGCTTCGAGCAAGTCTCATGGCAAGGTTACCTATTGTAAGCATGAAGACCAACGGACGCTTCGGAGCCTCTTCCGTAGCCAAACGAAGCAGTTCAAAGTCCGAACCTCCGCGACGATAATCCAGAGCGGTAATAGTTGCATGCTTTTCGCAGCTGCAAGACACGACATCCTGTTTGGTGATTTTATCTTTTGCCATCTCGGAGAAGTTGGGGAAGATATTTGTTCCCAACAGACTTTCTCTGCGAGTAGCCACATCTTTATGACGCTTTTGGTTGCTTTCGTTCACGGCTGCCTGTATCGCTCCTTCGTTTGCAGCTTTTGCAAAACCGCCGAGATCTTCTTCGATATGCAGGAACAACTTCCACGCTTGCTCTGCAATAGCGGATGTAAGATGCTCTATATAGTACGATCCCGCACCCGGATCCACCACTCTGTCGAAGTGGCACTCTTCCTTGAGAAGAAGCTGTTGGTTGCGAGCGATACGTTCGCTAAACTCATCACTTTCTTTGTAGACGGCATCGAATGGCAATACGGTAAGAGAGTGAACACCTGCAAGTGTAGCAGACATCGCTTCCGTTTGCGTGCGAAGCATATTCACGTATGCGTCGTAGATGGACATATTCCAAGACGATGTCTCGGCGTGTACCACTGCTTTGGCTGCATCGCCTTTGCAATCTTCGCCATGCGTTCCGACTATCTCAGCCCAAAGCCAACGAAGAGCGCGGAACTTTGCAAGCTCCATGAAGTAGTTTGTTCCCACTCCCATATCGAAGCGGATGCGAGGAGCTATTTCGGCGGCAGACCCACAACCTTCTGCCACAAAAGTATCCAGGATGGTAGTGGCTGCACTGAGAGCGAAGCCAAGCTCCTGATACACGAAAGCACCTGCGTTTGCCAAAGAGATACCGGCAACATCCAGCACAGTGAACTTCTTAAGCTCGTAAGCAGAGCACAAAAGCTCTTTACCGATCATGATCCACTCATCGGTTACTACGCCTTTGCTCAGCTGTTTCTTGAATACATCAAAATGGAAAGAGCCGGGGCACGCTGCAAGATCGACACCTTTCTCACGATAGATCTCTACAATGATCTTAGCCACGGCTACTATTCTGGTACGACAGCTCAGATAGTTAAGCTCCACTTTTTCCACATCTATACCATCCAAAAGAGTAGTCAGATGCTGTTTGCTTGCCATCTCCTTGCTCACCTTGAGTCCGAAAGAGGTGATGCCTTTACCCAAAAGCTCTTTCATCTTGGCATTGGCTTCCTCTGCGTTGGTCACGTTGATATCCTGACGGACATACCAGGAGTTGCACACCTTTGTACCTCTAACGTAAGGGAATTCACCGGGTAGCGCATCCGTTGTTTTGAGGTGGGCTATATCCTCTGCCCTGTAAAAGGGATTTACATTGAAGCCCTCGTTGGTTCTCCATACGAGCTTCTTATCAAAAGGAGCCCCTTTAAGATCGGCTTCAATCTTCTGCATCCACTCCTGAGTAGAGATCTCAGGGAATTGTGAAAACAGCTTTTCTTTAGTCTGATTCATAATCGTTACTTATTTGTTCTACTTCTGTTTTTATCCGTTATTATTGAATACATAAAATAATCGCTATTCCGCTTGCAAAGTAAGCAAAATAACTTGAAAAAGAAGCCTTTTCTCTCTTTACTCGATACCGAACAGCGCATATTTTATGACGTGTTTCTCCTACCATGTACCCTCTACAAGAAGAATATTGGCGGCAATACACGATGAGTCTTCGGCATTCTACCCTCCTTTAGACGGAACTACAACATGGTTTACAAATATACGAAAAAGAGATCGTTGCATGATAACATTTTGCTCTCAATATCCTCTTTTATCATCTGCCGCCGGACAGACTTTCCGATGAAGCAAAGAAGAAAAAGAGCTTAACGCTTCTACAAAATCTCCTAAAGCCGTATAAAAACCGCGCTAAAGCCATTAACTTTTCCAAGTCGGGGCTTGAATCTTAAAAATCAGGGCTTGACTTCCAAAAATCGAACCTTGATTTCCAAAAAGCGAGCCTTGACTTCCGGTTCTTAACCCGTTTGGAACAACCTGTAAACCCGATAAAAGAAACCTCCAAACCTGTTCAAGAAAAGACTGCCAAGGCACAAAAAAGAAGAGAGAAAGAGCAATCCGGATCTGCCACATACAATCTCTGCTTTTTTACTAATTTCGCATACAGACGGATATTCAGTATCCGAACCGATGCAAAAACAACCGACAAAAGGCATGGCTATGGAAAATAAAAAAGCCAAAATCGCATTCTTTACCCTCTTTGGGGTTATCCTGCCATTGGGAGCAGTATGGGCTCCTTTTCTGGTCAAGACAACGGAGCACAGCGACAGAAAATTTCGCATGAGACTGGTAAGTGTGGAGATTATTGTGGCGATAGTCGCACTTTCTCTCAGCACTGCTGAATGGATCAAGCAGATAGAACGAATCATGAATGGAGCCGGTGAGATAGAGACCCAAAAGCTCTCCGTGATGCTCTTATACCCGCTGCTTGTGCTCTGCATCGGTTTGGGCGTAGGCTTTTACCGGCTGTACAAAAAGTAGGCTTCGGACTCATCCTCATCTTTTTGCGTTACAGCAACCGGTCTTCGGGTGATATATGCACTGGAAGTATTGTTCCTCTTTTTTTACAAGAGGAACACCTTTCTTGCCGTTCAGCGAGATATCAAACGAAATACACCTGAAGATCAGTTTCTTCGGACACATTCTGACGCTCCGTACCCGGACAAAAAAGAAAGGGGCGACAGCTTATCGCTATCACCCCAAACGGTTGGGCGGACTGCCCCGACCCTACCGACTTATCATTATGAAAGAGTTACTTTTTTTTCGGATCAATACCTCATTTCGTGGTTTTCGGGATAGAGATCAGAACGCAATCTTGTTCCAAGGACTATCGGGCTTGGTGCAAAGCTCTGTCGCATACAGGCGGATCAAAGAGCTATCGGCATTTATTCCGCCCCATAAGTATCGACCTACGACATAACTTTCGGCTAAAGCCTTCCAAGAGTCAAGTTTCTCATGAGCAAGTCGGTCTGCATCTTGCAGATATTTCCAAGCTGTCTCTTCATCTATATACCCGGCATCATAACAGGCACGAGCTATAAACGAGAGCCGTCCGACGTCCCAACCGCCTACGCCTATTCGTTCCAAATCTTCGATACCCGTAATGGTTTCCTCTTTTTTCATGGCCTCTACGGATCCGGACAGATTATTCAAGAAATGCACAGCGCGCTCTATCTCTTCCTCTTCCTCGAAATGAGCAAGAATAACATCCCCTTTAGCCTGATCATCGGGTTGCTTCATGGCTTCCAAGACATAAGGGAAGAAGTAACGATGCCCTTTGTCTCGTAAACCGTCAAGTGTTTCCAAAGCATCTTCGGTGCATCGAATATCCCACCATTCGTCGAGGATCATGCTGCGTTGCTTGCTGTCGATATGCAGTTTAAGAGAGTCGAGCCGTGCATTCTGCTGCGAGGAGAAGATCGCTCCAAGCAGTATATGACGTTGCTTTTCGGTGCTTAGAGGATTATTGGAAGTAACATCGAATTTTCCCGAGATGGCACGGAAAATGTTCGCAAACATTCGCCGCCTGCTTACAAAGAAATAACCCACGAATACGATTCCGATCAAGATCAGAACATACGTTGTGTAGTTGGGAGATGCCGGGCTTTCCACAGGAAGGGTTTCACCTATTCCGGACGGAATGGTATCGCTCTGAGCGAGTGCTTGAAGAGATAATAATAAAGGTTTCATCTGACAATGCTCTAAAATTAGTTTTATACTATACGTTGTTAACTATTCATGTCCATAGTTCCGGACAGTGAAACTATCTGACCCAAATTTAAGAAAAAGATTTCTTTTTTGGAATAAGAAAAAGGCGATAACTATTCGCTATCACCTCTCCGAGTGTTGAGCGAATTGCCCCGAACAACCAAAATCAATTCTCATAGAGTCTAACTTACGACACAAATACAGAAAATAACGTCCTAAATAGATGCGCATAATCTATTCGAAAACAATCATCATCCTGAGCATTTTTCTTTCTCATAAGTCCTTTATTTGTCTCATAAATTAGAGTTTTCAAAGAAAAAGTGCTTGTGAATAGGTCATCTTTTCCCTCATCACTATCACTGCTAACGCTCTTATATAGAAAAATAAAGATGTGAAAACAAAAAAATCACCGCTACATAAAGCAAATAGATCAGCATCAAGGCTCATCAATACTACTAATTGGAATATTTTTCTCTTCAAAATACTTATCCCTTACTAGTATTCCAAGCAGTCTGAGATATAACTGTAAAGGTTTCCCTTGGCTAAAAGCAAAGTCTTTAACCCTTTTAATATCTTCTATATCAAAAAATACGTAAGGATCAACGGCAATACGCTCAAGGCAATACTGCTGTATATCGTATGGAGAAGGACTCTCAAGCTCAGATATCTTATGACAAATGATATCCCAATTTCTAGATATGATTTCTTCTGCTTTTAGTTCTGATGCAACCCTTTTCCCTTCTTCTGTTACGGATATCGGACTCTGACTTTGAAGGAAATTATTCGCTCCATTCTTCATTAAAATATCAAGGGAACCCTTTATATAAGATAAGTCCCGTCGAATTTCCTCTATATTCTTTTCTCCCTTATCTGCTATTTTCGTTAGATTATTGTGATCTGATCTTATCTTTGTCACTACCTGTGTTACCTTATAGACCGCCACAAAAACAATCAAAACAAGGGCAAAGTCCCAACCCAAAAATTCTTTTAAGATCGTTATTACTTCCATTAAATTTCTCCTCCATAAATAATCAAACATCAAGGATTTTTCCTATTTCTTTCTGCATCCATTCGCTCAAAAAAACGACAAACAACTACAATCCCTCAGCATTAGAGCAAAGGAGTGAAAGCCTACACAATTCTCACTAAACCCATTGTTAGTCAATATGTGAATTTTCATCTCCACTAGCGAATAAAAGGTTTTAATTTCCTCCTTCCCCCTCGCAATACTATTTTGCCCATCGCTGAGAATCATCGTCCAACAGCCACCAGACACACCTAGACAGATGAAATTTTATATCTATCTAACCAAAGATGAGTTTTATAAGAACCTCTATCTACCTAAATAAGCACATAACACATTTATTTTACATATAGAAAAATCCTCCTGATATGCGAAGATATCTATTTCTTAGTAGAAACGCAATAGTAATACCTCTTTTCTGCTCTTCCTCCATCCAGTCTATCTCTCTACCTCAAAAAATAGACGTCTTAAATCTGAAAAAGATCTGGTTCATATAACCTTGATCGAAGTCTCTTTTACCCTTACCACCAAACAGAAAAAAAACATCAGTAAATCCATTATGCAAAAAAACACTCCAAAACTTCTGTCTCGGAGCGTTCTTGTGTGTTCAACATCGTGTTCAAAACTTTTTTAATACCGACAAGCAGTATCATTCTGTGGAGATGGAGGGATTTGAACCCTCGTCCAAACACGGAACTAATTTGCTTTCTACACGTTTAGCTTCACTTCTATTGTCGGCGTCGGAAGTATGGACGAAGCTACCTCTTCCGTGCTTAGCCTCTAAAATGTCTCCCTTACAGCAAGGCGATGCAAAGGATAACCCCGATATACCGGCACTACCATGATCGGACCACTTCGGGATAAGAGTATCCGGGTAGTGTCTCGTCCCCGCAGCTTGCAGGGATAAAGCGTTAACTTACTGTACTTCGGTTACGCAGCAAGAGCGTAATTATTTGCGCCATTTAAAAGGTCTGAAGTCTGAGATTAAAGTGCCAGGCTACAATGCACTACGTGCTTACAAACCACCTCTACGCGCTGTCAAAACCAGTCATCCCCGTATTGGTCTATTTGTATAGTGGCACAAAGTTAGTCATTTCGCCCCAAATGGCAATTTCTATTGCCCACTCTCTCGCATTGCCAATAGAGATAAAAGAAATACTTTTGCAAAAGCAATACTTACTTATGATAGTAAAACCATGAGCCAATCACTATTCGGGAAAATCTGTGGTACGCTTTTCATCGTTCTTTTTGCCACGATCTTCTCTCATTCAGAAGCACAGACAGAGCCGGCTGCTTCTGCTGTTTCCATCTCCGGAGTCATTAAAGACAAAAGGAGCAACAAGGGTATTCCCCACGCGACACTCTATATCAAAGAGCTTCAAAGCGGTGTCATCGCAAACGAGAGCGGACTCTTCAAACTGCATCTCAAGCCCGGCACATACGCTTTAATCGTCAAGTCGTTAAGCTATAAACCGCTTCACACCTCTCTTTCCATCCATGAGGGAGAGAACAAGAGTGCAGAGTTTGCGCTTGAACCGGCAACATACAACATTGCCGACGTGGTCGTAAAGCGCGACAAACGAGCCGAAGACCCTGCCTATGCCATCATGCGCAAAGTAATGAGCCGTACTCCGATATATGAGAAGATAGTCAAAAGCTCTGTCTCACACACCTATACCAAAGGAAGTATGAAGCTTGAAGATCTTCCTTTCTTCCTTAAAAATGTCAAGGATGAAGGAGTGGCGATGAAAGAGTACATCGGCAAAAGATTTGTCGTAGAGGGAGAACTCGAAACCGCTTACACCTCTCCGAACAGCTACAAATACCATACGTTGGCGATGCGATCCTCCATTCCGGAGAAGCTGACCAAGTCCAGCGCAGCTGCCGTACCTACCATAAACTCCATGATGAGCAATATCTATGGTGCGTACATAGGCTTAGGGAACAACGGTTCGATACCAAGTCCGATCCGCCTGAACGGGTTGCGCCTCTACTCTTACAAGCTGAAGAGTGCCACCACAGAGGGTCAAGAAACCATCTATCACATATCTTATGGCAGCAGAGAAGATGGAACCACGAAGGGAGAGCTATCCATATCGGACAAGACATGGGCGCCCACACATCTCACTGCCCACGTATCCCTTGCAGGGACAATGCGACAGACGCTCAACGTAACACTCAATCCCATTCAGGATGGTCTGCTTCTGCCCACCTCTTATGCCTTGAACATGTATCTGAATATGCTGGGTATCAAGATGGATTTTACCCTTTTCTCCGCCACTTCATACAAGGAAGTGGTGCTGGACGGCTCCATAGACAAGATCAAGGAAACCAGGCTCTCCGAAGAGGAGAAGAGTATGCCGGATGATGCAATCTTCTTACCTCAAAAGCGCGGACAGAAAAGAAAAATAGAGAAAAGCATTGCCGCACTGGAGCATAAGATGGACACACTTGGTCTGAATGTCAAAGACCCATACCTCATCCCCGAAATCAAGAGAACAATAAAGGTATCGTCCGACTCTCTTGCACTCCAAAGAGATTCTCTCTACTGGCAGGAGATCTCCACGCAACCGCTGTCCGCAGAAGAGAAAGAGAGCTATGCAAAACAAGATTCACTGGCCAAAGTCTTTGAGAAGAAGCGTGCATTGGCTCCCAAGAAAGAGGGTGAGCGCACCGGCGCAGACCCTTTGGATATTCTGTTTTGGGGATATGACCATATCTCCAAGAACAAAAAATGGGTAGTGGGAATCAACGGACTTTTAGGAATGACCCTGAACAACTACCGGTACACAGACGGCTTCTGGCTCGGCCCGACACTCTTCTTGCGCTACAACAACCGCAGCAAGGAAAACCCTTTACGGCTCGACATCAAGCCAAGCCTGTACTACACCACTCATCGAAAAGAGTTGTACTGGCGTGTGGAATCTTATCTGGAGTATGCCGGAATGCGTAGAGGACTCCTCACACTAAAGGCTGGACATCACAGTGATGATATTAGCGGACAGCAGCTCGGCCTACTCACCAATCTCAACAACGCCTTCTTCACCCTCTATGATGGCCGTTACACCAACATGCTGTACGATAGAAGCTACATACGTGTACAGAATAAGATAGACCTCTTCAATGGTGTAAAGCTCTCTTTGGGAGCAGAACACCGAAGAAGCCAACAGCTTCCGGACAAGCGGATATGGGGGGTTGTAAAACCGGGGCAAGAGAGTTTCGTCAACTTCATGAATGCGGAAACGCACTACCCTTACCCCAACTATTACAGCATGGAGAAGCACCGCTCCAACACGATAGACGTCGCCCTCTCTTTCAACACATCGCCCTATTACAGAGTGATAAACGGAAGAAAAGAGGTGGTGAACGAGATCAACATGGATAAGATCCTCTCCGACAACTTCTCCATACAGCAAAGTGAAGACGGCACAAAGCGTGTGGTTACACTCTCTACCGGGAGTAGCAGTGCGCCCGTTTCAGCAAGTTGGACTGCAAGAAATCCGCTCTTCTTCTCCTTGAGATACAAGCAGGCAATCCCCTCTCCGGGTAGCAACGACAGCGACTTCAGCTTCGTCTCCGGCTATGTAAAGGGACTCTATCACATCACGCGCAGCTATCCCATACTTTATGAGGCAGAGGTGGGCTACTATCCACATCTGAAGCGTATGTATGCAGATGACAGAAACTATCTCAAGTACGAAAATACCTCTTTCGTATCTCCTCAAGACTTCCTCTTCCATACGATGCCGCCTTACACCTATGCCGGCAAGCTGTACGGCAAAGCCCAAGTATCCGCCCCTCTGCCACGCATACTCGGCAATCTGTTTGGGAAGCGAAAATATCTGACACAGGAGAGGCTGCTGTTGAAGTCTTATTGGGACAAAGCTCTGCCGGAAAAACCATTTTTTGAAGCCGGTTACAACCTTTCTCTGTTAGGCGGATTCAATATCGGCGTGTACTATGGAGGGTACAACTTCCGGGAAAATCCGGGAGTCGCCGTAAGGTTCATTTGGAGCCTCTAAACGAAGGCGGTTTTGAGGGTGCACTTTTATATAAAAATAGATTTGGAGTGCGCCCTCAAAACAGACCTTCTCATCCTGTCGGTTTTTCAGTCTCTGTTTGAATAAAATCCATAACACACTATCAATCAAACGGATATAAATATCTCGAATTTGCGTTCAACTCTCCTCTTGGTCGGTTTTATCGCCCGATTTTGCGTTAATAAATATAAAATCTAAGCCGTTCCATTGTGAATAATTATTAATAGAGAAATAGTACCAAAAAGCACCTTTTTGGCTCAAAAATCCATAAAGCACTCTATACCAACGCAGTAACCAAAAATTCTAAACACGTTAATTGAATTCGGTAAACGTATTAAATGAAATCGGTAAATACGTTTATTGATTTCGTTGAATACTTTAAGCCGACAGAATATACTGCTTTAGCGTTTTGAGTAAACCTGTATCGAAAATGGTGTTAATAAAACAGTCCGGATTTAACAATTCGGTCATGCTCCGGAAACGACCTTTCCGATCAAAATAGAGAGACCGAAAAAAGTGAGCATTTTTCGGGATGGAATATATAAAAATGACGCTCTGAAAATCGCCTCAAAAACCGAAAAACGGATACGACAAACAGGGTCAAAGGGGAGCTTCTCTGTTCAGAGGTCTCAATATAATTTGTATCTTTGTATGCTACGAGATACAGCTCTCTTGTCGCGAAGAAAGATTGAACAAATAAAAGATATATAGATCAGAGGATGAAGCATATCCGCAACTTTTGCATCATAGCCCATATTGACCACGGGAAAAGTACACTGGCAGACCGTCTGTTGGAGTTTACCAATACACTCGACAAGAGTAGTATCACTTCGCAGGTGTTGGATAACATGGACTTGGAAAAAGAGCGTGGGATAACCATTAAAAGCCATGCCATACAGATGAACTACGTTCACAACGGCACGGAATACACCCTCAACCTGATAGATACTCCGGGACACGTGGACTTCTCATACGAGGTCTCCCGTTCCATTGCTGCCTGTGAAGGTGCTCTGCTTATCGTGGATGCCGCTCAAGGTATTCAGGCTCAAACCATATCCAATCTGTATATGGCACTGGAGCACGATCTGGTCATCATCCCGGTTTTGAACAAGATAGACTTGCCAAGTGCGCTTCCGGAAGAGGTGTCGGACGATATTGTGGCTCTTCTCGGCTGCGATCGTTCCGAAATCCTGAGAGCAAGCGGAAAGACCGGAGAAGGCATCGAAGATCTCCTCAATGCCATTGTGGAGCGTGTGCCTGCACCTACGGGCAGTCCGGATGGTCCGCTTCAGTGTCTCATCTTCGACAGTGTGTTCAATCCGTTCAGAGGCATCATCGCCTACTTTAAGGTCTGCAATGGTGTCATCCGAAAAGGCGACCTCGTGAAGTTTGTCGCCACCGGGAAGGAGTACGATGCCGATGAGGTGGGTATCTTGAAGCTGGATATGGTGCCACGTCAGGAGATTCGCACCGGCGATGTAGGCTATATCATCTCCGGGATCAAAAGCTCCAAAGAGGTCAAGGTGGGAGATACCATCACTCACGTGAAAGGCGGCGCACAGGAAGCTATTGCCGGTTTCGAGGAAGTGAAACCAATGGTCTTTGCCGGAGTTTACCCGATAGAGGCGGAGGATTTTGAGAATTTGCGCGCCTCTTTGGAGAAGCTTCAGCTCAACGACGCATCACTCACATTCCAACCGGAAAGCTCGGCTGCGCTGGGCTTTGGATTCCGTTGCGGATTTTTGGGACTGCTTCACATGGAGATCATACAAGAGCGTCTCGACAGGGAGTATAACATGAGCGTCATCACCACAGTGCCTAACGTGTCGTACATTGTACACGATAAGAAAGGAAAGGTAACGGAGGTACACAACCCTTCGGGGCTGCCCGACCCGGCATTTATAGACTATATCGAAGAGCCTTATATCAGAGCATCCGTCATCACGGATGTGGCTTACATCGGACCTATAATGACTCTCTGCCTTGGCAAAAGAGGTATATTGGTACGGCAAGACTATATCTGGGGCAATCGGATAGAGATCATCTTCGACATGCCTCTGGGTGAGATCGTGATAGACTTCTATGACAAGCTCAAGAGTGTGTCTAAAGGATACGCTTCCTTCGACTATCATATCCACGATTACCGGGAATCGAAGCTGGTAAAACTGGATATACGACTCAACGGAGAGCCGGTGGATGCCCTCTCTACACTGACTCACGCAAGCAACAGTGAGGCATTCGGTCGTCGTATGTGCGAGAAGCTGAAAGAGCTTATCCCAAGACATCAATTCGACATTGCTGTTCAGGCAGCAATCGGAGCAAAGATCATTGCTCGCGAAACCATCAAAGCCGTCCGCAAAGACGTAACGGCAAAGTGTTACGGAGGGGATATCTCGCGTAAGAGAAAGCTACTGGAAAAACAGAAGGAAGGTAAGAAGCGCATGAAGCAGATAGGTTCGGTGGAAGTGCCACAAAAGGCATTCCTTGCCGTTTTGAAGCTGGACAGCTAACCTCCCATCCTTTCAAACAACAGAACCATCAACAGATAAGATATGGACTCTTCCACAACACAAACACAAGCATCCGGGCATAGAGGCAGAAAGTCTCCTAATGTCCTCTTGCCGGCAACGATGAAACCGCCACAAAATCTACAAGCGGAGCAGGTCGTATTAGGGGCTCTTCTTCTGGAGAAAGATGCTTACACAGAGGTGGGAGAGCTGCTTCGTCCCGAAAGTTTCTACGATCCGCAGCATCGGGTCATCTTTGAAGCGATAAGGGATCTCATACTTGAGCAGAAGCCTGCCGATGTTATCACCGTCATCCGAAAGCTGAGAGAGAAAAAACAGCTGGAGGCTGCCGGTGGAGACCACTATGTAACGCTTCTGAGTACACAGGTAACGAGTACGGCGCACTTGGAGACTCACGCCCGGATCATGCACGAACATGCAATCCAGCGAGAACTGATCGGATTTTCCAACGAGGTGATCAAGTATGCCTATGATGACAGTATAGACGTCAAGGATACCATGCAGATGGCGGAGAGCCGACTGTTTGAGATCACCCAGCAAAACGATAAAAACGAAGTGGTACCCGTAAGCTCCGTCTTGCAGGATGCCATGAGACAGATAGAGGCTGCGTATATCAGGAAAGACGGTATAAGCGGTCTCAACTCCGGATTTACCGATATAGACGCCCTAACATCAGGTTGGCAAAACTCCGACCTTGTGATCATCGCAGCCCGTCCGGCTATGGGTAAGACAGCCTTTGTGCTTTCCATGGCTAAGTCTATGGCTATGGACTTCAATCTTCCGGTAGCCATATTCTCCCTCGAAATGAGTAAAGTGCAGCTGCTGAACCGTCTTATCGTGAATCATTGTGAGATAGAAAACGAAAAGATTAAACGTGGAGACCTTTCGGCTGACGAGTGGCGCATATTGACGGAGCGCGTCAGCGACCTCTATCAGGCACCTCTCTATCTGGACGACACCGCAGGTCTTTCTGTCTTTGATCTCCGCTCCAAAGCAAGAAGACTTGTGCGGGAGCATGATGTGAAGATGATCATCATAGACTATCTTCAGCTCATGACCGCAAGCGGAATGAAGAGCAACGCAAACCGGGAACAGGAAGTGAGTATGATCTCTCGCTCTTTGAAGCACCTTGCAAAGGAGTTGAATATCCCCATTATTGCTCTTTCTCAGCTCAACCGGGGGGTAGAAAGCAGAACGGGAGAGGCTAAAAGACCTCAACTTTCAGACCTTCGGGAGTCGGGAGCAATAGAGCAGGATGCGGATATGGTCTGCTTCATCCATCGTCCGGAGTACTACAAGATCTTCGAAAGTGAGGATGGAAAGATAGATTACAGAGGCATGGCGGAGTTCATCATAGCAAAACACCGTAACGGTCCTACGGATATTGTGCTGCTACGTTTCAGGGGCGAACTTCTGAAATTCTGTAACGGGCACGACCTCGATATTCACCGCAACAGTTCGATGAGAACGGTACAAAGCGGTATGAACAATCACAACAGAAGGGAAGAAGAAGATCTTCCTCCACATTAAAAGATGTCCGGCAATGAAGAGATTCTTTTACCTTGTTTATCTTATCATAATAGCCCTTCCTCTATTTGCTGTTACAACGATCTTATGTGCCATCTTTGCAGGAGTAGGATCTGCATTCATCAATGAGCGGATATTCAGTTACTATCCGGGGCGTATCTGGTCGCGTATAGCTTTGGCTCTATTCCTCTGTCCGATAGAGGTGCATGGAAAAGAAAATATCCCAAAGAACAGAGCAACAATAGTGATATCGAACCATCAGAGTTCTTTGGATATCTATATGCTCTATGGTTACATGGGAATCCCTTTCAAGTGGGTACTGAAAGGAGCCCTAAGGAAAGTGCCGTTTGTGGGATGGGCTTGCGAAAAAAGCGGCTTCATCTTTGTGGATAACAGTAGTGCAAGAACCGCAGCACTAACGATAAAACAGGCAGAGGAGGCAATAGAGAAAGGCTACTCGATATTCATCTTTCCGGAAGGCTCTCGTACCAATAATGGGGTACTGCAACGCTTCAAAAGAGGTGCTTTCAAGATAGCTCTCGACACGCAGGCTACGATTCTGCCGGTGGCAATAAAGGGTGCTTATGAGGCTCTTCCTAAGAATGCGCTGTTTGTAAAACCTCGTCGACTTGTCTTGGAGATAGGTCGCCCGTTTGAATCCTCTGCTTTTGAGCAGTCGCCGAGAGGACTGATAGAGCTGACCCAAAAGGGAGAGAATGAAGTACGAACACTCATAGGGTAAAAGGTATGAGATCCAAAAAGAGATTCTATTATATCATTTGTAATCCGGCTTCCGGCAAAAAGAGGGACAAGGATGGTGTACTCGCTTCTCTTGAAAAAGCGATTAAAGAGAAGAAGGGCAGATACGAATCTCATAAAACAAACCATAGAGGACATGGTGCCGAACTATCTAAAGATGCCGTAGAAAAGAGAGCAGACATCGTGGTGGTTATTGGTGGAGACGGGACTGTAAACGAAGTGGCAAAGTCGCTTGTAGGAACAAACACTATTTTAGGTATCATTCCGATGGGTAGCGGAAACGGTCTCGCGAGAGAGTTGGGCATTTCTCAAAATCCGGAAGAAGCAATCGCCACCCTTTTGGAACACAAATGCCTCCGCATGGATGCCTGCACGGTGAATGACGAATACTTCTTCTGTACATGCGGTGTAGGCTTTGATGCCGAAGTCTCTGCCCGGTTCAGTCAACGTACTCAACGAGGTCCGGCAGGATATGTACAAGAGGTAATAGATACGTTCTTCAAGCATGAACCTCTTCGATGCGAGATAGATGTAGACGGGAAAAAGAGTACAAACTCTCTTTTCCTACTAACCTGCGCCAATGCTTCCCAATACGGCAACAATGCGTATATCGCTCCTCAGGCAGACATAACGGATGGAATTATTGATGTAACCATGATTGAGGAGTTTTCTTTAGTACACTCAGGACAGATTGCATACCAGCTTTTCTCCAAAGGTTTGGACAAAAATCCATACACCAAACAGCTTCGCGGCAAACGCATAGAGATAGAACTCCAAGATCCGGTTCATTTCCATGTGGATGGAGACCCTAAACCCAAAACCGATCATCTCCTTATAGAGATGAAGCCACAAGCTCTGAATGTCATACATGGGCCGTATGATGAAAGAGAACAGACGATATTGGATATATTCTTTACCCATACCAATAACTATTTGGAGTGGAAAGATGGAATCCTTGAAGAGGTCGTCTCCACACTGAAAGGGATAGGAAAGAAAAAAGAGGAGAACGAAGACGAAGATAACCCGAAAGAGATAGAAAAATGAGTGTGATGCCCCATTTGCAGGAACAGACTCCGGAAACAGTTCTTAGAGAACAGTTTGGACTCTCTGAGTTTAGACCGCTCCAGAGAGAAGCGATAGAGGCTGTTCTTAACGGGCAAGATACTTTTGTACTGCTGCCGACAGGCGGAGGGAAGAGTCTCTGCTTTCAAATACCTGCCCTTATTCTTCCCAAGTGTACAATAGTGGTATCTCCTCTGATCTCCCTGATGAGCGACCAGGTCAAAGCTATTTCTCATAAATCTTCAGACCTCACAGCTGCCACTCTCAACAGCAGCATGAAAGAGTCCGAACGGAGAAACGTCTTGGAGCAACTCTATTTCGGAAAACTCAAACTCCTTTACCTTGCTCCGGAAACACTTCTCAGCCCACTCGGCCTACAGCTTCTCCAAGAGAAATATATATCTCTTATTGCCATAGATGAAGCACACTGCATATCCCAATGGGGGCATGACTTCCGTCCGGAATACGGCAAGCTCTCCATCGTAAGGCAATATCTGCCGAATACTCCCATCATAGCACTTACCGCAACAGCGGATGAGACAACCAGGAAAGATATTATAGAGAGATTGGATCTCCGTAATCCGACAGAGCTGATTGGAGATTTTGATCGCCCCAATCTTACTCTTACCGTCCGGAGAGGATACAAAAAAGATGAGAAGATACGTGCCATACAACAACATATAGAAGCCCACGAGAGGGGATCAACCGGAATCATCTACTGCACTAAGCGAGATGATACGGAAGCACTTGCGAGCAGACTCAACAAGATGGGTTTTCGGGCGATGCCTTACCATGCCGGACTCCCGGCACGATCTCGTGATCTGGTTCATCAGATGTTTGTCGGAGATCAGATAGACGTCATCTGCGCCACTGTCGCATTCGGTATGGGCATAGACAAGTCCAATGTCAGATGGGTCATTCATTACAATATGCCTCGCAACATAGAGAGTTATTACCAAGAGATAGGCAGGGCAGGAAGAGATGGGAAACCAGCTTCCACGATCCTCTTTTACTCTTATGGGGATATTTTTATACTCGACAAGCTGTTAGAAGAAGGGGGACGCACAGAGCTGAATCAGCAGAAGATGGAATACATGAAAAGATTCTGCGAAAGCTCTATCTGTCGAAGGAGAATATTGCTAAGCTACTTTGGGCAAGAAGCTCATCACAACTGTGGCAACTGCGATGTATGTCTCTCTCCCCAAACAGATCTGTTCGATGCTACGATTATTCTTCAAAAAGCACTCAGCACAATCATTCGTGCCGGAGAGAAAATCAGCATAGACACAACCGTGGAAATCCTTCGAGGATCGAGAAGATACGAGATTCTAAACAGAGGTTACCATCTTCTATCCACTTACGGTATAGGGTTAGACCTTTCTTATAGAGAGTGGAAAGACTATATTTTTCAAATGGTACAGCTTGGGCTCTTACGTATAGACTACTCCCAAGGATACAGTTTACAGGTAACTCCATCCGGTCGTATTGCTTTGCGAGGAGAAGAACCCACCATGCTGCATCGCGTAGAAGTTCAGCCTTTCACAAAGGTTAAAAAGAGTTCCAATCAAAGTAAGACAAGGAAATGAAACGCATAGGGTTACTATCCGATACCCATTCCACTTGGGACGAAAGGTATAGAGAACACTTCTCCGGCTGTGATGAAATATGGCACGCAGGAGATATAGGAGATATAGAGATCTCTGATAAACTCTCGGAGATAGCACCTTTACGCGCTGTGTTGGGTAATATTGATGGTGGAAAGTTAAAAGGAGAATTTCCTCTCGTACAAGAGTTCACCATGGAGAGCATTCCGGTTCTCATCACTCATATTGGAGGTTATCCCGGAAAGTATGCCCCAACCATTGCGACCACCATACGCAGAAAAGGGATAAAGCTATTCGTTTGCGGACACTCTCATATCCTGCGTATCATGTACGATCACTCCTTAGATTGCCTGGTGGTGAACCCCGGAGCTGCCGGCACGTATGGGCAACAGACAGTTAGGACATTGGTTCGCTTTACAATGGATAACGGAATAATATCCGATATGGAAATAATAGAACTTGGCTCGTGAAACTTTTACAACAAATAGCCGATCACTTTGTCTCGGCACATCGTTCGGATTTATACCGCTACACATTCATCTTTCCCAACAGACGTAGCGGAGTGTTTTTTCGGCACTACATACGCCAACACGCCACGGCGGATCTGCCTATACTCTCTCCTGAAATAGTTACTCTCGAAGAGTTTTTAGGTAAGATGAGCAAGAGTACCAATGCCGACCCTGTCCTCCTTGCATACCGACTCTACATCTGTTATCTGCAACTCTGCCAGGAGCTAGCGGGAGAAAATGAAGAAGATGAGAGCCTTTCCACTCGAAACTTCGATGCTTTCTACTCTCTCTCCTCTCTTATTCTCAGCGATTTTAACGATATAGACAAACACTTGATAGATGCCGGGGCTCTGTTCCGAAACCTGAGAGATCTCAAAGAATTAGAGGGCGACACTTCCTATCTATCCGAAGAGCAGAGAGAAGCATTGAAGCCATTTCTCCACAGTTTGCCGGAATCCGGACAGAGTGATGTCTATCATCGTCGTTTTCTACTCTTTTGGGAGAGAGTCTGCAAGCTCTATTTCAAGTTCAGAGAAGAGCTGCAAGACGAAAATCTTGCCTATGAAGGCATGGCGTTACGGGCATTATTGGAACAGCTCCAAGCCGATCCCACTCCCCTCTCTTCCTCTAAAACGACCTTCGTATTCGTGGGGCTGAATGCTCTTACACCAGTCGAACAGCGGCTCTTATCTCTCTTCAAAGAGCACGCATCCACCATCTTCTATTGGGATTACCGTTTCGAAGCACTTCTTCCCAACGGCAAAGCGCTCTACTTCAAAGAGCAAAATCTGAAACTCTTCCCCTCTCCTTCACCGGGAGATACGGACTATATAGAGTATAAGATCAAGCAGACCGTTCCGGAAGTGTCTGTTTACAGCGTTCCTTCAAGTGTAGCCCAAAGCAGAGTGATAGGACAGTTTTTGGAGCAAAACCCATCGCTCTCATCCGGAGATCAGCTTCACACCGCCATCATTCTGCCCAACGAGTCGCTCCTGCTACCTTTACTCAACAACATTCCATCCTCTGTTCCGGAGTTGAATATAACGATGGGGTACCCTGTCAAAGGCTCATCGTACATCGGTTATATAGAGACTCTTATCCGGATGCACCTGAGAGCAAAACGAAACGAAGCCGGAACAGTGGAATATCACCATACGGATGTCGAACGTGTGCTATCCAACTACATCGTCTCCGATATCATAGGAGAAGCCTCCGCAGCCATACTCAAGACTATGGAGAGAGAGCGCATATTTTACATTCCATCCGATCAGCTTCTCAACCCTGCCGGTTTTCTTTCCAAGTCGAAATATTCTCACTCCTTCACAGCAACGGAAACAGAGTTTTTCAAACGGATCTTTCTACCACTCTCTGCGGATGACGGCTCTGCTCTTCTACCCTATCTGAAGAGCATCTTGCGGCTCATTGCAGACGTCAGATACAAAAAGCCTGAAGAGAGTGAAGAGTGGAGATCCGAAGAGTATAAGCTCAAAGCCGAGAAAGAAGCAGTCGAGCGCACCAATGCAGAGTTTTATGTCGTTCCGCATCTGCTAAAGATCGTGAAGACGCAAGAGCAGCTTTTTGAAGACCTGCTCCGTCTGCACCGCTCCCAGACCCTCTCCACTCTGCCTCCTTTTACGCTCAAAACTGTGGCTTCGATGATGCTGACCATATTCAAATCGCAGTCCATTCCTTTCGAGGGAGAGCCTCTTCACGGACTCCAAATCATGGGAGTGCTCGAAACAAGAGGACTCGACTTCGATACCCTCTATATTCCCGATGCGCAAGAAGGACTTCTACCGCCCAGGAGAAGCATATCCGGCATTATCCCCATGACGCTTCGAGTCGGGTTCCAATTGCCTACTTACGAATGGCACGAGCAGGTCAGAGCCTACCACTTCTATCGTCTCATCTCATCGGCAGAGAGGATCGTCTTCACCTACGATACCCGAAAGGGAAAAGGCTCATTGGGAGAAGTCTCTCGTTTTATCCGCCAGCTCGACTTCATTCATGGCATCAAAGTCTCCTACAAGAGTGCTCACTATCCTCTCATCATGGATAAAAATCCGGATCTGAATAAGGAGATAGACAGAAAGCTGGTACGGAAGTTCATTGCCGAAATCACGGATCCCGAAAGTGGTAAGTATCTCTCCGCTTCTTCCATAAAGAGGTATCTCTCCTGCCCCAGACAGTTTTATTACACCTATATATATGGGATAAAAGAGGAGACCGGTTTCAAAGAACTTCTCGACCCTGCCCTTATAGGAAGCATCATACACAGGAGTATGAACAACCTCTATCGGAAGTTCCTCTCATCTCCGGATAAGCCCGGACTCATCTCTAAAGAGCAACTCAAGTCGTGGCTGGAAGAAGAAGAGCATCATGTGATAAGCGAGCTTCGCAGCTCCTACAACTATTATATGTCCGGCTCAAGCGGTGTTCCCAATGATCCGAAAGGGTTCAACACCGCACTCTTCGCCAATGCTTGTGATCAGGTCTTTAAGATTATCCGCACCGATCTGGAGCAAGAGGAGACTCCATACTACTTCATCGCAGGAGAGAAGGAGTATAAGCTCCCTCTTCCGGTAGGTAACGGAGAGGAGGTCAACTTTACGATGACCATAGACCGGCTCGATACGGATACCCGGATACTGCGGATAGTGGACTATAAGAGCGGTAGAGACGAAACCACTCTTCCCCAAGAGTTATCCATGGAAAAGCTCCCCTCTTTCAAGAAGCTCGCCATTGTCCAGCTTCTTCTGTACTGTGAGGCACTTCTCTCTGCTCCGTCCGATAGCGAAGCCGGTATGTTGAACTCCCGATATGAAGGTGTCTGTCCGATGATTCTCAAGACCTACGATGCCACTCCGATCAACTACTTCAAGTTCCCCAAAAATGGTGGAGAAAAGAGAGAAATGGATGCAGACGAGATAAGAGACTACGCAAAAGACTACCGGGAGACTTTTCTCCCCTTCATGCAAGAGCTTTTGACCGAAATCATCAACCCGGACAATCCCTATACTCCCAACACCAAATCCTGTACCAAATGCCACATGAGCGAAAGCTGTTGGGCAAATAAGTTCGGCATACAAGAGGAAGAAGATGACACGGAAGAGGAGATATAGGAAAAGTAACACTTACTAACACCATAAACAACCATGACAACAGAACAGCAACAGACAGATAAAATACTCCACTATACCACGCTGAGGGAGATCCCTTATGCAACAGGTCTTACCCTGCAAGAGCAGTTGTTCAACGAAGCACTCCTCAGAAAAAGAGAGTTGGAACCGGCTCGCCATGCCCTCATAAGCCTGACGCACACACCCGTCATCACGATGGGAAAGCACGCAGACCCTCACAATATCCTCTTCTCAAAGGATGTACTCACCGAAAGAGGCGTAGAACTCCACCACACCTCCAGAGGCGGAGATGTTACTTACCATGGTCCGGGACAGCTTACGGTCTATCCCATCATAGACCTTGAAGATCTCGGCATCGGGGTAAAGAAGTATGTCTGGAGTCTGGAAGAGGCTGTCATGAAGCTCCTTGCCGAATATGGTTTCAGGAATACCACTCGGATCGAAGGCGCATCCGGTGTATGGGTTCCCGGAGAACGCAGCTACGACAAAGTGTGTGCCGTGGGCATCTACTGCTCGAAGTACATCACCATGCACGGCTTGGCGCTCAATGTAGATCTCGACACCTCTATCTATAACCTGATCAACCCCTGCGGATTTACCGATAAGGGTGTTACCACCATGGAGCGTCTGGTCTCCTCTTCTCTTCCTCCCATGGAAGACATAGAGAGAAGACTCATAGAACTGCTTGCGCAAGAGTGGGGCATATCTCGCATAGAGCTTGCAACGTTCTAATCTCATCCCGATGTACACAAAAGCCGAATTAGCTGCTCTCAAAACCGAATTCTGGAACGCTTTTGCCCGATATGCGTCGGTACAACCCTCGCTGCGTGGCAGAAAAAAGCTCTGGATACTGCACCACACCAAAGTGAAAGGCGTTGCACTGAAGTTTATAGTGGAACGCCGGCACGTGGCAGTGGTCATAGAGCTGAGCCACAATGCACATCACGAGAGAGCCGAAATGCTTGAGCGCATCATACCGTATATGGAGACTCTCCAACAGGACATAGATCTGCCCCTTGAGATCCGCACGGAGACCACCACAGAAGTGGGCAAGCGTGTAACGCAGATCGGCATCTACAAGGAAAGCGCATTCGACTATCATGTGCCGCAACAGTGGGGAGACTACTTCTCTTTCATGGCAAAGTATATGTATCTTCTCGAACGCAATTTTTTGGAGATAAAACCATACATCTCCTTTGAGGTATAAATATAAAACGGAAAGACTCTTTTCTAACAAAAGCGACAGCCTTAGGGCTGTCGCTTTTATATAAAAACGGATGCGGCTCTCCCCTGTTTTTCATCGCTCCTTTTCCTCTCTTTTTGAGAGCATTTTCATCTGTCTGCTTTCAAATATCCCTATAATCTTCTCATAAACAACAGGATACAAAACCAGCCCATCCTTGAAAAATTTTTCCTCCCGATCGAATCCATGAGCCTTTTTCGAGTTAATAACCCTAAAATTTAACACCCTTGATTGTAAACAATTCCAAATAAAGAAATCCTCCTGAAAATGCACTTTTCATGGCAAAAACAGATAAAACACTAATGTTCAACAGATTAACCAAAAATTCTAAACACGTTAATTGAATCCGGTAAACGTATTAAATGAAATCGGTAAACGTGTTCATTGAAAAATTAAACACGTTAAGCCGAAACAATATGCTCGTTTACCGTTTTGGATGAACAGGTATCGGAATTTGTGTTAATAAACCGGGGTTGATTTAACAATTTGGTCATGCTCTGAAAACACCATCTCCGACCAAAATAGAGAGAGCAAAAAAAGGGAGTATTTTTCGGGATGGAATATATAAAAATCCGGACTCATCCGAAGCGATTTTTACGGCTCTCAAAACAGAGTTTTTGTCTATTCTTTTGCTTATTCCTTTCAAATTTTCTTACTTTGTGCCACCGAAAAGCGATATTCTCACGAAGAGTAGCTTTCGGCACCATATAAACAGAGAAAAACATGAAAGGAAAGTATATCGGCTTGATAGCATGCGTGTGCATACTATCGGCATTTGCAGCCCTGTCTTCGAGTGCACAACCCGGACAAAAGAGGTCGGAAAAGTATTTCAGTGTAGCGTTCTACAATCTGGAAAATCTCTTTGACACCATCAATCAGCCCAAGGTGAACGATGAAGAGTTCACTCCAAAAGGCAAGAACAAGTGGGACACCAAAAAGTATCAACACAAGTTGCACAACATGTCAAAAGCCATATCTCTCATAGGAGGTATGGGCGGTCCGGATATTCTCGGTTTAGCCGAAATAGAAAACAGGTATGTACTGGAAGATCTTGTCAAAATGCCGGCGATAGCGGATAAGGGCTACGGCATCATACATTACGAATCGCCCGATCCCAGAGGCATAGACTGCGCTCTGCTCTACCGCAAAGAGATGTTTGAAGTGGTAAGCTCAGGCATCAAGCCGGTAGTGATCCCAGACGAAGAACATATTAAGACAAGAGACCTCCTACACGTCGAGATGCGCCACGAAGGCGAGACATTTCACTTTATCGTAGGACACTGGCCATCCCGTTTCGGGGGTGAACAGATCTCCCTAAAGCGAAGAATGGCTGCCGCCGTTACGATGAGACAGATGAGCGACTCCATTGTGGCTTGCTCTCCGGAGGCTAAGGTGGTTCTGATGGGCGACTTCAACGATGATCCCGTAAGCCCAAGTATCGTAAACGGACTACGGGCACTGCCGTCTGCAGACCTGCTCAAAGAGCCGTCCGACCTGCTCTCTCCCATGCACGCTCTATACGCAGACGGTTACGGGACTCTGGCTCATCAGGATGCCTGGAACCTGTTCGACATGTTGATGATCAATAAAAATGCGGTCTTCGGAACAGCTTCAAACCCCGACGGATTTACCGTTTATGCAGATCCGGATAAGGGATACAGGGCATTTATTGTCAATTCTTCTCTTCTCACAGAGCCTGACGGTCAGTACAAGGGTTACCCTTCTCGTACATTTGTGGCAGGGGAATACAGAGGAGGATATGCGGATCACTTCCCGGTCTATCTCTACTTCGTAAAAGGGAGAAAGGATAGATAGGAAGTTCTTATCAGAAACGTTTCAGCAGAAAAGAGGGCGAAACGCTGATGTAAACGCCCAAATGATGACTCGTGAGCGAGGAGGCTTGCGGATGTATCCATAGCGAGGCCTCCGCCCCAAAGGTGTATAAGTTGCGCTCCACTATCTTATAAGAAGCTCCTATCTGCCCGAAAGCAAAGCTCCTATCGGCATTATAAAATGCGCCGTGCCTGTCTATGCTCTGCACAAAAGGCGATCCCAACACACCCAAAAAGCCTTTCCCATACCAGAGAGAGCCGAAGAGCTGAACGCTTTCGGACTCCAACGTCATCTTCCCATAAGCTCCCCAACCTTTGTCGGAAGCGAAGTGTCCGCCTCGTTGAGAGTATAAGAGCAGATACGCTTCGGATTTAAGCGTGTACCTGTTACGGATGAGTCCGGGTATCATATGCACTGCTCCCACTGAGGCATTGACCCAAGTGTGAACGGTATCGGGATGTATGTCATTGAGTTTTCCGCCCCGATGATGAGCGATAAACTGTAAGGAGAGATCCAGAGTATGCTTGCTCTCCGTGTGAGCCGTGAAAAGCCTCTGTCTCAGATTGGCTCCTGCAACAAACGCTTCGGGATGAGTGGCGTGTTTGAATATGAAGCTCTGCCAGTCTATCCAGAGATCGAAATATCTTCGAGGCGTATCGTAACGGAGCTGGAAGCCGTTCTCGGAGTCGGATGTGAGGTTCAGCTCCGAATGGAAAAGAGGTTCGATGAGCTTGTGTCTGCCTAAACCCTCCAGTCTGCCCAGTATGATCAGCCACTCTTTGCTCGGTGCCATTGCGGCTCTAAAGCGTGGTTTTATCCGAAAACGCGTGTACGGGTTTTCATCTTTCCAGTATGGGAGGTCGCTGTAAGCGATAGCAGCCGGGTATCTGGACGCTCCAAAAAAGTAGAGATTTTCCGCTCCCAGAGAGAGGCGGACAGGGATAACGCTCTTGAGGTCGTAGGTCAGATCGAATGCCGCACGGTATCCGGGAAGCGTGTAGTCTGCTATAATGCTGTTGGCATACTCGTTGTTTCTGAAAAATGCTTCCGCTTCGACATCAAGAGAAAGCTCTCCACGCTTCATCTCCATAGCCGATAAGACCGGACGCTCGGCTCTGTAAAAGTTTTGAGCATACATCTTGGCAGAAAAAAAGAGCAGTGCCAAAGCGAAAAGAGTAGTCTGTATCGGTTTCATGCGATATACGAAAAATCGGTTTAAGGAGAGAGAAAAGAGTTCAGACAGAAGAGCGATGAACATTGCCCTCATCGTCCATCAGCAATATATGAAAAGCTCCATGCGTAAACAGAGACGAGCAGTGCCGGCGGCATAAAGAGATCAGTCTGTCGAAAAATAGACGCTCCTCCGCCGGGACAATCTCCCAAAGCTGGCGTGCCAAAGTGATCTCTCCGATCTGCCGGATGGTCTCCGAAGAGCATCCCGACTCCTTTGCCACTTCCTGCAAAAAGGTTTTGTTCATCACGCCTTTCTTACTGTGCGTATCCAGAGCACCTTCAGCCAGTTTGACAGCCTTACCTATCATCACGCAGAGCGTAACCTGCTCGAATGCCAAATCCTCTGCAATCTTCAGCGTTTCACCTATAAAGTTGCCATACTGTACGAATGCTTGAGGGAGAAAATCGGGATAGAGCGCTTTAAGATACCTTTCGCTCTTTGCTCCGGAGTTGATCACAAGATGCGTTACACCTACTGCTTTGGAGACCTGAGCCTCTCTCTTGATAGAGGCTATAAACGCTTCCGTGGAGAAAGGTTTCACTATACCGGATGAGCCGAGTATGGATATTCCGCCCTCTATACCGAGACGAGGGTTGAAGGTCTTGCCTGCCGTCTCTCGCCCTTTAGGTACCGAGACTCTGATGTTGATGCCCATATCCGGGTGGTAGCCGTAATGGTCGAGCGTGCGCAACACCTCTGCCGTCATCATCTTTCGAGGAGTGGCATTCACGGCAGGTCCTCCGATCTCAAGCCCCAAACCCGGAAGCGTAACCACGCCGACACCTTCGCCGTTTAGAAATCTCACTTCTCCCTTCGGCACATCCCTGCTCCAAGAAACGGACGAACAGATCTCCAGACCATCGGTAATATCGGGGTCGTCTCCTGCCTGCTTTATCACACAACAGATGATACCGCCATCGCTCTCCACTCCGGTAGATGCAATGGGGAGAGTTACCGGCTCTCCGTTGGGTAGTAAAATCTCACTTGTCTCCTGCTCTTCGCCTGTAAGAAGCGTTGTGATGGCTGCTTTCGTGGCAGCCGTAGCGCATGAGCCGGTGGTGAATCCGGTCTTTTGCGGGAAAAATGAGGGAAGAAGAGCTTCGATCTTCTTTCTCAGTCCGTGAGGTCCATAGACTGTTTCCGTAGGATTATAAGGCAGAGGCGGACGGCGTATCACCAACACCGGTATTCCCATACGCAGTGCAACGTTCACTTTATCCGCAAAACCTCCGCTCTCACCGCTCTCTTTGGTGATGATTGCCTGTGGCTGCACTTTCTTGAAAAGAGCTTCATCGTCCTGCTCATCGTCATAGAAGACAATCTGTTCGAATGGAAAGTCGTTTGCCTTGACACTCTCCAGCGACTCCTCTCTCCGCATTATCCGGAAAACGCAAGTGTGTTTCGTCCAATAATCTTTCAGCTTTGCTATCGTATTGACGCCCGTAAGAGCAAGCAGCGAAGTGATGTCCTGCTCGAAAAGATAGGCAATGGCATCCTGATAACTATCGAACGGAATGATGCGTGAATCCACTTGCGGAAACGAACGTTCCATACGAATGGTCGAAATATCCGGCAACAGCTCTGCCGTCCTGCCGATATTGGCATGGACATTCAAGGCAAAAGGATGAGCCGCATCTATGATAAGAGCCACACCGTTATCCCTGCAAAAACGAGGCATACTCTCTTCATCCAATCCGCCCGTAAGGCGTATGCCGTGAGCGCATTCCACTTCGCCCGAACGGTTTTTCGTGGAGTAGAAGTAAGGTTTCGCGGCTTCGTCGCACACCTTGGCGGCTATCTTGCCTTCCGTTGTCCCTCCTATTACAAGTATTGCAGGTTCACTCATTGCGAAGGATCAGGATAGAAAAGTAAGGCACTTCCCTTTCGGCTATGATGCTCTTATCTGTCGTGTAGTACTCTTTGCCCGATACTCCGACATTCTCAAAGTAGTGCCACGAGAGATCGGGGCGGTTTTGCAGCAGAGCCTGAAGCGTCTGTTGCTGTTGAGACACCTTCATCAGCACCACTGTTTTATGCTCCGAGAGATCTTTCTCTATCTGTTCCGGTGTAACATTGGAAGGGTAAACGGAGAGTGGTTCATCCTGCTTCACGATATGAATACCTGCCAAAGAGCCGCAAGCAATAAAGGCAGGAACTCCGGCGGTATGCGTTGCGGACAAGCCGTGATGCTCCAATAGAATATCGGATATATAGTGTACGGAGGAGTAGAAACAGGAGTCCCCCTCCGCCACGAATGCGGTTCGGAGACCTTTCTGAACGGCTTGGAATATCTCCCCGGCAACCTCTGCGTAAGCAACCATAGCCTTCGAGCGGTCTTTGCTCATGGGTACATGAAACAGTCTCAGCTTGCTCTCCTCTATGCCGACAGCGAGTATGATGTCTCTTGCACGTGATGTGACGGAACTCTCTCTAATGGTAGCCGGACAGAAGATAACGTCTGCCTCCTGAAGTATCCTCAAAGCTCCGAGCGTGAGAAGGTTAGGATCTCCCGGACCTAACGAGACGCACTGAGGAGCGTATGCCGTTGTTTTTGTCATGGATAAGTGATAGTCTGTTTTCCGTGTAAAGGTACGGAAATATTTCAATGGGGCTGTTCTGCCCTCTGCCCGCGACAAAGCCCTCCTCTTGGTCGTTCTATTTTTGCTTTTAATCTGTTCACAAAAAGAGTTTAACCCGTTCAAAAGTGGAAGTAAACCTGTAAAGATTTAAGATTCAAGGCTCGATTTGTGGCAATCAAGACTTGAAAAGTGGCAATCAAGACTTGCCATGCAGCTTTCAAGCCTTGATTTCCTCTTCCGAACAGGTTTAGAAAAAGAAATTAAAGTGAATAACCCGATTTTCAAATGGCTTTATCAAAACTCTTGATCCCGAAACGGGAAAGAGGGAAGGAGATTCCTCTGCAAAAGATGCGGGGATATAGAAGGTAAAACAAAAGCCCGATGAAATTGCTTTCACCGGGCTTTTAATATGATGTATAATCTAAGATTATTCTTCGTTACCGCCTAACATCTTTTCGCGAAGAGCTGCGAGCTCTTCAAGATCACCAAGAGTAGATTTTTCTACTGTGGTAGCTGTAGCTGTGAATGCAGGTGCTTGTTCTGCCTTCTTAGCTTCACGGCGTTCCTTAGATGCTTCTTGACGAGCCTTCTTTTGCTCATCTTCAAAGATACGGCTGTGAGAAAGGAAGATACGACGAGCGTCCTTGTTGAACTCGATAACCTTGAATGGAAGTTTCTCGTCCACTTGAGCTTGTGTACCATCTTCTTTTACAAGATGCTTTGGAGTAGCAAAACCTTCTACACCATATTGTAGAGCTACTACTGCACCCTTCTCTATCATTTCTGTGATTACGCCTTCGTGGATAGAACCGACAGTGAATACTGTATCGAATACATCCCATGGGTTCTCTTCCAATTGCTTGTGACCAAGGCTGAGACGGCGGTTTTCCTTGTCGATTTCAAGTACTTTCACTTCTATAGGAGCACCGATCTGAGTAAATTCGCTTGGGTGTTTGATCTTCTTTGTCCAAGATAGATCGGAGATGTGGATAAGACCATCTACACCGTTTTCAAACTCAACAAATACGCCGAAGTTGGTAAAGTTGCGAACCTTAGCTGTATGTTGTGAGCCTACAGGGAATTTCTCTTCGATGTCAGCCCATGGATCCGGCTTAAGTTGCTTGATACCAAGAGACATCTTACGTTCTTCACGGTCGAGAGTAAGCACTACGGCTTCGATCTCATCGCCTACTTTCAAGAACTCTTGTGCGCTGCGCAAGTGTTGTGTCCAAGACATTTCAGATACGTGAACAAGACCTTCCACGCCCGGAGCTATTTCTACAAATGCACCGTAATCTGCCATCACAACCACTTTACCCTTAACCTTGTCGCCCACTTGCAAGTTTGCATCAAGGTTATCCCATGGATGTGGAGTAAGTTGCTTAAGACCAAGTGCGATACGTTTCTTTTCATCGTCGAAGTCGAGGATAACCACGTTGATCTTTTGATCAAGTTGTACCACTTCTTCAGGATGGTTTACACGACCCCAAGAAAGGTCTGTGATATGTACTAAACCATCTACACCGCCAAGGTCGATAAATGCACCGTATGTGGTGATATTCTTAACCACACCTTCGAGAATCTGACCTTTTTCAAGCGTAGATATGATTGCTTTCTTCTGTTGTTCGAGTTCTGCTTCGATAAGAGCCTTGTGAGAAACCACAACGTTCTTGAACTCTTGATTGATCTTCACGATCTTGAACTCCATTGTTTTGCCTACGTAAACATCGAAATCGCGGATCGGCTTCACGTCTATTTGAGATCCCGGCAAGAAAGATTCGATACCGAAGATTTCTACGATCATACCACCACGAGTACGAGACATTACATAACCCTTCACAATTTCGTCGTTCTCCAAAGCTTTGTTCACACGCTCCCAAGAACGTACTGCGCAAGCTTTCTTGTGTGAAAGTACAAGCTGACCCTTCTTGTCTTCTTGGCTTTCGATAAGGACTTCTACTTCGTCGCCTTCTTTTAGGTCCGGATTGTAACGGAACTCTGCATAAGGCACCACGCCTTCGCTCTTGTAGCCGATATTCACGACTACTTCTCTTTTGTTGATAGAGCTTACACGACCTACAACAATCTCTTGCTCTTTAACGGCGCTAAGGGTGTTGTCGTAAGCTTTTTCAACTTCTTCTTTTGGTTGTTCGGAAATAATTGAGCCTTCCTCGAATTGTTCCCAGTTGAAGTCCTCTAAGGGCTTCACGTCTTTGTAAGATTTGTTCATTAACTAAAAATTAAAATTAAGCTTTAGTGAGTTGGACATTATGTTGATTATCCGTGCCACTCAGCACGGCTGCAAAGGTATAGATTTTTTCTGATATAACAATCTATTTCCTGTTTATTCTTAGGGAGTTATGTGCGAATGTAAAAAAAGGGTCGGGAGAGGCTGTTTTTCTTTCCATTTAAGCGAAAAAAATGTATTTTTGTATCACATCAAAACAGACCTCTCATGGAGAATAAAAACATAACCGTAGCGGTAATAGACTTCGGCTCCTCCTCTATAAAAGGGGCTATCGCAACCAAGCGTTTTGAAGGAGGAGCATACACCATAAATATCTTAGCCAATGCAGAAGAACCCACCGATGGCTGCATTCTTCGCGGAACAATATTCAACCTCGAAACCACAGCGCTGAAAGTCCAGTCTCTTCTCAATACGCTCGAACGCCTTACAGGAAAAAAGGTCTCGCGAGTGTACGCCGGGATAGGAGGACAAAGCCTTAGAACGGCACAACATTTGGAGTCGCTCACGTTCGATTCGCCTCACGAAATCACGGATGAAGATGTCGAACAGCTTCGCCAACAAGCCTCCTCTTTCGAGCTTACCGGGTACGAGCTTCTCATGATAGAGTCTCCGGAGTATTATGTCAACAGCCAATACACATCCGATCCGGTCGGAGTGCAGGCGATGAAGCTGGATGCCCGTTTCCGTCTTCTGCTTGCCAAACCGCAAAAGAAGCATAACCTCATATCGGTGCTCACCAATAAGCTCCCTTATGAGATCTGCAACATCGAAATCTCACCGCTTATACTCTCCGACATCTTCCTGACAAACGACAACAAGAAGCTGGGGTGCGTGCTCATCGACCTTGGTGGAGGCAGCACCACAATCTGCGTATACAAGAACGGATTGCTGCAAGGCGTCAGAGTGATACCGCTTGGAGGTCAAAACATAACACAAGACATCACTTCGCTACACATCACTCCGTCAGAGGCGGAAAGGGTCAAATGCTCCGTGGGAACGTGCCAACCGGTTTATGGAGATAAGACTTTCGTAGAGGTCAATACACGAGACAAGCTCTCCACCAAGCAGATCAGCAAGTATGAGATAGACAAATACATCGAAGCGCGTACACAGGAGATCGTGGACAATATCCGGTATCACCTTTGGGAGATGATCAATAAAGGTGAGATAGGAGGCGATATAATCATCACGGGAGGAGCTTCCCAGCTTACCGGACTCACTAAGATGCTATCCGATGCACTGGGTGCAAACGTCCACGAAGCCTCTACCTTGAGCCAACATCTCCAGGTAAGCCCTGCCAACAGAGCCTATATCGCAAAGCCTCATCTGCATCTGCTCTATGCTCTTATCAGTAAAGCGTACGAAGAGTGTATAGAGCCACGCCCCGTGGCAAAGCCGACAGAGATAAAAGAGGTAGCGGTAGAGCCGCAGGGAGCACAGGAAAAAGAAGAGCCGGAAGAGAGCTACGCCACAGAGACGACACCGCAAGCTCAGAAGATAGAGTTCGACGAACCGATAGAAGAGATAGAACCGGAGCCGGAACCGACAAGAGACACCACCTCCTCCGCACAGAAGCAGAAGAAGAAAGGAGGCTTTATGGGTTGGGCAAAGAGCTTTATGGACATCATAACACCTCCGGACGAAACCGAAAATTAATGTATTAGAAGATTATAGCTTATGACAACTACAGATAATCTACTCGATATAAACGGAGACACCATTTCCAATACCTCCCCCATCATAAAGGTGATAGGTGTGGGAGGAGGCGGTGGAAATGCCGTCAATCACATGTATAAAGAGGGCATAGAGCATATCACCTATCTTCTATGTAATACAGACCGGCAACACCTCCAACGCTGTAGCATCCCACACAAACTCTGTATAGGAGAAAATCGGACGCGCGGACTTGGAGCCGGAGATAAGCCAGAAGTGGCAAAAGAAGCCGCAGAAGAGAGCGAAGAAGAGATTCGCAGAGCTCTCAATGACGGCACTCGCATGGCATTTATTACTGCCGGGATGGGTGGCGGAACAGGTACAGGAGCTGCTCCCGTCGTGGCTCGCATCGCCAAAGAGATGGGTATCCTCACCGTGGGGATCGTTACCATTCCGTTCCTTTTTGAGGGACAAGAGAAAATCCTGAAAGCGTTGGACGGACTTGACGAGATGAGTAAAAACATAGACGCGATGCTGGTCATCAACAACGAGCTACTCCGTTTCGTCTACTCCGATCTCAACATCATGAACGCCTTGGATAAGGCTGATGATACGCTCACAATAGCCACACGCTCCATTTCGGACGTCATCACTCGCGACGACATCGTCAATCTCGACTTTGCGGATATTCATACAACGCTCAGCAATGGCGGCGTTGCTATCGTGAGTCATGGGTATGGTTCCGGCAAAAATGCGGTGATAGAGGCGATAGATGCCGCTTTGAACTCTCCCCTTCTCAACTCTGCGAATGTTGCCGAAGCAGGTCGAATCCTTCTGCATGTCTCTTTCTCCAAAGAGAGCGCACCGCAGATGGATGCCATCCAAGAGCAGATAGGAGAGTTTACGGGAAGGCTCAAAGGACGCTACGGATGGATATGGGGCTACGGCTTGGACGAGTCTCTCGGAGACAAGGTCAAGGTTATCATCCTTGCCTCAGGCTTTAGCCTCAAAGATGCGAAGCCGAACATCACGAACGAAAAAGACCTCAACCGCATCCGCGAGTACTACAAGCAGGCGATGGGAGACAGCATTGTTCTGGCGAGCAAGCCGAAGTCTGTCATCTTTGAAGAGGAAGAGCTGGACAACGATATCTTCATCTCCTTTATCCAAGACACTCCGACTCTGCGCCGTGTAGACTCTATGATCGAGCGTTTTCGCACTCCGAAAGAGGGAGCAACGGCAGGTCAGCCATCCGATGGAGGCATAAAGGAGGGAGAGACAGCAGCTTCCGGCTCTGCATCATCCGCATCCGGCACTTCGGACAAAGGGCAAACGGAAGAGAACAAAGAGCACGACAACGATCGTGAGTGGGATTCGGATGTCATCACATTCGGAAAGAAGTAAACCCACACCCCGGTACAACGAAACAATTAACACATACATATAATATATATAAGAGATATATGAGCCTATTCGACACCATAAGCGATGGCATCAAATCTGCCATGCTTGCTAAAGATAAAGTACGCCTTGAAGCACTCAGAGCCGTCAAGAAAGAGTTTTTGGAAGCAAAAACCGCCAAAGGTTCGGACGGTGAACTGACAGACGAAGCCGCCACCAAAATCGTGGCAAAGCTTGCCAAACAACGCACCGAAAGTGCAGAGATCTACCGTACACAAGGCAGAGAAGATCTCGCACAAGAGGAAGAAGCACAGCTTGCGGTACTGCAAGAGTTTCTCCCCAAGCAGCTCTCCATAGAGGAGATAGAAGCACACGTGAAAGCCCTCATAGTCGAACTCGGAGTGGCAGACATGAAAGGCATGGGACGTGTCATGGGTGAAGCATCCAAACGACTCGCCGGACAAGTGGATGGAAAGGTTCTCTCCGAAGTGGTAAAGAAGCTCCTCTCCTAAACAACGCACTCTTGCCGTTTCGGGAGAAAAGGCTCCCCATATACGGTGCGATGCTTCACACAATCGAAGCAAAACAGACGTTCCAAATGCCGAAAGGCAACATCCTATAACGGGCTATCCGATCACACTTTCGGATAGCCCGTTTTTTATCTGAAATCAACCACAAAAAAGCGAGCTTCCCGAAGCGCGTTTTTATATATTCCATACCGAAAAATGCCTACTTTTTTCGGTCTCTCTATTTTGATCGGAGGTGGTGTTTCCGGAGGGGTGCCGAATTTGTTAAATCACCCCGTTTTATTAACACAAATTCCGATACCTGTTTACCCAAAACGGTAAACGAGCATATTCTTTCGGCTTAACGTGTTTAATTTTTCAATGAACACGTTTAGCGATTTCATTTAATACGTTTACCGGATTCAATTAAAGTGTTCAGCCAAAATAGACAAAGCACTAAATATCAAACCATTAAGTATTTTTGGCCTAAAATGACCACGAAAAGGCAAATTTCTTTATTAGGAAACATTCACAAATATAGGCATTAAAATTCACACCTATTAACGCGAAAAAGCCCCATCAAACGGACTGAGAAAAAAATTTTCCCAAATTCGCGATTTCGTCATATCAATTTGAAGACAAAATAGTTACCTCAAAACGACTTCCTCAAAAATGGGAAATTCACCAAAAAATCCCACGTAAGAAGCCCTCAAGACTGCTCTCCATTTTTATATAAAAAGTACCGGAGATTTTGCCCTCAAATATTGCTCTTTTTGCTCAATGTCCTCAATGCCTTTTTAACGATGTATCGCGTCTCTTTTGTATCGCTTTCGGCACACCAACGGGTACAAATCTCTTGCACAAATATCGGGTTACTCTTACTCGCATCATTCAACCAATTTCCGACACTATCCCGAACATATTTTGAGCTGTCCGACTTCAATGGTTCAAGAATCGGCAAAGCCACCTCCGGCGACTCCTTCAAGAGAGGAATATGCTTGCACCAAACGCCACGTGGTCTCGTTGATTCCGTTGAAAATCGACGGATATTTTCATCCAAACTTGAAGTCCAAGAGGACAATATCTCTATACTCGGAAGAAGCTCTTCGGCTATTCGAGGTCTGACGGAAAGCCAGGCAATCTCTCGCACACCGAAGTGCGAATCTGCGGCAAATGGCTTTATCTTCTCCAACAACTCTGCAATGCTCAACGCTTTATCCCTACTGATAAAATATGCCGCCCAGCAACGCACCATATCGGAGAGATGATTACGAAGAAGAGAAAACAGCTGCTCGTCTCCATGCTTTCCGGCTTGCAGCAAAAGCTCTTCACCAATGATTTCACTCATTGTATTATACGAAATTTTAGCGGCGGTATCCACACTTTTCAGTATCGGTTCCAAGTAGTCCGTTCGTCCATTTTGGAGAAGAAAGTTCTCCAGCAGTTTCTTTTGATCTATTGCCAGGCTTTCGGTCAGATTAACTGCTTCTATCTCTCCGGCATTCAGCTTTCTGAGAATAGCCGAAGGGATCTCTTTCATAGAACGTGCGCCCTTTCTATTCTTTATATCTTTATTCTCTCCATTCATCTTACTCATCAGGAAACCGGTTTCGATGTCATAATACCATTCTGCCAAAACTTTCTCTCGAAAATCTCACTTTTCTATCCTGTACAGCATGATATACTCATCCCCTTTCTCTTCAAGAATCTCAAACCCCACTTTTAAGTAGAGCTTCGTAGCATAGTTTGCTTTCTGAACAGAAAGAGACGCTTTCTTGTAGCCTTTTTGAGCGAGCCATTCAAGCATTTGTTTCATCATCTCGGTACCTATTCCACGATTTCGGTACTCTTTGTAAAGTGAGATTGAAAAAGAGGGAGTATCATCGTCTATATGTCCGAAGTCATCGATGATGCGAACCCATACCGCACCCACCACTTTTCCACCCGCTTCAGCCACAAAACATTTATCGTCCGGCTTGCTTCCAAAATCTTCTATGTAGATCTGTAACAGAGGATGTTCTACAATAGACTTGGGTGGAGGAGCTATACCTTCCGGAATAAAAATAGCTTCGTACAGAAACTCTTTCAGCAGAAAATACTCTGCCTCCTTCATCTCTCTTATCTTATATTTTTCTCTATCGGGCATGATTCTTATCGGAATAAAGTGGTACGCCGGCGTTGAATAAAAAATTTTGGATCGAATGCCCCCTTGGGGCAGACTTTAATGGATAGAATTTGTCCTGCTTCATTATCACAAAACAAATCCCCATAACGATGACTAAAAGTAACGAATTTACCGGACTCTCATAAAAGCGACTAAAAAAAGGCTGTAATGAAGGTTTGCCCTTTCATTACAGCCTTTTATCTATTCTAATGGTCGGAACGGAAGATTATAGTTTTCCGCTCTTCGCTTCTTCGATCATCTTTGCATTAGGGAGGATAAACACCTCTACACGGCGGTTTTGAGCGCGACCTTCCACTGTGCTGTTATCGGCAATCGGTTGAGTCAGTCCTACTCCGTAAGAGTTGATACGACCGGAAGCGATACCCTGAGACACCAAAAAGTTGAACACACTTAGTGCACGCTTTTCGGAAAGTTTCTGATTATACTCCGCTCTACCTGTATTATCGGTATGTCCCACAATACGTATATCGGTATCGGGGTGCTCTTTCATGTTGGCAGCAAAACGGGCAAGGGCAGTCTTGGAAGCAGCGTTAAGAGTGCTGGAGTTGGTAGGAAACAGAATGCCGCTATCGAATGTAACACGGATCGCTTCCCCGTTGTTCACGGTCTCTACCTTTGCTTCGGGTATCACCTGTTCCAACTCTTTCTTTTGCTTATCCATCTGCTTGCCGATAAGTCCACCCGCAACACCTCCGACGACAGCACCGATAATGGCACCTACACCCGTGTTCCCGGCAACTTTACCAATGCCCGCACCAACAGCCGCACCTGCTCCGGAGCCAATACTTGTACCTTTCACCATATTATTTGCGCCACAACCGCTAAACATCAGAGCCGTAGCAAGGCAAGAAACGCCTACAATAGATTTCAGATTTTTCATGCTTTATATTCTCTTTTAGGATTATCAAATACCGAAGAGATGGCTCTTCGGGGCTATTTTTCTTCTATCTGTTACTCCTCGTCTTCGAGTGTATCCCGATAATCATCGTCCAAAGCCAAAAACTCTTTAAATGATTCGGGAGAGAGGGGAAAGTCTTCAAAGTCGTCCCTCTTTATGTTTTTAACAACAAAATCGTACAACTCCGTATTCTTCAAAGAGAGAATATCCTCCAGCGCTTCAAGATCCGGATCCTCCTCATCAAAGTAACCGCGAGACTCCAAAAACTCATCCACCAAATCGGTAAGATAGATGATCTTGTCATCATCCAACTGTCGCAACTCCTCGGAAGTGGCATGGGTCAAGATGTAATTGACCATTTCGTCGTCATCGTATGTCTTCATATTTTACTCGTATTGGGATGGTTGTCTCTCGTTATTTACGATATTTTGTACAAGACAAAGGTAAAAATATTTTTCCGACTACTGCACTTTATACCATTCAGAGTAAAGATTTTGACCTGTTTTAGGGGTATCGTGATACGATTACAGGGATCTCTTTTCATCAAAAAACAGATCTGCTCAAGCCATTATTGGGCATCGTTAAGATCTCTTAGGATAATAAGCGTTTTCACCCCTCTCTTTTGAATGGTATTTAGTGTTTATTCGGTGTTGAACTCTGCTGATAAATAGCTATATTTGTGGTTCAGATAAAAGAAAAGTTTATCCCGATACCGTACACAGAACAGATGGAAGTAAAGAACGCAAGAAAAATCAAGAAGGCACTGATATCGGTGTATCACAAGGATCACTTGGATGTCATTCTCGCCAAGCTGAACGCTCTCGATATAGAGATCGTCTCCACAGGGGGAACGGAGGAGTATATCAAACGCTTGGGCTATTCCTGCACTCCGGTGGAAGAGTTGACCAATTACCCCTCGATCTTTGGCGGACGAGTGAAGACTCTTCACCCAAGCATTATGGGTGGGATACTGGCAAGACGTTCCAATGCCGATGATGACAAGCAGTGTGCAATGTACCAGATCCCGCACATAGATCTGGTGATCGTGGATCTCTATCCGTTTGTCGATACGGTAAAGAGCGGTGCGGAGCATCAAGCCATCATAGAGAAGATAGACATAGGCGGTATCTCTTTGATACGGGCTGCTGCAAAAAACTATGCGGATGTCGTACTCTGCCCTTCGATAGCACACTACAAGACGATAGAAGGCATCCTTGAACGTGGCGGCATAACCTCGGAAGAGGAGAGACGTGCCCTGGCAACAGAAGGGTTTAAGCTCTCTGCCATGTATGATGGAGCCATTGCGTCTTACCTCGCAGGGGAAAGCGTTGAGGAGTCCATGCCTTTGAGATATGGAGAGAACCCTCATCAAAAGGCGAGCTTTAGAGGAGATATTGATGCGTTTTTTACCAAACACAACGGGAAAGAGTTGTCCTACAATAATCTTCTCGACATAGATGCTGCTGTCGGGATCATAGAGGAGTTCAGTGCAGAACCGGCTTTTGCCATACTGAAACACAATAACCCCTGCGGATTGGCAACAGGCGAAAATGTCAGAGATGCCTATATGAGAGCACTCTCTTGCGATCCGCTCTCTGCATTCGGAGGCATACTCGTAACCAACAGAGAGGTAGACCTCTCCGCCGCAGAGGAGATAGGCAAACTCTTTTTTGAGGTGATCGTTGCTCCCAAATACTCCGAAGAGGCTCTGAACACTCTTAGGGAGAAAAAGAACAGAATCATTTTGGAACGCAAAGAACACTCTACGCTTCAAGACCATCTGCTTCGCACCTGCCTCAATGGTACTCTCGTACAAGAGAGAAACTGCTCTTCTCAAAGCGAAGAAGATTGCAGGACCGTAACAGAGAAGCAACCGACGGAAGCGGAAATAAGGGATATGCTCTTTGCCAACAAGATTGTTAAGCACTGTAAGAGCAATGCAATAGTTTTGGCTAAAGACGGACAGCTGTATGCCGCAGGTGTCGGACAAACTTCAAGAATAGATTCGCTGAAACAGGCAATAGAGAAAGCGGAGCGCTTCGGCTTCTCTTTGCAAGGGGCTGTACTGGCTTCGGATGCGTTCTTTCCGTTTAGCGACTGCGTGGAAGAGGCTCACAAAGCCGGCATAACAGCAATCATACAACCCGGAGGCTCTGTCAGAGACGAAGAGTCGGTGGCTGCCTGCAACAACTTCGGTATAGCCATGTGCTTTACCGGAACAAGGCATTTCAAGCATTAAAAGGAAAAGAATAACAAGAATACACAGACACAGAGAAAAGATATGGGCTTTTTTTCATTCAAACATGAGTTGGCTATGGACTTGGGGACTGCTAATACCGTCATCATTCATGATGGAAAGGTGGTGGTGGATCAGCCCTCCTATGTCACGATCAATAAGAAGACAGACAAAGTGGAGGCTGTGGGAGATATGGCTTACAGCAACTTTGAAAAGGAGAATAACGATCTGCGTTCCATTCGTCCCTTGAGAGACGGTGTGGTGGCAGACTTGGAAGCGTGTCAGGTGATGATACGCGAACTGATCAGAAAGGCTATTCCGGGAAGAGGATTTCTTCCAAGATCTTTGAAGATCGTCATCTGTATCCCTTCCGGCAGTACCGACGTGGAGGTCCGAGCCGTAAAGGAGGCTGCAGAGAAAGCCGGCGCCAATGAGGTGTATCTGATACACGAACCAATGGCAGCAGCAATAGGAATAGGACTGAACGTTCTGGATCCGATGGGTAACATGGTAGTGGATATAGGTGGGGGTACTACCGAAATTGCCGTAATATCTCTCGGTGGTATCGTTTCCAATAAGTCCATAAAGGTTGCCGGTGATGAGCTCACGAACGATATAGTGAACTTCATGAAGACGGAACACAATATGAGGATAGGTGAACGTACGGCAGAACAGATCAAGAAGAGTGTCGGCTCTGCTTTGATCAACCTTGAAAATCCGCCCGAAGAGTTTGAGGTGTGCGGACAAGATCAGGTAGGCATACTTCCGAAGATCATAAAGGTGAGCCACAAGGATATTGCCGAATGTTGGGAAAAGTCCATACTGAAAATAGAAACCGCCATAGAGAATGCTCTTGACAACACTGCGCCTGAGCTGTATGCAGACATCGTTCGCAACGGAGTCTATCTTGCAGGCGGTGGTGCTCTTATCAAGGGATTGGACAAACGTTTCTCCAACAAGTTCAAGATACCTTTCCATGTGGCGGAAGATCCTCTTCACATGGTTTCCATGGGGACATACGAAGCTCTTAAGAACACAAGCAAATACAGACTGCTTATAAAGTAAGCGGAATAAAGCCTCTGCTCCGAAGTGCATAAACTCTTTGAACTCCTAAGGAGAAATATACATGTCTTGCTGTTTGTTCTTCTTGAGATCATAGCAGTGACGTTGATGTATAACAGAAACAACTACCACGGAAGTGTTCTCTTCGGCACATCTAACCGGCTGGTAGGGTATGTCATGTCTTATAAAGGGGAGTTCGATAAGTATAGAGGGCTGCATGATGCAAACTTGGAGCTGATGCGTTCCAATGCTGAACTGGAGAAAGAGCTGCTGAAACTGAATGCAACCATAGAGCGATATAAGGTAGACAGCCTTTCGTATAATACGGTCTTTGCAACGGAAGAGAATCCGGCATCCGATTTTGAGTACTCTGTTGCCGAAGTGGTGGGGCATACAAACCTCACCAAGACAATCTATCTTACAATAAATAAAGGTAGTCGGGATGGGGTCAAACTCGATATGGGCGTTCTTTCAACCAAGGGAGTTGTGGGATCTGTTGTGGCTGTTGGAACACATTTTTCCAAAGTACTTCCTTTGATCAATAACTCTTTCTCTCTGAGTTGTAAACTTTCCAATCAGGAGTATTTGGGTAGTCTTCAATGGGATGGAGAAGATTTGACACACTCCGTGCTTACCAGATTGCCCAAACATCTTTCCTATACACCCGGAGATACGGTGCTGACAAGTGGTTACTCCACAATCTTTCCGAAAGGTCTCTTTGTCGGTATCGTGGAGGGAGAGACCAAGTCCACGGATGACAACTTCCTATCTCTTCGGGTAAAGTTGGCTACCGATTTCGAGAGACTCCGATACGTATATATGGTGGAGAATATACACAAGTTTGAGAGGGATAGCCTGGATAAGGTTTCTATCAAATAGGATAAAGCTTTTCGTGAAATGTGGCGAAAAATCTCACTTCTGCTTCTTCAGCTGCTGCTGTTTGTGCTGCTTCAAGCTCTGTTCTTCAATCATATCAGAGTGTATCAGTATGCACTCCCTTTGGTCTATCTCTATCCCATATTCTCGGCCAGTGTAAAACTACCGCGCTGGAGCATTATCCTTTCAGCTTCTCTTGCCGGACTGCTGTTGGATGTATTCATGAATACCATGGGGATAAACATGTTTGCCGCAACCATTGTGGCATTTCTGCGCAGACCGTTCCTGCTCATCTTTATGGATGAAGAGGAGTTGGAAGAAGGGACAGGAAGGCCTGATACAAAAAGCTTAAAGCTGACGGGGTATCTTTTATACCTTCTCTTCTTTGTTACTCTGCTTGTGTCTCTCACCCTTTTTACGGAAGCATTCTCTGTCTACATGTTTTCCCATCTGCCGCCCTATATTATAGGGACATCACTTCTGAGTATTCTCGTTACTCTTATCTTCCACTACTTCAATACCAGAGCTAACAAGCTGAAATGAGAAAGTCAAATCCCAGATTTGCCATCCGTAAGGTGTACATAGGGCTGGGGTTTACTCTGGTCATCCTGTTCTTTATATATCGTCTGTTTTATCTGCAGCTTCTCTCCGATGAGTACAAGATAAAAGCAGACGGTAATGCTTTCTACGAAAAGATAATCCACCCGTCGCGTGGAATGATATACGATGCCAAAGGAAAGCTTGTGGTGTATAATAAGTCCTCATCGAATATCATGGTTGTAACCAAAGAGGTTACTCCTTTCGATACGTTGGAGCTTGCACGGATACTGAATGTCGAGCCGGAGTATATTGCTCAACGTTTTGTGGAGATCCGAGATAAGAAAAAAAACAGAGGTTATACCCCTTTTCTTCCTCAGCTCCTTATCTCACAAATCTCGGATCAAGAGGTTGCGCTGCTACAAGAAAAGCTGTATCGTTTTCCCGGATTCAGTATAGAGAGTCGTACCGTTCGAGATTACAATCAGCCTGTTGCCGCTCTCATTCTTGGCTCCATAGGCGAAGTTCAACCCGAAGATATAGAGCGAGACCCCTACTATATTCCGGGAGACTATTCCGGTCGTACCGGATTGGAGGCGAGCTATGAGAAAATACTGAGAGGCATAAAAGGAGTAGAAGTTCTTCTTAGAGACTCCAAAGGTCGCATACAAGGGAAATATAAAAACGGGGAGTTGGATAAAGAGGTGGTCTCAGGGCATGACCTGCATCTCGGACTCGATATAGAACTCCAAGCATACGGCGAGAAACTGATGCTGGGAAAGCGAGGAGCAATAGTAATGATCGAGCCTGAGACAGGGCTTGTACGCTGTATGGTTTCGGCTCCATCCTTCAACCCCGGTATGCTTGTAGGCAAAGAGAGAGGTAAGAATCACAATCTGTTAGCCAAAGATACTCATAAGCCGCTCTTTAATAGAGCGATTATGGGAACTTATCCTCCCGGATCTACCTTCAAACTGGCACAGGGAGCAGTCTTTTTGGCTGAGAATGTCATCACGCCTAACACCGTTTACAGCTGTCATGGCGGTTATCCTTTGCTCGGCGGACGCCCCAAATGCCACCCTCATGGCTCTCCCTTGAGTATAGTTCCGGCTATCGCGACTTCATGTAATGCCTTTTTCTGTTGGGGGCTGCGAGCGATGTTGGAAAACAAATCCAAGTATGGATCTATCCAAAACAGCTTCGACATTTGGAAAGATCACATGGTTGCAATGGGATTCGGTTATCCTCTAAAAGTGGATCTGCCCGGAGAGAAAAGAGGATATATACCCAATAGTCAGGTCTACGATAATATTTTCAAGAAACAGTGGAACTCATCCTCCATTATCTCTATCTCCATTGGACAAGGTGAGATACTTACCACTCCACTACAAATAGCCAATTTAGCCACAATCATTGCCAACAAAGGACATTTCTATACTCCTCATCTTGTCGAACGCATAGATGGATTGCCTGCTGATACGCTTCATGTAGAAAGAAGAAGTACCAAGATGCCGGTGGGCATCTTCCAATATCTTGATCAGGGAATGGCGGCAGCAGTAACCGGAGGTACGTGCAGAAAAGCAGCAATACCGGGCATCGAAGTATGTGGCAAGACCGGGACAGCAGAGAATGCCCATGGAGAAGACCACTCCATATTTATGGGATATGCCCCGAGAAACGCTCCCAAGATTGCGATCTGCGTCTATGTCGAAAATGCCGGCTTTGGAGCATCTTTTGCCGTACCGATAGCCCGACTTATGATGGAGAAGTATCTTAAACCCGATGAAGAGCTAAGCCCTGACGGTAAAGCATACGAACAAAAGATGCTCTCTACACAACTCATCCCAATACACCCGGAATATGGAGGACAAAATAAATCCCTTTAAGCAGCTGGACTATATCACTCTGCTTGTATATATACTGCTTGTGGCTGTGGGATGGTTTACCATAGCCTCTGCTACCTATGAGATGGACAATGCTCCACTGTTGGATTTCAGCGGCAGAGCAGGAGCGCAGCTGATTTGGATAGGAGCAACTCTGCTCATAGGCGGAGCATTGATGTTTATAGATCTGAATCTGATCAAGTCCTCTTCTTTCTATCTCTATGTCCTGATGCTTTTTGTGCTGCTGCTCACCATATTTATAGCTCCGGAAATTAAGGGTTCTCGTTCATGGATTGCCATCGGTTCGTTTCGGATACAGCCTGCGGAGTTTAGCAAGATGGTTACAGCGATGGCATTGGCAGCATGGATGGCAAGATACGAATTCGATCTCCGCAGCAGAAAAGAGTTTTTTGTGGCAGTCCTCATTGTTTTTGCCCCGATTCTTTTAATCATCGGACAGAATGAAACCGGCTCTGCCGTGGCTTTCTTCGGACTCATTCTTGTCTTTTATCGTGAAGGGTTAAGTGCTCTTTACCTTCTTCTCATCACGTTCGTTGCCTCTTTCGTGATATTGTCTATCCGCTTTTCGGGAGAAAATATAGGTGGCACCTATCTTGGTCTTCTCTTCTGTTTTTCACTCTTGTATATTGTATCTGCCATCCTGGCTCTTCGCTATGTACGAGTAAGAAGACTATGGATACTGTGCCTTGGCATTCCGGTTGTTGCGGCTATCGGTTTCGGCATCGCCTCTTTCTTTATGCCTGTAAACTGGGCATGGGTTCCGATCTCTTCCGGTATCATATTCGCCATCATCGGAGGCCTGAACTATCTCTTTCGCAGACATCTTCCAAGCCTGCTCATTGTCGGCTTCATGCTCTCTTCCGTTGCCATATATTCGAGTGTCGATTACTTCTTTTACAATATCCTCCAGCCTCACCAGCAGATCCGTATTCGCAGTTCGTTGGGGATGGAAGACGATCCGAAAGGGATTGGATATAATGTCAATCAGTCCAAGATAGCTATCGGCTCCGGAGGACTCTTGGGCAAAGGATTTCACAACGGAACACAAACCAAGCTGAAATACGTACCGGAGCAGGAGACAGACTTTATCTTCTCTACCATCGGAGAGGAACAAGGATTTGTGGGAGCATCTGCCGTACTTCTCCTCTTCCTGTTTTTGGTTTGGCGGTTGCTGATAGTGGCAGATCGTCAATCCACTATATATGGCAGGGTCTACGGCTATTCTGTGGCATCATTCTTTATCATACATATTGTTATCAATATCGGCATGGTTCTCGGCATCACTCCCGTCATAGGCATTCCCCTTCCGTTCTTCAGTTATGGAGGCTCCTCCATGCTCAGCTTCTCTTTGCTCATCTTTCTTCTCCTTAAGATAGACTCGGCAAACAAGCCTCACTGATACGCTTTCAACTCTTTTTACCCTCTAAAGATCCAATAAATACGATACTCAAAATGGCAAATCCGTACCTACAAGTAGAAGATCTCACCAAGTCTTTCGGCAGTCTGTTGCTCTTTCAGGACATCTCTTTTGGCATTGCCGAAGGGCAACGCATAGGGCTGATTGCAAAAAACGGAACAGGGAAGACTACTCTGATGAATATTTTGGCAGGTAAAGAGGGCTACGATAGCGGGAATATTACCTATCGGAACGATCTTCGTGTAGGATACTTGGAGCAAGATCCGCACTACCCGGCAGACCTTACCGTATTGGAAGCATGCTTCATGCACGGCAACGAAACGGTGAACCTCATCCGCGAATATGAGCATTGCATGCAGACAAAAGGGCATCCCGGAATGGAGGAGCTGCTATCACGGATGGATGCCGCAGGGGCTTGGGAGTACGAGCAACAAGCCAAGCAGATACTTTCGCAGCTTAAAATCACCGATCTTGACCAAAAGATCGGAACACTTTCCGGCGGTCAGCTCAAGCGTGTAGCCCTTGCCAATGTCCTTATCACAGAGCCGGATCTGCTCTTTTTGGACGAGCCGACCAACCATTTGGACCTTGAAATGACGGAATGGTTGGAGAATCACCTCTCACGGACACGCATCAGTCTGCTCATGGTAACGCACGACAGATATTTTCTGGACAGGGTCTGCTCCGAAATCATAGAGATAGACCACAAGCAGCTCTACCAATACAAAGGCAATTACAGCTATTATCTCGAAAAGAGAGAAGAGCGCATGGAAGCAAAAAGTGCAGAGATAGAGCGAGCCAACAACCTCTACCGCACCGAGCTGGAGTGGATGAGACGAATGCCTCAAGCCAGAGGACACAAAGCAAGATACCGCGAAGAAGCATTCTACGAGCTGGAAAAAGTGGCAAAGCAACGCTTCCAAAACGAAGAAGTAAAGCTCTCAGTGAAAGCCTCTTATATCGGCAGTAAAATCTTTGAAGCAGAAAATCTCTGCAAAAGATTCGGAGACCGCATCATACTTGACCGGTTCTCCTACATCTTTGCCCGCTATGAAAAGCTCGGCATTGTCGGCAACAACGGAACGGGAAAGTCCACATTTCTCAAAATTCTCTTGGGAGAGATCTTGCCGGACAGCGGTAGTTTAGAGATAGGCGAGACCGTCAGATTCGGGTACTACTCTCAAGCCGGACTCTCTTTCAACGAAGAGATGAAGGTGATAGACGTCATTCAGGAGATAGCCGAAGTGATAGAGTTGGGCAACGGGAAGCATCTCACCGCCTCTCAGTTTCTACAACACTTTCTCTTCTCTCCCGAAGCGCAGCACAGCTATGTACACAAGCTGAGTGGAGGAGAAAAAAGAAGACTCTATCTCTGTACCGTGCTGATGCGTAATCCCAACTTCCTCATACTGGATGAGCCTACGAACGATCTCGACATCATGACACTCAACATCCTCGAAGAGTATCTCCGTGAGTTCAAAGGCTGTGTCATCGTGGTCTCTCACGACAGATATTTCATGGACAAAGTGGTAGATCACCTGATGGTATTCAACGGTCAGGGAGACATTCGAGACTTTCCGGGCAACTACACACAGTATCGGGAGTGGCAGGAAGCCCGCAAACAGCACGAGAAAGAAAACACCAAGCCGAAAGAAGAAAAAGTCGCACGCATCCGCCTGAACGATAAGCGCAAGCTCTCCTATAACGAAAAGAAAGAGCTGGAAAGACTGGAAACAGAGATTGCCGCTCTCGAATCCGAAAAAGAAGAGATAGAAACAGCTCTTTGCAGTGGAACATTGGATATTGATACTCTCACGAAGCACTCCATACGTCTTCCGGAATTATCCGACGAGATAGACGAAAAGACATTGCGATGGATGGAACTGAGTGAGATAGAGCAAAGTTAGCAGAGCAGAGCAACTATCTTTTGTATATTTATTGTAACTTTGTGGCGAAAAGCACAGACTAAATACAACTAAATCCGGAAACACACATCCCAAAAGATCGTAAGTTATGAGACTGATATTTAGAAAAATTCCAGCTGTATTGTTGCTGGTTCTATCTCTCCATGCACTCAATATCACAGCCCAAAATAGCGAGACACCTCCCCCACCGTTACGGAATAGCTCCTCCTCCATTGCAGAGATTCTATCCAAGCAGATCGTTCCGATTCCGGAGGGATACACCTATAAAGACACAACGATATTCTCTCAGCTGTTTCTCCCTATCGTATTCGACATCAATAAGATGTGGGACGAAAGAGCATTCTCTCAAACCGTAGAAACACAAAAGGAACAGGGATACAAGCTGCTCAATACACCTTCGGCACTTTCTCTGGTAGCTGTTGCAGACTCACTCTCCATAGAGCCGGCCGCTCCGGTAAGCTCGTTTGTAACATCGTGGCAGAATGGCAAATCTTTCCTTCGAGACTTTATGGCATCCAACGTGGCTCTCGTAAACATGACATCCGAAATGCTTCCGAAAGCCATCACCCTCGAAAAAGTGGATGCCGTGAAGTATGACAACCGTTTTGAGGTAAAGCAAGGACCCGCGATCTCTGCACAGGAAGAAAATTTCGAGACGGCAAAAGTAGACCCTATCTACTGGATCAAAGGTTTTGAAAGTACCATCCAATTCTCCCAGAACCATATCTCCAAGAACTGGCACAAGGGAGGAACAAGCAACCTGAACATCTTTGCCCGAAACTTCTTTAGCTTGAGCTATGTCAAAAACAAAGTGAAGTGGACCAATGAATTGGAGTCTAAAATCGGGATCTACAACGCTCCAAACGATACCGTAAACAAGTATAAGATCTCCGAAGACCTCCTGCGACTCTACTCCAACTTCGGTATCAAAGCAACCTCCAACTGGTACTACACACTTTCAGGAGAGCTTCGTACCCAGCTGCTTAAAAACAGAAAAGAGAACAGCAAAGACCTTATCACGGCACTCCTCTCCCCTCTTGCTGTGGATGCCGGTCTCGGTATGAAGTACGAGATAGACAAGAGGTTCGACAGTGATAAGTTCAAACGTCTTCGCTTTTCTGCCAATATCGCGCCCTTCTCCGTGAGCTACAAAGCAACCATTAGAGAGGATATAGACAAGGCCCGTGCCGGTCTCAATCCGGATCAGACCTATATCATCGCTTTCGGATCCACGATGCGCGCGGCTCTCAACTTTGATATAAGCCAAACCGTCAACTGGCAAAGCCGATTCTATTATGGTACGACATTCAAGCGCATAGAGACAGAGTGGGAAAACACGCTATCCATATCGCTCAACCGCTACTTCTCTACCCGTCTCAACGTAAACCTCAGATACGATGATGCTGTAAAGAACACCGGCGGACGCTTTAGAGATCTTCTCCAGTTTACAGAGCTGTTTAGCTTCGGCTTCAACTACAAACTGCGTTAAACGCTCTACGGAAAAAGCATAGAAAAGTCCTCTCAAGACAGTGTCTTGGGAGGACTTTTCCATTTTACCCCCTCCTTCAGAGCAACTTCTTTTCCCGTTCCCAAGAAGTCATTCCTTGTACCCTTTCTGCAAACAGAGAGTCCCGGCACAGAAAAAGAAAAGGCAAAAACCGGAAGAGAAAAAAGCGTAAGCAGAGAGCAAACGAAAGTGATTCCGGGACTCTATCTCACAACAGAAACCGATGTCAAGAATAAGGATAATTTGAGACATAAAAACAGGAGTAGTTTCTGCACTTTTCTCCCTCCTCGAAGCCTTCATTTTTATATATTCCATACCGAAAAATGCCCACTTTTTTCCGTCTCTCTATTTTGATCGGAGGGGTCGTTTTCAGAGCAGCACCCAATTTGTTAAATCAGCCTGTTTTATTAACATAAATTCCGATACCTGTTCACTCAAAACACTAAACGAGCATATTCTTTCGGCTTAACGTGTTTAATTTTTCAACGAACACGTTTACCGATTTCATTAAACACGTTTACCGGATTCGGTTAACGTGTTTAGCCAAAACAATCAAAACACTAAACATCAACAGGTTACCTATTTTCACCCTAAAATACCCCTGAAAAGGCAAATTCCCTTATTAGGAAACATTTACAGATGTAGGCGTTAAAATTTACACCTATTAACGCGAAAAAGCCCCATGAAACGGACTGAGAAAAAATTTTTTCCAAATTCGAGATTTTGTCATATCAAGTTGTGGACAAAAGGATTACTCTAAAATGAGTTCCTCAAAAATGAAAAAATCATTCCAAAATCTCATCTAAACAGCCTGACCAGCTACTCTCCATTTTTATATAAAAGCTCCCGGGAAAAAGGGTTGTTTTTTTATCCTCCGAGACAATGCTAAAGAAGATAATTCAGAACTTGCATTTCAACTTTAAGAAAACGAAATAGCCGTGATACAAATCCGATTTTCGGGATTTATATCACGGCTTCTTAAAAACGGGATTGAGTATTTCGGAAAGAGATAAAAGGAAAAAGAAGGGAGGCATTACACGTCCCATGCACCAAGATATTGCTTTAGAAGCTCCAGGTGGGCAGGGAAAAAGCTCCTTTTATTCATCTGCCAGCCGTGCGCTTCCAATGCTTTCTTTAGCTCCGGATACTCTTCGATGTCTCTTCTGAACTTTTGAGAGGCATATCTTGGAGAGTAAGTCGGGTAATAGCATACGGCAACTTCTTTCACGGTCATCACGGCATATTTTGCTTTTTGTCTTTGAATAGTGTTTTGGTTCTGTGTCATGCTGTTTTCTGTTTTACTTAGTTACGATATGATGGTTTTATACAATAGTCTCTCACTCTTTAAGTTTGGAGCCCTTGAAACAGCTCTCAAATCAGAGTCTGTAAACGGCTTGAGTTTTAAGCAACCCGTTTTCTGTCTTTTCTTCAATCTCTTACCGGGAATAACGGATTGAAGAAAAGAGAAGAAAGAGTATGGCAAAAAAATAGAGAGAACAAGCTCTGTCTTCTCCCTCAACGAAACCAAACCATACTTTTTCCGGCTGCGAGGGCTCTCTTTGGCGCCTATTCCGCCCTCTTCCAAAACCTCCTTATATATATAGGTATGGCTTCCGGTGCTTCGCTCTCTTCCTTAAACAGAAAAAGGCAGGCTTTGCAACGCTCATGAGAGTCCCTCTTAAAACTCTTCGTCGCAAAGTTAAGCAGTTATTTCCATTATTGCAACACTTTTCACTTTAAGAGAAAAGAGAGCCGGTTTGACAGGAAAAGAAGAAAAACAGATCACTTCTACAGAAAATAAATGATTAGTAAAGCGATTATTCAAATACGACCGAGAACGACCTCTTTTTACAGAAGTGCCATCCGGTGTGTTATAACTTTGCAATGTCTTAAGAGAGAAACGGCTACTCGCCACTCTCCAAAGGACACCAAAACCTAACTATTTTATTATTCACCATCTAAAAACATTTTTATTATGGCAATCTATTTCAAAGTTCAAGAATCGAAAAACGGCATCAACAAAAAGAGTGAAAAGCTCGTATTTGCAAGAGCCAAAAGCATCGGAGACGTCGGAGTGGAGGATATGGCAAAGCTTATATCGGAACGCTCTTGTGTATCCACCGCAGATGTCAAAGCCACTTTGGACAACCTCGCATGGGCTTCGTCATTCTTCCTCAAGCAGGGTCTGCGTGTGAGTCTGGGCGATCTTGGAAGACTCTCTCTTGTGATCAGAAGCAAAAGCACAACGGACAAAGAGAGCTTCAACATCTCTAAGATCGAAGGAGCAAAGCCGAGATTTCACGCCGGTAAATGGCTAAGAGCAGCCATCAAAGAGGCATCGCTGACCAACATAGAGGAGTACGTCAAAAAGAAAAACAAGCCGGAAGCAGGAGGTTCTGCCGATAACACTTCAGGCAGTGGCGCAGGAGACTCGACAGGAGAGCAGAACGGCGGCGGCGAAGGATCTTTCTAAGCGTACGCACCGACACCGACAGCCCCACTCTTTATCTCTCCGGGATGCTCTCTGACGGCTTCTGAGAGGATGAATGACAAAGACCGGAGCAACACCTCTCTTGCTCCGGTCTTCTTTCCCAAACAGATTTTTAACCATAATACCAAGACCTGTAACAATGGATAACAACAGACGAAAAATAAGACTCATAGTGCTGCATTGTAGCGCAACACGGATAGATGGCAACTACTCCGTTGAAGATTTGAGAAGAGATCACACTGCGCGCGGATTCCGAGGCATCGGCTATCACTTCTACATCCGTACAGATGGCTCTCTGCACAAAACCAGAGAGATAGAGGAGATAGGTGCACACGTTTACGGACACAATGTAAACTCCATAGGGATATGCTACGAAGGTGGTATAGGAAAGGATGGACAACCGGCAGATACTCGGACAGTGGAGCAGAAACATACGATAAGAACTCTTCTGATAGCTCTGAAGCATTCTTATCCGGATGCCGCGATAATCGGGCATAGAGATTTAAGCCCCGATAGAAACAGAGATGGAAAAATTTCTCCCGATGAGTGGATAAAACTCTGTCCCTGCTTTGATGCCAAACAAGAATATAAACAGCTATGAGGCTCTACCTCTCTGAAACAGATGGAAATAAAACAACCGGACTTGAAAAAGCAGAGAGAAATACAAGAAATCCCTCTTGTAAAACAAGAAAAAGAAAAATATCCAAAGTCTAAGAGCAACTCAATAGCACCAATATTCCCTACCGCAAAACAGATGGATAAGAAGCAACAGAATTTGAAAAAGCAATCCGGAACAAAATGCAATTTTATTGTAAAACAGAGGAGAGCAATCCTTTCAAACATGGAGAGAGATTCAACCTCTCAAGTATTCCCTAATACAATACAGATGAAAGAGAAACAACCGGGCTTGAAAAAGCAATCTCAAACACAGCAGCCCCCTATTGTAAGACAGAGGAGAGCAAGCCATTCAAACATGAATAGCAATTCTATCGAGCAGATTGTTCCTATTGTAAATCGGATTATACCGGGAGATAGAGACAAAGCACCCTCATCTCTCTTTTACAAAAAGATAAGATACGCGATGGCTACATCCCTTCTTGTAGCAGGTGTTGTAGTAATCTTCTTCGGGCTTCTCTACGAACCTCAAGGCGAGATTCACCACTCAATCCTCACACTATTCGGGGAACTTGCCACATTTGCCTGCTTTCTATTAGGAATAGAGGGCGAATGGAGAAAAGTAATCAGGAGAAAGCAGAAATAAAAAAAGAGAGTTTGGAGAAGGTCCCAAACTCTCTTTCAAATCTTCTATTCTAAACGGAAATCGTACAGAGTATTACTGCTTTAAGATTCCCAATAAAGAAACAGCTTTATTAGATCATATCCTTTGGTTCTGTTGCCAATGGATTGTTAACGATTGCCTTGTTAGCTTGCTCTTCGGATTCAGGTATTTGAAGAACAAAGATAGGATCACCGGCAGGAACATTGAATCTTGTCAAAGGAGGATACCCACCGGTATTCTTTCCGGCAACATCAACACGGTCGATGCCTTTACCCATACGGATCATATCGAACCAGCTGATACCTTCACCAAAGAATTCAACACGCTTTTGAAGATAGATTTCATCTTGTAATGCCTTAGCGTCAGCAGCTTTAGAAGTAAATCCGGGGTCACGATAAGTCTTAACAAAGTTTTCAAGAACTTGCTTACCTCCGGCCAAATCACCTGCCATAGCCTTAGCTTCTGCCATGATGTAATACATCTCTTCTACACGCATCAACATAAAGTCCACAGAGTTTTCTTCCTTAGCAAGGTCCTTATCCGTCGGAGCAAACTTAAGCACAGTCAAAGGAAGAGTGTGCTTGGTTGCAACCCATTGATATTCGTTTGGATATGCTTTCTTCATAATAGGAGAAGTATATCCGGTCTTTTCTACGCCCTTATTATCCTTGTACTTGAACTCTTCGTAAGCCCACCATCCTTTTCTAACATCTGTATCAGGGATGAGATCAAACAAGCGAGAGTTAATCATCTTGTAAGTACCAACAAGAGTTGTGTAGCCACCATTACCAAAGCAAAGAGATGTAAACATCGATGTCCAGTTTGCAATACCGGATTTAGTTACACGGTCTTCTTTAGTAATGATAATACCCCAAAGAGCATTCTTTGATGTTTGGACATCATCAAAGTTAGGAATAGAACAGTCCTCTATGCTGTATGGAGTAGCTCCGGAAACCTCTATTGCCTTTTGAGCATCTTCTGCAGCTTTAGTAAACTCATGCATAAGCATGTGGGCACGAGCACGGAGTCCATAGGCAGTAGCTTCAGAAATCGCATTCTTTTGCTCAGGTTGGAAGCCATTCAAATACTCAATAGCCTTATTGAGGTCATCAAGAATAAGCTTGTAAACGTCACGAACACTTGCTCTTGGATTGTTTGCTGCGTCTGCCGCTTTAGTCTCTTCCGTTACGATAGGTACACAAGGAGCATCTTCATTACCCTTGTATGTCTTTTGGAAAAGCTGAGCCAAGTGCAGATAACAGAATGCACGCTGAGCCAATGCCTGACCAAGGATCTTTTGGTTTACCGGATCTTGTGTTCCCTTAAGAGGAGCTACAACATCGTTTGCAAGCTTGATATCTCTATAAAAAGCAATCCACGCCCATCCCGGAGTGGTAGATGTTTTAGACTGAAAACTAGTAAGGCGCAGTTCTCTATTAAACCAATTGTAACCATGAGTAGTGGAAACCACATTGTCCCCGGCATGCTCCAAACGGCATATAAAGCTCGGATAGCCAAAGTCCCCTTGCATACCATATACAGTATTGTACTCATTCAAAAGAGCATACATACCTGGGAGACCGGCTCCTGCTCTATCTTCGGAAACCTCAGCTCCATGCTTCAACTGTTCCAAAGACAGAGTGCTTCCTGTCGGTTGGACTTCATCCAAATAAGATTGGCAACTTGTAGTTAGAAGCATAGCCCCTGCTGCCATCACATATAATATCTTTTTCATACTTTCTTCGTAAAAGTTATTTGTTTAACATTCTATCTCCTTATAGGGTGATACGCACACCGGCAGAAAGTGAACGAATAGTCTTATATCCGACACCGGAACCAAAACGTGGATCCAATCCCTTACGAGCAGAGAAGAGTGCAAGGTTATCAGCAACCACGTAAACTCTCGCAGCAGAGATATTCATCGACTTCAATAGACTCTTAGGCAATGTGTAACCTAAAGTGATGTTATTGAGAGCAAGATAGCTTCTTGAAACCAAGAATCTGTCTGAAGTAGAGTCCATAAACTTACCTGCATAGTTTACCATAGGAACATTGGTAGATGGACTTTCTTTAGTCCAAGAGTTCAAGATATCCTTGTGCCATGCATGTCCTGTATTTGTACCACCATGCATCAAGCTTTGGTAAGTGCTATCATAAGTGCGACCACCTAAAGCATAAGTTGCCGTAGCAGAAAGGTCAAAGTCCATGAAAGAGAGACTTGTAGAAAGACCTCCTGTAAGATATGGTCTAACGTCCGTCAAGATAACTCTGTTTTCAGCCTTATTGGCTTCGTTCCAGTTAGTGGTAGTTTCGTACTCGTTCTTCTCCTTATTGTAGATTTGATAAAGGGCTTGTCCTTTTTCGTTAACACCACGATAATGAACGAAAGCACGGTCGTAAATAGAACCTCCAACTCTATACACAAAAGAGCCATCACGATAACCACCTTCTACAGCTTCCCACTCTTCAGGAAGTTTGTCAAGAGTATTCTTGAAATAACCACCATTCACAGACAAAGTCCATTCAAGATCTTTATTTTTGATAAGAGTTCCCATCAATTCAAAGTCGATACCGGTATTACTCATCGCACCGATGTTGTCATAGTATGATCCATAACCGATACTGTTAGGAGTCTTACGTTGGAACAACATATCTGTCACCTTACGACGATAAACATCGATACCTCCGGACAAACGGTTATTGAACAAAGAGAATTCGATACCGGCATTCAAGTTTGCACTGGTTTCCCATGTCAAATTTTCATTACCCTTAGAAGCAAAGCTGGTAGCCAACTTATCGTTTGCATTTTGAACAGTGTACAAGTCCATGTATCTGAAGTTACCGATAGCATCGTTACCCTGCATACCATAGCTGACCTTTACCTTCAACATGTTTACGAAGCTCACTTGGCTCATAAAATCTTCCTTAGAGATCAACCAAGATCCACCAACAGACCAGAAGTTACCCCAACGATTTTCTTTTCTAAATCGAGAAGAAGCATCTCTACGGAATGAAGCTTGAGCAAAATACTTAGAAGCGTAGTTGTACTGAGCTCGTCCCAAATATCCTTCTGTTGCATATCTTCCAAGAGAAGAGCTTGTGTTAGGCTTCAAGATAGCACCTGTCAACTCTGTAGCATTCGGGTCGTACATCTTTTCCTTTGAACCATACAAAGAGTTTGATTGATACTTATAGAACTCGTGTCCCAAAAGGAAATCTAAACTGTGTTGACCGAAGTTGTTTACGTAGGTAAGAAGTTGTTGAGTATTAAGAGAGTTGATTCTTTGAGTAGTTCTGCTTATGATACCTCCATAACCTGCGAACTGACCATAGAATACGTTTCTCTTATCCAAAAACATGGTGTTATCTGTATCAACACCGGCATTGATAGTAGCTTTAAGACCATCAAGAATACTGAAATCTGCATATCCTTTAACAGAAATAACATCAGCAGTTGCTCTGTTTGTATCCAGATTATAAAGTGCCATTGGGTTTGAGATAGAAAGGAAAGGACGCTTTAGACCTGAGTACTCTTCCGTACCGAAGTCATAAATAGTGTTGCCAAACTTATCTATCGCAATGGATTTGTCTTCACCACGGACATAAAGCGGATAAACAGGACCGATGAAGTTTGTAACAGCAAAGATATTTCCGGAGTTCCCTCCTTCTGCTGTATTATCCAAAGAGTTTGTAATGTAGTGAGTAAATGCCATATTAGCACCAACAGTCAACCACTCTACCGGAGTGAAGTCTCCACGAAGACGAGTAGTGAAACGATCGAAAGAAGACGCTACGATATAACCCTTATCACTTAGATAACCGGCAGACATATAATAAGAAGCCTTAGCACTTCTACCGGAAAGAGAGAAGTTGTATTCTTGACGAGGATTTGTGGTGAATACTTCCTTAGACCAGTTGTCCGGCTGAAGCCAATATTTCTTACCCCCATGCTCGTAGATGGTTCCCACAGTAATTGCAGGATTCATCAAGAAATAACCATTGCTTTGTCTCTCAAACCAAGTAGCACCGTCAGGAGCAGTAAATGGATGATAAACAAGGTTAGCAACCTTTGGGTCTTTACTAAAATAAATACCATTTGCAGCGGCAAGAGCTCCCTCTATTGTTGCACCATCTTTTTGAATTTCAGAGTTATATATTGCTTCAAAATATTTTGCAGCATATACTTTAGGATCAGCCACTACGTCGTAATCGGGCACACCACGTTGATTGACACCATAACGAGCCTCGAATGTGATGTTCATGGCATCTTTCACTTTAGATCCGGACTTAGTCTGAATAAGGACTACACCATTCGCACCACGCGCACCATAAAGAGCAGCAGAAGCAGCATCCTTAAGAAGGGTAAAGGTTTCAACGTCTTGTGGGTTAATAGAAGATACGTCTCCGTCATAAGGCACGCCGTCGACAACATACAAAGGACCTCTACCGGCAGAAAACGAACCAGGACCACGAATAAGCAATGATGCAGAAGTTCCCGGCTGGTTATTTCCACTTGTCACGGAAACACCCGGAACCTTACCGGCAATCGCTTGTGTTACGTTAGAAACCTGACGCTTTCCAAGTTCTTCTGCACTTACCTGAGTAGCAGAACCTGTAAACGCACTCTTTTTAGACTTACCGAACGCAGTTACCAATACTTCATCAATAACGGCAACATCGTCTTGCAACAAAACTCTAATGTTTGTTCCAGCAGTAACTTCCTGAGTCTTCATCCCTGCGAAAGAGACAACAAGAGTCTTTTCGGCAGCAGGCACGTTAAAGCGGAAACGACCTTGAGCATCAGTATAAGCTCCACCTTTACCGCTCTTAGCCTTTACCGTTGCACGTTCAATAGGCTGATTGTCCTTTTGGCTGAGAACCACACCGGACACCTCCTTCATCTGTGCGACGACCGATCCTACGCTTATCAATAGGACGGTCAGCAACAACATAAACTTCTTCATAAGCATATTAATTATTTGTAAACCTTTGTACCAAGCTTCCAATAAATCAGCCCCACTCCGACAGTGATAAGACCTATACTGTTTGCTTGCTACATCTAAAACACTAAAATTCTGTATATAAACCAATTACCAAACCTCTTACAAAGAAAGATCTCCAATGTATTCTTCGGGTTCTTTCATACTGCTTATCATGAGGGTTTGACTCTGCTACAAATAACGAAAATCTTTTCGTTATTAACAAACATTTTTGTAACAGCCCTATCACTTTAACACACAAGAAACCACTTTTTAACAATAATACACAAGGAGAAAATTGATAAACTTACTTTCATTTGATGCTAAAAATATTGGGAGAAGATGAATTTGCTCATGAAAGAAAATCCCTTTGATTAAGCACCACGATGAGGAAGTCTATTCCACTCCCATTAATAAAAAAAAGAAACGATTTTAGGAAAAAGAGTACGTACGGAAAGACATCCTTATGAATCAGATAACGATTGGCACTATATTAAAAAAGCATAATATTACTTCAACAGAAAGGCATTCCTACAAATCCCTCCATTTACATCATTTTTAAGAATTGGGGCTCTTTCCTTTCTTGCACTCACAAGTGCAAGAATAATAGTACCTTTGCGAAGAAAAAAAGACTCAATAAGATCTTTGAAAGATGACAAGACAAAATAAAAAGAGTAGAGCCTCAAGAGGATCTATAAGAAGTAAAAACGCAACATATTCTACAATAAAAGATGCTGTTCTAAAGCATCTCTATTCCAATCCTACCAAAACATTCAATCCCAAACAACTCGCTTCAAACCTTCGTCTTAACGTAGGGAATGGAAGAATTTTCATACAGCAAGCTCTTAATGAACTCAGAAAAGAAGAGAGTATCAATGCCATAGGGAATCATCGCTATCGTCTCAATTATAAAGGAGACCGGTATGATGCAATATTCATAGCTCGTGCCAATGGAAGACATACGGCAAAGGCTGTAGAGAACGATGAGATATTCTTAATAGACAACAGAGATACTCGCAACGCCCTCAATGGAGATCGGGTGCGTATAGAGGTTCTGCCTAAAACTTTTTCCCATAGCAATAACAGAGCTGCTCAAGTAGTAGAAATCTTGGAACGTGCACAAGGGAATTACGTAGGAGTATTACAAAAGCCTCTTGGAGCAAAAGTGGGCTTTGTAATCCCGGAAGGCAATAAGATTCAAAACGATATCTTCATCCCGTACAAGTACACAAACGATGCAAAGGATGGAGATATGGTATTGGTTCGAGTAATGGAATGGAGACAGGAAGACAAGAATCCTGTCGGAGAGATAATAGATGTACTTGGACGACCGGAAGATAATGACACCCAAATGCACGCAATATTGGCGGAGTTTGGACTTCCTTATAAATATCCGGAAGAGCTGGAGCAGTTGGCAAACGAACTTCCTGAAGGACTATCCGAAAAAGAGCATTCGACAAGGGAAGATCTAAGACATCTTACCACCTTTACAATAGACCCGATAGATGCCAAAGATTTTGATGATGCAATCTCCTATGAACGACTTGAGAACGGCAACGTCAGTGTCGGAGTTCATATCGCAGACGTTTCTTTCTATGTGAAGCCCGGCGATCCGATAGATATTGAAGCTCAAAAAAGAGCGACGAGTATTTATTTGGTGGATCGTACGATACCGATGTTGCCGGAGCGTCTTTGCAACGATTTGTGTTCTCTCAAGCCGAATGTGGATCGTCCTGCCTACTCCGTAATATTCGAGCTCAACGATAAAGCGGAAGTGGTGAACTACAATATCGTAAAAAGCATCATCCATAGCGATGCACGTCTGACCTACGAGCAGGCGTATGAAATAATCAAAGGGAAAGGAGATCCGGCTGAAGAGGTAAGGCAATCCATCATCCATCTTAGCGAGATTGCTCAAAAAATAAGAAGCAAAAGATTTGAAGCCGGCGCCATCAACTTTGAAAGGCAAGAGATTAAATTCATTCTTGACGATCAAGGTAAGCCGACCGATGTTTACACAAAAGAGAGCAATGAGGCTCACCAGCTCATTGAAGAATTTATGCTTCTCGCCAATAGAACCATCGCCCAACATGTAACCAAAAAACATTTGAAGGGTCATCCCAAGAGAGCTTTTATCTATCGTATCCATGACTTGCCCAATGAGGCAAAGCTGCAAGACCTTTCCAAATTTATGATGAAGCTTAAGTATGTACTCAAATTGGACGGCAACAAAGAGCACATATCAAAGGCGCTCAACGAAATGCTCGTGGCTTTTCGAGGCAAACCGGAGCAAAATATGTTGGAAACAATAGTATTGCGAACAATGTCCAAGGCAATATATACGACAGATAATATCGGACACTATGGATTAGGATTTCCTTTCTATACTCACTTTACATCTCCCATCAGAAGATACCCGGATGTTTTGGTACACCGATACCTTTGGGCATACGAACATGAACAGGAGTTGGACAGCCCTGGCATATTAGAGTCGCAAGCCCGCCACTGTTCGGATCAAGAGCAGTTGGCATCTCAAGCAGAACGTGCATCCATCAAACTCAAACAGGTAGAATACATGTCCGATAAGATCGGAGAAAGATTTGAGGGCATGATAATAAGCGTTACAGATTTCGGATTCTTTGTAGAAATCAAATCCAATGGTTGTGAGGGTTTAGTGCCCATACACTCTCTTACAGATGACTTCTATGTTTACGATGAAAAGAACTTTTGTTTGATTGGAAGGCAGTACGGCAGAGTCTTCAAACTGGGAGACAGCGTAGAGATAGAGGTTGACAGGGTAAACTTCGAGAGAAAACAGATAGACTTTATTCTCTGCTGAAAATAACAATAGACCAATCATGAAAACACTTATAGGTCATACGCTGAAAGAGCTTGAAGCTTTGGTAAAAAGTCATAACCAACCCAAGTTCAGAGCTAAGCAGATTGCGGAGTGGCTTTACGTACACAAAGTAACAGAGATAGAAGAGATGAGCAACCTGCCCATCTCTTTTCGACAACAGCTTTCCGAGAATTATACCATTGGACGCCATGTTCCCATTACCACACAACGTTCTAAGGACGGCACGGAGAAATATCTCTTTTCAGTAGATACAAAAAAAGGCTTGCGAGAGATAGAGACCGTCTATATCCCCGAATCCGATCGTGCAACACTATGTATATCCAGCCAAATAGGCTGTAAAATGAATTGCTCATTTTGCCATACCGGCAAGATGGGCTTTTTATTTAACCTCTCTGCGGCAGAAATCATCAATCAGTTTCTCTCCTGTCCTCATATAGAGAAGCTGACAAATATCGTATTCATGGGCATGGGAGAGCCTTTGGACAACTATGATGAAGTATCGAAAACCTTAGAGATACTGACTGCTCCTTGGGGTTTGGCATGGAGTCCGAAGCGAATTACGGTAAGCACAATAGGGCCAAGAGACGGGCTGCTGAAACTATTACAGGAGCAACAGTGTCAGGTCGCCATAAGCATTCACTCTCCGTACCCGGAAGAGCGTGCAGCTTTAATGCCCGTAGAGAAAGCTTTCCCGATAGAGGAGGTCATAGCAACACTACAAAAGTTTGACTTTTCCGGTCAGCGTCGGCTATCGTTCGAGTACATTGTTTTCGATGGTCTCAATGATGATCTTCGCCATGCGGAAGCTCTTATCCGCATACTCAAGCCTCTGCTTCCCTATTGCAGGGTAAATCTTATTAAATATCACTCTATCCCGGGCGTGGATCTTCGTTCTCCTTCTCCGGTAAGAGTACAAAGTTTTGAGGACTATCTCAACTCTAAAGGAGTCAGATGCACTACCAGAAGATCACGAGGGGAGGATATCTTTGCCGCATGCGGTATGCTTGCCACCACAAAAGGCAAGAAGCCGGAATAGCAAAAGTTTGCCTATCTTTGGCTGCGAATGTTCAATAACCTAATATACTAATAACAAAAACAGAAATGAAAAGATTATTTCTTTCTCTTGCTCTGATCTGCGGTGTATTTTCACTGCATGCACAAGAGGCATCTACAGATGTTAAGAAAAAAGAGGCTTATGTATTCACCCCTGTGAAAGAGCTCAAGATCACACAGGTAAAGAATCAGTCCAGAAGCGGTACCTGCTGGTCTTTCTCCGGTATAGGATTTTGGGAAGCCGAAATGTTGAGAATGGGTAAACAACCTGTTGATTTAAGCGAAATGTTTGTTGTAAGCCACAGCTACAAAGATAAGGCTGTGAAATATATTCGTACAGACGGACACATCAACTTTGCTCAAGGTGGTTCGTTCTACGATGTGCTTTATGTTCTCAAGCATTACGGAGCTGTTCCAAGCACCATAATGCCCGGTCTCAACTATGGAACCACTATCCACGCACACAGCGAACTCGAAGCCGGAGCAGTGGGCTTCCTTAAAGGAATTGAAAAGAACCCTAACAAGAAGCTTTCCACAGCTTGGAAGCGTGCATTCGACAGCATCATAGATGCTTACTTGGGCGAACTTCCTACCGAGTTTTCTTACAATGGCAAGAAGTACACACCAAAATCTTTCGCAGAAAGTATCGGTTTGGATGCAGACAACTATGTTTCTCTCACTTCATACACCCATGTTCCGTTCTACTCTTCATTCGTGATGGAGATTGCGGACAATTGGCGTCACTCCAGCAGCTACAACCTTCCGTTAGAGGAATTGATGGCTACAATGAAGAATGCTATCAATACCGGTTATGCGATAGCATGGGGTTCGGACGTTAGCGAACCGGGCTTTACTCGAGACGGATATGCTCTTCTTGTAGATGTTGAAAGTGCAGAAAACTCCGGCTCAGACCAAGCACGTTGGGTTGGAGCCACTCCAAATCAAAGGAATGAAATGATCCGTGATCTTGTAACACACATCAATACTCCCGAGATCAAGGTTACACAAGAATATCGTCAAGAAGGATACGACAACAAGACCACAACAGACGACCACGGTATGGTTATTTATGGTATTGCTAAAGACCAAACAGGAAAGCTCTTCTTCATGGTTAAAAACTCTTGGGGAGAGACCGGAAAGTACAAAGGAATCTGGTATGCCTCAGAAGCATTTGTTGCCGGAAAGACGATGAATATTGTTGTGCACAAGAACGCTATACCTAAAGAAATTAGAGCAAAGTTGGGCTTGAAATAAGACATCCCTACCAAACAGAGCAAAAAATATAAAGGGCGAGACGGAATAATTTCCGTCTCGCCCTTTTCTGATTCTTGTTTTGAGTAGAATAGGAACGGAGAAGCCAACCCAATGTTTCGGCTCTCTGTTCCACAAAGATTTATCTTCCCAAAGATGACTCTCTTATTTTTTTCTCATCAATCGGACTGGCAGGGCTGACTTCTTCTCCATCGTGTGAATACGAGAATAGTTGAACTCCACATCAAACATAAAGCGGTAAGCATAAGAGGCGTACTTCTCGTACGTATCCGCATTCCAGAAAACACTTGTACGCCTATTTAGAACTATCCCTCCGACTCCTTCTCCGTGCTCATTACAATTCATATAAAAACCAGTGGTAATAAATGTTCTAGATATATCCTTTTCTTTATTGGTTGCCCAATACTCTTCTTTGGCGACATCAGCCAACACTGTGGTATCATCTCCCAAGTGACGAATCGTAACTGTATAGGTAAAGAAGGCACTTTTTTCCTGTTTCAAAACATACCTGTACGCGGCTCTATATTTGCTGCCGTTACCCTCAAGACGTACTGCATACGAGATACCGTTGCCTACACCCTGATAGTAACAACGATAAGTACTCTTGGTGCCATCCAAAGTAATATCTTCGTTTTTCTCAACAGGACCGAATGTTGAGTTAAGAAGCAACACCTGCATAGCTGCCGGAAATACCGTAAGCATTTCATCCTTTGTGGGCACAGCATATTGATCTCCCAATGAAGGATTATCTCCCAATATCGATTTCCCCTCTACGTTTCCGTTAGAATCTTTTACTCCCATAAGTCTGAACCAAGAGAAGAAACCGATATCGGTATTATTACTCAGATCTGTAAGAAAATCGGTTCCCGTTTTGTTCAGATAGAATTTCGACATGTAAGACATCGGGATAAGAGGATTCATCTCTTCGTCTCCGGTTATGGGAGCAGCTCCTTCAATAATAACCACATTGCACTCTGCTTTCTTACCTCCTGCTATTGCTATGATCTTAACAGCACCTTTAGCCAAAGCCGCTACGTTACCTTCATTATCCACTGTTGCCAAAGTTTCGTTAGAAGATTGCCAGACTATCAGTGTAGAAGCAGCCTCTGCCGGTTTGATAGTCGCTCTTATCTTAAAGCGTTCTCCAACTTTAAGTTGCTTCTGAACCGGATCTAGAATGATCTCTTTCACCTCCACTATGGCAGGTTTCTTAGGAATAATAAACTTGTGTCCGTTATATTCGATGATGACGGATTCGTCTGTTTCGGTAATCTTCAATACTTCGGAGAGATCCTGCCCGGTAGCCTTTACCGGTTTTCCGTCTGCACCAAGAACGAGTTGCCAAGTTTTACCATCGTCAACGCTCACTTCCCACAATCCATTTCCATTCACTCTCAATTTTGGTGCTATACCTGAGGCTTTTATTTTATTACCATCGGCATCACGCATAAAGTCGCCATTCAAAGTCCAGTAGAGCTGACCATCGGTATCGGTTTTCACTCCAACCGCACTTCCGTTCTTTATTACAATCTTAGATCCATCACTCATAACGAGTTCGTAGCCGCTCTTGTCCGCAAGCTCTGTATAGGATACTATTCCTATCTTTTTGTTTTGAGCATCCAACAACTCCTTCATCGCCTTGATGTCGGAATTGGTCGTTGTCATTAAAGTCTCAAGATTTTTCAGCCGGACTTCGTGTTCGTCTAATCTTTTTCTTAGATCACTCAAATCCGAACATGCCGTAAAAAGAATAAATACCGGCAATAACCAGAAGAAAATACTTCTATTCATCTCATAAGTTTTTAATAAGTTAGAAATAGGTTATTACATCTCTTGAAGTTCGGCAAGCGTACAAATGCTTTGCAAAACCTCACTGCACGAAAATAAAAATAATAATTGCGAAATACAAATATTTGTTTAACCTTTCTCCAAAAGTAGTATTTCTCATCCGGGCACTTAAAGGTCAAAACAAATACAACGATACCCCATTATCTCATGCACCAAATCAAAAAAAAGAAAAGGCGGAAAGAGTATCCCCCTTCCGCCCCTATGAAAGTCTTTATGTCTGACCTTTTAGAATCTGAATCCTATGGAAGCATAAGCATTAAAATTCTTCAATGTGGAAGATGAACCAACACCCAAAAGGTCTCCCAAAAGGGACTGCACCTTAACATTATTGGTAAGACCATACTCGGTACCTATGCGGAAAACAGCTCTTGAAAAGTCCACAGCCACAGAAGCGTTAATACCGGCATCAAATCTCTTAAATTCCAATGACTTTTTTACAGACTCCGGCATTGAAAACAGATCCATGTCAGAGTCTCCATAAACACCTTTACCGCTGAGAGCATAAGCAAAATAAGGACCAACCTCAGCGGAGAAACCTAATGTCGGACTCAACTCTGCACGAAATCCGAGATTAAGAGGAACAGAAAGATAGTGGTAGTTGAGGTGTGCTCTGTTGGCTTTGGCATTATCTCCGCTCAAAGGACCAAGACCAAAAATCTTTCTAAAGCTATTCAGATCATAGTTTCCTCCTTGAGACTTAAAAGTAAGACCCGGAGCAATGTACAAACCACCACCCAATCCGATTTCCGCTGCACCGGATACCCGGTAGCCCATCTTTACTTTAGAGTTCAGATCAACAGAACTAGCTTTGAACTCCACTATGGACATTACGCCTCCCACTTCTATTCTCGGACGAATGTTTTGCGCGTTTGCAGTAAATAGCCCTCCGGCTAAAAGTAACAGTGCTAAAAGTTTCTTTTTCATTGGTATTTCTGTTTTTTAGAGGAAAAAACGCTTAAAGCTTCTTTTTGTTCTACTCAAACCTTCTCTCCTTAGGGTTATACATAGAAAGCACAAATATGATATGCCTTCTTAAAATATCACCTTGCCATACAAGCCGATTGCGTCGGTTATTTTACAAAGCAGTGCATGACAAATGTATAAAGAAGAAGCACAAGACACAACTTTACATCTTTCTTTTAATCTCTTCTCAAAAGAAACAATATTATTTTCGATAAAATCTCCATAAATAAGGAGACGAACTCTTTTGGCTACTCAAACAAAGATGGCACCAATACAAGGATAGAGGAGCAAAAAGAGATAAACACTCTTTCTGATAAAAAAATAAATATGAAGAAAATGAGTCTGACAAAACTCCGATATCCTAAAAAATACATACATTTGCATTACCACATAAACATTTTTTAATTACCATATCCACAAAAAGAACAGAAATACACTATTTAGATATGTAATTATGAAAAAGGACAATTTTTCTAAAGGCAGAGATCTAAGCATCAGACTCCCCTATCGAACAATGGCAGGGGTACTACTGGCAGGTCTCATGACAGCACTGAGCCCGACAGCTACGGCAGCCGACTCGAACACTACTACCACTCAGCAGCAAGACACAAAAAGTGTTTCCGGTACTGTTGTAGATGAAAAAGGCAATCCCGTGCCTGTTGTTGCGGTTCGCGTTACAACCCAAAGAGGTAAAGGAGCACGTACAGACGAAAAGGGAAGATTTACCATCAATGGTCTTACCCCGACAGATGTCTTGGAAGTATCTTTCATGGGATACGAAACAGTGCGCATTACCGTAGGTAGCCAAACTACTCTCAAGATCGCACTTAAACCTTTGACTTCACAGTTGGAAGAGGTTGTTGTCGTGGGCTATGGTACACAAAAGAAAGTTAATCTTACCGGAGCAGTTTCCAATGTGGATTCAAAGCAGCTTCAAACTCGACCTGTTCAGAACGTGGCTCAAGCACTTCAAGGGGTTGTCCCGGGATTGAACTTCAGCGTTACAAACTCCGGAGGAGCTCTCAACAGTAGATTGAGCATGAACATCCGTGGTAGCGGAACCATCGGTGAAGGATCATACTCCAGCCCGTTGGTACTTATCGACGGAGCAGAAGGAGACATGAATACTCTTGCAGCCAATGACATCGAAAGCATCTCAGTATTGAAGGATGCGGCTTCCAGTGCCATCTATGGTTCTCGTGCGGCATTCGGTGTTATTCTTATCACCACAAAGAGTGGTAAAGAGGGCAAGAGCAGATTCTCCTACAACGGAAATATGCGCTTCAATACAGCAACACAGATCCCTACAATGATGGACTCTGAAATGTTTGCAAACTACTTCAACCGTGCAGGAGCAAATGCAGGTGAAGGTATTGTCTTCCCTAACGAAGTGCTTGAGAAGATCCGTCTTTACAAGCAAGATCCGAACAACGAAAAGGTCAGATTCGGTACCATGTGGAATGCTGCCAAAGGAGAATGGGCAATGTACGATGAAGGAAACTGGGCAAATACCAACTGGTTCAAGGAAAACTACCGCGCAAACGCACCTTCACAAGAACACAATGTTTCGTTTTCGGGTGGTACATCCAAGCTAAACTACTACATCAGTGGAGCATTCTTGGATCAAGAAGGTCTTATCCGTTATGGGCAAGACAAGTTCAACCGTTACAATGTGTCCGGAAAGTTCTCGGCTGAAATCACTCCTTGGTTCAACATCACCTACAACAACCGTTGGATTCGTGAAGACTACTCTCGTCCAAGCTACATGACCGGTCTGTTCTTCCACAACATCGCACGCCGTTGGCCTGTGAATGCGGTTACAGACCCGAACGGACACCTTATTTCAGGTCAGGAAACCATCCAAATGAGAGATGGAGGTAAGGACATCAACCAAAAGGACTTCTCCAACCAACAGATTACGTTCCTTGTAAAGCCGGTGGAAGGCTGGACCATTAAGTTTGAAAACAACTACAATACCACTTATAACAACAACCACTGGGATGTTCTTCCTATCTTCAGATACGACAAGGACGGCAACCCTCATCCTACATCTCGCGAAGGTGGAGACGAAGGACAGACCCGTGTTTCGGAATCTGCATGGAAGAGCAGTTACTTCAACGGTCGTTACTTCACAGAGTATTCCGAAAAGTTTGGCAAGCATGACGTAAAAATGCTCGGAGGTCTCGATATAGAGATCAGCAATACAAGAAATCTCGGAGGTAATAAAAAAGATCTTATCACTCCTCTTGTTCCTACCGTAAATACTGCGACACACGACAAGCCTACATTCTATGGCGGTTACAGCCATTGGGCTACAATGGGATTCTTCGGTCGTATCAACTATATATTCGACGACAAATATCTTTTTGAAGCATCTGTTCGTAGAGATGGTTCTTCTCGCTTCATCGGAGACAAGAGATGGGGAACATTCCCAACATTTGCAGTGGGTTGGAATCTTTCCAACGAAAGCTTCTGGGAACCTATCAAGCATATCGTTCCTCTCTTAAAGGTAAGAGGCTCTTGGGGTGCTTTGGGTAACACCAACATCCAAGCGCTATATCCTTGGTTCCTTGCACAGCCACAGGGTGTTGCCAACTCCGGATGGCTTCTCAACGGAGAAAGAGTAAATACCTCCAATGCTCCGGGCATCGTTTCCTCTTCACTCACTTGGGAACGTGTAGAGTCTTGGAACATTGCACTTGACTTCTCTCTTCTTAACAACAGACTTCAAGGTAGCTTCGACTTCTTCAACAGAACAACCTACGATATGGTTTCTAATCCGGAGAAGCTTCCATCAATACTTGGTGTGGCTCCTCCTAAGATCAACAACACAGACATGAGATCTTATGGTTGGGACTTGGAAGTTCGCTGGAGAGATCAATGGAGAGGTTTGGATTATGGTCTCAAACTCGTTCTCAGCGATGACCAACAAGAAATTCTCAGATACAGCAACCCGACCAACTCTCTTAGCGACCATTATTCAGGTAAGAAAGCCGGAGAGATCTGGGGTTATACTACTATCGGCATAGCCAAGACAGATCAGGAGATGAACGATCACCTTGCACACAGCAAGCAACCGATGGGTACACAATGGGCTGCCGGAGACATCATGTATAAAGACCTCAATGGTGACGGCACCGTAAACTATGGAAACAATACATTGGACAACCATGGCGACCTTTCTGTCATCGGTAACGCCACTCCGAGATACAAGTTCGGTATCAATGCAGATGCTGAATGGAAGGGTATCGACTTCTCCATCTTCCTTCAAGGTGTAGGTAAAAGAGACTGGTGGGACGGCTCTCCATACTCTGTTGGTGCTACAAGTCATGGTAAATGGCAGAGTGTAGGATTCGTAGAACACTGGGACTTCTTCCGTCCTGAAGGCGACCCTCTCGGAGCTAATCTTGATGCATACTACCCAAGACCTCTATTCGGAAAGGGTGGTAAAAATATGCAAAGACAAACCAGATATCTTAAGAGTGCAGCTTATATGCGTATCAAGAATATGCAGATAGGTTACTCTCTTCCTCAATCATGGATAAAAAAGGTCGGACTCTCCAGAGTACGTGTGTACACATCTGTGGACAATCTTGTTACCTTCACTAAGATGACTAAGATCTTCGACCCTGAAGCTATCGGTGGCGCCTGGGGACCGGGTAAGCTTTATCCGCTTCAACGCGTATGGTCTTTTGGTGTAAATGTTAATTTCTAATCCGTAAAAGAACGATCACAATGAAAAATATATTTAGTAAAATAGCTCTTATAGGAGCACTCTCCTTCTCTTTGGCAGGATGTGATTTGCTGGATAGAGAACCGCTGGATCAAGTAGGTCCGGATAGCTTTTATACCAATGCGGAACAGCTTGGAAGCTTTACGTTCAACTACTATCCCGCAGTCTTCCCTACAACAGGAGGTTGGAATGCCGGTGTTGCAGCGAGAGATAACGGCACAGACAACCAAGCCGGTGTAAATCCGAACAGAGCCTGGTTCACAAAAGATGTATGGAAAGTACCTTCGGAAGGCGGTATCGGCTTCGAGGCAATAAGAAACGTCAACTGGTTTCTTGAGAATGCTACCGAGAAGTTGGAGAAGAAAGCCATCAGCGGATCCAAGGCAGACATCGACCACTACATTGGTGAAGCTTACTTTATCCGTGCTGCGCTCTACTTCAACAAGCTGCAAACTTATGGCGACTTCCCTATCATAAAGAAAGCTTTGTCCGATGACAGAGCTACTCTCATCGAAGCATCCAAGCGTATGCCTCGTAACGAAGTGGCTCGCTTTATCCTTTCGGACTTGGACAAAGCCATCTCTATGTTGAAGGATAAAACTCCTATGAACCAACGCATTTCCAGAAATGTAGCTCTATTGTTCAAGTCTCGTGTAGCTCTTTTCGAGGGTACATTCGAAAAGTACCACCAAGGCTCCGGACGCGTACCGGGAGATCCTACATGGCCGGGTAGAGACAAAGAGTGGAACAAGGGTAAAAGCTTCAACATTGCAGGGGAGGTAGAGTTCTTCTTGAATGAAGCGATGACTGCCGCCAAAGCTGTTGCCGATGCATTCCCTACTCTTACAGAGAACAGCGGAGTGATGGATCCGGTAAAGGGTCAGCACCATGGGTGGAACAACTACTACGAAATGTTTGCAGATGAAGACCTTTCAAGGTTCCCTGAAATCTTGCTTTGGAGACAGTACAGCAAGGAGAAAAACCTTGTACACTTGACCTCTCACAAGCTTGCAGTAGGCTCTTCTTCCGGTTGGACACGCGCTTTGGTAGAATCTTTCTTGATGAAGAACGGTCTTCCTATCTATGCTCAAAACTCCGGATACACAAAGACGGACGAGACTGTCGATCTCGTAAAGAAAGATCGTGACGAACGTCTGCAGCTCTTCTTGTTCGGAGAGAGCAACGTACTCTACACCAATGAAGATCCTATCGTAATGTTCAATGTTGCAAACATTATTGCGAATGACGAGTCGAGAGACGTTACCGGCTATCGTCAGCGCAAGCTTTACAACTACGACAAACGTATGCACCTCAACTCCGAGATGCACGACGTTTCCGGTACTATCATCTTCCGTGTGGCAGAGGCATACCTCAACTACATAGAGGCATCTTACGAAAAGAACAAAGTGATAGACGGCAACGCAAGAACCTACTGGGATGCGCTTCGCAGACGTGCAGGTATAACAGTGGCAATAGAAGTAACAACAGGAGCCACCGATATGGCTTACGAAGCGAATACGAACAGAGAGTCTTACGACTGGGGAGCATTCTCTGCCGGCGTGGCTATCGACCCGGTTCTTTACAGTATCCGTAGAGAGCGCCGCTCCGAATTTGCAGGAGAGGGTATGAGAGCCGCGGACCTCATACGCTGGAGAGCTATGGACCAGGTAAAAGACTACCATATAGAGGGCGTAAACTTCTGGGATAAGATCCATACTTATCCCAGATTCTATGGTGCCGATGGCAACACTCTCATCATTGCCGATGGCTCTTCTGCTTCCAATCTCTCTTCTAAGGAGTTGAGCAAATACATCCGCCCATACCAAAAGATCAAGGCAAACAACGATGTATTCAATGGCTACACCTTCTATCAGGCGCACTACCTCTCTCCATTCTCTTATCAAGAGTTGAGCTTGGCATCACCTACCGGTAATGCAGAGGAGAGCAACCTGTATCAAAATCCGGGTTGGAAGGCTTCTGCGGAAACTCCTGCGGAATATTGATAACAGACACGGAATAAGCTCCTTTCCTGTCATACCCGTTTCAGGAAAGAGATATTTCAAATAAAAAGCAAGTGCATGGCAAAACGAAAGCCGTGCACTTGCTTTCTTTTTGAGCTGTTAAGAAGAAAAAAGAGAGAGAGATTTCTCCCTTTCCGAAATCTCATTTTTATATATTCCATCCCGAAAAATACTCACTTTTTTCGGTCTCTCTATTTTGATCGGAGGGGTCGTTTTCAGAGCACGACCAAACTGTTAAATTCACCCCGTTTTATTAACACAATTTCCGATACTCGTTAAGCCAAAACGCTAAACGAGCATATTCTTTCGGCTTAACGTGTTTAATTTTTCAACGAACACGTTTACCGATTTCATTAAACACGTTTACCGAATTCGATTAACGTGTTTAGCAAAAACAGCCAAAACACTAACAATCAAACACCTACACATTTTTGCCCTAAAAAGCACCTGAAAAGGTAAATTTCTTTATTAGGAAACGTTCACAGGAGAGGGCGTTAAAATTTACACCTATTAACGCGAAAAATGCCCATGAAATGCATTGAGAAAATTTTTTCTCCAAATTCGAGCTGATTTATATCTATCTCTATTCTAAATAATTACAGACAAACTCTCCGCTTCAGTCCCCAAAATGGAGTTTGGAGAGGAGCAAAAAGCGAAGATTTTCTCGGATTCATTTTTATATAAAAGTTCACCCCTCGGAAGCGTTATCACCATTGCCACATCCGGTCAAAAGCCATAAGAAAAGGGTTTGGTAGGTCATATCCTTTTTTTTTCATAGTTTTGTGTAGCAATGAATCCTGTACCGGTTCTGTATCTGCATGATACATCAGAGATTAGAACGGTAAAGAGAATGTTAATGATACTCTAAGACAACAGATGACTACAAACAACTATGATTTGCGAGGTGTATCCGCCTCCAAAGAGGATGTTCACAACGCAATCAAGAACGTAGATAAAGGTCTATACCCAAAGGCTTTCTGTAAGATTATCCCCGATATACTCGGAGGCAATCCCGAATACTGCAACATCATGCACGCAGACGGAGCAGGCACCAAAAGCTCTTTGGCGTACGCTTACTGGAAAGAGACGGGCGACCTCTCCGTATGGAAAGGTATTGCCATAGATGCTGTGGTGATGAATTTGGACGATCTGCTCTGCGTGGGTGCCGTGGATAACATCCTGCTCTCATCTACTATCGGCAGGAACAGACTCAAAGTTCCGGGAGAAGTGATCTCTGCCATCATAAACGGTACAGAGGAGTTTCTCGAAGAGATGCGCGCTTTGGGCGTGGGCATATACTCTACCGGCGGAGAGACTGCCGATGTAGGCGACCTCGTGCGTACAATCATAGTGGACAGCACGGTAACCTGCCGTATGCCTCGCAAGAACGTCATAGACAATGCCAGCATCCGTCCCGGCGATGTGATAGTGGGATTGGCATCGTCCGGACAAGCGACCTACGAACAGTCTTACAACGGAGGGATGGGCAGCAACGGACTGACATCCGCTCGCCACGATGTCTTCGGGCCACAGGTGAAGCAGTGCTATCCGGAGACTTACGACCATGATCTTCCGGACGAGGTCGTTTATTGCGGAACAAAGAGACTCACAGACATGGTCGACGGAGTGCCTTTGGATGCCGGACGTCTCGTACTCTCCCCCACAAGGACATACGCTCCCATCATTGCAGAGGTACTCAAGCACCACAGAGAGAAGATACATGGCATGATCCATTGCAGCGGTGGTGCTCAGACGAAAGTACTGCACTTTGTGGAAAATCTAAAGGTAGAGAAAGATAATCTGTTCCCGATACCGACACTCTTCAACCTCATTTACAGCTCCGGACGGACAGAGCCGAAAGAGCTGTACAAGGTGTTCAACATGGGACATCGTATGGAACTTTATGTGCCGGAAGAGGTTGCACCCGAAATCATTGCCATATCTCGCAAGTTCGGTGTGGATGCTCAGGTCGTCGGCAGAGTAATGGAGGGAGAAGGAAAGAAAGAGGTTGTACTGCACACGCCTTTCGGGGTATTCAAATACGAATAAATGGCTGAGCAGATAAGCATAGTAGACAAGATAAGCGTACTGCACGCCAGATTTGAAGAGGTATCGCTTCTGATTACAGACCCGGACGTCATCGCAGACAGAAAACGCTTTGAAAAGCTCACACGAGAATACAAGGAGCTGGAGCGGATACTGGCAAAAGGCGATGAGTACACCCTTGCCGTGAAAACGATAGAAGAGGGACGGGAGATGCTGCAAACGGAAAGCGACCCCGATATGGTAGCTCTCATCAAGGAAGAGATAGCCGCTGCTCAAGATGCCCTGCCGGTGTTGGAAGATGAGATCAAGCTGCTGTTGGTTCCTGCCGACCCCGAAGATGCCAAGAACGCAATAGTGGAGATACGAGCAGGAACAGGGGGTGATGAAGCCGCCCTATTCGCTGCCGATCTGTATAAGATGTACGTTAAGTATTGCGAGTCGAAAGGGTGGCGGACAGAGGTTACCGGTATGAACGAAGGTACTTTGGGAGGTTTCAAAGAGATCGTATTCACGGTAACCGGAGCGGATGTGTATGGTACTCTGAAGTATGAGTCGGGTGTACATCGTGTGCAACGCGTGCCTCAGACAGAGACGCAAGGGCGTGTACACACTTCGGCTGCCACGGTGGCGGTATTACCGGAAGCGGACGAGTTTGACGTCGAAGTGAAGGAGAGCGATATCAGAATAGACACATTCTGTTCTTCCGGAGCGGGCGGTCAGAGTGTCAATACCACTTACTCCGCCGTGAGACTGGTACACATCCCCACAGGAATAGTCGTGCAGAGTCAGGACGAGAGATCCCAGCTTAAAAACAAAGCGAAAGCACTGGCAGAGCTTCGGACTCGGATCTACAACCTGGAGCATCAGAAATATCTGGACGAAATAGCCGGCAAACGGAAAACAATGGTCTCCACAGGAGACAGAAGTGCTAAGATCAGGACATACAACTATCCGCAAGGACGCATCACAGACCACAGAATAAATCTAACCATGTACAACCTCTCCGCTTTTATGGGAGGAGAGATACAGGAGATGCTCGATGCGCTGATAGTGGCTGAAAATACAGAACGCCTAAAAGAGGCAGAGCTGTAAGCCGTGTCCATTATCCACGATAATCATGAAAGTAAAGATAAAAGAAATAGCCGCATATCTGGGAGGAACGGTCGAGGGTAACGAAGAAGCCGTCGTATCTCAGTTTGGAAAGATAGAGGATGCCTCACCCGGCAGTCTCACTTTCCTTGCCAATCCCAAGTACGAACAATACATCTATGAAACCAAGGCGACAGCCGTGCTTGTATCCAATGACTTCAAGCCGGAAAGAGCCGTACCTTCTACCCTGATCCGGGTAGAAAATCCTTATGAGTCTCTTGCCAAACTGATGGAGTTTGCAGAAAAGCTCAAAGAAAAAGAGAGCGGAGTGGCTTCGACCGCTTTTGTGGATCCGTCCGTCACTCTTCCCAAAGATATTTACATCGGTCATGCCGCTTATATCAGCAAAGGAGCGGTACTGCATCCGGGTGTCAAGATATTTCCATTCGTATTTATAGGTGAGAATGCAGAGATCGGAGCGGAAACCATTGTGTATCCTTCTGCCGTTGTCTCCGCCGAATGCAAGGTGGGCGAACGCTGTGTCATCCACTCTTGTGCAGTGATCGGGGCAGACGGTTTCGGGTTTGCTCCCTCCGAAGAGGGCTATCGCAAAATACCTCAAATGGGCAATGTCCTGATAGGAGACGATGTAGAGGTGGGAGCTTGTGCCTGCATAGACAGAGCGGTGATGGGATCTACCATTGTGGAAAGAGGTGTCAAGATAGACAATCTTGTACAGATCGCTCACAACGTAGTGGTCAATGAACATACGGTCATAGCCGCTCAGGTGGGCATCGCAGGCTCTACAAAGATAGGCGCATGGAATATGATCGGAGGACAATCAGGGCTTACCGGACACATGCAGACGGCTCAAAAGGTAACCATTGCCGCACGCACCGGAGTGATTTCGGATATTAAGGAGGAGGGCGTTACCTACTTCGGCTCTCCCGCTTTTCCCATAAAGAAAGCGATGCGTGCACATGCAGTCTACGGAAGACTCCCGGAAATGGACAAGCAGCTCTTCGCTCTATCCAAAGAGGTAGAGGCTCTGCGAAAAGAGCTTGACGAGATCAAGAATGGTAGCAACAAGTAACAGATAATATATTACAAGATGAAACAGCATACACTCAAAGAGTCGTTCAGCCTTTCCGGCAAGGGACTTCACACCGGCTTAGAGATTGCAATCACTTTTCATCCCGCACCGGACAATCACGGCATAAAGATAAAGCGGGTCGATTTGGAGAATAAACCGATCATTGCGGCTCTTGCTGAGAATGTGGCTCAGACCAATAGAGGCACCGTCCTACGCGATAACGGCGCACACGTAAGTACGGTGGAACACGCCATGGCTGCGCTTTATGCCATGGGGGTAGATAACTGTCTGATAGAGGTGAACGCTCCTGAATTCCCGATTTTGGACGGTAGCTCCATCCATTTTCTTGAAGGAATCAAGAAGGTCGGTATCGTTGAGCAGGAGCATCTGAGAGATTACTATGTTGTGAAGAAAAAGATAGAGGTATCGTCCGAAGATGGCAAGTCTTCTTTGATTATCCTTCCGGACGACAGCTTCGGGCTGAATGTCCTGATCTCTTTCGACTCTCCGATACTCTCCAATCAGTACGCCTCTCTGGACTCTATCGCAGACTTTGAAAAGGATATTGCGGCTGCCAGAACATTTGTGTTCGTAAGAGAGATAGAGCAACTCTTGGACAACAACCTCATAAAGGGTGGCGACCTCGACAATGCCATAGTAATATATGATCAGGTACTCACTCAGGAGAAGCTGGATTCGCTTTCCGAGCTGATGGGAGTGGAGAAAAAGAATGCCGCAGACCTTGGATATATCAACAATAAACCTTTGGTCTTCAACAACGAACCGGCAAGACACAAACTGCTGGATCTGCTTGGAGACCTCTCCCTCATCGGTAAAAGAATCAAGGGAAGAGTGATCGCGACCTGTCCGGGACACAGTATCAACAACGTCTTGGCACAGCAGATCCGCAAGGATATTCGCCTGAATGAAGCACAAGCACCGGTATATGATCCCAACGCAGCGCCTCTACTCGATGTCAAAGAGGTGAAAGCTCTTCTTCCGCACCGCTATCCGTTCTTGCTGGTAGATAAGATCATAGAGATAGGATCCATGCACATCGTGGGCGTGAAGAACGTTACATCCAACGAACCATTCTTCCAAGGGCACTTCCCGGACGAGCCTGTAATGCCGGGTGTCCTGCTTATAGAAGCGATGGCTCAGGTTGGCGGACTTCTTATCCTGCAACAACTCTCCGAACCGGAGCAGTACAGCACCTATTTCATGAAGATAGACAACGTGAAGTTCCGCCATAAAGTCGTACCCGGAGACACGCTACTTTTCCGTCTTCAACTGCTTGCCGAGCCACGCAGAGGCATATCCAACATGAGGGGTCTTGCCTTTGTCGGAGAAAAACTGGTAGCTGAAGCGGAGTTTATGGCTCAGATCACAAAAAACAAGTAAAGAGAATCATGGACAATCCAAAGATAAGCCCTCTGGCTGTGGTACACCCCAATGCAAAGATTGGAAAAGATGTAGAGATAGGCCCATTCGCCATCGTAGAAGATAATGTAGAGATAGGAGACAAGACCGTACTGCATCCGCACGCTATTGTACGCTGGGGTGCAAGGATCGGCAGCAACTGTCAGATACATCCCGGAGCCGTCATCAGTGGCATTCCGCAAGATTTGAAGTTTGTCGGAGAAGAGACTCTCACCCACGTTGGAGACAATACCGTGATCAGGGAATGCGCCACCATCAACAGAGGGACAGCATCCAAAGGTTATACAAAAGTGGGCAGCAACTGTCTTCTCATGGCATACTCACACGTTGCACACGACTGCGAGTTGGGCAACAACATCATTCTCGGCAATGCAACACAGGTTGCCGGAGAGGTAGAAGTGGCAGACCATGCCATCATAAGCGGCGGTGTACTCGTCCATCAGTTTGTCCGCATCGGATGTCATGTGATGATCCAGGGAGGAAGCCGAGTTACCAAAGACATCCCGCCATACTCACTCATCGGACGAGAGCCGATATGCTACTGCGGCATCAACATTGTGGGACTTCGCAGAAGAGGTTTCACCAACGATCAGATCTTCCTCATCAACGACATCTACCGTACCATTTACAGCAAAGGACTCAATACCACCGATGCTTTGGAGGCGATAGAAAAAGAGTATCCGGAGACACCGGAAAGAGATGCCATATACTACTTCATAAAGGAGTCCAAACGAGGAGTGGTGCGAGGCGCTATGGACTAATGTTTTATTCCCAAGAGATTTTTCAGAGTTATACACAATGATATACAGATTTGTAATAGTTTCCAACGAGGTACCCGGTTTCAGACGAGACATAAAGATTGAAGCCGGAGCAAAGTTCTCGGATCTCTGCAACATCATACAGGAAAGCATCGGCTACGCAAAAGACCAACTCTCCTGCTTCTACATCTGCGATGATGCGTGGCAGAAAGAAAAAGAGGTTCACATCATGGATTTGAGGATGAATCCGGAAGAAGATATCTACCTCATGGACAAGACCACACTGGACGATCTTCTCACTGAAGAGAAGCAAAAGCTGATGTACGTCTTCGACATGATGGGCAATAGGGCATTCTTTGTAGAGCTGAGAGAGATCATCTTCGAGAAAGAAAAAGGTCTGCCCAAGGTGGTACGTTCCGAAGGTGAACCTCCTCGACAAGGCGAAGATATAGAAGCGCTTCTTGCCGAAGAACCCACCAAGAAGGGAGCCAAAGCATCACGAGAAGATGAGTTTGGCTTTAATGATGAGTTCGACGACTTTGAAGGCACCGAGTTTGCATCACTTGACGAGCTGGACGAAGCCGGTTTCGGATTGGATGAAGACTCGCTCTACTGATAAACATTTGCCTGCTCTCATCGTCCTTTTAGGACCGACAGGAGTGGGCAAAACAGCTTTATCCATAGCCCTTGCCAAGTGGTTGGGGAGCGGTGTGGAGATATTCTCGTCCGACTCTCGCCAGATCTACAAAGAGATGGTAATAGGCACGGCAGCTCCCACACCCGAAGAGTTGGCAGCCGTACCGCATCACTTCATCGGGTTCAAGAGCGTAACGGACTATTTCAGTGCCTCTGCATTCGAGGCTTTGGCGATGGAGAAGCTCTCCTCTTATTTCAAGCAGACACCCGTGGCTATCCTTTGCGGAGGTTCCATGATGTACACGGATGCACTCTGTTTCGGGATAGACGAGATCCCCGATGTAGATCCGGACATCCGCCGAGAGCTGTATGAACAATACGACAACGAGGGTATCGGGTTTGCCTTAAAGCAACTCGAAAAAGCAGATCCGGAGTATCTGACCAAAGTGGATCGGAACAACTACAAACGCATCCTCCACGCCTTGGAAGTCTATCTCACCACAGGTCTCCCCTTCTCCTCGTTTCATCGCCGGAGTGCCAAGCAACGCCCTTTCCGAATCATCCGTATAGGGCTCAACCGGGACAGGGCAGAACTCTACGACAGAATCAACCGGAGGGTGGATGAAATGGTTCGGAACGGACTGGTAGACGAGGTCAAGGCTCTTTTGCCCTACCGCACACTCAATGCCCTGAACACGGTCGGGTATAAAGAGATATTCGAGTATCTCGATGGGATATGTACATTGGAAGAGGCTGTGGCAAAGATGAAGAAAAACACCCGAACCTATGCCCGAAAACAGCTGACATGGTACAGAAAAGCAGAAGATATAGTATGGTTTTCTCCGGAAGACTTGGAGGAGATAAAATGTTACCTCTCTTCCCGGCTCGAAATAGAAGTATAAAAGAAAACTGAAAGAGAATATGAAGATTTTGACAGCAGAATTTGTTAAGAGTTGCAGCGCTCCATCACAAACGCCCAACAGCGACGGCAGACCGGAGTATGCTTTCATCGGCAGATCCAATGTGGGAAAGTCCACACTGATCAATATGCTCACCGGTAGAAAAGGGCTTGCCAAGACTTCACAAAAGCCCGGAAAGACACAGCTTCTCAACTATTTCAACATCAACGACAGCTTCTACATCGTAGACCTTCCGGGCTACGGCTATGCCAAGACACCTAAAAACATCCGAGAGGGATTTCGTAAACTGATAGAAGGCTACATCTTAGGCTCGGAAAATCTGACCAATCTATTCATCCTCATAGACTGTCGTCACGAACCGCAGAGTATAGACATCGCTTTCATAGAGCAGATGGGCGAGCACGGTATACCATTCTCCATCGTCTTCACAAAGAGCGACAAACTCTCCGAGACCAAGCTCCGGCAAAACATAGAGAACTACAAAAACGAACTGCTGAAAAGCTGGGAAGACCTCCCTCCCATCTTCATCACATCCGGCGAAAAGCTAAGAGGAGCGGACGAACTTTTGGAGTATATCGAAGAGATCAATCAAAGCATAAAGCAGAGGTAAAAAAGGGCGCTTCGGAGCGCACTTTTATATAAAAACGGACTCCCTGAAAATGCCTCCGAAATCCTCTTCTCCGAACCGGTTTCAGCTCGGAAAAATTTCTCTATTCTCCTAAATCTTTACATCTCAACCGAATACGAGAAATCGCGAATTCGGAAAAAATTTTTTCTCAGTCCGTTTCATGGGCGTTTTTCGCGTTAATTGGTGTAAATTTTAGCACCCAAACCTGTAAACGTTTCCTAATAAAGAAATCTTCCTTTTCAGGTGCTTTTTAGGGTAAAAACAGGTAATCGGTTGACATTTAGCGTTTTGATGATTTCGACTAAACACTTTAATCGAATCCGGTAAACGTATTAAATGCAATCAGTAAACGTGTTCATTGAAAAATTAAACACGTTAAGCCGACAAAATATGCTCGTTTAGCGTTTTGGGTGAATATGTGTCAAAAATAATGTTAATAAAACGGAGTGATTTAACAAATTCGGCACCCCTCTGAAAACACCACCTTCAATCAAAATAGAGAGAGCATTTCGAGAGGGGAAGCGATCGGGATGGAATATATAAAAATGAGCAAGAGGAGGTTGAATGAAAAAGGAAGAAAAGGAGGGGAACAGGATCGTATGGCTAATTGAAAAAAAAGTCGTACATTTGCAAGCCGATTATTATCAACCGGGACCCTATGGGTCTCTTTGTATGAACCGTTAGACCGGAGCAGATTTGCACAATGAGTGTGTCCGCTCGATGGCAAGAGAGCAAAGGTCGAACATTTTATTTACCAACAAAAAAGTTTATAGAAAGTGGATACTTTAAGTTTCAAGACCATTTCTGCAAACAAGGCAACTGTGACAAAAGAGTGGGTCGTTGTAGATGCAACAGGCCAATCTCTCGGAAGACTATGCTCTAAGGTAGCAAAGCTACTGCGTGGCAAGTACAAGCCGAACTTCACTCCACACGTTGATTGTGGTGATAACGTTATCGTTATCAATGCAGACAAAGTAGTTCTGACCGGAAACAAATGGACAGGTAGAGAGTACCTATCACACACCGGATACCCGGGAGGACAGAGAGTAACGACTCCAAAACGCCTCATGGATAAGGGTGCGGACAGACTTTTCAGAAAAGTAGTAAAAGGTATGTTGCCTAAGAACCGTCTTGGCGACAAGATTATTAAGAACCTTTATGTGTATAGCGGAGAGGAGCATGCTCATCAAGCTCAACAACCTAAAAGCATAGACATCAACACTCTTAAGTAATTATGGAACAGATAAATGCTATAGGCCGTAGAAAAGCTGCAGTGGCACGTGTTTACGTAAAAGCAGGCAGTGGAAAGATTGTTATCAACAAGAAAGAGCTGGAACGCTATTTCCCTTCTTCTATACTACAATTCGTAGTAAAGCAGCCATTGGCTAAGTTGGAGGCTCTGGACAAGTACGACATCAAAATCAACCTTAAGGGTGGTGGTTTCAAAGGTCAAAGCGAAGCAGCCCGTCTGGCTATCGCAAGAGCTTTGGTGAAGATCAACCCGGAAGACAAACCAGCACTACGTGCAGAAGGATTCATGACTCGCGACCCACGTTCTGTAGAACGTAAAAAACCGGGACAACCTAAAGCTCGTAAGAAATTCCAGTTCAGCAAGCGTTAATATTACGGTACATTTTCCGAATATCAACCTTGGAGAACGAACTATTCAGTACAAAAATTATTTATTCAACCGTTTAGTATCTAAACTTGCAAGACATCGACCGAAAGGCAATCTACTTGCATGTTGAAAGTGTTAAACACAAAAAGAAAGTAAACGCAATGTCAAGAGTAACATTTGACCAACTATTAGAGGCAGGTTCGCACTTCGGACACCTCACAAGAAAGTGGAATCCTGCTATGGCGCCCTATATCTTTATGGAGCGCAACGGTATTCATATAATCGACCTACACAAAACAGTTGCCAAAATAGACGAGGCTGCTGAAGCCTTGAAAAAGATGGCTGCACAAGGCAAAACAATCCTTTTTGTAGCCACAAAGAAGCAAGCCAAAGAGACCGTAGCTCAATACGCTGAGTCTGTAGAGATGCCATACGTAGTAGAAAGATGGCCGGGCGGTATGCTTACCAACTTCCTTACTATCCGCAAGGCTGTAAAGAAGATGGACTCTATAGATAAGATGACAAAGGACGGTACCTTTGACAACCTTTCTAAGAGAGAAAAGCTCCAAGTGGAAAGACAACGCGCAAAGTTGGAACGCACTTTGGGTTCTATCTCAAACATGAGACGTCTTCCTTCCGCTCTATTTGTAATAGACGTTCTTAAAGAGCACATTGCCATACGTGAAGCTCAACGCTTGGGTATTCCTGTATTTGCAATCGTGGATACTAACTCCAACCCCGGAAACATCGACTACGTAATCCCTGCGAATGACGATGCTAAAGACTCTATCAGTGTTATCCTCAATGCAGTTTGCGAGGCTATCAAGGAAGGAAGTCTTGAGCGTAAGATCGAAAAGGCAGACGAGAAAAACGAAGAAGAAGCAACTCCGGTAAAAAGAGAAAGACGCACTCGTAGCGGAGCTCGTAGAGAGCGCACAAAACAAGAAGATAGCGAAGCACTTAACGCTCGCTTGGTAGATAAGTACGCTAAGAACAACGACGAAGAGTAATTTCAGACCCTTTCGCAGCAAAGCTGCAAGACTTAGACACTAAATAATCTTTATGATAGACGTACCTTTTCTACCGCCAACCGAGCAACAGAAAGGTACGTCTATCTTTTTCAAATAACGCTAAGAGCTTCCCCTATGCTCTTACGCAACAAAAACTTAAACGTATAACCCTTAATAATAAAGAGACAATGGCAGTTACAATGGCAGATATCGCCAAGCTCCGCAAAATGAGCGGTGCTGGTATGATGGACTGTAAGAAGGCACTCGAAGAAGCCAACAACGACTTCGACAAAGCGATGGAAATCATCAGAAAGAAAGGTCAGGCTGTGGCAGCAAAACGTTCGGACAGAGAAGCATCGGAAGGTTGCGTTCTTTCTAAAACAGAAAAAGGCTTTGCCGCTATCGTTGCTCTAAAGTGCGAAACAGACTTCGTGGCTAAGAACGAAGAGTTTATTAAACTGACAGAAGCAATACTCGACTGCGCTATGACCAATAAGCCAAAGACAATGGAAGAACTTGCTGCTCTTCCTATGACCGATGGTAGAAGCGTTGCAGAGCATATAACAGATAGAATCGGTGTTACAGGAGAGAAGATGGAGATCGGTTTCTACGAGTTTGTAGAAGCTACCGGCGTATCTTCTTACATCCACCCGGGTAACATGTTGGCTACCATCGTTGGTTTCAACGAAGAGGTAGAGTACCAGGTTGGACGCAACATCGCTATGCAGGTAGCTGCAATGAACCCTGTGGGTATCACTGCAGAAGATGTTCCTGCTAAGATTGTTGAGACAGAAAAAGAGATTGCTCGTGAAAAGGCAATAGAGTCCGGCAAGCCGGAAAACATCATCGACAAGATCGTTGAAGGTTCTCTGCAAAAGTATTTCAAGGAAAACACTCTTCTTTCTCAAGATAATATCAAGGACAACAAGCAGACTGTAGAGCAGTATCTTAAGTCTGAAAGCGCAACTCTTACGGTAACAAACTTCAAGCGCGTTACTTTGAACGTAGAGTAAGCACAGTCTGACATCATAACATCGGTGGCAATACTTCTTGCTCCGATCCTGAAACAAAAAAATCCTCTGCTCTTTCCGAGCGGAGGATTTTTTTGTTTACTATTCTATGCGAACAGCTTTAGAAGTTATGTTATACAGCTTTACTTCTTGTGTTAAACGTGTATAAAATTGGGAACCAAGATTTGATCCGGACAAATCAAGAGCCGACTGCCACAAATCAAGCCTTAAAGTTCAAGAATCAGACCTCGATTTATAGCAGTGAAAAGGTTTACCAAAACTTCTTACAGTGTATAAATCGTTTTCCAAACAGCTTCAATGAAACTTTCATTCCGGCTTACCTTATAACCATAGAGCAGAGAAAAGGTCTCGTAAACAGAAAACGGGTGTGGCAGAAACCATATCCGCCACACCCGCTAACGTTATTTGCAATCAATTTTACTACCTCACCACGGCAGTGATATGCTTTTCTCTTGCAGGAATATCACCATCTTTTCCATACTCCGGAGAGTATCGTCCGAAAGGCATATCGGCAAGGATAAACCGGTTTGCCTTTCTGGCAGCGACGATCTTATCCGTTACGGCTGTGGAGATAGCACCGGCAAGCAGATCCACCAATCCGTTACCGGAATTGACGCTAAGGTCTACCGTTACATTGGCACTCTTTTGGAAGATGATCTCATCCGTCTTGGCGGACTTCAAGAGATACTCCACCTCCACGTACATCTGAGATATAAGGCTCGCTTTCTCCCACTTTTTTATTCGGGTGAAGAGCACTGCATCCGTTCCGAAAAAGTCAAGAAACGGTTTCATGGAGCCTTCTACAAAAACCTCTGCATCGTTTGCGCTCTCCTGTTGGAGCAGTTCCATGGAGAGAAATGGAGAGAATACGTAATAGCCTCTCTCTGCCAAAGGCTGTGCAAGAGAGGTGAAGAAAAACTCCTTTGCTTCCACATGATTGGTCTCGTTGATAGGAGGCATGATAAGGATGGAAGCAGGTCGCTCTTCGTACATCTTCGGATAAGCGGTGCGTCTGGTAGTGGTGGTAACGCTGCAGGAGAGCATCAGCCAAGCCATCATGAGCAGTGCGGAGGCTCGGAGCATCCGCTTCGGAGAGAGGGTTATATGCTTTTTCATCTCTTCTTATACTGTTCTACGATTCTACTTATATACTTCTTGCTCTCCGGGTATAGCTCCATCTCTTTTTCAAACATCTCTATCCCCTCCTCCACTTTATTCTGCTTGATGAGTACAAGAGCATACTCGGCATATATTCCGGGCGGCACTGTCCGACGAGATCCAAGCTGTCTCTCTATGATCTTTTTGTAGGTTGCGATCAGAGCATTCGTATCTTCTTCGGAGCGTGTCTTCATTGCTCTGTAAGAGGCATCCTCATAAGAGTACCAGCTGTAAAGGGATCTCGATGCCTCGCAAGAGGATAGCAGAAGCACCGTTCCTGCCACGCCTGCCATGAGAGCCGGCATTTTCTTTATCTTCATTTCGTTCGGCGGAGATTAAGGAAGCAATACGGTCTTGGAGCTTTGGGCTGAAACAAAGATTTGAAGCTCTTTGATCACCCTGCCGGAAGAAAGCGTGCGCAACACCAACGTGTGTCTTCCGGGCTTGATGGCTATTCCGGCTTTTTTCTTGCCCACATGTTTCTCTTTGAGAACCTCGACATTGCCCACGTGAACGCCATCCACCTCTACGGCGACCGTCTCTCCCACATAGTTTTGAGCCGCAGCCACCACGACGTATGCCACATCGGCACGTCCGCCATGTATGGAAGAGGTAGAGCCGCAACCCGATAAACCCAATGCTGCCACTGCTACGAAAAGAGTGGCAAAAAGAAGTCTTATACTTTTCATCGTCTTTAATATTTACTCTTTATCCTGTTCCTGAACGTAATATTTGTCGAGAGAGTTGAAGTCGAACGCACCCTCCACGATGGTTACAATGGCAAACTCAGTCATCGGCGTATCTCCTGCCACCATCTCTACCTTTATAACGGCTGTCTTCTTGCCCGGAAGCTCAAACTCCACACCCGTTTGAGGGTTCTTGACTCTCTTGCCACGAGTATAGACATCAAACTTATCGTTCACCTTCAGACCCTGAGAAGCTCCGCCGGCAATAACGATGGCTTCGTTGTCCGCACTGATGAGATAGGTCTTCCAAGGCTTATCGGTACACTTGTTGATGATGTTCTCGACCAGCTGATCTATGGCTCCGGATATTGCTTTGTCGCTAAGAGTGGCATCGTATCCGGCTTTTCCTCCGAATCCGAGCGTGGTCTTGGCTGTGGTTTCTGCGTATCCCTTGCCCTCTTCGGAGTAGATCACCATTCCTGTGGAAACGTCCACAATCCTGATACTTACGCCTGCCTCCACGATCTGACTCTTTTCATTGGAAAACACACCATCTTTACCGGTTACTTTACGACCAAACTCCGTGATGGAACCAAGTATCAGATAGTCCGCCCCAATCTTATGAGAGATGTTTCCCTTCTCTATCTCCGCCTGTACTTTGTCTATATCGGAGCGTTCGAGTAAGATGAACTTCTCGGAAGCGGAGAGCTTTGTGCTGAGGATGTCGAGCGCTTGCTTCGCCATAGGATCGTTCTCACGATTGTAGAAGATGCCCTTGCCGTACTGCGTTTCGTTGGAAAAACGACCGATGGCAACCTTCCACTTGAGGCTTCTTTCCGGCTTTTCCATACTCTTTTCACGGGTTGTCTCCTGCACTTGTGCGGCAAGAGGCGTCATACTGCTCCCGAACATGGGGATCAACATCAGTGATGCTCCCAAAACTAATTTCTTCATGATATTATCGGTATAAAAGTTAAGCGGGAATACACAGCGGTCTGCATATTCCCTGCTTGGTAAAAAACTTAAACGTTTACTGTTTCAACATCAATAGATATGAGCGTCTTTGTCTTTCATCTCATCCTTTGTGATCTTGTGGAAGTCCAGCTGTCTCCATGCGTAGAAGATGTACGCAAAGACAAAAGGAACCGCTATGGAAACATAAGCCATCACTTTCAGAGTGAACTCCGATGACGAACTATTACCCAAATGAAGCGAGCTTTGAGGGTCCGCCAAAGAGGGATAATAGGCTGTATTGTTCCATCCGGCAAGCAAGAAAAGAACGAGCACCGTCAGCACCACACCCACTCCCTGATACCAGATACCCTTGTTGAAGCTCTTATCAAGTGCAGAACGACCGATGCCGTAAAGCACCAAGACCACTCCGATAAGGAGAACAACGATCAAGGCAGGTATGTCCAACAGGTTGTGAAGATACTTATACTCTTCGAGTTTAACAACTCCTGTCGTCGGATCCACCGCCCATCCTGTCGTTGTAAGAAGGAATGCAAGAAATGCAAGGAACGTGGCAAGGAAGATGACTGCATTGGGCAAGATGCTCTTGCGAGCACGAGCACGGAGAGCGTCGTCGTCGATATTGTTGATGAAATAAAGCAATCCCGTAACGCGTGAAAGGAACAGCACCGCAATACCAAGGATGATATTCCATGGGGTACTCCAGATCGCCTCTATTCCATGAAAGCTATTGGTCCAGTAGGAAATGGTCGAGTTACCTATATTAACGAGATTACCCTTTTCCACTATAAAGTTTGCTCCGGTAAAGAATGTACCCACAGCAGTACCGATAAGCAATGGACCCATAACGCCATTGATGAACAGGAAGATCTGGAAAGTCTTAGATCCCCAGACATTACCCCGCTTGTTCTGATACTCATACGATACCGCCTGAATCACAAAACAGAATAAGAGTGGGATCCAAACCCAGTACGCACTAAAACTTGTGGAATAGAACAGAGGGAAAGAAGCAAAAAACGCTCCTCCGAAAGTTACCAACGTAGTAAATGTAAACTCCCACTTGCGTCCGACAGAGTTAATCAGCATACGTCTGTTGATAGGTTCTTTGCCTATCGTGAATATGAACGACTGCCCACCTTGAACGAACATAAGGAAGACAAGAAGTGCTGCAAGAAGCGAGATTACAAGCCACCAATAGTGTTGAAGAAATATATAAGAATCCATATTAGTCCTTTTTTCTGAATGATACGATAGGGTTTACTTGTTCTCTTGCTTATCTTCCAAGTTTGGTCCTTGCTTTATCGCCTTGAACATGATACCGAGTTCGGCAATGAGCAAGATACTGAAAAGGACAAGGAAGAGCGTAAACGTAACCTGAACAGATGTGGTAGAGAGTTTGGATACAGCGGCTTTCACCGGCAAAATATCCTGTATCGCCCAAGGCTGTCTTCCCAGTTCGGCTACGATCCATCCCGCTTGAGAGCAGAGATAAACCAAAGGAACGGAGATGATGGCAGCGTATCCGTACCACTTCACATGCTGCAAACGATTCTTCCGAATCATCCACAAAGAGAATGCAAACAGCAACAGGAACACAAATCCGAGTGTTACCATCACACGGAAGCTGTAATACAACAATGGAACGTGAGGGATAAGCTCACTCGGAGAGTCGAAATAGCCATATCCGAAATGCTTGAAGTTCTCTTCCAAAACAGCTCTATGCTCTGCCGCAGCGGCATCATCACGCTTTGCTTTTGCCTCTTTGTAGTGAGCCAAAGCGGTGATAGCCATCTTGCCTCTCTCTATACGTTCTGCCGCGGACGGGATCACCTCTCCGATGTTGGAGGTATATCCTTCTATAATATCCTTAATGCCCGGAACATAGCCGGAAGCAGTATGTGTACCGAGAATGGAGAGTCCGTAAGGTATCTCTATATTAAAAAGGAACGGATCCACATTATCGTTATAAGCTTTCTTGTTCGGATTTACGATTCCAACGGCACTGAGAGGAGCTTCGGTACGACCTTCGTAGTAGTTTTCCATGGCTGCCAACTTCATCGGCTGGTATGTTCCGACCTGAACAGCGGATGTATGACCGGTGATAACGGTAAGAATCACAGCCAATGAACCGAACCACGAAGCGATGCGGATGCTCTCTATCGCAAAACGTTGCTGACGCTTGCGAAGAAGATACCAGCCCGAGATACCCACTACAACGATAGCACCCAATATCCAGGAAGATATAACGGTGTGCAAGAACTTGAACACTGCAACAGGCGAAAGTGCCACAGCCCAGAAGTCGAGCATCTCATTGCGGAAAGTATCGGGGTTGAAGTGCATCCCCACAGGGTATTGCATCCAGGCATTAGCCACCAAAATCCAGTAGGCGGAGAGCGTTGCTCCTATGATGGTAAGCCATGTGGAAGCGAGATGAAACCGCTTGGAGACCTTGTCCCAACCGAAGAACATAACGGCAATAAAGGTAGCTTCCATGAAGAAAGCAAAGATCCCTTCAATAGCCAAAGGCGCTCCGAAGATGTCTCCTACGAGCCAAGAATAGTTGCTCCAGTTTGTACCGAACTGAAATTCCAGGATAAGCCCGGTAGCGACCCCGATAGCGAAATTGATTCCAAAGATTTTTTGCCAAAACTTGGCGGTTTCTTTCCAAAAGTTGTCTCCGCTTCTGTAATACTTCGTCTCGGCAATAGCCATGACAACACCCATACCCAAAGTGAGCGGAACAAACAACCAGTGATAAATGGCAGTAAGAGCAAACTGAGCCCTTGACCAGTCTATCAATGATGTGTCTATCATTTCCATAAATTAAAATATATTAAGTTGATTACTATTAGTCCTTCTGATTCCGTGTCATCATCACCGTCTGTTGATAACCTCTTCGGTTACAAACTTGGCTTTTTCCTCAGGAGTCTCTGCTTTTCCGGATAGATAATTGGGGAAGAAAAACAGTTTAAGCACAAAAAACATGATGAACAGCTTGATTCCGATAATCATCCACAGGGTCTTGCCTAAGGTCATGTTTCGGAACCCATCCACATAAAACCGATACACGCGAGTGAAAATATTTCTTTGCTTTGCCTCTCTCTCTTTTTTCATTCTTTGTTTAAGCTATTGTTAGAACACAAGTGCTAATTTATAAATACTCCACCATTCCTCCAAATATTAGTGCCCTGATATTCTGCTTTTTCGCTATTATTTGACCTTCCATCCCTGCCATCGGATGCTTTAGTTGTTGCCACTCTCTATTTCAGCCCCAATGGTTAAAGGCAAAAATGCTTTTTTCGGCACACCCAGACCACCATATTTTCTCTCCGAATCTACTCCTTTTTCCGGCAAAAAGGATGGGAGTAGGGATGGGATGTTTTATATAAAAATGGAGTCCGGGAAAGTTGCCGGATGATGCCGCTAGTCAAATCCGTTTTCAAGCCATCCCGACAAGAGAAAAGAGCAACACACTAACAATCAGCAGGATATAAAAATATCGTTTTCGGGCACAACTCTCCTCTCGATCGGTTTCAGAGCCGTTTTTCGAGTTAATATAGCTGAAAATATCGCCCCTCTCATGCAAACAATTCTTAACGACAAAATCCCCCTCAAACAGCCCCGAAAAGGGGCAAAAAAGCTAAACCATTTACAAACAACGGATTAGCTAAAAATCCTAAACACTTTAATTGAATCCGGTAAACGTATTCAATGAAATCGGTAAATACGTTTACCGATTTCGTTGAATACTTTAAGCCGACAAAATATACTGCTTTATCGTTTTGAGTAAACCTGCATCGAAAATGGTGTTAATAAAACAGCCCGAATTTAACAGTTCGGTCGCGCTCTGAAAACACCCCTTCCGAGCAAAATAGAGAGCGAGAAAAAAGTGAGCATTTTTCGGGATGGAATATATAAAAATAAGATCCCCGAAAAGGAGAAATCACACTCACTTTTCGGGGATCCGTATTGCCTTAAATCTTTCGGCTCGTAGGGTTACTCCTGTGCATATTCTGCCATTCCCTGCTCGTAGCTGTTGTTGCCACGAGAGTCTATTGCCACTATCACGGGAAGCTCTTCCACGTAAAGTTCTCTAATGGCTTCCGGTCCTAGATCTTCAAAGGCAATCACTTTGGCACTCTTTACACTCTTTCCCATCAGTGCTGCCGCACCGCCTATTGCAGCGAAATAGACACCGGTATGCTTCTTCATGGCATCCACCACGGAGTGATGACGAGATCCTTTGCCTATCATCACCTTGAGACCTTTGGAGATCAGGAGTGGAGAGTAAGCATCCATACGTCCGCCGGTGGTAGGGCCTACCGAACCGATCGGCTGCCCCGGTTTGGCAGGACATGGACCTGCATAGTAGACGGCTTGCCCGTTAAAGTCGAACGGCATATCTTCTCCCCGCTCTATCATCTCGCATAAACGCTGATGAGCAGCATCGCGTGCCGTGTAAATAGTCCCTGTAATGTAGTACATCTCTCCTGCTTTCAGGGATGCCAGAAGAGCGTCCGTAAACGGAGGTTCTATAATCTTCTTCATCGCTTTGATATATTGCCGGGTGCGTCGTACACCCTTTGGTTTCCATATATAACCCATTGCGCCCCGGAGCTATCTCACGATATCTCGCAGCCAATGTCTTATCGCAGGAACAAAGGTACAATTTATCCCTCAGAGGATAACCGTAGGAGGAGACACTTTTTTTTCCTACTTTTGTGGTTGCATCTTTATACGGCAGCACAAGGTTACCCATGAACAAAGGCACACCATATATCATCTTGGTAGGTTGTATAGTCCTCGCTCTTACGCTTCTCTCCATTCCGGCAAGAGGAGCAAAGGGAAAAGAGGGCAGGTCTTATACGTCCTATCGCAGGGGAGATAGTGTAAAGCAAGAGGACACAATGGCAAAGATCACGGCTCGCAAAGCGGACTCTCTGCCCGTCAAAGCCATAGAAGGCGACTCCTCTGCACGGCAGACCGCTCCGAAAGACAGCCTTCTGAAAGAAACCGTGGCGAAAGACAGCACGGGATCATCGGCGAAAGAGAAAAAAGATAGCGTTGCAGCCGGGAAAGCTGTCTCTACCCGAAAGAAGCGAGGACCTCGTCCGCAGAGTGCGCCATCCGATACTACCGAGCAGTCCGAAGAGACATTCACGGCTCCGATAGAGTTTGAAGCATCGGACTCCACGATAGTATTTCCTAAAAAGAACATGGCTCGTCTGTACGGTAACGCGCAGGTGAAATACACCGAACAGGAGCTAACCGGAGACTATATCCGTATGCTCATGGACAGTGCCTCGGTCTACGCCACGTACAGAGACGTTCCCGACTCCGTGAAAACCAATACGGAGATCAACTATCCTAAGTTCAAAGACGGCGAACAGAACTATGAAGCCAAGACGATGAACTACAACTTCCGTAGCAAAAAAGGATATACCACAGACATCGTAACCCAACAAGGAGAAGGCTTTATCATCGCAAAGAAAACCAAGAAACGAGAAGACGGCAGTATGTTCATGCAGGGAGCAGAGTACACCACCTGCGACAATCATGACCATCCTCACTTCTACGTCTCCATCACAAACTCTAAAGTGAGACCTCAGAAGAACCTCATCTCCGGACCGTTGTACCTTGTCATCGCAGACGTTCCGCTTCCGCTGTTTCTTCCGTTCGGGTTCTTCCCGTTCTCCAAATCGTATGCAAGCGGTATCATCATGCCCTCTCCGGGAGAAGACTCAGAGCTTGGATTCTATATGCGAAACGGGGGATACTATTGGGCTATCAACGATTACGTGGATCTCCAAGTAACGGGAGACATCTACTCGTTAGGCTCTTGGGCGGTGAATGCACAGTCCAACTACGCCAAGCGATACAGATACTCCGGCAGCTTCGACGCCAGCTATCTCAACACCGTACGTGGAGACAAGCTCTCCGGAGACTATAACAAGATCAACAACTTCCGTATATCTTGGCAGCACAGACAGGATGCCAAAGCGAATCCATACCGTACACTGAGTGCAAACGTCAACTTCTCGACCTCCACCTATAACCATAACAATCTGGATGCGCTGTATAATCAGGCAAGAATGGGAGAGAATACGAAAAGCTCCAGTATCAGTTTCACGCAACGTTTTCCCAATAGTCCCATCACCATAAGCGGGTCTATGGATATTGCTCAACGCTCGCAGGACAGTACCATATCTCTTACACTGCCCAACATATCCATAAGTATGAGCCGCATCTATCCGTTCAAGCGCAAAAAGCCGATAGGGAAGGAACGTTGGTACGAAAAGATTCAGCTCTCTTACGATGGTCGCATACGCAACTCGATCACCACGAAGGAGAATAAGCTGTTCCAGTCCAGCCTGGTGAAGGATTGGAACAATAGCTTCGAGCATTCCATTCCGATAAGTGCATCATTCGACTTGTTCGATTACATTAAGATCAGTCCCTCTTTCAGCTATAAGGAGCGTTGGTTTACAAGAAGGATAGAAAAAGCATTCGATCCGGCTAAACAACGTGTCGTGGTATCCGATACAACGTATGGTTTCAATCGTGTTTACGACTTCAACACTTCGATATCCGCCTCCACAACGATATACGGATTTTGGAAGCCTCTTCCGTTCTTGGGCAAAAAGCTGGATATGATACGGCACAGGCTCGAACCCTCTATCTCTTTCTCCTGGCACCCGGATTTCGGAGATCCGTTCTTTGGATTTTGGAAACCTATACGCTATCAGACTCCGGATGGTAAGCAGATGGAGGAGTTTTATTCGCCATTTGAAGGACAGGGTGTTCCCAATAGAGGAAAGTTCGGAGGCATAAGTTTCAATCTCTCTCAAAATATTGAAGCGAAACTGCGAGACAGCAAAGACTCCACCTCTTTCTATAAACGAAGCATCATAGATAACCTGTCTACCGGAATAAGTTATAATATGGCAGCGGATTCGCTAAACTGGAGCGATATCAATGCCTCAATAGCTTTAAGGTTTACAAATACCATAGCTCTCCGTCTCGGTGGTAGCTTTGAGACTTATCTCTACGACTATGAAAAGAATGGAGATAATATCCGTCCGTACAAGACGAATAAGCTACGTATCCTCAATGGTAAAGGCTTTGGGCGTTTCAGGGGAACCAGTACTTCGTTCTCTTACAACCTGAATCAGGATACGTTCAAAAGTATTGCCGACTTCTTCTCCGGCAAGAAAAAGGACAAAGATGACGGAGATAAAAAGGGAGAGAGCGGCAGTTCGAGCTCCCGTGAAAGCGGTATGGACAGTATGGGATCGGGTATGGGTCGAGGTCAGGAACAGGATGGTTCTCTCAAGCGATCACGCTCCAATGATCTGGGTGAATACGATTCCAACGGCTATCTGAAGAGTGATATGAAGTGGAATCTCGGCTTCAACTACTCCATCAGCCTCGGTTACAGCAACGAGTTCGACACTCGGATCAAAGAGTATAGGTATCAACTCCGGCACGATCTCTCGCTTAACGGACAGTTTAACCCGACCAAGAACTGGAACTTCAACTTCTCGGCAAACTACAATTTCGAGTTGAAGAAGATCACCAACATGTCTTGCAACATCACGAGAGACCTTCACTGTTGGTCGCTTACAGCAAGTTTCATTCCGATAGGGCCGTATAAATCGTACAACTTTACCATTCAAGTAAAATCAAGTCTATTACAAGATCTAAAATATAAACAGAGTGACACCCCAAAATTCAACACCGCAGAATCCTGGTATTAACCCGGATGAACAACTTCCTATTCAGCAAGAAGAACATCTTTATACCATTTATCCTCCCACTCCTTACCCGAAAAACAAAAACCTTGCACCCGTATGGGTGGCATTGGTTACACTTGTAGGAGTTTATCTGATACTTACTTTCCTCGCTGCTCCACTCATAGTCGGGCTGGATTTTATACTCATGGCGAGTATAACCTCAACCCTGTTGGACAATATCATTGTAGCTATCGGTTCTTTCCTTTTGCCCGCAATTGCCCTGAACTATCTTCACCTTAAAGGCTATGGCAATAAGATATTCACCGCCAAGCATGAACAGAAAAAGGGGATGCTTGGGATAGTAATCGCCGCCATAGCCTTAACCATTATTATATCCACTCTTCTGGCTCAAACGATAGGGAAAATCCCTATTCCCGAATCGCTTAAAGCCATACAAGAGTTTTTATCGGAGCCGAATAAGCTGATCTCCGAAATGGCATCAGCGGCCAAGAAGAGCCCTTTTGCCGTGGATCATATTATGTTTTTTGTACTCATTGTAGTACTGGCAGCAGTGGGAGAAGAGTTCTTCTTCAGAGGGATATTGCAGGGTTACTTATATAAAAAGAGCGGAAGAGTACACATGGCTGTCTGGGTTACGGCTGTCATTTTCAGCATCGGGCATCTCGAATATGTAGGTTTCCTCTCTCGTATATTACTCGGAGCCGTTGCGGGCTATACGGCTGTGTACGGTTCTCTGCTCCTTGCCATTCTGGTGCATGCCATCAATAACTTTATCGCATGGATGGCTCTCTATACTTTACCGGAAGATTTCGACTTCTCACCTCTACCGGAACAGCCTCTCCTCTACTACTCTCTACTGGTCGTGGCGGCTATAATATTGATGTTCCCTCTATACCGAGTGATCAAGCGAATGCAAAGAATATCGCATGATTCTTGCATTTCCGGGAAAGAAAAAGTAATTTTGTAGTACAAAGAGGTCATAGATAAACCCTTAGGGGTAAAATATAAGCTGCGTCGGGCGATCGGGAAACTCATCAATTATTACAAATTCCGAGATAAGCAGTATATCGTAATGGCGGGCCGCACCTTCGGGCATTGCTTGCAATGATAACAGCGGATTACAAAGCGTTTACTGCCCTCAAATCCTATCTTTCGGAGTTTTTACGTTATCCTCCGGCGTGGCTTTTTTATATACCAAAGGGGTGTACCGAGTCTCGGACTTGGTACACCCCTTTGTTGTATTGCGTGCGAAGGTTCGCCCACCTACTATATGTGATCTCCGTACATTCGTCGGATATAGTTCTGATACTCTCCGGATGTTATGTTGCGTAGCCATTCGGTCTGCTCCAGATACCACTCCACCGTATAGGCGATGGCTTCCTCGAAAGAGACGGAAGCACTCCACCCCAGCTCTCTTTGCAGCTTTGAGGAGTCTATTGCATATCTGGTATCGTGCCCCAACCTGTCGGGGACGTGAGTAATCAAGCCGAGCGACTCACCCTCTGCTCTTCCGAGCTTACGATCGACCAGAGCAACAAGAAGCCGAACCAGCTCTATGTTGGTCTTTTCATTCCCTCCGCCGATGTTGTATGTACTTCCGGGTTTTGCGCTGTGCAGTATCAAGTCCAACGCCTTGACATGATCCACCACAAAGAGCCAATCCCTTATCTGCTGTCCGTCACCATAGACAGGGATCTTCTTCTGCTCGACAATGTTATTGATCACAAGGGGGATAAGCTTTTCCGGAAACTGGTATGGTCCGTAGTTGTTACTGCAATTGGATATTGCCACAGGCAGACCATAAGTGTCTGCATAAGCACGGACGAAATGGTCGGAAGAGGCTTTGCTGGCAGAGTAAGGAGAGTGAGGCTCATACCTGTTCTCCTCCGAAAAAGCAGGATCCGACGGCAACAACGAGCCGTAAACCTCATCCGTGGAGACGTGCAGAAAGAGACGGGAAGCATCCTTAATATCTTTCCACGCTTTGCGAGCGGCGTTCAGAAGCGTTACCGTTCCCAGAACATTTGTCCGGACGAATGCCAACGGGTCATGAATACTTCTGTCTACATGGCTTTCGGCAGCCATATTCACCACATGAGTGATGCCGTACCGGTCAAACAAGCTGTCAAGCAGCGAAGCATCCTCTATACTTCCATGTACGAAAGTGAGATTGGGCTGCTGCAACAGCGGCTCTATGTTCTGTAAATTTCCTGCATAGGTGAGAAGATCCAAACATACAAAATGATACTCCGGATATTTGGGTATCATGTAGTGCAGAAAATTGGATCCGATAAATCCGGCTCCACCCGTAAGGAGAATAGTCTTCTTGTCCATATTCCAAAGTTAAGCATTATCTTTGCATCCGCATATAGAACGAGCTATTTGGCAAAGCCCTTTTGCCGTGATGCTTTTCCGGCTCCGATGATCAGAGCCGTCTGTTCTACAGTTATTCCTAACATTGCAAGAGAGGATGTCTGGTCCGAGCAAGCTAAAAGAGAAAGATCTCACAACCGGAGACAATATCGCTTCACAAATCGTACGTTTGGCTCTACCCATACTGGGTACATCTTTCGTACAGATGCTCTACAACTTTACGGACATGGCTTGGCTGGGGCGTCTCAGCAGCGAAGCCGTATCTGCTGTCGGGGCTGTGGCTCTCTATGGTTGGCTGGCAGGCTCTTTGGGACTGCTGACAAAGGTCGGAAGCGAAATCACGATAGCTTACTTCCTTGGCAAAAAGGAGTTCAAAACCGCCTCTCACTACGCCTCTACGAACAGCACCATAGCTTTCTTGTCGGGAGCGTTGGTAACGATTCTCTTCCTTCTCTTCACTCCCACCCTTCTATCCATATACACTCTCGGAGACAGCATAGCCCGGACGGCTGCCGAGTACATGAGGATATACTCTCTCGGATTTCCGTTTTTCTTCATGACGTATGCCTTTACCGGTGCTTACAACGCTTGCGGACACAGCAAACGTCCGTTCATGATCAACTCCATAGGGCTTATAGCGAACATCATTTTAGACCCGATATTCATCTTTGTACTCGATCTCAAGACCGATGGAGCGGCTTATGCCACCATCATTTCCGAGATCTTGGTTTGGGTTCTCTTCTACTACTTCCTCCGCGAGCGGGATCACTTGCTCGGACGCTTCCCTTTCGTCACCAAGCTGAAGTGGGAAACCTGCCGGCGCATCATTAAGATAGGAGCTCCTCCATCGGCTCAGAGTGCGCTGTTTGCCTTCATCAACATGTATATGGGTCGCATTGCCTCTCTTACGGCAGGGCATATAGGGGTTCTCTCCATCACTTCCGGCGGACAGATCGAGGGTATCACTTGGAACACGGCACAAGGCTTCTCTACCGCTTTGGGGGCATTTATCTCCCAAAATTATGCGGCTCAGGCGATGGATAGAGTGAAAAAAGCGTTCCGCTCCACACTGATCATAACCTCCCTGTTCGGGGTGTTCACCACCATTCTGTACGTCTTCTTCGGAGAAGAGATCTTTGCGATAATAGTCCCCGACCCTGTTGCGTACATTGCCGGAGGGGTCTATCTGAGGATCAACGGCTTCTCGCAGCTCTTCATGATGCTGGAAATCACAACGCAGGGATTCTTTCACGGCATCGGGCGAAGCACTATACCTGCCGCCGTGAGTATCTTTGGCAATCTTGTCCGTATCCCGTTGGCATATACCATTCTCTACTTCTATCCGAGCATAGAGGGCTTATGGTACGCCATAGCGATCTCCACTACACTCAAAGGGCTAACCCTCTTCTACATCCATCTCAGAGTGCAACGCTCTCTTGTTGCACCCGAATAAACGCTCCTTTTCCCTGCTTCCCGGAGGGACTCTAACGCCATGACATCTGACGTGTTGTGTGGAAAGAAATGCGTCCGAATGCTTTTACAACATCTCCTGAACGGGATAAAAAGCTTCTCTGATGCTTTATGAAATGAGAAATCGAGGCTTGATTGGTGTGGTTCAAGATTTGATTTGTACGGTTCAGGGCTTGATTTATAAAAATCAAGAGTCGGTTTTCACCAATCGCGCTTTGAATGAAAGTTGTCGATAGGTTTAGCGGAACTATTTAACAGGTATAGCCACTCTTTTATACCGCTTTATCCTCTGTTCCAAACAGCCTTTCGAGATCCGGACTATATATAAAAACCCCATCTTACGCTTCTCTGTCGGATGTACACAAGGTACAAGAAGTATAAGATGGGGCTTTTTGTATCGAGCTTCTAAAAGCTCATCGGAAAGCAGCATTAGGTTCTCTCCGATAAGCTCTACAAAGCCTTGTATCAGTCTTCAAGAGGTCTGAAGTCGCTCTTTTCGGCTCCACAGATAGGACATACCCAATCATCGGGAATATCTTCAAAAGGAGTGCCTGGAGCGATACCTCCATCAGGATCACCTATCTCCGGATCATAAACCCAGTCGCAAGGCTCGCAAACATACTTTTTCATTTTCATTTTTGTTATAAAAGATTCAACATAGATGCACCGATGGTGCACTTTAGTAATACAATCAACTTTCGGCAAAGATATAGAAAATCTATTGCTTGTACAATATACAAAGAGAGACGACACTGTCGCCTCTCTCTGTAAAAATCTTTACCAAACCAATACCCTCTTCTCAGGGGCAAGATACATGGCGTCGCCCTCTTTGATTCCGAAGGCTTCGTAGAATGCCGGAATGTTTTTGAGTGTTTGGTTCACTCTCCATTTACCAAGGCTGTGAACATCGAGCTTGGTGAGCCTCAAGATCTCTTCCTTTCTGATGTTTTGTCCCCACAGACGAGCGTAAGCAATGAAGAAGCGTTGATCCGCGGTTTGTCCTTCTATGAGAGGATCTTTTTCGGGCATATTGTTCTTCATTGCCATGTGTGCCACCAAAAGTCCTCCCTGATCCGCGATGTTTTCTCCGAGGGTCAGCTGACCATTTGCACGCACATCGTCCGCAACGACAATCTCATCAAACTGCTTCACAAGCTCTACGGATGCTTCCTTGAACTTCGCTTCATCTTCCGGCTGCCACCAGTTGGAAACATTTCCATCCTTATCGAAGTTGCGTCCCTGATCGTCAAATCCGTGAGTCATTTCATGGCCGATCACAACGCCTATTGCACCATAATTCACCGCATCATCCGCTTCAAGACTGAAGAATGGAGGTTGAAGAATACCTGCCGGGAAGCATATCTCGTTCGTTGCGGGGTTGTAATAAGCGTTCACTTCATGCGGATTCATCAACCAGCGCTCCTTATCTACAGGAGTACCGAAGTCTTGATCGTTCTTTCCCTTTTCAAACATAGCTATATTCTTGATATAGCCATAAAGAGAGCCGGTATCTTCTTTTATCCCCTCATAAGTGTCCCACTTTTCGGGATAGCCTATCTTCACACGGAAGGTGCTTAGCTTTTCCAAACCCTTTTGCTTGGTCTCTTCGGTCATCCATTCGAGGTTTTGGATGCGTTGTGCAAGCGATTCTTTCAAGTCTTCCACGAGGTTAAGCATACGCTCTTTTGCCTTCGGAGGGAAGTAGGTCTTGGTGTACTCTTGAGCCACAACATGTCCGAATGAAGAGTTTACCAGCTGAACAGCACTCTTCCAACGAGGCTGCATCTCTGTACGTCCCCCCAAGATGCGTCCGTGAAACTCAAAAGAGGCTTTGCGGAAATCGTTGCTCAAGAACGAAGCAGCGTCATCCAAAAGAATCCCTTTGAGGTAAGTGATCGCTCTATCCAAAGAAAGCTCTTGGAACCACTTGTCGAAGCTGTTGAAGTAACCCTCTTGAGCAACATTGATGGTCTCGAATCCGGCAACGGCTTCACGAGGAGCAAAGTAACGCTCGAAAGGGAATTGGAAAGAAGAGATGAGCTTCTTTCTGGTGTACTTGTTGTAGTTCTTGTGAGTGTCTCTAAGCTCTATGCTGCTGTAATGCATACGTGCAAGCTCTGTCTCTACCTCCAATACCGTTTTGGCTTTCTCCTTTGCAGCTTCCGGCTCTATGCCTTCTGCCAACACGAAAAGAGAAGAGAGATAGTCTATATAAGAGTTTTGAAATTTATCCAAACTCTCTTGTTCGAGGTAGTAGTCCCTATCCCCCATTATGAGTCCGCCTTGAGTAAGATGCAGGATATTGGTGTTGCTGTCTTCATTATCCGCATAGACATAGTCCGAGAAGAACGGATTGTCGCCATGAAGATTGGCTTCTGCAAGATATTCAACAAGATCCTCCTTGGAAGAGAGAGCATTGATCTTTTCAAGATCCTGCTGTATGGGAGCGGCACCATCGGCATTGAGCTTTGCGCTATCCATAGCCATATTGTAAAGGAGTGCCGCTTTATAAGCGTCCGTTCCGGGCTGAATATCTCCACTGCTCATACTTGTGATGATGCGGCGGACAATATTTTGCGCACTGTCTCTGAGTACATCAAACGTGCCGTAGCGACCATATTCGGGTTTAAGCGGATTTGCCTCCATCCACTCCGTATTCACGAAGGCATAAAAGTCCTCTTGAGGTTCCGGCGTGACTTTCTTCTTGGTGCATCCTGTGAGGATAAAAGATGCAACCACTCCTGTAAAAAGAATCTGTTTAAGGTTCATGATTTTTCTGTTTAAGTTATCTGAATGTAGAAAATATATTTGTGCTCTTTTCAATATAAGCAATTTACGTTTCAAAAGTACAAAAAATAGTCGCAGGCTATAACTGGTATCTTTAAGAATAACAACCCTTTTTCAGTAATAAAATGCCATTTAAGAGAACATTTATATTTAATTACGATATTCTTTGTTAATCAAATATCTTTTTGTATATTAGGGGCATCACCAAGAGTTATCTGCTATGAAAGTGCATGAGACATCGTATAGAGAAGAGTTTCTATTGAATCATGTTTCTGTAAAAAGCTTATGGAATCAAATCTCTACATCTAAAGGATTAGCAGATTGGTTTGCGTACAATGTGGAGAGGAATGCGGATCAGTTTATATTCTTTTGGGATAAGAAGAACATGTCAACAGCATTGCTCATAGTCTCCGATCCCGAAAGATTTATCTCCTTTCAGTGGGAAGACGAAGCTCCGAACAGTCAAGAAGCGCGTTATCTGTCCTTTGAGATCATTAAGGCAGAAATATCCGGAGCGGTCTCTCTACTCGTAAGAGATGATGCTCTTTCCACAGAAGATCCAAGTGCCGATGCTATCTGGAGCAAGCACATATCACAGTTGAAGAAAAGCCTTGGCTTGATGTGATTACTCTTCGAAAGTATCTCTACCGGAGATAAAAAAGAAACAAACAAACGGCTGATAAGAGCCAAAACAGACCGCCGAGACTTTTACGAAAAAACAATGATCTTATGCAAAAAAACCGATACAGATGCAACCACATCCGTATCGGTTTTCCTATTATTCTCCGAGAAGCTTTCGCTTCCGGTCCGAATTACTTGCGAACTACTCTCTTGTAGCCATACTGAGCAAGTTCACCAAGCTCTTCTTCTATGCGAAGAAGCTGGTTGTACTTAGCCATACGGTCCGAACGGCTGAGAGATCCGGTCTTAATCTGTCCGGAGTTTGTAGCCACTGCGATGTCTGCAATGGTTGAGTCTTCAGTTTCGCCCGAACGGTGAGAAGTAACGGTAGTATAGCCGTGACGGTGTGCAAGCTCTATGGTATCCAATGTTTCGGATAGCGTTCCGATCTGGTTCACCTTAACAAGAACAGAGTTAGCGCATCCCAACTCGATACCCTTGCGTAGGAACTCTACGTTGGTAACGAACAAGTCATCACCCACAAGCTGTACCTTATCACCTATTTCGGCTGTAAGCTTAGCCCATCCGCTCCAGTCGCCTTCGTCCATACCGTCTTCGATAGAGTCGATAGGATACTTAGCCACAAGCTCTTTAAGGTATGCCACTTGTTCGTCAGAGTTACGCTTGGCGCCTTGAGGGCCTTCAAACTTAGAATAGTCATATACACCATCTTTGTAAAACTCTGAAGCCGCACAGTCCAAAGCGATACGAACATCTTCCCCCGGCTTGTAACCTGCCTTGCGGATAGCTTCCATGATAGACTCGAGAGCATCTTCCGTACCGGAAAGAGCAGGAGCAAAACCACCCTCATCACCTACTGCGGTAGAGAGGTTACGGTCATGAAGCACTTTCTTAAGGGCATGAAAGATCTCGGCACCCATACGCAAACCTTCACGGAAAGAAGGTGCGCCCACAGGGCGAATCATAAACTCTTGGAATGCGATAGGCGCATCGGAGTGAGAGCCACCATTGATGATGTTCATCATAGGTACAGGCAATACATAAGTGTTAGTACCACCGATGTAGCGGTACAACGGCATACCGAGATACTCTGCTGCTGCTCTGGCCACTGCAAGAGACACACCAAGCATGGCGTTTGCTCCGAGTTTAGACTTGGTCTTAGTGCCATCGAGCTCCAGCATTACGCGGTCTATCTTTCTTTGTTCAAGTACAGAGTAGCCTATAATTTCCGGTGCAATCACAGTATTGATATTCTCTACTGCCTTAAGTACACCCTTTCCGAGATAGCGGTTCTTGTCTCCGTCTCTAAGCTCAAGAGCTTCATTCTCACCTGTGGATGCTCCCGATGGAACAGCTGCACGTCCCATTACGCCGCATGCCAAGTGTACATCTACCTCTACTGTTGGGTTACCTCGCGAGTCTAACACTTCGCGTCCGATTACTTTGATTATTTCCATAAAAATGTTTTTAGTTTGAACTACGACATTTATCTCTTTTATATCTGTTCAAAGATAGTAATATTTGTCGAGACTCTCCCTATTATTTACTTTATTACACCCATCTCTTTGCCCACTTTGATGAAAGCGGCGATGGCTCTGTCCAGTTGCTCTTGAGTATGAGCAGCAGAAAGTTGCACACGGATACGTGCTTCGCCTTTCGGCACTACCGGATAGTAGAATCCTGTTACGTAGATACCCTCCTCCAACAGACGGGCTGCGTAGTCTTGCGAAAGCTTGGCATCGTACAGCATGATGGCGCATATCGCACTCTGTGTAGGCTTGATGTCGAAGCCGGCATCCACCATTCTTGTGCGGAAATACTCTACATTGGACATCAGAGTGGTGTGTAGCTCATCGCTTTCGTTCAGCATCTTGAACACTTCCAAAGATGCTCCCACCACTGCGGGAGGTATAGAGTTGGAGAAGAGATAAGGACGGCTTCTCTGGCGAAGCATGTCTATGATCTCTTTAGGACCGGTTGTAAACCCTCCGATAGCACCTCCGAATGCCTTTCCGAGCGTACCGGTGTGGATGTCTATACGTCCGTAGCAGTCGTACTTCTCTGCCACACCTCTACCGGTGGCACCTACCACTCCGGCGGAATGACACTCATCCACCATCACAAGAGCATCGTACTTCTCTGCAAGATCGCATATCTTGTCCATAGGGGCTACGTTTCCATCCATCGAGAAGACACCGTCCGTAACGATGATGCGATGGCGTTGGGCTTGAGCCTGTTTGAGACACTCTTCCAGCTCTTCCATGTTTGCATTGGCAAAGCGATACCTTTTGGCTTTACACAAGCGCACTCCGTCGATGATGGAAGCGTGGTTGAGAGAGTCGGATATGATGGCATCCTCTTCTCCGAAAAGCGGTTCAAAGACACCGCCGTTGGCATCGAAGCAGGCAGCATAAAGGATTGTGTCTTCTGTCTTGAAGTAGCGAGCGATCTCCTGTTCCAGCTCTTTGTGAAGATCTTGCGTACCGCAAATAAAACGTACGGAGCTCATACCGTAACCGTGGCTTTGGATAGCCTTGATGGCTGCATCCTCTACTCTTTTGTTGTTACTGAGTCCGAGATAGTTGTTTGCACAGAAGTTGAGTACGCTCTTTTCTGTTCCGTCCGCGCCTTGAACCTTAATTTCAGAATACTGAGGAGTGGTGATGATTCTTTCATTCTTGTACAGACCTGCAGCTTTAATCTCTGAAAGCTCACCTTGCAAGTGCTGTTTCATTTTTCCAAACATAAATCTTAGGTTATTTTAGGTAAATATTATTTTGCATCAAACTTATTTCCCGCCTCCTGCACCTCTGCATAAGAGGGAATGGAGCGCAGCATCTCAAACGGATCTTCCGGCGTAAGACGGCGAAAGCAGGCTATCCTCTTCCCATTGGTAATGATGATGTAGAGTACGCCCAACGTGGCATTGTACCGCAATGCCTGCTCCAAAACCTCCGGCGTAAGGGCTACGCTCTCCGCCTTATACTCTATCAAAAGAAGCGGACGAAGGGAGTTATGATACACCACCGTATCTGCCCGGCGAGAGAGTTTTCCCACCTGCAACGACACCTCATTCGCCATGAGAGCGGGCATATAGCCATAGGAGGAGATGAGCAGATGCACAAACCTCTGCCGGACATACTCTTCCGGGGTGAGAGCAACGTATCTGCCACGAAGGCGGTCAAAGATCTCTCTTTTTCCATCCCCGACCGGCCGGATTCTCGGCATTGTCTCTTCACTTCGGCTCATCTTCTTATTCTACGCTCCGCAGTTGGTAAAAAATACTCCGTTACGAGTACGAAGTTAGGAAAAAACATTGTAACAGACTTGCTTTGAAGGCGCAGATTCTTCTCTCTTGAAAGGAAAGAAAAAGAGCCGAACCCGAATACTCCGAAATGGAGCAAAATAAGACCGATCAGGGTCGGGATGTTTTATATAAAAACAGAGCTTCGGAACGGAGCCGGAAACCTCTTCTCTTTTTCCGCTCTGGAGGCTCATCTGTTCTGACAAAATACATAACAACCTATCAATGAAAGAAATAGAGAAAATCTCAAATTCGGAAAAAATTTTTTCTCAGTCCATTTCATGGGGCTTTTTCGCGTTAATAGCTGTGAATTTTAACACCCCTACCTGTAAAGAAAATCTAATAAAGAAATTTGCATTTTCAGGTGCTTTTTAAGGCAAAAACAGGTAAATGACTGATTATTAGCGTTTTGATGTTTTTGGCTAAACACGTTAATCGAATCCGGTAAACGTGTTAAGTGAAATCAGTAAACGTGTTCGTTGAAAAATTAAACACGTTAAGCCGACAAAATATGCTCGTTTACTGTTTTTGACGAACAGGTATCGAAATTTGTGTTAATAAAAAAGCCCAAATTTAACAGTTCGGTTGTGCTCTGAAAACGACCCCTCCGATCAAAATAGAGAGCGAGAAAAAAGTGAGCATTTTTCGGGATGGAATATATAAAAAACAGCCCTCCGAAAAGAGAGCCGAAAGAGGATACTTTTCCCCGTAAAAGGAGAAAGGGATAAAGCACAAAAGGGTAAAACGAATACGAGGTAAAGAATTTTCATCCTCTACCTCGTATCGGGGGAGCGGGGGGATTACTCCCTCCCTCTCCAAGTTTTAACTTTAATCTTGATGCAAAGATAGAAATATTTTTTTACAAACACAAAATCCACAACAAAATGAATGCGCAAGATATAGACCTTTCGCACAGAGAGAAGCGGAGGTTTTCACTATATTTGTTGGGGAATAAAAGATTTATCTCAAACCTCAAGAGATATGCCATATATTGAAGATTACGAAAAAGTGATGGCTCTTATCTCCCCCGAAAAGAGTCCGAACCTCTACATACTCGGAGGAGAAGAGGTCTATCTGACATCGAGAATAGAGAAAGCGATCCTGAACAATCTGCTGGACGAAGCGGAGAAGGACTTCAATCTCTCTATCCTTTATGGTGCAGACACTTCGCCGGGCGAGATTCTGAGCCATGCCCTTCGCTATCCGATGATGGCGAAACATCAGCTCGTGGTGGTGAAAGATGCCGGTAAAATGCACAGCCTTGATGGTATGGAGAGCGTGATAGAGCGACTCCCTGCAACCACGATACTGGCAATGAATTTCGAGGGAAAGAATCTGGACAGACGAAAGGCTTGGATAAAGGTGGCGGAGAAGAGCGAAAAGAGCGTGGTGTTCAACTCTCCGAAGCTGACACCATACAAGATTCGAAAACCGCTGGAGTGGCTTATGAAAGAGGCAGGAGTGCTCCTCAGCGAGCCGGGAAAAGAGTTGCTGCTGGAGAATAGCGGTACAGACCTCACTCGCCTGTACCAAGAGCTGCAGAAGCTATCCCTGACATCGTATGCGAAAGAGGGCGTGGTGATTCCGCCCACTGCGGTAATGGAGTACATCGGTCTCTCCAGAGAGTTTACCATATTCGAGTTCCAAAAAGCTCTTGCCTCTAAAGATGCCGCAAAAGCACTTAAAATAGCCAGAGCGTATGCAGCTGATCCGAAAAATCATCCCGTACAGATGATTCTCTCAATGCTGTTCAACTTCTTTTCCAACCTGCTCATCGCTTTCGATGCGCCCTCCAAAAGGGAGGAAGACCTGGCTAAGTTTTTGGGACTCAACTCCGCTTTTCAGTCGAAAGACTACCAGTACGCCCTGCATCATTTCCGAAGACCCAAGGTGATGAACATCATCTCCCTCATCAGAAGATGCGATGCACGCAGCAAAGGGCTCTATACAAACGATACGGATCCGGCGCCGATACTTACGGATCTGGTATTCTATATTACCTCTTGAGATCTTGAGAAGCATTATGACACACGTTTTGTCTCACTTCCGGTTCTGTCCTCACTGTGGCAGCGACCGGTTTTTCCCAAATAACATCAAGAGCAAACGCTGCGATCATTGCGGATTTGTCTACTACCTGAACCCCTCTGCGGCTTGCGCTGCAATCATACGGGAGAAAGGGTCGGGGCGTATCTTGGTGGCAATAAGAGCGAACGAGCCGGCAAAAGGTATGTATGACCTGCCGGGCGGATTCTCTGACCTGAATGAGTGTTCGGAGGAGAGCATCCTGCGTGAAGTGGCAGAAGAGATCTCCCCTAAGCTGGTAGAGGATGCAGCCGACACGCTTCGCTTTCTCTTTTCACGCCCTAACCTCTACCTCTATTCCGGCATGACCATCCCGACAATGGACATGATCTATCTTCTTGAAGTGGAAGATCTCTCTCCTTATGTCGGAGAAGGAAGAGACGATGTGGAGTCCCTCATCGCTCTGCATCCCGATGAGATAGATCCGAACAAGTTTGGCTTCGACTCCATACGCCGGGCATTCGTCAAGTATCGGGATATGGAGAGACATTCATAGCAGAATGATCTCCAGGCAAAAGACTCTTACAGTAGTATAAAAGGTTCGTCAAAAGGGAAATCCTTTGACGAACCTTTTTTTCGTAGCAGAGAAGCTTCAATTAAGAGCATAAAAAGTCGCAGGACAAACCCGACTAATGTCCGAGCTGTCCTGCGAAAAATATATGCCTGACTATTCTCTATAAATATTTTACAGAATATTAGTCATTGGTTTCCGAGTAGGTTATAGTTACCGGTGGGTGTCCACTTTCAAGGTCTATTCTATAAGTTCCGTCAGAATTTCTTCTGATTATACCCACTCCGTAGTCTCCTTGACGTGACCAATGTCTTGTCCTTGAGGTAATTCTACTTCCCAAATAAACTGTATTCATGAAGAAGCCCGGTGTTGATGGTCCGGAAGGATTCAAGTCACTCCGAGAAATAACCTCTCCGATACCCGGTATATTGATAGTTGCCATTGCAAAGCCATAAGTAATCTTCAAGGCTTCTTCTTTTGAATAAAGCTTCGGATAGACATACTCTAACTGCTTTCCGCCATGACCAACAAGAGTTCCCACCAGCATGACTTCTTCCGGCATACGTGTAAAGTCCATCTTAGAATAATCCCATTCACCTTTCACACCTAAGAACAGATCCGGGATGTTAGGATTTGAATTTTTCTGAACTTTGATCAGTTTGAGACTCTTTAATGTAGGTCCGATTTGGAAAGGTTCCATAAATGCAACGCCTTCCCAAGTTACCTTTGCACCATAATAAGAAGTATGCTGTGTCACAGTGAAATAGTCTTTCTGACCCGGTTGCCAATTTGTAGCATATCCAGCTTTTCTCCCAGTATGGTGGGGCATGATATATCTATTGGCACGAATCTCGAAGATTCTATCCGTACGGAAGCCCTGAGTGCTATTCCCCATGTCTATGGCTTTATTGATAGTTCCCACAGGATCCAAATGGTCGGTTACCGGATAGGGAATAAACTTTATCTCTGTTACCTTAGGCAGATAGTTCGGCAGGTCTTCCCATTGTTTACCCGGATCTACTTGTCTAAGTATTCTAAAGAACAGCCTAACATGATCATAGATTAGAGGTCTGTGAGGTGCCACACTCTCTGCCAATACGAGCTTCATCTGCATCTGATTAGGAACGTATGTATTGGTAGCAGACTGCTTTGTCATTCCACCTATAGTAACCTCTTTAACATATCCCCAACGCTTTTCAACTTCAGGAATTAGAGGAAGGTCTTCACGAGGGATCATGAATTCTCCCTTATCATTTGCTTGGAAGGTCTTGTCCGCAGGAAGACCCGGCATACCTTTCACAGTAGCAAAAGGAGCCAGGTTTCCATTATCATCATAAACCTTATAAAGCACTCCTCCATCTTCTGTACGTACATATTCACCGAAATCTTTTTGAGAATACTGTGCAATAACGTTTGGAATACCTTTGATGATCTTAACAATCGCTCCCGGTTGTCCCGGTTCTCCCGGTTTACCATCGGACCCATCATCACCATCACGTCCACGCAAGTATTCAAAGAAGTGATCTATGGTATCGTCCCCTTCGGGCCACTCTTCGCCTGTTCTATGGTTGCGCAAAGGATCTGCCGTACCGGCACGAGCCTTAAGTTCATCGTACCAAAGCTTATAGGCAGAGATACCAGACTTTCCATTTGGACCTGTGAGGTATCTGAAGAAGTCATGTTCACTCACTTCACTGGCAGGCCAATTTTCTCCAGGTTTATTAGGATTTTTGATCTTACCATCAAGCACGTCTCTCTTCCAAATCTCATAAGCAGAAAGACCATCTTTGCCATCGTCTCCCTGATCTCCTTTCTTTCCCTTAGCTCCACGAAGATATCTCCAGAAGTCTGCAATAGTATCTTCATTCTCAGGCCATGGATTACCAGTCTTATGATCTATGATCTTTCCCGCTTTAAGATCATCAAACCAAAGCTCGTATGCAGATTTTGCATCGCTTCCGTCCGCTCCCTTCTTACCACGTGCAGGAATGCTGGTATCAACATCTCCAATCCACCAATTGCCATTCTCTCCAATGCGTGGAGAAAGCCCATCTTTGCCATTTTTACCATCCTGTCCTCTGGCTGGCACTCCGGTATCTTTATCGCCAAACCACCAGTTGCCATTCTCGCCAATGCGTGGAGAACGGCCATCAATACCGTCCTTGCCATCTTGACCTGCCGCAGGAACACCGGTGTCTTTACCGTCAAACCACCAGTTACCATTCTCTCCTATTTCCGGAGAGATACCATCTTTACCATCGGCTCCATCTTTACCATCCTGACCTTTGGCCGGTATGCCGGTGTCTTTATCACCAATCCACCAATTGCCATTCTCGCCAATGTGTGGGGTAGTACCGGCAACACCGTCCTTACCATCTTGACCTCTGGCAGGTATTCCCGTATCTTTATCACCAAACCACCAGTTGCCATTCTCACCAATATGCGGAGTGACTCCGTCTCTACCATCTTTACCATCTTTACCTTTGAGGTATTGGAAGTAGTCGACCAGTTCCACTTTATCTTTTGGCCAATCTATGGTTCCGTCAAGGACTTCTTTCTTCCATATTTCATAAGCAGAGACACCGTTCTTACCGTCTTTACCTATCGTACCATAAGCATATACTCCAGTGTCCTTGCTACCGATCCACCAATTGCCATTCTCGCCAATATGTGGAGTCTTACCATCTCGACCGATAATAAAATCCCAAAAGTCTGCTTCTGTATTTCTTTCTGCAGGCCACATCTCTTTTGGATTGTGAGGATTAGGAGTCTTACCATCCGCTATCATCTCTTTCCAAAGCTCATAGGAAGACTTACCATTTTCTCCCTTATCTCCTTTCTGACCCTTGATGTAAACAAGAAAATCTGTTACATCAATTTTATCTTTAGGCCAGTTGATTTCTCCGGCATTCACTTGTTCGACCCAGACTTCATATGCAGATCTACCGGTAGGACCTTGAGGTCCGTCGGGAAGACCAAAGTTCATATTCCCGCAAGATGATACCGATAAAGTGAACAAGAATACCCAGAAACCGAATATTGCTTTCTTGGTCATAAGCATCATTGTTATTGTTGTTTCTTTAATTATACACCAAGCACTCTCGAAGTAAACTCTTCCGAAAGAGTGCTAATACCTGTGTTTGAGATTCCAAACCTCAAAGTAAAGACCGGAGCACTTGAGAGAAGCACTCCAAGTGCTCCGTATCTTGTAATATGTCTGTTATCTCAAAACATCACTTTGTTTTCAGAGGATAGTATTACTTAAGGTAGTTCCAATAGTCCATATTGATAACTCTCTCGATAGTAACCTTACGATCACCTCTACGAGTGTTATCCGGAGCACTTTCCTTAACGTAAGCAACCTTCTTACCCACTCCTCTGAACTTAAGCATCTCACGAGGAATATTTCTCTGAATAAGAGCATCTACAACAGCTTTAGCGCGACGCTCAGATAGACCGAGATTATAGTTTGAAGAACCAACAGCATCTGTATAACCAATAATAAGATACTTGCGGTTAAGATCTCCTCTCAATATATCTGCAATTCTATCTATAACTTCCTGAGAGTCTTGTGTAATAGTAGCCTTATCAAACTCAAAGAATACATAGTTAAAGAGTTCGCAAAGAGTTTCGTCACGCTCGATTACCGGAGTAGGAACAATCTTCTCTATAATGGTAGGTTTTTCTACAATGCGCTCAATAACTCTTTCGGTATGTCTGATTTCAGGAGCAGGTTTCTTAGACTTGCCTCCGATACGCCACATCAGTCTTGCAGTTCCCTGCCAAACATTTGCAACATTTTTATGAGGCATGTAGAGATAGTCAGCCTGCAAACCTATACCAAATCCATTGGAAAGCCACATATTGATACCGGTACCAAAAGATACAGGAAAGAGTTGCTTTTGGTCTGCACCACTCTTGTTGTGGTCAAGATCAAAACCCCAATTCATTTGGGATCCGTCGTAGTTCTCAACACCATTGTACAACTGAGTAAATGTCTTATACATATAATTGGCTCCCACACGGAAGAAAGGATCAATGTATTTGGATTCAAAATATTCACCCAAGCGCCATTGAAGTCCAAGGCCTCCCATATACAAGAAACGATCTTCTGTTTTACCTTTTCCGATCGGATCCTTTGCGTATCCTACCGTCCCTTGCAAATCCAAATAGAAGTAAGGATTAAGTTCTCGGGCAATGTAAAGATTTCCTCCAAAAAGAAGATCTCTTTTATTTACCTTGATCTCATGACCTACGGGAGCCTTTTGGAAATCCAAAACGCTCATGCGAGTCATGTGCATACCTGTCCCGCCAATTCCTATTTCCCATGCTCTCTTATGCTTCTTCTCTTGTTCGGGGCGAACTTCAGACTCCGTGTATGTTTGAGCCACTACTTGAGGAGCCAAAAGCACAAACGACAACCCAAGAATATATTTAGAAAATTTATGTATCATAATTTTATTCATATCTGATTGATTCAAACAAGAAATTAGTTTTCGTAAGTGACAGTCACTTTAGGCAAACTAGCCTTTGCATTCTGTACATGGTATCCGGCAGAACCCTTCAACAAGACTCCCAACTTTGTCTCAGTTGGATGCAAATGCAAAAAGTCTTTGTCAATATCCTTGGAGTTACGAAGAGTCTTCACAAATATTGTAGAGCCTAAATATACTGTACTAGAAGTATACGATGTTTGATTTGGACCCGCAGGATTCTTGTCACTACTACTTGTTTGTTTTCCCGGTATAGCCTCATAGTAGAAATATGCAAAAGACGGGGTTAGTGCCTGAGCTTCAGCTTTTGGCATTTTGTCCGGAGTAACATAATCCACACCACCAACTGCATTGTACAAAAGATTTCTTCTGTAGAAGCTATCCAACTTAATATCGTCATAATTAAATTGTCCACGTACACTTGAGAAGAATACCTCATTGTGAAGATTCTTATTTTCGGTCTTCAATGTCAAACACTTAATTGTAGGAGGAGCTTGGTATGGAGCCATTTCACAAACACCATTCCACTGAGGATTCTCTCCGTAGTAGGATGTCTTTTGCTTTACCGAGAAGTACTTCTTTGTTCCATCCCAATAATCCGAGTAGTTATTCTTAAACTCATACTTGTTGGTCATCACATAACGCTTTGTTGGAAGCAACACAACATCTGTAGCACGAGCAATAGAAGCCAATTCTTGATTTGTAATGGTATTCGGATCATTTCCATTTGTTAAATAAGATGCAATGACGATATTAGTCAAATCAGGCAAATAACTTGGAAGATCCACCCAAGCTCCATTAGGATCGACTTTTCTTTGAATACGGAATCCTAAAATATGGCTATCCGACAAGATTGGTTTATTAGCCTCAGAGGCAACATTCGGATTTTCAAATATTATTCTTGTTCTAATTCTGTTAGGAACATAAGTATTAGGAGCAGATTCTGCTGCCGGTTGTCCTTGTATTGTAACGGACTTAACTTTACCCCAACGTGCTTGGACATCTTGGATCTCCGGAAGATCTTCTTTTTCTACGGTAAAGTAACCTTCATGATCGGCTGTATAGCTCTTGGTCTCAGCCATACCAGGAAGACCTGTAACGACAGCCCCTGGAGCTGGTTTCCCTTCCTTATCATATACTCTATACTGAACACTGCCATCCTTAACACTGACATATTCACTATAATTGATCTGAGTGTATTGAGCAATAACGTTAGGAGCTCCTGCCAAAATAGTTATTTCAGCACCTGGTTTACCCGGCTCACCCGGCTTACCATCTTTACCGTCTTTACCATCTTTACCACGTAGATAGTCAAAGAAGTCATCCATGCTGTTCTTTTCTTTTGGCCATTTTTCTCCTGTTCTGTAGTTCATCAATGGCTTAGGACCATCAAATCTTTCTTCCAATTCTTTCTTCCAAAGAGCGTATGCAGAAAGACCATCCACTCCGTTCTTACCTGTAAGGAATTCCCAGAAGTGATTTTCGTCCACCTTTGTCTTTGGCCAATTTTGAGTAGGATTATTAGGATCTTTTATCTGATCCTTAAGAACCATTTGCTTCCAGATTTCATAAGCAGACAATCCATCTTTTCCATCATTACCTTTCTCTCCCTTGTCTCCCTTAGCACCGCGAAGGTATTTCCAGAAGTCCGTAAGAGTAATTTTATCAACCGGCCATGGATTCCCTGTTTCAGGATCTGTTATTTTACCTGCCTTAACATCTTTAACCCACAACTGATATGCACTTAGACCATCGGCTCCATCTTTACCCTTTTCTCCTTGGGCAGGCACTCCGGTGTCTTTGTCTCCAATCCACCAATTACCGTTATGACCAATATGTGGAGACGTTCCATCTTTTCCATCCTTTCCATCTTTACCCTTGGCAGGTACGCCGGTATCTTTGTCGCCAATCCACCAGTTACCATTCTCGCCAATGTGTGGAGTAACCCCGTCTTGACCATCTTGACCATCTTTACCCTTGGCAGGTACACCGGTATCTTTGTCGCCAATCCACCAGTTACCATTTTCTCCAATATGTGGAGTAACACCATCTTGACCATCTTGGCCATCTTTACCATCTTTACCCTTGGCAGGTACACCGGTATCTTTATCACCAATCCACCAGTTACCATTCTCTCCAATATGTGGAGTAACGCCGGCAACTCCGTCTTTACCATCTTTACCCTTAGCAGGTACACCGGTATCTTCGTCTCCAAACCACCAGTTACCATTAGGACCGATATGTGGAGTAACGCCATCCTTTCCATCTTTACCATCTTTACCTTTCAGGTATTGGAAAAAATGGGAGATTTCTACTTTATCTTTTGGCCAATCTATTCTTCCTGCCAAGACCTCTTGTTTCCAAAGTTCATAAGCAGAGAGACCATTCTTGCCATCGATTCCATCCTTACCTCTTGCAAGCACTCCCGTATCTTTACCGCCGATCCACCAGTTGCCATTTTCGCCAACATACGGTGTATTACCGTCTCTACCGGTGATAAAGTCCCAAAAGTCTGCCTCTGTATTCCTTTCTACAGGCCACATTTCAGAAGGATTGTGTGGATTTGGGGTATTTCCTTTTGCTATAAGCTCTTTCCAAAGCTCGTATGCAGATTTTCCATTTTCCCCTTTATCTCCCTTTTCTCCTTTTATATAGATAAGGAAGTCAGCCATAGAAACTCTGTCCTTTGGCCACTTAACTTTTCCAAGTTCAACTTGTTCTTTCCAGATTTCATAAACAGACTTACCATCTCCTCCCTTAGGACCCGGAGGCAGATGGAAGTTCAGGTCGCTACAAGAATACACAGTCAGTGTAAGCAGCAACGCAAAGAAACCAAATAATGTTTTTCTTACCATAAATGTTTGTAAATTAAGTCGTAAAAGCTACGAGGTGTCTTGCGGAACAACCCTTTCCGCAAGATGACAGAAAAATACCTCGAAAACTCTCTACATTGAATTTATACTCTAAAATCTTATATACCCTCGAAACTATTTATAATCTTATTCTAAATCTCTACTGACGAGTGAAATAAAATAAACAATCCGGTTGCACAAAGATACGACCTTTTATAATAAACATAACAAGAAAGGGTGCTTTTAACTACCATTAAAAATAAATATACAAATCAAACAAAATACACACAAAAGAGATAAGATGCCGGAGTTATTTGAACAGCCGATTATCAGAATAATATTACCTAAACTCAGAAACAAAATAAGAAATTGATTTTATGAAAAATAAATCTCAACCATCAGACTAAAGATTCTGCTTTGATGACCTTACCATCTATTGTTTATTCTTTTTCACTTCCAATGTGGGAAGATCCCTAAAACTTATCATAAAGAAAACACTTTTAGAAAGTAAAGAACTTCTAAAGTTTGAAAACAACAATCTTTTCTAAGTAATATCAGCCCGTAGGGCATTTTCATTTTCAAGGTAAAATAAAGGAAGAAAACCTTTTCAGGGGTGCTTGATTTTACCAATACAATCAGAAGAGAGATATCCTCGAAAAGATTGCAAAAAAAGAAAGTAAAAGCCCTATCCCCGGAATAAACTTTCTGTTTACACTCTCTAAAAGTGTGCAGAATACTTTTACTTCTCCTTCTTGATATGGTTAAAACCGGAAACAAGGAGATAATTCCCTAAAAGCAAATGTTGGTTTGCAAAAAACAAAACGTGAATCCCTAAAAGCAAATCTTGGCTTACAAAAACAAAAACATGAACTCCGAAAAGCAAACCTCGATTTCAAACATTCTTAGGTATCAGCTTACTTTCGCAACAGGTTAAAAGGACTTTTTCAACAGGTTCTTTCTAAAAAATGTCTTCCTTCCGGTCGTATGTTTCAATATCACAGCTTTGTCTTATCTCCGAAAGAAAAAAGACTCCTCCCGAATAGTTCCGCAAGGGCTACCGGGAGGAGTCTCAAGTTAAACACTAACACTTATCGCTTATTTCTTTTCTTGCTGTGCCGATTTTATCTTGGCAGTAAGGATAGGTACGACCTTATGAAGATCTCCTACAACGCCTAAGTCTGCCACTTGGAATATCGGAGCATATTTGTCTTTGTTTATGGCTATGATGTATTCGCTCTCTTCCATTCCGGCCAAGTGCTGTATAGCTCCGGAAACACCTATTGCCATGTAGACATCGGGGCGAACAGTCTTTCCGGTCTGCCCTACTTGTCTTTCGTGTCCGACAAGACCGGCATCTACCATAGCGCGTGAAGAAGCGATCTCTCCATTGATAGTCTTAGCAAGTTCCGAGAGCTTGGAGAAGCCATCGTGAGTTCCCACTCCACGACCACCACAGACGATAAAGTGCGCCTCGGTAATGTCTATCATGTTCTTCTCCTCTTTTTCTCTCTTAAGTAAACGCACACGGAATTTGGATGTATCGAATGGTACGGAGATTTTTTCCACCTCCCCTGTACGATCATACTCCATGGCTTTGCGTCTCATCACTCCCGGACGAACGGTGGACATCTGTGGGCGATGATTCTTGCTGATAATCGTTGCCATGAGATTTCCTCCAAAAGCAGGACGAGTCATCAAAAGATTACGATCATCCCCTATTTCGAGAGAGGTACAGTCTGCTGTAAGTCCGGTCAAAAGGCGAGCAGAAAGACGAGGACCAAGGTCTCGCCCGATAGTTGTGGCACCAAGTAGCACAATCTCAGGCATTTTGCTGTTGATAACGTGTGTTACGGCTTGTGCATAAGGCTCTGTCACGTAGTGTTCCAGATGCTTATCATCTACAACGAGAACAGTGTCTGCACCTGCTGCTATCAACCCCTTTGCTTGGTCTGCAACATTATAACCACACAAAAGTGCTGTGACTTTTTCTCCTAAAGCCTCTGCTAATTCACGAGCCTTACCTATCAACTCGTAAGCAACATTCTGAATGACTCCTTCGCGTTGCTCTGCGAAGACCATTACTCCTTTATATTGTTCTTTATTCATTGTCTTTAGTATGAGGGGTTAGGAATCAGATGATAAATTTCTCTCTCAACTTATTAAATATGATATCTGCAGCTTCTTCCGCTGTAATATCCTCGTGCATGGCTCCCATCGCTTTTGCACCTTTGGTGAACGAACGCTTCACGTTGGTCGGAGATCCTGCCAAACCGATACGGGTAGGATCTACTTCTATCTCGTTTGTACCCCAAACTTCGATAGGCTTATCGTAAGCTTCCATAATACCTCTTACACGCATGTAGCGGGGTTTGTATGCAGAGACAAGGAATGTAAGCATACAGGGCAGATCTACTTCGAGTATCTCGTGTCCTTCTTCTGTTCCTCTACGAACGGTCAAAGTCTTGCTGCCGTCATAGTCCACACTTTCTACATAAGTAATCTGAGGAAGATCCAGCTGTTCGGCTATCTGTGGTCCTACCTGTGCAGTATCACCGTCTATCGCTTGGCGACCGGCGAAGATCACATCACACTCGATCTTTGCCAAAGCTCTTGAAAGAGTATAGCTGGTAGCCAAAGTATCGGCTCCTCCAAACTTCTTATCGCTTACAAGAATAGCCCTATCTGCTCCCATGGCATACGCTTCCCTCAAAATGGCTTCCGCTTGAGGAGGTCCCATGGTTACTACCGTTACATGTGCATTATACTTGTCCTTGAACAAAAGCGCCTGTTCCAATGCGCCCTTATCATCAGGATTCATTATACTTACCACTCCATCACGGATCAGTGTTCCTTTTACAGGATCCAGCTTTATCTCCGTAGTATTTGGCACTTGCTTTATACAAACAACTATTTTCATGATCGGCGATTATTTTAGTAGGTTAGCAGCAATAACCATGCGTTGCACTTCGCTGGTTCCTTCATATATCTCGGTAATCTTGGCATCACGCATCATGCGCTCTACTGGATATTCACGGGTGTAACCATATCCTCCATGGAATTGTACAGCCTTTACTGTCATATCCATAGCCGTTTCTGCAGCATAAAGTTTTGCTTCTGCGGATTCCATGCTGTACGGCATGCCCATATCTTTCTTCCAGCTTGCCAAGCGCACAAGAAGACGTGCGGCATCTATGCGACATTGCAGATCTGCCAACTGGAATTGTGTATTTTGGAACTTGGCGAGACTCTTCCCGAACTGCTTACGCTCTTTAGTGTACTTCACAGTCTCATCCATGGCACCTTGTGCTATACCCAATGCTTGAGAAGCTATTCCGACACGACCTCCATCAAGTGTCTTCATAGCCACTTTGAATCCTCCTCCGACACGTCCCAAGAGGTTTTCTTTAGGAACGATACAGTTTTCAAATATAAGCTCGCATGTTGCAGATCCACGGATACCCAACTTCAACTCTTTCTTTCCGATAGAAAAACCGGGGGTTCCTTTCTCTACGATAAAGGCAGTGATACCTTTTGTCCCTTGCGACTTGTCTGTCATAGCAAATACGATATAGACATGTGCATACTCCGCATTTGTAATGAAGATCTTGTTACCATTAAGGACATAGTGATCACCTCTATCTTCCGCAGTAGTCTGTTGAGCTGCAGCATCTGTTCCGGCATTAGGTTCTGTAAGGCCAAATGCTCCTATCCATTCTCCGGAGCATAGCTTGGGAAGATACTTGTTCTTCTGTTCTTCTGTTCCATGTTCATATATAGGAGCCACACAAAGAGAAGTGTGCGCAGAAAGGACTACACCGGTGGTAGCACATACGCGAGATAGTTCTTCTACTGCCATAGAATACATCTGATTGGTAGCTCCCGCTCCTCCGTATTCTACCGGAATGGGGATACCCATCAGCCCTATCTCTCCCATCTTTTTTACCGTTTCGATGGGGAAACGTTCTTGTTCGTCAATCTCAGCAGCCAGAGGGAGCACTTCCTTCTGAGCAAACTCTCGGATCATCTCAAGGAACATTTGTTCTTGTTTGGTTTGAGAAAAGTCCATAAATCTCTGTTTGTATTAGTTTATTTAACATTATGTCTTTCCAACATCGCCTCTATACCCTTCTTTATTAACAGAATGTATTTGGAGGCTATCGGAGTGGCGTATTGCAAGAAAAAAATCTAAGACAATGGTTCTTCGGAACAAATGTAACTCTTTTTCTCCATCTGCAAAGCCTTATTGGGGAACAAAGCTACCCGGGGCTACCATGCAGAGACAGCCCCGGAACTTTACAGTATAAATTATAAAACGACTATTCTATTTATGTTATGCCCAAATCTCTTCATCTGTTGGAACTTGAATCCTCGCAGAGATAGGAGCTACTCTTGTGATATTGAGCATATGTTTATAGGTAAAGTTCTCTGAAATAGAGTTATTTCCCCAAGTACCACACCCCAAAGTGTTGGTTACAGCCAAACCATTTTGAATAGAACCTCCCGCTGTCGTAGCACAAGAAGCATTAACAATAACTCTGGAAACAGAGATTTCTGAACCAGCCTTGATGATGTTTGCCTGATTATTGGAGTGAACACCCGCTGTGTGTCCGCTACCTTCCATGAAGAGGTTGGCTTTCATCATCTCAATACCTTCCTCAAAATGAGTATAGCCATAGCATCCAAGTACCGGACACATTTTTTCTTTACAGATTTCATCTTCGTGGGCTATACCATGTGCTTGAACTATAAGTACACGAGCATCCGCAGGCACCTTTATTCCTGCCTTCTTTGCAATAAACTCTACACTTTGACCTACAATATCTCTCTCAAGTTTTCCATCTTTGAAGATAGCTCCAACAACAGCATCTCGATCTTCTTCAGGAACAATATATCCTCCATGACGTTGGAATGCTGCGAGCACTTCTTCCTTATCTTTCTTCGGATACACAAAGAACTGCTCACCCGAACATATAATGCCATTATCAAATGCTCTACCTGTTACGACCTTTTCAGCAGCATCGTCATAGTCGATATGACTATCCAAAATCACCTGAACATTACCGGCACCCACGCCAAAAGAAGGCTTTCCTGAAGAATAAGCACTATGTACCATAGGCATACCTCCGGTGGCAACAACCACGTCTGTTGAAGCCATCAACTCTTGTGTCTTCTCAATAGATGGTTCTTCTATCATTTGAATCAGATCTTCAGGAACACCAAGTGGTTTTACAGCCTCCTTGATTAGCTTTACAGCCATGCCTGAACACTCTTTACTTTTTGGGTGAGGAGCAATGATAATAGCATTCTTGGTCTTAAGAGCAAACGCAATCTTAGACATCGGAGTTACGATAGGATTGGTCATCGGAGTGATACCGGCAATAACACCAATAGGTTTAGCTATCTCGATAAGACCGGTACGCTGATCTATACCAATAATACCCATAGATTTCTTGTCATGAAGGTTGTACCAAACACCCTTAGACTTGTTACGATTCTTCGCAACCTTATGTTCGTAAACACCCATTCCTGTTTCATCCACAGCCAAACGAGCCAACATTTCTGCATTATCGTAAATTGTTTTTGTTGCAGCTTTTACTGCCATGTCTGCAGCTTCTTGATTAAAGGTTTGCTCATACTGCACTTGTGCAACACGAGCGCGCTGCACCATTGTTTTAATGTCCATGTTCTTTGTTTAATACGTTATTGTTGTGATTTTCCTATATTTCAATTCAAGATCTTACGATCAAAAAGCCAAGATCAGATTAGTAAAGCTTTCTATATATCTCTTCTATTTCATCCACAGATAGCTCTACATAATTATTAGCCAAGAGACGCTGCTGTGTCTTTATGACAGCTTCTGCAAAGCCCCTTACCTCTTCATCTTTCATTCCATATTCTCGGAGCGGCTTCTTATCTATAAGACAGCCCAAAAGTTGGTCCAGACAAGGATAAACTTCCTCCGGCTGACATCCAAGAATGCGAGAGAGTTTCCAGTTGACTTCCACTATTGCACCAAAAGGATTTTTCTTCTGATAAGCCTTGAAGACCTCTGTAAAGAATTGATAGTTCGCTTCTCCATGTGGTACGTGATAGTTTCCTCCGAGAGGATAAGAGAGCGCGTGAACAGCACCCACTCCGGCATTACCGAAAGCAATTCCTGCAAAATTACTTGCCATGATCATCTCTCCCATCTTTTCAAAGCGATAGTCCGGACCATGCTCTCTTATTTTCTTGAATACATCCAAAATAATATTCCAAGCCTCTTCACTAAAGATCCGAGTAAACGGTGTAGCCTTAGGCGAAACATACGCCTCTATTGCATGAATAAGAGCATCTATTGCGCTGCAGGCATAAAACTTAAATGGCAAGCCACGCAAAAACTCAGGAATGATAACAGCATCATCTGCAAGAATTGCATCATCTGCCAATCCCATCTTTGTATGTCTGCTCTTGATCTCTGCGATAGATATATTGGTAACCTCACTACCTGTACCACAAGTAGTAGGAATAATAACCAGCTTTTTCTCTTTTATCAAAGGGATAGAGCGATCAAATGCTTGCAAGACATCCGTCATATCCTTCAATACAAACAGTTTAGAGATATCTATCACAGTACCTCCACCTATTGCGATAACCCGGTCATAATCCACTCCACGAAGATCAGACAGGATGTTATTCATCATTTCATCCGAAGGTTCCCCGAGTCCATACTTCTCTTGCATCACAAAATGGCAAGGAATATCAGCCTCTTTCATGAATGGTTCATATAAGAACTCATTAGTGATGACCAAGTCTTTAGCTCCAAGATCGAATGCTTGAGCAAACTCCTTAAAGGAGTCAAAGCTATGAATAGTAGTCTTCAGTTTAAAAAGTTGCATAATAGAATATAAATAAGAAATGTTAGTATCATCCAAAACGTTTACTGTAATAGCTCAAAAGTTCCTCACGGAAGTCGGGATGAGCAATGCTGATCAAAGCCTCCGCTCTTTCTCTTAACGACTTCCCTTTCAGACGTGCTATACCATACTCCGTTACAATATAATCCACATCATTTCTGAGGGTCGTCACGGCAGCACCATCTGCTACCTTAGGAACAATTCTTGAAGCCGTACCCTTGCTGGCTGTAGAAGGCATAGCCATAATGCTCTTACCATTCTTAGACCAAGTAGCACCACGAACATAGTCCACTTGTCCTCCGGTTCCGCTAAACTGCTTAGGTCCTATACACTCCGAGACCACCTGTCCCATGAGATCCACCTCTATACAGCTGTTGATGCTTATCATGTTGTCATTTTGTGCAATAACTCTCGGATCATTCACATAGTCCACAGAATAGAGCTCAACATCGGGATTGTTGTTGACAAAGTCGTATACATCCTGAGTTCCCATCAAGAATGTGGCAACCATCTTACCCGGATGTAAACTTTTTTTTGCTCCTGTAATCACACCTCTTCTTACCAACTCAAGGACTCCATCCGCAAACATCTCTGTGTGGATGCCCAAGTCCTTTTTATCCTTCAAGAACTGAAGCACAGCATCCGGAATGGCTCCGATGCCCAGTTGAAGAGTGTCGCCGTCTTTTACAAGTTCGGCACAGTTTTTTCCTATCGCCTCTTCCACTTCTCCGATCTTAGGTTGAGGTATCGTGTAAAGAGGATAATCTGCCTCTACGATAAAGTCTATATCAGAAAGATGTATAGTATTGTCTCCTCCTACAAAAGGCATTTGAGCATTTATCTCCCCGATAACAATTTTAGCCTCTTCTGCTGCCGGCTTGGTATAGTCGCAAGAAATACCAAAGCTGCAATACCCTTCTTCATTGGGAGCAGAAAGCTGTACTATCGCGACATTCACAGGAAGGAGCCCTTGTCTCATCATACTCGGAACTTCATAGAAAAATCCCGGAATGAAATCGGCACGATTTTCAGCCACAGCTGCACGCGAGTTAGCTCCCACAAAGTTGGTTACATGTCTGAAATGAGAAGCCATTTCAGGAGCCATGTACTTACCTTCACCAAGGCAAAGCATGTGATAGATCTTCACATTTTTGAATTTCTCTGCATTTCTTACCAATGCATCTACACACAGCTTTGGTACTGCAGCTGCATGAGAAAGAACGACTAAATCTCCGTTCTGGATATGCTTAACGGCCTCATCCGCTGTTACGACTTTAGACTTAAAAGGCGTTAGGGCATCTCTGTTCATAACTTGCTGTTTTTTCTTAATATTCTCTTAGCTTCGTTCAGAAGGTCTTCACTTACTCCACTTTCCAGACAGAGATACACGTCTTCTGTTTCCAGATGCTCTCTTAATGCAGCTTGTACCACTTTCTCAAGGGTCTCATTTGCTGCCGGACAGAATCTACATGCTCCCGTAAAACGGACATGTATCGTGCGATCATCTATCTTTACAAGCTGCAAATCGCCCCCATGACTACGCAACAACGGACTTACCTTGTCGCGTAGTATGGGTTCAATCTCTTCTGCCAAAAGTGTCTCTACCATTTATAAATATAAAGGATATCGCTTACTTGTCTTTAGAGACATCCACTTTGGCTATAGCACGAGCCAACTCTTTCTTGGCCTCCAAGTCTCCTTGTCTTGCAATCATGATGCGTTGAGCTTGAGGAGATCCGGCTCCGTGCATAGACTCTGTACGATATCCTACTGCTGCAGTACCAAGAGTGATATTCTCTATAAGGCGTAGTATTCTCATGCGATTCTCTGTATCCTTACCTGTTGCTCCCACAAGATACTTCTTAACGATAGGACCAAGTTCCGGATGACGGAGATCCTGTTCAGAAGGCATCGTAACCATAAGACCTCCTGCAATATCTTCGGCAAGACGCGCTATTTCGTATGGTAATCTTGTGATATTTTGTTTACATACATTTGCAAGAAGAAGATCTATCATATAGTTGCCTGCATCCATTTGAGTTCCTTCGGATGAGCAAGCTATACCACAAGAATATAGAGTTTCATTCAAGTGAATCATCTCTATCAGTTTGTCTTTGATGTGTGTTGCTTTAGGCACGCCATTATAGTCCGCAGCGAGAGCAGCAGCACCGATGAGGACATCCCCTACTCCTACCTTACAACCACCATAAGACTGTCTGTGGTAACCGGCAAATCTTTCTACCATCATACCAGCATACTTGTACTCCTTACACATGAATACGCGTTCGTTCGGTACAAATACATCATCAAAGACAACAAGAGCTTCGTGTCCGCCGAACTCAGAGTTTCCTAGATCAATCTCTGCTCCCGGCTCCATTTTTCTTGTATCACAAGATTGACGTCCGTATATCATTATCACACCTTCGGCATCACTTGGCACAGCAAAAGAGACTGCGTAATCCGAATCTTCTGCTTTCATTGCGATAGTAGGCATAATCAAGTGTTCGTGAGAGTTCACGGCCCCTGTTTGGTGAGCCTTAGCACCTCTTACCACAATACCATCCGGACGCACTTCTGTAATGTGTACATAGAGATCCGGATCGGGTTGCTGAGAAGGAGACAGACTTCTATCACCCTTAGGGTCAGTCATAGCACCATCCACCACAAGGTCATTCTCTTGCACAAACTCCATGTACTTCACAAAACGCTTGTGGTACTCTGTTCCCAGCTCTCTATCCATTTCAAACGTTGTAGAATAGATTGCATTGAATGCATCCATACCCACACAACGTTGGAAGCAAGAAGCTGTCTTCTGTCCCAAGAGGCGTTGCATTTTCACCTTATTCTTAAGGTCTTCTGTACTTTGGTGAAGGTGGCAAAATCTATTTATTCGCTTGCCTGTAAGATTACTTGTGGCAGTCATGAGATCCTTGTACTCCTCCATTTCTGCCAGTTTGTAAGTCATTGCTACTGAGTTCATCGAAGGTCTTATCATTGGGTGATCCACAGGATTATCGATCTTTTCTCCCATAAAATAGACCTGAAGATTCATTTTTCTCAGACTTTCTACATACTGTTCGCTGGTCATCATAAGCTGTATTGAGTTTTATAAGTGATAAAACATTAGTTTTCGTAGCAGAGAAAGAAAGCTCCTTTATCTTGTTTAGTAAGTATGACTATAGGCAGTAGTCCCATAAAAGATATCTTCCATGTGTTTTTTGCTTTGCCATACATATATCCTGCTAAAAAGTATTTCAATTCGTCTCACCTCATGTATTCAACAAAAATCATAGAGGCTTTTTACTTTGGCAGGAACTTGACAAGTGTCAAAAACTCTCTTTCTGAATCTATTTTTATAATGTTAGTAATATAGTTTTCTGTTCCGGATATGGCTCTCAAAAGATTGCACGAAAAAACCACTTAAAGTCGTAACTCTAAGTGTCAATTTGTGCCAATCTGACATGGAATCTTTAGTGCTATAAGCACCGATACTCTCTTGCATATTCCTTGAGAGTGCATATCACATGTAGTTTTTTGTTGTAGTGTTTGAAAATGTTATTCTATTTCGCTACAAAAATATGTAATTTGTTTGAACCTACCAATAGATGCCTATAAAATCGTCTTTAGAACTTGTTTTTAAACTAAATCAGCCTCTCCTCTTTATCACAAAACGAAGTATCATGATGCAAGAAAATATCAACGAGAAATTATATTTACACTCACACTCAAAATAAAAAATCTCAACTATTTTGATAAATAATTTGGTTTCCAAACCATTTATTGCTAAAATTGTGGGTTGAAAAGAAATATTTAAGAGCCTGTTACTATGAGATGTATATCTTTTAGTTACCGATACGACTCGTTAAAGATAGAATAACAGTAAGCGATTTTTATCATAAATAGAAAATACAAACACACAAAAATGAATCATTTGATTTACAACTATGAGTAAAAACCGTTTTCTCTTCAAGGGATTATTTCTTTTGTTGCTGCTAATTGTAGGATTAACAGCATGTGAAAAAGTAGACTTTATACTTCCCGAAGGACCTCAAGGAGAAAGAGGGCCTCAAGGAGAGGCAGGGTTATCAGCTTACGAAATATGGAAGCGACAGGTAGAAAAAAAGATTATTATATGGAATGGAGGTACAAATATTCCCGACTTCTTTCTCTACCTAAAAGGCAAAGACGGGAAAGATGGTAAAGATGGAGTCTCTCCACACATCGGCACAAATGGTAACTGGTGGATTGGTAGCAAAGATACGGGCATTCCTGCCAGAGGTAAAGATGGTAAAGACGGTAACAATGGCAAAGATGGAGAAAACGGACAAGATGGTGTCTCTCCACACATAGGCTCGAACGGCAATTGGTGGATAGGAGACAAGGACACCGGTGTCCCTGCCAAAGGTGAAGACGGTAAGGATGGTAAGGATGGCAAAGATGGAGAGAATGGACAAGATGGTATCTCTCCGCACATTGGCAAAAACGGAAACTGGTGGATAGGAGACAAGGACACCGGTGTCCCAGCCAAAGGTAAAGACGGTAAGGATGGAGAGAATGGAGAGAATGGACAAAACGGTATCTCTCCACACATTGGCGAAAACGGGAACTGGTGGATAGGAGACAAAGACACAGGTATTCCTGCTAAAGGAAAGGATGGTAAAGATGGCAAGGATGGTGCAAAAGGTAATAACGGAGACTCTGCTTATGAAGTCTGGAAGAAGTTCATCTCTTCCGGCAATGTACCGCATCCACATAAACCGGGAGAAAAATGGCCACCTGAAGCCAATTCAGAGGCAGACTTTTGGGCTTTCCTAATGGGAGCTAAAGGAGAAAATGGATCCAATGGTAAGGATGGGAATGATGGAAAAGACGGGGAGAATGGACAAAATGGAAACAATGGTCTTTCTACCTATGAGCTTTGGAAAGAAGATCTTGCGAAAAGATGTGGAACGACAAATCCTATCAGAAACAGAAACACAAACGAGCCGTGGGATTGCGAAAAGAACTCTCTTGACGACTTTTACGAGTTCATAAGTGCTTCTTGTGAGTGTGGCAATACCGACTTCGTACCTCCTGTACCAGGAACTCCCGGAGCAGAGACTCCCATTATAGACAATATGTTCAACGTTATTGCACAATTTTCTCTTGCAAACTTCAGTGAATACAGTCATCCCGATGGGGTTCTTTATAAGGTCTATGATAAAAATGGAGAGTTGGCTCCGGGAAGTATTGTCACGGGAATGCCCGGATTAGATCCGGCTTTAGCTTTTGTGGCAGATACCAACGGAGAGTTTCGCATACCTCTGAACCTGTTGCCATTCAAAGACATGGCATCATTTGGGGCTCCATTTGTTAAATATAAAGGTAAAACAAGAAGAGCTGCTAGAAACACTTTTGTTCCAAACAGAATTCATGCAAGGGTTAGGCTTCGTTCCATTTTTTATGTTATGGGACATAATATTCTTCAAATCAATTCTGCTATAGAAATCCATCGCAAGCCTGGCTCTCCTTGGGAACCCGTTCCGGCTCATCTCATAGACGATAGTCGACCACGATTTGGCAACTATGCTACCGGATACAGAATATCGAATCCTGAAGATCCGACTTCATTTATTTTAGATGGTGGTGGACATAAGATTTCGGTACCATTTACCATAGATCAGATGTTTGGCAACTTTACCATTAAGAAGAAAATAGTAGACTCGGATCTTATCCTCGACAAGAGTAACCTTTGGGGAGGAGAGAGAGAGTATTACACCGTAGACTTTGACTTAGGTAAGTATTTGGGAGTTTTGGAGGGAATAATTATCGTTGAAGTGCCGCCGGTACAAAATCTTCCTCAGATAAAAAAACTTGTATTGCATAAAAAGATCGTACAAGATGATGATACCGTATTGTTTGAAAGAGTAACAGGAGAGCTTGATACGAGTACCATAAATCTTGATGCTATATTCCCTCAAAGCAAGAGAAAGGTAGCCATTAAACCGGAAAGAATGACCGTACTTTATCCGCCATTCACACAAGAAGAAGCAAAAGCACAAACAGTACTCTTCGTCAAAGCCAATTATGGAGGGGAAGATTATGCAGACACATCCGAAAAACATCCGACTCTTGGTGCACCAACATTTGAGCTAAAGAATGTCCGGTTAGGATCCAGAATATATGTCTCATACAACTGGTCTGTTTCTTCCGGCAAAAGTGGAAACATAGCTTGGAATGGCTTGGACAACATACACAGAGAGCTTATTGAAGATCCAGCTCACCCGGGTCAATACAAACTAAAGATTAACCCTCTATATGAGGGGAAAGTGGCTCCGATCGAAGTAACTTATAGCGAAGAATAATCATGAAGACAATACTACGGATACTTCTTTTTACCCTTATCGTGAGTGGAGGTTACGCACAGCAATCCGTAAAGAAAGCATGGGAAATCTCCCTTGGGGGTAATGCTCTCGGACTTTCCAGAATAGATATTGCAGAAGCTTCCAAAAAAGCTCATCACTACTTTATCTCTATGGATAAGAGGAGCGTGCTCTTCGGAGGACATATAGGCATCGGAAAAGAGCTTGGGCGCCATTGGGCTGTGGATCTTACCCAGTCGGTAAGTTATGACAAAGAGTTTGCATTCCTGACCAATTTGGGAATACGCTATAGGCTCGGAGAATATTTTCGTTCGAATCCACTATTTGATCCTTATCTGACAATAGGGACAGGATACTTCTACAATGGTTTTTCTAAGGGAAACCCAAAGATTCAAATTGATGGAAAAAGTGTTGAATACAAGACTCCTCATCAGATACAAAGAAAACATCTTATACCCATACACGGAGGTGTGGGTATCAATCTTTGGTTTAACGATCATTGGGGGCTAAATATGGAAGGCGGTTATCAGGCATTTGAACACATGGACAGATCCGGACTTTGGTATGCTCGTGTAGGTATAAAGATGCGTATCGGTGGAGAGCCTAAGATAATGCAGCCCAAAACGGAGATAAGATACGTGGAAAAAGTGATAGAGAAAATCGTCGAAAAAGAAGTAAAAGTTGCTCCGGCATCTCTCCCTTCAACCTCTATCCCTATGCTTCTGGAAGGAATCTTCTTTGCATTTAACAGCAGTGTTATAGACGATACTTCTAAGCAGTCTTTGGATCAAACGGCGGCTTTCATGCTCCAGAATAACAATAAACGATTCCTTATATCCGGGTTCACCGATAATGTGGGTAGCGATGAGTACAACGATAAACTTTCCAATGAAAGAGCGAAAGCTGTTGTCAATGCCCTTATCTCCAGAGGTGTTCCTCAAGATAAACTGAAGTACAGAGGGCTTGGTAAGAGAGTGGCATTGGCTCCGAAGGAGAAGCCGGACAGCACTCGTAAGCAGGATAGAAAAATCATGATCGAAATTATAGAGTCCGACGACTATTGGAGCTCTCTATAATTGTTCGTCCCTGATGTGTTATAACTCAAAACGGAGGTGTGTTTGCGCAACACATCTCCGTTTTCATTAGTTCTCCTTTCATGAGCGAAGGCAGGAGTGAAAACACAATTTCGAGCGGAAATGGTATCTTTGTGAGAACTCTAATGACCATTTGATAACAAATGACACAGAAAAAGAGCGTCAAGACTCTACTCTTGCAGCCGCAGAGCATCTTCTTCTTCGGATTACTGCTTACCTTGATTTTCTCCACTACCGAGCTGGTCTCCCTAAAGGCAAACAACTTTCAGATATTTGCCTATGGGTCTAAAGATTTCTGGGCAGGCATCAATCCCTATTCCGGTTGGGATCATACCGGGGTTGCCGGAAACGGGCTCGACAGATACTTGTACGGTCCGCTCTTCTCGATGCTTTTCACTCCGTTTGCCTTCCTTCCTTGGTGGCTGGGAGCTTCTCTCTGGAATCTCACAAGCTATTCGGCATTCTTCTACTCCTTGTATAGCTGTAAAGTTTGGAATAGTAAGCGACTTGCCGTAGTCTTCTTCCTGCTTGTGGGAATTATGGTTTCATCCATCATGTCGTTCCAGTTCAACCTTCTCACCACTGCTATGTTTCTCTTTATTTACAAATGGATGGAAGAGAGACGATACCTTCCGGCGGTACTTCTGTTAGTCATAGGGGCTTTCACAAAAGTGTATATCGGCTTTGCCGGAGTACTACTCTTTTTCTATCCTCGTTTTTGGAAAAACATCGGACACGCAATAGTATTTTCGGTGATAGCGTTACTTCTTCCTGCTCTAAAGGTTGGAGTGGACGGACTTCTGCCTTACTACCGCTCATGGTTTGAGGCAATCTCCATACGGGAAGCTCCCGAACGTTTTGAAGTAGCCTACCGCTTCATTGCTAAAGCCGGACTACCGGAGATCTACGAATATACACTACCGATACTCATTGTTGCTACACTCTTACCGACAGTCTGTATAGCTCTCTGTCTGATGCAGACAAAAGAGAGGGAGAGAAGAGACAGCCTGCGCCCGATGCTGGGAGCAATGCTGCTCGGAACGGTAATGATGACGCTGATGGTGTGGGGGAACTCCACCGAAAGACACACCTATATAATAGGTATGACGGGGTATCTTCTTTGGGTGTATGCCAAAGGATACATGTCCAAAACGGATAAGATATTCACAGCTCTCTTTTTCTTCTTCTATGTCATCTGCCCCATAGATGTGATATGTCCCGTAAAAATCCGAAGAATAATACTTGACCACAATAATCTTGGAGTTATCTTTGCCCTCATCCTATGGGCAAGAATGACCCTTGAGCCACTTTTGATATGCAAAAACAGACGTTAGACATCATTCTCCCGGCATATAAACCGAAAGGAGAGTGGGTGAAAGCAGTGCACACGCAACTCTCTTCTATCTCCGAGCAATACTCGGACAGGTTGGAGATCTCTCTTATTATATCTCCGGATGGATCGTTTTCTTATTACAGCGAAGAGGTGAAACAACAGATTGCCGATCTGCCTTGGGCCGTGCGGTATGTCTCTTACGAGGTCAACAGGGGTAAAGGTTTTGCTCTCCGTTCAGGTGTAGAAATGTCGGACTCAGACCTGATCCTGTACACAGATTATGACTTCCCTTTCGAGTCGTTTTCTTATACCAATGTTATCGAAAGCCTTCTTTCGGGAGCTGATGCGGTGATTGCCATCAGGCGGAAAAGCTATCAGCATCGTCTGCCTGCCTTGAGAAAACTGCTCTCATACGGTTCTCATCTGGTCAATAGAGTACTGCTCGGTCTTCCATATACAGACACACAAGGCGGTCTGAAAGGATTCAACCGGAAAGGGAAAGAGGCTTTTCTGGAAACGAATATAGACTCTTTCCTCTTCGATACACAGTTCATCTCGATAGCTGTGAAAAAACGCCTGAAAGTGGAAGGCGTTCCGGCAAAGGTAAGAGATGAAGTAGTTTTATCCCGAATGGGCATGAAAGTCCTTCTTAAGGAGCTTCGTGTCCTTCCTAAAGTATTCCAATCAAGATGGTTTTCTTAAGTTTCGATATAGAGGAGTTCGATGCTCCCGTAGAGTTTGGTCATCCGATACCATTTGAAAAGCAGATAGAAATATCGGCTCGCGGTACTGAAGCTATCCTTTCTCTACTAAAAGAGAAGGATGTAAAAGCAACATTCTTTTGTACGGCAACGTTTGCAATGGAACGTCCGAATCTGGTTCAACGCATCACGGAAGAAGGACACGAGCTAGCTTCACACGGCTATTATCACTCCTCTTTCCATGTAGATGATCTTCTCTCGTCCCGCTTAAAGCTGCAAGAGATTACCGGATACGATGTGGTAGGATTCCGTATGCCTCGTATGCAGAATGTATCGGGGTATGCGCTCAAAAATGCAGGTTATAAGTACGATTCCTCTCTGAATCCGACGTGGATGCCGGGACGGTACAACAACTTAGGTAAACCGACACGTCCGTTTATCTCACCCGAACAGCTGTTGGTTCTGCCTGCATCCGTTACACCAATAGTACGTTTTCCTCTCTTTTGGCTCTGTTTTCACAATCTCCCGATGGATATATTCAACGATCTCTGCATCTACACGTACAGAGACAAACAGTACTTCAATATCTATTTCCATCCTTGGGAATTTGTACACCTGCCATCGGATCCTCTGATTAAGCTACCATTTTATATGAGACAAAATACCGGAGAAGAGGCATTGTTCAGGCTATCTGCTCTGATAGATCGTCTGAAAAGACAGAATGCACAGTTTGGCAGATGTAGAGAGATGCTCGAAAAGGTCTTTTAGAATACGCTGCAACACATTGCCATAAATAAAAAATCCCCGATTTGGATTCAAATCGGGGATTTTCTTTATTTCTTCAGATGCCTCGTAGCAAAGTTTAAGGCAAAAAATCCGACAAGAGCGGAAACTATGGTACCGGAAAATACTCCGATCTTTGCTTGGTTTAGAAGATTTACACCTTCTGCTGTTTCGGGAGAGTAAGAAAGAGAGGCTATAAAGAGCGAAACCGTAAAGCCGATGCCTCCAAAAATAGATATAGCGATAAGATTTCGTGTCGTCATTCCCTCAGGATATTTCAATATCCCAATCTTGTTCGGTATATAAGTAAAGAGAGAGATACCCAACATCTTTCCGATAAAAAGCCCGCAGAATATTGCAATAGGCAGTCCCAAAAGATCCGACATCGTAACTCCTCCAAATGTTACACCGGCATTGACAAAAGCAAATAAAGGTAAAATAATATAGCTTACCACCGGACTTAAATCGTGCTCAATGAACTGAAGCGGAGAGATAGAACGCTCCACTTTTTTTTCCAAAAGACGCAAACGAACCAGCTGACGGTGAGAAAGTTTCTGTGCTTTATCTGCTTCAATCTCGTACTTACCATTGAAATCTCCGATAAAGTCCGATAGACTCTCCTTGAGTTGAGGCAGGCGAACTGTACACTTAGAAGGTATGGTAAGCGCCAACAATACTCCGGAAATGGTGGTGTGAATACCGCTGTGCAGGAAGAATGTCCAGACAATAAAACCGATGAAATAGTAGATGTACGCCTTGTCCATCCCTTTACGTCCCAAGATGTAAGTTACCACCAAGAGACCAAGCCCTATCAACAGAGAGGTTAGATGTATCTGTCCGCTGTAAAAAAGAGCGATAATGATGATACCGCCAATATCATCCACAACAGCCAAAGACATCAAAAAGACTTTCAGACAAGGAGGGACATGCTTGCCGACTGCCGCTAAAACAGCCAAAGCAAAAGCTATATCCGTTGCCATAGGTATGGCTGCACCTCTCATTGCCATACCTCCATCGTGAACAAATGCGTAGAAAACAAGTACCGGTATTATCATTCCTCCTATGGCCGCAACCACCGGAAGCATCGCTTTTCTAACGCTTGAGAGCTGTCCTATAAGAAGCTCCATCTTAATCTCCAGGCCTATTACGAAGAAGAATATAGCCATAAGAGCATCGTTCACGAACTCTTGCAGCGTCATCGGTCTCCCGTGATGTTCAAAGAGTCCGTAATCTCCGATATTTACTTTGATCGGATTATTGAGAAAGTTGAAATACTGTGCTTGCCAGGGAGAGTTGGCAAAAATGATAGCAGCCAAAGCCGCCAAAAAGAGAAGCAAGGAGGGATTGATACTCTGCACCACCTTACTTATCCGGAATTGTGCTTGTTCTTGTTGCATTGCGATAAGTATTTGTGTTTGTGTTATTACTTGCGCGTCACTTCAACTTTCTTCGTTGGAGGGAGAGTCGTGTTACGTTCCTCTACGCTCTTGATTACCTTGGCAGCCAATTCGCGGAACGCCTGTCCGACAATGCTATCGGGATTGGCAGCGATGGGTACACCGCTGTCCCCCCCCTCACGAATGCTTTGAACGAGAGGTATCTGTCCAAGAAGATGGGTTCCGACCTCTTCTGCCAAGCGTTTACCTCCCTCTTTACCGAAGATGTAATACTTATTCTCCGGCAGCTCTTCGGGTGTAAACCATGCCATGTTCTCTACCAAACCCAAGAGCGGAACATTGACTTTTTCATCCAAAAACATATTCACCCCTTTTCGTGCATCCGCAAGAGCCACATCCTGAGGCGTGGTAACCACTATTGCGCCCGTGATGCCGAGAGTCTGTATAAGTGTCAAATGAATATCGCTGGTACCGGGAGGAAGGTCGATGAGAAAGTAATCCAACTCTCCCCAATGCGCTTCTGTTATAAGTTGATTCAGGGCATTACATGCCATGCTTCCGCGCCAAAGTACCGGAGCATCTTTATTAACAAAAAATCCTATCGAGAGCAGTTTGACGCCATGACTCTCTTCGGGGATGATAAGATCCTTACCATTGATATTCTCCAAGCAGGGTCTTGCCTCTTCGCAGCAAAACATCTTAGGCATGCTTGGACCGAATATATCTGCATCCAACACGCCCACCTTATAGCCCGAAGCGGCAAGGGCAACAGCCAGATTGGCTGTAACCGTACTTTTCCCCACTCCTCCCTTACCGGAAGATATGGCAACGATATTCTTCACACCGGGAAGAAGTTGAGGTTTCTCCTCTTTCACCACTTTAGGGAAAACGGCTGTTACATTTCCTTTTACCTCTACATCCGGAGAGATATAAGTATTGACGGCTGTTTCTGCTGCCCGAACAAGAGACTTTGCAAAAGGGTCATTCTCTTTCGGGAAATGTATTTCAAACGAAACCTTATTGCCAGCTATGTGTATGCTGTCAGCCTGTACCATTCCTGCGCTGACAATATCTTCGCTCTTGCCCGGATAGCGGACATTCCGCAAGGCATCCAATATTAGATTGGGGTATAATTTAAGTGTCATATATTCGATTTTAAGTTAAGAGAGCCTCTTCTTTCCCGGTTAAAGCTACGGTAACTATCCGGCTCTATTTCTATGTCAGGGTCTTCGGAGTGATCGGTGAGCAGTGCCGGAGAGAGTACGATATACTTTATCGTCAATCCTCGTTCTCTCCATTGGCTTTCGTAGTAGGTACGAATCTTTCTCAACGGATCTTCTTCGTCCACCTCTTTGTCTATGTCTTCTATGGAACGGATCACTTCCAAGCCGTTGTGCCGAGCCATTGCGGATGTGAATGTATAGAGAAACGGGCTGTCCGTCTTCAGGTGTACCACTCCGTTGGAAGCAAGGATTCTCTTGTACATCTGCATAAACCGGACAGAGGTAAGTCTTTTCCGCACCTTTTTCATCTGCGGATCAGGGAACGTGATCCATATCTCATCCACCTCTCCGGGAGCAAAAAATGTCTCGATAAACTCTATCTCTGTCCGGAGGAAAGCCACATTGGAAAGCTCCTCTCTATGGGCTGTGGTTGCTCCCGTCCACATACGATTTCCCTTGATATCCACTCCGATAAAGTTCTTATCCGGAAACATCCGTCCCATTTCCACAGTATATTCGCCTCTGCCACAGCCCAATTCCAAAACAATGGGAGCATCATTCTCAAACACTTTGGCTCTCCACTCTCCACGGAAAGGGAACTGCACCCCGGTACGAAGCACTCCGAAAGGATATTCGTACACATTGGGCAGAGCAGCCATATCGGCAAACTTGGCAAGCTTATTCTTTCCCATTCTCTTCTATATCTTTAACGGGCAGAGACCGTATCGCCCGGTTTGAGGTTCAGTATCCAGTAACCGCCTTGGCGTTTAGCCGAACCTTTTCCTTTCACTTGCAGTCGGAGTGTCTCCAATCCCTTGTCCGCTTTCAGCTTATGAGTATAAGGAGCAGAAGCCGTCAGTGTAAAAGCAACGATCTTGGCATCCTTCCACTCGGCAGAGATAAGAGCATCTCCCACTACTTTAATGTTGCGGAAGCTTCCGCTCTTACGCCAAGAAGAAGGGAGTGCAGGTATTACCTCTATCACACCGGACTCGCTCTGCAACAGCATCTCCATGATACCGGCAGCACCTCCGAAGTTTCCGTCTATCTGGAAAGGCGGATGCGCACTGAAAAGATTAGGCAGTGTTCCGCTTCTGTACCCCTTATAGTCCATACCCTGCACACTGCAAGGGCGAAGAAGTTCGGTAATGAGCTTGAATGCCCTATCTCCCTCGTGCAGTCTTGCCCAGAAGTTTATCTTCCACGCCATAGACCAACTCGTGCTCACATCACCACGTGCATCAAGGCTTTTCTTTGCGGCTGCCGCCAGATCCGGTGTGTGTTCCAAGCTGATTTCACTGCCCGGATAGAGTCCGTAAAGGTGTGAGACGTGGCGGTGATGCGGCTCTGCCTCTCTGTATGGCTCAAGCCATTCGAGTATTCTGCCGTCTTCACCTATTGTCGTAGGCATCAAGCTGTCTCTCTTCTGAGCCATTGTTTTCAGCAGCGGATCTTTGATACCGAGTATCCGAGCCGCCTCTATGGTATTCCCGAACAGCTCGCGTATGATTTGGTTGTCCATTGTGGATCCGGCAGATATGTGTACGACCTCCCCTTTCGGTGTGTAGTATGAATTTTCCGGAGAGGTTGTGGGGGCTGTTACAAGGTAGCCGTTGCGAGGATCTTTCACCAACATATCCACAAAGAAGCGCGATGCTTCGAGCATTGCAGGGAATACCTCTCTCAGATAAGCCTTATCGAGGTTGTATCTGTAATGTCTGAACAAGTGTTGGCAGAGCCATGCCGCAGATGTGTTTGTGGCACCCCATGAAGGGTGTTCTCCCGGTGCGGTAAACTGCCATACGTTGCCAAGAATGTGAGTAACCCATCCCTTTGCTCCGTAGAACACTTTTGCAGTCCGCTTTCCACTCTCTACCTGATCCAGTGTCCAGTCCGAAAGAGTCCGGTGAAGCGGAGAAAGATTGCCTGTTTCTGCCGGCCAGTAGTTCATCTGCAGGTTAATATTCAAATGGTAGTCTCCGTTCCAAGGCGTTGCTATGGTGCTTGCCCAAAGTCCTTGTAAGTTGGGCGGCAAACCGCCTTCACGTGTCGAAGAGACCAAAAGATAGAGTCCGAACTTCTGATACAACGCAACCAGTGGAAGGTCTTCATGGTTTTCATGGAACAGTCTTAATCTCTCCGGCATCGGAAGTTGTTCGTTGGGATGCTCTCCGAGAGACAGGTCTGCCGTCTGTCCGAACTTCTCTCCGAATGCTTTCGTATGCGCTTCTCTGAGAAAGTCGAGCGAGGCTTTTGCTGCCACTTCATCCAGTCTCTTGGTGACCCTCTCCTTTTCGTTCACTCCACCATAAGAGGTGTTCATTGCAATGAGGATGAGTACGGAAGTGGCTTGACGTACTTCCAAAGAGCCGTTGTTGGGGAAGATGGATCCGCCTTCGGGCAAAACGACACGTGCTTCTCCAAAAAATCTGTTACCATAGCCGCCTGTACCATCCGGGAGTACCCCTTCTATCACGGCACCACTCTTGGTAAGACGGAAATGAGCATGCTGTGGACGGCTCCAGGCGAGGTCGAAAGAGAGCTTGCCCGACTCCGATGCCGTCAGTTCGATGACTGCAACATCGTCTGCAAAAGAGGTATAGTATTTTCTGCTGTACTGCACTCCTCCGGAGGAGAAGGTGGTTTCAGCCAGTGCGTTGTCTATGTCCAGTGCTCTCTTGTAGTCTGTCACTTGGGGTTCTATCCCGTAGTGGCTCAGATGCAGACGTCCAAAGAGCTGATAAGATCCGTATGGGGCAATATCTCCTCTCCCGTAATTGCTCCCCTTTCCTCCGCAAACAAAGGTGCGATAAACGAGTTCTTCGGCTTTCTTATTCTCCCCTGCAAAGAGCAGACGACGAATCTCTTCCAACGACTCCAACGCTTTGGGGTTATCCGTATTCTCTTTAGAGCCGGACCACATCGAAATCTCGTTCAGCGTGATAGTCTCATGGCTGAGGCGAGAATCGGTCATGAGTCCGATCCGTCCGTTACCCAGTGGCAGCTGTTCCTCCCATACTTTTGCAGGTGAAGTGAAATAGTAGTAGTTCTTAGAAGCTGCATCCACCCCGCTTATCACTCCAAACGAGAAGAGCAGACACAGCAATATTTTTCCGGATAGTCTTGTAATAACCGTCATCTCAATTATCTATAAATAATGGGTAAAGATACTAATATTTTTCCGGATAGCCGGGAAGCAGACCCCTAATGGGAACCGGCAAAAAAGAAGAAATAATAGCTTCCTGACAGAGAGGCATTTTTATATATTCCATACCGATGGATACCTTCCGTTTTTCCCTCTCTCTATTTGGATCAAAGGTGTCGTTCTGAGAGCACGACCGAATTGTTAAATTCAGGTCATTTTATTAACACAAATTCCGATACCTGTTCACCCAAAACGCTAAACGAGCATATTGTTTCGGCTTAACGTGTTTAATTTTTCAATGAACACGTTTACCGATTTCATTTAATACGTTTACCGGATTCGATTAAAGTGTTTAGCCAAAAACACTAAAATACTTAATATCAGCCAATTAAGTATTTTCGCCTTAAAATATCCCTAAAAAAGCAGATTTCTCTATTAGAAAATGTTTACAGATGTTGGCGTTAAAATTCACACCTATTAACGCGAAAAAGCCCCATGAAACGGACTGAGAAAAAATTTTTTCCAAATTCGCGATTTCTCATATATGACTATTATAGAGCCGATTAGAAGAATAGAGAAAATTATCCGGACAAAATCGGAAGAAAAAAGAGAGCGATTTCGGCGGCAGATCGTCCGACCGTTTTTATATAAAAGCTCCCGAAAAGAGCTACTTTTTCACCTGTTTTGAGAGTGCTTCGAGGGGTACCTCCGCCGCTCTTTCGATATATCCGCTGTAACCTCTGCTAAGCGACAGTATCTCTCTGTTTCCCAGCAAAATCATCTGATGTCTGGCTCTTGTGAGTGCCACATTGAGCTTGCGGTCTATCTCTTTTCCGGCTTCATCCCGAAACGAAGAGGCGGAAAGGAAAGAGATCTGAAACGGTTGATTGGTGCAGACAGAGTATAGAATGATGTCTCTTTGCGAGCCTTGAAAACGCTCCACCGTATCTATCACAAGATGATCGAGCAGATACTGCAAAGAGTCTTTACCTACCATCGAAACCAGCAACGCATCATCCGAAAGCGAACGAAGCGTCTGTCTGATGGTCAGGATCTGACGGCGGTATGGCGTGATGATGCCAAGGCTCAAAAGCCGATCGGTAGCCTCTTTGGGATGAGTAGGGACAATGCGCCTACCTGCCGTGTGAGCCATGACAAGAAGCGTCTGTACCAGATTTTTGACCTGCTCCGCCTCTGCCCGGTTCTCCTTATGTTCCGAGTGCTGTTCTCTCGGAGTGTCGAGATAGAGTACTCTCTCCCTTTTCAGTATGGCGGTGAGGCTCTCCTCCTCTTCCGACAGAGCAAACGGCAGCAGTGCTTCTCGCTGGTGTGGCAACCCCAATGGTTTCAGCAGAGAGTCGTAAAAAGCGGATGAGGGATAAGCCTCTATCTTCGGGTGCATCCTCCCTTGAAGGGTCAAGGCATCGTACAGATGGGTATGGTTGTTGCGCTTGGCATGCTCCAGAAGTCTCTGAAAAAGCGAATGAGAGAGCTGCTCCATCCGGTGCTCTTTCAGTAGTGGATCTATGCTTGTAAGCCCTTCATTGTCCTGCGCCACTACCGCAGGGAGCTGCTTGTGATCCCCGATGAGAATGAACTTTTTGAACGCTTCTCTTCTCTCTCCATCCTCATCGACAGTGGCGGTAAGCAGACCCAAAAGTTGAGGTTCCAATAGTTGGGCAGCTTCATCGACGATAAGCACATCGAACGGTTTCCTGCTCCACAGCAGAGCGTGTCCCAGAAGAGAGAGCGTCGTGCCCACAAAAACGGGGCAACTTTCCGTAATATCGAGAATCTCTTTTCGGGATCGGCAGTGAGCCGTACGCTCGGAAAGAAGATGCGGTTTTACGGATTGAGGCGTGATGCTTTCCCTACCCACCTTGATGTATCCTGCCGCTTGCGGTATCTCCTCTAAGGCAAAACAGATTTCGTCCACCGCTCTGTTGGTATAGGCTGTCAGCACTATCCGTTTACCTTCGGCAAGCAATCTTTCGACCATCGTCCGCAGTGCATGAGAGGTCTTTCCCGTACCGGGAGGTCCGACAAGCAGGAAGTACTCTTCTGCCCGAAGTGCTTTCTGTACGATTCTGTCCAAGTCGTTTTTACAGGCAGACGGCTCCGTGCTCCGTCCCAAACCTGCTGCACGAGTAAGGATAAGGTCTCTGCGCCGTGAGGTGGTGCGCCCCAAAGCCATTATTGCTCTGTACTGGTGCGCCACTCCGATATTTTGACCTCCGATGCGTTCCAAGTGATAGCTGTTTCCTTCTCGCAGTTGCAGAAGTTCGGCATCGGGTTGAGCGTACAACAGTCTTACCGTCAATCCTTCCGGCGAAGTATCGGCAACACTGCAACGCAAACAGGGATAAGCCTCCGCTCCGGAAGATACGGGATAGAGCCTTAGAAGCTCTCCTGCTTCCGGTACAACCTCCGGCATTGTCCCTTTATCGCCGCCCCACGAGAAGATAAGCAGAGGATGATCGGCATCCGTACAGCTGTTCTTCATCAATATAAGGTTAGTCCACGCTTCTCCTTCCCTTTCATTCCACCACTGCGGAAGCGAGTGAGGGGGCGTGTGTGTGCCGTCGGGAAGCATATTGCTGTGTTGATTGGTGTAAGCAGCCATCTCTTCCCGCATCAAAAAACCGAAATAAGCTCTCTGATAGGCGTGTAAAAGCGGATCCCGACTGCCTCCCATGGAAAGCAACAAACCTCTGCATTCGTCCCGGACATAGGGAGGATTTTCCGAGGAGTCGGTATTCAAACGAAGGTATTGCTCCAATATCTCCCAAAGTTTTTGCCCGCCTGTTTGATCTTTTGAACCGAGAAGCAGGATGCCGACCATCTTATTACGAAGTCCCATTGCAAGGATTGCACTCTTTCGGGTAGCCGGTATCGGGAACAGATCGCCCGTAGTGGCGTACAAAAGGTAACTCTGTCTCTGCTCCGGAGGAAAGTCGAATGCCTTTTCGCTCATGAGGTTATAGAGGATGGTCTGAATGGCATGAGGCGGTTGGGGATGCCCTCCCCTTCCGGGCTTTCCGCTCTTTAACTCCAGCAGCCTGCTGCCGTCTCTTGAGAGCATATCTATACGTCCCCTCATTCCGAAAAGGGGTGCATGAATCTCTGCTTCCAAAGCAACGCTTTCAAACTGCTCTTTCCGCAGAAGCCGGATGCTCTTACGGATGTTGTCGTATTGGCTTTGTGCCTCTTCACCAAATGTTACGGGAAGCCGGGCATAAGCAAATCCGAGCGCATTTGCACAGAATGCAGCGTGAAAAGAAGAAGTGAATGAGACACTCTCCGAAGAGGTCGCAAGATCATCGAGAAACTTATTCGCCACAGCTCCCCGAAGCAGATACCACGAGTGGCTTTGCGGTTTGAGCCTTGCAAGCAAGAAGAGCATAGGATCGGAGAAGTCGTGTGAGACGAAACATTCGGCTATGGAAGTTACATCCAGAATAATATCCGGTCTTACGACTATAAACAGTGGTACCAACCCCTCCGCCGTTTCCCGAATGTCGTAAAGATGTATCACACTGCCTCTTTCTACCTGTGCGCCCAAACGGTCATAAGCTCCATGCTGGTAAATATGGCGGAAGAGAAAGGTGAGATAATACTCTTCCCACACTCCTTTATGCTCTCCATACGCCCAGCCATTCACACTCGTCTCTCCGATCTCTTCTACTACCAGATATAAAAAAGAGGGAAGCGAACCCGAAGGAAGTACACCAGGTACTTCCTGCGAGTTCGCTTCCTTATCCATAAAACCCGTTCCGAGAGCAGTCTCTCCGCAATAGTGCCCTATGAAAGCAGCTAATGCACGTCGCTCCGTATCTTCAACAAGTTCGGACGGATCTCTTTTCAAAAAATTGATATACCTGTTCACGATGCGTCTGCAAAGCTGTAAACAGCCCTTAAATACCGGGTCATGACGAAGGTATACAAGCCTTGCGTAATGCCCTTCAAAGGTCAGACCGCTGTCGATAGTGGCGATCTCCAAAAACCCGGACAGGCACAACAGCCAATCCTTAACGGAGATCTCTCTTGAAACATCGCCCGATAACTCTCCCAACAATGCCCTGACGGCATCATGGTATCTGCTATCTATGCGATCGTTCAACGAGGTATAAGGTTTACTTCAAAGCGCAACCCTCACACTTTTGAGAGATCACTTTGAAAAAGTCGTTGCCTTTGTCGTCCACGAGAATAAAGGCCGGAAAGTCTTCTACTTCTATCTTCCAGATCGCCTCCATACCCAATTCCGGATACTCCAAACACTCTACTTTCTTGATGCTATCCTGTGCCAAGATTGCAGCAGGACCGCCAATACTGCCGAGATAAAAGCCTCCGTACTTATGACAAGCATCTGTAACCTGTTGGCTACGGTTACCTTTCGCAATCATGATAAGGCTTCCGCCATGACTCTGGAAGAGATCCACATAAGAGTCCATACGCCCTGCCGTTGTAGGTCCGAAAGATCCGGAAGGCATTCCTTTCGGGGTCTTTGCCGGTCCTGCATAGTATATCGGATGGTTCTTGACATATTCGGGCAATCCTAGACCGCTGTCTATGCGCTCTTTCAACTTCGCATGAGCGATGTCCCGACCCACGATGATGGTACCCGATAAAGAGAGTCTTGTGGAGACCGGATAACGGCTAAGCTCTTTCAGGATCTCTGCCATCGGTCTGTTCAAATCTATTTTCACCACTTCTCCTTCGTGTCCTTCGCGCATCTCTGCCGGGATAAGACGTTCCGGATGAGTCTCCAACTTTTCGATCCAAATACCTTCACGATTGATCTTTGCCTTGATATTGCGGTCTGCCGAACAGCTTACACCCATTCCTACAGGGCAGGATGCACCGTGACGTGGAAGCCTTATGACACGAATATCATGCGCGAAATATTTTCCGCCGAACTGCGCTCCCAAGCCGAGTTTATATGCTTCTTGCAGCAAAGTCTTCTCCAACTCTATGTCGCGAAAAGCTCTACCGCCTTCGTTTCCGCTAGTCGGAAGCTCGTCATAATACTTTGCACTTGCCAGCTTGACGGTTTTAAGGTTGGTTTCTGCCGATGTTCCGCCAATCACGAAAGCTATATGATAAGGAGGACAAGCAGCTGTACCCAAACTCTTCATCTTATCTACAAGAAACTTCACAAGCGTATCCGGATTGAGAAGAGCCTTGGTCTCTTGATAGAGGTATGTCTTATTAGCAGAACCGCCACCCTTGGCTATACAAAGGAATTTATACTCTCCGCCTTCCGTTGCCATAAGGTCTATCTGAGCCGGCAAATTGCATCCGGTATTGACCTCTTTGTACATATCCAACGGCGCATTTTGGGAATAGCGAAGATTATCTTGGGTATAGGTATTATACACACCGCGAGAAAGATACTCCTCATCGCATACACCGGTAAAGACATTCTGTCCTTTCTTGCCGAGGATTACGGCTGTACCTGTATCTTGACAGAATGGAAGCTGCCCTTTGGCACTTACTTCTGCATTGCGAAGGAATGTAAGAGCGACAAACTTATCGTTCTCCGAAGCCTCCGGATCCGAAAGAATAGAGGCAACACTCTCTTGATGCTCCGGGCGTAAAAAGAACGAAACATCATGGAAAGCCTGTTGTGCCAAGAGTGTAAGAGCTTCCGGATCTACCTTCAGCATCTTTGTGCCTTCAAAATCTACCTCTTGCACGTACTGATCTGTCAGTTTATAATACTCGGTTTTCTCAGGTCCGAGTGGGAACATCGCCTGATACTTAAATTCTGGAACTGCCATAGTAATACATTTAGTGATAATATCTATTTCTTGCTTACCGCTTATTAAGTTACAAGAAATAATTGAATCTTCTACTTTTAGCCGAAACAACGAAAGCCGTTTACTTCTTCTTATATGTGTCCCAAGAGATCACCTCTTGCTCCGGCTTCCTTTTTCTTTGTGAGAGTTTATCATTACTTTTCCCCAGAGCCACTACAAGGGGAATATCTTTTCCTTTTGGGACATTCAACAGACGCCTTAGTTTGCCTTTATCCAACCAGCCTATGATACAGCTTCCCAAGCCTTCATGCTCTGCTGCCAAGGTGAGAAAGCCCACGGCTATTCCTATATCGAAAGAGCTGTAATCCGTGTTCTTGATCACGGCACCTATACCGGCTGCGATGTTGGTACGCTCTTGTACCACGACGATAAAGGCAGAACAGTCCGTGGTAAACTTATTCATACCCGGAGCGAGAGGTGTCCGCAGGGCGTCGCTGACGCTTTTCCTCAACTCCCGATCCTTGACAACGACAAAGTGCCAAGGCTGTCCGTTGCAGGCAGAAGGGGAAAGCCGTCCTGCCTCAACGATTCTGCCAAGCACCTCATCGGGGATCTCAAATTCGGGGTCATACTTTCTATGACTCTTCCGTTCCCGAATGAGGGTATAAATATCTTTACTCATACTGTCGGGGGATACTACTCCAGAGAGCGCAGTCTTGCCAAATACTTTCCGATGATGTCGAACTCCAGATTCACTCTATGCCCTTCGGCAAGGGTGCAGAAGTTGGTATGCTCCTTGGTATAAGGGATGATGGCTACACGGAACGAGTTCGGAGTAGAGTCGCACACTGTCAGCGAAACGCCATTGACGCACACCGAACCCTTCTCTACCGTCATGTAGCCTTGAAGAGCCATATCTTTGGGTACGCTGTATGTTATGGTATAATAAGTACTGCCGTCTGCCTCTTCCACTGCACTGCAAAGTCCGGTGGTATCTACGTGTCCTTGTACGATGTGTCCGTCAAGACGTCCGTTCATCAGCATGGATCTCTCCAAGTTTACCAAGTCTCCGGGACGAAGATCGCCCAGATTGCTCCGTTTGAGTGTCTCGCTTATGGCTGTTACCGTATAGGTCTCATCCGTAAGCTCCACCACCGTAAGGCAAACGCCGTTGTGGGCAATGCTCTGGTCTATCTTCAGTTCGTTTACGAAAGAACACGCTATGGTGAGGTGTACATTCTCTGTACCTGCTTCATGGACAATATCAACGATGCGTCCCGCCTCTTCTACTATTCCTGAAAACATCTTTTCTCTTTGTCTCTCTGTATAATTGTTTCACTTACTCTTTCAGTATCACATCGTGCGCACCGCCTTCCACTATCGAAGTAGAAGATACCAGCGTAATCTTGGCATGGTGTTGAAGGTGCTTGATGGTAGTGGATCCACAGCTGCACATCGTGGCTTTCATCTTGGCAAGAGTCTTATCCAGATTGCTCTTCATCTTACCGGCATAAGGCACATAGCTGTCCACGCCCTCTTCAAACTTAAGATTTTCATCACCGCCGGCGTCATAACGCTGCCAGTTTTTAGCTCTGTTGGAACCCTCTCCCCAGTACTCTTTCACGAAGTTGTTACCCACCTTGAGCACTTTGGTAGGGCTCTCATCGAAGCGGGCAAAGTATCTTCCCATCATCATAAAGTCCGCACCCATTGCAAGAGCAAGTGTCATGTGATAGTCGTGTACGATACCGCCGTCGCTGCAAATGGGAACATAGATGCCTTTGGAAGCAAAATATTCGTCTCTTGCCTCAGCCACGTTCATCACGGCTGTGGCTTGCCCCATACCTATACCCTTTTGTTCGCGAGTGATACAGATGGATCCGCCACCGATACCGACCTTGATAAAGTCCGCACCTGCTTCCACGAGATAGAGGAAACCCTCTTTATCCACGATGTTTCCGGCACCTACCGGCACATCGTATCTGCTCTTGATCCACTCCAGACACTCTTTCTGCCATTCGGAGTAGCCGTCGGACGAGTCGATACACAGCACATCCACTCCGGCTTCTACCAGTGCAGGCACTCTCTCTTGGTAGTCGCGAGTGTTGATACCGGCACCCACAAGAAGTGTTTTATCTTGTTTGTCGGAGAGTTCATTAGGATTTTGATGATGGTTATCGTAGTCTTTGCGGAAGACGAAGTAGCAGAGTCTGTCCTCGTCATCTATGATAGGAAGCGTATTGAGCTTGTGTCCCCAGATGATGTTATTGGCATCGGAGAGCGTGATACCGAGCTTTCCCACGGTAAGCTGAGAGAATGGCGTCATGAAGTCTGCCACTTTCTTGTCTCTCGGATCCACCGAAAGTCTGTAATCTCTGCTGGTTACAATACCTTTGAGGATACCATTGGGCGTGCCGTCATGAGTGATCCCGATGGTAGAGTGTCCTGTTTTGGCTATCAGGTTCAAGACATCTTGCAGGGTGTGATCGGGTGTAAGGTTGGAGTCGCTGGTAACGAATCCTGCCTTAAACTTCTTTACCTTTCTCACCATTTCCGCTTGAGACTCTATCGGTTGGGAACCGAAGATGAAAGAGAGCCCTCCGTTGCGAGCCAACTCAATGGCAAGCGTATCGTTGGAGACAGACTGCATGATAGCCGAAACGAATGGGATGTTCAGGTTAATCTTGCTCTCTCCATCCTCTTTCCGATATTTCACAAGAGGAGTACGCAGGGATACGTTGTCCGGTGTACAGGTTTTTTCCGTCAATCCGGGGATAAGCAGATATTCGCCAAACGTGCGAGAAACTTCTTGGTGTATAATAGCCATAACGATATGATATAGGTTACTGTATTTGGGTACAAAAATAACGTTTTCCGTACAGCTATCCAAAGGAGAGACGAAAAGAGTATCTCTCTTCCCGGAGCAGGCTCTTCTCGAACCCATTTGGCGGGAACTTTTATATAAAAACAGCCGGTCGGTCTGCCCCCTCAATTGCCAACTTTTTTCTTCCGATTCAGTCCGGATAATTTTTTCTATTCTTATAACCCATTAGACAACAGACAAATATGAGAAATCGCGAATTTGGAAAAAATTTTTTCTCAGTCCGTTTCATGGGGCTTTTTCGCGTTAATTGGTGTGAATTTTAACACCTCTGTCTGTAAATATTTCCTAATAAAGAAATTCACCTTTTCAAGGGCATTTTTTGGGGGAATAGGTAATCTGTTGATATTTAGCAGTTTGATGATTTTGGCTAAACACGTTAATCGAATCCGGTAAACGTGTTCATTGAAATCGGTAAACGTGTTTACTGAAAAATTAAACACGTTAAGCCGAAAGAATATGCTCGTTTAGCGTTTTTGCTTAACAGGTATCAAAAATGGTGTTAATAAAATGGGCTGATTTAACAAATTCGGCACCCCTCTGAAAACACCCCCTTCGATCAAAATAGAGAGCCGAAAAAAAGTGAGCATTTTTCGGGATGGAATATATAAAAACGGCTCTTCCGGCAGAGCCGATTTCGGTCTCCCAAATATTGGCAAAACAGTCTGAAAAAAAGACAGACACCGCAACCATTTCGTGTTGCAGTGTCTGTGTCTGTTATAAGCCTTTATGTCGTGAAGCATCGGCAAGATCGCCTAAGCTCCGTAAGCGGCTTTCTTGGGAGAGAGCCTTGCTCAAAAGCGATGTCCGAAAGGGGCTCTTCGCTGTCGGGGTCTCTATCAGATGCCGAACTCTTTGAGGATCTGAGCCACCCAGTCCGAGATGCGCTTTTCGTTGAGAGCTTCCTGGTTTTCAAAATCGAGAGCCAAGCCCATGAACTGACCCTCTTCTTCTGCTTGCGAACGCTCGTACTCGTAACCCTCCGTAGAGGTATAACCTACGATCTCACCACCGCAATGCTTGACAAGATTTGCAAGCAGACCGATGCTGTCCACAAAGTTTTCCGGATAGCTCGCCTGATCTCCAAGACCATAGATAGCCACCTTTTTTCCTTTCATGGAGAGTGTCTCCACGTCCGGCAGGATTTCGTCCCAGTAAGATGGAAGTTCGCCATCGAACCATGTAGCACCTCCCATGATGAGATACTTGTATGGGTTGAGGTCTTCTTTGCTTGCAGTCTCCACAGGGACAAGGTCTACCTTGTCTTTTCCTATCTTTTCTGCCAATATCTCAGCTACCTTGGAGGTCTTTCTGGCACTCTTTCCGTAAAATAATCCTATCTTTTCCATAACTTGTTTCTGTATTAAAATTCAATGAGACGCTTAGCTTCACGATAGATGCCATCCGCATTAGGCAGAACGGCTCTCTCCAAAATAGGGTTGAAGCCAACCGGTGTAAACGTAGAACCCAAACGAGATACCGGAGCATCCAACAGCGTGAACATCTCGGATGCAATAGTAGCCGCGATCTCAGCTCCAAAGCCTGAGAAGACCTTGTCTTCGTGTACGATGAGGACTTTGCCGGTCTTCTCTATGGACTTGCGAACCATCTCTTTGTCCCAAGGAACAAGAGAACGAAGGTCTATCACCTCGACAGTTCCGACACCTTCCTCCTTTAGTCTCTTGGCTGCTTGCAGAGAGAGAAGAAGAGTGTTGCCGTAAGTAACGATGGTGAGATCCTTTCCTTCGTGACGGATACGCCCTTTACCGAACGGCACTTCAAAGTCTTCCGGCACGTGTGCCTGTGCTTCTACAGAGTTGTACTGCGCTTTAGGCTCCATGAAGACAGTCAACCCTTCGGAGCGCATGGAGGTACGCAAAAGTCCGGCAGCATCGTCCGCAAATGTCGGATAAACGATTCGCGTTCCCGGAAGAGTGGATAGAGCACCTTCGATGTTCTGGGAGTGGTAGATACCTCCACCGATATATCCTCCGGAGGCAAGGCGTATGGTAACGTTCGGGGAGAACTTTCCGTTGCTTCTCCAATAGTCGTGAGTGGTGTCCACAAACTGCTCCATTGCAGGCCAGAAATAGTCTGCAAACTCTGCTCCTTCGATAACCACACGGATGTCTTTACGGAAACGGCTCATGCCGTTAGCCGTTCCGACGATAAAGTCTTCGCAGATGGGAGCGTTGAATACACGCTCTTCGCCAAACTCCTGCTGCATACCCTTGGATACGTTGAATACGCCTCCCTTGTCTTTGTTGGCCATATCCTGCCCGAAAAGGAACGTATCCGGATTGTGGCGGAACTCTGCTTTAAGGGTCTGGTTGAGTGCGGTAACAAGGTTGATCGGCTCGCCTTCCGTGCTGTTGTGAAGACCTTCGGGGTATTTTTCGGACTCGTATGCAGGAGGCAGTACAAAGTCATGGATGGATGCCGGATCGGGATCGGGAGCACGGAGAGCCTTTTTGTTGGCTTCCTTTACATCCTTTTTTACCTGCTCTTCAATCTCCAACAGCTCCTCTTCGGACACTCTCTTATATCTAAGGAGCATGCGTCTGAACTTCTGTATAGGGTCTGCCGCCTTTACGTATTCAAGCTCATCTTCATCGCGGTATAGTGTATGCTTGTCAGAGTTAGAGTGTGCACCGATTCGTACACAGTTGGCTTGCACAATCACCGGACAGCTTGTTTCGAGTGCATGATTCTTTGCCTCTGTCATGGCATTCATGGAATCGAAGATGTCTTTACCGTTGCAGTGAATGATGCGAAGGTGCTTCATGCCGGTGAAGTTATCCGCTACTTTTCTGTTGGCAGTCTGATCTTTCTTCGGAACAGATATGCCATAGCCGTTGTCCTGAATAACGAATACGACTGGGAGTTGCTCCCTTGAAGCTCCATTGATAGCCTCATAAACGTAACCTTCGGAAGTGGAAGAGTCACCATGAGAAGTGAATGCCACACCTTTCTGTCCGTAGTACTTCATCGCTCTTGCCACACCTACGGCATGAAGGTCATGGTTTGCAACGGCAGAAGAAGTGTTTTGGATGTTCCACTCCGGCTTGGCAAAGTGATTGGACATATGCCTTCCGCCGCTGCTCGGATCCGTAGCCTTGGAAATCCCGTTCAGGATAATCTCTTCCGCTGTCATACCTGCGGAAAGAGCGGAGAGCATATCTCGGTAATAGGGGAAAAAGAAGTCCTTCTCTTTGTCGAACACTTGTCCCATGGCAAGTTGAATGCCATCGTGTCCGGCGTAAGGCGCATGGTAAGACCAGCCGAGCGACTGCAAAAGGTAGCTTGGAGCTTTATCGTCCAAAGCGCGACCCAGCATCAGGAGGTGATACCACTTCTTTAGAAGCTCTTTATCAGTATTGGTTATAGTAAAATATTTCTTCATGGTTATGATCTGTTATGCGTTCCACTCTTCAAGGTATTGCCCTATGCGGTAAAGGAAATTACCTCCGAGCATACCGTCTATTACTCTATGATCGTAAGAGAGAGCAAGATACATCTTGTCTCTGATTGCCATTACCGGACCGTCCGGAGTCTCCAAAATGGAAGGTTTCTTCTCTATCGTTCCCACGCCGAGTATGGCTACTTCGGGTTGGTTAATGATTGGCGTTCCGAAGAGACTCTTGAAAGATCCGAAGTTGGAAATGGTAAATGTTCCACCTTGAATCTCATCCATTCCGAGCTTATTGGCTCTCGCTTTGTTTGCCAAAGCGGACACTTCGTTCGCCAAGCCGGAGATGCTCATACGGTCTGCATTCTTAATCACCGGCACGATAAGGTTTCCGTCCGGAAGAGATACCGCCATACCGATGTTGATAGACTTACGCTCGATGATGTTATAGCCATCCACGGAAGAGTTGACACGTGGATAGTCTTTCAAAGCCTTGGCTGTAGCTTCGAGTATAGGTGCCATAAATGTAAGGCTGATACCTTCTCTCTTCTTGAATGCCTCTTTCTCCCTATCTCTCCAACGTACCAGGTTGGTAACATCGACCTCTATAACGTTGGTAACGTGCGGAGATATGTGCTTGGATTCGGTCATTCTGTCCGCAATGATACGACGTACAGGATCCATAGGGATAACGGTATCTTCCGGGCCTGCCACTACCGGAACAGATGGTGCTGCCTTTTGCGGAGCGGCGGCAACAGGAGCGGCAGGAGTTGAGGGCTTGGTAAGAGAAGGAGCCGGTGCGCCTTTCTTCTTCTCTATGAAGGCAATGATATCATGCTTGGACACTCTGCCTTCGAATCCTGTTCCCTGAATAGCGTCCAGCTCTTCGGCAGATACCTTACCCTCTTTTGCCTTTTGAAGCACAACAGGAGAGTACCAACGATCTCCGCTCTTCTTGGCAGGCTTTTCGGCTTTCGGGCTTTCGGACTGAGAAGATGCGGACTTTGCCTCTTCTGCAGGAGCGGCAGCTTTGCTCTCTTCTCCCACTACGGCTTCGCCCGAAAGGTCTATACGTGCCACGATATTACCTACCGCCACGGTATCGCCCTCTACATGAAGAATCTCTTTTACTACTCCGGCTACGGGAGAAGGGATTTCGGCACTTACTTTTGCAGTGTTCACCTCAAAGAGGATATCGTCTTCCTCCACGGTGTCGCCCACTTTCACATTCCAAGTGAGAATAGTACCCTCTGTGATACTTTCGCCCAACTTGGGCATTTTTATATCAAATAGAGACATAATAAATTGAGTTTTGAGTGTTAATATAATTTGCTTATCTGTTTTTGGTTCTGCTTTGATCTTTTGTCCCGAACATGACCCAAGAGCGGTCTTGATACTTTTCTCTTTCGAGTGCCAGCAGGTCGGATTTTTTTAACAGAGTGCTCAGGTCTGTCTCTTTACAGCCAAGATCCGACAAGAACACCCGGTATTGTGTTTCAACCTCCGTTATCGTATAGCTTTTTCCGGAGTTGGTATAGATATTTGTGACGGGAGAGCGATGGCTCCGGACACTTAGGGGCAGGTCGCTTTCCGTGCTTGTGTTTTCAGGGCGAAGCATCTCTTCCAGCTTGCAAAGGTCTGTCTCGACCAGAAGAGTAGCATGAAAAATCTGCCTCTGCTTATATACAGCCTGCGCCGAGCCCGATATTTTACGGTCTTCGATAAGCAGACTTCTTCTGTTATCTGCCTTGGCATCCACGCCGAGACGGTGCAAAAAAGAGAGCTGAAGGAGCACCGCGTCATCAAAGGTAAAGGTCTCGCACGACCCTATAACGCTGATGTTCACATTGCCCTCGTCGGTAAAAACCGCTCCACCTCCCGTAAATCTTCTGTACAGACTCACCCCTCGGCTGTCGAGGATAGCCTTTCGAGTCTCCCTCTCTACGCTCTGATACTTTCCGAGCACAACAGAAGGGTGAGTCTGCCAAAGCAGTATGATGTCGATCTCCGAATGCTTCACCAACCACTCTTCCAGAGCAAGAATGAGCGACGGCTCTGATCCGCGCAGCAGTGCAAACTGAAAACGGGAAAACTTGTGAGGCATCCGTGTGCGATCTGACTCCTCTTATCTTAGTCGTGCAGCACTTCGTGGATAATCTCGGCAACGGTCGGGTGCGGATAGACATGCTTTCCGAGAGAAGAGAGAGTCTCTCCGTTTTCGATGGCAATGCCCATACCGAAGATGATTTCCGATGCCGGGTTACCAAGCATATGGCATCCGAGTATGGTCTCATTCTCGTCTACCAACACCTTGCAAAGTCCGTTTCCGGTCTCGTTTTCTGCCACAAAGCGACCGGAATAAGCCATAGGCAGCTTCAATACACGGAAATAGGTTCCGCTCTCACGAAGCTCCTCTTCGGTCTTGCCCACTCCGACGATTTCGGGATTGGTATATACAACGCCCGGAATAGCCTTGTAGGACATCGGAACATTCTCTCCGAGGATATGTCCTATTGCCACTTCTCCCTCGCGTATGGCAGTATGTGCCAACAAAGAGAAGCCTGTAACGTCTCCGGCTGCATACACTCTCGGATGAGAGGTCTGCATATACTCGTTCACGGCAACACCGCCACGGTTGGTCTCCACCGATATATTTTCGAGACCGAAGCCTTGCAAACGGGCTTTGCGTCCCACGCTTACAAGAATCTTTTCGCCCTCTATGGTGAAAGTCTCTCCATCTTTTTCTACTTTGACACCTCCGTCAAACACTTCGACAACTTTCGTATTCAAGTGGAAGCTGACACCTCTCTTGGCATACTCATCGCGCAACATTGCCGAAGTCTCCTTGTCCATTGCTCCAAGTATCTCTGGCATCATCTCCACGACAGACACTTCGGAACCCATGCTGTTGAAGAATGAAGCGAACTCCATACCGATGACACCGCCACCGATGATCACGATGGAACGAGGCTGTTCTTTGGACTCGAGAGCCTCTCTGCTGGTCCAATACTCCACGCCATCCAAGCCCGGAATGGGAGGGATAAAGGTATCCGAACCCGTACAAAGCAACAGATACTTTGCGTGATACTCCTGTCCGCTTTCGCTTTTGATGATAAACTCATCGCCCGACTCCCCTGCAATGGTAGCCAACTCCTTTACAACCTCAACGCCCGAAGAGCTCATCTTGAACGCCACACCGGCTGTAAGCTTCTTCACGACCTTGTTTTTACGAGCGATGATTCGCTTATAATCGAAAGAGATTTCTCCGTCTATCTTGATGCCGTACTTGAGAGCAGACTTTGCGCTTTCCAGTGTCTTTGCGGAGTAGAGAAGTGTTTTGGTCGGGATGCAACCCTCGTTAAGGCAAACGCCTCCAAGCTCACTCTTCTCAAAGAGTACGGTCTTGAGACCTCCGGCGGAAGCCTTCGCAGCGGCATTGTAACCGGCAGGACCACCACCAATTATTGCTATGTCAAAGTTCATTTATTATATAAGATTTATTCGTTATACTTTTCTCCTTTTTCTCTCTAAAAGTACAACAAATATTTGATATAGAGGTAGATCTAACCATTATTGAGTATATCATTCCACTTAAAAACGGAGAAGAAAATGGTTTATCTAACCATAATCAAGTATTATTTATATATTTCCATAACAGAAAAATCCATCAACAAAACATCTTATACAAGAAAAACAGAAACCACAAAAATGTATCGGGAAAGATTTCACCGCTTTTTCACCCCATTTTCAAGCTCTGTTTTTATATATTCCATCCCGAAAAATGCCCACTTTTTTCCTGCTCTCTATTTTGCTCGGAGGGGTCGTTTTCAGAGCACGACCGAACTGTTAAATCTACCCCGGTTTATTAACACAAATTCCGATACTCGTTAAGCCAAAATGCTAAACGAGCATATTCTTTCGGCTTAACGTGTTTAATTTTTCAATGAACACGTTTACCGATTTCATTAAACACGTTTACCGAATTCGATTAACGTGTTTAGCCAAAACCATCAAAGCACTAACTATCAGAAGATTAAGCATTTTTCTCCTAAAATACACCTAAAAAGGAAGATTTCTTTATTAGGAAACGTTTACAGACATGGGCGTTAAAATTCACACCTATTAACTCGAAAAAGCCCCATCAAACGGACTGAGAAAAAATTTTTTCCAAATTTGCGATTTCTCATACTCGTCTGATAACAAACAAATTAAAGGCTCACAAATTTGGAATGACACAAAACAGAAGAGAAAATCATCGGCATGGAGAGAGAATCTTACCGCTCTGTTTTTATATAAAACATCCCCAAAAAACGGGTCAAAAACAAGGGCTGTCGGAGCCGAGAGAATAACATTTTTATCCCATGAATCCGACACCTTTCGGGGAAGAAAAAGAAAAGAGAAGCAGACCATAAGGAAGCGCTTCTGGCTCAAATGCACCGGCGACACTTTGGAGAGCATCCGGAAGGGGTGTCATGATGAATAGAGAGAAAAACATAGAGTATTATAAGGTACAGATCACTGCGTTGCTTGCGATATTCGGCATCGGTCAGGTACTCCGGTATGCTCTGTCGAGCCTCACCCCTATCGCCTTGAACTCTACGCATTTTAATGTATGCGAAAAGGGGCTATGCCAAACAAATGCCGGCACAGCCCCTTCTCTAATTTATGATTAAAATCAAAGCATCAATGTCGTCTCGACATCTTTTTATTTTGCGTTTACTGTTGCCATGTGTGCGATAAGGTCGAGTACTCTGTTAGAATAACCGATCTCGTTATCGTACCAGGAAACAATCTTAACGAATGTATCTGTTAGAGCGATACCCGCTTTAGCATCGAAGATAGAGCTGCGAACGTCTCCAAGGAAGTCTGAAGATACCACTTCTTCGTCTGTATAGCCAAGGATGCCCTTGAGTTCGCCCTCAGAAGCCTCTTTCATAGCCTTGCAGATCTCATCGTACTTCGCAGGCTTTGCGAGGTTTACAGTAAGATCCACTACGGAAACATCGAGTGTAGGTACACGGAAAGACATTCCGGTAAGCTTGCCATTGAGTGCAGGGATTACCTTACCTACTGCCTTTGCAGCTCCTGTAGATGATGGGATGATGTTGCCGGTAGCAGCACGACCACCACGCCAGTCCTTTAGAGACGGACCATCAACGGTCTTTTGTGTTGCAGTAACAGAGTGTACTGTGGTCATGAGACCATCTACGATACCAAACTTATCGTTGAGAACCTTTGCCACCGGAGCCAAACAGTTGGTTGTACAAGAAGCATTGGATACAAACTGAGTACCTTTCACATACTCTTTATGATTTACTCCGCAAACGAACATAGGAGTATCGTCCTTTGAAGGAGCCGACATCACTACATACTTTGCACCTGCATCAATGTGTCCTTGTGCCTTATCTTTGCTTAGGAAAAGACCGGTAGATTCTACTACATAATCTGCTCCCACTTCTGCCCATCTAAGGTCTTTAGGATCGCGTTCCGCTGTTATGCGAACCTCCTTACCATTCACGATAAGAATGTTCTTATCCATGTTGAAGTCTATTGTTCCTTCAAATGTTCCGTGCATAGTGTCGTATTTCAACATATATGCCAAGTAATCTACCGGCATAAGGTCATTGATGGCTACAACTTGAATGTCTGTTCTTTTTTGAGCAGCACGGAAAACGAAACGTCCGATACGGCCAAAACCGTTAATACCTACTTTAATCATTTTCAGTTATCGTATTTTTTGAATGTAAAAAAATCTATTAAAACCTCATATATCTGCATTACAATAACGGAGACCCACTATTGGAGTCTCTCGTCTAAGGCAATACAAATATATGAATATTTTTCCAATCCATACTCCCTCTATGGTCTCCAATATCTGCTTGAACTACTTCTTTTTGCGACCAAAAGGAAGAGAAAGAATTTTGCGTACGGCTTTCAATCCCAGATTGAAAGCCCGACCCTGTATGTAACCGGCTGCCAGAGGAAGGATAGCACTTAGCATCGGACTGCTGACCACTCCGGAAAGAAGCGAAGAGAGTGCAGAGGGTTGTTGCTGCTCCTCTTGCCGAGCATCGGGATCTATGGTCCGTATGCTGGTTTTCTCTCTCGAACGGTCGAACAATCCAAGGAAGCCGAGCAGCTTGCCACCTCCCGGGACTCTCTCGGCTACTACTCCTTTGAGCTCTTCAAAGAGCATCCATCCAATGTTTTGGGAAAGATAGCCTATATTATTCTGGAGACGCATCTCGGCAGAACGAATTTCATTCTTGTAAAATCCTCTTTTGATTCGCAGCCTTTCTGCGGAAGAGACTTGTATCGGACGGCTACGGTTCATGCCTTACCTCCTTTCTCCTCTATGGCATCCTTGATGGCATCTTGGGCATTCTGCTCATCCAAATGATCCAGAACGACATGGATATACTTCTCGGAATATCTATCCGTGTAGTGTCTCCACCGAAAAGCCATGTAAAGAGCCGGTATGAGGAATATCGTACCTGAGATGGTGAAGCCAAGAGAAAGTGCTTTGAGCAGCTCGGCATAAAGCTCCGTGAAGAGCAGACTCAGTGCAAAAGAGGCCGCAGCCAGATAAAGCGTGGTGGACACAAGGAGCAGTGTGAGCACGATAGTGGCGTAAACGGCAATGACACCCACAGGCACTCCTTTCTCCACAGCCGACAGCTTCATAAGCTCTATGCGAGAAAAGATCAGAGCCAAGAAGTCCTCTTTTGTTTCCTCTATGATCTGTAAGAATGTTTTTTGCATTTCTGTATAACTGGACAAATTTATAACTGAAGACCTGCCCCTATCCCCCGGAAAGTACAGACCTAAAAAAATATGGCTTTGAAAAGATCTGCCCCATCAAGACGAGCGCAGAGCCTCTAAGCTCTCCGCAACAACACGATGACCACACCTCATCTCAAAGCCACACATAACGCAGATCATTGAAGACCTACCCGACGATCCGAGATTTATCGGATCTGAAAATATCTTCCGTATATGCCGGAAGTTAAGACTTCATAGCACGGAGAGCCTTGTCTTTTACCTCTTCATACATTCCTTCTGCAGAGTCCTTCACATCTGCCAAGTAGCGTTGAAGATCACGAGAAGCCTTTCTTCCTCTTATGCGAGCTCCGTAGTAAGCATCCTTTACTCCACTCTTTACAGAGTCTGAAAAGTCGGATACATCATCTATAAAGTCATTACGTTTCTTTTCATCAGAAAAATATGCAGCGGCAGCACCTACTGCTGCTCCAATTGCAAAACCGATAAGGAATTTCATTCCACCATTGCCTTTCATGCTAATGTAGTATTTAAGTTAGTTAATAACATTACTTTCTCATCTGAGAAGAGTTCTCCACATCCCCTCATTACAAATATACAAAAAAGTTTCGGGTTAAGAAATTCTACGAAAGCAGACAAATGCTATTCCAGAAACATTCGCCATTTTGGGTGTCTCCACCTCTCCCGTATAATAAAAAGCGAACTGAAGACTCCTATTATAATATAGTATACGACCTCTACGGTAAAACACCAGTGAACCGGAGCATTCAAGTAGTAGGTCAATACCCAGGCCATCCCGAGATAGATAAGGATGGTTGCCATCTCTATCTGCATCGCTTTCTTGGTTGCACCCGTAGCGGAGACGGCGGCAAAGAACATATTGGCAACGGAACTGCCGAGCAGTGCTATGGTAATCACTCTTAGGGTCGGGACTGCATCCGCGATAAGAGAGAGATCGTCCGTAAAGATCTCCGTGACGATATGCGGAAAGAGGTTGATGATGACGACAAACACACTCATCGTAAGCAGGGAAAGCCTTGCAATCTTGAAGACCTGACCCGGAACTTTATCCTCCTCTTTCCGTCCGATGGTCTGCCCCACGATGGTGTGGACAGCGGTAGAATATGAACTTATCGGTATATACAGGAAGATGTAGATACTCCTTGCGACAGCCGCAACAGCCAATGCTCGCTCTCCCAACTTCTCTATGAAGATGAAGAAAACCGCCCAGACCATGAGGCTGACGAGTCCTTGCAACATGAGATAAAAGGATAGTCTGAAAATCTGCCGGATCAGCTTTATGTTCAGACGTATGGCGGTGTAGTGGAGAGAATACTCCCCCGTATGACCGCTCAGCCTTGAATAGAAATAGTAAAACAGCAGAGATGAGCCCTCAGCGATGACACTTGCCAAAGCAGCCCCCTTTACACCCAATGCCGGAGCACCAAAGTGTCCGAAGATAAGGACGTAATCGAGCACGATGTTTACCACTGCCATGATGAAGGCATTATAGGTAAGCACTTTCGTTTTCCCTATACCTATATAAAATGCACGATAGGTGGTGGACTGAAAAGCAAGGACAAAGCCCCAAATGCGCCACTGCCAATATTCGGTGGCAACGTCTGCAACGTCCGGACTTTTAAGGAGCGCATAAAACATGGACTCCCCAAAGATGTAACAGATAAAGAAGGAAAGCTGAGCAGCAATAAGAAGCAAAAGGGAGCTTTGTCCGAATACTCTTCCTATCTCGTCCCGCCGACCTTCTCCGAATCGCTTGGATACCAAAATCTGTGTTCCGGCTCCAAGTCCGAAGCCCAAAGTGAATACGCAATAATATGCCATGACTGCCATGGCGGATCCACCCATAGCCACTTCGCCTATTCGCCCCATAAATGCAGTATCGGTTATCCCTACAATATTTTGCGCAATGAGGGATACAAATACGGGGGATGCTATTTTCAGAATATGCTTTACGGATGCCATCTACTCTCTATTCGCAATCTCCCGGTGATACAACTTCAATATCTGCTCGGCACATTCCTGAACCTCTTCTGCCGTTTCCAGCTTGCCGACATCCACCCGATACTTTGCCTGCAGATAGGCAGGCTCTCGAAGTGCAAGTTTTTCTTTCACAAACAGAGCAATCTCCTCGGCAGTTTTGAGTGCCACCGCGGGTCGGGTATGGCGATAACGATACAGACGGGCAGAAAGAATATCCAAAGGACACTCCAGATAAACCACCACTCCGTTGTCCATTAGCTGTTTCATGCAGTCCTTATAGCAGGGAGCTCCTCCCCCGGTCGCTATCACAGAACACTCATGCGCCATCACTTCCTGCACGATGGCGTATTCTCTCTCTCTGAAATAAGTTTCTCCATGGGAGGTTATGAGGTCTGAAATGGTTGTCCGAAAGCGATTCTCCAAAAGAAGATCCGTATCCATAAATCGGTAAGAGAGCTTTTCTGCTAAGACCCGACCCAATGTACTCTTGCCTACTGCCATAAATCCGACAAGGATCAATGGCGGAAGTGGTTGATATCCTTTCTCTTCCGAAACATACTTTGCCATAGCGCTATTCTTCACAAAAAGAGCTACAGCTAAGCAATCTTAGAGATTGCAACCGTAGCTCTTCTTTTCAGGTAGAAATCTTTTCAGTAAAGACTCAACCTTGTTAACTTAAATGGTATTGCTCTATATATAACAAATGTCGCTTCAAACAGGTACTTACGCCGTAATACGCAACGCTCTACCAATCTTGAGAGTTGTTTTTGGCGTTATACCGTTAAGCCTACAAATTTTATTTACTGACGTGCCGTACCTGGAGGCTATCTCGGATAAAGTATCTCCGTTTCTCACTCGGTGTACGACAATATTCTTGCTTGTAGAGGATGCCGAAGACTTTCGAGATGAAGCCAAAGCATTACCTCCCGCTTTATGTCTTCCTTTTACAAAAGTAAAGACATCACTATGAGGGATTCCCGTTGAGAAGTCTATGATAAGCTCCGGATTGATAGGAATACCCATGAAACGTGTTTCAAAGTGCAAGTGAGGACCTGAACTTCTTCCGGTATTGCCTCCAAGAGCTATCACATCTCCAGCTTTCACCACCTGGTCTTCCGTTACAATGGCACGAGAAAGGTGTCCATACACAGTTTCCAAGCCATTAGGGTGTCTTACCACAACGTAGTGTCCGTATCCTTTCCTTTCATAGTTCACCATGCGAACCTTTCCATCGAATGCAACACGAACAGAGTCTCCAATACTGAGACCAATATCTATTCCGTAATGCATACGGCGGTATCTTTTACGATATCCGTAGCGTGAAGTTACACGCATACTTTCGTTTCCTAAAGGAGAAGTGAATTGGGTACAATCTATGTCGTACGTATCGGGAATTGCCGTAATGGCCGTTCCGATTATTGGATTTACAGACTTCGAGTGCCAAGAGTTTTCACCGTAAATATCCATTGCGGGAAAATCGAGTCTCTCTCTCTCTAGCTCCATCGCGATAGATTCCTCTATGGCTTTATTGAGCTCTTTTGTTCTTCTAATGTCTTTAGTTTTAAGGTTATCTGCCATTGCGAGAGAGTCTTTTCCCATCTGCTTTTGAATGGCAGTCTCGATAGATTTTATCGGATCCTGATTAACCTTATTTCCTCCCGGTGGCGCTTGAGCCGACACAAGTCCATGGAATGAAAGCCATGCCACGGCTGTAAGGAGACATCGGTAATTCAAATGTCGCATATAAATTTGTGCTGTTAAACCATCTATTTATAACCACGAAAGCAGAGCTATTTTCAGCCATGTCCTTACTTTAACCGACTTCAAAAGCACTACTTTTCCGACAAATATACCTTTTAACTGCAAAAGAATCAAACAATTCCGCTCCAAAAATCATTATTTAACACGACAAAAGGGGACGCCCAAAATAAAATAAACCACCCCAAAATACTATTAGTAAAAACGTTACAAATGATTTCTATATTGAGCAGAGATTACAAGCAAACAATCTTTAACACTCCGAACACCAATATATAAATAGGAGAGTATCTCCACCGAAAAGTTTCTCCAAGAGCAGACAAAGCGACAGTCCGAAAGAACGGAGCGACAAAAATACTCCGGGACACCCTCGAATACCCTTGAAATAGTCCCGAAAAGACAAAAAGAAGTGGGCTAAAGGCATTATTTTTATAACATTAGACTGAGTTTAAGAAGTAATTATTATCTTTGCGTCAAAGTATGGCATTTTCAAACCTAAGATGGACAATGATTTTGCCTATATCCGTTAGGAAAATGCAGAATATATTATCGCCTAAAAATAGATAAGAAGGTAACAAACAAACAATAACTTTTTAACATCACAAAGTAATGAGAAAGATTGGACTTTATCTTGCTCTTCCGTTGTTTTTAGCAGTAGGTGCTCAAGCACAGACAAAAGAAGAACTTATTAAGGAAGAAGCTCTAAAGATTAAAAAAGAGATTAAGCAAAACTACTCTAACTGGAGTATAGGTATCTATGGTGGTTTACCATTTACTCAAGGTGGAGATATGGCAACACTTGCTCATGACAAAATCCACTTTGGTTACATGGGTGGCTTGCAATTGGGTTACCAATTCAATCCATTCTTCGGTCTTAGCCTTACAGGTCAGTACGGAAACGCTCCTGCAGGCGCAAAGAAAGAAGAAATGCAATACAGAGTAATGCCTAACGGTCAGACATTCTATGGCGATATGAGCAAAGCTCCTGCTGAGTCTATGCTTTTCAAGGATGTTTATTCTAAGATCGTACACATGGGTGGAGGTTTGCACTTCGACTTCAACGTGGCTCCTCTATTCGCTCCTGGTGCAAACCGCAAGGTGGCTCTTATCCTAAGCCCTGCTGTTTATGCTTACAAGTTTTCTCCTACACTTCACAAGGTTAGCGACAATGCGAAGTTCAACACTTCGGATCTCAAGAACGACCTCACTCTAGCTCTTGGTGGAGATCTTGACTTCCGTGTTCGCGCAAGCAAGCATGTAGACGTAATGCTTAAGGCAGGTACTGCTTGGATCCAAAACAACAACAACTTCGACGGTATCGACAATACAGGTACCAAGCTTCGTTATGGTGTTGTAGGTCAAGTGGCTCTTGGCGTTGTTTACAAGATTGGCAACACAAACAAGGAAGACAATATCCTTTACGCTCCTGTTGGTTCAGCTATCAAGAAGATGGCTACAGACAGAGTGAACGAACGTCTTGAAGCTGAGCGCATCGCTCGCGAAAAAGCAGAAGCTGAACGTTTGGCTCGCGAAAAGGCAGAAGCTGAAGCAGCTGCTCGTAAGAGAGCTGAAGAAGAAGCTGCTCGCAGAAAGGCAGAAGAAGAAGCTCGTTTGGCAGCTCTTGCAGCAGTTAAGTTTGACCTTCCAACAGTACACTTCAACAGAGGTTCACACAGAATCGATGTTAGAAAGTACAAGAACGAATTGGCAACAATCGTATCTACATTGAAGGAAAACCCAACTGTAGAATTTGTTATCACAGGTTTCTGCGACCACACAGGTACTGAAGCTCTTAACAACAAACTTGCTATCAACCGTGCAGAAGCCCTTAAATCATATCTTGCTAAACAAGGTGTAGATGTATCTCGTATCACTACTGCAGGTCAAGGTAAAGACCCTGTTCTTACTGGCAAGGACGCTCTTTCTATCAAGGCAAGAAGAGTTGAGGTGAAGAACTAATACTTCTTCGATCCCGACTAAGTAAATAAAACGAACGGCGGTAAGTGGTTTCACTTACCGCCGTTCCTCTTTTTTATATATCCTCCGACACGCATAGAACAGACTCGCGTTCTCCCATATTTATAAAAATTCTGCCGTTAAAGCATAGGAAACAACTGAAAATAAGAATAGGCATTTCGCAATCGAACAAAAAAGAGAACACTACTATAAAGACAAGAGAGAACCGAGAAAAGAAGCAGACAACCCTTAACCCAACATACAAAATCTACCATTGAAAGGCAAAACAGAGCTAAAGAGAGAAGAGCGTAATCATTAGTCCAAGACAAAAGAGTCTCTATCAAAGGAAAAGAGACTACCGAGGACAGAAACGGACAACCCTTAACCCAACATACAAAATCTACCATTGAAAGGCAAAGCAGAGCTAAAGAGAGAAGAGCGTAATCATTAGTCCAAGACAAAAGAGCATCTATCAAAGGAAAAGAGACAACCGAAAACAGAAGCGGACAACCCTTAACCAAACACACAAAATCTACCATCAAAAGATAAAACAGAGCTAAAGGGAGAAGAGCGTAATCATTAGTCCAAGACAATAGAACATCTAATCAAAGGAGAAAAACAACCGAGAACAGAAGCGGACAGCCCTTAACCCAACACACAGAATCTATCATGAAAAGGTAAAACAGAGCTAAAGGGAGAAGAGCGCAATCATTAGTTCAAGATAAAAGAGCATCTATCAAAGAAAAAGAGACAACCGAGAACAGAAATGAACAACCCTTAACCCAACATACAAAATCTACCATTAAAAGATAAAACAGAGCTAAAGAGAGAAGAGTGCAATCATTAGGGTAAGACAAAGGAGTCTCCATCAAAGAAGAAAACACAACCGAAAACAGAAACGGACAGCCCTTAACCAAATACGAGAAATCTACCATCAAAAGATAAAACAGAGCTAAAGAGAGAAGAGTGTAAGCCTTTACTCAAGACAAAAGAGCATCTATCAAAGAAGAAAGCATTATCGTAAAGAAAAATGGAGAAGCCTCAGCCGATGGAGAGCAACCTTGTTAAAGAGTAAAATGTTACCGAAGAGCAGAACAAATAACCCCAAACCGGTGATAAACACAACACATTAAGGGAGATATTGACTTGTGAAAAATCCATTGCAATCTCCCCTTTTAGCGCACTGCACTACCATTATTGAGCCTCCTCTTAAAAGCCAAGAATGGTGCCCCGACCAGATCTGTTTCTTGGGAAAGCCATCTCAAAATCTCCAAACGAGACGAAAAAAGAGAGTCGTTTCGCACATCTCGATACCCGGACTGTCGCTTTCAATCTTGTGAAGCTTTGTAAGCAGCGTCAAGGCCTTGCACCTCTCAATATCCGTCTATTCCCTCCAATCTTTTAAGATACTGCTATCAACAGCAAAGCCTCCCTCTCTCCTATATCTCGATAGCACCTCAAGCAGGGTCGATTAACACAAAAAAGCCCTCTCTTTACACCTCTCGGCTCTTCCCTCTTGGAATCAAAAATATCATGCTTTCACAGCCGGTTACGCAACCCCATATAATCACTCCTCAACCGTACCATATAGGCACTTTTTTCACAAGAATAAAAGGGGGCAGAAGAGGATGTTTTATATAAAAATAGAGCTACTCCAAAATAGAGATTTGAACCTCTCAGAGATGACTTAAAAACAGAAATAATTCCTCTTTTAGCCATAAAACACTACAAAACAAATCGGTACAAATGAGCCCGAATTTGAGAAAAAATTTTTCTCAGTCCATTTCATGGGGCTTTTTCGCATTAATTGGTGTGAATTTTAATACTCACGATCGCAAATATTTCTTAATAGAGAAATCTGCCTTTTTAGGTGCTTTTTAGAGCAAAAACAGATAGAATACTGATTATTAGAGCCTTAACGATTTTGGTTAAACACGTTAATCGAATCCGGTAAACGTGTTTAATGAAATCACTAAACGTGTTCGTTGAAAAATTAAACACGTTAAGCCGACAAAATATGCTTGTTTAGCGTTTTGGCTTAACAAGTATCGGAATTTGTGTTAATAAAACAACCCAAATTTAACAGTTCGGTCGTGCTCTGAAAATGACCTCTCCGATCAAAATAGAGAGCAAGAAAAAAGTGGGCATTTTTCGGGATGGAATATATAAAAATAGAGAGCCGTTCGCCCTCTATCCGGAACAATATTTCTGCTCTTTTCTTTTGGAAAATTTTCCCAATCCGGAGAAGCATTTTATCCCCCACATCTTCCTCTCCGACGAAGCGAGTCTGACAACACTTACTCCTCTATCTCGAACAGCAGCTTACTCGGATTGACAAAGTAGAGATGCCCCGTAGCTCTCGTTACAGCCGTATAGAGCCAACGATAGAAATCCAGCGACATCATCTCCTCCGTGAGATAACCGATGTAGACATAGACATCCCTCCACTGCCCTCCCTGCGATTTGTGGCACGTCATGGCATAGGCATACTTCACTTGCAGTGCGTTCAGATAGGGGTGTTGTCGCATCACCGGATAGAGTTGTGCCTTAGTGGTCAGCTCCGGATAGTCTTGCCGCACTTCATCGAACAGCTCCTGTCGCTGTTCCGGAGAGAGTGCGGGAGAAGCATTGAGCAGGCTGTCCATGATCACTTTAGCTTCAAACTGCTCCTCCATTTCGGTTTCGAGCGTCACGTCTGCAAAGGTAAAGTTGTAGAGTTCTCGCACTTTGCCCAGCCGTTTTACGGTAAGCACCTCTCCATTTGCAGAGAATCGGGTGGGGGTTCGTCTCTGTTTTTCCTCTTCGCATCCGGGAAAATAGAAGTAGTTGTTCCGCACCACCATGAGACGCTCACCTTGAACAAGAGCCGTCTCATAGTCGAACTGCCGGCGACGTATCTCTACATTAAACGCTTCGGCATCCTTATTGGAGCGAGTAACGACCACTACATCGTCCACCGAATGATCCCTCATGGAGCGATCCAGAGCCTCAGGCAGCTCCTCCCCTCTAAGTATCGACACATCTCCATCTTTCTGTGGAACGAATGGTATAGGCGAGAGTGGCGAAACGTGTTCCGTGCTTCCCGTAGCCGAAAGCTCCTGTTGCAACAGCAGGATGTGATCTCTAAGCAGTGCGCCCAAACGGACAATATCGCTCTGCTCAGCCTGACGAACGATGTCCGTAAGCACGGCGGAGTGAATCTCCGAACAGTAAGCCTTCAAAAATTCGACATCCAAAGCCGGACTGATGGTAGTACCCACCGGAGGTAGCTGAGCATCATCTCCGATAAAGACAACCTTTGAACCGGATGTGGAGAATACAAAATCCAGAAGATCCTCAAGCAGTCTGCCCGATCCGAACATCCCGGATATGTCCTCTTCGTTCCCTATCATCGAAGCTTCGTCCACGATAAACACCGTTCCCTCCGGATAGCTGTTTCTGTCTTTGTCAAACCTTTCTTCCAAAAACGAAACCCTTTTCTGCCTGTATATAACCCTGTGAATGGTGTATGCCGATGCAGAGCAATATCCTCCGAGCACCTTTGCCGCCCGACCCGTCGGAGCCAGTAAAACCACCGGTTTATGGTAGAAAAGCAGCGTCCTGCAAAGGGCTCCCACAAGACTCGACTTACCTGTCCCCGCATACCCTTTGAGAACAAAAAGAGCTCCATCCGGTGCATCCTCAAAATAGGAAAGCAGTGAGGAAAGAGCCTTTTTTTGAGAAGAAGACATCTCATGTCCAAAAAAATGGTTAAATTGGAAGCCAAAACCGGAAGGCAAAATCATAGGATACTATTTTTTAATTCAAGACCCTTTAAGGATTGGAATAAGTTTACTACTTTTGTCTTTGGATGTCAAAAAAAGAGACTCTTCGGAAAGAACAAAAATAAACAATATACACGCCGCATGAAAGTAATAGTCAAAATTTTATTGGTAGCCGCCATCGTTGGCTTGGCTTACGTGTCTGCTATGAGTATTCTCACGCCTATCAACTTCAAAAAGAAAAAGACCGAACGTGAGAAACCTATTATCGAGAGACTGATAGACATTCGTACAGCACAGATCTCTTTTAAGACACAATACAACAGACATGCCGCTAATTTTGCGGAGCTGGAAGACTTCCTGAACAATGGACGTATTCCTACTGTTTTGAAAGAGGGTGAACTTACAGAAAAACAACGTGAAGACGGTCTTACAGAAGCATCTGCAGCCGCCATCACAGCCAAAGCTCGTGCAACAGGAAACTGGAAAGAAGCAACAGAAAAAGGTCTTGTGTACGGAGAAAACAAGTATTTCCTTCGTGATACCACTTGGGCTAATGCGAAGCTTGCTCTTTTCGGAGAAAATTTTGACGTCTCTTCCATCGGCATAGTTCCGGGAACAAACGCCAGCTTCAAAATGGATACTGCAAGTGTTAAGACCGCTTCCGGTTTCGACATCCGTATCTTTGAAGCCTCTGTGGACTACGATGTATACTTGGGAGACCTCGATAAGCATCAGCTTAAGAACCTTAAAGACAGAACTGAAAAGTTGGAAAAGTTCCCCGGTCTAAAGGTTGGTTCTCTTGTTGAAGTCAACAACTACGCAGGAAACTGGGAAAAAGAATTCTAATGAGATTGCTTATCACATACATTGGTATATGGTAGAGTTAGCGGATATACATCCACAAAAGTCTCAACAACTTCATACGTCCATCCGCATCACAACGGATGGACTTTCTTTTTATGCGAGAGACAAAGAGAGCTCGGCTCTTTTGGTCTCTTTCAGCACTCCTTTTCCCGAAAGCACGCTATCGCTCTCTCTTTCGGAGCAAGTAAAGGAAGTGCTGTTCCTGCACACTCCCCTCTCACTGCCTTTCCACTCCACAAAAATCTTCGTGGAGCCTTTAGAGGTAATGCTGATGCCGGAAGAGCTGTCTCAGAAAAGCACTTTGGGCTTTACTCAACACGCTCTGACGGAAGACGCAGAAGAGAAAAAAGAGCTGATCTTACGCATACCGCACAACGGCGGAATGGCGATGAGCTTCTCCATGGACGAACCTCTTTACAGCCTCGGACTGCGCTCTTTTTCCAATCCAAGCTATCATCATATCCTTGCGGAGCTTATCCGACAATCGGTGGAAGCCTCTCTGACGACCGGTTCTAAGGTGGTACACGCCGCTTTTTCCGGCGGTAGTCTGAACGTTGCAGCCGCGGAACAGGGGAAGTTGCTACTTGGAAACAGTGTCATTGCTCCCCATGCAGAAGATGCCATATACCATCTGACACGAATCTGGAGAGGCTTGGGAATGAATGCACATAACGATTCGCTGACACTTTGGGCAGAAGGAGCGGATAGCCCGACCCTTTCTCTCTACTTCGGCGAAAGGATAAAAGAGTACACGGCATACACCTCTCCCGAAGAGATATGCCACCTTTATCTGCAATAAGAACATGAGAATAATACGCGGAAAATATGGCAAACGTCGCTTTGAAGTACCTTCCGGGTTCAAAGCTCGTCCTACAACGGACTTTGCCAAAGAGAATTTGTTCAATGTTCTGGAAAATATCTTCGATTGGGATGGAAAGAGTGTTTTGGATCTCTTTGCAGGTACGGGGAGCATCGGATTGGAATTCCTGTCGAGAGGATGCCGCTCCGTGGTGGCGGTCGAAAAGGATAAGCGACACTATCTCTTCCTTCAGAAGCTCGCCGATACCCTGAAAGACCCTGCGTATCGCCCGATACTGTCCGATGCTTTCCGCTTCATCGAGAGCAGAAGAGGGAGTTTCGACATCGTCTTTGCCGATCCGCCTTATGCTCTTGACAATATAGAGGAGATACCGGACCTGTTGATAAAGCACGGGACAGTGCACAGTGGCAGTACCATTATTATAGAGCATCCGGGTACAATCTCTTTCTCTTCTCATCCCTGCTTTTACAGCCATAAGGTGTACGGGTCGGTCAATTTCAGCATACTGTTTGTCCCATGAAATAACAGAGTAGAGCGCGTATGAGTTACTTTTTATTTGATACGAATAGTTCGTTGGATCTATTTTGGCAGCTGTTCTATTTTTTTCTGGTTCTCGGCGTCATTCTTGTCATCATCAGCCAAAACCGCCAGCCGTTAAAGGCGGTAAACTGGATTCTTGTGCTCATACTCGTTCCTCCCGTAGGTCTTTTTCTCTACTTCTTTTTTGGAATAGAATTCAGGGGAAAGCCTCTCATTCCGCTTCGTCGCTTCCAAAGAATAATGTCTATGGACTACCCCGGAAGAGGGGAACTCCCTCCGCAGGTAGAAGTAGACAACGACTCCTACAAAAGTATCTTCTCTATTCCGGAGAAGCAGTTGGGTGTACCTCTCACGACCATTTCGGATATTAAGTTTTTCACTCAGGCAAAAAACAAGTACGAAGCACTTCTGCAGGACATCAAAGAAGCCAAACACCACATCCATATGCAGTACTACATCATTGTGGATGACAATATCGGACATCGTCTCAAGGAGGCTCTCATTGCGAAAGCAGCCGAAGGCGTCATGGTGCGAGTCCTTTACGACCACCTCGGAAGCCTTAAAACCAAAAGAGCTTTTTGGAAAGAATTGAAACAGGGAGGCGTGGAAGTGGGAGCGTTCTTACCCGTAGTCTTCCCCTTCTTAACCAATAAAGCCAACTACCGCAACCATAGAAAGATAGTGGTGATAGACGGTAAAACAGGCTACTTGGGAGGGATGAACGTTGCTGACAGATATATACACGGCACAAAATCGGGCGTGTGGAAAGACTCCCATTTCAGGATAGAGGGAGACGGTGTAAAGCTTCTGGAGAATGCTTTCATGGTAGACTGGTACATCGCAACACGGCGACTCCTCCCGAAAAGCATCTACGACACAGAAACACAAACGGACTCATCGGCTTCCGTTCCAAGCATTCCGGCTCTCTTCTTCCCCTCTTCTCCCACCGATCAGTGGTTCATCTTGCAACAAGTAATGACAAAAGCACTTCTGACGGCAAAGAGAAGCATACACATCGTAACGCCATATCTCCTTCCTCCGGAGCCTCTCAACAGAGCACTCATAGGAGCGGCTCTTGCCGGCGTAGAGGTAAAGATCCTTATACCGGACATTGCGGATGTACGCTTTGTTACGCCTGCAATGCTCTCCTATACGGAAGAAATGGTCAAGTCCGGCATCAAAATCATGAGATACACAAAGGGTTTCAACCACTCCAAGATTATGGTAATAGACCAAGAGATATGCATCGTCGGTTCTGCCAACCTGGATGCCAGAAGCCTTGAACACAACTTTGAAATAACAGGTATCATATACAACTCCGATCTTGCCTCGTCTCTCGTGGCGGATATAGAGAGAGATATGAAGACTGCCCATAAAGAGCCTCTAAACAGATGGAGCCAACTCTCTATATTCAGAAAGATGTGGTGTTCTGTCTGCAGGCTCATTGCCCCACAACTATAATATTCACTACTTATGACATCTTCAATTTCCCAAATCCCTTTCGAGGAATATCTGCTAAGTCTGATCCCTGAAGAAGAACCTCAAACCCTCTTCCTCCCCATCTCATACACTCTGGAAGTACCCGGAAAACGCATCCGTCCGAGACTTGTACTGCAAGCCTACGAAATGATGGGCGGCAAAAAACCGGACACGGAAGCCTATCCCGTGGCAGCAGCAGTGGAAGTGTTTCACAACTTTACCCTCCTGCACGATGACCTGATGGACGATGCCGCCACACGAAGACACAGACAAACCGTCTGGAAAAAGTGGGATGCCAACACCGCGATCCTCTCCGGGGATGCCATGTTGGTATTGGCATACGAAATCTTAGCCCGCTCTCAAGCATCCGACTTCCGCCGTTTGCAGGAGATGTTTTCCCGGACAGCCAGAGAGGTGTGCATGGGTCAGCAGTACGATATGGACTTTGAGAGAAGAGACGCAACCGAAGTAGGTGTAGACGAATACATGGAGATGATCCGGCTTAAAACATCCGTCCTCTTGGGAGGCGCACTCGGCTTGGGTGCAATAGCCGCCGGAGCATCCGAAGAAGATACCCGGCTTCTTTATCAAATAGGAGTAACCACCGGCCTTGCCTTCCAGCTCCAAGACGACTATCTGGACACTTTCGGAGACGAAGCAACATTCGGCAAACCGATAGGTGGAGACATCATAGAGCGCAAAAAGACGTTCTTGATGATTCAGACGGCAAAAATCGCAGAGTCGAGAGGAGAAACCAAAGCATGGGAAGCTGCTCTTGCAACCGAAGATAAGAGCAAACGGATAGAGCGTGTAAAGGAATTTTATGTGCGTTATGAGGTAGACAAGCTGATCCGAGACATGATACAAGGGCTCTCCAAGCAGGCAGTCTCTCTCTCCGAAGAGCTTGATGTACCCAACAGAGCACCTCTTGATGAATTGATAAAGATGATCCGATCGCTTTCGGAGAGAAATCACTGATCCTCTTGGAGAGCCTCCGAATGAACACCATCGGGAATCCGTCGAGACAGAGAGAACGACAACGCACTTTCCTCCATAAGCCCGAAACCGGATCTGAACAGGTTCAAATCTTCTTTTTAACCTGTTCAAATCTTCTCTTAAACATAAAAAAATTTTGCAATCAAGATTCGATTTCCCGAAATCGGGCTTTGATTTGCAAAATTCAGCACTTGTTTTTCAGGATTCAAACTTTGAATACAACTTTTTAACCCGTTCGGTGCAGCTTTTATCAACGTTCAGAGGTAGAAATAAACAGGTTCGGCAGATGTTCCGGAGCCTCATCTTTTGAGAAGAAAACAGATGCCTCATTACCAATGAACACCCTGCACCAAGACTCAGCAAAAACATAGATATAACAATGCAATCATCTCGCATAATAGATACACACACGCATCTCTACGGAGAAGCATTCAAAGAGGATCTTCCCGATGTCGTAGAGCGAGCGATGCGGTCGGGCATCAGCCGGATGCTTCTTCCTAATATAGATAGAAGTTCATTCCCCGAACTCGAAGAGTCTGTAAGGCAGTTCCCGGAGGTTTTACTGCCGATGATGGGGCTTCATCCCACATCTGTGGATGAAAACTACAAAGAAGAGCTGGCGTTTGTCCGGGCAGAGCTTCAAGCTCCAACCCTGTCCCGCTACTACGGAGTGGGCGAAGTGGGGCTCGATTACTATTGGGACACCACCTTCAAACAGCATCAACAGGAAGCGTTTGCCACACAGATCGAATGGGCTAAGGAGTACAACCTGCCCCTCAGTATCCATACCCGAAGTGCGGTGGAAGACGCCATAGATATTTATAAAGAGGCAGGAGAAGGGAGATGCACCGGTGTGTTTCACAGCTTTACCGGAACTGCCGGAGAGCTGAAACGGATAGACAGCGAGACCAATGCCTTTGTCGGAATAAGCGGAGTGGTAACATTCAAAAACTCCGACCTGCGCGACTTTCTCTCTCGCTCCATTCCGCTCGAAAGAGTGGTAATAGAAACGGATGCGCCATATCTTTCTCCCGTTCCGTTCAGAGGCAAACGAAATGAGCCTTCATACTTGCATCGGATTATCAGTGAGTTATCAATAATATACCGAAAACCGGAAGCAGAAGTATCCGCACAATTATTGGTCAATTCGGTTAAATTATTTAACTTAGAGACTTGACAACACTATTTTGATTTGGACTTGTTTAACACTTCCTCTTCAGAAGTGAAAGAAATAATAGCCCAAAATAGTGCGTATGTCAATTAAAAAACATAGATTTGTACTCTGTATGGTGTGAGACATCACACAGATAACAAGGAGAGGTGCTCGAGTGGCTGAAGAGGCACGCCTGGAAAGCGTGTATACGCAAAACGTATCAAGGGTTCGAATCCCTTTCTCTCCGCAAAGGGTTGAATGAGTAAACCCACAGTGAAATAAAGGAATAAACAACAAATAATTTAAATCTCTAATCTAAAAACAAACGCACAATGAAAAGATTTTTAGCTAGTATCGCATTGATGGGTTTCTTTACTCTAGCCCTACCTCAGGTAGTAAGTGCCCAAGATCAAGTAGCACAGGAAACCACTCAAACTGTGGATACTCCAACAGAAGATGCCGCTCCTGCTACTCTTGAAGCAGAAATGGTAGAAGGCGGATTTCACCAAGAGCTTAAGACAAAGTTCATTGAGGGTGGTCCTGCATTTATGTCATTGGTAATCATCACTCTTATCCTCGGTTTGGCATTTGTATTGGAAAGAATCATCTATCTCAATCTTGCCGACACAAACAATGACAAATTCCTTGCAGAGGTTGAATCGGCTCTAGATAAAGGAGATGTAGAAGCAGCTAAAAATATTGCTCGCGACACTCGCGGTCCTGTTGCATCTATTGCATATCAAGCACTTCTTCGTATCGACCAAGGTTTGGACGTAGTAGAACGTTCTATCGTTTCTTACGGTGGTGTACAAGCAGGTCTTTTGGAAAAGAACCTTTCTTGGATTACACTCTTCATCGCAATGGCTCCATCTCTTGGATTCTTGGGTACAGTGGTTGGTATGGTTCAAGCATTCGACGACATCGCTAAGGCCGGTGACATCTCTCCGACAGTTGTAGCTTCCGGTATGAAGATTGCTCTTATCACCACTATCGGTGGTCTTGTAGTAGCTCTTATCCTTCAAGTATTCTACAACTACCTTCTTTCTAAGTTTGAAGGCATTGTAAACAAGATGGAAGATGCTTCTATCCGTATTGTTGACTTCATCGTGAAGTATAACCTAAAGTTTAAGAGATAATATAATAGACCGTCATGGCAGTAACTAAAATAAGAAAAACATCGAGCATAACTCTCCTTGTAGTGGCAGCTATCTCGGTGATAGTCATGGGGCTATTCTACTTCGGTGGATATGTTGACCCTGCGGCTGCCAAACCGGAGCCCGTCTATACCGGAGCTTTGCTGTATTGGACATACGCGTTGGCTATCATTGCCGTGCTTGCAACACTACTATTCGGGTTAGCAGCGTTCTTTAGCAGTTTCAAAAACTCACCCAAGAAAGCAATACGCACAGTAGTTATATTGGTACTCTTTGCAGCGCTATTGGGTATCACTTATGCAGTAGGTAGTGCAGATCCGCTTCCTTTGAGTCAAGACTTCCAACAGTATAACATTCCGACTTGGTTGAAGAGAACCGATATGCTTCTATACTCTACGTATGCACTTATCTGCCTCTCTATCCTCGGAGTATTATTTGGTGCTATCAAGAACCTATTCATAAAGAAGTAAGACGTAACATATAAAGCAGAATAATTATGGCAAAAAGAAAAACTCCCGGAATTAACGGATCTTCTTCCGCCGACATCGCTTTCATGTTACTTATATTCTTCCTGGTAACAACATCTATGGGATCGGATAAAGGGATCTTGCGTTCGCTTCCGCCTGCGCTCCCCCCTGATCAAAAAGATATAGAGTTGGACATCAACAGAAGGAATATGCTTAAAGTATTGGTGAACACAGACGGACGTGTTCTCTGTAACGGTGAAGAGATCGAGCTTAGCCGTTTGGGAGAAAAGGTAAAAGAGTTCGTCCTTAACGTCAATGATGATCCTACTCTTCCTGAAAGAGAAGACAAGGAGATTCCATTGCTTGGCGTTATGAAAGTAACCAAGAGTCATGTGATATCGGTAACTAATAATGTGGACACAAAGTATGCGGACTACATCACTGTTCAGAATATTCTTGTGAGAGCCTATAACGAGTTGCGTGCAGACTTTGCCCGTAACAAGTGGGGCAAGACACTTGAAGAGCTTTCTCCGGAACAGCTTGATGCTCTTGTAGAACTTTATCCACAAAAAATCTCCGAAGCAAATCCGAAAGAGTACGGAGGCAAGAAAAAATAAATATCTAAGTTATGAGTAAATTTCTAAAAGGTGGCGGGCGAGAAATGCCCGAATTGAACACTGCGTCATTGCCTGACTTGGTATTTGCATTCCTATTCTTTATCATGATGGTAACTTCTATCCGTGAAGTAACTATGATGGTTCAGGTAAAGCTACCTGCTGCAACAGAAATAACAAAGTTGGAGAAGAAGTCGCTTGCAACATACATCTACATGGGTAAGCCTATGTCTATGTATCAAGCAAAGTACGGTACTGAAACTCAAATTCAGCTGAATGATGAGTTTGCTTCTCCAAGTGATATCTTCGACTTTATTGCTCAAGAAAAAGCAGCAAAGAACGAAGAGGATGCAGCCCTTATGACGACAGTCTTGAAAACAGACGAGTCTACTAAGATGGGTATCGTAACTGAGGTAAAACAAAAGCTAAGAGAGGCTGATGCGCGTAAGATTATCTACGCAACCGTTCAGCAGACAAAATAGTTCTGAAATATAGAACAAACGATGAGAAGGTCTCAGAGGAATTTCCTTTGAGACCTTCTTATTTTTCAGCCCCAAAAGGTACGAGAAAAAGAGAGAAAATGCAGGTCTTACCGGTGGGAGCTTTTATATAAAAATGGAGTCCGTGAAACCGGCTGCCGACAAAGAGAGATTTTGTCCTGTCATCCATGTTCGGCGAACAGAAAAGCCTCTATCCTACTATATATTAAGCAGTTATGAGAAATCGCGAATTTCCGAACTTTTCTCCTCCCAAACACGTTAATCGAATCCGGTAAACGTGTTTAATGAAATCAGTAAACGTGTTCATTGAAAAATTAAACACGTTAAGCCGACAAAATATGCTCGTTTAGCGTTTTGGCTTAACGAACATCGGAATTTGTGTTAATAAAATGGAGCGAATTTAACAGTTCGGTCGTGCTCTGAAAATGACCCTTCCGATCAAAATAGAGAGAGAGAAAAAAGAGGGCATTTTTGGGGATGGAATATATAAAAACACTCTTCCGAGAGCCCCGAAAAAAGGGAGCAAAAAGAGAGAAAAGATCGTCCACGAAAAATGGTTACCTTTATCGGAGAATATTACTTTTAGAGTTTGGGAAAAGAGGCAAGCATATACGGTAAAATCCGAAATATGTTTCCACGTTCTGCAGAGCCGTCCCCTCCTCTCCCAAACAGCATAAATAAATTAAAATAATGGAAGCATCTTACATTACGATCACCAAAGAAAATCTCCCCACCGAACACATCTGTTGCGCGTTTTCCGATAAGAAGTGTGAAGAAGGGTACAGACTGAAAAAGATGTGGCTGGAACAGGAGCTGGAACGAGGCTATATCTTCAGGAAGTTGGATGCCAGAGCCAAAGTGTTTATAGAGTACGTGCCTGCCGAGCAAGCATGGTTACCCGTGAGTGCAGAAAACTACCTCATGGTAAACTGTCTGTGGGTATCGGGGCAGTACAAAGGGCAGGGACACGCCAAAAGACTCCTTCAGTCCGCAATAGATGACGCAAGAAAGCAAGGCAAATACGGATTGGTAACGGTGGTCGGAACTAAAAAGTATCACTTCATGAGCGATACAAAGTGGTTGCTCAAGCAGGGCTTTAAGACAGTGCAGACACTTCCGGAGGGATTCTCTCTCCTTGTCTTGAAAACGGATGATACCGCTCCCGATCCTTGCTTCAAAGAGTCTGTAAAGAGAGGATTGCCGGATGACGAACGCTCCGGACTGGTTGCCTATTACAGCAATCGCTGTCCTTTCACCGAGTATTACGTGGGTACGGTGCTGGTGGAAGAGGCAAAAAAGGAGGGCATACCGCTGAAAATCGTCAAGCTCGATACCCCTCAAGAAGCACAAGATGCCCCTTCTCCTGCGACCATATTCTCGCTCTATTGGAATGGTAAGTTTGTTACCACAGACATCAGTAGCTGTATGGGAAGCAAGCTGATGAAGATTGTAAGAGCAGCAAAAGAGGAGTAAGCAACTTACGGGAGGGATTTATTTTTGCAGCTGGAAGAGAAACTCCAGTCCGCCACCTTTTCTGTTCTTCACCGTGATACTTCCTTTGTGAAATGCTATGGCATTCTTCACGATCGAGAGACCGAGTCCGGAGCCTCCCGTATCTCGTGTTCGCCCCTCCGATATACGGTAAAAACGATCGAAGAGACGAGGAAGATGCTCTTCGTTGGATATGCCGCAGCCATTGTCCGAAAACGAAAAGTAGTAGAAGCGATCGTCCTCATTGTAGAGAGAAATGATAATCGTGGTCTCTTCTCCTGCGTAGTTGATGGCATTATCGGTCAGGTTTCGGAAGATGGAATAGAGGAGATTTCGAGAGCCGTAGACGGAGATTTTTCCCGGCAAAAGCAGCTTCACCGACATTCTTTTCTGCTCCAGAGCAGAAGCCAAATCGCTCTGCAGCCTCTCCAACAAGAGATTGAGATCCACCTCTTCCTGCTTGAAGAGCTGCGGTGCTTCCTCCATTTTGGTGATCAGACTGATGTCCTGAATCAGTTCGGACAGCACCATCGCCTGCCCAAAAGCGCGAGAGATAAAGTAGTGTCTCCTCTCCTCGTTCGGGTTTTGCTCCATTACCGTTTCCAGATAACCCCGAATGCTTGTAACGGGAGTACGCAGTTCGTGAGCGATGTTTGCGGTCATCTCCTGCTTCAATTGCCGTGTCTTCTCCTGTTTGGTTATGTCATTCAGTATCACTTCAAAGCCTTCATCATCAAATCTGTTAAGGCGCAGAGCAAAGCTTTTACCCTGTTTTGAGAGCTTCTGTTCAAAGTAGTTTTCGGAAAGATTCTCATTCAAGAAGCTCTGCATTCCGGCAAACTCCGGAGCCGTAAACAGGATGGATGGTTCGCCCGTAGGTTCATCCGTCAGGATGTTGAGGTATTGGATGAAAAGTCCGTTAAAGAATTGCACTTTCCTGGCAGGGGTAAAAAAGCATATCCCTTCCTTTGAACTGTAAACGTGTTGAAGCAGTCGGCTTCGTTCCAAATCTATTATCTCCTTTCTCTCTCTCAGTTGGCGGTAGTTTTCCGTTATCTTACTACCGATCTCTCCAAGTTCATCATCCGGGAAGTTGAGCTTTGGAGCGGCACCTTTATCGCTTTCCGTCATGAAGTCTCTTAGGCGACGGATGGATGCCCCAAAGCGATTACTCACCATATTGACCCCCACAAGGGTAACGACAAAAAGCAGCAACACGAAGTAGAAAAAGGTGTGATCCGCCTGCATGAACTGCTCCACTTCGATGTCGTAAGGCAGTGCCACTCTGATGTATCTATCGCCAAACCTTTTGGCGTAGTAGAGATACTTCCGGCTGTTAGAGGCAGAAGTGCGGAGATCCGTACCTGTTCCTTTCTCTTTTGCCTGCGCTATCTCCGGTCGGGAAAGGTGGTTTGTCAGTGTGGAGAGATCCGGAAAGGAGTTGTCATAAAAGAGAGTCCCCTCCGAGTCTATCAGGCTGAGACGAATGGTTTGAGGGAAAAGAGCAAGCAGCGAATCGAGCCGGCGAAGATCGTTGTTGCCATCTGCCACGAGAGCGGAATTGACTATTTCCGTGTAGGTACGCAGTCTCTCCTGCATCGCTTCCGTTCTAAACCTCCGGTCTCGTGCCTGTTCAAAGAGAATCACTCCCGCAGAAAAGAGAAGAAAAAGAACGGATATGTAGAAGAACAGACGCTGTTTATAGGTCAGTTTCATAAGAAAACGCCGGTATTGAATCGGTATCCATATCCGGAGCGGTTCACTATTGCGGCACCATATTTCCCCAGCTTCTTTCTCAGCCGAGTGATATGCACATCCACCGTTCGCTCCGTTACGTAAGTCATTTCATGCCATACAGTATCTATGATATCCTCCCTTGAGAAGAGTCTGTCAGGCTTTTGCGCCAATAGAGCCAATATCTCAAACTCCGTCTTGGTTAGCGATACCGCTTCGCCCTCGATAGAGACCTCTTTTGTGGCGAGATCTATTACAAGCCGGTCGAAAGAGAGTTTATTCTTCTGCGTAACCGTCGCTTCCGATTTTGCCTTAGTACGCTTGAAGACTGCCTTTATACGGGCTATCACCTCTTTTATGGAGAATGGCTTGGAGATATAATCATCGCCACCGACAGAAAAGCCCGTAAGCATATCGTTCTCCGTATCCTTTGCGGTGAGGAATATGATAGGGATAGGATTGCCTTCGGATCGTAGCTTCTCTGCCATCTTGAAGCCAGACATTCCTCCCATCATCACGTCCAGAAGGATCAGCGAACAGCTCCCATCGGCGAGCTTTTCCAGAGCCTCCTCTGCCGAGTAAGCGCATTCCACGCCAAAGCCTTCACTTTTGATGTTAAATTCAAGGATGTCGCAGATGTCTCTATCGTCATCCACTACGAGTATTTTCTCTGTCATAAATAGCTTTTTTCTCCTTTCAAAGTTAGCCTTTTTCCGCTATACAAACCGGATTGTATCACTCCTCCGAGAATCTTTGACCGCTATGTTTCAGCACCTTTGCATCTACATAGAAAACGAGTTCCTCGACAATATTGCTGCAATGATCGCCTATTCTTTCCATTTTACGTATCAGCAGGAAGAGCTTGAGACCGCAACGGGCAAAGTCGGGTCTTTTCCGAATCTCCTCTGCAAGGCTTTCCAAAGCATTGTGATAGATGGTATCCACCGCCTCATCTTGAGCAAGAATTTTGCCGGACACCTTCGTATTTTCGGACTCCAGTATTACATAGCTGTCGCTAAGCATGCCGATGAGAATGTCAAACATCTGTTCCACCTGCAGTTCATCCAATATTTTCGGATCCACATCACTGCAATCATTATCTATGACATGCTTTGCGATACCCACCGCAAAGTCTCCTATGCGTTCGAGAGTATTGCTGATCTTTATCAGAGAGAGTATAAGACGAAGGTCTATGGCGACCGGACTGTAAAGAGCAATATAGTTTTCGCAGTCGCTGTCTATCTTCAGGTCGAACGCATCCAACCTTTTCTCCCTGCTCATAACCTCCAGAGCGGTCTCGATATTACTGTTTAAGAATGCCTCTTTAGCCTTTTCGAGCTGCGACAGTGTCAGTCTCCACATCTGCCTCACCTCTTCTTTCAGGGCGAGCATCTCCTGTTCGGTATGTTTCATAGTTGTTATTCTCTTTTTGTTTAACCAAAACGACCTGTGATATAATTCTGTGTAGCCTGTTCCTTAGGGCTTAGAAACATCTTCTTTGTCTCGCTGTACTCTATCAGTTCGCCCAGCATGAAGAAGCCGGTCATATCGCTTACCCGTGCGGCTTGTTGCATATTGTGCGTTACGATCACTATCGTGTACTCTCTCTTCAAAGAGTGTATAAGCTCTTCGATTTTTGAGGTAGAGATAGGGTCCAAAGCCGATGCCGGTTCATCCATAAGCAGGATAGAGGGCGACACCGCCAAGGCTCTTGCGATGCAGAGACGCTGCTGCTGTCCGCCCGATAGCTCCATAGCCGACTTTTTGAGTTTATCCTTCACTTCGTCCCAAAGGGCTGCAGCCCGGAGCGACTCCTCTACACGCTGTTCGATAAACTTCTTATCTCCCATGCTGTTTACCCTCAGCCCATATGCCACATTCTCAAAGATAGACTTCGGAAACGGATTGGGTTTCTGAAATACCATGCCCACTTTTTTTCTCAACTCGTCTATGGGCAGAGACTTATCGTATATATTCTTCCCATCTATAAGGCATTCGCCGGTGAGGCGAGTATCGTCTATTAGGTCGTTCATGCGGTTAAAAAGACGAAGAAAAGTAGATTTACCACACCCCGAAGGTCCTATAAAAGCGGTTACGGTATTGGGTTCCATCTTCATGCTTATCCCTTTAAGAGCCTGGAAGTCTCCGTAGAAAAAGTCTATGTTTTTTGCTTCAATCATCGTTGTTGTCTTGTTTCTTTTAGTTCGTTTTCACTTTTGCCCCGAAATGTCTTCTCAAGAAAGAGGCAAGGAGATTCATACACACCACTATCGCTATAAGCACCAAAGCTGTACCATAAGCTATCGGGCGAGAAGCCTCAAGGTCTGTACCGCTCGTTGCTATCACATACAGGTGGTACGGCAGTGCCATGACCTGATCGAATATCCCGGTCGGGAGCTTGGGAAGAAAGTACGCAGCCACCGTAAAAAGTATGGGCGCAGTCTCTCCCGACACCCTTCCGATAGAGAGGATAAGCCCCGTAGAGATATTGGGAAATGCAGCCGGAAGCACAATCTTCCATATCGTTTGGAGTTTGCTTGCCCCTAAAGCAAGGCTACCGGTGCGATAAGAGTGCGGAACAGCCTTGAGTGCCTCTTCCGTAGTGCGGATAACCAAAGGCAGTACCAGCAGTCCGAGCGTAAGCGATCCTGCCAAAATGGAGTCTCCGAAACCGAGAGTGTTCACGAACAGAGACATTCCGAACAGACCGAATACGATGGAAGGAATACTGCTAAGGTTATTGGTCATGATCCGGATGAACTTCACCACCATTCCGTTTCCGGCATACTCCGTTGTATATATCGCAGACATCACACCGAGAGGAAAGGAGAAAATCATGCTCCCGACCACCAAACAGAGTGTCCCCACTATCGCCGGGAAGATGCCCCCTTCGGTCATACCCTCGGCAGGAGCAGTGGTCAGAAACTCCCAGCTTATCACTCCCAGTCCGTTGTAAACAAGAAAGCCGAGAATCCAAAACAGGGTGAAGACCACCAGCAATCCCAACAGTCTGAATATCAAAAAAGCTATACGCTCCGTATGTTTCTTATCCATTCTCATACGCTTTTATGTTGTTTCTTGGATATTACTTCGGCTGCCACACTGATAATCATGGTGATGACAAACAGAATAGAGCCTAACAAAAAGAGCGACCGGTAGTGTGCCCCTCCGGCAGGCGCTTCTCCCAGCTCTGCCGCAATGGTTGCCGGAATAGTTCGTACCGACTCCAACAGAGAGGCAGGCATTACCGCCGCATTGCCCGTAACCATCAGTACCGCCATGGTTTCTCCTATTGCGCGTCCGATACCAAGCACCACCGCAGCGGAGATCCCCGATACAGAGTAAGGCACCACCACTTTGTAGATGGTCTGCCAGCGGGTTGCCCCAAGAGCAAGACTCGCTTCACGCATCGCTCCGGGGGTGTTTCGCAGAGCATCTTCCGCCACTGTGATGATGGTCGGAAGCGCCATAATGGCAAGGATGATGCTTCCCGTAAGCGCGGTTTCTCCCACCGGAAGATTGAGCGTATCCTGTACAATGGGAACGAGAACCACCAATCCGAAGAAGCCATATACTACGGAAGGGATCCCGGCAAGCAGCTCTATGGTCGGCTTCATAAGCTTTCGCACTCGTTCTCCTGCCAGCTCCGAAAGGTAGATAGCCACACCAAGTCCGAGAGGCAGAGCTATAAGAATAGCCACGATACTGACGAGCAACGTTCCCAACAAAAGCGGTAGCACACCGAACAGAGGCGCAGGAGTTGCCGTAGGCATCCACTCTTTTCGGCCAAAGAAATCGGATAGAGAGATGTTCTTATAGGGTAGAGCTTTAACCTCCGACACGTTTACGGGAGCATATTTTTCGGGAAGAAAAGCTATGATATTGGGGTTCTCACGGATCACTTGAGCCAGTTTGTCTGGAAGATGTTCGTAGTTTTCGCCCAGCTCTTCATCGGAATAGAGCGAAAATATTTCGTCAAATCTGAAGATCATAATCTCTTCGTCCCTACCGCCCAACTCTGCCCAGGAGACCACTTCGGAGTCGAAAATATTCTTTATGTCCGTTACGGAAAGATCCTTTACGCCGTTGGACGAGTGAAGATAAAGCGCATACCCTTTCTCCACAGAGGGCGAGGAGAACAGCCCCAACCCCTCTTTGAAGAGAAAGACCACTATCAGCACAATAGCGATGCTTGTGATAGCACTGCTAAAAGCCAGTATTGTCTCTGTTACTTTCTCAAAAAATCGTCTCAGTTGCTTCATATTCATGCTGTAAGCTATACGATCTTGCCTCTTATTTTACGGGGATGAAGCCCACTTCGGATACGATCTTCTGTCCATCGGCAGAGAGCACATAGTCCACAAAAGGTTTCAATGCCGTGGTAGACTTCGCTTCGTAATAGTAGTAGAGCGGACGCACCACTGGGTAAGACTTGTTCTTGGCATTCTCTATCGTGGGAGCGGTGAATGTCTTGCCCTTGTCGTAGGAGATCCGAACCGGTTTTACATCCTTGTTCAGATAAGCCAACCCGATGTAGCCGATAGCTCCTTTGGTCTGGCTTACAGACTGTACGATGGCTCCCGTAGCGGGCATACTCATGATGCCGTTCATGTAGTTTTTGTTTTTCAGAACACTCTCTTTGAAAAACTCATAAGTACCGGAGGATGTCTCACGAGAGTATGGCACGATCTTCAGATCTTCTCCGCCGACCTCTTTCCAGTTTTTAATCTTTCCGGTAAATATCCCTTCAAGCTGTTCACGAGTGAGCCTGTCCGCCTTATTGCCCGGATGAACAACCACCGCAAGCGCATCATAAGCGATAATTACCTCCTTTGCACTCTTACCCCCTTCTTGAAGTTTTTGTTTTTCATCAAACTTAATCCTGCGTGATGCTTGTGCTATCTCCGTAGTACCGGCAAGAAGAGCGGATATACCCACACCGCTACCTCCACCGGTTACAGATATTGTGGCAGATCTGTTTTGCTTCATATATTGTTCCGCTATCTTTTGGGATAGGGGAAGTACCGTGTCCGATCCTTTTACTCGTTGAGCATTGGCACTCCATGAAAGCGCTAAAAGCGCAAGAGATGCTAAGATTGTTTTTTTCATGTCTCTCTGTTTTTTGAATTTGTATATATCTCATTGTTTTCACTGCAAAACTACCGAACGAATGTTACGCACCATCTGCCTTTCTGTTACATTTTGGTTAAGCGGTTCGGAATGGAGTAAAGAGACAAAAAACGGAAAGCGGACAGCAACCGAAAAAGAGCCGATCACAAACAGATTTGAATAGGTTTATATCTTCCTCTAAACGGATTAAAAAGTCTCTTTTAACGTTTATAATATTCCGAATCAGGGCTTGAAGTGTGAAAACCAAGCTTTGATTTCCACACCTCAAAGCGTGATTTCTACAGGGCAAGCCTTGAAAAAGATTTCTGAAGCCGTTTGGAGAAAGATATGAACAGGATGAACAAAACTTATAAAGAGGTTTACACCAAGTTTCAGAAGAGGGAATAAAAAACATCGGCAGCATACGGAATGTATGCTGCCGATGTTCGAGCATGAAACCAAAGGTCGTAAGACCCTGAGGTATCAAAACTTATATTGCAGTCTGAGCGTAAAGACGTTGTCTTTTCTATCCTTTTCGTACCCGGCGAGAGCACTGCTCACTTCGTTGCTCACCATATCGTAGTGTGCCTGCATACGGATATTGCCGGTGATCTTCCAGAGCAGACCGGCTCCAAAGGTGGTGTAAGCAAGATCTGCCCGACTGCTGTTACCTTTTCCTATTTCGTTGCCGGAGATTCGGGTGTTAGGGTCATACCATTCGTACTTTAACACTGCCGACAGAGGGAATGAACCGAAATCCTGTACCAGCACAGCGTATCCGCCCCTGAATGTTCTAATGAATGTGTCGTGGCTTGGAAGTGTTGAGGAGTTGGGACTTTGCGAGCTTGATGCCGAGCCCGGCTGTGTTCCCATGAGATACTCCGCACGCAAATGCGTCATTCCGAGCGGAGAAAGCAGGAGAAACTGACCATCCACACCATAATATTCACGCTTGGCAAATCTGCCTTTGTTAGTGTTGTTTTGGTTCAGCTCAAAAGCTCCATTCTTAAAGGTGTACACCTTATCCGTACCTTGATAAACACCTCCATTGTAGTAGGATGCCCCTAATCCCACACGGAGGTTATCGCCTAAATCTTTCATCATGGAGAGGTGTCCGATAAAGTCTTTTCGGCTATCCGTCTCCTGCTTAAGACCATTCCCGGCAAAAAGTCCGGCGTCCAACTTCAAGAAACTAAGCGGAGAACCCTTCGGAGCTTGCAGGGTAAGCATGGCTCCCAAATCTCGTCCGTCCGGGAAGAGAGTATTGAATATCAGCGAACGTTCCGGGGACTCTCTCCTTGCGGAAGAGTATCCGATCTCATCCCCAAACGGACGGTCGAAAACCCCGAAGCGCAACGAGCTGCTCTTCATCCAAGGATCTTTGAGATTGACATAGGCATCCTTGACCCCGACACCCTTTTCCGTAATATCGAGCTGAAATACTGAAGAGGTAAGCCCGGTATCGTATGCAAACTTGATGCGACCGCGACGTATTCCGATGCGATCGAATGTATCTTCTTTCTGTTCGTTTTTGGCTCCCACTTTTAGAGCGGCATCTTTCTCTCCGTGTTGCCATTGGGTCTGTACATATCCTGTTACTTTCAGCTTCTTCAAAAGTGTAAGAGCTTCTTCCTGCTCCTGCATCTTTTGTTCGACTTTCGCTATGCGAGACTGCTCCGTTTCTTGCTGCGCCATACTCACGGAGTATAGAGACAAACAGGCAAGTAAAATAGAAATCTTTTTCATCTTAGTTATTGGTTTTATTTTTCCTCGATCACGTCGCAAAGTTAGGGCAATGAAATTAAAAAGTCTCTAAGATATGGTTACAAAAATGTTAATCCTGAAAGAGATAGCTGTATAACCACAGGACTTTTCCGCAAAGCTGTTCCGTGTCTCTGTTTTTTATTCTAAAAGCGGTTGCAAAACGGATAAAAGAGAGCGTGAAAACGGGAACAAAAAAGGGGTGTTTCGGGGTCTGTCTTCTCCTTATCAATTCCTCTGTATTAGCTGTGTTACGAAGAGGCTTCGAGACAAAAAAGCGCAAAATGAAACAAAATTTGGGCATTATCAAAATAACCCCTATATTCGTACTACCTAAAGACGAAGACCACATGACAAATGCCCCCTTGGCGGAGCGACTCCGTCCAAAAAACCTGCAAGACTACGTCGGTCAGAAGCATCTTGTAGCCCCGGGATCTCCTATAAAAGAGATGTTGGAGGCGCGTTGTCTTCGTTCATTTATTTTGTGGGGACCTCCCGGAGTGGGTAAGACAACCTTGGCTAATATTGTTGCAAACGAATTGGGGCTGCCTTTCTACACACTCAGTGCAACCTCTTCAGGCGTGAAGGATGTACGGGAGGTGGTAGAGTGTGCGCGTCAGAGCGGAGGCCTTTTTTCCAAAGGCACTCCCATACTGTTCATAGATGAGATACACCGCTTCAGCAAAAGCCAGCAAGACTCCCTGCTCCATGCGGTGGAGACCGGTGTGATCACACTTATCGGAGCCACTACCGAGAATCCTTCGTTTGAAGTGATAAGACCTCTGCTGAGCAGATGCAGGGTGTTTGTCATGGAACCTCTTGGTAAAGAGGACATGGATGCTCTCATAGATATAGCCATCACCAAGGATAAGGAGATGGCGAAACACACTTTCGATATACGGGAAAGGGATGCCCTGCACACCTATGCCGCCGGAGACGGACGGAAGCTCTTGAATATTCTGGAGCTTTTTACTACCATGCCGGGGATGAAAGAGGATGAGGTCATCGTCATAGACAATAACCGCGTTACCTCTTATCTGCAACAGAATCCGGCTGCCTACGATAAGGGAGGAGAGTTGCACTACGATATTATTTCGGCATACATCAAAAGCATCAGAGGAAGTGCACCGAATGCCGCTCTTTATTGGCTTGCACGGATGATAGAAGGGGGTGAAGATCCTCGCTTTATAGCTCGCAGGCTGGTGATTGCAGCCGCAGAAGATATAGGGTTGGCGAATCCGAATGCTCTGCTCATAGCACAGTCGGCTTTCGATGCAGTGGAAAGGATAGGATGGCCCGAAGGTAGAATCCCTCTTGCAGAAGCGACCATATATCTTGCGACAAGCCCTAAAAGCAACAGCGCATACGTAGCGATAGACAACGCGTTGGAGTATGTTCGCACACATGAACCGCATCCGGTGCCGATGCATCTGAGGAATGCCCCCACGGCTCTGATGAAAGAGATAGGGTATGGTAAGGGTTATCACTATCCGCATGCTTATGAGGGAGGATTTCATAAAGACAGCTATGCTCCGCCCGAAGTGGAACAAGCCGGACCGTTTTGGACACCGGGATCTAATGCTAATGAGCAACGTCTTGTGGCTCAACAACCCACTAACTGAGATCTGACAGAGAAAACAATAATTCATTTACAAACTTATAACACAAACAAAACGTTATGAAAATTCACAACTTTTCAGCAGGTCCTTCTATCTTGAACGAGAAGGTGATTGAGAATGCAGCAGAAGCAGTAAGATCTTTTGCAGACACAGGTTTGTCTCTTATCGAGGTATCTCACCGTGGCAAACAGTTTACTGCCGTAATAGAAGAGTGCCGCAAGCTGTTCCTTGAACTTATCGAAGCTCCGGCAGGATACGATGTAGTATTCCTTGGTGGCGGTGCAAGCTTGCAGTTCTACATGGCTCCTCTCAACTTCTTGAAGACAAAGGCTGCTTATATCGATACAGGTACATGGGCAAGCAACGCCATCAAGGAAGCAAAACTTGTGGGCGATGTCGAAGTGCTTGCAAGCTCTAAGGCTGATACTTACACTTGGTATCCTGAACTTGGTAAGGACTACACCGTACCTTCTGACGTAGATTACTTCCACGTTACTTCCAACAATACTATCTATGGTACACAGCTACACAAAGACCTTGATGTAAATGTACCTCTTATTGCGGATATGTCTTCCGACATCTTCTCTCGTCCGGTGGATGTGTCTAAGTATGACCTTATCTATGGTGGTGCTCAAAAGAATCTTGCTCCTGCCGGTGTTACATTTGCAGTGGTTAAGCTTGATGCTCTTGGCAAGGTGGACAGACCTCTTCCTACAATGCTTAACTATAAGACTCACGTGGACAAAGAGTCTATGTTCAATACTCCTCCTGTATTCCCTATCTATGTTGCTCTTCAAACCCTTAAGTGGTACAAAGAAATGGGTGGCGTGAAAGGAATGCAAAAGATGTGCGAAGAAAAAGCAGCCGTTCTGTACAATGCGATAGACAGCTCCAAGATCTTCCGCGGCACTGTAAGAGAATGCGACAGATCGCTTATGAACGTTTGCTTCGTGATGAAGGACGAATACAAAGAGCTTGAAGCCGAATTCCAAAAGTTTGCAACTGAAAGAGGTATGTCCGGTATCAAGGGACACCGCTCTGTGGGAGGCTTCCGTGCTTCTCTTTACAATGCTCTTCCTCTTGAAAGTGTGAAGGCTCTTGTGGATGCCATGAAGGCTTTTGAAGCTAAAATCTAACCCATCAAAATGGATAAAGCAATGAATAAAGTACTTATTGCAACAGAAAAACCTTTTGCAGCAGCTGCAAGAGACCGTATCGTAGGTATCCTTAAAGAGAATGGTTTGGAGCCTGTTGTACTGGAAAAGTATGCCTCAAAGCAAGAACTCTTAAACGCAGTGAAAGATGTTGCTGCTATCATCATCCGCAGTGATGTCATAGATAGCGAAGTGATGGATGCTGCACCAAACTTGAAGACAGTGGTACGTGCAGGTGCCGGATTCGATAACGTAGACTGTGCAGCGGCAACAGAACGCAACATCTGCGTGATGAATACTCCGGGACAAAACTCCAACGCTGTGGCTGAGCTTGTAATGGGTATGATGGTGTACGCTGTTCGTAACAAGTTCAACGGTGCATCGGGTACAGAGCTTATGGGCAAGACTCTCGGTATACATGCTTATGGCAATGTGGGTCGTAACGTTGCTCGTATAGCTAAAGGCTTTGGCATGGAGATCTCTGCTTTCGATGCTTTCTGTCCGAAAGAAGTGATAGAGAAAGATGGCATAAAAGCTTTGGACTCTGCCGCAGATCTATATAAGAACTGTCAAGTGGTATCTCTTCACATCCCTGCAACAGCCGAGACAAAGAAGAGCATCAACTATGATCTTCTTAAGAGTATGCCTAAGAATGCCATGCTTGTGAACAGCGCACGTAAAGAGGTGATCCACGAAGAAGATCTTCTAAAGATCCTTGCCGAGCGTCCGGACTTCAAGTACATCACAGACATCTGCCCGGATCGTCACGAAGAGTTCATGAAGTTTGAAAGCCAATACTTCACAACACCTAAAAAGATGGGTGCACAAACAGCAGAGGCCAATAACAATGCCGGTATAGCTGCAGCGAACCAGATCGTGAAGTTCCTCGCTACGGGAGAAGCTCCATTCAGAGTGAACAAGTAAGATTATATCCTATATCTTACGGTACATATATTATAAAGAGAAGAGATAGAAGCGACCCCATGGTGGCTTCTATCTCTCCCCGTTAAAGCAAACAATACAAAAACATCAAGATATTATGGCAAGAATAAGACCTTTCAAAGGCATCAGACCTCCAAAATCAATGGTCGAAGAAGTGGTATCTCGCCCTTACGACGTACTCAATAGCGATGAAGCGCGTGCCGAGGCAGCAGGTAACGAAAAGTCTCTTTACCGCATCATCCGTCCGGAGATAGACTTCCCTATCGGTACAGACGAGCATGAAGAGAAAGTCTACAACAAAGCCGCTGAAAACTTCAACCTGTTCCAAAAGAACGGATGGCTTGTGAAAGATGAAAAACCTATGTACTACATCTACGCTCAAACGATGAACGGCAAGACTCAATATGGCTTTGTTGTTGGAGCGCACGTAGACGACTATATGAGCGGTAAGATCAAAAAGCACGAGCTTACCCGCAAAGACAAAGAAGAAGACCGCATGAAGCACGTGAGAGTAAACAATGCGAACATCGAGCCGGTATTCTTCACTTTCCCCGATAATGCGGAGCTTCAAGCGATATTGGACAAGTACGCCGCCAAGATACCGGAGTATGATTTCGTGGCAAGCCTTGACGGATTCGGACACCACTTCTGGATCGTGGACGATGCGAAAGACATCGAGACCATCACAGAAGCATTTGCGAAGATGCCTGCCCTTTACATCGCAGACGGACACCACAGATCGGCAGCGGCTGCACTTGTGGGAGCAGAAAAGGCTAAGCAGAACCCGAACCACACAGGAGACGAAGAGTACAACTTCTTCATGGCGGTCTGCTTCCCGGCTTCTCACCTTACCATCATCGACTATAACCGTGTGGTAAAAGACCTCAACGGCCTCACTCTGGAGCAGTTCCTCGCAAAGATTGGCGAACACTTCGTTGTGGAAGAGAAAGGCACAGAGATCTACAAGCCTGCCGCACTGCACAACTTCTCCATGTACTTGGGAGGAAAGTGGTACTCGCTTACTGCAAAGCCCGGCACATATAACGACAACGATCCCATCGGTGTGCTCGATGTTACGATCTCTTCCGACCTTATTCTGAGAGACATTCTTGGTATAGACGACCTCCGCACCAGCAAGAGGATAGACTTCGTGGGCGGTATCCGCGGACTCGGAGAGCTGAAAAAACGCGTAGACAGCGGCGAGATGGTAGTGGCTCTTGCGCTCTATCCCGTATCCATGCAGCAGCTCATAGACATTGCGGACACCGGCAACATCATGCCTCCGAAGACTACGTGGTTCGAGCCGAAGCTTCGTTCCGGACTTGTTATACACTCTTTGGAAGAAGAACAATAAGGGAGGGATTCATCATGGCTGATACAAAGAAAACCAGAATAGAGTCCGACCTTTTAGGCTCAAGAGAGATCGAAGAGAAACACCTCTACGGTGTACAGACACTCCGTGCGATAGAAAACTTCAACATCTCTACCTTCCGTCTCAACGAGACACCCGACCTCCTCAAAGGTCTTGCCTACACAAAGATGGGAGCTGCCATGGCAAATGTCAAGCAAGGCATCATCACCCAGCAGCAGTTTGACGCCATCATGCAGGCGTGCAGAGAGATCCTCGACGGCAAGCACACCGAAGCCTTCCCCATAGACATGATACAGGGAGGAGCCGGCACATCTACCAACATGAACGCCAATGAGGTGATAGCCAACAGAGCATTGGAAATCATGGGACACCGCAGAGGAGAGTACAAATACTGCTCTCCCAACGACCACGTCAACGCCTCCCAAAGCACCAATGATGCTTTCCCCACCGCCATTCACCTCGGCATCTACTCCATGCACCTCCGCCTCATCGAGCACCTCAAGAGCTACATAGCCTCCTTGCAAGAGAAGAGCCGTGAGTTTGCCGACGTGCTCAAGATGGGACGCACCCAGCTTGAAGATGCCGTGCCGATGACGATGGGACAAACCTTCGGCGGCTTTGCATCCATCCTCGAAGAAGAGATCGCCAACCTCGACCATGCGGCCGGACAGCTCCTCACCGTCAATATGGGAGCAACGGCGATAGGCACCGGTATCTGTTCCGAGCCGGGCTATGCCGAGCTGTGCGTCGAAGCCCTTCGCGAGATCACCGGATGGGACATAAAGCTCGCGCACCACTTGGTAGGTGCCACCTCCGACACCTCGCACATCATCGGCTACTCGCAAGCGATGAAACGCCTTGCCGTCAAGCTCAGCAAGATAGCCAACGACATCCGATTGATGGGCTCCGGTCCTCGTTGCGGACTTGGCGAACTCGATGTCCCCGCACGCCAGCCCGGCTCCTCCATCATGCCCGGCAAGGTGAACCCCGTGATACCCGAAGTGATGTCGCAGATCTGCTACAAAGTGATCGGGAACGACGTCTGCGTAACCATGGCAGGGGAAGCCGCCCAGCTCGAGCTGAATGCGATGGAACCCGTCATGGCACAATGCGCCTTCGAGAGCGGGCACTACCTCATGCGGGGGATGGACACCATGCGCGACTTCTGCATCAGAGACATGAAAGCCAACCGCGAAAAGTGTCTGGCTCACATCCACAACAGCATGGGCATCGTTACCGCACTCAACCCGATCATAGGCTACAAAAACTCCACCAAGATTGCCAAGAAAGCGGCCGAAACGGGTCGTGGCGTCTACGAGCTTGTGCTCGAAATGGGCATCCTCACCAAAGAAGATCTTGACACGATCCTTGCTCCGGAAAACATGATCAAGCCGGTGAAGCTGGACATCAAGCCGCTCAAAGATCTTCCCGAAGCCTGACATCCTCACCGCTTTATGACATCCGATGGCAGCCTGCACCTCCAAGTGCAGGCTGCCATTTTCATATCTCCGCAACGCCAAGCCACCTGCCCCACTTGCGGCAACCCAAGCGGTCTCCTCCCGACCCTTTTCGGGGAAAATTTCCATCCGCATGAAATTTTATTTCCTTTCGGACAAAAATTCCCTCTTTTTCGGACAAAAATTTTCTCCTTTTCGGACAAAAATCTCCTTTCTTTGGTACAGAAAGATTTTTTTGTGCGCAGACAAAATATGCTCCTTAGCATAAAAAATATTTTTCATGATGATAAAAAATTATTTTTTCACTCACAAAAATATGTTTTTGCGCCTATAAAGCCGCGACTCTTATGCTAAAGAAAATACTTTTTCTGTGTACGCAGATATTTTTCTGTCCGCACACAGATATTTTTCTGTCCGCACGCAAATATTTTTTCTTGGCCACAAAAATTTTTTTTCTTGGCCACAAAAATTTTTTTTCTTGGCCACGAAAATTTTTTTTCTTGGCCACGAAATTTTTTTCCTTACCTACGAAAATATTTTTTCTTACCTACGGAAATTTTTTTCCTTACCTACGAAAATATTTTTTCTTACCTACGGAAATTTTTTTCCTTACCTACGAAAATATTTTTTCTTACCTACGGAAATTTTTTTCCTTACCTACGAAAATATTTTTTCTTACCTACGGAAATTTTTTTTCTTACCTACGAAAATATTTTTTCTTACCTACGGAAATTTTTTTTCGTGCGCACGTAATTTTTTTTTCGTGCGCACATAAATTTTTTTTCGTACGTACGAAAATATTTTTTTGTACGTACGAAATTTTCATCCTCTCCGAAACCGACCTTTTCTCTTTTCCCGATCCCGGTTTTCCGTCTCGGCACAAAAAAAGCAGTGCCGGCACTTATCGCACCGGCACTGCCCGAATCTGTTTATAATATTTTATGCTCCGCTACTTCGGGTCGAGAGATACCTTACCACTCTTTCGGGTCGAGAGATACCTTCCACCCTTTACTCGTGGCGATGGATTTATCACACTCATCCGTGCCGGGATTGCCATAGATATAGACCGTCTTCTTTCCACCGGGCTGCTTGGTTACATCGGGAAGTGTTCTGAATATTTCGTTCAGCATCTCCGCACTCAGCTTGCATTCCTTGCAGTGCAGTCTGTCTCTGATACTGCCGGGGATCTTCAAGGAAGTAAGATCCCTGTTGTAGTCGCAAGCCAAAGCATCCAGCTTGGTATTCTTGCTCACATCCAGCGAAGTGAACAGATTAGCTCCACAGAATAGCCCTTTTAAGGCTGTGTTCTTGCTCACATCCAACGAGGTGAGCTCGTTACCGTAGCAGCCCAAATCTACCAAAGCTGTGTTCTTGCTCACATCCAGCGAGGTGAGCTTGTTACTGTTGCTTGTAAGCATGAATACGTTGCCATACACCGTAACGATCCGGGATCCGAGTGTGTACTCTTGTTCGGTACCAAATACGGTTACGTTCTCGCCCGCATCTTTGACATAATTGTTGTTCAGGTCTATCCAGACGTTCGGGCGGTCTGCTTCCTCGGCATATATCCAAAGCTTTATCTTCTCACCGATGGCTTTCTTTGTCGTCATCGTCATCCTATTGCCGGGAGGAGTTGGAGGTAGCGGCTTGCCCTTGACATCCACTGTCCAGCCTTTCTTGGTGGCTATCTCCGGATGACAGTCGGCTGCGCCGGGGGTGTTGTCTACAAGGATCTTCTTCTCTTTCCCCTTTCCTCTCACATCCGGAAGTATTCGGAAGATGTTGTCCAGCTCCTCCGCGCCGAGCTTGCAGCCGCGGGAGTAAAGCTGATCATCAATACCGGAGCCGATGTCGAGAGTGGTCAGCTCCTTGTTGTTTTCGCAGTGCAAGAACTCCAGCTCCGGATTGCCACTCACATCCAAAGCGGCAAGCTTGTTGCCGGAGCAGACCAGCTTTTCGAGCTTTCTGTTCTTGCTCACGTCCAGAGTGGTGAGAGAGTTGTAGTCGCAGAACAGCAGTTCCAGCTCCGGATTATTCCTCACGTCCAGAGTAGAGAGTTTGTTCTCGGAGCAGTGCAGCTTCTCCAGCTTGACGTTCTTGCGCACATCCAAAGCTGTAAGCTTGTTCTCGTCGCACACCAACTCTTCCAACGCATTGTTCTTCTGTACATCCAGAGCCGTAATCCGGGCTCCCTTGCAGAAGAACTTTGTAACATTGCCATACACCACTATCGTCTGAGCATCCAGCCTGTAATGCTTGTGCACTTCAAACTCCACGGCATCCTCTCCGGCGTCTTTGATCTTGTTGTTGTTCAGGTCTATCCAAACATTCTTTTGGTCTGCGTCCTCAGCATCGATGTAAAGCTCTATCGTCTCGCCGATCATTTTCTTCGTCGTGAGAGTCATACTGTTGCCGGCAGGAGTAGGAAGCGGCTTGCCCTTTACATCCACTTTCCAGCCTTTCTTGGTGGCTATCTCTGGATGACAGTCATCAGCACCGGGGTTCTTTTCCACGAAGACCTTCGGATCCTTTTCGCTTCCGCTCACATCCGGAAGGGTTCGGAAGATATTGTCCAACGCCTCCGCGCTCAGCTTGCAGTGACGGCAGAAGAGAAACTCGTTGATGCTGTTGCTGATCTTCAAAGAGGTCAGCTCTTTATTACTATCACAGTACAAGAATGTCAACTTCGCATTGTTGCTCACGTCCAAAGCCGTAAGAGCGTTGGTGGAGCAGACCAGATTATCAAGCTCGATATTCTTCGAGACATCCAAAGTAGCGAGTGAGTTGTTGTCGCAATGCAGCTCTTCCAACTCCGTATTCTTACTCACGTCCAAAGTCTTGAGCAGGTTATCTTGACACTCCAATAACTCCAGAGCCTTATTCTCCTGTACATCCAGTGCGGTGAGCCGGTTTTCTTTGCAAACAAACTCGGTGATATTGCCATAGACTACTATTGTCTGAGCACCCAGCGTATACTCCTCATGTTGTTCAAATACCATCACACGCTCTCCTGCATCCTTGATCTTGTTGTTGTTCAAGTCTATCCAGACATCGGGCTTGTCCTTATCCTCTGCTTTGATATAGAGCGTTATCGTCTGCCCCACTTCCATCTCCGTTGTAAGAGTCATGGCGGGCACTCCTTCCACAATATCGTCTTCGATCTTCAGGATACCGCTCTTCCACTCTGCCCGTACACGATAAGCCTTGCCGGGAGTCATGGCAAACGGCTTCGCTACTCTCGTGTTTCGAGAAAGGACAGCTCCTCCATCCGTCTGCATGGATATACCAAACTCCGGAATATTTCTCTTTTTAGGGTAGTGCCATACCGCAAAAGTGTGAGTGGCTCCGGGTGCTATCGAAACAGCAGAACCCGACTCCTTTATCGGGTTGGGCTTGGTGCCATCGACGGACAGCACATTCTCTGCCGAGACTTTATAGAAATGAATCTTTCCGTTTCCGGGCACATATCTCCACTCTTCCGCATCTCCCTTTACGGGATAAAGATGACAGTTGGACACCCTGAGCTCCTCTCCCGAACTGTTTTTTAGATCTACATACTCGATACTGCCGAGATGAGAGAAGTCCAACTCTATATCCGTCTCATCAGGATCGACATCCTCCTCGGCAATTACCGGGACAACGATATCTTCCAACCTGTTCTCCCTCAATGGCAATATGTCCACGAGGATCTCTCCATCCTGTACACGTGCTCCCGTCCCCGGTATTCCGCAGAAAGCGTGAATGGTGTACTCCTGCTGTACGTTTATGATTTCCGGCACTTCGATGCTCAACCTTGCCAGCTTGCCATCCTGCTCGATGGAAGAAATGGTTACCTCCACGGGAGCGGTCAGCGTCCCGGTCTGCTCGAAGATAAATGCTACCTTGTCGCCCGCTTTCCAACGAGCAACGAGAGTATTGCCATCTGCTCCTTTCTCCAAGCCGACTCTCATTCCGGCTTCATTCTGTGGCATGGATGCCGTAAGAGTGAGCTTTCTGCCTTTTTCTTGCGAAACCAGCTCCGCACGATCGTTACGGCAGCTTGTCGATAAAATAGTGAGGAACAACATTAAAACGCATACTCCACTCGTAAAAATCCGTTTCATCTGATTATGTATTTCTGTTTATTCTTATTCAATGATCAAAAAGCATCCGGGGTTAAGACCTTCGGAATACCGTCTGTTCATCAGGGGTATGGTTATTACCCCATAAAACAAAGGTATGCATAAATGTATAAATATTCAAGGAGTTGTCTCGGTCTTCACGATAAGCCTTAACAAAAAAGAAGATAAACAGATATAAAACTTTCCCTGAACTTGTTCACTCCCCGAACTCAAGTCTTGAGTTGTGCAAACCGCGTCTTGATCTCCACAACTCAAACCGCAATGTCCGACAATCACGCCCTGCTTTAGATCTCCGAAAAGGTTCAACCAAAGTTCTAAACCTGTTTGTTCTACTCTCTGAACAGATTCAGACACAAAAGTCTCCACACAAAAAAGAGCAGAAAGCGATGCTCCCGCACCTGCTTTCTGCTCTTCTATCGTTTCCTTCGGAAGGATTATCTTCTCCGTCTGCCGTTACCACTCTTTCCGGCACGGCGCATATCTTTGCGCGATGTAGTGGAAGATCTGTCTCGTCCATGCCCGGACTCTTTCTCTCCTGCACCGCCTTTGGGTTGCGCTTTACGCACCATGATAGCTCGCGATCCCACTTCAAAATCGTTCATGGAAGAGATAACCGTCTTGGCATCTCGTTCCGGCACTTCAAAGTAAGAGAATGTATCGTAAATATCTATCTTACCTACCTCCACACGTGCTCCGCCTGTGGTAGCATTGAGAAGCTCTATGAGGGAGTTGGGGTACAGCTTATCACGACGTCCGAAGTTGATTTGCAGACGAGCATATCCCGGTTCGGGGATGCCGTTCTCGCGCTGTTTCTTGCGTCCTCTGCGCTCCGATCCTTTGGAACGATCATCGTGCAGTGGTTTGTCGGGCACTTCCTCCACCTCTTGTGCGGCACGATAGTACTGGAGAAGTCTGTGGCTCTCCATAGAGATGAAGCGGCGTATAAGCTCCTCTTTATCTATCCACGAGAGTTTGGAGACGATGGCGGGGAGGATGGCAGAGAGCATCTGGTCTTCATCATCGGGCAGTGTACTCTCTATTTTATCCGCAAGCGTGAAGAGCTGTCGCTCGCATACCTCTCTTCCGGTGGGTACGTAAGCGCGTTCTATCTGACTGCCTATAATCTTTTCGATGTCCCTTAGACGCCCTTTCTCGCGAGAGTGGCAGATGGCAATGCTGAGTCCGCTTTTTCCTGCACGGGCAGTGCGTCCGCTTCGGTGGGTATAGCTTTCCACATCTTCGGGCAGACCGTAATGGATGACGTGTGTAAGGTCGTTCACATCGAGTCCGCGTGCTGCCACATCCGTAGCGACAAGGAGTTGGAGGTTGCGGATTCTGAACTTCTGCATCACATAATCCCTTTGAGCCTGCGACAGATCGCCATGCAGAGAGTCGGCATTGTAGCCGTCCTGTATGAGTTTGTCGGCTATCTCCTGCGTTTCTCTCCGGGTACGGCAGAAGATGATGCCGTAGATATTGGGATAGTAGTCCGCAATACGTTTAAGTGTCAGATACTTATCTTTTGCCGCCACCATGTAATAGATGTGGCGGATATTCTTGTTGCCCTCGTTCTTTGCGCCTATCACGATCTCCGTCGGCTTCTTCATGTAGCCGGACGCAATGGCTGCAATCTCCTTCGGCATGGTGGCAGAGAAGAGGAGCAGATGTCTTTCGGATGGCACTTGAGCAAGGATCTCTTCGATGCTTTCCGTGAAGCCCATATTTAGCATCTCGTCTGCTTCATCGAGCACAACGTCTCTCACGGTGGAGAGGTTCACCACTCCTCGCTTCATCAAGTCTATAAGGCGACCCGGAGTGGCTACGATGATCTGCACTCCGGAACGGATGGTGCGGATCTGCTGCTCTATGGAAGCACCTCCGTAAACGGCTACGATGCCCACGTTTTTCATGTATTGCGAGTAGTCGGCAAGGTCTCCGGCAATCTGCACACAAAGCTCACGAGTGGGAGCCAGTATGAGTGCCTGAGGGATGCGTTGCGTTGTGTCTAAGTTTTGAAGGAGAGGCAAGCCGAATGCTGCCGTCTTTCCGGTGCCGGTCTGAGCCAGTGCGATGATGTCTCTGCTCTCTCCAAGCAGGTGGGGTATCACAGCCTCTTGTATAGGCATAGGCTGATCATAACCAAGCGCTTCCACAGCGCGAAGAAGAGGAGCAGATACTCCCAGTTCGTTAAATGTCATATATTATTATAGATAAATGCAGAATAATATTCTTCTGCATGGTGCAAAGTTACGATATTTCAACCAATTAACAACAAAAGAGCCACCGAAAGAGAAAACCCCCGGCAGCTCTTTTATGATATTTGAAACGGATTTTATTGGAAAAGAGAAGCAATGGTATCGAATAGAGGAGTCTGCAACATGTAGCGCAAAAGCAGCAGGGCAGATACCACATAGAGTGTTACACTCACCTCTTTGAAGCGTCCGCACAGCATCTTTACCAGCGTGAAGCTGATGAGTCCAAGCGCCATACCTTCCGCTATATTGTAGGTAAGCACCATAGTAAGCATGGTGATAAAGCATGGCATCGCTTCTGAAATATCGGAGAGATCTATCTCCTGAATAGCACTCAGCATGAACACTCCCACAAGCACCAATGCTCCCGTGGTGGCGGCAGAGGGTACGAGCAGGAAGAGAGGAGATAAGAAGAGAGCGGTGATAAAGAGTATGGAAGTGGTGAATGCGGTCAAGCCTGTGCGACCACCCTCGGCAATTCCCGAAGCACTCTCTACAAATGTGGTAACGGTAGATGTTCCCAATACCGCCCCAACGGATGTAGCCACGGCATCTGCCATCATTGCCGGCTTGATATTCTTCACATTACCCTGCTCGTCCATCATTTCTGTCTTGGCAGCTGCTCCGATAAGTGTTCCCACGGTATTGAATATATCCATGAAGACCAATGCAAAGATGGTAAGAGCCATATCCATATTGAGCAGTGCGCGGAAGTCGAACTTCAAGAACGTCGGCTCCAATGAGCGCGGCATGGATACGGGGGTGAAAGTATCGGGTAGAGCCGTTACACCCATCGGGATACCTATGATGGTACATATCACTATACCGTAAAAGAGAGCACCTCTTACCCTTAGGACAATGAGAGCCGCACTGATAAGGATACCGATGCAGGCAAGCGTGGCAGCAGGGGTAAAGGATCCGAGCGTAACGAAAGTGGCTTCGTGCGAAACGATGATACCCGCATTTTTCAGCCCGATAAAGGCTATAAACATTCCTATACCGGCTGAGATGGCGTAGCGAAGATTGACCGGAATACATTTGACAATCTGCTCCCGAATGTTGAACACCGTAAGCAGGATAAAAATAATCCCTTCGACAAAAACAGCGGCAAGTGCGGCCTCCCAGCTGTAACCCATTCCCATGACGAGCGTGAAGGCAAAAAAGGCATTGATACCCATACTCGGAGCTTGAGCAAATGGCAGCTTTGCCAAGAAAGCAATCAGGAGTGTTCCCACTGCTGAAGCCAAAGCGGTGGCGGTGAAGACGGCTCCTTTGTCCATTCCGGTAGCACTGAGAATGTCCGGATTTACCGCCAAAATATAGCTCATAGTGAGAAAAGTAGTAAGCCCGGCTATGACTTCTGTGCGAAGTCTGTGCTTACCGGAGTCGAAGCCGAGGCTGCGAAGTAAAACGTTCATAGTGTGTAGAGATGTCTTGTATTGTGTATGATTTAAGCGTTATTCTCGAAAAGAGAAGAAAAGAAGCTGTTCCCCCTCCTGTTTTTTCGGCACAAAGGTATAAATTCTAAGAGAACTGCTAAAATTCTAAAAAAATAAAAGCATCCGGGAAATGCCTTTTGAGCATTCTCCGGATGCTTTATGTTTAGTTTCGGGAGCTTACCCGATGTCCCGGTTAAAGGTTATTCGCAGGGAAAAGATCGTTCCACCAAGTAGGGTCATCCTGCAAATGTTTAGCAAACCAAGCCATTATCGTTGAGGTCCATGCAAGACGTTTCTCCGGGTTTATAATACCATGATCTTCTCCGTAGATACGTACATACTCTACCTCTTTACCTAAAATCTTAAGAGCCTGATACATCTGTACACTCTCTCCATCGGGCACATTGGTATCTTTTGTTCCATGAAGCAGAAGAAGAGGCGTGTTGATCTTGTCTGCCAAGAAGAGCGGGCTATGCTTGGTATAAAGGTCGGGGTTATTCCATGGATAGCTGTCCGCACTTGCAACACTGCTATAACCTACTCCCCAATAACCCTCTCCCCAATAGGATGAAAGTGCCGAGATACCGGCATGACTCGCCGCAGCAGCAAAAATATCCGTTTGTGTCTGCAAGTATTGAGTCATAAAGCCTCCGTAGCTTGCACCCATACAGCCTACCTTTTTTGCATTCACGAAAGGATGCGACTTACAGAAAGCCTTTACTGCGCCTATGATTTCGGCTGCGGTGCGATCGCCCCAAGCATTCACGTGACGAGCGGCAAACTCCTGGCCATAACCGGTAGAGCCGCTGGGGTTCATGCTATACACAACATATCCCAAAGAGGCATACATCGCCAAAGAGTAAGAACCTTCAAACATACGGTTTACGGGAGAGGTTCCGGCGTAGTAGTAGACAATCATCGGATACTTCTTGTTCGGATCGAAGTTGGGAGGCAGATAGAAACGGCCTTGAATCTCGGTGCCGTCGGGAGCTATATAGTCCCAGTCCGCCATGTTACTACGAATAAGATCTTTACCTTTCTCGGCATCAAGATCGTACAAAAGGGCTTCTCTTCTCTTCTTGGCATCTATCATGTAGAAGCGATCCGAGGATGTGGCACTCTGTCCGATATAGGTAACATCACCCGAGAGAGCAGATACAGAGAAGTTTTTCACATAGTCTTCTTTCTTGGAAAGACGGGTTATCTTACCGCTCTTAATATCGCTAACGTAGAGAAGTTTACGGTCTCCCACCTCTGCGATAAAGTATGCTTCGGGGCGGTTGGTCGGCACCAAAACGGTTTCGATAGAGCGGTCGAGGCTCTTGCTAAGCGGTCTTGCCGTCTTGTTCACACGGTCATAGAGGAAGAGCTGGGTGTCGTAAGTGTTGACGATCATCCCCTTAGGAAGAAGTCTTCCTACGCCATGGAACGCATCGGCACTACCGGTAGCCACAAGCATATTAGGCAGTGCGGAGTAGTACAAGCTCGCTATCTCTGTATCGTTTACGAAGAGCGTATCCACTCTTCTTGTCCTTAGATCCACTTCGTAGTAGCTTGTGGATCTGAACGGACGCTTGGTAGGCGTAGGAGTAGATACGGAGAAGATCAGCTTGGAATCGTCCGGAGCGACATCCTGAATATATGTGGATCTGTTTCCGAATGTAACCGGATAGAACACTCCGCTCTTCAAGTCGAAAATAGAAATAAAATTCCGGTGTCTGAAACCGGGTAGTCTGTCTCCGGGAGCAGCAAGACGATCCAGGTTTTTATTGTATTTCTGTCCCTCTTCCGATACATTGAAGATCAAAGATGTCTCTCCCGGAGACATGAAGTAACTGCCTGTTTCCGGAATGCCGGAGTGAATCACTTCACGCTTCATAACTTTCGGATCGTAGGCATACAGTGTACGTCCCTTCTCGGTAGTCTCATCGTAGTAGAGTTTGTCTGTCTTAGGCATCCAGCGTGCACGGGATGCAACTCCGTCGAACTCCGCTATCTTCTTTCCTTTATGGAAGAGCAACGACTGCTCTCCTGCTCTGCTTGCAGCAGATGGACGGAAGTAGAGAATGACGTAATCGCCACTCGGAGAGATTTGAGACCCTGCCAATGTGCGTCCGTAGATCATAAAGTTCGGATCTGGATGGTGCTTGGCATCCGAGCGTACCTCTACTATTCTGTCTTCGCGATCGGGAGTAAATCCGGCACGAAGCTCTATGTTTTCCAAAGAGTCCTTGCTTGAGAGCGCAACCTTAACGGTAACGGCATGAGTCTTGGGCAGCAGTGTTATCTTCGATGTTTGCGGTTTAATGCTGTCGCTTACCGCCTTTGCTCCGACACCTTTTAGCTTTGAGGCGTTGTCCACCAACACTTCAAAAGGAGCGTTACACTCTATCGAGAGCGTTCCCTTGGTGTAAGTTTCCGGAAGAAGATTGAAGTTGAAGATATGATACTGCAAGGTATTGGGGTCTGCTATTCTCTTCACAGGCACACTGAATACAGGCTTCTCTCCACTTTTCGGAGAAAGAAGAGTGCGTGTGTCATTAGCAAGATTGACACGGGGAGAATAGTAAAGCATGGTCTGTACATCGTAGCTCTTGCCGGACAGATTTGTACTATCCGAGAGCACCGGACGGGATATATTCACCGGACCGGCATATTGCAATCTTTTGGCATAAGAGATCTTCGGAGTCTTGATCTCCTGTTTGGCTTTAGTGTCCTGCGCCAAAAGAGCACCGCTCCCCAAGAAAAGAGAGCACAGCATTGCTGCTAAAAATGTTTTACGGCTCATAAAAATGTTTGTGTTATTTGGTAATTATAATTTCATGAGAAATGTTCGCCATGTCTTAAAAGAGTAGAGATCCGGTTCACTGTCAAAGATGCCGTACATGGCAGAACCCGACCCGCTCATCGAAGCATAAAGGGCACCTTGCCGGTATAACAGCTCTTTGAGCTCGACAAGATGAGGATGACGAGGGAAAAGAGAAGACTCGAAACGATTGCTTACTACTCCTCTCCACTCTTTCAAAGGCAGATTCAGCCTTTCCCTCAAACCCACCTCGGGTTTCATCGGACAGACTCCGGAGTACGCTTCCGGTGTGGAGATATAAATATCCGGCAGCAACAAAAGAAGATGATACCCCTTGAGAGAGAAAGAATCAAAAGGGGTCAAAATGTCTCCGATTCCCTCTCCGTAAGTGGGAGAGTCGTACAGAAAACAGGGGACATCAGCACCCAATCTCGCTCCCATGAGAGCCAACTCTTCACGAGAGCAGTTCAGGTGAAACAGGTCATTCAGCATCACAAGCGTGCTTGCTGCATCACTCGACCCTCCGCCAAGCCCTGCACCATGAGGGATATGCTTGCGCAGAATGATCTTTACGGGCGGTAATCCGTACCGCGCTTCCATCATCCTGTATGCCTTGACCACGAGATTCTGCTCCACCGGACAGTCGGAGAGCGCATCTCCTCCATCAAAAGAGAAAGTCTCCACTCCCGAACATATTTCCAGTACATCTGTCAAAGGGATAGGATAAAACAGCGTCTGGAGATTGTGATACCCATCCGGACGCTTCTCGACAATCTCTAAACCGAGATTGATTTTTGCTTTTGGAAATGTAAGCATTCTTGCAAGATAAGTGAGAGCAACGGTTCTCTCTACGAGATAGTTGCTTGTAACTTGGGCAAAGATACAAAAAGGTGCCTGAATGCTTAGCACTCAGGCACCTCTTGTTACTTTTTTTCTCTGTGCGCAGGATGAGATTCGAACTCACACACCGGAACCGGCACTACCCCCTCAAAGTAGCGTGTCTACCTATTTCACCACCTGCGCTCATGAGGCAAAGCCTCTGAAGACATTTTCCATCTTATTGTTGTGATCAGGCTGGGATTCGAACCCAGGACCCACAGCTTAGAAGGCTGTTGCTCTATCCAGCTGAGCTACCCGACCTAATTCGCTTGAAACCGGTGTCCCGATTTGCTGTGCAAAGGTAATGTTTTTTTTCGTACCACACAATAGAGGCCCCAATAAATTGTTTTACACCCGAAATCGCCCCTCTCCCAAGACGTCATTTTTATATATTCCATCCCTCAAAAAGCTCCGCCAAACATCTCTCTCTATTTCATCCTCCACCTCTGTTTTCGGAGGGGTCCCGAATTTGTTAAATCAGCCCGTTTTATTAACACTATTTTCGACACCTGTTCACCCAAAACGCGAAACAAGCATATTTTGTCGGCTTAACGTGTTTAATTTTTCAACAAACACGTTTATCGATTTCATTTAATACGTTTACCGGATTCGGTTAACGTGTTTAGCCAAATCCTCTAAAACGCTAATAATCAATAAACTACGTATTTTCACCCTAAAACACCCCTGAAAAGGTAGATTTCTTCATTAGGGAACATTTACAGAGGCAGGTGTTAAAATTCACATCTATTAACGCGAAAAAGCCCCATCAAACGGACTGAGAAAAATTTTTCTCCGAATTTCAAATTTCAACATAAACCGATCATCCACAGAGAGTTGAGATAAAACAATCTGCCTTTTCAGCCCCAAAACAGAAGAGAAAACGGAAAGAGAAGAGAAAAACAGGAGAGTCCGTTTTTATATAAAAGCTCCCCCAAAAAGGGAGTAAAGAATATCCCCGAAACGCCTCCCCAATCACAGCAAAAAAAGTAAAATAAAAAGAGCACCGTCCGAAATAAAATCGGAACAGTGCTCTCTCTTTAACCCAATCTATATAAAGAAGCCTTGGACAGGCTTCGGGGAGTCTGCCTCCCTCCTTAGTAGGTGCGAAGCTCTTTGATACGAGCCTTCTTACCGGTGAGTTTACGAAGGTAGTAAAGCTTGGCTCTACGCACACGACCGCGCTTATTCACCACAATCTCTTCAATAAACGGAGAGTTGAGAGGGAAAATACGCTCTACACCGACACCTCCTGAGATCTTACGCACGGTAAACATCTTCTTGTCTCCGTGTCCGGATATACGAAGAACATCTCCACGAAACTGCTGGACACGCTCCTTATTACCTTCACGAATGCGGTATCCTACGGTGATGGTATCCCCGCTCTTGAAACGCGCATGTTCTTTACCGCTCTTAAATGCCTCTTCGGCTACTTTAATCAAATCCATAATATTGATCGCTTATACATATATATAATAAGCCAAACGCAACGTACATAGGCCACACTCTGTAATAACATTCCTATCAGAGGTTACGCAAAGCGGTGCAAATATAGTTATTATTATTAAGACTCCCAAACATCTCCCCAAACAGCTGATGGAATGCCAAGTCTCATAAAAAATTTTTTTTTGCTTCAGGGCAAAAGAATTTGTTTATTAGAAAATATTTGCCGTAATTTATGAGCAGAATTCAATATTCAAAGCGCTCTTGACTACCTTACCCTATCTTCATCAATCTGATGTTGATGATTATAGACTATTTTTGACAACCATTTACTTGAATAATTTTTAACCTAAATGTATTTTTTACTAACTCAAAATCTCAAGATTATGAAGCTAAAAAACTTTCTTGCTGTGTTCTCAGCAGTCGTTCTTGCGAGCTTGATGAGCGTTTCTTGTACGCCAAAAAATGACGGGCCGGAAGAACCTACTTTAACGCTATCTGCGCAAACCCTAACCTTAAACAACCAAGCACAGAATCCGACAGAACCACAAGTTCAAGTAACAACAAACCAAACCAAGTGGAATGTATCTACGAACGCTGAGTGGCTTACAGCTACTCGCAAAGGCGAAGGCATCGTGGTTGGAGCACAAGCAAACACTCTTGGAAAAGATCGTAAGGCTGAAGTTATCGTTTACGCAGGTGGCCTTATGGAAAAGATCGCTGTGACTCAAAGCGCTTCTAAGATTTTCATCAATGTTTCTTCTGAAACAATTGAAGCTCCTGTAAGTGGCGGACAATTCCTTGTCGCTGTAGAAACAAATGCAGAACAATGGTCTATGGAATTTGAACAGACAGATTGGCTTAACGTTACCAGAGCCGGTAACTTTGTGAAGGCTGAGGTTGCTGCTAATAAAACAGACAAAGCACGCGAAGCTAAAGTATTTATAAAAGTTGGTGCAGAAGTTAAGGCTATCAGAGTATTCCAAAATATATCTAATGCAGTTTACTTCCCTATTTTTGATGCTGAGATGAGCGTCTTCCAACGTGCAAAAATGGAGGCAGCACAAGGCTCTATCATAATAAGCTTGCGCGAACCGGGACAAAGCTTCTTCGGACCACAACCGGGTATGCTGACAGTAATTCCTGAAGCAGACGGTTTCATCAATGCTACTTATCTTATTCCTTTCAATAACCCGAAAACATGGAAAGTTATTGTAGCAACAACAGACACATGGGAAAGAATTGCAGAAGGAGCATTTATCGAAGCTCTTAAGAATGCAGGATTTACCTTTATGCAAGATATGTCTGCAGCGAAGAAGCTTGTGTATCAAAACAGTGATAAGATGTTACGTGCTACCATTCTTCAAGAACCTCAAGAGGATGGAACAATGGTTTATGGAGTTATATTCGAGCACTACTACATTCAAGATAAAGACTATCCAACGTTCTCTAAGTTCCCATACCTTCTTAAAGAGTTCTTGGATAATAAAGACAAAAAGACTGCGGATGTTGTCGCATTTATGACAGAACGTGGATACAAGAAGGAGAAAGATTATCCAAATCAAAAAAAACCGGAAGAACTCCAGGCTCAAAGTTTTGTTAAGGAAGGTGAAGTTGGAAAAGAAGAGGCGAAAGATGTTTTGGCATTCTACCACAAAACCGGAGATGCCGGACTAGATCCTGCTCTACTACAAAGTTTGACTCAATTCGCTCAAATCTTCAGCCAAGATAAGATCAACTTGGTAATGTGGTTGCGTCCTGATGGTGCTTATGCTCCAACAAAAGAGTTTATCGCTCTTAAAGACAAAGAAGGTTTCGATGCAAACTCTTTGGAAAGAGATGGAAGATTCTTTTTCGTAACCAAGGAAGACCTTGTATTGATGCTTAGACCGGCTCAATTCAGCGACGTAAATCCGGGTGAAGTATCTCTTCAATTCGCAATGTGGTATGAAGAAGGTGCATCAAAAATACAAGGAGCTCGCCTGAGCGACTACTACTACGGTAAAGATAAGAACGAAGTGAAAGCTAGATTTGAAGCAAAAATGGCTTCTCTTCAAAAAGCAGCTGCAAACAAAAATCAAACAAAGTTTGAGAAGTTTTCTCTTAAGTAACCATTAAGACCGTAGTTCATTTATATAGACTTAATGTATAAATGAGATAGTTTGGATATCCCCACCGAGAGTGTAGCAGGGTACACTGTAGCCTCTTCGGTGGGGATATTTCTATCTACTTTAAAGTAATAACAAGATCATGAAAAAAGTATATTTGCTGAGCGTTCTCTTTGGGCTCTTGACAGTAGGAGGCTGCCAAAATGAAAGAGAAGTCCAATATGCGGACAACAGCCAACAAAAAGAACAACCAAACACATCATCGTCTTCTCTAAAAATGTATAATGTTCCTCCGGGTGCAGCTGTTCCGGGAGAGATTATCATCAAGATCACAGATGAAGTTGAGCAGAGTTTAACTCAGGCACAATTGGGAGAAGTACAAATGAGCAGCGTTCCCTCTTCTATGGGTTCTGCTCTACAAAGCATAAAGGCCACAGCTATAACAAGATTGTTTCCACCGGCAGGAGAGTTTGAAGAAAGATCAAGAAAAGAAGGCCTGCACCTATGGTTCATAGTACGTTTCGACAAAGGGGTGGAGATATCCAGAGCAATGCAAGCTCTTGATAGCGTAGATGGTGTAGAGATTGTAGAATTCAATCCTGTAATAGTTCCGGCTTCTGCTAATCAGCATCCTGCAGCCATAAATTTATTAAGTTCAACCGAAGACTACCTTAAAAGAAATGCCAAAATGCCATTCAACGACCCTCTTCTGAAGGAACAATGGCACTACAACAACATAGGAACCGGTGTTCCTGCGGGAGTCATGGGATCCGACATCAACCTTTTCAAAGCGTGGGAAATCTCCACCGGTACCCCAAATGTCATCGTCTGCGTAGTGGACGGTGGGGTAGATGTAGATCATCCCGACCTTGCGGATAATATGTGGGTAAATCAGGCCGAACAGAACGGGACTTCCGGTGTCGATGATGACAATAATGGATTTGTCGATGACATCAATGGCTACTGTTTTGTAACCGATCAAGGGAATTTACGTCCGGACGAAGATGCTCATGGAACACACGTTGCAGGAACTATCGCTGCAAAAAATAACAATGGTGTCGGAGTAGCAGGAGTAGCCGGAGGTAATGGAGACCCTAATACCGGAGTACGTATCATGTCGGCAGCGATCTTCCGAGAAGGTGCTCAGGGTGGCAACGCTGCGGCAGCTATCAAATACGGAGCAGACAATGGAGCCGTTATATCTCAAAACTCTTGGGGATATCCTTATCGTTCAGGTGTCTATACTACTCCGAACTCTCTAAAAGTAGCCATCGATTATTTCGTAAAATATGCCGGTACTGATGGGAAGGGCAACCAAAGACCGGACTCTCCAATGAAGGGGGGAGTTGTGCTTTTTGCAGCCGGTAATGATGGATTGGAATTTACAAGCCAACCGGCAGCATACGAAGGATGTATTGCCGTCTCAGCAATCGGTACAAACTTTAAGAGGGCTACCTACTCCAATTATGGCGACTGGGTAGATATCTCAGCTCCGGGTGGAGATCAGATGCTGTATGGAACAAAAGCGGGAGTCTTAAGTACGACCGACAAAAATGCTGCAAACGTAGTAGATTGGTACACATACTATCAAGGTACCTCCATGGCATGTCCTCACGCCTCAGGTGTTGCAGCTCTTATTGTATCTCATTTCGGTGGTCCCGGATTTACCAGTGAAGATCTAAAGACTCGTTTGCTGGCTTCTATACTACCGGTGGATATAGACAAGATAAATCCGGGAGCAGCAGGACGTTTGGGGTCAGGCTATGTCGATGCTTATGCAGCTTTGACTCTTAAAAATGATCAAAAAGCTCCGGAATCTCCTAAGTTCAACAGCAGTAAGATCAATGCAAATGTTAATTTCACAGAGCTTACACTATTTTGGAATGTACCCAAAGATGAAGATGATGGGACAGCGGACAAGTATGCCGTTTACATGTCTACGACCCCTCTTAACGCAAACAATTACAAAAAAGAAGGCGAACTTATAAGCAATCCTCTCGTCGGAGGCAAAGGCTTGTCTGTTAATGACGAAGTATCTTTCGTGGTAAAGAAGTTGACTCCTGATAAAGAGTATCATTTTGCTCTTGTAGCAATAGACCGTTGGAATTTATTCTCGGCTCCATCCTTTATCTCCGTAAAGACAAAAAAGAACAATCCTCCGGTAATCTCCAACGTACCCGAAAATCCACTTGTTCTCTTGAATATCTTGGGAAAAGTCGAGTATGAATTCAATATTTCCGATCCGGATGGGCACAAGTGGCAATATACTTTGGAGGATAAGACCAACTGCGTAAGCGTAGCACGGATAGACAAAGGCTTGAAAGTTACTATCCGTCCGCTATCTTCTGCCGGTGAATACTCGTTCAATCTTAAACTTACAGACGAGCTTAAGAGTTCTTTCACATATACTATTCCATTCAGAATCGTTACCGTAACAGAGCCTGAATTTAAGAAAGCGTTCCCAACTCCAACAATAGGAGCTAAGGGAGAAGGAGCTTCTCTTAACCTTGCAGACTATGTAACTCCTCAAGAGTTCTTGACATTTACATACAAGGCTTCTTCATCCAACGGCTCGGTAGCTTCTGCCGACGTAGACGATAAGGGTAAGCTAACCATCAAGGGATACAAGCCCGGACGCACAACCATATCTGTGGAAGTAAGCAACGGACACATGTCATCCATGGCATCTTTCTCTGTTACCGTAGTTGAAGATCCTTCTCTCGATGTTTACTCTGTATGGCCTCTTCCAATGCAGAAGGAGTTGAATGTTTGGCTCAACCCGACACACAAGAAAGCTCACATCACTTTGATAAGTGTTACCGGAGCAGTTGTTTTGGATAAGGAAGTACCTGCAGATCATACAGGTGTTGCCAAGATCAACACAAGCAAAGTAGCTCCGGGTACATATACTTTGAGAGTGAAGACAGGCGGCAAACCTTATGAAAGAGCTGTCCAAAAGAGGTAATTGTAGATCATAAATTTTCAACCGTATCAATAACTATAAAAAAGATATGAAGATAAAATATATCATTGGAGCAATGGCCTTGGCAGCAATGGGACTATTCTCTGCTCCAAAGGCGGCAGCTCAAAGCCTTCCGATATTAGAGACTCCCGTTGATGCACGTACTGCTGCGATGGGTGGTGTATCGTTGGCGCATACAGACAGAAGCTATCTTTATGTAAACCCGGCTTCCATCTTCCAAACAGACAAGAAGTTCACAGTCTCTGCAAGCGGACTTATGTTCCCTAAGATGGCTATGGCAGAAGGCAGACTCTTGAACGGAATGGCCACTGCCGGATGGAGATTCCTCGACCGCCACGTTGTGTATGCAGGTTTCCGCTATCAGGGAGGTCTCACTCTTCCTTCTATAAAGGATCAGTTCGGTACACCGGGCAAGCCGCTTTCTCCATTCGATTGGAGTGCCGACTTAGGTTATGCCTTCCGTTTCAATGACAAGCTATCTGCTTTTGCTTCCGGATCATTCATCCAAAGCTACACAGGCAGAACAGCCATGACGGGAACATTCAGCCTTGGAGCCAATTACTTCATGGATCTCACCAATAGTGGTGCAAAATATTTGAACATCGCTGCTCGCGTGTCCGATCTTGGAGCACCTATCGCTTACTCTGCCAAGGACGTGTTTGCGGTACCTTCAAGAGCAGAGCTTACAGGAGACTTTGCGACAGCAGTTTCTGATACTCACGAGTTCAACTTCACTCTTGGCGGAAGATACTTCTTCTTGGCATCCGATCCGCTATACCAAGCAAACATCGGTGCGGACTACACGCTCTACAAGATGGTAAGCCTTCGCGCAGGTTATCAGTATGGCAGCCGGTCTACCAGCGCTTGGAGTGCAGGTATCGGAGTGAAGTTCTACAACGTCAAGCTCGACCTTGCCGGCATCAGAGGCTTAGGAGAATATGGCTCTCAAAAGATGATGCTGTCTCTATCGTTCGACTATTGATCGCTCGATACCTATAAAAGAAAAGACCTGTACACGCAGCGTGTGCAGGTCTTTTTTTATTCCCATTCCGGCAGATCCCGAAGCAGCATCGCCACGATAGTTCCTCTCCCCTGCACTATCCCGGCTCCCGAAAACGATAAATAAAACTGCATTCACAAAACAGCAGCTGCCAAAATCACCCTTTCGGGCATTGCCCCTGCACGGTCTAAAGGCAAACCCTGCCACACAAAAAAGATAACAAAACGGACAGATGAACAACCCCATCCAAGAGCCCCCTATCCTTCTTTGCCGGAAGAGAACAGCCACCGGACACCTACCCGAAAGCTGCGTAGAAAATCTTCTTCCACAACGTTTTCTGAAAAGCAGCGAATCTTTTCCCGGAAATCTTTAGTGCTTTCTCCAAAAAGATTAGGTACTTTCTCCAAAAAGATTAGGTACTTTCTCCGAAAAGATTAGGTACTTTTCACAGAAAGATTAGGTACTTTCTCCAAAAAGATTAGGTGCTTCCTCCAAAACCTTTAGTACTTTCCTCCAAAACCTTTAGTACTTTCCTCCAAAACCTTTAGTGCTTTCCTCCAAAACCTTTAGTGCTTTCCTCCAAAACCTTTAGTGCTTTTCTCCAAAACCTTTAGTGCTTTTCGCCAAAACCTTTAGTGCTTTTCGCCAAAACCTTTAGTGCTTTCTCCCAAAACCTTTAGTGCTTTCTTCCAAAACCTTTAGTGCTTTTTCCCGAAACCTTTAGTGCTTTCTTCCAAAACCTTTAGTGCTTTCTTCCAAAACCTTTAGTGCTTTTCTCCAAAACCTTTAGTGCTTTTCAAAGAAAGTCGCTAAATTGCATCCGGATCCGTACACTTCACAAGATGAAAAGAGACAAGACAAAAGAAACGAGCCTTAGCCGCCGCACATTGGGAACGGTGCTTGCTATGGTTCTGCCGGTAATGATGCTGCCGGTCTCCTGCAAAAACAGTAAAACATCCCTGAAAAACAGCATGACAGAAACATCCGAAACAGCAACAGACACCTCCACCACACTTCGGGCAGAGGCATTCGTGCAAGGAAGGATACACATATACGTATCCGAAGCCGCACTGCAAAACATCAAGATGAACGACTCCGGCGAGATCTCCATGAACAGTCTGCCTGCTCGTCTGACCTCCGTACTGAAAGAAATAAAAGCAACACGAGTGGAACGGCTATTCCCTCCGTCAGGGAAACATGAAGAGAGAAGCCGGCAAGAAGGGCTGCACAGGTGGTTCATCGTAACCTTCGACAAAGGCATCTCTCCCTCCAAAGCGTGCGAGATGATGCTGTCTCTCCCGGAAGTGGAACAAGCAGAAGCCATACCGGAAGCTACGATGCAGATTTCTTGAAGAAGCTCTGTCGGGGAACAAAATCTTATCCCTTTTTCCCATAAGCATCTCTCTAAACCGGATTATAGCTATTCGGAACTGTTTCTTAACCGCTTTAAGAGCGAATCTAAACCCGTTTAGAGTTGAAAAGCACAGCTTGTTCTCTGCAAATCAAGAGTCGATTTGCACCATTCGCATCTCGGTTTGCACGCTTCGAGCCTTGATTTGCACCTCCGAACCTGAATAATGGAAAATACGAACGGGTTTAGAGGAAAAAGCAAAGCAGTTCAGAGCATTTACCGGTTCACTCCCGAAAAGGAAAAGAGTTTCCATCCTGTTTCCGTAGACAAAAAAGAAAAGAGTAAAATATGCCGCCTACCATAAATGGAAAGCACTCTCATCGGGGATTAAACTTGGAATCCTCCCCTATTTTTCGTATCTTTATATTGTACACATACGAAAGAAAGATGAATATATTAAAGAAATTACTTGGAACCCTTTTGGTCATCGGACTGTTTGTCCTTGTGTTTACAATAGCAAAAGGAATTATCGTCATTTCCAGCGCACTTCTAAAATTTGCCCTAATGATCATTCTCGGCATCTTTGCCATCTCGATCCTGATAGGGCTTTGGCGTAGCGGCACTAAGAAAAACCAATAACAACAAAAAGCATTGATACTCCGGTATCGATGCTTTTTTATAACGAGGCATTTACCTGCCATTTACTTCCGGGCTGTTCTGCGTGCAAATCTGCAAAAGATCGCTCCCAATCGGGAACATTCAGTTTGGTTTTTGAGACCGTTTCGGCATTGAGTTTCCGGCTCGAAAAGGGTAGTTTGATAGTATCACTTCATCCGAAATAAGCAGCGGAGACACCAATAGAGTATTAAGAATCCTGTCGTTACGCATCAAGTCAAGGATGCTATTTAATCTAAAAATAAGGGGAGGAAAATGTTAATTCCCCTATTTTTTCTTGCAAGTTAAAACAAAAAGGTCTACATTGCGTCAGACATCGGATTAAGGTTGGTATTCAGACCTTCTCCAAAAAGTGTATAAAAACGATTGAATACGCTTTAGAGGCGTTTTCTTATTTAACCCAAAACTATTAACACACGATTATAAAGGGTGTGTGAGCGTGATTGAAATCTGATATACGTTTAACATAAAAACTGTCATATTATGCCTGATCGAAAGAGTAAAATGGATGAGCAATGCCATTTGTACGGCAAAATACGTAAAATCTGTGAACAGAAAGTCAATGAGCCGGAGTGGCGCGTTCCTCTTAGTTTTGATATTCTAAAAAAGTTGGTTCTGAACAAAAAGAGTGAAGAGAATTTGTCCAGAGCGGAGCTGTTGATAGCAAAAGGATATTTTGAAGGAGATGGCGAACAGACACCGAATTGTCCCCTAAGCGCATACTTTACTTTGGAGAATGTTCTCAAGACTCTGAAGTTTTTAGATCAAAAAGAAAATAAGCCGAGTTCCTCTCTTATTCCCATCAAGGGGATTAGCCGTGTGATGCAAGCAAAGTTGAGGGATAAGCTCAATGTGTATGATGTTGCCACACTTCTGGTTAGAGGTCGCTCTCATGAAAAGAGAGTTTCCATGGCATCGAGACTTGGAGTGGATCTCAAACTTGTTACCAGCTGGATAAAGCAGGCAGATCTATGGAGAGTGGAAGGTATGACGACAGACATGGCGTATCTTCTGGTCCAGGCGGGAGTACGTAATGTGGAAGATTTGGCGAAGGTAGATGCAGAAAAAGCCTACCCGATTCTCACCAATATCAATGCCTCTCAAGTAGATTTCTCCCTCGTGGAAAAAGAGGAGCTTGAGAAAATGATTGCCAATGCGGCAATGTTATTGAAATATTCTCCAAGTCTGGCTTCATTCTGTATATCAAAAAGGAAAGAGTTTGAAGAAGGTATAAAAGAGACTCCTCATAGCAACATATCCGGAAAGATTGCTTCTCTTCGTCCGGAAGTAACTGAGATATTACGCTCCCATAGAGCGAAGATAAATTCTTGGGAGAATATAAGCTCTCTTCTCATTGGAGTTCCCGCTCAGATAGAGGCAGATGGAGTGCCTCCGGTGTACTTGTTCAAGGATGATTTTTCTTCTGAAGATGATGCGAGTGCAGAGCTCGAATCTATATACGAGATTATAAATGAGGTGTTGGGTTTTCTGGACAATGTCGAATACACCTTGCCTTTACCTCGGACAGCAAGCGGTACCGTGTTTATAAAAAAGGCGGACGAACCGGATGAAAATAAGAGATGTCTGCCGGGAGTATTAGTCGAGATAGATGGTATTGTAAGTCCGGACCAAGATAAGACGGAGGTCAATAAGAAACCTCGATGCTACACAGACGGCAGTGGTAGGTTTATAATATCAATGCCCGACAGGTATAGCCTTAAGGAGGCTGTAACGATAACCATTTCCGATGGAAATAAAAAGCAGAAGTTTTTGACAACGGCATCGGATTTTATCGATTCTGTTCCGGAACAGCAGATACTCAAAGAGTTTCTTGCTGTCGATGCCATCGGAGACAGTGCAGACAGCTTATCTGAGAGGATCCGATTCCTGGAGAGAAAGAAGGCAAGCATCGAAGCAAAAATAAGTAATCCGGAAACAACCGATAGAGCCAAGCGGATATTGGAGGAAGCTCTGCAGAAGATAAACGAGACTTTAGAAGGCAAAGGAGAGACTAAAGGGCTGAAGAGTGAACGAGAGGAGTTGAGGCAAAGGTATAGTGAAAAGAAAAAGGAGCTGTTGGAACGCTTTGGCACAAACGACCTAAAGAGCACTTTCGACCGGTTTATGGCATCTGCTTCCAAACTGAATGCTCAGTTGACTGCCACCTCCATAGGAGTGGAGCAGGTCAAGAGTGACGGATTCACTGTCATTCAAGAGATATTTGAAAACAGACGTATGGATATGCCTCGAGCGTTACCAAGCGTCAAGCTGATGGGTGAAGGAGGAGACGTTATAAAGCTACCTACTGACACAGCTCCGTCAAGGATATTTACTTATAGGATGCTACAGCGCCTGAAAGAGCCCGATATATTCCCCATACCTAAAGGTGCCGGCAAGAACGCGCGAGTAACACTGAACAGACCTGTAGATGTAGAGGCATTTAAGGAACAGATGTACAAGGATCCTCATAACTATCCACAAATGTCCACGCTCGGCATGGGTTATACACTCAATATGCATCAAGCATGGGTACCGGATGGCTTTGCTCTTGGAACTCTTTTGTACTCTTTGATCCTTGCTCCGGGAGAGGAACAACGCATCATTGTACGAGAGAATAAACAGAGATACAGTATTACAGATGTAGCAGAGGGAGCGGATGCAACACGCTCACGCTATGCTCTTTCTCAAGAGGACGATACTTCCGCAATTTTTAATCAGGCGATTGACCAGATGTCCAGATCCAATTCTAATTACAGCTATAGTACTTGGACGAACAGCTTTGGTGGAGGCGGTGGTATCGCCGGAGGTTTTGCTCCTTATGTCAGTGCAACTTTAGGACTATCCGGAGGTTTCTCAAAAACGAAAGGTCGAAGCTCTCTCTCTTCAAGCCAATCTAACTTTTACAGAGAAGCATCAGCCGCAGCCAATAGTTTTCAACACAATATCAAGAGTGCCTCAGCAAGGTTGTCTCAGTCGAAGCGTATAAGTATCACTACCGCGACGAACGATGTCTCCGATTCTGTTGCAACCAAGATCGTGGCGAACCACAACCATTCTCATGCAATGACTATCCAATATTGGGAGGTTATGCGTCGCTACCGTTTGGAAACATGTATTGATAGCGTCGACTTGGTGCTATTTGTTCCTCTTAAATTGATCAGATTCCTGCCTTCAGGAGAAAGTTTGATTTATCCGGCAGGCAGTATCGAAAGTTTTAATAGCGCAGCTTTCGCGAGGCGTTATGCCACAGTATTGAAGTATGCAAACTCTCTGAAATACTACTTACCTTATAAGCATTGGGCAGGAGTAAACCTCATTCAGAAATATGCAGCCTTACCACAATGGACAATGGAAAAGACAGGAGGGCAACCATCTCTCTTTTCATTCTCAATACAAGGTATATTCCTTTCATGTGATGATATTAAGGCTTATCTTGTTCTGAAGAATGGCAAGGGAACAGTCGCCGGAACGGTGAGTTATGAAAGAGTCCGGTTAGGAAGCGAATATGAAACAAGCAATGACCTGAAACGGGCGATAAGGGATATCAGAAATTCAAACACTTCTAATGGAAAATACCCAAAGAAAAGGGCGATACTTTCCTTTAATCTCCCCATTGGAGTTATTGATGAAGATATCTCACATGTAACTATCCGCTACTCTTGCGAACCTTTGCATTATACATTGTATAAGAATCCTAAAGCAAAGGCAGCTTCCGGCGTCTACGCAGATGAGGAATATAAGAGTATGATGGACAAATATTGGGACTCGATGAAGGATACCGACAATACTTCGGGTGATCTTAGAAAAATCGAGTACTATAGAAATGTCTTGCCTGAGGCATACATATCTCCCAATGTGTGGATATCATCAAGAGAAATGAATAGTCTCGGCTATCCGGAAATTGAGCTGATCGACAAACCGGTGAAATTCCAACTTGTACTATCCAACTCATCATTAGAAGGAGATGTTTATGTGGGCGTTTCGACAAGTTCCCATACGTTGCGTCGTACTGAGTTTCAACAGATGGAAGCCTTACTGCAATATCTGGCATCGGAAACTCTACGTTACTCTCAAATAGTTTGGAGGAGTCTTTCTGATGACGAAAGAGCAATGATGTTGGAACAGTACACCATAAAGATGGACTTTGAAGAGGCTATCGTGAATGCGAATGTTCAAACGGAAGAAGAGGATATAAGAAATTCCAATAGAAACAATGTCAACATTCCACTGCTCAACTGTGTTAATGTTAAAAAGCTTCTTGGGTTCTATGGCAACTGTATGCTATTGCCTTTTACATATCCTCAAAGCTTGGCAAAACTACTGGGCTGTACTGCCGCAGAAATGCAGGATGCAATATGCCGATACCATAGCAATAATTTCCGTGCACCAACAACTACAATATCTCTACCGACAAGTGGTATGATAGGTGAAGCGGTGTTAGGAGAAACAAATGTGAGCGAAAAGATTGACCTTACTCGTTTCTGGAACTGGCAAGATTCTCCAATTGATAAGATGGAGATTGATCATAAAGGTCTTAACTCTACAGATTGCTTGGCAGGTAAAAAGACAAAGGATATAACTCCTCTCAACTTACAAGAGGCAGCCGCTGCAACTCCGGTTACGGCAGCAGATCTACTAACTGCTTTAGTAAACAAAAAGCCTCCAATCTTTGACAATATAACCGGCTTAGACCAACTCAAGGAGATACTTAATGAGGGTACCAAGAGTGCATCTTCCGGTCGAGACAGGGCGATAGAATCTTCTGAAAAAATGGCAAAGGCTGCCTTAGAATTTTTCTCCGCCAATAAGAAAGATGACGAGGAAAAGAAGGAGGGAGATAACAATAAGAAGGAAACTCCGAAAAACGGAGGGACTGAAAAGAAATAAGAAGGAGCTATAAACAATTTGATTGTCTGTCTGTAAGTAATCAGGGAGAGTGAATTCTATAAGCAGTTGTCAAACCAAAATCTCAAAAAAGATTGATATGTCAGAAAATATAGATATACAAGCATTAGTGGCGAAGTTGTTGGAACACGAAGTTTCGCCGGAAGTATTGGAAATAAAAAAGATGATACTTCGCAGAATAGCTTCGGAAAGCGATATAAAACCTTCTCGCATTCCTGCACCTATGAATATTACCCAAGTTGGCGGGTATGTTAATCTGCTCATGCAGCTTAACGAGCAAGAGATGCTTCGGCAGACTCTGGCTTCTATACTCGGACTACCAATGCAGACGCCGAAAGAGTGAAACTTGCAAATACGGACGATAGTCTGCTATGGTTTATATCTCTTTTCAAACTTTGAGTTTGATCATGATATAGATTGTAAGAGGCTATGGCGTATAGGAGGTCTTTGAATGATATGCAATGTGAACAGTAATTTGGTATACTTTCATCGGGTAGTTGCATCAATGCGGTTTCTGTGATTGATCGCTATCATGTCTATCCTTAAATAGAAGCACAAGGCTCGAAGCCGATCTGAAATTGATGAAAGTAGTACCTTATTGTAAACTTTTGAATCCGAACTTTGTAGTAATTGTATCAAAAGCAACAATTTGTTTTTGGTCAATGAGGCTTAGTAAAAGATAAGATTGTTTCTTTGGGGTATTATGAGTAATCGAAAATAGGAGAGGTGGAGATAGCCTTGGATCAGAGGCGAACGTTCGGGATTGATGAGATTACAACAGTTTGTAGTCTTGAGGGATGAGTTTATCTGTGTTCTATTTGTGATCTTGATCCACTATTAGAATTTTTCTAACAAGGGTTGAGAAGAAAATATTCAGACTCCCAGTGGACGGAAGTAATAGTACGGTTGATACGAAAGAGACAAGTTGCTCAGATAGCATTGATCAAAGGTAGTATCAGGGTGCCGTATGCGAGATTAGGAGTGGTTTGGAGAACTGCCTTTGGAAGTTCAAAAAACCACTCCTTCCTTTTTGGCATTAGGCCTCCTAAGTTGTGTGAGAATGTGCTAACAGGAGGGAGAATAAAGAAGTCCCGCCATACAGCTGTATGGCGGGACTTTCCGTGAAATAATATTTATGCTAAATAAAGTTAGTCTTCCGGCATAATCACCGGTCCTGCAAGAGTAGCAGCCTTATGAGCTTCCAACTCCTCTTTAGAACCAACTATAAGTTTGTCGTACATACGGAAACCGGTACCGGCAGGTATCAAGTGTCCACAGATAACGTTCTCTTTGAGAGCCTCCAAATAGTCTACCTTGCCTTGGATTGCAGCATCGTTGAGCACCTTAGGTGTCTCTTGGAATGATGCGGCAGACATAAAGCTATTGGTTTGAAGTGCAGCACGAGTAATTCCTTGCAATACTTGATTTGCCGTGGCAGGTTGAGCATCTCTTACCTGAACAGGTCTCAAGTCTCTTCTCTTCAATGAGCTGTTTTCGTCTCTTAGTCTGCGAACGGTGATGATCTGACCCGGACTATAAATTTCTGAGTCTCCGGCATCTACCACAACCTTTTTGCCCCATATACGATCATTCTCTTCCTGAACCTCTATACGATCGACAAGCTGTTGTTCCAAGAATCGTGTATCTCCCGGTTCAACAATTTCAACCTTACGCATCATTTGACGTACAATAACTTCAAAGTGCTTATCGTTGATCTTTACCCCTTGTTGACGATAGACATGCTGGATACCATTGACAATGTAGTCTTGTACAGCATTTGGTCCTTGTATGGCAAGAATATCTGCAGGAGTTATCGCACCATCAGAGAGAGGTGTTCCTGCACGGACATACTCTTTCTCTTGAATAAGCAGTTGCTTTGACAATGGCACCTGATACTTTCTCTCTTCTCCAAGCTTGGAAGTAACAGTTACCTCCCGATGACCTCGACGAATCTTACCTAAAGATACTTCTCCATCAATTTCGGAAACAACCGCAGGATTATTCGGATTACGTGCTTCAAACAGCTCGGTTACACGAGGAAGACCTCCCGTGATGTCCCCTCCGGAGTTGCTTGTACGAGGAATCTTTACAAGGATATCTCCCAGATTTACTCGTTCACCTTCTTTCTTGCTAAAACGAGCACCTACCGGAAGGTTGTAAGTACGATCTATATTGCCATCCTTATCCAAAATACGGAATTCCGGTGAAAGATTCTTATCCTTAGATTCAATGATGACGTTGTCTGTGTGTCCGACCTCCACGTTAGAGTCATGCTCTACTTTGAAAGTAACATTCTCAACAATGCCATTGTATGCAAGTGTACCCGCAGCTTCGGATATAATAACGGTATTGAATGGGTCAAACTCGTAAAGGACAGCATCCTTCTGGATCTTATCTCCAATATTGAAGAACAAACGTGCTCCATAAGGGATATGATTGTTGACAAGAATCATTCGAGTATTCGGGTCAATAAGACGCAATTCGGCAAGACGGCTTACGACTATTTTGGTAATGCTTCCGTCTTCTTCGACAAAGTCTACTGTACGAAGTTCGTCTATCTCCAAAATACCATCATACTTAGCCTTGTAGGAGTTCTGTTGTGTAGCATTGGATGCAATACCTCCGGCGTGGAAAGTACGAAGTGTAAGCTGTGTACCCGGCTCTCCAATGGATTGAGCCGCAATAACACCGACAACCTCTCCGATCTGCACCATAGTACCAACGGCAAGATTTCGACCATAGCACTTTGCACAGACACCTTTCTTGGACTCACAAGTAAGAACAGAACGGATCTCTACACTCTTAATAGGCGAATCTTGTATCCGTTGTGCAGCATCTTCTGTAATCTCTTCTCCGGCATAAACGAGAATCTCTCCCGTATTAGGATGGATTATATCATGAACTGAAACACGACCAAGAATACGTTCATAAAGAGAAGAAACAACAATATCATTCTCTTTTATTTCCGAAATCTCCAAGCCACGAAGTGTTTCACAGTCATCTTCTGTCACAATAACATCTTGGGAAACATCCACAAGACGACGAGTAAGGTAACCGGCATCGGCTGTCTTAAGAGCCGTATCGGAAAGACCTTTACGAGCACCGTGAGTAGAGATAAAATACTCAAGAACAGATAGCCCTTCCTTAAAGTTAGAAAGAATAGGGTTCTCCATAGTCGGGGCTGCATCCGCACCACTCTTCTGCGGTTTAGCCATAAGACCACGAATACCTGAAAGCTGATTGATCTGACTCTTGGAACCACGAGCTCCGGAGTCCATCATCATAAAGATCGGGTTAAATCCTTCGTTATCCTGACTGAGCTGTTTCATCAAGATATTGGACAATCTTGTGTTGATATGCGTCCAAGCATCTATAATCTGGTTGTATCTTTCATTATTGGTGATAAAACCCATGCTATAATTGGCAGTAATGGCATTTATCTCCTCATATCCCTCTTGAATAAGCTGCTCTTTCTCCTGTGGAATAAGAACATCTGAAAGGTTAAATGAAAGACCTGCCTTAAATGCCATGTTATAGCCGAGATCCTTTATGTGATCAAGGAAGTGTGCCGTTGCTGCAACACCTCTCTTCTTTATGACATAACCAATAATATCTCGAAGAGCATTCTTTCCAAGAAGAGCATTGACATAGCCTATCTTTTCGGGTACACATTCGTTGAATAAAAGTCGTCCAACAGAAGTTTCAACCATGTGTGAAATTTCGTTGCCACTTTCATCCAAATCGTCTACCACGACTTTAATCGGTGCATGGATACCAACCTTTCCTTCATTATAAGCAATGAAAGCTTCTTCCGGTCCATAAAATACAAGACCTGCACCCTTGCTGTTCTTACGGATCTTGGTGATGTAATAAAGTCCGAGTACCATATCTTGTGATGGTACGGTAATAGGCGCTCCATTTGCAGGGTTAAGGATATTGTGAGAAGCCAGCATAAGGATCTGTGCTTCCAATATAGCCTCATTGGACAAAGGAAGGTGAACAGCCATCTGGTCCCCGTCAAAGTCGGCGTTAAATGCCGTACAAGCAAGAGGGTGCAGCTGAATAGCTTTTCCTTCTATAAGCTTAGGTTGGAAGGCCTGAATACCGAGACGGTGAAGTGTAGGAGCACGGTTGAGAAGAACAGGGTGCCCTTTGATCACGTGTTCCAAAATATCCCAAACGACCGGCTCTTTACGATCCACAATCTTTTTAGCACTCTTAACGGTCTTAACAATGCCACGCTCTATCAACTTACGTATGATAAATGGCTTGTAAAGCTCTGCTGCCATGTATTTTGGCAGACCGCACTCGTGCATCTTAAGCTCAGGACCAACCACAATAACGGAACGTGCAGAATAATCGACACGCTTACCAAGCAGGTTCTGACGGAAGCGTCCTTGCTTTCCCTTTAGAGAGTCTGTTAGAGACTTCAATGGACGATTGCTTTCGCTCTTGACTGCGCTTGACTTACGAGAGTTATCAAAAAGGCTATCCACCGCTTCCTGAAGCATCCGCTTCTCATTACGAAGAATTACCTGAGGAGCTCTCTGCTCAAGAAGTCTTTTAAGACGATTGTTACGTATGATAACTCTACGATACAACTCGTTCAGGTCAGATGTTGCAAAGCGACCGCCGTCAAGAGGTACCAAAGGTCTCAATTCCGGAGGAATTACCGGAACAACCTTTAGGACCATCCACTCCGGACGGTTCTGTCCTTGGCTTGCTCGAAAACTTTCGACTACTTGAAGACGCTTCAAAGCATCCTTCTTACGTTGCTGAGATGAGTCCTTAGACGCTCTGTCTCTAAGTTCGTAAGAGAGTTTGTCAAGATCGACACGTGCAAGTAGGTCATAGATAGCTTCTGCTCCTATTTTTGCTATAAATTTATTGGGATCACTATCATCCAAATATTGGTTCTCTTTGGGCAGAGAAGCCAAAATTTCCAGGTATTCATCCTCTGTCAGCAGGTCATTAACCTCTACAGACTCTACAATACCCGGCTGAATAACAGCATATTTTTCGTAGTAAATTACAGACTCCAGCTTCTTGGCAGGAATGCCGAGAAGATATGATATCTTGTTAGGATTTGAACGGAAATACCAGATATGAACAACAGGGACTTCCAAAGAGATATGTCCCATACGCTCACGGCGAACCTTCTTTTCTGTAACCTCTACACCACAGCGATCACAAACAATTCCTTTGTAACGAATACGCTTGTACTTTCCGCAATGACACTCATAATCCTTAACAGGACCAAAGGTGCGCTCACAGAAAAGGCCATCTCGTTCCGGCTTATACGTTCTATAATTTATTGTTTCGGGTTTTAGGACCTCTCCACTTGAGTTTTCAAGAATCTCTTCCGGTGAGGCAATACCAATTGTTATCTTGGTAAAATTACTCCTTATCTTATTGTCTCTTTTAAAAGCCATGTGTAAATGCGTATGTGAAGTTCGATTCTTTTTAATCCAATGTAAAACTCAAGCCAAGACCTTTGAGTTCATGCAACAATACATTCAAAGATTCCGGGATACCCGGTGTAGGCATTGGAGTTCCTTTGACAATAGCTTCATAGGCTTTAGAACGGCCTACCACATCATCACTCTTTATGGTCAAGATTTCTTGCAAGATGTGTGCTGCGCCATAAGCTTCAAGAGCCCAAACCTCCATTTCTCCGAAACGCTGACCACCAAACTGAGCCTTACCTCCAAGAGGTTGTTGAGTTATCAAAGAGTATGGACCGATAGAACGTGCGTGCATCTTATCATCAACCATGTGTCCCAACTTCAAGAAGTAGGTTACTCCGACTGTTGCCGGCTGGTCAAAATATTCTCCGGTTCCTCCGTCTCTCAAGCGTGTTGCTCCATAACGAGGCAGAGAAGCTTTATCTGTCCAATAGTCCAAATCTTCTAACTTGGCACCATCAAAGATAGGGGTGGCAAACTTAGTATCAAGAGTTTTTCCTGCCCAACCAAGCACTGCTTCAAAGATCTGTCCAAGGTTCATACGAGAAGGTACACCAAGCGGATTCAAACACAAATCAACAGCAGTACCATCATCCATAAACGGCATATCTTCATAACGAACAATCTTAGAAACAATACCCTTGTTACCGTGACGTCCTGCCATCTTATCTCCAACCTGAATCTTTCTCTTCTTTGCAATATACACCTTAGCTATTTGAACGATACCATTAGGTAGCTCGTCTCCAATAGTCAGATCATATTTGCGTCGGCGAAGTTCGGATTCCTGCTCCTTAACCTTACGTAAATAGTTCTGAACTAAAGCACGGATAAGGTCATTGGTATGCTCATCATTAGTCCAACCATTAAGTTGTACTTCGTCATACTGTATCTGAGAAAGAACGATAGGAGTAAATTTTGTTCCTTTAGATACGACCTCAGCACCATGATAATTCATCACTCCGGCTGAAACCTTATCTTGAATAATCTTAATGAGCTTTTGTATTGCAACCTCCTTGAGGTCTTCACATACTCTCTCAAACTCCTTATCCATTTCTTTTAGGACATCACGTGTCGCCGCTTTATCCTTTCTCGTCATCATAGCACGAGAGAATAGACAGGTTTGGATAACGGTTCCGGAGAGAGACGGTGTAGCTTTAAGAGAAGCATCCTTGACGTCTCCGGCTTTATCCCCAAAGATTGCATGAAGAAGTTTTTCTTCCGGAGTTGGATCTGATTCTCCCTTTGGAGTGATCTTTCCGACCAAAATATCTCCCGGTGTTACATGGGCTCCTATTCGGATAATGCCTCGTTCGTCAAGATCCTTTGTAGCATCTTCGGAAACATTCGGGATATCAGAAGTCAACTCTTCCAATCCTCGTTTTGTCTCACGTACTTCCAAGATATACTCATCAACATGAACAGATGTAAATATATCTTCACGAACAAGACGCTCGTTCAATACAATAGCATCCTCATAGTTGTACCCCTTCCAAGGCATATATGCAACAAGGACATTGCGTCCCAAAGCAATTTCACCTTGTTGGGTAGAATATCCTTCTGTGAGGATATCTCCTTTCTTAACTTTCTGTCCTTTTCGGCAGATAGGACGAAGGTCTATAGTTGTACTTTGGTTCGTTTTACGGAACTTCGGTAGCTTATATTCTGTAATAGGATCATCAAACGAAACAAAGGCTTCATCTTCTGTTCTATCATAGCGTATCTTTATTACGGTAGCATCTACATATTCGATAACACCATCACGCTCTGCAACAACTTGCGAACGAGAGTCTCTTACCAACTGGCTTTCGATACCCGTACCCACAATAGGAGCATCCGGCTGAATAAGAGGTACAGCCTGACGCATCATGTTAGAACCCATCAAAGCACGGTTAGCATCGTCATGTTCCAAGAAAGGAATAAGAGATGCAGCAATAGACGCAATCTGAGTGGGAGATACGTCCATAAGGTCAACTTTATCAGGAGATACAACGGGGAAGTCTGACGCATAACGAGACTTTACCATTGGATTGATAAACTTGCCATCTTCGTTCAGTGGAGCATTACCTTGAGCCACTGTCTTGTCCTCTTCTGCTTCTGCAGTAAAATACTCAATGCCCTCCGGAGAGAAATCTACCTTTCCGTTTACAACCTTTCTGTAAGGAGTGGAAATAAATCCAAGTTCATTGATTTTAGCATATACACACAGAGAAGAGATAAGACCAATGTTTGGCCCTTCCGGAGTCTCAATAGGACAGAGGCGACCATAGTGTGTGTAGTGAACGTCTCGAACCTCAAATCCGGCTCTATCACGGCTAAGACCTCCGGGACCTAAAGCAGACAATCTTCTCTTGTGAGTAATCTCGGCAAGAGGATTGGTTTGGTCCATAAACTGAGACAGTGCGTTTGTTCCGAAGAATGAGTTAACAACTGAAGAGATTGTCTTTGCGTTGATAAGGTCTATAGGAGTAAAGACTTCATTATCTCTCACGTTCATACGCTCTCTTACAGTGCGAGCCATTCTTGCAAGACCAACACCAAACTGGTTGTACAGCTGTTCTCCCACTGTACGGACACGACGATTAGACAAGTGGTCTATATCGTCTATTGTCTGTTTGTTATTCTTGAGTTCGACCAAGTATCGGATAATAGCAATAATATCCTCTTTGGTCAATATCTTGACATCCGGATCTATATCCAGATTGAGTTTCTTATTTATTCTGTAACGACCAACGTCTCCAAGGTCATACCTTTTTTCAGAGAAGAAAAGGTTGGTAATCACCTCACGAGCAGAAGCTTCGTCCACAGGATCTTGATTACGCAACTGCTTATAGATATGATCTATAGCTTCTTTCTCGGAGTTAGATTGGTCTTTTTGGAATGTATTGGAAATGATTGAGAAGTCCAATCCTCCTTCATCCTCCTTATGAAGAAGAATAGATGATACTCCGGAATCCAAAACATGTTGCATATTGTCCTCCGTCAACTCTTGTTCACGATCCAGAATGACCTCATATCTCTCCAGAGAAACGACTTCACCTGTTTCAGAATCAACAAAGTCCTCTAACCATGTCTTCAAAAGACGTGCTGCAACTTTTCTCCCAAGATATTTTTTGAGATTAGTCTTAGTAACCTTAACCTCTTCTGCCATTCCAAAAATGTCCAGAATAGCCTTATCCGTTTCAAAACCAATAGCTCTTAGTAGAGTGGTTACGGGTAATTTCTTTTTACGGTCAATGTATGCATACATCACGTTAGAAATATCCGTAGCAAACTCTATCCAGGATCCTTTGAAAGGAATAATCCTTGCCGAATAGAGTTTGGTGCGGTTGGCATGCATACTTTCACTGAAGAAAACACCCGGAGAGCGGTGCATCTGGGAAACGACAACACGTTCTGCTCCGTTTATTATGAATGTACCACTATTTGTCATATAGGGTATGGCACCCAAATAGACATCCTGAGTCACTGTATCAAAATCCTCATGATCCGGATCTGTACAGTAAAGTTTCATCTTAGCCTTGAGAGGAACATTATAAGTAAGACCACGTGTGATACACTCATCTATTGTGTATCTCGGAGGATCTATATAATAGTCCAAAAATTCAAGTACAAAGTTATTTCTGGTATCATGTATAGGGAAGTTTTCAGCAAACACCTTATACAAGCCCTCCTTTTTTCTCTTCTCCGGAGGAGTATCTAATTGCAAGAAGTCCTTAAACGACTTCAGCTGAACATCCAAGAAGTCCGGAAAAGGAAATGGATTTTTTATAGATGCAAAATTGACTCTTTGCGTACGATTTTGTTTGGACATATGAAGCAAATAAGGTAAAAAAGGAAATAAGACACGAAAAGGTTAAGAACCCACTTTGCAGTGGGATCTTAACCATATCCTGTTAAAAACAGGGCTTACAAGCGTAGATTATTTAATTTCTACTTCAGCACCTGCTTCTTCTAGAGCTTTCTTAAGAGCTTCAGCAGTAGCTTTATCTACACCTTCCTTAACAGTAGAAGGAGCTCCATCTACGATGTCTTTTGCTTCCTTAAGACCAAGGCCGCATTGTTCCTTAACAGCCTTAACCACTTGAAGCTTAGCTGCGCCTGCAGACTTAAGAACAATATCAAAAGATGTCTTTTCTTCTACAGCTTCAGCCGCACCAGCAGCAGGACCAGCAGCAACAGCAACAGCAGCTGCAGCAGGCTCAATGCCGTATTCTTCTTTAAGGATAGTAGCGAGTTCGCTAACTTCTTTAACCGTTAGGTTCACTAGTTGTTCAGCAATAGCTTTGATATCTGCCATTTCAGTATAATTTTTTAGTTGTATTTGACTTGATTATTATTTTTTTTGGAGAGTTTCAAGCACTCCATGAATAGTATTTCCTCCAGACTGAAGTGAAGAAAGAACGTTCTTGATAGGAGATTCAAGAAGAGCTACTACATCAGCGATAAGCTCTTCACGACTCTTAATTGTTTCAAGAGTAGAAAGCTGATTTGCGCCAATATAAATACCCTCTTGAGCATAAGCAGACTTCAATTGAGGTTTGCCTTCGCCCTTAGAGCCCTTAGTAAAATCCTTTATAAGCTTTGCAGGAGCGTTAGCATTCTCAGAGAACATCACAGCTGTGCTTCCCTTTAGAGTAGCGAACAAAGGAGCATAAAGCTCTTCATTCACTTCACTAAGAGCACGCATCAAAAGCTTGTTCTTAGCAACAACAAGCTTGATATTTCTCTTAAAACACTCTCTTCTGAGTTCGCTTGTTTTCTTTGCGTCCAGTGCTTCAACGTCTGTCAGATAAAAATGAGGATATGCCTCTATTGCCTCTTTCAGAGAGGCTACAACTGTTACTTTATCTTCCTTTCTCATAGTTCACAAATTTAAATTTCTTCCACAGATTTAGGATCTACTTTGATACCCAAACTCATGGTACTCGATAGAAAGATACTCTTAACATATGTTCCCTTAGCTGCAGCAGGTTTAAGCTTTTGGATGGTAGCAACAAACTCCTTAGCATTGTCACGGATCTTATCTTCAGAGAAAGATACCTTGCCAATAGATGTGTGAACAATACCGGCTTTATCCACCTTAAAGTCTATCTTACCTTGCTTAACCTCTTTTACAGCTTGAGCGATATCGTTGGTTACGGTACCACTCTTTGGGTTAGGCATAAGACCACGAGGTCCGAGAACACGACCCAACGCACCAATCTTACCCATAATAGCAGGCATAGTAATGATTACGTCAATGTCTGTCCAGCCACCTTTTATCTTTTCAATATATTCATCAAGCCCTACATAGTCGGCTCCAGCTTCTTTAGCTTCTGCCTCTTTGTCGGGTGTACACAGAGCCAAAACCCTAATTTCCTTACCTGTACCATGTGGTAGAGAAACTACACCTCTTACCATCTGGTTTGCTTTACGTGGGTCAACGCCAAGGCGAATATCAATGTCCACAGAAGCATCAAACTTGGTGGTTGTAATCTCTTTAACCAAAGCACATGCTTCCTTCAATGTGTACATTTTCCCGGGTTCGACCTTGCTCAAAGCCAACTTCTGATTCTTTGTAAGTTTACTCATTGTCTAATCGAATTTAATTATTTTCCGGGAATTCACCCTTAACTGAAATACCCATACTCCTTGCTGTTCCTGCTACCAATCTCATTGCAGATTCGATAGTAAAACAGTTTAGGTCCACCAACTTATCCGTAGCAATGGCTCTCACTTGTTCCCAAGTGATTTCTGCCACCTTCTTTCTATTAGGTTCTGCAGAGCCAGACTTAATCTTAGCTGCTTCAAGTAGTTGAATAGCCACAGGGGGAGTCTTAACAACGAAGTCAAAACTCTTATCTGCGTAATAGGTAATTACGACAGGAAGAATTTTACCTGCGCTGTCTTGGGTTCTGGCATTGAATTGCTTGCAAAACTCCATAATGTTAAGACCCTTTGCACCTAGTGCAGGACCCACAGGAGGTGAAGGGTTAGCTGCGCCACCCTTAATTTGCAACTTTAATTGTCCAGCAACTTCTTTTGCCATTTTTGAACATTTTTGTGTATTAAAAAATCGAATGAGAAAAAGTAGAAATCATCGGAATACCGTAACACGTACTCCTAAAAACTACTCTTTCACTACCTGTAAATAGCCTACCTCCATAGGAGTCGGATTACCAAAGACCTTAACCAAGATCTTCAGCTTCTGCTTCTCGGGATAGACTTCTATCACCTCACCATAGAAACCGGTAAAAGGATCAAAGGCCAACTTGACCTTATCTCCCACATAGAATTCCAGATCCATGTCGGCAATCCTTTCGGTAAGCTCATCGGCAATCCCAAGCATACGCTTAACTTCATCTTCACGCAAAGGAACAGGGTCCGGATGCGCTTCCAAGAAGCCCAGCACGTTAGGAGTTACTCGAAGTCTGTGCTGCACCTCGCCCACAAGCTCAGCCTGCACAAAGACATAGCCCGGAAAGTACGGTCTCTCTCTTGCGATCTTCTTACCTCCACGCACTATAAATGTCTTTTCCATAGGTATAAGCACGTTGTGTACATAGCGGCCGAGATCTGTATGCTTACACTCAGCTTCTATGTACTCCTTTACCTTTACCTCTTTGCCACTTACAGCGCGAAGGACATAATACTTAACGTCAGAATTCCCTTGCATTGCTCAGAATCTTCTTAACGCGTGATCAACTTGTATAGTTCGGAGATAATAGTTTCAAAGCTCTTATCTACTAAGAAAACAAAAACAGCAATAATGATGGAAGCAATAAGGACTATTACTGCACTGTTTGCCAATTCGGCTTTAGTAGGCCATGAAACCTTGTAGCGCAATTCTTCATATACCTCTTTGAGGTAATTTGCCATGCGCACAAATATATTCGGTTTTGCAACCGCATTAGTATTTGATTTTGCCATCGTAATCTTAAGATTTTTAGCACGGGTTGAGAGACTCGAACTCACGACACCTGGTTTTGGAGACCAGTGCTCTACCAACTGAGCTAAACCCGTATAAAAAAGTGAGAGGTGCTATCATCTGTGTTTCACGGAGGGGAAGCACCTCTCACTGTTATTTTATGAGACCTTTAGGGAGAGTGGCAAAATTTTTACTCTCAAGGTCTGATCACTCGTATTAGTCGAGAAGTTCTGTAATCTGACCAGCACCTACTGTACGACCACCTTCACGGATTGCGAAGCGAAGACCTACGCTACATGCTACCGGATAGATAAGTTCTACAGTAATAGTTACGTTATCACCAGGCATTACCATTTCTGTTCCTTCAGGAAGAGTGATTTCACCTGTAACGTCAAGAGTACGGATATAGAACTGAGGACGATACTTGTTGTGGAATGGAGTGTGGCGACCACCTTCTTCTTTCTTCAAGATATACACCTCAGCCTTAAATCTCTTGTGAGGAGTAACCTTTCCAGGGTGAGTGATAACCATACCACGCTTGATTTCGTTCTTATCGATACCACGAAGAAGAAGACCTACGTTATCACCGGCTTGACCTTCGTCAAGAATCTTGCGGAACATTTCCACACCTGTAACAACTGATTTCAAACCAGCAGCACCAAGACCGATAATTTGAACTTCTTCACCTGTCTTAATGATACCTGTCTCAATACGACCGGTAGCAACAGTACCACGACCTGTGATAGAGAATACGTCTTCAACCGGCATCAAGAATGGTTTGTCGATATCACGTGGAGGAAGTGGAATCCAGTTATCTACTGCATCCATAAGCTCCATAACCTTATCTTCCCATTTTGCATCTCCATTAAGAGCACCAAGAGCAGAACCTTGGATAACAGGAGTGTTATCACCATCGAAGTCATAGAATGAAAGAAGTTCTCTCATTTCCATTTCCACAAGTTCAAGCATTTCTTGGTCATCAACAGAGTCGCACTTGTTCATAAACACAACAAGACGAGGAACGTTTACCTGACGTGCAAGAAGGATGTGCTCTCTTGTTTGAGGCATAGGACCATCTGTAGCAGCCACAACGATAATAGCACCGTCCATTTGAGCGGCACCGGTAACCATGTTCTTCACATAGTCGGCGTGACCAGGACAGTCAACGTGAGCATAGTGACGGTTCGCAGTTTCATACTCAACGTGAGAAGTATTGATAGTGATACCTCTTTCCTTTTCTTCTGGTGCGTTGTCGATAGAGTCGAAAGAACGCAATTCAGAAAGACCCTTCTTTGCCAATACTGTAGTAATAGCGGCAGTCAAAGTAGTCTTACCGTGGTCCACGTGACCGATAGTACCGATATTTACGTGGGGCTTACTCCTATTAAAATGTTCTTTTGCCATAATTTAAAATGTTATATATGGGTTAAATTTCTTACTTGTTTCTCAGAGCCGATGCCGGGATTTGAACCCGGGACCTCTTCCTTACCAAGGAAGTGCTCTACCCCTGAGCTACATAGGCGAAAAAAAAGAGAGCGGAAGACGGGGCTCAAACCCGCGACCCTTAGCTTGGAAGGCTAATGCTCTATCGACTGAGCTACTTCCGCATTCAGACCTATTATAGACCTGTAGATTTTATTTAAGTGGGCAGTGATGGATTCGAACCACCGAAGACGAACGTCAGCTGAGTTACAGTCAGCCCCATTTGGCCACTCTGGAAACTGCCCTTCCATGTTTTCTTTTTAAGGTGAGCCTCTTGTCGGATTCGAACCAACGACCCCGAGATTACAAATCACGTGCTCTGGCCAACTGAGCTAAAGAGGCTTATTCAAACACCCAAACAACCTCTGTCGTTCTTTCAAGTGCTTTCGGGTGCAAATTTAAGCACTATTTTTCGATTGTGCAAGTAGCGAGCAAATATTTTTTCATTTCCTACTTCCGAATGGCTTATAATACATCATCTTCCACCTCAAGATTGGATACGATGAACTCTTGACGGTCCGGTGTATTCTTCCCCATATAGAAGTCGAGCAGCTCCTTTATGCTATCCTCTTTCCTCATAACCACAGGATCGAGTCGGATATCCGCTCCGATAAAGTGCTTAAACTCCTCTGCCGTGATCTCTCCCAAGCCCTTAAATCTGGTGATAGAGGCATTAGAACCCAGTTTTGCCACGGCTTCGTCCCGCTCTTTCTCGTCATAGCAGTAGATGGTCTGCTTTTCGCCCTTATCTCTCACCCGGAAAAGAGGCGTCTGTAATATATATACGTGTTTTTGGCGAACCAGATCGGGGAAAAACTGCAAGAAGAACGTTATGATGAGGAGACGGATATGCATACCGTCCACATCGGCATCGGTTGCCACGATGACCTTATTATATCTGAGGTTGTCTATACCATCTTCTATATTAAGAGCCGCTTGAAGGAGATTGAACTCCTCGTTCTCATACACCACTCGTTTGGAAAGCCCGTAGCAGTTGAGCGGTTTTCCCCGAAGAGAAAACACAGCCTGATACTCCGCATCCCGGCTTTGCGTGATAGAACCGCTTGCCGAAAGTCCCTCGGTGATAAAGATCGACGTATCGTCCGGACGGGGTGTTTTCGGGTTATTATAATGGTAGGTGCAGTCGCGGAGCTTTTTGTTGTGGATGGAAGACTTCTTTGCCCTCTCTTTTGCAAGCTTGGTAATGCCGGCAATGCTCTTACGCTCCTTTTCGCTCTCAAGTATCTTTTTGTAGAGGATGTCGCTTGTCTCGGAATGTTTATGCAGATAGTTGTCCAGCTCCACCTTGAGAAAATCTCCGACGAATTTGCCCAAAGAGATTCCGCCTTCCGCAATATCCCTGGAGCCCAACTTCGTTTTGGTCTGACTCTCAAAGAGTGGTTCCTGAATCCTGATGCTTATTGCCGCCACTATTCCGGAGCGTATATCGCCCACATCGAAGTTTTTACCATAATACTCTTTTATGGTTTTAGCCGCATGCTCTTTGAATGCAGAGAGGTGCGTACCCCCGTGAATCGTATTCTGTCCATTCACAAAAGAGTAGTACTCTTCCCCATACTGCGACGAGTGGGTCATGGCTATCTCTATATCTTTACCGCTAAGATGGATGATCGGATAGAGCGCTTCACCCGTCATGGTATCTTCCAGCAGATCCTGCAAGCCTCTTTTCGAGCTGAATCTTTTACCATTGAAAGAGATGGTAAGCGAGGTGTGAAGATAGCAGTACATCTTCAACATCTGCTCCACATAGTCTTTAATATAATGGTACTCCTTGAACAGCGTGGGGTCGGGATGGAATAGCACCTTGGTGCCGTCCTTTTCATTCTCGCAGTCGAAAAAGTCTGTTTCGGAGACGAATATTCCTTTTTCAAACACCACGCTCTTTCCTTTTCCCGATCGGAACGATGAAAGCTCCATCCGATCGCTGAGAGCGTTCACGGCTTTAAGCCCTACGCCATTGAGTCCGACCACTTTTTTGAACACCTCATCGTCATACTTCGCTCCGGTGTTCATCTTTCCGGCGATGTCTCTCAACGATCCTTGCGGCACGCCACGCCCGAAGTCTCTTACGACAACAAGCCCGTCCTCATCTATGTTTATCTCTATCCGATTGCCATACCCCATGGAGTACTCGTCTATGGCGTTATCTATCACCTCCTTGAGGAGGACATATATTCCGTCATCCGGACTCGTTCCATCTCCGAGCTTACCTATATACATCCCCGGACGTCTCCGGATATGCTCCATAGGGTCTAATGTAATAACTTTATCGTCGGTATAATTGTGATCTTGTAGGGTTTCTTTGCTCATGCCGGGAGTCTATCTCAATCTGTTTGAGGGTCAAAGATACAAAAAAGAAGTGGGAGCTAAATCACCACAAGACGAAAGAAAAAGGAGCCGACCCGATACCGGGAGATCAAAATCCCAATCCGCCCTTTTCATCGTATCGCCTCCGCCCAAAAGGCGAAAGCGTTCGCTCTCTCCCCCAAAAACCTCCGAACCTCCCCCGATAGAGTTCGGACAGAAGCTCTTACCCGGCTCCATTCAACAAAAAGACGCCTCCGAAGCGAGAACCGGGAAGTTTTTAAGACATTTTCTCTTTCGGTTCGCCGCCTTGTCCGACCCTCATTTTTATATATTCCATCTCGAAAAATGTTCTCTTTTTTCTTGCTCTCTATTTTGATCGGAGGGGTTGTTTTCAGAGCACGACCAAACTGTTAAATCCACCCCTGTTTATTAACACAAATTCCGATACCTGCTAAGCAAAAACGGTAAACGAGCATATTTTGTCGGCTTAACGTGTTTAATTTTTCAATGAACACGTTTACCGATTTCATTTAATACGTTTACCGGATTCGATTAAAGTGTTCAGCCAAAACCATTAAAACACTAAACGCCAACTACTTACATATTTTCGCCCTAAAAAGCACCTGAAAAGGCAAATTTCTTTATTAGGAAACATTTACAGGAATGGGTGTTAAAATTTACACCTATTAACACGAAAAAGCCCCATCAAACGGACTGAGAAAAAATTTTTTCCAAATTCGCGATTTTTCATATCTCCCTATCGGCAAGCCGGTTAGGGAGACCGACACAAAAACCGACCACCTCCGCCCCTCCCTCCAAGAAGATTTTCTGGGCGATTTTTCGCGCCTCATATTTATAAAAAAGCTCCCCGAAAAGGGAGCTTTTTCTTACTCTGTATTTTTATTTTCCGGTCGGAGATTTATCCGCGACCGTGTCTCTTTTTTATCTTTTATGGATGAGAGCCATAAACTCTTCACGCGTCTTTTGAGACTCGAAAGCTCCGGTAAAGTCGCTGGTCATGGTTATGGAGTTCTGCTTCTCCACTCCCCTCATCTGCATACACATGTGTTGGGCTTCGATAACCACCATCACACCAAGCGGATTGAGCGTATCCTGTATGCACTCTTTAATTTGCGTTGTGAGGCGTTCCTGTACTTGCAGTCTGCGAGCAAAGATATCCACCACCCGTGGCAGCTTGCTCAGACCCGTGATATATCCGTTCGGGATGTATGCGATATGCGCCTTACCAAAGAAGGGCAACATATGATGCTCGCAGAGCGAATAGAAGTCGATGTCTTTCACAACAACCATCTGGCGATAGTCTTCCCTGAACATTGCACTCTTCAACACCGCTGCCGGATCCTGACGCATCCCTTGCGTCAAAAACGCCATTGCTCTCGCAACTCTCAAAGGGGTCTTTTGCAACCCCTCTCTATCGGGATCTTCTCCCAAGTGTATCAGTACTTCCTTATAGTGTGGCATCAGTATGTCTATGTCCACACCATGTTCTACTCCTTTTTTTTCAGAACTCATAGATTATAGATCAGTTAAAAACGGTAGACCGCATCCCGGACTACGTACATATCTCTTGCAAATGCAGGAAAATCTTTTTTCAGCTTCACCATGGCGTCTCTTGCCTCTGCTTGCGTCAGGAAGTTACCTACACGCAGCTTCCAAGATGGGGCTTGAAACTGCAAGTAAGTGGCAAGCTCCGGATGAGCTTCCTGTATCACCTTTTCTCTGTATGCCGCTGTGCTTCTCCCCTTAGTACCGTTACCGTTATAGATTTGCACTCTATACCCGACCACTTTCTGCTCTGAGGTAACCGCCCCGACAGCCATAATCTCTTCCGAATACACCTTGCTGTCCAAAGAGAGCCCCGTTCCGACAAGAGCCTTGATGGCAGAAGACTGGCGGATAGTTACTACTCCCCTTCCCATCTCGATCCTTGCCAAAACCTCGAAAATATCCTTTTGAGGCATCGGCGCATCGGTTTGAGCACTCAACGCAGTGCCGGAAGCAAAAAGCAGAAAGAGCAGCAAGAAGAGAAACTGCACACTCCTTATGGATATATTTGATCTCATTGTTTGCTTCAGATTAGTTTGTTATCCGGCTCAAAGATACACTTTTATTCTAAAACGATACCCTTCAAACGTGCCCGGAGAGCAAGATAGAGCCTCCGAAGAGTGCCCAAAACCGGCTCCGGAAATCGCCATTGGAGAATGAGCGGAAAGAGTATGCGGGGAAATACGAGGCTCTATCCCCCGCCTCATCGTGCCCTCTACAAGAGTGCCGGATAACGGGTATTCTACGAAAAATAGCTATCTTCGTTACTTATAATACCATATTGAGAATATATAAAAAGAGCATTCCGAAATCATGATAAAACGAATACTTACAGGCATAATCCTGCTACTGGGAGCTTCCCTATCTCTTCATGCGCAAACAGATGTACAAAAGCTGAAAGAGAGAGACAGAAAAACACAGTTGGAGATGAGCAGATCGAAAGAGATCTTCTCGGCTCTGCTCAACAATCTCTCCATCCTCTATGTGGATACCATAGATATGAAGAGCATCTTCTCGGAGGGGATGAACAGCATGCTGGCAGGGTTAGACCCCTACACGAACTACCTGGAGCAGTCCGAAACAGAAGATTTCAAGTTTATGGCAACAGGTGAGTATGGCGGAATAGGTGCATTCATCCAGCAGCGCGACTCCGTTGTCTACGTCTCCAATCCGATGCCCAACACTCCGGCTGAACGCGCCGGACTGAAAGTGGGAGACATGTTCGTGAAGATAGATACCCTTTCCGTCATACCGAGTACCAATGCTAGAGTGAGCAATCTGCTCAAAGGCCCGGTCGGGACATCGGTAAAAGTAACCATCCGAAGGCTGGGAGAAGATAAGGAGAGAGAGGTTACGCTTGTGAGAGAAAAAGTGATAGTGGATCAGGTAGTCCATCGCGGCATATACGGGGATGGTGTCGGCTATATCCGCCTATCCTCTTTCACGGATAAAAGTGCGCAGAATGTGATGGATGCGTTCACCCAACTCCGAGACACCAAGAAGATGAAAAGCCTCATCTTAGACCTTCGGGGCAATACCGGAGGCGTCATGGGAGGAGCGATAGAGATATTGAGCATGTTCGTTCCGGAGAAAACATTGGTGGTCGAGACCAAAGGACGTCAGGTAGGAACGTCTCAAAAATATTATACTTCCGGTAAGGTTTTGGATACGAAAATACCTATCGCAGTCCTTATCAACGGCAACAGTGCCTCCTCTTCCGAGATCGTTGCCGGAGCAATGCAGGATCTGGACAGAGCGGTACTTATCGGTAGTAAAAGTTTTGGCAAAGGATTGGTGCAGACCACACGCCCTCTCCCCTACAAAGGGCTGTTGAAGGTAACCACTGCACGCTACCACATCCCGAGTGGAAGGTGCATACAGCAGATAGATTACTCGCATAAGCAACCGGACGGATCGGTTGCCGCTGTTCCGGACAGCCTTACAACACTGTTCAAGACAACGAACGGAAGAGAGGTGAGAGACGGTGGAGGCATTCGTCCGGACATAGAAATCAAAGACGAAATACTGCCCGGCATAGTGATCTACATGCTGAGAGACGGCTCTCTGTTCGAGTATGCCGGCAGGTTGTTCCTGAAAAACCCGAAAGTGCAGTCCATTAAAGAGATCAAAATAACGGATGAGGAGTTTGAAGGGCTGGTAAGCTTCTTGGAAGAAAAGAAGTTCAGATACGGCGAGCAAAGCCGGAAAGTGGTATCCGCATTGGAAAGATTGATAGAGTTTGAAGGCTATTCGGAGTCGAGCAAAGAGGCTTTCGAGACTCTCAAGAAGCAGTTGGAACCCAATCTTAAAAGAGACATTGTGCCGCACAAAAAGTTGATCTCCGCCTATCTCAAAGAGTTTCTGGCTGCCTATTACTTCGGCATGGAGGCGCAATATGCGGTAAACATGGAGACAGATCCCACGGTTACGAAAGCGATAGAGATACTGAGCAACCCGAAAGAGTACAACAAAATCCTTTTCCCAAAGAAATAAAAGAGAGACCGGTATGAGTTCACGCAAAGAACGAGAGGAGAGAGTGGGGATATGCTACTCCACAAATCCCGACTTCAAATACGAAACACTGCAGATAGAAAAGCCCGACACTCTGCCCTTACACCGCCAACGCCTGCGTGTCTATAAGGATGCCCGGCAGAGAAAAGGCAAGATCGTTACCGTTGTGGAGGGTTTTGTCGGGAAAGAGGAAGACCTCAAAGAGCTTGGCAAGATATTGAAAGTGAAATGCGGAGTAGGAGGTTCGGTCAAGGATGACCTTATCATTATTCAAGGAGATCGGGTCGCCCAGGTGGAAGCACTCCTTGCCGACATGAAAAAAGAAGATGCAGAAAGACAATAACCATACTCCTCTGACCATCTATACTGCCTCTGCCGGAAGCGGTAAAACATTCCGGCTAACGTTGGAGTACATCAAACTGATTCTGAAAGAGAGCTATCCGAAAGCGTTCAAGCATATCCTTGCCGTTACTTTTACAACCAAAGCAACGGGGGAAATGAAAGATCGAATACTGAGAGAGCTACACACTCTTACCCATACACCGGAAGAGTCGCCCCTCATGGATGCTCTGCAAGAGGAGCTGAGCCTTTCGCCCGAAATCATACAGCAGAGAGCCAAGTCTTCATTGGAGGCTATCCTCGACGGCTATGGCGACTTCAGGGTACAGACAATAGACTCCTTTTTTCAAGAGATCGTCCGCTCTTTCGCCATAGAGATAGATGTGATGAACAACTATGAGGTGGAAATGGATACCGATGTGGTTCAGAAAAAAGCCATGGACAGCCTTTTCGGCTCTCTCGAGACGGAAGAGAATAAAGTTGTTTTGGATTGGATCGGAAGCATGCTCAAGGAGTCTCTGCAAAAGGATCAGATAGTCTCCATACCGAAAAAGCTATCTGATTTGGCTCCTTTGCTGTTCGTGGAAGAGTTTGCAGAGATTTTTGCCGATCAGAGGATGAGCTTCTCTCCTGAAAAGATCAAGGAAGCGAAGAAAGAATTGACAGCCATAGCCAAAGAGAGGATAGAGCAATACGTGGATCCTCTTACACATGTTGTCGAGATATTGGATAGCGCAGGCATCAGAAGAGATGAAGTAACAGTCGCTCTAAAAAACGAGCTCGTGAGGGTCGTGGACAGGCTGGGAAAACTTGGGACAAAGTTTTGGGACGAGGAGTATAGCAAGATGAATCCGAAGTCCAGATCCACATTCATGAAACTTTGGGAGGATGAGACAAGCAACCTTGCTGCATCTAAGGTGAGAAAAGAACGCAAGGAGGAGATCAATGCGCTCCATGAAGACATCGCTCCTCTGCTGGAAAAGACAGTGGAGCTGTACGATGAGGTAGAGAAAGATGTGGTTACGGCAATCGTATTGCAGAGTAATCTGGACACACTGCCCATACTGGTAAAGCTATATGCGTACATCGAAAAATACAGGCAAGAGAACAACTGTCTTATCATATCCGATATTTCCCAACTTCTTCACAGAATCATATCCGGAGCCAAAGTACCTTTTGTTTACGAGAAAGTGGGATCGAGAATCAAGCACTACATGATAGATGAGTTTCAAGACACCTCTAAAGTGCAGTGGCTGAACTTTAAGCCTCTTCTCATGGAAAGCCTCGCGTATGACAATGAAAATCTTCTCGTGGGAGATGTGAAGCAGAGTATATACCGATTCAGAGGCTCTGAAAGCTCTCTTCTTGCCACAAAAGTACCCGGCGATCCGGATCTGAAAAGAGTAACAAACAGCAAAAGGCTGGAGATCAACTGGAGAAGTCTTCCCAATGTTGTAGATTTCAACAACAATTTTTTCAGTAATGCCGTAGATTTTTCGATCTTCGGAACGGAAGAGGGAGGACTTTATGAAAGCAGCGCAAACTCTATCTCTCACAAAGTCTATACAGAAGAAGAGGTCTCCCAACAGACCGCTCCGAAATGGGATAAAGAGTGTCATGATACCGAAAAGCCGGGTTATATTACTCACCTGTTCCTGAAAGAAAAAGAACAATCGAAAAAACAGCCGGAAGAACAAACGGAAAAACAACCGCAGATAACCGAAGAAGATTTATTGGAGGTGTACTTAATAGATCTTTTTGAGAGAGGATACAAACCGGGAGATATTGCCATCCTTGTGAGAGACAACAGCGAGGCAGCAAGAGTAGCCCTGCTGTTGGGCTACCTGAAAGAGACCTACAAGGATAATCCTAAGTTCCGGTTCGACTTCTTCTCCAATGAAGCTCTTACCGCAGATGCCTCTCCAATAGTCCTTCTTCTGATTGCCTATATCAAACACCTCGCATTTCCAAGTTCGGACAGCTATAAGCAGGAGTTCTTTCTGCATCTTGACCGTCTTAGGATCATATCTTCTTCCCTAATGGGAAAAGATGAACTGTATCATTGCATGATGGATACGGCAGCCTACGGACGCTCTATTTTTGAAACCATAACTCTGGTGGTGGAACTGCTTAAGCCAATAGAGCAGGGAGAAGAGATCTATCTGAACACTTTTCTTGACATCTTGTTTCAATATACTAAAGAGCAAGTCTCTACCTACCGATTGTTCTACGAATGGTGGGAAGAACAGGGTCATAAAACAAAAGTCCCAATGCCGGAGAGCATAGCAAACTCTACAATCAAGGTGGGAACCATCCATAGTGCAAAAGGTTTGGAGTATCCGGTCGTCATTCTTCCGTTCGTATCTTGGAAGATGGCAAGGAAACAGAATAAAATTTTCGTATCCTCTCAATCTCTTCCAAGTGAGTTTGCCGCTCTTCCTCTCTATATAGTGCCACTACAGAACAAATGTGCGCACACACACTTCCGAGAGTTGTACAATAAAAAGATGCTTGAACTCTATGAAGATGAGCTTAATCTGCTGTACGTTGCCTATACTCGTGCAGAGAAAGAGCTACATGTACTCTCGAAGATTGTAAAGAAAGAAGACAGCAAAGGAAAAGAAGAGCCGGCACCGTTTTCTATCTCAAGTGTGGTATTCAACACCATAGAGAAACTGCAAGATAAAGGTATTCTAAAACAGCAAGAGTGTCCATTGATAGAGTGCGATGAAGAAGGACAAAGCAGTACAACTATGTTCTTCCCTTATGGTTCTCCATATATCGTTTCCGAGAATGCAAATGAAGTGGAAGAGGAGAGCGATACCATAGAGTTGGAGAAGCTTTCTACTACTCCCCGATTTGGGGACTTAAACATAAAAGCTCCCGACTATGCGATCTATTTGGAACAGGAAACCGAAAGAGCAAAAGGGGTGAGAATGCACTTTACACTCTCTGCCTTGAAGAGCATATCAGAACTTGATGACCTTTTGAAAGAAGCTCAAGAAAAAAGAAGCCTTACGGAGCAAGAGTCCGAACAGCTTCGCTCTCTGATAGAAAAGCGGAACAATGATCCTGTTTCTTCGGATTGGTTCTCAGATGATGCGGAGGTGTTGAACGAACGAGCGATATTGCTCCACGAGACAACGCAAAGACCCGACAGAGTAGTCCTTCATCCGGATGGCAGAATCACGATCATAGACTATAAGTTTGGAGAGCAGGTCAGCAAAAAACACGTAAAGCAGGTTGAGTACTACTGCTCCCTCTATCGGTCTATCGTATTTAAGAAGATAACCGGCTATGTCTGGTATGTTTTGTTGGACGAAATCGTCCCTGTAACAGAGTAAATCAGTTTTTGCAAGCACCCGAAAATTGGGTTATATTTGTAGGATAAAGCGAGATATCAACACGTAGGAATAACACTTATGACCTTTCATAAAAGATATAAATTAGAACAGCTTTCGGAAGTGGCAAAAGAGCTTATAGATTCTTTTCCCGAAGCCCGCGTTTTTGCTTTCTATGCTAACATGGGTGTGGGAAAGACGACTCTCATCAAATCTATCTGCTCACTCTTGGGAGTGGAAGAGACCACCGCAAGCCCGACCTTTGCAATTGTCAATGAATATAAGGGTGGTGTCGGATTTGAATCGGTTTACCACTTCGACTGCTACCGGTTAGAAACCAGCAATGATGCTTTCAACGTAGGGGCAGAAGATTATCTGGAGAGTGGCAGATACTGTTTTATAGAATGGCCCGAAGTGTTAGAGCCATTTATGCCAGATGGTACCATAAAAGTGGAGATAGAATCCTCTGCCGATGGTACTCGTGTAATGCGTGCATTTCCTTTTTTCAGTTAGTGTCCGATGTCCCCACTCTCTTTCGTCCGTCTGGCTCTTGCGATCATGTTTATCCTGCCCGGTATATTAGCCCTTTCGGTTAGCATACTGGGGAGTAAGTGGTTTTTCAACAGCCACGGCACGAAATATGCGAGACAAAACTTGGGAAAGAGCGGAGCAAGACTACTTTATGCCACCCTCGGAGTCCTTCTTTTAGGATGCGGTTTATGGGGTTGGATTCATGCAGAAGATATGCTCTGATACCGACAATACCATTTAAGATACGACAACCAGATAGTTAATAGTTCAGTTGATGGAACAGATAGACTACAATCTAACCAAACAATATTACGACAATCTTATCCTCCTGCTTGAGCAAAACAGATTAGGAGCTGTCTGTAAGGAGATGGAGTCCATAGAGGAACATTATGGCTACAACAAGTGGACAAGTACATACAGATCTGCTCTCCAGGTTCTTTCTCCCATGAAGCAGTATCTCCATACAGGTGTGGCGGATCCCGAAAGAGTGAACATCCTTGAAGATCTGCGCCGTAAGCTGGCTGAACAGGTCGATCGTTTCTACTACTTTGCAACAAGATCCTCGAACCATAGCTTTGATCATCCCATAATGAAGCTGGCATCAGAGTGGGGAGGAGATGTGGAGAACATTGAGTCTGTTCTTAATGATCTGTCCATAAATGACTCCACAAGTAGAGAAGAGGTTTGGAAATCTCGTAACCGGATATTCCGCTTTCTATCTTGCTCACCACCTCTTACATCCGGTCTCTATGATGTTATCGTAAACTGCCCTGTTCTATCCGGAAGCGAAAGAGATCAGACTCAAATAATTACTGCCGGACTTATTGTTAGCAGCCTGTTCTTGGGGCTTAATGCTTTTTTCTGCCCGCTCAAGTTTCGTTTGATAAAAGATTTGACACAAGACCCTCACACCAAAGTTGCAGGATGGGCTACGGCTGCGTTGTTCCTTTTAACGGCTCATCACTCTAAAAGAATATCCTTACTGGGCAAGGAGCAGCTCGCTCTCGTCATAGGAGAAGAGGAAGAGTTCCAAACAGAAGAGTGGCAAAACAGGCTTATGGAGTTTCTTCTTGCTTACTATCCTACCTTTACGACTCAAGAAGATCACGAACGATATAAGAGTGAAATATCTTCCCGCCTTGAAGATATGGCTCGTAAGATGAATATCTTCGGCGGTGTCGGAAATACGGAAGAGCTTTTAGAGCGCATAAAGGAGTCGGGTGAAGATGCCGAGCTAATGCAAGCAATGAACGAACTGCAAACTTCATTCGCCAAAACAAAAGATATACACTATCACACCACAACAGAACTCCGCCGATTTCCATTCTTTTACGAGCCTGTAAACTGGTTGATGCCTTTTGACCTTACCCATTTTAGACTGGCAAGCGAAGAGATGACTTATTTTCTCAAGCTGCTTCCTTTCATTTCTCCCGGCGGGAGACTCTGCTCCGGCGACTTGTATGCTTATGCTTGTATGGGGAATTGGTCTCAGATAGCAAAGATGTCTGAAATTCCTTCAGAAGCTCTATCTTCTATCAAACCGATAGAGGCAGAAGATCTTCTCGAAGGTTCTATTGGTGAGGGTATTAGAGACTTTGTTTATACGACTTACCGATTTTTCCATCTGGAAAGAAGTTACAACTTCACCTCCCACGTATTCTTTCACAAAGCGTTCATTATAGACACTTCCCCCTCACAAAATATCCCTCTTACTGCCGAACAGAATCGCACTTTGTCCTCTCTCCTGTTGGAGTCAGGATATAAGTCGTACTCTCTCATGGTTCTGAAACGTTCGTTGATCTCGGCATCCGACTTTCGTTTAGCCGCTCTGTTGGCTGAGAAAATATCGGATGAGAGTCTGTTCGGATCAGATGCTGTTTCAAGCAAAGATGTGGAAGAGTATCTTCTGGAAGCCCACCGCTTGGATCCTCTTCATGTGGGTACTCTACTTAAATTGGGAGATCTAAAGAGTTTGACTCCTAAGACCTATAACGAAGCGCATCAATACTTGGACGAAGCCGAGCAGGTAGTAGGTTCAAACATTCCGGCTTTGTCCAAACTTGCTCAACTTTATGCCAAGACAGGAGACAACGCAAAGGCTCTTGACATATACTATAAGGCTTATGTTCTGACAGAAAGCCCGAACTACTCCATTCTTCGCAGGCTGGCGTTACAACTATACAAAATGGAACGCTATAAGGATGCCATTGAAAAATGGGAGCTGATACCTGAAAGTGAAATGAAGAAGTCGGACTATATATATAAAGGACACGCTCTTATCTACTTGAATCAAGTTCCCGAAGCGATGGAATCTTACAAAAAATGGAGAGGATATGACGATAACGAAAGTATCCTTCAGTGGCAGCAATACTACATAGAGCCTATAAGCAACATCTTTACGGAGACCGAATGGGGACTGCTTTACGACTCTTTTGATTTTCAATAAGCCTTTATCATGAATAGATTCATCTATAAATCCATCCTACTGCTTCTTGCTCTCATCTCCGTGAGTGCCTGCTCTAAACACTCTAAAGAGAGACATTCCGGAGTAGAAGTAAAAGTAATACACACTACAAAGGAAAAGGACTCCCTTTGGGCATATACCTTCTCCTCCACCAATACGGTACTTCGTAGCCATGAGTATGGGACATCCTTTATCTTACCCGATACGGTAGGTATGGATACCGTTCTTATTCATGTTCTTTACACCTCGGGGGGAGAGTTGATCATGCCTCTCTTACCGGAAAACAGCAAGAACAAAATTTTAATAGACCTCGACAAGCAATCCATCAAAACAGGAAAAAAGAGTCCGAATAAGGACTTTGCCTCCTACGCTCAAGCTCTGTCATTTCCGCTTGCAGACGTGGATAGCGTCATGATGAAAAAGTTTATTTCACTTGTACAAGAGGATCCGAACAGCATTGCAGCCCTTACCTACAACGATTTTCTTAAGGAACTTTCGGGCAGTTCTCTCGTTGCAGACACACTTTTGGGTGGTCCGTCCGAATCCGGATACCTCTATATTGCCGACAGACTATTTCCTCTTCGTACAGACATGTCCTACCGAAAAGATCTGAGCTTCACTTTTTTTGCGGACAACATGCTATATACTTTTACCAAAGATCCCGGTAAAGAGAAGAAAAAAAAGATTTCCGATCGCTGGGGTAAACATCCCTATTTTGTGGTTACAGCAATGCAAAACTGGAGTACAGACAGCATCGGCAGGGCAAATGAAAAGAGTTGGATCTCTCTTGCAGACAGTCTTCAGGTTCCTGTAATTGCTCTCTTCACCAACTCTGATACCATACCCAAAGACCTGCTAAAGAAAAGACGACACAAGCTTGCCTATATCCCCATAGCGGATAGCATAGCCTTGGCAACACGTATAGCCGAGCAGCTCTACATTTACGAGGAGCCTTATTATATGCTATTCGATTCCACTTATGTGGCACGCTATCAAGAGAAGGAGGCAAAGATATTTGAACAGAAATTAAGAGAGATAATCCTCAAAAAGTAACCACACCGATGGATCTGCCTAAATCTAAACTTGTAAAAACCTTTGCTGCTACCGTTTGCGGAATACATGCCACAACAATAAGCGTGGAAGTAGAAGCCGAACGAGGGAGTTCCTTTACGCTTGTCGGATTACCCGACACTGCCGTAAAAGAAAGCTATCGACGAGTGGTTTGTGCCATAAAACAGAGTGGGTTCGATTACAAAATAGGATTGCGTTATCTGGTCAATCTCTCTCCTGCGGATATTAGAAAGGAAGGCACTCTGTTCGACTTACCGATAGCCATTGCCATACTTGCCTGCACGGGTCAGATACCTGAAGATGCTCCCGGAAAGTTCATGATCATGGGCGAACTATCTCTCGATGGTTCTCTCCAACCCGTAAAAGGTATTTTACCTATGGCTCTTCATGCTCATGGAGAAGGTTTTTCCGGCATCATTGTACCCAAGCAGAATGCCCTCGAAGCCGCCGTAGTTTCCGGTCTTAATGTATATGGAGCAGAAACGCTCTCTGATGTGGTGAATCTTCTGCGCAATAAAGAGGAAGGATTATCTCCTGTTTCTCTTAGGATAGAAGATCAGTTTGCCAACGCCTACACTCACATCCGTTCGGACTTTGCCGATGTCAAAGGGCAGGAGAATGTCAAGCGAGCAATGGAAGTGGCTGCAGCGGGAGGGCACAACATTATCCTCATAGGTCCTCCGGGCAGTGGAAAATCCATGATAGCGAAACGTCTGCCCGGTATTTTACCGCCTTTCACTCTCAATGAAGCATTGGAGACAACCTCCATACACTCTGTGGCAGGCACATTACCGCATGGCATCTCTCTACTGAAGCATCGTCCTTTTAGAGCGCCACACCATACACTATCCTCCACTGCCATGGTCGGAGGAGGAGCTAATCCTCTTCCGGGCGAGGTAAGTTTGGCGCATAACGGAGTACTCTTTCTGGATGAACTTCCGGAGTACTCTCGTAACGTGTTGGAAGTGCTCCGCCAACCTTTGGAAGATCGTGAGGTTTCCATTTCTCGCACAAAAGCATCTGCCCGCTACCCGTCATCATTCATGCTTGTCGCAAGTATGAATCCCTGCCCTTGCGGTTACTATAATCATCCCGATGTCCGTTGCCAATGCCCTCCGGGAGCGGTGTCCAAGTACCTGAACAAAGTATCCGGTCCTCTGCTGGACAGAATAGACATACAGATAGAAATAGCTCCTGTCCCATTTGAAGCCCTTTCCAAACGAGAAAATGGAGAGAGCAGTGAAGACGTCAGAGCACGTGTTCTAAAAGCACGAAAGATACAACAGGATAGATTTGAAGGCTGTTCAGGTATATACACCAATGCACAGATGACACCCGAACTGCTTCAGAAATATGCAAGACTGGACGAACAGTGCACTGCCATACTGAAACGCGCCATGGACAGATTCTCTCTTTCGGCAAGGGCCTACGATCGCATACTCAAAGTAGCAAGGACAATAGCCGATCTGGATGGCTCCGAGTCGATCACGACCAAGCATATTGGAGAAGCTGTAAACTATCGCAATTTGGACCGTTCCAATTGGGGGAATTAGAGCTATGAACCCATAATAAACTATATAACCCACTAAATTTATGCTAAATCGCTTCTATAATCAATTTTACTCGGTTATATTTGTATCAAATGGTTTTCACAATCCAACCAACAGCCGACTGCTGAAGGGCTGTCGTGCTTAAAGTGTTCCACGACACCGAAGCATTATCATATAATAGTGCAAGACATTAGAACCTATGAAAGTATCTCATATTTTTCTTATCGCTCTGTTTTTATCCTCTCTCTTTATAGCGGGAGGATGTGCCAAGTCTGCCTATAATGTTGCAACCAATTGCGACAAAAATCAAGTGGGTAACTACGTCATCAAATGGGAGGTTACACCGGCAATGCCCGGCAAAGTCAATATATATGTATCGGACAGACCGGAGTTTTTCCCGAATAGTCCTGCGATGGTGATGCCTATCGGAGAGAACACCGCAACGTTTGTAACAACGGACAACTTCAGTCAAAAATACTTCCTGTTGGAATTTGAAGGAAAGATCAGCACGGTTGCAGCAATGAGACACCTACCCATGGGAGCCACCCCGAACTTTAGAGACGCAGGAGGATACATTTCCGAAGAGGGATTCAATATGAGATGGGGAAGGCTTTTCCGCTCCGGCAGATTACGCTCTCTATCTTCCACAGACTCTCTCTTTCTAAAGAGGTTGGGCGTCAGAAGTATTCTCTCTTTAGACGAAGATGTTCCATCTTACAGCAAACGCCCAAGACTTTTACCGACAGGGATACAGACCTTAAGCCTTAAGGCAGATAAGCCGGTCAACTATTCGGAGTTTCTCTCCGAAGTGTATAAGGGTAATGCAGTAACGGAAGAGATTAGAAACTTCAAGATGAATGCGTCCAGAAATTTTGCTTTTGAGAGTCGCAAACAGTTTACCAAAGCGTTCCAATTCCTTCTTAATGAGTCCAATTACCCGATTCTGATAACGGACAATCTGGGGAAAGATCGTGTTGCATTCTTCTTTCTCATCGTACACTCCGCAATAGGTATTCCCGCAAATGCTGTGATAGAAGACTGTCTGCTGAGCAACCAAATGCTGGACATTCGGACCCTCGTACCCAACATCAACACACTGGATCCGCAGATACAGGAAAATCTGATGTACTACTATGTTACAACGGATGAGAATATAGTGGCAATCTATCAAGAGATCATCAGCCGATACAGCTCCATAGACGAATACTTGAAAGAGATGTACGGACTGTCGTTTGAAGACAGAATGAAGCTGAGAAAGCTTCTTCTCGAATAAGCGATCCTCTCTTAGAACAACCAATAATCAAAAATAAAATGAAAACAACCCGACTTCTCGGAGGACAGCTCTGTGCTCTACTCTGCCTCTTTTTACTTGGCACAGCCACCCTTAACGCACAGACATCACTCCTTTGGCCTATCAAAGATAAAGCCGCAGGGAGTGATATTCTTTTTAAGCCACAGGATAAAATAGGTGAAGAACTCAATACCGAGCATATCTTCATCTCCACAACCGAAAGCACGGAGGTATTGGCGCCGGCGGATGGTACAGTTATCTCTGCCGGATTATCATACAATATATCTCTCTCTTACGTTTTATTTTTCACCTATGATGGCGATTTCGATAGTGCCATAGAGAAGAATAAGAAAGCTATGGAGGAAAAGTATGGTTCCTCACGGTATCTGACCGGAATGGTAACCATAAAACTTGCCAACGGAGATAAGATTAACTTTTCGGGCATAAAGCTCAAAAAACTATTCCGCACGGGAGAGAAGATCCGTCGCGGAGAGGTCTTGGGAACAGCCCACTACTCCTACAAAAAGATCCCGACAAGCTCCGTCGGCTTATCTATATCCTCTTCAAAAGGCACACCAAGCGATCCGATGGCTCCTTTCGGGCTCAAGTCCACCTTCAGAGCTTCCACAATCGTGAAGCCTAAGGCTGTTCTGACCAAGGCAGAAGCAGAAGCAGACTACCGCAGACTTGCCGATGCCATAAAGGAGATATACCCATCTCTGACGGACTTGATGAGTATCGAAGAGTACGATACCTTTGTCTCATCCGAGATTGCCCGCCTGCCCGAAAAGATCAGCCGCAAAGAGTTTGGCAGGAGGATCGCTGCTTTCAACCGGAAGATACACGACTCTCATCTGTTCATAAGCACTCACACCCATACGAAAGTAGATCTCCCCATGCTTCCTGAAATATTCTATGGAAAGCTCGAAGGGAAAGTGATGGCAATAATGGCTACGGCAAAATATCGTTCATATATAGGCAAAGAGATTGTCAAAATCAATGGTCAGGCTATCGACAGCTTAGAACTTTATATCTCTCCGAGCCATCTTGTTTACGACGGACAGGTCGCTTCATATCTCGATAGAGTTTTGGCTCTAAACTATCCGGTTCTCCACCCTCAAGCCAACAAAAACAGCAAAAAGCCCGGTACTACTCTCACTTTTGCAGATGGGAAAGAGGTTACCGTTCCAATGTTCAAGCAGGGCAACAGCATCCCTTACGGCAGAGAGGCGGCAGGCTTCTTTAATATCTGGGGAGCCAACAGACACAAAACACAGTTCAAGTTGGAAGAGCTGAATGATACTACTGCCTACATAGGTCTTTCCACATTCGAGCTGAACGAAGTAGAGACAGACGAAGTCGTTGCCTTTATCCGTAAAATGAGAGATAAAGAGAAGCCCAGCATCATCTTCGACCTTCGCAACAATTCCGGAGGATCAATAGAGGTGTTATATGCCATTGCAAGAGAAGTGATGGAGGACGACACTCCGCCAAGAAAGTCTTACAGTATGGTCAATGCGCACTTGTTCAAGACTCCTACCATGAACCTCATCCCGTCCGACAGCCTTTTCACCGGCTACCATCCCATTCCCGGCAAAAAAGGTTTATACCTTATGCCGAAAGAAGATCCGAGTCCGTCGGACTCCACAAGAAGTATCTACAAGGGTCGTCTCTATGTTCTGACCGATGCAAAATCGGCTTCCGCTTCCACCGAGTTTGCGGGTAGAGTAAAATATAACAGAAGAGGCACCGTCATCGGACGAGAAACGGCTACCACCTATCACTGCTTTACTGCTGTGAAGTTTGCCAACATTGAGCTGGATCATAGTAAATTCACCTGCACGATACCGATGGTACGTTGTGTCTTTGACGAGACCGTGGATGATCGTTTCCCTAAAGGACGAGGAGTGATTCCGGATATAGAGATCCCTATTTCTCTTGCCGAAATGCACAGCCAAGACGACTATCTTCTTCGCCGGACATTGGAGCAGATCCGAAAAGATCTGTAATCTCTTTACAACAATAGCAGCGGGTACGGCAGAGGATCGCTCTGTCGTACCCGCTTTTTCTGTTTACCGGCTCTCTGCTCCGCATCTCTCCGCAGCAAGAAGCCTTATGATTCTTTCTCCGAAGCGGTTCACAAACTATTGTAAACAGATTAAGAAGTTGGTCTGAACCTTTTCACAGATTCAAATCAAGGCTTGGTTTTTGGTTTTCAAGGCTTGGTTTGCAGCCATCAAATCGTGATTTGCAAACACCAAGCCTCGACTGCTACTTTTATATCTGTTTAACACAAGATATAAAGCCGTATAGAAGATGTTTTCTATCTGTTCAGAGAAAAAGTTTAAGTGTTACTTCCGCAACAGGATCAGATTTCTGCTCCGTAGGATTATGGAAGATGTGGTTGTAAGATGTTTTCAGGGAAACGGAGAAGCTGTTTTTCCGGCGGTAACCTGCAATCAAAGCACCGCTCAAACCCTTGCCATAAAGCATCGGAGTATGGTAGTGAAGAGGAGAGTTGCTCTCCACGCTTCTCACTGCCTGTAACCATGTGGGGGTATCATAATACTGGAGCGAGGCACGATAGTACCACTCTTCTCCGATGTTCCCCATCAGTTTGGCGGCAAGACTCCATCCATACTTCTTGTTTCCGGCATAAGAGCCGAAAAAGTAGGAAGAAAGATGATGCCCTTTTCCTATCTCCCGGTTCTCTCTGAATCTGAAAGAGAGCTTGCTCCCCGTATCTCTTTTGGCAAACTTCAAAGAAAGCATCGTCTCCGTTTCGGCAACGGCTTTCTCCATTCGCAGGATCACTTCCGAGCCTGCTTGCGATGGTCTCCGCTCCTCGTGCCTGATAGAGCGGTAAAAGTCAGTACTCAGACTTCCTCTCCACCCGCGGAAAAGCTCTCCGTTCCAAGCGATACGCATGCCCTGTTCGTTCTTTTGGGAAGAAAAGTGTCCGTATGTGGAGGTGTGCAGCATCGCAAATCGCTCCCCCAAGTGACGGGCAACAAGAGAGAACATACCCCAATAGTCGTTTCTGTAAGTAAGCACCGCCACAGCCGCTTCACTGCCGTAAGCTCCCCGATGAGGCAGTACAACCTCCGCAAGAGCAGAGGCATTTGCCCCTCTCCATGCCATATCTATGGCGAAGCGAGTGGGGGATAACTCTTGCAGATAAGCAGCCGGAGGGTAGAGACGTCTATTGTCGGAAAGCGCTGTAAAGCTGTTGTTGAGAGCTTGAAAACCGGCATGGAAAAGCGGCGAAGGAGTAAACTTGAAATAACCTCCCAAGGTGAGCAAATGCACTTGGTCGGAAGAGAGACGCTGCTTACCATCTTTGTAGATGGTTCTGATGCGATCTTCTCCTGACCATAACGATACCTGCAAAGGTGTGTAGCCGATATAAGGCGTAAAAGAGAATGGTGCGGAGGTGAGAGTGAGAGCCAATCCTCGCAGATAGTTCCACTCTTGGAATGAGTTGTGTGGCGATATTTCGGATTGGCGAGGCAGGGCAAGACGATACCCTGTCTCCTGTTTGGCATAAAAAGAGATACCCATGCCGTTCATCACACCAAGTGCGGTGTGCAGCCGGTAATCGCCTAAAATGAAGCGGCGAACGGGAGAAGAGGATGTCGGATGAGCGTTATAAGAGAGAAATATATTGTGATGCGTCCAGAGCCCTTGCTTGAAAGGAAGCCATTTTTCTCCGGCATCTCGTTCGGCATTCCAGCTCATCATCCACGCCTTTCCTCTATGGAGCGAAAGACGTTGCCGATGAGCATATCGGGGAATGGAGAGAGACTCAAAAAGTTCTACCCGAATACTCTGTTCCACCGGAGCAGTAAGCGTTTCAGTGGAAAAGAACGGCTCTAAAAGAGAGATATATTCGACCCTTGCTCCGGGTACATTTTTGAGATCGTAAATAGAGACAAAAGCACCATGCCGACTGCGATACTGCAAAAAGTTGCGTATAAAAAAGTCGTCAAAAAAGGGGATTCGGGCAAGCTCCTCGGAGGTAGCCGTGTTGAGATTAAGAGGAGTAGAGCGGAGCGTTTCAAGGTGTTGCACAAAGAGTTCGATCTCCTCATCGGTGTAGCTATACTCTCTGAGTCTTTCCAAAAGAAGCTCTCCCGCAACCGAAGATTGCCCATAGGTGGTGGCAAAGTATCCTAAGAGCAGCAGGAGAAACAGTATCGGTCTCACCCCGAAAAACCGTTTAGTGCGCTTCAAGCCAGTTTTCGCCCACACCTATATCCACCGTCAAAGGGATGGTTATCTCCGGATAGACCTGCTCCATCTCCTCTCGGACAATCTGCTTCACCCTGTCCAGCTCATCCTTAAAAACCGAAAAGTTCAGTTCGTCATGCACTTGAAGCATCATGGTGCTACGTATCCGCTCTCTCCGGAAACGCTCTGCAATCCGCACCATTGCAAGCTTAATGATGTCCGCTGCCGAGCCTTGTATGGGAGCGTTTATGGCATTACGCTCGGCAAAACCTCTCACAACGGAGTTGCCGGAATGGATATCCTTGAGGTATCTCCGTCTTCCCATGATGGTCTCGACATAGCCTTTCTCTGCGGCATTCTCTATGGACTTGTCCATGTATGCCTTTACCTGCGGGAAAGATGCGAAGTAACCGTCTATAATCTCTTTGGCTTCTTTGGGAGGGATACCGAGACGCTCGCTGAGACCAAAAGGAGTAATGCCGTATATGATACCGAAGTTTGCCGTTTTTGCCTTGCGTCTCATGTCGCTTGTAACCTCTTCCGTTGTGGTGTGGAACACTTTGGCAGCGGTAGCCGTATGGATATCCATACCATTCTTGAAAGCCTCTATCATGGCAGGATCCTGACTCAGATGCGCCATGAGACGCAACTCGATCTGCGAATAATCCGCAGAAAGGAATACAGAATCCGTATAGTTGGCAATGAATGCCCGGCGAATCTCTTTGCCATCATCGTCTCTGACGGGAATGTTTTGCAGGTTGGGATTGGTGCTGGAGAGCCTTCCCGTTGCCGTAACGGTCTGATTGAAGCTGGTGTGTATGCGCCCTGTCTTCGGGTTTATAAGCTCCGGCAACGCATCCACATAAGTGGAAAGAAGTTTTCTTATACCGCGATATTGCAAGATTTGTTCTATAATCGGATGCTTGCTCTTTAGCTTCTGCAAGGTCTCTTCACGCGTTTCATAGGCTCCGGTCTTCGTTTTTTTCGGTTTTTCCACCAGGCGAAGATGTTCAAAAAGAATAGTTCCAACCTCTTTGGGAGAGTTGATATTGAACGGAAGACCTGCCAGTTCGTGAATGCTTTTCTCTATATCGTACAGACGCTCTTCGAGACCTTTCTTTGCCTTGGACAGGGTCTCGGTAGAGATGGTAACCCCTTCCGCTTCCATATCGACCAGCACCATCGTGAGAGGCATCTCCAGATCGTAAAAGAGTTTTTTCAGTGCGGCATCTGCTTCTATCTTCTTTCGCAAGACATGATAAAGTCTTAACGTTACATCCGCATCTTCTGCAGCGTATTGCACCACCTTATCTACTTCTACATCCCTCATGGATAGCTGCTTTTTTCCTCGCTCTCCAATGAGTTCGGTTATAGGTTGGGGCTTATAGTTGAGATAGACGGATGAAAGATAATCCATACCATGACTCAACTCCGGATCTATAAGATAGTGAGCGACCATGGTATCAAACTGTCTGCCGTGAGAGGTAATGCCGTAACGACGAAGGATTCCGAGATCAAACTTTATGTTCTGCCCTATTTTAAGGATTTCAGGATCTTCAAACAGCGGACGGAATACTGCCAACTCTTTTTCTGCCTCCTCTTGATCTTCAGGCAGGGGCAGATAGTAGCCTTCTCCCTCTTTGCAGGCAAAAGATGCGCCTACAATCCCTGCGGATTGCGAGTCCAGTCCGTCCGTTTCGGTATCAAACGCAAAAAGTCCTGCCTTTCGGATCTCCTCCACAAGGGCTTTGCACTCCTCTTCGGAAGTGAGTCGGAGATACTTTCCTTTCACTCCGGGAGCAGCCGGAGCTTCCGAAGGAGCCGGCTCTTCGGCTCTGTCGAAAAGGCTGCGCATCATCGGCGTTCCGGATGAAGAAATATCTCCTCCGGATTCGATAGGAGAGAGGGTATCCATAAAGCTTCTGAACTCCAGCTCCGAGAAGATTTCTCTTAAAGTCTCGACATCTTTCTCTTTTACCAGACACTCTTCCGCCACAACATCTATGGGTACATTTTTATCTATGGTAACCAATGTTTTGGAAAGAGCAACCATATCTTTCCCGGCCTCCAACTTCTTCTTCAATGCTCCCTTTATCTCATCGAGATGTTCGTATATCTGCTCTATGCCTTCGGGATATTCGGCTAAAAGCTTTGCGGCAGACTTCTCTCCCACTCCGGCACAACCCGGAATGTTATCGCTGCTATCCCCCATAAGTGCCAGATAGTCTATCATTCGAGATGGTTCCGAAAAGCCATACTTCTCCTTGACATCGTTTGGAGAAAGTATCTCGAACCCTCCTCCCTGAACCGGTCTCATCAGATGAGAATAGTCCGTAACAAGCTGGGCATAGTCTTTATCGGGAGACACCAGAAAGACTCTATCCGGACGTGTTCCTTTCTCATGCTCCATGCGGTGTGCGATGGTACCGACAATGTCATCCGCTTCATAGCCCGGTTTTTCGTAGATCTTTACTCCGTAGGCTTGGACAATCTTTTTGATGTATGGGATGGCAAAGCGTATCGCTTCCGGCGATGCTTCACGTGTCGCTTTGTATTCCGGATAAATCTTGTGTCGGAACGTATCTTCCGAAGTATCAAAAGCCACTGCTATGTAAGAAGCATCGGGGCGATTGAGAATTTCTCGAAAGCTAAGCAGGAAGCCGTAAATGGCTGACGTGTTCTGCTGCTTGCTGTTGATACGGGGTCTGGATATGAATGCGAAGTATGCCCTATATATAAGAGCATACGCATCCAAGAGATATAGATTTTGTTTTGACATATTCATCGGATAACGGAATACTAAAAATCAAGAGTAAAGAGAGAGATTTTTCATGAAGCTGTTTATTCTATTTTTGCTGCTTCATCGCCTTTCTCTTCTCCACTTTCGCTACATATTTTGCTTTTTTCTTCTCTCCTTTCGATGTATCAGGAAATTGAAAGTTGAACTGTTCCGGAATATCTTGTCCGAGATCCGCCACCTTTCCTTCCTTGGATATGATCACCGAGTCGTACAACTCGTGTGAAGTGGTATACGAAGCATAGAAAAGCGAATCTTTGCCCACTCTGATGGTTTGATACAGAGGTATTCCGGAAGCTATCTTATCGTGTATCTCATCAAAGCCGTTGCGATAAACCTTTTGAGAACAGACACTTATGACATAGACCGGAGTTGTAAGACCTCCTCCTTTCTTCTTGTTGATGATTCGAGAGTAAGCGTGGTCATGAGCTTGCAAAATGAGATCCGCTCCGTCGGTTTTATCTTCCAATATGGAGCGGAAACCATAACGCATGAACGGATTGAGACGTCCCTCTCTCACGCTGTATATGGCATGGTGAAACATCACAATGGCAAAACGATCTCCACGAGACACCAAAACCTCTTTGAGCCAACGGCGAGAAGAGAAAAACTGACTGTTCAACTCTATCCCCTGACTGTCTATACCTATAAATCTGAAGTTGGGATAGTCTATATAGTAGCTGCGTCCGATACTTCTATCCGGTCCGTTTTGAGGGAAATTGAACGCATAGGGCCAACGAGCATCTATCGCTTTGAAGATCCCTTTGTTGTATTCATGATTTCCGGGAACGGCGACCATCGGTTTATTGGAAGCAAAATCCGAGACAGAGTTGTACCAAATATCCCAATATTTTTGATGTCCGCGCTCTATGGCATCCCCACCAAAGCACCAGAGCGAAACAGTTGGTACTTTCTTGGAAATAGAGTCGAAAATCTCTTTTGCCCAGCCTTCATGTTTTTCCTGAATATCACCGATGTAGATGAGTGTATCCTCTAAAGCATCTATCGAGCGTATCTCAAAGCTATCTCTGAAAACATCTCCGCTGCCGGCTATCTCATAAAGATACTTTCCTGTATCAAGGTCTTTCCATGCCACGCTATACATTGCGGTAGCCCCCCCACGGGTATCCACCACACGAGAGACCGGCTTTTCCGTCCGGAACGGAAGAGTATCAGAGGGGATACGATAGAGTAAAACCTCAAACTCTTTCGGGCTCCCCTCTCCATTTACAGCCGTTATCCAAGAGATGGTACGATCTTCCACACCATCTTCTCCCGGTGTCAGCGTAACACGTTGAATCTTTTCGGAGAGCGTGAAAGACTCTTCGGGAGGAGAGACAAACCATGCACGCCAACGAGACTTAACCCAAAGACCGAGTCCCAATACAATGACAAGAAGAAGGATATAACGTATTTTCCTTGCACGAGAAGAGCGATGTTTACTCCTTTTCACTCTGTTTCTTTTCATATTTATATCGTTTATCAAAGATGATCCACCAGTTTTTTCAATATGTTTCCTCCCTTTGTTTCATCTCGCCACAGGCTTTTATCGTAGCAGAGCTTCCATATTTCGATGGTACTCAATACGAAGATGATGCAGAGAGGTATCAGTAGCAATCTGTCGTACAAAAGCAGATACGGCAAAGCAAATCTCAGGATGTAGGAGAGCATGAACAGTATAAAGAGAAAGACCTTGATACCGCTCCTATGTGCGGAGAAAAGCGTCCAGACCATAACTCCGACAGCAGGCATAATGAGAGAAGACACCGTATTTCCCGTATTGAAAAGCGACAAAAACATCAGGATGGAGCCGAGAAAAAGCTCCGGCATACGGGAATAAGCTCTCATGTGGCGAGTTTTGAGAATCGGCAACAAGAGCATGTGCATTGCGGTGATAAAAAAGAAACGATCCCGATAGCTCTCTCCAAAAAACGGTTGTACGAGTTCACGTTGCAGCCCCAACCACGAAAGGTTCAAGGTATCATCCTGAAGATTGATCTTGTTTTTCTGCTCCCAAAGAGCATACCATTCTGTATAGGTCTCTGTCATACCCTGAATACCTCCGCAGATGATCAGCTGGGAAATAAGGAAAAGAGCGCCCCACAGGAGCGTGTACAGCAGAAAACTCTTTTTCCGGGAAGAGAAAAAGAAATAGACCAGAACGGATAATCCGATCAGATTGACTCCACCACTCAACCAGATGAATAGAGGTGCAATGCCATCTTTCCCTCTTTTCACACCGGTGTAAACCAAAAGAAGAGAAGCCACCGTCAGGATATTGATATCGCTTCTCAAGTATGCCGCAGGCAGAAAGATAGCAGCAGTACCAAAGATAAGCAGCCTCCGTTTCGGTTCAAACGGAAGCATCACGATGGCTATCAGCAGTAAAACGGCAGAAAGCAAAGGCAACCACTCCCCAAACAGAGCATGGAGCTGATGGTAGAGAGGTGCATAATATGGTGTTTGATCAAAGCCCATTGCAGAGAAGAATAACATCAGTACTATAAAGAATTGAGATACCCGGCTCTTATAAGCTCCTCTCGCTGATCCTTCAACCAGTTATAGCTTATCGTGAGTTTCTCTAAATCTCGTCCTTCCGGTGCGTACTCGCGGTTTTGGTGTACCCCTTTAGTGTCTATGCAAGACGGCAATGCCATAAAAACATTCGGGAACAGAGGGTGTTCGCTAAGTCGTGAAGCAGGAATCGTGAAAGGTTTCTGCCCTTGCAACGTTGCCTTGAACATCTCCAACATAAGCAGGGCAGGACTTTCAAAAGCCATATATCCCCGATGACGGATAATGAATCGTCCTCCTCGAACAACAATATCCTCCACACTCTCGAAGTCTTCATACGAAAAGCCCCTACCCTCTCCGACAAGATGAGACAAAGGGATACCGCGCACACGGCTACCCTCGAAAGCCACCACCATTTTATCGTCATGGCTTCCCAGTGTATAGACTTCTCCGGTCTCTTCAAGCGGAATATGCAACGCTCTGCTCAGATGTTTCCGATAGCGAGTGGTATCCAATGCCGAGAGCGAACACACTTTTTCGGGAGCAAGACCGGTCTGCTGTTGCAGAACCAAACCCATGGCATCTGCCGGATTGGAGACACAGACCAACAGCTTTGTGCTTTGGATATACGGAGCAAAAGCAGTGGCAAGCCGGGCTGTAAGCTCTCCATTGGAGAGAAGAAGCTCTTCACGTGTTGTCTCTTTCCGAAAAGGAACACTCACCGTATATGCCACAAATGCAACCGGAGGCAGAGTTGTCAGCTGTTCCGGTTCTGTTATGATATCTACCTGAATGGGATAGACGCCACATTCATAAAGCTCTTCCCGCATTCCCAACAGCTTTTTCTCATCCCGTCCGAAGAGAATCAGGTGAGAAGAAAAACGCATTGCCACCGACATAAAAGCCAGTGCACTTCCGATGTGTCCGGTAGCTCCGATGATTAGGAAAGGGGCAGAGGTAAGGAATCTGTTCATTTACTCTTTTGTCTTTTCTTATACACACAAAGATACGTTTTTTGTAGAAGCAGAAAAGCAGAAGAAAACTTGCACGTTGGGAAAATTATCACTAATTTGGCAACAAGTCAACAGAGACAATTATGAGTACATAATCGTCTTTAGTCATAAACTCTATAAAGAACCACTCTTAATTATGTCGAGAACTTTTACATTCAACGAACTGAGAAGACTAAAAGATATGTTGCCTGACGGCACTATTCAACGTATAGCGGATGAGTTGGGATTAAAACCTGAAACAGTCCGCAACTATTTTGGAGGAGCTAACTTCAGAGAAGGAAGAAGCACCGGTATACACATCGAGCCGGGTCCTGATGGAGGAATCGTTAAACTGGATGACACCACTATCTTGGACTATGCGCTCAAAATAATGAGAGAAGAGAGAGGAGACAACTTCGACTTCTTTCCCCGTGGCGTAGAGGAATAAATCTGTTTTTATAGCGATAGATAAGACCCTTGTCTCACGGTCAAGGTTCATATATGTTTGTATGAGAAAGATCGTGAGCGTAGGGTCTTTTTTGAACAATCCGGATTAGAATCAATCCTGCTAACCATTTTATTACCATGAGAACAAATTACTATTGTCAGAAATTAAATGTCGTGCCTCTGTTTTGGGGCTTTTTGCTACTAATCTTTATCGGCTTGTCCGGCTGTAAGAGCCCGTCTGCCGTAAAACCTAACACCAATACAGACAAAATGAACAAGTATAAGAAGCTGACTCCGGAAGAGGAGGCGGTGATCGTGGGAAAGGGAACGGAGGCTCCTTTCACCGGCAAACTGCTGGATGAGAAACGCTCCGGAACGTATGTCTGCAAGCGATGCGGTGCTGCGCTGTACCGCTCGGAAGACAAGTTTGATAGCGGTTGCGGTTGGCCGTCGTTCGATGATGAGATCGAAGGGGCAGTACGAAGAGTGCCCGATGCCGACGGATACAGAGTGGAGATCATCTGCGCCAACTGCCATGCCCATCTGGGTCATGTATTCGAGGGAGAGGGCTTCACGTCGAAAGATACCCGCCATTGCGTCAACTCTATATCCATGGAGTTCATCCCCGATTCGGCTAAAGAGCTTTGCCGTGCCTACTTTGCCTCCGGATGTTTTTGGGGAACAGAATACTTTTTCAGCAAGAAAGAGGGTGTGAAGCGGACGGCTGTCGGATTTATGGGAGGCACTTTGGAGCATCCCTCATACGAGGATGTCTGCACCGGCACTACCGGACACTTGGAGTGCGTGGAGGTAGAATACGATCCTACAAAAGTCTCTTACGAAGAGCTTGTACGGCTGTTTTTCGAGACGCACGACTTTACACAGCCCGATGGACAAGGTCCCGATATAGGCTCTCAATACCTTTCCGCCATATTCTGTTCGGACAAAGCAGAAGAGGAGACAGGCAAGAAGTATCTGGAGATCCTGAAAGAGAAAGGGTACAAACCGGCTACAACGCTCCGGAAAGCAAGCAAATTCTGGAAAGCAGAGGAGTATCACCAAGGCTATTACGATAGAAAAGGCACCACTCCATACTGTCACGGCTATAAGAAGATCTTTTAGTCCGCTACGAAGAAAAATAACGAAAAGAGAGGCAGAACCGCCACATGGTTCTGTCTCTCTTTTATTTTATCCTTCGCTCTTCCCCATACAATCCGCAGGGAAATATATAAGGCATTTCGGTGGGAGCTTTTATATAAAAACAGAGCCCCGATGAGGGTCGGGCAGAACCTCGTCCGGAAGATAAGGTTGAGTAGCCGAAAGGGACCAACCAACAATAACAATCTCATAAACAACAAGATACAAGAAATCGCGAATTTGCACTCAGCACTCCTCTCTATCGCTTTCAGGGCTCATTTTCGCGTTAATAGGTGTAAATTTTAACACCCTCGCCTGTAAATATTTCTTAATAAAGAAATCTGCCTTTTCAGGGGTATTTTAGGGCAAAAATGCGTAGTCTGCTGATTATTAACATTTTAATGATTTTGGCTAAACACGTTAATCGAATCCGGTAAACGTGTTTAATGAAATCGGTAAACGTGTTTACTGAAAAATTAAACACGTTAAGCCGAAAGAATATGCTGGTTTAGCATTTTGGCTTAACAGGTATCGGAATTTGTGTTAATAAAACAGCCCGAATTTAACAGTTCGATCGTGCTCTGAAAACGACCCCTCCGATCAAAATAGAGAGCCGAAAAAAGCGAGCATTTTTCGGTATGGAATATATAAAAACGAAGGGCTGAAAATTGCGTTCGATAAGATATTTTAGCAAGGAATTACACCTTAAAATGAAACGGAGGAGATTGAAAAAGAAAATGTATCCCCTTGTTACAAGAAATGGTTATCTTTGTAGGTTGAGATTCGTATGCGATCTCACAAAGATTTCGAGAACAACTAAAAACAAGATAAACAGTAGCCATGGCAAAACAAGAAGAGGTATTCAAGAAACTCATATCGCACTGTAAAGAGTACGCATTCGTCTTCCCCTCGTCCGAGATATATGACGGACTGGGCGCGGTGTACGACTACGCTCAAAACGGGGTCGAGCTAAAGAACAACATCAAGAGATATTGGTGGGAAAGCATGACCCTCCTTCACGACAATGTCGTAGGGATAGACTCTGCCATCTTTATGCACCCGGAGATATGGAAAGCCTCCGGTCACGTGGATGCGTTCAACGATCCTCTCATAGACAATAAAGACTCCAAGAAGAGATACAGAGCGGATGTGCTTATCGAAGATCACCTTGCCAAGATAGACGATAAGATTGCAAAAGAGGTCGAAAAAGCGGCAAAACGCTTCGGCGACAGCTTTGACGAGGAGATGTACAAGCAGACCAATCCTCGTGTTATGGGATACATAGAGCAGCGCAATGCGATACACGAACGCTTCTCTACCTATCTGAACGACTCCGACTACGAGGCTCTTCGTAACCTTATATTGGAGCTGGACATCGTCTGTCCGATATCCGGGACCAAAAACTGGACGGAAATACGCCAGTTCAACCTCATGTTTGCCACCGAAATGGGCTCTACGGCAGACAGCTCGTTCAAGGTTTATCTGCGCCCGGAAACGGCTCAGGGTATCTTCGTGAACTATCTCAGCGTGCAAAAGACCGGACGGATGAAGATTCCTTTCGGGATAGCACAGATCGGTAAGGCGTTCCGCAACGAGATCGTGGCACGTCAGTTCATCTTCCGCATGAGGGAATTCGAGCAGATGGAAATGCAGTTCTTCGTTCGTCCCGGCACGGAATTGGAGTGGTACGAAAAGTGGAAAGATATCCGAATGAAGTGGCATCAGGCTTTAGGATTCGGTGCAGAAAATTATCGCTTCCACGATCACGAAAAGCTGGCACACTATGCCAACGCCGCGGCGGACATCGAGTTTAAGATGCCGTTCGGGTTCAAGGAAGTGGAGGGCATCCATTCCCGTACCGACTTCGACCTTTCTCGCCACGAGGAGTTCAGCAAGAAGAAGCTGCGCTACTTCGATCCGGAGCTGAACGACAGCTATATCCCCTACGTTGTGGAGACCTCCATCGGTGTGGATAGAATGTTTTTGAGCATCCTTGCAGCCTCTTATGCGGAAGAGGATTGCGGAGAGGGAGACACAAGAGTGGTGCTTCGCCTGCCGGCTGCACTGGCTCCGGTGAAGCTCGCAGTGCTTCCTTTGGTACGCAAGGACGGCTTACCCGAAAAGGCGCAAGAGGTGATGGAGATGCTCAAGTACGACTTCGCCTGCCGATACGATGAGAAAGACTCCATCGGCAAACGCTACCGTCGTCAGGATGCAATAGGTACTCCGTTCTGCATCACACTCGATCATCAGAGCCTGGAAGACAATACCGTAACCATTCGTTACAGAGACGATATGACGCAGGAACGTGTTGCAATAGAACGACTTCACGGCATCATCGCGGAAAAAGTAAGCATGAAGAGCCTGCTCAAAAAACTTAAATAATAAACCTAACGCTTATGACAAAGAAGATATACAGCCTGTTGCTGGTTGCTCTGATCTCTTTCCTCTCCGTGGGTTGTGAGACTTCCACCACTCAAGAGATACAGACAGAGAACCAAAAGAAGAGCGAAGCGTATGTGGAGAAGATTTCTAAAGATCCTTCTTACCATGCCATCCCTTTCCCGTTTGCGGTGTATCCCGTTTACTACAAGCAGCGCATGGCGCCGAAGATAAAGGATAAGAAGCCGAAACAAAACAGCAAAGTGAGCATCCGATACGTGGGCAAGCTGGTGGATGGTACCATATTCGACAATGCCAGCTACGTCGAAGATGTGATGAATACGGATCCGAACTACGTGCCGAAGCAAAAACCGATAGCTATGGAAATCATGGCTGTCCGCCCCAATATGCAGGTACAGGGCAGTGTCATCATGGGTATGCAGGTGGCTTTACAGTATATGTCTATCGGAGAGAAGGGTACGGTCGTGATCCCCTGGCAGTTGGCTTACGGCGACAGAGGCATTTCGGATATTCCTGCCCGCTCTGCCCTTATCTTCGATTTGGAGTTGGTAGATATTCTTCGAGAGTAAACCGATATGCAAAAGCGTCCTTGTATTCTTATCTCCAACGATGACGGCGTCTTCGCCAAGGGGTTAATGGAGTTGATCATCGCCCTGAAAGATCTTGGAGACATTGTGGTTGTGGCTCCCGATGGACCTCGCAGCGGTTATTCGAGCGCAATAACCTCCTCCGTTCCTATCCATTACTCCTGCGTCCGAAGAGATCCCGGCATCACGATATACAGTTGTAGCGGAACTCCTGCAGACTGTGTCAAACTGGCTCTGAACGTCATCCTGCCCGAAAGACCCAATATGGTGGTCGCCGGTATAAATCATGGGGGCAATCAGAGTATATGTGTAAACTATTCCGGTACACTTGGAGCTGCAATAGAGGGAACGATATTCGACATCCCCTCTTTTGCCGTATCTCTCATAGAGGGAACACAGGACTCCGACTATCTTCAAAGCTGTCGCTACGCTCGTGCAGTGGCTCGCCGTCTACTCAAAGACGGGTTGCCGAAAGGGACTTATCTCAATCTGAATGTCCCGAATGTACCCATAGTGAGAGGGATGAGGCTGTGCAGTCAGGCAGACGGAAAGTTTTATGACGAGTACGTCAAGCAGACCACTCCGATGGGAAAAGAGGTCTATTGGATGGCAGGAGCGTTGATGAGTCATGAACCACACAATCTCGGCTGCGATCTTTCCGTGGCAGAGAAAGGGTTTGCAACACTCGTTCCCTGCAAGATAGATGTTACAGACTACGAAGCGATGAGGGAACTCAAACACTGGGAGATCTAAAGAGCGTACAGAGATCCGAGATGAAGTATTTTATAATAGCCGGAGAAGCCAGCGGAGATACACATGCGGCGGATCTGGTAAGAGCCATAAAGAAAAGAGACGGTAACGCTTCCTTTGCATTCGTAGGAGGAGAAGCTCTCTCGGAAGCTACGGGAGAAGCCCCAATAGTACACTACTCCGGCATGGCATTCATGGGTGTATGGGAGGTGCTGAAACACTTGGGTACGATAAGGAAGTATGCAAAAAAGGTTCAGCGGACACTGCTGGAGTTTTCGCCCGATGTTGTGATACCGGTGGACTATCCGGGATTCAACTTTCGTTACATCCTCCCATTTGTAAAGGAACAACTCCCCTCAGCAAGGCTCTACTATTATATCTCTCCGAAGGTGTGGGCATGGAAGAAGAAACGTATTGCCAAGCTGCGCATCCAAACGGATAAGGTTCTTTGCATCCTGCCTTTTGAGGTAGATTTCTTTAAGAAACACGACCTGCACCAGGTGGTATATGTGGGAAATCCGACCCTCGCCGGCGTAAAGCGTTTTCTGCAAGAGAAAACGCACCTTAACGGGAAAAACATCCATCCCGAAGAGCGTGATACGATAAACAGGAAGCCTGTCTGCGCAATCTTGTGCGGTAGCAGGACAGCAGAGATACGTGCCAACCTGCCGGTAATGATACGTGCGGCAGAAGAGGTGGAGGGCGGATGCCATATTATTATAGCCGGAGCACCCGGACAAAAAGAGGATCTGTACGCTTCTATTCCCGAAGCAAAAGGGTATCCTGTTCTGTTCGGACACACTTTCGATATTCTCTCCCGCTCTCATGTCGCCATGGTTACCTCCGGCACGGCAACACTTGAAACCTGTCTGCTTGGCACGCCTCAAGTGGTCTGTTATGCGCATGGAGCAGGCTATCTTGCCAACTTCGTATTCAAAAGATTCTTCTCGGTTCCTTTTATTTCACTCGTAAATCTTATAGCGTATCGCCCTGTAGTACAAGAGCTTTTCGGAGGCAAGTTCACGGTAAAAAGGGTCAAAGAGGAGATCGAAAAGATATTGAAGAACAAGAGCTACACGCACGCCATGCTGACCGGATACGAAAACGTGTCCGAAAGATTAGGCGAGAGCGATGCCTCCGAAAGAGCTGCGGAAGAGATTTGCAAAAGAGATTGAGTAAGGAATAAATTGAAAAAATATTGCTCAAACGCTTGCGAGATTAAAATATCCTCTCTATCTTTGCACTCACGAAAGAAGAACATCTAAGTGCGATTCTAAAATGCGGCTGTGGTGTAATTGGTAGCCACGCTAGACTTAGGATCTAGTGTCGAGAGACGTGGGGGTTCGAGTCCCTTCAGCCGCACGAAAGATGAAAAATGAAAGCCTGTAAGAGCAATGCTTTTACAGGCTTTTCTGTTTGATAGTTCGCCTATATTCGTTATCTTTGTTTTCTGTAACGACCTATCTTAAAGTAAAAAGAGAGGTTGTGTGTAGTCCAAAAGGACAGAAGAGTCGGAAAGACTGCACTAACATATAGAACTTGAAATCTAAATAATCACACTAATAAAGCGTATGGATAAGTTATCTACGACCTTTGCAGGACTTCAATTATCTTCCCCCATTATAGTCTCCAGCTCAGGACTTACCTCTAAAAGTCATAATCTGCTTCGCTACGAACAGGCAGGAGCAGGTGCTCTGGTACTAAAGTCTCTCTTTGAAGAGCAGATAGATAGCGATATAGAACACTTGTATGGAGGAGCAGACTCTCCGGAAGCCATGGACTATCTTATGGCTTATGTCAGAGACAATGCACTGGAAAACCATCTGACTCTACTTCGCGAAGCCAAGCAGGTGCTTTCCATTCCGGTCATCGCAAGCATCAACTGCTTCAAAAAAGACTCCTGGATCTCTTTTGCCAAAGAGATAGAAGCAGCAGGAGCAGATGCCATAGAGCTAAACTACATGAGCATAGATACCTCTTTCTCTTCTCCTTACGGTGCTATGGAGACAGAGTGTATAGAGATGGTAGATGCACTATGCAAGCAGACCAAACTTCCTGTAATCGTAAAACTGCCGAAGTACTTCTCCAACATTGTTCGTCTTGTACACGACCTTAAAAAGGTTGGAGCCGCCGGCGTTGTTCTCTTTAATCGCAGCTATGCGATGGATATAGAGGTCGAAAGTATGAGAGTAAAGTCAGGAAACATCTTCACTCGTCCTGAAGATATAGAAGATCCTCTGCGTTACACGGCATTGGTACACGGCGCCATACCGGACATGGATGTAGCTCTCTCTTCCGGAGCACACGATACTCAAGGTGTCCTTAAAGGTCTTCTTGCCGGTGCTTCTGCGGTACAGATGTGTAGCAGTATCTACAGAGATGGAGAGGGATTGATCACTCATGTACTGGGTGAACTGATACGATGGATGGATAGACACAAATACTATAACATCAAAGAGTTTATGGGACATCTTTCCGCTAAGGATGATGAGTTGTCTGCAATGTATCTTCGTACACAGTTCATGAAGTACTACTCCAACCATAAACCGAACTAATCAGGTTCGGACACCTCATTGATCTTTATGATAGATCCTTTTGAGAATATCATAGGGCAGGAGAAGAGTGTCGCCTATTTGAAGCAAAACATTGCTTCCGGCACTCTTCCTCATGCCCTTCTTTTTTATGACAGAGATGGAGGAGAAGGCCTGCCCCTCGCTCTTGCCACCGCAAAGGTTTTGCTTGCACGCGGACGAGACGAAGAAGAAAAAAGCACAATTTACGAGAGAGTAGACACTCTTTCTCATCCCGACCTACTACCGCTCTACCCTATCGTAAAAAAGGAAAAACTTGAAACCTCCGAAGATTATCTTCCTCTCTTCCGAGAACAACTCTCAAAGGAGCCACGCATAACCTATAAAGAGTGGGGCGATGCCCTTTCTCTGCAAAACACCCAGCTGTCCATATCTGTGAAAGAGGCAGAATATCTCGAAGAGAAACTATCCTACCGTCCTTATGAAGCAGACTATCGGGTAGTCCTCTGTTGGCTTCCTGAGAAGATGAATGTTTCGTGCGCCAACAAACTCCTAAAATTACTGGAAGAACCTCCAAAAGGAGTACAGTTTCTTTTTGTTGCAACAGCTCCCGAACTGCTCTTACCTACTATTATCAGCAGAGTGCAACGCATTCCGGTGCATCCCATAATGCCCGAAACAATGTCTCAATGGCTTGTGAAAAATTATGGTATTGCGGAAGAGATCGGAAAGCGTATAGCTCACCTATCTTCCGGCAGTATTGTCTTGGCTAAAATGCTCTTGGAAAGTGGAGAAAAGACAACGGAAGAAGCTCTTAGAGCTTACAAGATACTTACCCTATCCATGCGAGGAAATGCCAAAGAGATGAAGCAGGAAAGCGAAGAGCTGCATACGGAAAGTAGAGAATATCTCACGGCTCTCTGCAAAGAGTTGGCAGATGCCGTGCGAGAGGCATTTATATGCGGTTTAACTTCTGCCGAGCAAGATCAGGAGGTTCTTCTATATTCCAGAAAAGATAATATTAGGATAGTACGCCAGCTCTCCTGCGTGATTTCGGGAAGGAATGTGGAACAGATTTCCGATGCCATAGATACGGCACGAAAAGAGCTGATGCAGAATGTCAGCGCAAAGATGGTTTTCTTTGATTTGATGCTACAACTGTTCAAATCTTTCTCTGCAAGAGCATGAAACAGACAGCTTCTTACCAAAAAGATATTCTGGGAGAAAAGTTTGAACAGCTCCAAACAACTCAACCGGAAGACTATGAGGGCAAAGTCGTCTGCACGTTAGTCCGAAGAAAGACAAACGCCCCCTCTCAAAAAGCTGTGCTGTACATCCATGGCTTTAACGACTATTTCTTCCAAACCGAAATGGCAGAGCGATTTTGCTCTAAGGGATACCACTTTTATGCGATAGACCTCCGAAAATATGGTCGCTCCTGGATGCCTCACCAGCTATTCAACAATGTCCGCGATCTTAAAGAGTATGATGAGGATATACAGTGGGCATTGGAGCAGATCCGAAGCGAGGGCAATAAAAAAGTGCTATTGTGTGGGCACTCCACAGGAGGGCTACTTATAACCTATTACGCTCTTCGCCATCCGGATAGTGATCTGTTTCATGCTCTATTCTGCAACAGCCCGTTTTATGGCTTTCAGATAAGTGCTTTGGCTCAAAAAGTACTACCGGTGGTCAGTAAGATCGGCAACAGATATCCGGAGCTACCATTACCCGTTGTTCCCTTTACCGACTTTTATGGAAAAGCTCTACACATATCGGAGCATGGAGAGTGGAAATATGATCTCAGACTTAAGCCTCACGTTCCAAGTGATACCAAGCTGGCTTTTGTATCGGCAGTAGAAAAGGCGCATCGCTATCTGGATGAACATACGGAGATAAAAGTCCCTATGCTGGTAATGTGTTCGGATAAATCTTTCACACCGGTACAATGGGATAGTCGAATAATGACCTCCGATATTATCCTGAACGTAGAACACATTCGGGCTTATACCAAGCGACTAAGCGGAGACATCACTTTCTCCCCCGTTGCTAATGCCATACATGACTTGGTATTATCTCAAAAAGAGGTCAGAGAGGAGGTTTACCAAAAGCTCTTCAAATGGTGCGAGCGTGTAATGCCAAAATGAAAACCCGGAGCCTTCAAACTCTCTTTATAACATAGAAAAGGTGTCTCTTCAAACTCTTTCGAGTTCTAAGGGACACCTTTTTCTATATCAACAATCAGTACAGCTACCTGTTATTGCACTTCAAAGAAATAAGTAATGTTGGAATAAAGTCCTTTTGCTCCATCCTTTGCAGCAGACTCTTCGGGTGTATAGCTCTTACGTATCACCTCATTGAGAAGATATCGTCCTTTCCACAAAGGCAACATCTCAAGCATGCCTTCATTAAGTCTATAATAGTTTTTCCTCCAACCATTGTCTGCCAAGATATTCAGAGCAATTCTTTTGGGTACTTCATTGTTCTTGAAAACAGGGAACTTGAAGACTTGAGAGCCATTCTGTTCAGAACGTGTAGGAGGAAGAAGAGAAAGTCCATTCTCGAAAGGACTCTTTTCCATAGGTGATGCTTTAGGGCTTCCTACCTTGATCCAGAAAACAGAGAGATAGTGCAGCTCCGATCCTTGCCACTTTGTAGGAGAGAAACAGTCGTAGTGAACTCTGTACCAACCCTCTTCAGTAGGAGTGAAAGATGCGGAATAACAGATTTCTTCCGCCTCTGCTTTAAGATCTATAACAGTTCCTGAGGGAGTTGTAACCTTAAACTCTCCGCTCCACAGTCCCTTCAACCAATCCTTTGTCGGGGTTTTATCACTCATGGAAAACTCTCCGAAGAAAAGCTCTACCTTGTGCGCTTCTCCGACAACTCCTGCCGTTTTGGACTCCAACCACATGGTGTGTGCACTTGCTACCGGAGCAATAATAAATAGAAGAAGAGGAAGAAAAATCCTGCTTAAATGTTTGTTCATAATGTTGTCTGTTGTTTGTTCTTATGTTTTTGGTAATATTTCCGTTTTATCTGTGCAAATATCATCAATAGTAAAGAGTATCCCAATACCAATCTATGGGTAATTTTCCCGCTGTTTCCACTGAAACATTACCATTCTTCAAGAAAGAAGAAAAAGGCTTTTGAGTAGCAGATCTTTGGCATCCCTTTCTTTTGTAAGGGTGCTATATTTTTCGTATCTTGCGAGACATTTTTGAGATCCCATTTACCCCATAAAGAGCGGATCTTATACTTGTAAAATGGAATAAATCACATATAACCTAATACATAATATGGATGCCAAAATTTTTACGTTAGAGGCTTCTCTGCCTCAATATCCGACTTTTGAAGAAGGCATTCGTCGAGCTCCGGACCGTGGTTACCGCCTGACTCCTGCTCAGACGAGAGTGGCACTTCAAAATGCTTTAAGATATATTCCCGTAGAACTTCATGAAAAACTTGCTCCGGAATTTCTGGAAGAGTTGAAGACCAGAGGTAAAATTTATGGATATCGTTTCCGTCCACAGGGAGATCTGAAAGCAAAATCTGTAGATGAGTATAAAGGAAAATGCTTGGAAGGGAAGGCTTTCCAAGTGATGATAGATAATAATCTCTGTTTTGATGTTGCGCTGTATCCATACGAACTTGTTACCTACGGAGAGACAGGACAAGTCTGCCAAAACTGGATGCAGTACCGCCTCATCATGAAATATCTTGAGGAACTCACCCAAGACCAAACACTGGTCATCGAGAGTGGGCATCCTCTTGGATTGTTTGCATCCAAGCCGGATGCTCCGCGTGTAATCATTACCAACTCGATGATGATCGGATTGTTCGATAACATCAAAGATTGGGAAATTGCAGCACAAATGGGTGTGGCAAACTACGGACAGATGACAGCCGGAGGATGGATGTATATAGGTCCTCAAGGTATTGTGCATGGTACTTTCAACACACTTTTGAATGCAGGTCGCCAACGTCTCAACATCCCGACAGGAGGCAATCTTGCAGGAAAACTCTTTATCTCTTCCGGATTGGGAGGCATGAGTGGAGCTCAACCGAAAGCTGCTGACATTGCAGGAGCAGTATCCATCACGGCAGAAGTGGACTATTCACGTATCATTACACGCCACTCTCAAGGATGGGTTAAATATATTGCTCACTCCATACAAGAAGCATTTGAGATCGCACGAAAGGGCATCGAAAGCAAAGAGCCTACCTCTATTGCGTTCCATGGAAATATCGTAGATCTGTTGGAGTATGCTCTTAAAGAGAACATACATATAGATCTGCTTTCCGACCAAACCAGCTGTCATGCCGTGTATGAAGGAGGATATTGCCCGGTGGAACTCTCTTTTGAAGAGCGCACAAAACTTCTAAAAGAAGATCGGGATGCCTTTGCCGCTGCGGTGGATAGAAGCCTAAGACGCCACTATGAAGTGATCAAAGGATTGGTGGCAAAGGGCACATACTTCTTCGACTATGGTAATGCGTTCATGAAAGCAATCTACGACAGCGGAGTGCAAGAGATCTCCAAAAACGGCATTGACGATAAAGACGGCTTTATATGGCCAAGCTATGTTGAAGATATAATGGGTCCGGAGCTGTTCGACTATGGTTATGGCCCGTTCCGTTGGGTATGTCTGTCCGGAAAAGAAGAAGATCTTCGTGCAACAGACCACGCTGCCATGGAGTGTATAAATCCGGATCGCAGAGAGCAAGACCGAGACAACTATATTTGGATACGAGATGCAGAAAAGAATGCTCTTGTAGTTGGGACAAAGGCTCGTATCCTCTATCAGGATGCGGTAGGCAGACAGCAGATAGCTTTACGCTTCAATCAGATGGTGCGTGAAGGCAAAGTCGGTCCTATCATGTTGGGACGAGATCACCACGATACTGCCGGAACAGACTCTCCTTTCCGTGAGACATCGAACATCAAAGATGGTTCAAACGTGATGGCAGACATGGCAGTGCAGTGCTTTGCAGGGAATGCAGCTCGTGGTATGAGCCTTATCGCTCTTCACAATGGCGGTGGCGTTGGTATCGGTAAAAGTATCAACGGCGGATTTGGTATGGTCTTGGACGGCTCCGAACGTGTCGATACCATTCTCCGCACAGCAATGTTGTGGGACGTTATGGGTGGTGTAGCCAGACGTTCATGGGCTCGCAATGAGAATGCCATGAGTACCTCCGAAGAGTTCAACCGCACACATGCCGGAGAGGGATACCATATCACCATTCCTTTTCTTGTTGATGATACTCTCCTCGACAATCTTCTGAAATAAAACCTATAAAACTAAATACAAACAATTTTCACATTCAACCACAATTTAAGATGGCAACTGTAAAAAGACTTATGGAGTGCGTGCCTAACTTCAGTGAAGGTCGCAACAAAGAGATTATAGAAAAGATTGTTCAACCATTCCGTGCTACGGATGGTGTCAGACTTCTTGATTATAGCAGCGATGAGGATCACAATCGCACGGTAGTTACCGTTGTTGGAGATCCCGAACCTCTAAAAGCTGCTGTTTTGGAAGCAATTGGGATAGCTCAACAACATATAGACCTTACAAAACATGAAGGACAACACCCTCGTATGGGTGCTGTGGATGTTGTGCCGTTCATTCCTATCAAAAATGTCACCGTGGACGATGCCATAGCTCTATCCAAAGAGGTAGGAGCGGAAATAGCAAGCCGCTACAACATCCCTGTATTCCTTTATGAAAAGTCTGCCTCTGCACCTCATAGAGAAAACCTTGCAGCTATCCGTAAGGGCGAGTTTGAAGGAATGGCAGAAAAGATCAAACAAGAAGAGTGGAAGCCTGACTTTGGTCCGGTAGAACGTCACCCAACCAGCGGAACAGTAGCCGTAGGTGCACGTATGCCTCTTGTTGCGTACAATGTAAACCTCAACACTTCCGATCTTGAGATTGCATCTGCCATCGCAAAGAAGGTTCGCTTCATCGGCGGGGGTCTTCGTTTCTGTAAGGCAATGGGTGTAGAGCTCACAGAAAGAGGCATCACTCAAGTCTCCATGAACCTCACCGACTACACAAAGACTGCCGTTTACCGTGCACACGAAATGGTACGCATGGAAGCTCGCAGATATGGTGTGGAGATCGTAGGTGCTGAGATTGTAGGTCTTGTACCTATGGCTGCTCTTATAGACGTGGCAGAGTACTATCTTGGTCTTGAGCAGTTCTCTATCGACCAGGTATTGGAAAACAAAATAATGGAATAAACGATGAAACCCATCGGCAATATTTTTATCAAGAACATTGCTCAGATTGTAACCTGCGAGGGAAACAAGGCAAAGCGAGGAGCGCAAGAGATGAATGCCATCGGTGTCATCGAAGGTCCTGCTGCCATCATAGCTCGCGACGGCATCGTAACATACGTTGGCGGCATGGCGGGTGTCTCCGAAGAGGAGACCCGTGGCTGTCATGAAGTAGATGCTTCGGGGTGTTGCATCCTTCCCGGATTTGTCGATAGCCATACCCATCTTGTCTTTGGTGGGTATAGAGAAGACGAGTTTCAGTGGAGACTTGCAGGAGACAGCTATATGAGTATCATGGAGCGCGGTGGTGGTATTGCCAGCACTATGCGAGCCACTCGCAATGCGACCCTTGAAGAGCTTACCGCTTCCGGAAGATCGCATCTCGATGCCATGCTCAGACAAGGTGTTACCACAGTGGAAGCCAAGAGCGGCTACGGTATGGACCTGGAGACAGAGATCCGTCAGCTTGAAGCCGTGGCAGAGTTAGAGCGTACACATCCTATATCTCTCTACTCCACATTCATGGGAGCACACGATACTCCCCCTGAATACAAAGGAAAAGAGATGGAGTTTATCCACTTCCTGCTCGACAAGGTCATGCCTGTGGTAAAAGAACGCAACCTTGCAGAGTGTTGCGACATCTTCACAGAAAAAGGAGTATTCGATCACGAACAGACGCGTGTACTGCTCAATGGAGCCAAGAAGATGGGCTTTGCGGTAAAGATGCACGCCGATGAGATTGTACCTTTTGGAGGAGCGGAAGTTGCTGCAGAGCTGGGATGCTTGTCGGCAGACCACCTGCTTCAAATCTCGGATAAAGGTATTGCCGCAATGGCAGACAGCAACACCGTAGCCACCGTACTGCCTTGTACGGCATTCTCCTTGAAAGCAGAGTATGCACCAGCCCGCAAGATGATAGATGCCGGCTGTGCTGTGGCAATGGCTTCAGACCTCAATCCGGGCAGCTGTTTCTCCTCTTCCGTTCCTCTTATGATCGCTCTTGCCACCATATACATGAATATGACAGTAGAGGAAGCCATTACCGCTCTTACCATCAATGGTGCTGCGGCAATAGGTCGTGCCGATCAAGTGGGCAGTATTCAGGTAGGCAAGCAAGCCGACATGGCTATCATCCGCTTCCCCTCATACAAGTTCCTCTCCTACCACTTCGGTATGAATCTGGTACGAGACACCATCAAGAGTGGTGTTCGTTACCCTGTAATCTGATTTCTATACAAAACTCAAACTAATTTATTCCCCTAAGACAATGCTTAAAGACTTAAACATACAAGAATTTATACTTGAAACCGCAGGTTCGGAACCTGTACCCGGAGGTGGCAGTATCTCTGCTCTGAATGGTGCCATAGCAGGTGCACTCGCTCAGATGGTTGCCAATCTCACCATTGGCAAGAAGCGTTATGTGGATGTAGAAGAGGAGATGAAAGAGTTGGCTGTCAAGGCTGAAGCTCTTCGCCAAGAACTCATTGCAGACATCGACAGAGACAGCGACGCTTACCGCTTGGTATTTGAAGCATTCAAGCTTCCTAAGGAAACAGACGAAGAGAAAGCCTATCGTACCGAACAGATACAGGAGCGTACCAAACTTGCAGCCAATATCCCGATGGCGGTGGCAAGACGTGCATACGAACTGCTAACCCTCGCCGAGACTGTCGTGGCAAAGGGTAACAACAATGCGATTACCGATGGTTGTGTGGCAATGATGTGTGCTCGTACCGCAGTCTTGGGCGCACTCCTCAATGTTCGTATCAACCTCACCTCTATCACCGATCAGGAGTTTGTGCGTGCTTTGGCAGAAGAAGCAGATCGCTTGGAAGCCGATGCCATCGCAAGAGAGAAGGTCATCTTTGAGAAAACAAAGGTATCTCTACAATAATAGAGATACAGACAACCCCATTTGTTATGGAAAGAAAGATTATTGTAGGCGGTGCAGACCTTACCATCGAGCAGTTGGAGGAGTTCATCCTCTACCCTCATGTGGTGGAGTTGGCACCGGAAGCCATTCAGAAGATAGAGCATTGTCGGGAGTATCTCGACCGAAAGGTTGCCACTTCAGACCGTCCGTTGTATGGTATCACTACCGGATTTGGCTCTCTTTGTAACAGAAGCATCTCTTCCGAAGACCTTACCACGCTGCAAGAAAACCTCATCAAGAGCCACGCCTGCAGTACAGGGAAAGAGGTCAAAAAAGAGATCGTCCGCCTGATGATGCTTCTTAAAGCACACGCACTATCCTTCGGGCATAGTGGCGTGCAGCTTTGTACGGTAGAGTGGATCGTGGAGATGCTCAACAAAGACATCACTCCGGTCGTGTTCGACAGAGGTTCTCTCGGAGCATCAGGCGACCTCGCTCCTCTTGCCAACCTCTTCTTGCCGATGATCGGATACGGAGAAGTGTTCTACAAAGGCGCAAGAGTACCGGCGAAAGAAGCACTGGCAGAGGCAGGTATCGCCCTTGTTACGCTCAAAAGTAAGGAAGGACTCGCCCTGCTCAATGGTACGCAGTTCATGTCTTCTCACGGAGTCTATGCCCTCATACAGGCAAAAAAGATTCTCACCATGGCTACCAGCATTGCGGCTCTCTCTCTTGAAGGGTTCAACGGACTGGATGCTCCTTTCACAGAAGAGCTGCACACCATCCGCAACCATAAGGGACAAGTGGAGATCGCACGTCACATGAGAAAGATTCTCGAAGGCAGCGCTCACATCCGTGAGCCGAAACCATACGTGCAAGATCCGTACTCTTTCCGCTGTATTCCTCAAGTACACGGAGCTTCGTACGATGCCATCGCACACGTTCGCCGTGTTGTGGAAGAGGAGATCAATGGCGTAACGGACAACCCGACCATATTCCCCGATCAGGATATGATTCTTTCGGGAGGCAACTTCCATGGTCAGCCGTTGGCTATCGTGTACGACTTCCTTGCTCTTGCACTTGCCGAACTAGGAAATATCTCCGAACGCCGTGTGGCTCAACTCATCTTCGGTCTGCGCGATCTTCCCGAATTTCTTGTGGCAAAGCCGGGGCTCAACTCCGGTTTCATGATTCCTCAATACGCCGCAGCCTCTATGGTGAGTCAGAACAAGATGTACTGCTTCAACGCTGCATCCGACTCCATCGTCAGCTCGAACAATCAAGAAGATCACGTCTCCATGGGTGCCAATGCAGCCACAAAGCTTCTACCGCTCATAGACAACCTCTATCGCATCTTCGGTATAGAGCTTATGAATGCGGCACAAGCCTTTGAGTTTCGCCGTCCGGCTACTACCTCCCCTGTTCTCGAAGCTCTTCTCAGAGAGTTCCGTACCATAGTACCGAGAGTGGAGGACGACGTTGTGATGTACCAACAGATAGAAGATGCTTATAGCTTCGTTCAGACCTATCCTTTCATCGCAATGTAATTTCGCATTCAGATATACCGACTTTCATACTTCAGCGTCCGCAATCTTTCGAGATTGCGGACGCTGTTTTTATTATCCGTTTTGCTATCAGAAACTTATCCATTAAAACAGTCTTAACTTCTCTTATTATTTACTACCTTTAGTTCTACATTTTATTACAACTTCATCTTTCCCTTTATATCTTGATATGGATAATACATACAAACCGGACTCAATCCTTGAACTTGAAAAAGAGTATGGAATTACGCTTGAAAATATGACCGGTCTTGAGATAAATTACACATATGAAAAATACTTTCAACTAAATGAATACGGAGAGGTCATAGCTTTAGGTATCATTGGAAAGGGAATAAAAGAGATTAAAAAGATGGATTTATTTCCGTCTTTAATGATTTTAGATCTTTCTTCTAATCAGATTAGTACTCTTCAAGGGCTTGAGAAACTTGTAAACTTAAACGAACTAGACCTTTCTAACAATCAAATTAGTACTCTTCAAGGGCTTGAGAAGCTTGTAAACTTAAAAGAGCTAGACCTTTATAACAATCAGATAAATACTCTTGAAGGGCTTGAAAAGCTTGTAAACTTAAAACGCCTACTGCTTGGTGACAATCAGATAAATACTCTTGAAGGGCTTGAGAAGCTTGTAAACTTAAAAATCCTATACCTTTCTGGCAATCAGATAAATACTCTTGAAGGGCTTGAAAAGCTTGTAAACTTAGAAATCCTAGACCTTTCTAGCAATCAAATTAGTACTCTTCAAAGTCTTGAGGAACTTGTAAACTTAGGATTCCTAGACCTTTCTAACAATCAAATTAGTACTCTTGAAGGGTTTGCTAAGTTTGTAAACTTAAAAGACCTATTCCTTTCTAACAATCAGATTAGCTCTCTTGAAGGTCTTGAAAAACTTCAGAATTTAAGTACTCTCGATATATCAAATAATAAGATAAGTGAGCTTCCACAATCTATAATGTTGTACCGGTTCTTAGGTCTTCATATAAATGGGAATAAATTTTTGCAAGATCGAGAGATTATCTTAGAGCCATATGATAATCATAGAGACGATATCCTTAATTTGCTTCTAGAGGAAAGAGAAAAGAAAGTTAAGTTTGAGTATCCCTACAAGGTAATGCTACTCGGGAACCATAGAGCAGGGAAGAGTACTTTTTTGCATTATTATGATAATAACTATAAACTAAATGGTAGCACTCATATCTTACAAATATTTAAGTCCGAAAAGAAAGAGTTCCCGAAGATAAATTTTTATGACTTTGGAGGGCAAGACTATTACCATGGTATCTATCAAGTCTTCTTTTCCAGTAATGCTCTAAATATGCTTTTTTGGTGTGATAAGACAGATCGAAACAAAAAAGAAAAAGATAGTGAAGGCATCAATATTCTGAACTTCGATAGAGCATATTGGCTTTCTCAAATCCAATATGCTTCTCGGAGAAAGGAGCTGTGTCAGTTCAAAGTAGAAGAAGATACTTTTGTGATACAGACCCATGCGGATAATTCCAAGCAAAGAATAATAGAGAAAACAACGTCTCAAGTAATAGAACAGTTCTTTGTCTCTTTACCTGATACTAAGGAGGATAAAGACCCTAAAAGAGAAATAAGAGAATGGGAAGAAGGATACGACTATGCTCTTCGCTACTTGGAGTTTAGACTCAAAGGTGAAATAGAGAAAAAGGATACACAGAAAGAGTATCCCAAGAGTCAGATAGAGCTGTACAACAAACTACAATCTCTTCAAAAAGAAACTGGATATAATTGTAGAGAAATAAGAGAGCTATTTTCTAGTTATAAAGAGAATAAAGGGAGTCTCTTAAAAGCAAAACTTTACCAACTCTATAGAAAAGGAGAAATCCTATATTATAGAGGGGATAAAGAGCTTGAAAATGTGGTGTGGCTAAATCCGGTAAAAACAGTAGAGCATATCCACTCTATTCTCAGCAAGGATAGTATGAAGGAGATGAAAGGGAGAGTTCCCAAAGCAGATATGGAAAAAGCTTTTAAGGAAGATCCTCTTTTGCTTCGCCTGCTCGAGATTGAAAAAGTGATTTTTCACGATCAAAAGAAAGGAGTATATATTATCCCCGGTTATCTTCCTCTTGCAGAAGAGGAAGAAGCATACAGTTGGCTTACCATTGGGTTTCTTGCTCCGAACTTTATACTTAAGTTTGAAAGTTTTATTCCATTTGGGCTTATCAATCAGCTGATCTGCTACTATGGAAGTGGAGAAAACGAGCTAAAAAGATATTGGAGAGATCAACTCATCTTTACTCTAAGGGGAGAGTATATGGTTTGGATTGCTTTAGACTTTGAAGAACTTAAGATAGAGGTTTACATCAACCCTCTTCCTAAAGGGAAACAGACAAAAGTTGTTGAAATAGAAGAGGAGATTTTCTTGGATCTCTTCTGCTTCTATTGGGATAAAAGACCTTTACAAAAAGGTATAGAGTCTGAGACTCCCAAATTTTCTCAAAGAGAACGAGAATCTGAAAACAAGACACAAAGAGAATTAGAGATTAGAAATAGAATAAAGCAGGAACTGAAATTAGAGCGTCAGAAAAATCCTATCCCCGATCTTTATATCTCTTGTTATGATCCCAAACTCAAGCCGGAAGGACAACTTTATGTTAAGCTTCAAAAGTTGGATGATCCGGAACAAACCAAGAGCACGATAACTGCATATCCTCTTACACAAGAAGGAGAAATAAATCGGGAAAAGGAGCTAAGAGTATCTACTAAAAGGTATAAACACTTCTCCATAAACCCGGCTCTTAAGAGCGTTAAACGGATATTTATATCTTACTCTAAAAGTGATATTGATGACCTAAATGAGCTAAATAAGTTTTTGACCGATATGATAAGAGAGGAAAAAATAGAGGTGTACTATGACAAAACTACTACTCCGGGAGATCTTATACATGAAGTGATCAAAGAAAAAATCATAGAAGCAGACTATGTGATAGCCCTTGTGAGCCAGAATTATATCTCAACAGATTATATTAGAGATGTAGAACTTCCTCTTATAAAAGAGCATAATAAGCCCCTTATCCCTATCATCATAAAGCCCTGCACATGGACAATGAATGATATATCCAAGCATTATGCTGTACTCAAAGGGGCTGAAATAAGCTTTCCGGATTGGAATAAAGGCAGTAATCCCGACAACTACAATGCTTGCAGAAGTGAGAATTGGAGAAAAGCGGTAGAAGAACTAAACGAAAAGATATTCACCAACAAATACAACTAAAATGGGACGAGAAGAATACAAGAGACAACACTTGGAATTTATCCAAGGAGCGATCAACAGAATGGCAAGCAACTCTTTTCAGATAAAGGGTTTTACCGTTGCGGTAGTAGCCATCTTAGGATCTTTATATACAGCCAACAGGGAGTATTTCTGCATCCTTTCTGCCTTGCTTGCCACCATATTGTTTGCCCTGATAGATGCCTATTATCTACAATTGGAGAGAAAATACAGACAACTATACGATGAAAGCGTAGAGATGATGGATAACGACTCCCTCTCCTTAAAGGAGATCTACAACATGGATGTAAGCGAAATAAAAAAGTCTTACTGCAAAGCTCTGTTTTCCAGAAGCCTTTGCGTGCCTTATCTTCCGATATTGCTCCTTATTCTCATAGGTTGCTTGGCAAGCTGTCATTGTCTGTAAGGAGAGAGCACAAACAGCCATCCGCTTTTTGCCGCTCTCTTTGGTGAAAAAGAGGAGAGCGGATAGCGCAAAATAGAGGGGTTTATCTTGCCGAAACAGAGGGGTAAGATAAGCCTCTTTTGCCGTGAACTTTTATATAAAAATGGAAGTCCAAAAATCGGTAGAAATGAGGTCGGATTTGAAGCGAAATTGGGAAGAGAGTTTGGAGGAAAGCCGGTAAAATATTTATAATAAGAGAGATACAAAAGAACGCGAATTTGGGAAAAATTTTTTCTCAGTCCGTTTCATGGGGCTTTTTCGCGTTAATAGGTGTGAATTTTAACACCTCTATCTATAAACAAATCCTAATGCAATTTTGCACCCCAAAACAGCAAAAAAGGGGTCGAAAAGTTTAAGATGCTATCTATCAACACTATAAGCAAAATTTCTAAACACGTTAATCGAATCCGGTAAACGTATTAAATGAAATCGGTAAACGTGTTCATTGAAAAATTAAACACGTTAAGCCGAAAGAATATGCTCGTTTACCGTTTTGGGTGAACCTGTATCAAAAATCGTGTTAATAAAACCGTCCGAATTTAACAGTTCGGTCGTGCTCTGAAAATGACCCCTCCGATCAAAATAGAGAGACCGAAAAAAGTGAGCATTTTTCGGTATGGAATATATAAAAACAGCCCTCCGGAGAGGGCTGTTTTGGGTGTAAAATTTCAGGGTTTATTGTTGCTCTTCCGAAGCAGAATTTCAAGAAGAGATTTTTGCATAGCTTCTCATCCACGGCGCTGCTTTTGAGCTTCGGATTTGCCCCCGTACCTGAGATGTCTTTCTCGTTCGTGCTCTCTGCATTTTATCTCTGAATCTCTCTTCAAAATCTCTTCTAACAAGATAGCTTTACCCAAAAAGATCTCTTTTTCAAAGGTTGCAAGAAGATTTCAGACGCCGGATGACGGAAGCCATAAACAGCAGAGGCGACACCCGAAGATAGGGATGCCGCCTCTGCCGTCTGTATGTAAGGCTCTGTGAGATTAGAGACCTTTGGCTCTTAGAAGAGCTTTAGAGTCCGGAGCTTCGAGTCCGGTAAGCTCTGTGAACTGCTTTTCCAAATCTTTGGTATTACCAATAGAGACGATCAAGTCTCTGTACTTTTGTCCCAATTCTCTGCTAAGACCACCGTTTGCCGAGAAGAGGTCTCCGGTATTCACTGCCAACACTTCCGACCAGAGGTAAGAGTAGTATCCTGCTGCATATCCGCCGCCAAAGACATGACGGAAGTAGAGTGAGTGATAGCGTGGAGGCACTTGCTTGTTGTAGAGCTTAAGATTTGACAAGATCTCATCTTCTTTCTCCTTGATAGAGGTTATCTTTTCGGCACTTTCCGATGAAAGGATATGCCATCCCATGTCTACCAACACGGCACTCATGTTCTCTCCGAGAGAGTATGCGGAGTGGAAGTTTTCGGATTCTCTTACTTTCTTCTTAAGTTCGGCAGGCATCGGCTCACCGGTAGCGTAGTGTTTCGCAAAGTTGTCAAAGACAGCGTCCACGGTGATGAAGTATTCGTTGAACTGAGAAGGGTATTCCACGAAGTCTCTGCTCACGGCTGTTCCGGAAAGGGTATTGTATTTACAGTTGGAGAGCATACCGTGTATGGCGTGTCCGAACTCGTGGAACATGGTTTCTACATCGTCTATGGAGAGAAGAGCCGGCTGTCCTTCGGCTGGTTTTGCATAGTTGCAAACATTGTAGATGATAGGCAGCTGACCGAAGTATGAACTCTGTTTTGCGAAAGCGTCCATCCATGCACCGCCTCTCTTAGAGTCTCTGCGGAAGAAGTCTGTATAGAATATCGCAAGGAGAGTACCGTCTGCATCCTTCACGTTGTACACCTTTACATCGGGATGATAAACCGGAAGGTCGTTGCGCTCTTCAAATGTAATGCCGAAGATTGCGTTTGCAGCGTAGAAGACACCGTTGTTCAACACGTTGTTCAACTCGAAATACTGCCTTACCTCAGCCTCATCGAAGGCAAACTTTTCTCTCTTCATCTTGGCAGAGAAGTAGAATCTGTCGTATGGTTCAAGAGAGAAGTCGGCTCCTTCGGTCTTACGAGCGTAGGCTTCGATCTCGGCAGTCTCTGCGTTGATCTTAGGGATGTAAGGAATGATAAGGTCTTGGAAGAATGTGTAGACGTTTTGAGGCTCTTTTGCCATAGCGTCCTGCAATCTCCAGTCTGCAAATGTTCTGAAGCCTAAAAGCTCTGCTTTCTTGGCACGAAGACGGATGATCTCAAGGGCGATAGGCTCTGTATTGAAGCCGCTATCGGGAGATGTTCTGGAGACAGAGGCTTCAAACAGTTTTCTGCGCACCTCTCTGTTGTCCAACGAAGCGAGAAGAGGTTGTTGTGTAGTATTGGAAACCACGAGGAAATATTTCTCTTTTCCTCCTGCTGCTTGTGCATCCGCTTCGGCTTGCTTGAGTTGGGCATCGGAAAGACCCGACAGCTCTTCTGCTGTGGCAACCCATACACCTGCGGCGTTGGTACCTTTCGTTACTTTCGACTCGAACTCTTGTTGGAGCGATGCAAGGCGGGTGTTAATCTTTTCCAACTCTGCCTTCTTGTCTGCTTCAAGGGCTGCACCTTCGCGTACGAAGCCGTCGTAGATCTCTTTCAGGAGCTTCTTGTCTTCTCCCTCCAAAGTTTCGTAAGAGTTTTCATACACGACACGGATGCGCTCGAAAAGCTTGTCGTTAAGGCTGATAAAGTTTTGATGCTCTGCAAGAAGAGGAGTTACCTCCTGCTCTATTGCCAAAATGCTGTCCGAGCTGTTGGCGTTGGCAAGAGCGAAGAAGACGTTGGATGTGCGGCGCAGTACCGCTCCGGAACGCTCGTATGCAAGGATGGTGTTCTCGAAAGAGGGAGCTTCGCTGCTGTTGACGATGCTTTCGATCTCCTCTCTCTGCTGTTCCATACCTGCCTTGAATGCAGGCATATAGTGGCGGTTGTAGATTTTGTCAAACTCCGGAGCACCCTGTTCCAATGTGCTTCCGGCTACAAGAGGATTATCTTTCACGGATTCCGATTGTTTCTTTTCGCAGGCAGTGGCAAGAACCACCAGTGCTGCAAGGCTGAGTAATAATTTTTTCATACTGAAAGTTGAGTTTGTATTATCCGTCCGAAGATAGCTATTTTTTCGGGTGTAAAGAAATATAACTTTACGGAAAGAAGATGAAAAACAAAAGAGCCGAAGCAAAATGCTCCGGCTCTCCTCTCCAGCTTACGAATGCTCTACTCTAACGCTTTAGGGTTTACATCATTGCCATGAGAAAGATTTTCTATGCGATTGTCAGAAAGAGCCGTCGGGCTGTTATCTCGGACGACCTCCGCCGTAGCCGTAGCCACCATAGCCGCCGTATCGTCTGCCTGTTCTCTGAGCATCGGCATTGGAAGAGCTGCCTCCGCCAAAGAAGTTGAAGTTGTACTTGAAAGTAACCATCGCATAGGTCGTAACCGTTGCCACATAGCTGTCTGTGATATTTCTTGCTGTCTGGGTGAACGAATATGCGGTGCGCTGTCCGAGTATATCGAACCAAGACAACTCTACCGTTGCGGCATTGTTCTTCAAGAAACTTTTTGAAAGTCTCGCATTGAGAAGATGGTAGTTGCCGTTGAGAGCTTCGTTGAACCCTGTCCGGTTGGTAAAGTTATAGTCGGCAGTCAGCATCATGTTCCATGGAAGAGAGAGGCTCACATCGCCATGAAGCTGCACGATTCTTGTGTCTCTATCAAGCTGCGAAGAGATATTGTTTCGGGTCGTATTCCAGTTGGCACGGCTGCCAAACGATATGGATAGAGGCTCTTTATTCCATCGGAAAGAGAGCGATGCGCTTGGACGCTGCGAGGTGGTCTCACCGAGCACTCCGTTGATATAGCCCTGATTGGAAGAGGCACCATACCCGGCACCCAGATCCAACGTGAGAGGCATCTTCCCTATCCCTTGAGAATATCTGAGATTGGCGTTGAGACCATAGTCGCCATCCGCATTGACGTAAGTGGACTCCCGCGCTCCCGTCGCAGGATCAATGGTACTCTTGCTCACGATGCTGCGTTGGTTATAGTTTCCAAAAGTATGAAAGTTGACAAACGACCTCGTTTTGTTGTTGCTGAAAGAGAATCCGCCGTACAGGTCATGCGAAAAGCCGGGCAGAAGATCCGGATTACCTATGACCTTGTTCAGAGGATCGCGAAGGTCGGCAATAGGCATCAGCTGGTTCATGGAGGGCTGATAGGTATTTCCCCGATACTCGAAGAAGAGACGGTTGCTGCGTTCCTTGCTGTACTCCACTCTTAGCGTCGGAGAGTAGTCCCAGACAAATCGTGTTCGAGAATCCGATGTCCCGTTTCCGAGACCGTATCTGCTCTCCGTGCTTGTCGGTATCCAAGAGAAGCCGAGCTGTGTATTGAGTCCTTTTCCGGTATTGTACCGAAGATTAAAGCCGAAGTTATTAGAGATCATGCTGTACTCGGTATTCTTCGAGTAAAGAGGGTCTTGTACCGTGTATCCTCCCTGCGCATCTTTGTTGTACGCCTGTCTGTCGCTGCCGGAAAAGGATAGCGAGGGGTTGTATTCCAGCTGGAGATAAAATCTTTTCGCAAGAGGTTCGACCCAAGATGTACGAAAGCGCGCACTGACACCGCTATTGGCTTGGATGATGTTCTGATCGAGATTGATCTCATTTCCAGCCTGGTTATAAAAGAGGGTCTTTGATATGACATTGCTGTTCTCGGTGCCGCTGCTGTAATTCAGCATACCTCCCACAAGAATATTCCGTCCGTTGTTGTTGAGTCTTCTTGCCGCATGGAAGCCTATATTCGCACGCAGGTTGTCCGACTCCGATACCTCCGTCCTCTCTCCGTCGTTGATCTTTGTGCCATCCGGGAGGAACGTGTTGTGCTTCTGCGAGAAGTCGCGCATGTTGGAGGAGTACCTCACAGCCGGACGTACATAGATGGTCGTGAGAGAGTCCGGATGCCATTCCATGCGAGTGTTGGCACGGAAAGTGCGATCTCCGGAGAGGTTGTCGAAGTGCTGATTGTTCTGCTGGGATTTGTTGTTTCCGCCCAAAAGTTCGGTGTTGAGGTTGTAGCCGGTTCTGCGATTTCGGTTATCGTCATAAGAGATGTCGGTAACAAAGCTCAGCTTCTTGCTGATGTTCTGATCCAGATTAAGTCCGAAAGAGTGTTCCGTAGGCATTCCGTTCATGTTGCCGCCCTTGGGCAGATTGTTGGAGTTACCGAGAAATGTTAACCTTGTCTTATCCATAAAGGCGTTGATCATCGCATTTGCCTCATATCTGTTCTCCGTGCCGTATCCGCCGGAGAGGTTTCCCATCAATCCTTTCTTTCTGTCTTTTTTGACGACAAGGTTGATGATCTTCTTGTTCTCCCCGTCGCTCATTCCGGTCAGACGGCTCTCGTCGCTCTTTTTGTCCACCACTTGGAGCTTGTCTATCATGTCCGAAAGCAGATTTTTGGTTCCCATCGTGATGTTGTCGGTAAAGAAATCCCTGCCGTCCAGCTGGAGACCCTCGATGCTCTCGCCGTTGTACTTGATGGCTCCGTCGTCCGAGACCTCCATGCCCGGGAGCTTCTTGATCAGCTCCTCGACGCTGGCACCGTCGCGCACCTTAAAGGAAGAAGCGTTGAACTCGGTCGTATCTTTCTTCACCGTAACCGGTGCGAGATACTTCGTTACCACCACATCGGTGAGGTTCTGCGTCTCTTCCACGATGAATATCTTCCCGAAGTCCAGCTTGTACCTGTCCCCCGCAACCGTGATGATGCTGTCTTTCGTCTGAAAACCCATATAGGTAACCCGGAAGACATACTTCCCTTCCGAGACATCGCCTATCGTTATGTTCCCTTGCGTGTTTGCGGCATTGCCCTTATAGAAAGAGCTGTCTTTGGCATGCAGCAGACGCGCCGAAGCTCCCGAAGCCAAGCGTCCGCTCTCCTTCTCTACGATGGTTGCCTGAATGGTGTACTGCTTCTTGCCCTGGGCATGAAGCGTGCCGGGCACAGCCGCCCAACCTGAAAATAAAGTGATAAATAGAGCAAGGAGACAGATCCGTCGACTCTTGCTTTCCTGTTTTGAAGACATAATCGTGTATGTTTTTTACTGTTTTTCCTCTATTGGATGCCTGTTCCCCGATGCAGGTTTAACGGCGGTAACGATTTTTCTCTCCAAACATCCCCCAAAAAGGTCGCTCGGAAATACCGGGGGAGAACCTCATAAAAATCACTCCTCAAGCAACCCTCCTAAACTTTCGTGCGCATGGAAGAAAATTTTCGTGCGCACAAAAAAATATTTTCATGCGCACAAAAAAATATTTTCATGCGCACGAAAAAATATTTACGCACGTACAGAAAAAAAATTGCGCACGTACAGAAAAAAAATTGTGTACGTACAAAAAAAAATTTTTGTACGTACAAAAAAAAATTTTCGTACGTACGAAAAAATATTTTCGTACGTACGAAAATTAGGCTGCTTTCGGAAGGAAGTTTTCAATCACGCTTTACGGATTGAAAACCAGCAGATTAAAACCTCAAACTAATACCCAGACGAACTGCCGCCCGACGAACCCCCGTATAGTCCAAAACCAAAAGATTATCCACGGCAAAAATGGTCTGAAATCCGTCTCCCAAAATAACGGCTCCACCGAGACTGAAAGGGGTGCTTTTCATGGAGCTGACACTTGCCGCCATCGTAAAGAATCGTGCCGGACGGTAAGAGGAGCTGAGTGCCGCCTCGTAGTGGAAAAGTCCGCTCACCCATGCCCCACCGACAAGAGCCTTTATCTTGACAGGATCTGTCGGAGTGTATTCTGCCGTGGCACCGAGACGGGTGTATAGAGAAGAAAAGTAGGAACGTTCTGCATCACGAGCCGTAACGGCAGACTCCAGCTGTCGGATGAGAGCATCCAACGAAGGATCTTTGCCCTGATTTTTATTGATGAGAGCGTTGGAAAAATCAACGCCCTTGAACTCAAGAACTTTATCACCGGAGAGATCCAGCTCTACCGATTTCAGATTCTTGCCATTCCAGCGGATGAAGCCGAGATCGGTTATCGAAAAACCGAAAGACCAGTGTCTGTCGAGACGATACTCCGCGCCCAGATCCATCCCCAGACCATAGTTGGAGAAAGATTTATCGTGCAGCATATCTCTGCCGAGCGCACCTAGGTCCACATCCCCTTCCGAATTTACCCGAAGTTTCTTGGGGCTGTTTACCACATAATGCTGTGTGCCGCTCAACGCCAAAGTACGCCCCTGCTCGTCTGTGCGGAAAATAAAATCTCCGCCGTCCGAAAAAGCTCCCGATGCCATCGTGAGCAGCTTGAGCCGCCCCCCGATGCGGAGATTGCGCTGCTTCAATATCCTGTCGTTGGCATACCCGATAGCCAACTGCACATAGCGTCTGTGCGCCATCGGAATATGCCCAAGGGAATGATCCCGACCCATATAGTGGGCGTTACCGTTGGCTACAAAGTCCGCCAAAGAAGCGGGAAGAGCCATCGCCACATCCGCACGAATGCCGAGCTGAATGGAGTAGAATCCGCTGCCGAACTTCTCTCCGTAAGTGAACAGATCCGCATTTGCCATCGTCATAAAAGGCTGACCGGCTGCACTCCTAAGTGCCCGATCCAATATCAGATAAGTCCCCTTCTCATCTTTATGCAGAACACTGCTCGGAGCCACCGGCAGACGAAGGTCTAAGCTGACCTGAGAAATGAAAGGCAGCCCCACAATCACTCTGTCGTGATCAGGGATATAAGAGGGGTTTTGAGAGATCCGCGCAAAGTCCGCATCGGTGGTCAGCAGTGTGTGATCCGGCTGTTGCGCCTTTGCCGAAACGGCACAGACAAAAAAAAGAGCAACGAGAGAAAGTGTCCTATATATATATGTATTCATGAGTGAATGGCTGTGAGGTTAAAACTTGTGGTTGATTCCGGCAGAAATATGCAGTGCCATGCTTTGAGAAGGACGCAGCTGAACAGTCTCCTCAGACAATGTGCGGATATAGCCTTGCACCTTTACTTTTGTCGCATTCCGGATAAGACGGCTCTGCTCTGCGGTCAGCTCCGCAACTATACGGCTGTCGGCAAAACTCTTTCCATCCGTGCTTCCGGTTATACCTCCGGAGACTGTAACCGTTGCGCCCGGTATCTCTTTTCCTTTGGCATCCAAAAAGATGAACTTTTCGCAGACAATCTCGAAAGGAATATTGCTCCTCCCCACAACGCACAGACTGATGGTCTCATACAACCCGTCGAAACGTTTGAGTTCTTCCAAAGAAGAGAGAGGAAGCGTTACCTTCACCGGAAATTTCTCTACGCGAAGATCGAGAGGCTGTTCGAGGCGGTATCCTCCGGCAAGGCGTAGCCCGGAGTTGAAAGCTATCTTTCCTCTTGTCGGAACAATCACCTTGCATTCTATCTCCATTCCGGACTTGTCCAGACCGGAAAGGAATGCTTCCAAGGCGTCTCCGTCATATCTTATAGTATGGACATCCTCCTGTCTCAGACTCTTTATGTCAAAAACTTTTATCGGCGGGATATAGAGAGGAATAGAGCTTGACTTCTTCAGAGATTTTAGCTTGGCACCGACAGACATACCCATATCCACGCCTTTGGTTTTCAGCGTAAGATCAAACTTCGTCCCTTTTAGCCACAAAGCCTGAGCACGACTCCATTCATCGAATTTCCACTTGGTGGTATTCGTCCGAAAAATTATTTCCGTAGGATCTACAACGCCTTTGAACCCCTTTATCTTTGCTTCCAATATCTCGATCTTTATCTCTATCGCTTCTCCTTTCTTCAAAACGACATCTCCCGGACTGTTTTCGGGAATAATGGAAAACTCGTAACCCATGTTGATGGTATTACCATTGCCCGGCAAAAGATTCACTCCCGGCAAACGGAACGTGGCTTCCAACTCTTTATCTTTCCCGTTGGAGCTCAAATACAAACGGATGGGCTCTCCCTGTTCATCGGTTGCATTGACCAGTCCAAGGATGAACGTTGCTTTCATGGGAACGTTCGAGAGCTTCACACGAATATCTCCTTCCAAAACGATCCTCTCGGAAGATTTTATCTTGTCCGATAGTGAGAATGTAAATCGACCAAGCTCCAGAGGAAAGATTTCACCGATTTTATTCAGATCATTTCCGGGTATCACCATATCCTGAGAGTACCCGGCAGAAGGAGTCTTAAATGTAAATTCTACATTCTTGACTTGTCGGGCAGTAAAAGAGGCAAGATCCCAGCGGAAAGCGTTAGGATCTTCCAACTTGATCAACAACCTGTCCTGCTCTCGGTCTATCTTCAAGGCTCCGTTTCCCAACTTATGCCCTAAGAGCACTTCTCCTATACCGACATCGGCATATCCCAAAGGAAGTACCCAATCTCCTTTCTCTTCCATCCGGATTTCCGGCTTCCGAGAAAAAAGATCGGCATCTCCGCAAGACTGGAAAGAGATTGACATCAATAAGCCGCAGAGAAGGGCTACTAAATCTTTTCTTATCATATCTGTTACTCTATTGTATATTCCTCATTCTATGTACACAAAGGTAGTTATTTTATAAACTTCACATCTCATTTGTGCCTTTGACTTGAGGTAAAATCAATATTCGGAGTTTTAATAGAAGAAGAAAAAGAATAGATACCAATTCGGACGGCATTATTGGATGCTGTTTTATGCTGTTATTTTAACTCAATGTTTTATCTTTGTGGAAGAAACAGAATAAATCATAAAAGAAGCTACAACGCCTTATGAGCAATAGAGGCAGGTATCGGGGTAGAATACTTTGGGGCTTTTTAGCCCTGTTCTGTTGCGGACTATGCTTGCAAGCGGGGGCTCAGATCGTCTCCAAACGCCCTCGCATAAGTATGCAACAGATGGGTGTGAGCATACTGCAACAAGGGCAGATCCCGACTCTTGAACTTGCTCCTCTGAATGTAGATTCCATGCTTATCGTCTCGCAAAAGAGAGCAAAAGACCTTAGAGGAGCAGAGCTGTTTGCTCATAAAAGACCGGTAAGCGTAAATCTTCTCCAAGACGGACATAGACAAAAAGCCTCCGATGGACGAACATTGATAAGATATGCCGTAAAGGTTCCCAATGCCAAGGGACTCAACTTTTTCTTTGACAGATTTTTTCTTCCGGAAGACAGCTACATCACCATCTATTCGCTGGACAATCCGGAAACATTCATAGGACCTTTCGGAAATGAAAACAACTCGGAAAGCAAGGCTCTTCCCACCATGTCGATCGAAGGAAGTACTGTCCTCATCGAATTGGATCTCCCCTTTTCTTTAGAAGAGAAAGCAGAACTGCATCTTGGAGAGGTGAATGCCGAGTTTCGCGCTCAACCTCGCGAATCCAATCCCAAAACATTGCCATGTACCCCGAACGTTGTCTGCCTGCCTCAGTATAGCAGAGAGAGCAAAGCGGTAGTCAGTCTTATCGTCAACGGAACGGTAAGAGGATCCGGAGCCATGATCAACAACACGGCAGAAGATGGGCGTCCCATTTTAGCCACAGCCTCTCACGTTTTGCTGAGATCGTTCTTCGACATAGACAAGGATTATGATCATCTTGCCAAAACAGTCGTGGCATACTTCTCTCATCAAACTACCGACTGTGAGGGTCTTATAGCTCCTCCCGTACAACAATCCATTGCAGGGGCAAAGCTCCTCACGATTTATGAACCGGGAGACATGTGTCTGCTGGAGTTAAACCAAAAGCCCCCAATAGAATATAACGCCTATCTCGGAGGGTGGAATAGGACTGTCTCCAATCCGGATGGTCCTTTTGTCTGTGTACATCACCCCAACGGGATGCCCAAACGTTTGTGCATGACCTCAAAGCAGGTTCTGAAAGGTTGGCCTCCGAGCTTGAGCTATCCTTATCCCATAGAGCCAAATCTCTATTATTGGTGGGTAAAAAAATGGGATCTTGGAGTAACGATGCCGGGATCTTCAGGTTCGCCCCTCTATGATGCGGAAGGTTATATGATTGGATTCCTTACTGCCGGAGCATCCGAATGCGACTCTCCTTTCAACGATGTATATACGGGTATCGGATTCAACTGGGATAGCAGAAAGAGGCCATCCATGCCGACAATGGGACAAATACTTGACCCGACAGGCTCCGGCATGGAAAAGATAGCGGGAAGACCATTGTACAAAGAAGCAAAGGAGGTAAACACATGGTCTAATGTGATGGATAACTACAAGGCTGATATTCTCAAGTCGCTCTCCCTATATACCAATAAGATAAATCCTCTTCCCAAGACAGTGGCAGAACGTTTTCGCGTTCCTGCTTCGGCATCCCCCATCACACTGCATGGGATGACTACAACGCTTCACATTCCTGTATCCTTAAATAAGGTTCTTCCAGTAGCTGTTCCGTACACGATTTATCGCCGCATGCCTTCGGGAGATGTCAAAAAGATTTTATCCGGAGACGTTCGCTTGGATGATGTGGTTAGCAGCAATAAACAAGCGATCCACACAACTGAAGATGTGGTGGCTCGTGGAAGTGTTGAGGTGTTCAGTAGCTTTACAGAGCCTATCACCTTGTCTTCCGGGAATGAAATACTTGTGGCTTACCAGGTGGATGCGATGCAGTCTGGCATCACTCTGCTTACAGCTCCGATCCGTGGCAGGGAGAATTATCTGTGGACTTCCTCCGATGCTGCATCATGGACAGAATGGCCGGAAGCATTTAGAGGCATATCGCTCTGCACAAGACTTTCCTATACCGGAGACAAACTGGACTATGAGGATCTGCCTCTCGATGCAAAAGACTACTTTAGATTGCGCTATACGGGAGGAGATCTCCTTGTACAATTCAAAGAGAATCCATCCGGAGAGATGTTTAGCAAACACACCATAACTCTTTATACCCTTTTGGGGCAGAGAATGATACAGAGCGAATCTCAATCTCAAAGCGTTACGCTGAATGTTGGATCATTTCCTCCGGGCATTTATATCATTCACGTAACGGACGATAAAGGCAACAAACACTCGAAAAAGATCCTTTTAGATCCGAAATAGAATAAGACATCCCAATATTCCTACCTCATATACACCCCAAGATGAAACGTTCTCTACACACAACATTCAGTAGCAAGCTATTTCTTCTCTCTCTGCTTGCCTTGTTTATTACCTCTTGTACTTCCAACAAAAAGAGCATTATCGATGGTCATGTTAGAGGGGCTGAAGGTAAAACCATCTACTTGGAGCGGAGAAAGCTATCTGGTGTAGAGGTCTTGGATTCAGTCAAACTCCACGCCAACGGATCCTTCAAATTTACAGAAGAGCTCGGAGAACTTCCGGAGTTTTACAGATTGCGTGTAGAAAATCAAGTCATTACTCTGGCAATAGATACGATATCACACATCAGAGTAGAAACGGATTACTCCAGCTTTGCTACCGGATACACTGTGGAGGGATCTGCCACATCAGAAAAAGTAAAAGAGATATTCCTTGCCCAATTGGATGCCAATGTAGGTATATCAAAGGACTTGGCAGAATATGTTGACGGACACATGCCGGACTCTGTATTCCAATCCAAACAGAAGCAACACATAGAGCAGTACAAAGAGGTAGCTATCAAATATATCTATGAAGACCCTGCATCTTTGGCAGCGTACTATGCGCTGTTCCAAGAGTTGGGTGGTTACCTCATCTTCAACATCTATGAAGAGGCAGACTCAAAGCTGTTTGCCATTGTCGCTACGGCTTTCGATGCCGAATATCCGGACGCTGAACGCTCTAAGCATCTGCACAAACTGGCTCTGCAATCTATTGCTGCAGTTCGCAGTCAAAAGAACCAGCAACAATTACAAAAAAGCTTTGAGAACAGTGCCGCAGTTGTAGGCTATCTGGAAGTAAGTCTTCCGAATGCCAAGGGAGACACCATCTCTCTTTCTTCTGTTGTAGGAACAGGGGAGATCACTCTTCTTTCTTTTACTGCCATGGGCGCAGAATGGTCTGCGGCATACTGTGAGAGTATTGATCTTTTATACCAAAACTATCATAACAAAGGGCTTCGCATTTACCAAGTCGGTCTTGAAAGAGATGGACACATTTGGTACAGCACCATTCAGAACTATCCTTGGGTAAATGTACAAGATACGGATGGTGTCTTCTCCAAATATATCGGTCTCTACAATCTGAACACGTTGCCGACAATGTTCTTAATCAAAGACGGAGAACTCAAGGCAAGATTCACGGACTTTAACGAGGTACTCGCTACGCTCGACAAGTGGCTCTAACATAAAAGCCAAAAGAAATCTTTCTGCCGTATAGTGTCTTAGAGACAGAAAGAACAATCACATAGCTTTCTAAAATCCGCACCTAACCGATTCACTGATGGGATGAATCTATCTTGCTATGAACGAGCGCGGTTTGAATAATATGTTTATATTTGCAACTATAATAGTATTTATAAAAATAGGCAGACAAAACAGATGAAACAATTTATTAAAATGGTCTTTGCTTCTTGCTTGGGAGTGATCTTAGCAAGCGTAGTGGCAATGATCCTGTTTTTCTTTGTGGTAGTTTCGGCTATAACAGCCAGCATATCAGCTTTCACAAGCAGAGAAGATACTTCTGTATTTCAAGTTGAAAGTGGAAGTATATTAGAGATAGTTCCGGGAGGAGTTATCTCCGAAAGCAAAGCAGATAATCCTTTTGCAGCATTCTTGCCGGGCAAACGAGATAGTGAGGGGATGCTTACTCTTTCTGAGATAAAGAAGGCAATCCGCTCAGCTGCAGAAGACCAAAATATTGAAGCAATTTATATCGACTTCTCAGGTGTCGGTATGGGTTATGCCACAGCACAAGAGCTTCGTCAAGAGTTGGAGTCTTTCAAGAAAAGTGGCAAAATGATCTTTACGTATGCAGATATGCTATCGGATAAGAGCTACTATCTTGCCAGCGTTGCGGATAAGATCTATATGAATCCCGAAGGTATGTTGACAATGATGGGATTGAGCCGTCAGGTGATGTTCTATACCGGACCTCTTCAAAAGCTCGGTGTGGAGATGCAAATCTTCAAGGTAGGTACTTTCAAGGGTGCCGTAGAGCCTTTTGTTCTGAAAAAGCTAAGTGAGCCGAACCGATTGCAGTTACAAGAATATATAGACGGACTCTGGGACAACGTGGCTGATGCCATAGTTGCTTCTCGTGGTATCAATCGCGATAGCCTTGAAGCATTTGTGAACAGAGGATACGGCATGGGATCTATCCGAAAAGCGGTAGAGTATGGTTTGGTGGACTCTCTGATGTACAGCCTTGACGTGGAACCTATGTTGGCGGAGCGTTATACGGGTGAAAGAGACAAAGAACTCTATAATGGTGTAACGGTTTCACAATATCTCCGTTCCAAAAGTGCTCGCCATGTATCTAAAGGGGACGCTATCGGTGTAGTTATTGCCGAAGGAGAGATTCGCGAATCTACAGGAGAGTTTGAAAATGCCACTATCATTGATATGGATGTTGCAAAGAAACTGCGAGAATTGGCAGAGGATGACGACATCAAAGCAGTAGTCATGAGAGTAAATTCTCCGGGAGGATCTGCATTCCTTTCCGAACAGATTTGGAAAGAGGTCAATGATCTTAAAGCCAAGAAGCCGATTGTTGTTTCCATGGGAGACTACGCTGCTTCGGGTGGATATTACATCTCTTGTGCTGCCAACAAGATATTCGCAGATCCGACGACCCTTACCGGAAGTATTGGTATCTTCGGACAGTTCCCGAACTTCACAGGGGCAGCCAATAAGATTGATCTGACAATGGATGTGGTAAAGACACACGAGCTATCAGATCTTGGAAATACACTTCGTCCTATGACAGATAAGGAGAAAGCGGTAATCCAAAATATGGTAGAACGTGGCTACGAACTGTTCAAGAAGCGTGTTGCAGACGGAAGAGGCATGACCGTTGCCCAAGTTGATAGTGTGGGTCAAGGTCGCGTATGGCTGGGACAAAAAGCCATTGAACTGGGACTTGTAGATATGCTGGGTACTTTTGAAGATGCGGTAGAAGAGGCTGCTCGTCTGGCTGAAGTAGACAAGTACTACCTTTACTATCCGAAGAGCGATAAGAAAGAGTGGTGGATGAAGCTTGTCGGTGGCTATTCAGATGTGAAAGCCAATCTATTCGACTCTCTTCTCTCTCCGGAAGAGCAAAAGTTCCTGAATGCTATCCGTAAGGCTCAGCGTACGACAGGAATCCTGGCAATGCCGGAAATAGACATTACAGAACAGTAAAATAATCAGAACCCCGAAAGGACTTTTACAGGTGCTTTCGGGGTTGTGTACTTAATAAGCCCTTGGATAGGGCTGTTTTGAGTAGGGAAGATGACCATACCTAAACGTAACATATTGCTAAAGATCCCCTCCGTATTGTACGGAGTAGGCGTTGCTTTGCGCAATTTTGCGTTTGACAATGGTTGGTTACTTTCCGAAAAGCCTCCTATTCCGACTATCTGTGTGGGAAACATTGCAGTGGGAGGTACGGGGAAAACGCCTCACATAGAGTTTTTGATCCGCCAGCTTTCTCCTCTCTATCGCATAGCCGTTCTCTCCAGAGGTTATGGAAGAAAGAGCAACACTCCTATGGAAGTTCTTCCGGAGCATACGGTGGATTTAGCCGGAGATGAACCTTTGCAGATCAAACAAAAGTTCCCCAATGTCTATGTCTATGTAGATGGCTGCAGACTCAGGGCTATGGCTCATTTTGAAGCTATGCCCAAAGAGCTGCGTCCGACATTGATCTTAATGGACGATGGCTTTCAACACAGATATGTCAAGCCTACATATACTATTCTTCTAACCTCATTCCAGAGACCATTTACGCAGGATGATCTTCTTCCGTACGGCAATCTGAGAGAGCCTCAGGAGGCTAAGTATAGAGCAGACGCTGTAATTATCACTCGGACGCCAAGCAGTATAAAGCCGATACAGATGAAACTGCTGGAAGGAGAGATGGAGCTTCAGGCACATCAATCTTTATACTTCAGCTCCATGCGCATGATGCCTCCGAGAAGAATACTTACCGATGAGCAGATAGGTTCTTCTTCTCAGACCATTCCTCCTCCCAATAGGGGATCGGAGGTAATTCTCGTGGCAGGTATTGCCAATCCGAACATTTTCTTTCTTCGCCAAAAGGGAGAAGGTTATGTAGAAAAGATGAGGTTTGCATTCCCGGATCATCATAACTTTCAGAAGAAAGAGGTCGAATCTATCATCGAACAGCTAAGAAAACATTCGAATGCCTATCTGCTTACAACGGAAAAAGATTCGGTAAGACTCTATCCGCACCTGCTATCAGTAGCTTCGGAAATACAAGCCCGATGTTATTGCGTTCCTATGGAGATTGCGATGGCTTCAGATGCTCAAGCTAAATTGCTGACTGAGATCCGCAATGTTTTGGCACTGGAAAATAAAAGAGAAAAAAAGCATGAGAAGTAACCACTACTGCATTATTCTTGCCGGTGGAGTAGGAAGTAGATTCTGGCCACTGAGCAAAGCGTCTCAACCGAAACAGTTCATAGATGTGTTGGGAACTGGTAAAAGTTTCATACGTATGACATTCGACAGACTCTCTCCTCTCTTCCCGACAGAGAACTTTTATGTTATGACCGGTGAAGCCTACCGAGAAGATGTTTTGGCAGAACTGCCCATGCTAAAAGCTCATCAAGTCCTCACGGAACCGGAAAGACGCAACACCGCTCCATGTATAGCCTATGCGGCATATAAGCTGAAGCAAAAGGATCCGAATGCTCTGTTATTGGTTACACCTTCTGATCATTATATTGCAGATGAAGGTCGCTTCCGTGATTGCATTGCAAAACAACTCGAAGATGCTGAAAAAGAGGATGCTCTGTTTACTATCGGCATTCGTCCTACTTATCCAGCCATAGGCTACGGTTATATAGAAGTGGAACAAAGCATCATGAGACTGAATCGCTCTCAGCCGGTACTTCAATTCAAAGAAAAGCCCTCCCTTCCTGTTGCCGTGGATATGTTGGCTAAGGGCAATTATCTTTGGAATTCCGGTATGTTTATATGGAAAGCCTCGGTTTTTACCTCTGCTTTAGAGGCTCACTTGCCTGAAGTATCATCTCTGTTTGCCCCTATCTCTTCCTATAATACTCCTCAGGAGAGTGCAGATGTGCGCCTTGCTTTTCTCCGTTCGCCTTCGGTCTCTATTGATTATGGGCTTATAGAAAAGGCTCATAATGTAAAAGTTGCACCTTCCGATTTTGGATGGAGCGATCTTGGAACATGGGAAAGCCTTTATCATCAGTTGGATAAAGATGATGCAGAGAATGCTGTCTCCGCACCGAAAGCCAAGGAGGTAGATCTGCGGGAGTGCCGAAATTTGCTCGTCAAGTCCTCTTCTCCCAACAAACGCCTTGTATTATATGGCATAGAAGATATGCTGGTTGTCGATACCCCTGAAACTCTCTTCATTTCTCGTCGTGGAGACGAGGCTGCGATGCACGAGATTATAAAAGAAAAGCAGGAGAAGTAGTCCGATAATCTACTCCCTCAACACCCTCAAAAAGATATTCATAATCCACGCTCTATCCTCTTCCGAGCTTATTGTCTCGAATGGGATGGACGATAGCACGATGTGATAAGGAGACTTCGTGGTTATCCCCAAGGGTGTCCCATCATGGGTGGCAATAAACATCCTCACATCTTTTTGGTTATAGGGCCAGAGAGCATCTACCTTATCTATATAGTAATGGTTCGGATTTGGGAAAGAGTGCACCTGTACACTGTAATAGTTTCCTGCTTCTTTCGGATTGGTCAGGTCTCGGATCATCATCTGTCCGTTTACGGGAACAGTCTGCACTGAATCGGGAGATGCAAGATTAAGAACCGTGTTAAGGAAATTCCTATCGTAGCTGTCAGGTAGAGAGTGAACAGGTGTGGAGAGATCCGATACAAGGTGAGCGGCTGTCAGTATCAATCGTCCGCCACCCATCAGATAAGACTCTACGGCAAACTGCAAATCCGGACTCATGCTTTTATACTTCATCTTTCCATAAGAGGGAGTACCCACCACCGTACTGCGTTGTTTACCCAAAACAAGATCCACCACCGTATATCTCTTGAGCATTTCCGGCTCTTTCTCTACACGACTGACCGATGAAGAGAAGAACGAACAACCCGAAGCCATCAAAGCCTTACCGTGAGTGTAGGGGTAGTCAAAGCTATTTCCGGCAACATGATCCACGCCAGATATATCTTTCAGATAGGGCACGCCGGAGTCATACTCTCCGAAGAGAGAGGGTGCACTCACCCTGTCAAAGCCGTTTACCACAAGTACATCTCCATGTGCCTGAATGCTTATACCGGCAGACACTATCTCGGAAGGGAAGCTCTCTCCTCCGTCATTCACTCCTGTAATCTTGAATGAATATATGCTGTTCTTCTCCACAGGGAGAAACAGAATAGAGTCGGCAACAATCAATCCGTTATCAAACCCGCCATTATTCTTCCTCGTATAGACCATATAATGGTGAGGAGAGGCAGAGGGCTCCAATGGATCGTGTCGAGGCGACCATGTCAGCACTACCGAATCTTGCCCCCAAGGCTCTACTGCGACACCGGTAGGCGGAAGAGGTTGCACCACATACTTCTGACCAAACTCGTAAGACAAAAACTTCAGAATACCTTTATATATAGCTCTCGAATAGGTAAAGCGAAAATCGGGATCAAGACCATACTGCATATCTGCACGATTTTGATGAGAGATCATTTCGAGGAGCAACGAAGGGGCATGTTGCCATGTTGCTTCCGAGTAGTTTTTATCCCACATTCCCCTCCGTACCCAATCTTTCCGGTAGGTACGCCTCAAATCCTCCATGATGGTTGTCTGCACAATATCGGTAAGATCTCTTGCCGCACTGCGAGATATACCATTGGGATAGCGACCATCCTCGTGCTGGCTGTTGTATATCCCAAGTACTCCGAAAGTCTCCTCCCCATCCCTCACGCCGGCATCCGAGTGTAGCGCAAAAGATAGGTCGATAGGGATGTTCAATCCACCCGAATAAGAAGTGGTGGGAAGCCCGCCCATCAGATAGTTTACCCACTGTCCGCGAGAACGATAGTCATCCACATAGTCATTTGCGCTCTTGCTTCCGTTGTATATACTATCGGGAACACCTGCCCACTGCATCCAGTATCTTGCACTCTCTGCATACCTCGGCATTCCACTTACAGAGTAGGTAGCAGGGATTGTACGCTTTCTTCTTCCACGTCCTACCACCTGTGGGTATCCACGCTCTACGTGTCCCATGCCTCCACCTATCTTTACCGCATCGGCTGTTACTATCTTTCCTGCCGTTGCGCTTTCGTTGGTAAGAGTTATAAAGTTTTGGTCTACCCCTTTCTTTTCAGGCTTAAAAAGAAATGTCCCAAGATAGATCCATGTACCTCCGCCCATTGTTTGGTTCACCACAAAAGTAGATACCCCTCCGGCATGATATACCGAATAGTGAGCATCTTCTACACTGTTGGGGAGCGACTTATAGCTGACATAAACAGCATATTCTGCCTCTTTTGTGATCTCCGGTATCCATGTGGCACGGCTCAGTTCTCCTTTTGTTCTGCTCTCTATCTGTCTGTAACTGCCTTGAGAAAAAGGGTTCTCGTTATCTCTCAATCTGGCAGAGGTATAAGCAAAACCGCTCTCCTTACCCTCTTCCCACTTTACACGAGCATTTCGTTCGGCATAGACACCTTTCGTCAGTACCGAAGCATCGTTATCTATGATATACTCCTCCCTGTTCAGATCCCTTTCTCGTGGCAGGAGTACCACTGCTCCGGCTTTCTCCAGCATGGGTACCACATAAGGAACGATATAGCTTTGTGTGAAGAGATCTTCCGTTGTGCCGAAAACCAAAGGGCGTTGCCACTTCCATTCGTTCTTTTGTGTATCGAAGTATCTGCCGTGACTCTGCCACACCGCAATATGTCTGCCTTGCAGACCGGCTGTTATGGCGTATGGCGTACCTGTTTTTCGGACCAACGGATACTCCGTCTTTCTCACCGCCTTTTCGCCCCACTTCTGTCGGGATGAGCGGTAGTGCTTTCCTTTATACGCTTCCGGGATAAGATCCTCTATATTCTGTCCGTCTACCCTGATGGCTATCTTGTACTCCTGCATCCCTTCGGGAAGAAGAGACGAAGCGTAGGCATATATATCTTTTACCATCTCTTCCCGATAAGGGACATTGAGACCGTTCGTATTGAGATTCAAGATAACCATGGCTCCTCCTACGGAAGCCGACTTCACCTCTACCCGTCCGGTAGAAACATTGCTAAAGGATGGATGTAGCTCTATATATTGTCCCAGAGGGGTGTACCACTGTTCTTTTCTGATGCCTCTCTGTCCCCATACAGCCCCTGTACAGACAAGACAGATAAGGAGAATAAACCAAAATCTTTTTGTACCTATCATGAAAGCAAATATAAGAGAAATATCAGAGGTTATCCCTACATTTGTGCTTAGGTAAAAAAGTTTATAGATTTTTATTTCCCCATGGTCAGACTCCTGCACAGTCGCTTTATGGAATGCTCCGGTATCTCTACGGATAGCCGGCATATTGCGCCCGGTTCGCTCTTCGTAGCACTCAAAGGCGAACACTTCGACGGTAACACCTTTGCGCTCCAAGCGTTGGCATCCGGAGCCGCATACGCTCTTGTGAGCGATGAGGCTCTGCAACACAATCCCCGATGTATCTGTGTGCCCGATACGCTGCGTGCGTTACAGGAGCTTGCGCACTATCATCGCAGGTTGTTCGATATACCTGTGGTGGGCATCACGGGTACTAATGGCAAAACCACCACTAAGGAACTGACCCTTGCCGTACTCCGTTCAAAGTACAATGTTCTTGCTACAGAAGGCAACCTCAATAACCATATCGGTGTGCCTCTGACACTTCTCAGGCTCAACCCTCGGCACGAAGTCGCAATCATCGAAATGGGAGCAAGCAAAAAGGGCGACATCGAAGAGCTGGTGAATATAGCCGAGCCGACCATCGGGCTGGTAACCAATATCGGAGCGGCTCATCTCGAAGGCTTCGGCTCTCTACAAGGTGTATTGGAGACCAAAAGCGAGCTTCCTCACTTTCTTCTCTCTCGTTCGGATGGCAGAGGAAGCTACATCCTCAATCTGGACGATGCGCTTCTCTCCGACAAGTGGAAAGGGCAAGAGACTTTCTCCTATACCACCCACAGTACAAGCCGGGCGAGACTTTTCGGAGAGCTTCTCCCATCCGATGATCCTTACCTCTCGGCTAAAATCTCTTTCGATGCGGAAACATACCACCTGAAAAGCTCGCTTGTCGGAGGCTACAATCTGCCCAACGCACTGGCGGCACTCTCTTTGGGGCATCTTCTCGGTGTCTCTCTTGAAGAGGGAATCAAGGCTATCGAAGCCTATACTCCCACCAACAAGCGGTCTCAACTCCTCTCTCTGCCGCACCATACACTCATATTGGACGCTTACAACGCCAATCTCTCCAGCATGAAAGCGGCTCTCTCCAATCTGGAGCTACTCTCCCGTGCGGAGAAGAATGTGTCTGCCATACTTGGCGATATGCTCGAAATGGGAGAAGAGACTGCCCACGTCCATACCGAAGTACTCGAAACGGCTCTATCCATACCACGCTTGTCTCCTCTCTATCTCGTAGGGGATGCTTTTGCCGAGGTATGGCACCGGTTGTCTTGCAGCCATACGGACTCTTCCGTCTATCTCTTCCGGACAAGTGCCGACCTCCTCTCCTCCTTCCGTTCAGGGGAGACACCTCTTCCGCCTGCCGGCTCTACCATCCTTATCAAGGGGTCTCGCGGCATAGCATTAGAACAGATTTTACCTGTTTTTGAAGCGGAAATCCGGTAAGATTATCCTATCGCTGTTTTAAGAAATATCTCTTAGGGGCTGTGTCAAAACTCATTTTTGCACAGCCCTTTTTGGTTCCGTCAGGACAGATAAAACAGAAGGTGCAAAGAGTGAAGCCGGAAGAAACGTACTCCCCAATCGCAACTGAAGCCGAATATCGCAAGTAGCATGGCAGTTTGTGCATTTTCACTCTTTCTCTTTTCTTTTTGCCGCTCCTTGCTACATCCCTTTCATCCCTAATGTCGCCTCGATTCTCCTTGATTTCATGCGCATCCGGATGAAAAATAGCCATTTTTAGTGATTGCAGGCATTTCGGAAAGTAAATACCTTTGCGCTGTTAAAATGGAGATGTATTGTGGCTTATCCACACTTATTACAAGCCGTTTTCTTGTCATTTATGTATGCACGTTGAGTGTTTTGTGGAGAAAACGCCTCCTTTTATCTCCTGTTTCCGAGAGGATTAGAATAACTTTAATGACAAAATAATATGATACAAAACAGACTTACAGATGTTCCCGAAACCATGCTGATAACGCTGTGGGCTAAGGCGGAAGAGGCAAAACGGGCGGATGCTCTGCTCTATGACGAAAAGGCAGTGGAGATCATTCAGAAAATAGAGTACGACTTCTCGAAGTTCAGCAAGGGGAAGTTTTCCCAAGCAGGCTGTTGCATCAGAGCAAGCCTCATAGACAGAGAAGCGAAGGAGTTCTTTGCCAAACATCCAGATGCCGTTGTGGTACAGCTGGGAGCAGGTATAGATGCCAGATATGAACGGTTGGGCTGTCCGGCGATAACACACTGGTACGATCTGGATCTGGAAGAAGCCATCAATCTGAGACGTCAGCTGCTATCCGAAAGCGAGAGAAACACCTACATCTCCTCTTCCATGTTTCACTACGACTGGGCAGACAAGGTGAACTCTCACGGCAAACCGGTTCTTATCATCTTGGAAGGTGTTCTGATGTACTTTACTCCCGAAGAGGTTCGAGGCTTTTTCGATGAGATCTGCAAACGTTTCAGCAACGCCACCGTTCTGTTCGACATGCTCGCATTCTCATTGGTCGGCAACTCCAAACGGCACGACACACTCCGCAATTTCGGAAAAAATGTGGAGTTCAACTGGTCTCTGCTCGCAACAAAAGAGATGGAAACATGGCATCCCAAGATTAAGCTCGAGAAAGAGTACTACATGAGCCAACACGACAACGGCAGGATTCCGTTTATCTTCCGAATGCTCTACAAGATCCCATACTTTTTCCGCCGTTTCAATCAACGCATTGTCAATCTCCGGATCGGCAGATAAACAATATCCTATCCGGTAACAATCTTATAACACAACATAAAAACAGAACAGATGCAGTACATCATCATTACATTTATCATCTTTTTTGCACTACGACTCGTCTCTCTATCCTTCTCCATCCGTAACGAAAAGCTCCTGCTGAAAAAGGGAGGAGTGCAGTACGGAAAGTTCAACTCCCTCCTGCTCACACTGGCTCACATCGCCTACTATTTCTCTGCACTCTATGAGGCATACACTACCGGAGTGGAGTTCAACACCATTTCGATAGCCGGTGTAGCCGTTATGGCATTTGCTTACGGCATGCTCTTCTATGTCATCTACAAGCTCAAAGATATTTGGACGGTAAAGCTCTATATCGTTCCCAATCAGCGTATCGAAAAGAGTTTCCTCTTCAGAACGGTGCGCCATCCCAACTATTTCCTGAACATCATGCCCGAACTGGTCGGGGTGGCACTCCTCTGCAACGCCTGGATGACGCTTGCGATAGGCTTTCCACTCTACTTCTGTCTCCTTGTTGTCCGCATCAGACAAGAGGAGAGAGCCATGAAAGAGCTATGGTGTGCATAGCTTGCAGATGGATCCGGAGCGAAAAACCGAACCGCCGGAGCTGTTCTCGGTTCGTTTTTTGTAGGTCATCTTGTCGGTCGGAAGTTTTGAAAGTTTCTTTCCGCACCAATCAGAGATTTTTCTTGACTCTTGAAGGTGTCCCGAAATCCTCTTTTAGGAGGTTTCGGGGTGCCTCATTTTTATATATTCCATCCCGAAAAATGCTCCCTTTTTTCGGTCTCTCTATTTTGATCGGAGGGGTCGTTTTCAGAGCACGACCAAGTTGTTAAATTTAGGCTGTTTTATTAACACAAATTCCGATACCCGTTCATCCAAAACGCTAAACGAGCATATTCTTTCGGCTTAACGTGTTTAATTTTTCAATGAACACGTTTACCGATTTCATTGAACACGTTTACCGGATTCGATTAACGTGTTTAGCCAAAAACATTAAAACACTAAGAATCAACAATCTACGTATTTTTACCCCAAAATGTGCCTGAAAAGGCAAATTTCTTTATTAGGAAACGTTTACAGAGATGGGTGTTAAAATTTACAGCTATTAACGCGAAAAAGCCCCATGAAACGGACTGAGAAAAAATTTTTTCCAAATTCGCGATTTTCTGTATCTGATTATATATTAGAGAATTAAGTTCATTTATCTATTTTATTCCCTAAAAGTAGGAGCACGAGATTCGATTTTTGGAGAGCTTCTCCGCACTCCATTTTTATATAAAAGTGCACACCAGGAAAAGCGAATAGTCCGGAGCAAAAACGATGCTCTTTCCGTTTGCTCAATAGAGGTAGGGGTGTTATCTTTGTTTCACTGAAACTAAATCCAAACATCCATGAATGAAATACGTTTGTTCCTGAACGAGATTATCTCCAAGCTCAATATCATCCCCACAGATACGGCAGATGGAGGGACGGGAAGCATTCTGCGCCCTCTGCTGATCATCGGTGTCATCCTCCTCTTTACCGTTTTGGTGGAGCTGCTTCTGCGTATAGTCTTTGTCCGACTCCTTCCAAAAATACTGGACAGACTCTCTGCTTTGGAAGACCTGAGGGTAGAAAGCCGTAAACTTCTCTCGAAGATCACACGCATCTGCTCGGTTTCGATCTTCTCCAATCTGCTGTCGCTCCCCTTCCCGATGGAGGACAATATGTTCAGAAATCTGCTCGAAATAGTTTGTAGCATATACATAGCGATACTCATCATCCAGATCTTCCACATCGCACTCGATGCTATAAGGAGCGGAATGCTCTCTTCGGAGAAGTACCGCAATACGCCGTTCGTGAACCTGTTCCAGGTTTTTAAGATCATCGTCTACTGTATCGGTGTCCTCTACATCGTCTCTCTTATCTTCAACATAGACATGAAGACGGTCTTCGGAAGCTTGGCTGCCCTCTCTGCCGTACTGCTTCTGGTCTTCAAAGATACACTTATGGGCTTTGTGGCAAGCATACAGCTATCGAGCAATGATATGATTCGCGTGGGCGACTGGATCACATCCCCAAAACACAATGTAGATGGAGACGTGGTGGAGATCTCGTTGGCAACGGTGAAGATCAAAGGCTTCGACAATACGATGTACACCATTCCGCCTTATGCGTTGGTAGCGGATCCAGTGATCAATTGGCGTGCTATGCAAGACACCGGAGCACGTAGATGTATGAGAAGTGTATATGTGGATATGAAGACGATAAGGTATGCGGATGACGAACTGATCTCCCGTCTTCAAAACACTGCTGCGCTTGGAGAGTATATCTCTAAGGTTACGGATGAAATTCGTGAGCAGAATGCACAAGTAAGCGAGAACGATCCGCTAAGTATGCGTCGCCTGACAAACGTTGGTCTGTTCAGAAGATATATTGTGGAGTATCTCAAACACAATGATAAGATAAACCAAAATTACACGCTGATGGTGCGCCAGAGAGATCCGGAAGATCGTGGTCTGCCGTTGCAGCTCTACTTCTTTACAAACACGGTGGTGTGGGTAGAGTATGAGGCGATCGTGAGCGATGTCTTCGATCATGTCTTTGCCGTGGTAAAGTATTTCGATCTGGATCTCTTCCAAAACATCAATAGCCTCGACGGTGTACAGATCCCCGACCCTGCGGAACTGCGTACCTACGTTGAGAATATCAGTAAGAAGGGGAGATAGAACTCTCACAACAACATATCCTTACCAAAAAAATAATACATAAGGGAATACAAATATTATACATAAAAACAACAACAAAGAAAGTAGAGAAAAAGAGTACAGAATAATAAAGAATAAAATAAGAGAATACTTGACAATTTGTTGTATTGCCAACAGAACTACTTGAAGGACAAATCGATTTAGCATGACTAGTGTCATTGTCACAAATAGCACCAACCGAATGGACTCAATACTAAAATCCTGTTTAGACATAAAATAAGCTATAGAGACCACTAAACACAGAGCGAGCAAAAAACGAAACAAAAAAGATTCAAGAAAGCTTGTACAAAGGCATGCATTGGGTCTTTCCCCTTGTTTTGTTACCTCATCTGGTATATACTGATTAAAACCGTAATAATAAGCCCCTTCAAAAATAAGTTCGTATACTTTTGATTGCGCTTTATGCAACCAACATAGTAAAAACACTATGAAACAACAGGAGAGAGTGATAAGCGCCACAAAAGGTAAAGATTCAAGCTGAAAAACATTAAACACAGAGGTTATTAAAAGGGGAATTATTAAGAGAATATTACGCACAAATGCTATCTGCCTTTCTATTATAGGAACCGATCCTAGTCCACCCTCTTTTTGCAAATAATAGTAAGAATGGTAGTATTTTCTCTCTATAGCTTTGTTTTCATCTTTATCTGCTTTGTAGGCCTTCATGTAAATTTCTTTAAGATTGCAAAATCTCTCCTTTTTCGCATTACTAATAGGATTTTTGCCAGAATCATTATTGTGCTTTTTTAAATATGCATAGCGATATTTCATTTCTTTACCGATGGATTTCTCATAAGATATTTCAATGTGTTTTATGTTATTCCTAAAATCTTTAAAAACCCAATCCATGAACATTTTCCAAATCAAACCTAAAAGATAAGCAAGAATAAAGAGAAGTGTATAGCGAAGCCACTCCGGAGAATCACCAGACTTTTCCGTGCTTGTCCTTATCAGATTCTTAAAATAAGGACTATAAATAATAGATGATAATATAATACCACCGGGAATAAGAACTGCAAGAAAGTCGTATGCAGAGAGTGAGAAGCTGGAGGCAACTTTATTCATAATTTTTTTGGAAGGGTATATTTTTAGTTCTTTCTATTGATTCACAAGAAACAATATCTTGTTATCTATTAACCAAATTTAGATATAAATGGTTTTCCTTGCAAGTTCATTCTTATGGCTTAATGGTATCATTTTTTGCATCTCTCGGTTCGTTTGATTGTTTGCAGACCGCAATATAAAAAGCAGGGAGCAGTAAAAGATTTACTGCTCCCTGCTTTTATAGAGAATTGAAATATTTGCTATGTCCCTTCTTTACGCTTCTATCTTGCGAGAACCATCGCTGATGACAACGTTGTACACTTTAGGTTCGTAGCCGAATCTCTCTTTGAACATCTTCTTGGCGTTTTCGATAAAGAGTTCGTAAAGCTCTTCCTTCACAAGGTTGATGGTACAGCCACCGAAGCCACCGCCCATAACACGAGAGCCGGTAACGCCACACTCTTTTGCTATATCGTTCAAGTAGTCCAGCTCTTCGCAGCTCACCTCGTAGAGTTTACTCATTCCCTCGTGTGTCTCATACATCTTTTGTCCTACGGTTTCGTAGTCGTCACGTTCGAGAGCATCGCAGACATCAAGCACTCGTTGTACTTCTTCGATGACGTATTCCGCACGCATGTAATCTTCCGAAGATACTTCGCTCTTCACCTCTTCGAGCATCGCCATGGAGGCATCACGTAGAAACTCCACCTCCGGATGGCGTTTCTGTATCGCCTTCACTACGTTTTCGCAAGACTCTCTACGCTTGTTGTAGGCAGAAGAAGCGAGTTCGTGCTTCACGACAGAGTCTAAAAGCACCAATTTATAACCTTGCGGATGGAATGGGAAATATTTATGTTCAAGCGTCTTGCAGTCCAAACGAATCAAGTGATCCTTCTTACCGAATACGCTGGCAAACTGATCCATGATGCCGCACTTTACTCCCACATACTTGTGTTCGGTAGCTTGTCCGATCTTTGCAAGCTCAAACTTATCTATCTTACCGCCTCCGAACATTTCGTTGAGCGCATAAGCGTAAGTGCTTTCAAGGGCCGCGGAAGAAGACATACCTGCTCCGAGAGGAACATCACCCGCAAAAGCGGTATTGAAACCCTTTACTTCCACACCGCGTTCGATGAGTTCACGGCAGACACCATAGATATATTTCGCCCATGATGTACGTGGAGCATCATCCGGTCCGAGCCCGAACTCGATATAGTCTTTAAGGTCTATCGAGTAGGCGCGCACTTTATCTGTACCGTTTGGCTTTATTTCAGCCATCATGCCTTTATCTATCGCACCGGGGAATACAAAGCCCCCGTTATAGTCTGTATGTTCTCCTATCAAATTTATACGTCCCGGAGAAGCGAACACTTCCCCTGTAGATCCATCGAAGTGCTTGATGAATCTACTTCTTACGAAATCTAATTCCATAGCTTCATATTGTTTATTTATATTGTAAAAGGGTTACGCACCCTTGTCGCGTTTAAGTACCTTATAGCCTACAAGTGCATAGTAGAGAAGATAGATCTCACCGGCTATCACGAGGAGCCATGTCCAGTCCCAGCCGCCAATCTTATCTGCCAGCACGCCTTGTACGAACGGCAATACCGCTCCACCTACTACCCCCATCATGAGAGCGCCCGAACCTTTAGAGGTATAGCGTCCGAGACCTTCGACAGCCAAGGAGAAGATGGCGGGCCACATGATTGAATGGAAAAGACCGGCACCTACAAGCAACCAAGGGTTCTTGGTCATCATCGTAGCGAGGATGAACAGCGTGGCACCTATGGAGGTTACCATGAGCTGAGTATTGGCTTTCACCTTGCTGAGGAAGCTGCCAAGCAGACGACCCACAAGCATACCGAACCAGTAGAGAGAAGCCATCTTACCTGCGGTTTTAAGGTCAAAGCCGAGGTCGGTAGCGTAGAGATTGATGTTTGAACCTGCTGCCACTTCCACACCTACGTATGCAAAGATGGCGATAACACCCAATGTCAAGTGGCGGAAACTCCATACACTCTCTGTAAGAACCTCGCCTGCTTTCTTCTCCGTACTTGCAATAGTAGGGAGGTTAAGGCGTGGCAACACAGCGATGATAGCCACTACCATAAGCATCAGAACAAGGATGGGGATATAGAGAGAAGTGATGTTGATGTTGAGGACATCCTGATTGGCAAAGATCACAGCGGTAACAAAAAGAGGACCGATGGTGGTCATTGTGGAGTTACCCACGCCGGCGATGGTCTGGCGTTGTACTCCGGATGTTCCCTTAACGTCGCACGCCACAATGTACGGATTGATTACAGCTTGAAGGAAAGTAAGTGCAGTACCTGCCACGAACGCTGCAAGCAAGAAGATGTAATAAGCCATCGGCAGTTCGATAGGCCCTGTGTACTTAAAGTTTTCCGTACTTCTTGCTTCGTCCAGAGTGGCTTGGAAGTTAACGATGTCGAATTTATCGAACACATAAGCAGAGATCTCATAAAGACCGAAAGCCGCCACAAGGATGGAGAGACCCAGTATAAGCGTCTTCTTGTAGCCGTTCTTCTCGATGAATCTGCCACTCACAGTACCCATCACAAGATAGGCAAGGAAGAAAGAGAAAACCAACAGAGTGGTAAAAGTATTGGTGTACTCGCCCCCTTTGATCAGGAACGCCGCCTCCATTGGTTTCTGAAGTTGCTGGTTAAGACTCGTGATAAGTCCGACAAGCGACATGAGCACCACCATTATTATAAATGGTACGGTGTAGCTTTGCTTTTGATTTGTAGTCATACTGATTTCTATTATTGTTTTTAGTTATTATCTCTCGACAGAAAAACGGAACTCGCTCTCCGAGTGGAACATCTCGCCCGGACGAAGAAGAGTAGAAGGATACTCCGGACGGTTTGGAGAGTCCGGATAGTGCTGTGTCTCGAAACAGACCGCCGAACGAGCAGGATAACGCTGATCGAACTTCCCTCTGATATTTCCGGTCATCCAGTTTCCGGTGTACACCTGCATAGCCGGTTCGGAAGAGAATACCTCCAATACGATACCGGTTTTGGGCGATGAACAGCGGCAGCAGAGCCCGTACTCTCCTTCCGGTTTATCTATTACGTAGCAGTGATCATAGCCTCTCGCCCAGATGAGCTGGTCTATCGGTGTATCTATTCTCTCGCCTATGGTATGCGGTGTAGAGAAGTCGAACGGAGTACCGATCACCGATTCCGGATTGCCGTAAGGGATTGCCGTCTGATCCGTAGGCAGGTAGTGCTTGCCCTGAATGGTGAGGACGTGATCATGGATGGAAGCATCGCCCGCACCGGAAAGGTTGAAGTAGGAGTGGTTTGTGAGGTTCAGTACAGTAGGTGCCGTGGTTGTTGCCTCATAAGTCATGTGCAAAGCTCCTTCGCCGGTCATCTTATAGGTGAGCGTTGTAGTGAGTTCGCCCGGATAGCCTTCCTCTCCATCGGCAGAGACATACTCAAGTACAAGAGTGTCCGGTGTGGCATTCTTCACGCTCCAAACCTTCGCGTTGAACCCCTGAATACCGCCATGAAGCGAGCTGGAAGTCTGGTTGAGCGGTAGCGAAAAGGTCTTGCCGTCTATGGTAAACGATCCGTTGTTGATACGATTGGCATATCTGCCACAGATGCCACCGAAATACTGCTCTTCGGAGTCTATGAACTCCTGTAGAGAGTCGTGTCCCAAAACGACATCCACACGGTTGCCGTCCTTGTCCGGAACGATCAGTGAAACTACTTTTGCGCCAAAATTGGTAATGTAGGCCTCTACGCCTTTTCCGTTGGATAGGTGATAAAGATCCACCTCTTTTCCCTCATGAGAGGTCTTAAATAAGTTCCTTTGTGGAATATGAATATTGCTCATATCTGTATGTAATATTTATACTCATTCAAAAGTACTATTTTTTGTTGATATTCTTGCTGTAAAAGTTCTAAACAGAGAGACGGGAATAATTTATTTCCACTTACTCCCGAATATTATTCAAAGAATTTCTGTTTTTGCCCGTATTCGGACTGAAATATTACTCATTGAAGAGAGCATCTCTTCGATAAGAACATCCCACGTAACAGCGATGTTTATCTGCCGGGGCTTATCCTTTAGTGCTTTTCCCCGAAACCTTTAGTGCTTTTCTCCAAAACCTTTAGTGCTTTTCCCCGAAACCTTTAGTGCTTTTCTCCAAAACCTTTAGTGCTTTTCTCCAAAACCTTTAGTGCTTTTCTCCAAAACCTTTAGTGCTTTTCTCCAAAACCTTNGCTTTTCTCCAAAACCTTTAGTGCTTTTCTCCAAAACCTTTAGTGCTTTTCTCCAAAACCTTTAGTGCTTTTCTCCAAAACCTTTAGTGCTTTTTCCCGAAACCTTTAGTGCTTTTCTCCAAAACCTTTAGTGCTTTTCTCCAAAACCTTTAGTGCTTTTCGCCCAAACCTTTGGAGAATCTTTTTCAAACCCGTTTGTAAAAACTTTTATCCCTTATCAAATCTTTCTCTAAACCGCTTCGCTTCCCCATTTCAAGGCTCGACCGGCAGAAATCACGCCTTGACCGGCAGGCTTCAAGCCTTGTTGCCTGCAAATCGGAGCTTGATTTGAAAAAGTTAATCGCTTCAAAGGAACTTTTTATGCTGTTGGGGAGTTTTTCTGAAGCAGTTCTTAATATCTATCATTAACGCTATCTTTGTTCTATGAACAAGGCGCAGAAAGATTTGGTGGTGATCATGGGACCCACGGCAAGCGGAAAGACAGCCGTGGCAGCCCATCTTGCTCTTCTTATGGGAGGTGTCATCCTGAGTGGAGACTCCCGACAGGTTTACAGAGGAATGGACATAGGAACAGGGAAAGACCTGGCAGACTACATCATCAACGGGACCAATATCCCCTATTATCTCATCGACATTTGCGAGCCGGGCGAAGAGTACAATATCTTCAGGTATAAAAAAGACTTTGCCGAAGTGATGAATGCACTACCGAAAGATACTCCGAAGATTCTTTGCGGCGGGAGCGGTCTTTACATCGAATCTGTTCTGAACGCTTACGAAATGGCAGATGTGCCGGAAGATCCGCTGTTTAGAAAAAGTCTCGAAGCCTTTAGCCTCGAAGAGCTGATAGAACAGCTGAAAGCACATACCACCCTTCACAATAGCACGGATACCTCTTCACGAAAGCGTGTGATCCGGGCACTGGAGATAGCCAAACACTCTCACTCCGGCACACTTCCGCACAAAGGCACTCCTTTGAGCTACGGCCTGTTTGCAATAGAGATCAGCAGGGAGCTGAGACGGAAGAGGATCACCGAACGGCTTCATGCCCGTCTGCAAGAGGGGATGATAGAAGAGATCGAAGCGCTTTTACGTGCCGGCGTGCCGGAAGAGATGCTGTTGCAGTACGGACTCGAATACAGATACATCACTCTCTATCTGACGGGTAAGCTAAACCGTGAAGCGGCTGTTTCTCAGCTGGAAATAGCCATACACCAGTTTGCCAAAAGGCAGATGACATGGCTTAGAGGCATGCCGAAGAGAGGGCTTGCCGTGGAATGGGTAACGCCCGAAGCCACTCCGGCAGAGACGGCACAAAAGATATTGGACAGAATAAAACAAAAACAAAACGAGATATGACCCTATTGGAAAGACTCACTTCAAGCAAAAACTTCTTCCTGCTTGCCGGTCCTTGCGCCATAGAAGACAGGGATACGGTGATGCACACGGCAGAAAAGCTGAAGGAGATAACAGAAAGACTACAGATTCCGCTCGTGCTCAAAGGTTCTTACAGAAAAGCAAACCGCTCTCGGTTGGACTCCTTTACCGGAATAGGAGACGAGAAAGCGTTGAAGATTCTGCACGAAGCAGGCAAGACATTCGACCTGCCTACCGTGACGGATATTCATGAGACTTTCGAGGCGGAAATGGCTGCGGCATACGTGGATGTGCTTCAGATCCCGGCGTTTCTGTGCAGACAGACAGACCTTTTGGTGGCTGCCGCCAAGACCGGAAAGGTGGTGAACGTGAAGAAAGGACAGTTCATGTCTCCCTCCGGCATGCGCTTCTCCGCAGATAAGATCACCGAAAGCGGAAACCCTAACGTGATTCTGACGGACAGAGGAACAACGCACGGATATGGAGACTTGGTGGTAGACTTCCGAAGCATCCCCATAATGCAGGAGACGGGACACCCTGTGGTGATGGATGTAACCCACTCTCTGCAACAGCCCAACTCCTCTTCGGGCGTGACGGGAGGCTTACCGCATCTTATCGGGACCATCGCTCGCGCCGCCATCGCAGTAGGCGCGGACGGACTCTTTATAGAGACTCATCCCGACCCCTCAAAGGCTTTGTCGGATGGGGCTAATATGTTACCTTTGTCCAAGATAGAAGAGCTGCTTGCCTTGTGTGTTCGGATACGTGAAGCAGTGGCTCGACAGTAAAAGATTAGAACAAAAGATTTAGACCCCGAAAGAGATATGAAACAGAAAGCCTCTATCCTTACTGCAAGCGCTCTGCTTACAGGTCTGGTGGCTCCGGCTGTCGCTATGCAGAAAGGGCAACATCCTCTAAGAACAAAAGATGGGAAGCTGTTCAATGTGATCTATATCATGGCCGATGACTTGGGCTATGGCGATCTCAGCTTCTACGGGCAACAGAAATTTCGGACACCCGAAATAGATCGGCTCGCAGAGAGAGGAACGGCTTTCATGCAGGCTTATGCCGGAACATCGGTCAGCGCACCCTCGCGAGCAAGTCTGCTCACCGGCTTGCATACCGGACATACCCATGTGAGAGGTAACAGAGAGATAGCTCCCGAAGGACAGGAACCGGTGGGAGACAGCACCACTTACACCCTCGGCAAGCTCTTCAAGAGTGCAGGCTATGCAACCGGAATATTCGGGAAGTGGGGATTAGGCTATCCCGGCTCGGAAGCGACACCCGACAAGATGGGCTTCGATGAGTTTTTCGGTTACAACTGTCAGCGGATGTCTCACCGTTATTTCCCCGTTTACCTTTGGGATAATGACAGAAAAGTGTTCTACCCGGAGAATGAAAACGACGGCAGGAAGACCTTTTCGGGTCATGAGATCCACCGCCGGGCATTGCAGTTTATAGAGCATCATCAAGATGAACCGTTCTATGCAATGCTGACCTATACGCTTCCGCATGCAGAGCTTAATCTGCCTCACGACTCCATCTACCATTCATACATCGGGAAGTTTCCGGAGGAGAAGCCGTTCGTTTACAGGGGCGGTTATCCCGCATCGGAGCGTCCGTACACCTCTTTTGCCGCAATGGTTGCGCAGCTGGACGCGTACGTCGGAGAAGTGGTGCGGAAAGTGGAGGAGCTTGGAATGGCAGAAAGAACCATCATTATAGTAACCAGCGATAATGGTCCGCACAGAGAAGGCGGAGCGGATCCGGATTACTTCAAAAGCTACGGACCGTTGCGCGGTGTGAAGAGAGACCTTTACGAAGGAGGCATACGCGTTCCGTTCGTGGTCTATTGCCCCGGACTCGTCCCGGCATCGAGGAGAGAAGAGACCCCGATAGCCTTTTGGGATTTGATGCCGACCTATGCCGCCATGGTGGGACGCACGCTCCCTGCCAAAACGGACGGGCACAACATATTGCCTCTATTCATGGGGAAGAAGCAGTCGAAGCTATCGAAGCGCACGCTCTACTGGGAGTTTCATGAAGACGGAGGCAAACAGGCGGTACGTCTTGGCGATTGGAAGCTGATCCGAACCCGGATATCAACCGGCGCTCCCAAGCTGGAGCTGTTCAACATCGCCAAAGACATCAGGGAGGAACAGAACCTCATCGACCGCTATCCGAAGGTGGCGAAAAGCCTTGAAGAGATCATGGAGAGGGAGCGCACGGAGTCGAAGCTGTTCGATTTCGGTCGAGCCTCCTTCCTCAAGCGTCAGCAGGCACAAAAGAGTACCACAAACTAAACATAAGATATAAGATATGAAGCCAACACTATTTGTTCTCGCTGCCGGAATGGGCAGCAGATACGGCGGACTCAAACAGCTCGACGGAGTGGGTCCAAGCGGAGAAACCATCATGGACTACTCTATCTACGATGCTCTCCGTGCCGGTTTCGGGAAGCTCGTCTTCGTGATCCGAAAAGATTTTGAAGAGGATTTCCGCAAAATCATTGTCTCAAAATATGAGAAGCACATCCCTGTGGAGGTGGTTTTTCAGGCGATAGACGCCCTGCCGGAAGGCTTCAAAGCTCCGGAAGGAAGAGAGAAACCATGGGGAACGAACCATGCCGTGATGATGGGCGAGAGCGTGATCGACGAGCCGTTTGCCGTGATCAATGCAGACGATTTCTACGGCAGGAACAGCTTTGAAGTCCTTGCCGAAGAGCTTCGCAACATGGCAGGCACCACAGGAAGATACTGCATGGTGGGTTATCGGGTCGGCAACACGCTTTCCGAGAGCGGTACGGTGGCCCGCGGTGTGTGCGAAAAGGATGCCGACGGCTACCTCACGACCGTTGTGGAGCGTACCGATGTTGCCAGAGTAGACGGCAAGATCTGCTTCACCGGAGACAACGGAGAGAAGGTCGAGACAGACGAACTCACTCCCGTTTCCATGAACATGTGGGGGTTCACTCCGGACTATTTTGCTCACTCGACCACGGCTTTTGTAGACTTTTTGCGTGAAAACATCAACAAGCCGAAGGGCGAATTTTATATCCCCTTGGTGGTAAACAATCTGATCCGAGACGGAAAAGCCACCTGCAAAGTACTCGATACGACCTCCAAGTGGTTCGGTGTAACCTATGCGCAAGACCGTCCGGAGGTGGTGGCAAAGCTCCAAAAGCTTGTGGATGAGGGCGAATACCCTAAGAAGTTGTTCGCTTAAGCTCCTTACATAGAGCGCAGGCTCCAACCGTCAATCCCATAAAACATGGCAACATCAGCCGGAAGAGATCCTTTCCCGGCTGATGTTTTTATATCCGGAATCGCTCTCCGACCGCCCTTTTGCTCTTCTCCGAAACGGCTTTGAAAGAAGAAAATACACCTCTCCGAAACGGAAAGAAAAAACTTCTGAAACCAACGGGATAAAGCCTGAGCAAAAAAGCTGTATAGCTTTCCTCAGATTCCTGTGGTGTTTTCTTGGAATTGTTTTTGCGGTTTTCTCTGTTTCCTGTTATGGCGCGATGTCAAAGAGGTCGATGTCGAGCGTCAAAGTATTCACCCTGAGCATTCTCCCCGACAGAGCGGAAGGGAGTCCGAGCAGAACTTTGACCGCCTCGGCAGCCATGAATGAGCCGATCACGCCGGCAGCTGCCCCAAGCACTCCCACGACAGAACGGTCGGAGGCAGGGTCGTAGTCGGCAAAAAGATCGCGATACCCGCCACTGCCGTTGTGGTGAAACAGCGAAGTCTGACCGGTGAACTCCGACACGGCTCCGTACAGATACGAAATGGAGAGCGCCGCAGCCGTCTCATCCATCAGGTAGCGAGTGGCAAGATTGTCGCAACCATCAATCAAAAGGTCATATCCGGCAGCTATGCGCATTGCATTCTCCGCAGAGAAAGGTTCGTTGTAAGCGACCGGCGAGCAAGCAGAATCGAGCTTGCGCAGACGCTCCGCCGCCACAATGGCTTTCGGCCTGCCCAGATCTTCCTCCCGATAAAGGATCTGACGCTGGAGGTTGGAGAGGCTCACGGTATCGAAGTCGACAATCCCGATCTGCCTCACTCCGCATGCAACGAGATAGTAAAGGATGGGAGAAGCGAGTCCGCCCGCACCCACAACCAATACTTTCTTGGAGGAGAGCCGGCGTTGTCCCGCCTCTCCGATCTCAGGGAGCATGGTCTGCCTCCGGTATCTCTCCGAGAAAGAGGCTTGAAGAGAAGTGTTCACATCCATTCGTCCCAGTCTTTCCACACAGGTTCGTACCCTTTTGCTCTGATTGCCACAGCCATCTCTTCCACGCTTCTTCCATCGTTTATGACAAACTGCTCCAGCTCTTTGTGAGGAGCGGAAGCGTATCCGCCCGGCTCTGTGCTCGATGCTGCACTCATCGTCGTAACGCCTATGCGCATCGCCATATCCCGGAACTCCGCACTCTCTCTGGTGGAAAGAGATATATCAACTTCCGGGTCGAAGATACGGTAAGCGCATATCAGCTGTGCCATCTGTCTGTCGCTGATAGGATCTTTCGGCATGAAAGATCCGACATGAGGACGCAATCGAGGCAGAGAGATGGAGTATTTGGTCCTCCAGTGAGTGCGCTCCATATAACGCAGATGAAGGGCTGTGAAGAAAGAGTCGGTACGCCAGTTTTGAAGTCCGAGCAGAGCACCTATACCTATTTTATTCACTCCCGCAGTACCGCAACGGTCGGGAGTCTCCAGCCTGAAACGGAAGTTTGCTTTCTGTCCGCGGGGATGAAAGTCCGGATAGGTGCGTTCGTTATAGGTCTCCTGATAGACACAGACATAGCTGATGCCGGCATCGACCAAGCGGGCATACTCTTCCGTCAGAAGAGGCTGAACCTCCAAAGAGATCTGCGCAAAGTGAGGACGCACGGCTTTTACGATCTTCTCGTAGTAGTCCGCATCCGTCAGACGAGGAGCCTCTCCCGATACAAGAAGAAGATGTCGGAAGCCCCACCTTTTCAGTACCTCTATCTCTTCCATCACCTGATCCACTTCCAGCTTTACTCTGTGAATCTTGTTATGACAGTTGAAACCGCAATAGACACAAGAGTTGGAGCAGTGGTTCGATACATAAAGCGGAATGTACATCTGGATGGTACGACCATAACGTCTCAGTGTAAGCTCTTCTGCCTTCTTCGCCATCTCTCTTAGAAACGGCTCTGCGGCGGGAGAGATAAGGGCTTTGAAATCTTCCGGAGTGCAACGCTCCTTGGATAAAGCTATCCGCACATCCCGGTCTGTCTTGTTGAAAATGGAATTCTCTTCGGTATCCCAGTCGTGCTTGATCAGTTCATCATAAAAGGTCATCGTCTCTCTTGTTTCAGGTTGGCATATCTTAATCGTTGAAAAATCCGTCTATCGGAGAAGTTGCAGACGCGCAGTTCATCACCGCCGGCAGTCCTGCCTCATAGGCTATGCGCCCTGCCTCTACGGCAAGTTTGAACGCTCTTGCCATTGCTACGGGATCACCCGCACTGGCAATAGCGGTGTTGACAAGCACTGCATCCGCCCCCATCTCCATCGCTTCCGATGCATGAGAAGGAGCACCAAGACCGGCATCTATCACTACCGGAACGCGGCTCTGTTCGATAATGATCCTAAGCAGATCACGAGTAGAAAGCCCTTTGTTGGTACCTATCGGAGCACCGAGAGGCATTACCGCCGCCGCTCCTGCCTCCTCCAAATATTTACACAAGATAGGATCAGCCTGAATATAAGGCATTACTATAAACCCCTCTTTAGCCAATACTTCCGTGGCTTTAAGCGTCTCGAACGGGTCGGGCAAAAGATACTTGGGGTCGGGATGAATCTCCACCTTTATTATACGAGAGCCGAATGCCTCGTATGCCAAACGTGCTGCAAAGATCGCCTCTTCGGCGTTCCGCGTTCCGGATGTATTGGGCATCAGCTGCACCCCGGGGCGTCTTATCGCTTCCACGAGACGGTCATGCTCATTGTCCGTTTCCACTCTCTTTAATGCCACGGTTACCAGCTCCGACCCGGATGCATCTATTGCCCGATACATCTGTTCGTTGGAAGCAAACTTCCCGGTGCCCAAAAACAGACGGGACGAGAAGCTCTGATCTGCTATGATAAGCTTTTCCATACTTTTTTATCTCTATCTCTTTGGTTTATTAAATTCTCTATTCACTGCCTCGACAAGGGCAACACTCTCTTCGTAGGGAGACTCGGCGTGATTGATAAGCCCCGAAAGCGCAACGCCTTGTACTCCCATCCCCGCAAGTTCTCCCAAATCTTCCTTCACGATACCTCCTATTGCAAAGAGAGGAAGAGGCAGGGGGAGCTGCCGGTTATAGGCAACCAATCTCTGCATACCCTCTTTCCCCAGTATCGGACTCAAGAGTCTCTTTGTCTCCGTATGTCTGTAAGGTCCCACTCCCACGTAGTCCACGCCTTGAAGAGCCCTCATTGCAATATCTTCCGGTCGGTTGCATGTTCCTCCCACAATCTTATCAGGTCCCAATCTTTTGCGAGCTTCCGATGGCGCAATATCTTTCAAACCCAAATGCACGCCATGTGCATCGCAGGCAAGAGCTACTTCGACATCATCATTGATAATGAGAGTACCGCCGTAGCTGTCCACCAACTTTTTCAGCGGAAGAGCCAAAGAGAGCCTCTCCGATGAGGTTGCCTCTTTCATCCGAAGCTGAATCCATCTCACTCCGGCATCAAGAGCAGCTTTCGCCCGGCTCAATACCTCTTCTTTGTCGTAACTGTCGGTGATATACTGCAAACGGTACGCCGAGAGTCTCGCCTTTTTAGAGAGCAAGCCCGAATGGTCATGAGTGCCAAGGAGAGTGGCATTGGAGCGACGAAGAGCATCCACCAAAAGCTGGGATAAACGGCATGCCGTCGGAAGATCGTACCCTTGCGCCAGTCGTGTGGCTATGCCTGCGGAGAGGAGACATCCCGTTCCATGCTTATCCCAAGGGGTACGAGGAACGGTGAAGACGCAGCTCGTACCATCCGACAACAGGAGAATATCTTTCACGCAAGATGATTCGGAAAAATCTCCATGCCCTCCTTTCAGCAGGATGTTCACACGATATTTTTGAGCCAAAACCATCAACTTCTCCGGCTGAACGGTACCAAACAACCGCTGACACTCCGGAAGATTGGGAGTTATAAGAGTGATGCTCTCCAACAGCTGCTCCAAGACATCTTCCTCCCAACGTTCATGGAGCGCATTATCCGAGGCTGACGCTTTCAATACAGGGTCCCAAACAATATGCCTTACTCCGTTCTTCTTCAACACCGAAGCGATGAGAAGAGCGTCTTCAAGCGAACTCACAAGTCCGATCTTGGCAGCCAACGGACGATGTTTTTCCAAAAGACATTTCAGAGGAGCCTTTATCTGCTCGGCGGGTATGGGCAGACACTTCTCAAAATGAAGCTCATGCTGCACCGTGAGAGCCGTGATAACGGAAAGGGGATAACCGCCCAAAGCCTCTATGGCTCTTATATCTGCCGCCACGCCTGCACCCGAACAAGGGTCATGCCCGGCGATGGTAAGCACTTCGGGACGAGGAAGTCGGAGAAAAGCCTCTTCAAGATTTTCCCCTGCCTCTGCAAGGTATCCCAAAACGGCACAACCCGAAAAGCCCCAATCCGAAACCCTGACAGCTCTCTCCGGAGTGATACCACCCAAAGCGATGACCGAGAATGGAAGCGAGGAGAGTTCGGCTCTGCACTGCTCTCTATCCAGACTTCCCCGATAACCGGGCTTGGATATGCTGTCGAACAGAGGGCTCAAAAGGGCATACGAAGGCACGAACGGCAATGCGCGCAACTCCTCTATGCTGTGAACAGAAACGGATATGCGCCCCACTCTCTTCTGCCATTCCGCATACTCGGAGAGGCGATCGGAGCGGAGATGAACTCCTCCAACTCCGGCGGTCTCCACCAAATCGAAATGGTCGCAAAGCACCACTCTGTGCCGATACTCCGGCTCGATGGCACATATTGCCGCTTTGTAAGCCTCACGGGAAGCGTTCGGAAGTCGCAGATGAAGAGCTTCCAATCCCAAGGCAAACAGGCTGTTGTATCTGCCTATAACCTTAGGGGTAGCATCGGGAGGTGTTATTACTATAAGCATTGTTCCTTATCTCGTTAGGGAATAGAACTGTTCTTCTCCTGTTTATGCTTCCTCTTTTATTCTGTTGTGCAGGTTTTTGGACGCACGCATAGAGCAGAAATGTTCTCCGCACATCGAGCAGAAGTGAGCCGTCTTATGCCCCTCTGCCGGGAGTGTTTCGTCATGAAACTTCAGTGCGGTCTCGCTATCCAAAGCGAGGTGAAACTGATCTCTCCAGCGGAATTCGTATCGAGCCTTGCTCATGGCATAGTCTCTGAAGTAAGCCGAAGGGTGTCCCTTGGCAAGGTCTGCCGCATGAGCTGCCAGCTTGTAGGTAATCACACCCTCCTTTACATCGTCTCTGTTCGGAAGACCAAGGTGTTCTTTCCGTGTAACATAGCAGAGCATGGATGTGCCGTACCACCCTATCATGGTTGCTCCGATAGCGGATGTTATATGGTCGTATCCCGGTGCAATGTCTGTAACCAACGGGCCAAGCGTGTAGAATGGAGCCTCATTACAGAGTTCGAGTTGCAGCTCCATATTTTCCTTTATCTTCTGCATGGGAACGTGTCCGGGTCCTTCGATTATAACCTGCACATTGTGTCGGTCTGCAATGCGAGCCAGTTCTCCCAGTGTGCGAAGCTCGGCAAACTGCGCCTCATCATTGGCATCCGCAATGCTTCCGGGGCGAAGACCGTCACCGATGGATACCGCCACATCGTAGCGTGCAAGGATCTCGCAAATCTCCTCGAAGTGTTCGTAAAGGAAGCTCTCCCGCTTGTGCATCGTACACCAATTCGCCATAATGGCTCCTCCACGAGAGACTATGCCGGTAAGCCTGTTCATTGTGAGCGGAATGTGTTGCCAACGAAGACCGGCATGGATAGTGAAGTAGTCCACCCCTTGCTCCGCCTGCTCTATGAGGGTATCCTTGTAGATCTCCCAGTTGAGCTTGGAAACATCCCCTTTTACCTTCTCTAAAGCCTGATAGAGAGGCACTGTACCCACCGGTACGGGCGAGTTTCTCACAATCCATTCACGTGTTTCGTGGATGTTGCGACCGGTGGAGAGATCCATTATTGTATCCGCTCCCCAGCGAATAGCCCACACTGCCTTCTCCACCTCTTCCTGAATGGAGCTGGTCAGAGGCGAGTTCCCGATATTGGCATTCACCTTTACCAGAAAATTCCGACCTATAACCATCGGTTCGCTTTCGGGGTGGTTGATATTGGCAGGCAGGATGGCACGCCCGGCTGCTATCTCTTCACGGACAAACTCCGGCGTGATAAGCTCCGGAAGATGTGCGCCGAACGACTCCCCTTTCTCCTTCTTGTACTGCTCTTTGATCTGATCGCAGAGCTGATTTTCACGGATAGCCGCATACTCCATTTCGGGAGTGATGATGCCGGCTCTGGCATAAGCCAGCTGTGTAACGCACTTGCCCTCCTGCGCCACAAGCGGATGATCTTCCAGGTGTTCAAAGCGAAGATAATCGAGACGACTGTCTGCACGACGCTCTCGACCATATTCGGAAGTGAGGTTCTCCAACCTCTCCGTATCTCCGCGAGCGGCTATCCACTCTTGGCGGAGCTTGGGCAGTCCCTTGCGTGGATCCGCATGATAGTCCGGATCTGTATAAGGACCGGAAGTGTCGTACACCACTACCGATTCGTTTTCTGTCCGTACACCTTTGTCGTCAATAGTAGGAGAGAGATCTATACGGCGCATCGCCACTCTAATATTGTGCATCTTGCCGGGAACGTAGATCTTTACGCTGCCGGGCAGAGGCCCTGTCGAAATAGTCAGATTTTCTGTTTGGTCTTTTGCTCTCATCTTATAGCTTTTTCTTTTTGATGTTATTGTGTGATATGTTTTCTGCGTTGTGTGGTTCATCCGCCCCGTACTGCTCCGATGATGAGTATATCATCTCCCGGTCGGATTATGGTCTCTGCCCATGCCGTACGCTTGATGATGGTTTTATTGATAGCGACGGCGACATGCCCATTCTCCCATCCATGCTCTTTCAGGATGGTTTCCAGCGACCTGTTTTCCGGTATCTCTATCCGTTCTCTGTTGAGTGTAATCTCCATATTTCCCCATAGATTTAATACGTTAAACAAGCATACAAATAAAAAAAGCAGCTAAGCCGAAGACTTAACCACCATAAATATCAAAGGGGAAAATGGACGAAATATAAAGCTGCAACCATGGCGCAAACGCGCCACCGTATGATGAAGACTTCTTTTCCCTACGCCGGCATTATCCGGATCAGGTTACGGGTATCATCTCAGCCTATACACGATATTCTGCTTACACAGATCCATATATATGGCACCCCCAAGAATGTTGATGGGTTAGTCTTTTTGCCTAACCGAGCACAAAGGTACACTATTTCCCGAAAGATCAAATGTTTTTTATAAAAAAGTAGCCGACAGAGGGCAAGAAGATAGACATTTCCACTCTTTATTCCTTCTCCCGCCCCCTTTTACCCCCACACATTTTTCTCCAAACGTGTCTAAAAGCCTCTCTAAACGTGTACACTTCCGCTTTTTAACGGATTAAAAAGTGAAAATCAAGGCTTGAATACCGGAAATCAAGCCATGATACCCTACATTCAAAGCTCGACTTCCAATGCTCAAGGCTCGACTTGCAAAAGTCGGGGCTTGAATGGGAAATGTAGAAAGGTTCAAGAGAAGATCTGTTCGTATTAAATCTCTTTTGTAAACAGGTTCGGGAGAGAAAGATGTGCTGAACGGAGCGAAGGTGGAAGCAGAGCAGAGCAAATGAAAAAAGGAGAGAAGAGGCATTGCACCTCTTCTCTCCTTTTTCGATATAGGGTATTGATCCGTGAGGGATCTGCTTATTTGCCTTCTTCTTTTACGCCCTTGAATACCACTTCAAAGTATCTGCCGTTTGCAAGGATTTCCTTGAGGTAGGCTTGTATGTCTTGAGGAGTGACGGACTTCAATGTCTTCAAGTAGTCTGTGTGGAAGTCTTCACCATGCTCGATATCCCTCCAAATAAGCCCCAACCAGTATGAGTTTTCGTTGAGACGTTCGTGGTAGTTCTTTTCCATGTTAAGGATACTTTTTTCAAGGTAAAAGCTGTCTATGCCTTTTTCAGCCATTTCCTTAAGCTCGCTCTTCACTTTGTTGTTGAGAGCTTCTGCCTTTTCAGGAGCTGTGTTGAAGACGATGTTGAGTCTCTTTGTAGCCACAGGGTATCTGGTGTAAGAACCGTTTACGGATACGCCATAAGTACCTCCCTCTTCTTCACGAATGGATTTGGTGTACTGTTGGCTGAGGACAGCTGTAAGAAGATCCATCTTGAGTTCGTTTTCAAGAGAGATTTTACCATCTGCGGCATAAAGATCCACAACGACAGCCAGAGGTGTATCCACTGTCTTGGTGAAGTGGTTTACTCTACCCTTTGCAGCAGTTCCGGGAACTTTATTACCCATTGCTTTTTCTCTGACCTTAGTGGCAGGAAGAGAGGCGATATACTGCTCTACGAAGGGCTTAATCTCTTCTTCTGTAAAGCTACCCACAAGAGCGAAAGTGAAGTCGCCTGCATTGGAGAAACGTTCTTTGTAGATTGCCATGATGCGGTCGTAGTTGGCCTTTTCAAGGTTCTCTACAGAAAGGGCTGCCACTCGCTTATCGTTGTTGAAGATTGTCGCCGAGATGCTGTCCGGCAATACGGACATAGGGTTGGCCTTTTGGCTGTTGAGGTTGCTGATGGTGCGTTCTTTGAATGCTTGATAAGCTTCTTTGTCTGTACGCTTGGCTGTGAAGTTGAGGTAAAGAAGCTGGAACATGGTTTCCAAGTCGTCCTTTGTAGATGATCCTGATACGTTTTCGCCAACATAGTCTACCGATGTAGATACGGAAGCAGAACGACCTGCAAGAACCTTTGGAAGGTCTGTTGCAGAGAACTGTGCCAATCCACCCACTTCAATGGCAGAACCGAATACTTTGGCATTATCCAACTCTTTTTCGTAATAAGGCAGAAGACCTCCCTTGCTGCGACCGCTCAAAAGGATCTGGTTCTCTTTCAATGTTGTAGGCTTGACGTAAACCACGGCACCGTTGCTGAGTGTCCACTTGTCTGCACCAAAGGATATGTTTTTCTCTACTTTGGTTACCTTGCCCGGTTTAGGCAGTGTCTCCATCAACTTAACGTTTGAAACAGTCTCCTTGATAGGCTCTACCGCTATTGCGTTTGCCTCTTTGTACATCGCCAAAGTGGCTTCCTTTGTAGGCATTTCCACACCTTCTTTCTCCGGTCCGAGTACCATGATGGAAAGGTTGTCGTATGGAGCTATGAGGCTTTGCTGTACATACTGATTGAGTCCTGCAAGAGGAATGTTTGGAGCAAGCTGGTCGAACATCATCTTCTTAGTCTCCGGAGTGAGGAGCATACCACCTTTAAGGAAGTACTCTTTATACTCTTCGGCATAAGAAGCATTCTTACGGTTTGCCTTGCCTTTCACTGCGTTGTCAAGGTTTTTAAGGAACTCTGTTTTGGCACGATCGTATTCACTTTGAGTGATACCGTATTTTATAAGTCTGTTCTTCTCTGCCACCAGTGCGTTCATAGCCTCTTTAAGTCCACCCTCTTTTACTTGTGCCGTAAAGCCAAAAGCATCTTTGGTTACTGCAAAACCAAGCAAACTGCCATCTTCGACACCGGCTCCGAGGAATGGTGCATTAGGTTTATGTGCGATCTCTTCCAAGCGTTCGTTCATGGCATAAGTAACCACATAGGAAAAGTATTCCAAAAGAATACCCTTGATAGAAGCACGATCTTCTCTTGAAAGAGCGTCTCTCTTGTAGTTGAGCATGAGTAAAGTCATTGGAGACTCCTTGTCTGTGGCAATACCTATAAGGGGTTCTTGGTGATCTTCAACCTTAGTATATACACGCTCGGCAGCATCCGGACCGGGAGCAGGAATGTCTTTGAAAATCTCTTTGATCTTGTTTTCGACATAATCCACATCAACATCTCCCACGATGATGAGACCTTGAAGATCCGGGCGATACCACTTCTTGTAGTAGTCTCTAAGCTCTTGATACTTGAAGCCGTTGACTACTTCCATGCTACCGATAGGCATACGCTTGCCATAAAGGTTGCCTTCAGGGAAGATGTTAGGTAGAACTTTCTCAAGCATTCGAGAGAATGCGTTACGACCGCCTCTCCATTCTTCGGTAATCACACCGCGCTCTGCGTCGATCTCTTTTTCTTCCAAAGAGATACATCCGGACCAGTCGTGCAAGATGAGCAGGCAGGAGTCCACAATGCCTTGACGGGTAGTAGGAGCGTCCATGATGGTGTAAACGGTTTCGTCAAAACCGGTATATGCGTTGAGATTGTAACCGAAACGCACACCTACTTTTTCGAGATAATTTATAAGGTTCTTGCCCGGAAAATTCTTTGTTCCGTTAAAAGCCATGTGCTCGAGGAAGTGAGCCAAACCGCTTTGAGAGTCTTCTTCAAGAATGGAACCTACTTTCTGAGCGATGTAGAAGTGGGCACGTTCTTTGGGTTCGGTGTTGCGACGAATGATGTAAGTGAGACCATTGTCCAACTTACCTACACGAACCTCTTGGTCTGTCGGAATCTCTTGAGCATAAGCCACTGTTCCGAAACTACAGAGTAGCGCCACAAGAGCCACTCCTCTTGAGATTAGTTTTTTTAGATTCATTTTGGTTTTGTACGTATTAGTGATGAATTTTGTGTCCTGATATATGAGCAGGGCAAAGATAGTCAAAAAGCACTATAAGAAAGAGAATTAGATATTCTTTTTTTATATAGCTCCGTTTTATTTGGAAAACGTACAGGGGAAAAATCTAAAGATCCTTATGAAGGGATCTTTTTTAACAAAAACATCCCTATGCCTGTTCCTGAAAAGGTCTTATTCTTGAAATACCGGAAAAAGAATAGCCCCAAGAAGTGTGTTTTTTTGCAGACACAATTTTTTTTCCTTACATTCGCATTGCCAGAAGAAAACCTTTTTGAAAAAGACAGATGAGTATGGGTAAAAAGGTGTTCCCTGGAAGATGAAAAAACGACACTGAAGAATATAGAATACAATAATATAATAAGAAGTAGATGCCCTGCAAATAAAGGCAGGCTTTACAACGTAAAAACTATTACACCACATGGCTAAGAAGTTGATTTCTGCGGCTGAAGCAGCCGCGAAAGTAAAAGACGGCATGACTCTCATGATTGGCGGCTTTCTTGGAAACGGATCCCCTGAAAATATCATAGACCTTCTTGTAGAGAAAGGCGTGAAAGACTTGACTCTCATCGTGAATGACTCCGGATTTCCGGACAAAGGATGTGGAAAGCTTGTTGCAAATCATCAAGTAAAAAAACTGATCGTTTCTCATATCGGAACCAATCCTTACTCAGGAGAAAAGATGCGTAATGGTGAGATGGAGATAGAGTTTTCTCCCCAAGGAACGTTGGCAGAACGCATTCGCTGTGGAGGCTCCGGTCTTGGAGGTGTTCTTACTCCGGTTGGTTTAGGCACTATTATAGAAGAGGGGAAGGCTCAGGTGGAGGTGGATGGAAAGATCTTTCTTTTGGAGAAGCCTTTACGTGCGGATATTGCTTTAATAGGAGCTTCCATAGGGGACGAAATGGGTAACCTTATATATAAAGGAACAACTCAAAACTTCAATCCGCTAATGGCTATGGCTGCCGATCTTGTAATCGCAGAGATTAAAGAAATAGTGCCGGCAGGCTCTTTGGCTCCGGAGAGCATACATACGCCTCATATCTTTGTTGATCACATTGTACAACACTAATGATATAGAACTTTTAGTAGTATGAAAAAATCGTTGATTCGAGTGCGCATGAGTTCCCATGACGCTCATTATGGTGGAAATCTTGTAGATGGAGCAAAGATGCTCCAACTTTTTGGAGATGTTGCAACCGAACTTCTTATCGCTCAAGATGGAGACGAAGGTCTCTTTGTGGCGTATGATAACGTAGAGTTCCTTAATCCTGTATTTGCCGGAGACTATATCGAAGCGACAGGAGAAATCACAAAATTGGGTAACACTTCTCGCAAAATGGTATTCGAGGCGAGAAAGGTAATCCGCCCAAGAACAGATATCTCCGCTTCTGCAGCCGATGTTTTGGAAGAACCTATCGTGGTGTGTCGTGCCAGCGGAACATGCGTGGTGCCCAAAGAGTGTCAAAGGAAATAAATCTTCTTGATCCTTAGGTCCTTTAGCAAGATCAAGGGATAGAAATCCAAATAAGTTCTTTAACAAGAAATTACTAACACCGAGCAAGTATCGGGTGAAGCGTGTCTCGTATCTCTCGTTCTTTTGCTCCTTATCAGAAATAGACACAATGGAAAAACTTATTATCACAGCAGCTATCTCCGGAGCGGAGGTAACTAAAGAACACAACCCCGCAGTACCTTACACTGTGGAAGAGTGCGTAAGAGAAGCAAAGTCTGCATTTGATGCAGGAGCAAGTATCATCCACCTGCATGTCCGTTGGGATGATGGTACTCCGACCCAGGATAAGCAAAGATTCAAAGAGGTAATGGATGCCATCTACGCAGCTTGTCCGGGCGTTATCATTCAACCTTCTACGGGAGGAGCTGTGGGTATGACAAATGATGAGCGTCTTCAACCCACCGAACTCAAGCCCGAAATGGCTACTTTGGACTGCGGAACACTCAACTTCGGTGGTGATGAAGTATTCACAAACACAGAAAATACGATCAAGTATTTTGGACAACGCATGATAGAATTGGGTATTAAACCTGAACTTGAGGTGTTTGACAAGAGTATGATCGACATGGCGCTCCGCCTGGCAAAAAAAGGATATATCCAATCTCCGATGCACTTTGACTTTGTAATGGGGGTAAATGGAGGTATTGCCGGAGAGATGAGAGACTTTGTTTTTCTTCGTGGCAGTATTCCAAGCGATGCTACTTATACCGTAGCAGGAGTAGGTCGATACGAATTTCCGTTAGCCATGCTTGCCATTATAGATGGAGGTCATGTGCGTGTCGGATTTGAAGACAATGTATTTATCTCTAAGGGCGTATTGGCTAAATCTAATGGAGAGCTTGTGGAGAAAGTTGTTGCAATGGCAAAAATGTTCGGCAGAGAGATTGCCACTCCTGATGAAGCAAGACAAATTTTAAGTATCAAATAAGGACTAAACAAAGTATTCTAACAAAAAAATAATTGAAACAACCGTTATGAAAAAAGGCAATAAGTACGGAACACACCGCGTGATAGAACCGGTAGGCGTTCTTCCACAACCGGCAAATAAGATCGACAACAATATGGATGAGATCTATGACAATGAGATACTCATCGATGTACAAACTCTAAATATAGACTCGGCTTCTTTCACAGATATTTCTGCTCGTGCAAATGGCGATGAAAAGAGAATTGCTGAGATCATGATGGAAATAGTAGAGAAACAAGGCAAGCACCGCAATCCTTGGACAGGTTCGGGTGGTATGCTTCTCGGAACTGTGGAAAAAATCGGAGATGCTCTTGTAGGTAAGACAGACCTTAAGGTCGGTGACAAAATAGCTACTCTTGTTTCTCTTTCACTAACCCCACTACGAATAGACAAGATCAAAGAGATTCGTAAAGATGTGGATCAAGTAGACATAGACGGAAAAGCTATCTTGTTCGAGAGTGGTATCTATGCTAAAATTCCGGCAGATCTCCCCGAAAAATTGGCTCTTTCTGCTCTTGACGTAGCAGGAGCTCCGGCTCAAACAGCAAAACTTGTTCGTCCGGGTGATACAGTGGTAATTATTGGAGCGGGTGGTAAGTCCGGTATGCTTTGCTGCTATGAGGCAAAAAAACGTGCGGGTGTAACCGGTAAGGTTATTGGCATTACTCATTCTCAAAAGAGTACGGATCGTCTTATCTCTTTAGGTTTTTGTGATCATGTATTCTCGGCAGATGCAACTCAACCTGTTCCCGTATTGGAAAAGATAGAGGCTCTTACCAATGGAGAACTTGCTGATGTAACAATCAACAATGTTAACATACCTGATACAGAAATGACAAGCATCCTTATCACTAAGGATACAGGTATAGTTTACTTCTTCTCTATGGCTACAAGCTTTACGAAAGCGGCTCTTGGAGCAGAAGGTGTAGGTAGCGACGTGACTATGTTGATCGGTAACGGTTATACCAAAGGACACGCTGAAATCACTCTTCAAGAACTCAGAGAGTCTGAAGCTCTAAGAAAGATTTTCACAGAACTCTACGCATAAGCCTTATGAGAGAAAGTAATAGGAAACTGTTCTTTCCGAATGTTTCAGATGAAGAATGGAACGATTGGAAATGGCAGGTAAAAAACAGAATAGAGACTGTCGAAGACCTTAAAAAGTATATTTCTCTCACACCGGAAGAGGAGCAAGGGATTCGAGAAAGCCTCAAGACTATAAGAATGTCTATCACACCTTACTATTTAAGTTTGATAGACCCTAACGATCCTCATGACCCGGTAAGAAAGCAGTCTATTCCGACAGAAAATGAGCTTCATGTAAGTCCTTCGGATTTACAGGACCCTCTTCATGAAGATAGCGACTCTCCTGTTCCGGGACTTACACACCGCTATCCGGACAGAGTTTTATTCCTCATCACGGATATGTGTGCAATGTATTGCAGACACTGTACAAGACGTCGCTTTGCCGGACAAAGAGACGCTGCTTCTCCTCAAAAGCGTATAGATGCGTGCATAGACTACATAGCACGTACTCCTCAGGTAAGAGACGTTCTACTTTCCGGAGGAGATGCTCTTCTTATGAGCGACTCCAAGATTGAGTACATACTGCAACGTCTTAGAGAAATTCCTCATGTGGAAATTATCCGCTTCGGATCAAGAACTCCGGTTGTAATGCCTCAGCGTATTACTCCTGAGTTTTGTGAAATGATAAAGAAGTATCATCCGATATGGCTGAATACACACTTTAATCACCCGAACGAGATAACAAAGGAGTCGTCAGAAGCTTGTGCACGTTTGGCAAATGCCGGTGTCCCTTTGGGAAATCAAAGCGTACTCCTGCGTGGAATCAATGATTGTACTCATATTATGAAGAAGCTGGTACATGAGTTGGTAAAAATCCGTGTTCGTCCTTACTATATCTATATATGTGACCAAAGTATGGGTATCGGACACTTCCGTACTCCTGTATCCAAGGGTATAGAAATCATTGAGAATCTTCGCGGACATACTTCCGGCTATGCAGTACCGACTTTCGTTATAGATGCTCCCGGTGGTGGCGGTAAAATACCGGTTATGCCATCGTACATGATCTCTCAAAGTCCTAATCGTGTGGTAGTGCGCAACTACGAAGGTGTTATAAGCACTTATACCGAACCGGAAGATTATGTAGAAGAGTGTCACTGCGAGGAGTGCAAGAAGCAGAAAGCCAAAGAAGGCGTTGCTGCACTATTGGGAGGTCAACAACTTTCCATAGAACCTAAAGAACTTGCAAGACACAAACGGAACGAACACTAAGGCAAAAGACCATGCCCCCTTAAAAGTATGCCTTTTATAAAAGACATATTAGAGCACGAGAGTGTATCCATCGTTGGCTTGGAGAAGAATACCGGAAAGACAGAGTGTCTTAATTATATTCTTCGTAGAATAAGCACGATGGATACCTCTATTGCTTTAACTTCTATTGGGGTGGATGGCGAAGATACCGATCGTGTAACCAGGACACCGAAGCCGGAAATAACCATATATGAAGGGATGACCTTTGTTACTTCTGAAAATCACTATCAAAGGCGCAGGCTCATCTCCGAAATATTGGATGTCAGTAGTGAACAAACGGCTTTGGGAAGACTCATAACAGCACGTTCCGTACTATCGGGGAAATGCTTGATCTCCGGTCCGTCCAATACAGCGGGCACAAAAAGACTGATAAAGCGACTAAAGGGACTAAATATAAAGACGACCTTGGTGGATGGAGCTCTTTCTCGTATGAGTTTGGCTTCTCCAGCTGTAACGGATGCTATGGTGCTTGCAACAGGAGCCGCTCTTTCTGCCAATATTTCTCAACTCGTGCGTCAAACACAGTTCGTGAAACGGCTTATAGGTATCCCGGCTATTGAATCTGCCTTAGCCTCATCCCTATCAAACATAACGGGAGGGATTTGGGCTGTTGATGAAAATGATGCGATTCATGATTTGGGAATACCGTCGATTTTCTTGGCAGAGAAAAGCACCAAAGAGCTATTTGGTTTTGGGAATAGGATATACGTATCGGGGTTGGTAAGTGATAAGTTCTTGGAGACTCTCAGATTACAAAAAAGAAATGTAGAGCTGATTGTTCAAGACTTTACAAAGCTATTTCTCTCTCCCAATGTCCTTGATGCCTACGAAAGGGAAGGAAATATTGTAAGAACTCTTCAACAAACCAATCTCATAGCCGTTACCATAAATCCTCTGGCTCCGAATGGGATCTGCCTCAATTCGGATCTACTGAAAGAAGAGATGCAAGAGGCTCTGCAAATCCCGGTATATGATATTAAAAGAATATGATGTCGATTAAGCAAGCGCTAGAAGAGATAAGCGGATTTCGCTTTATGCTTGAGGATTTGAGCATTCTCTCTCCTGTTGGGCGCAGATGCCTTTCAGAGTCTCCGTTCCTGACCGATAAGACAGAAATAGAACAAGCTCTTTCTGAAGTAGAGTTGCTAAAAGAAAGATTACTCTCTCCGGAATTCAAAGAACCTGTTACTGTCATGGAAGTAAAGTTGATGCAGTTAAGAGATATCAAAGGAACTCTTTCAAGCCTGTCAGCAAAGGTTCAACTGACCGATATAGAGCTCTTTGAGATAAAAAATTTGGCTCTATTAGCGGTACACTGCCGGGAATTGGGAGAGCAGCTAAATCTTTCTTTCCTATTCGTTCCTGACTTGGAACCTGTTGTTGACTTGCTGGACCCGGAAGGCAAACGCATCCCTCATTTTTATATCTATGATTCTTACTCTCCGACTCTGGCTTCACTAAGGGCTCAAATACGACACATGGCAGAAAAGGGCTATCCGGAAGAGGAAATAGAGAGTGTACGTATTCAGTCTGTTCGTCTTGAAGATGACATTCGTACAACCTTGACAGCCAAACTGCAAGAATATGCATCAAGCCTTGTTGTAGCTCTGAATGAAATGGGACATTTGGATCTCTTATTGGCTAAAGCTAAGCAAGCGATCAAAATGACCCTCTGCAAGCCTTCAATAGTCGAGGAGAAGACATATTTTGAGGGACTATTCCATCCGGAAGTCAGTACTTACTTAGAGGAAAAAGGAAAAAGGTTTCAGCCCGTTGATGTAGTTTTACCCCAAAGTCCAACCGTGGTTACCGGAGCAAATATGGCCGGGAAGAGTGTTTTCCTGAAAAGTATTGCTCTTGCACAAACCTTGACACAGTTTGGATTTTTTATTCCGGCAACCTCTGCAACAGTTGCTCCGGTAAAAAGGATTGCTATAATATCCGGAGACGGAGAAGATGAGAGCAGAGGCTTATCTTCTTATGCTTCTGAAATGCTAAAAGTCAACGACATTGTTTTAGAAGCACAAAAGGGAACGTCTATGCTGGTCCTCATAGACGAATTAGCAAGAACAACGAATCCGGTAGAAGGACAAGCCATTGTATGTGGAATGTTGGAGTTTTTGGTAAAAGAGAATGTACGTGCCGTTATTACCACTCACTATGGCATAGATATGCCTGTAAGAAAACTTAGAGTAAAAGGTTTCAGAGAAGAAAGGTGTACTTCCGGCAAAGTAAGCGTAGAGCATATAAATGATTATATAGACTATTCATTAGAAGAGACCACAGCACGAGATGTGCCTCATGAGGCTATCCGTATAGCTGAGATAGTAGGAGTAAACGATGAATTTCTTCTACACATCAAAAGACATTTGAAGAATAACATATAAAATATAAAGTATCAGCAGTAGCAATGATGCAGAAAAGTAAATTAGGAATAGACTTTAAGGATGTAGAGTACGCAAGAAGCGTTGCTCGAAAGATTGCAGATGGAGTGCAAGACTTCGTAAAAGATTACTCTACTGTGGCGGTAGAACGCACACTTTGTCGCCTTATAGGCGTGGATAATGTAGATGCCAATGGGGTGCCTCTACCCAATGTCCTTGTCGATGATCTTAAAAGCAAAGGAGTACTGGAACATGGTGTTCTCTTCTTTTTGGCGAATGCAATGGCTGCAACCAAGCTTTCAGCCCAACAGATCGCTGAAAAAGTAGGAGCCGGAGAAATGGATATTACTTCTTTCCCTTACATTTCCAAAGAAGAAGTAGCAAAGACACTGAAGCCTTCTGTAGATGAAAGTATCACTAAGATTTCAGATAGACGCAAGAAAAGAGAACACTATCTGGCTACTATCGGTGAAGGTTCTAAGCCTTATCTCTATGTGATTGTTGCTACCGGTAATATATACGAAGATGTTGTACAAGCAGAAGCTGCTGCAAGGCAGGGAGCAGATATTATTGCCGTAATTCGTACCACTGGGCAGAGTCTTCTCGACTATGTCCCTTATGGTGCCACGACAGAAGGTTTTGGAGGAACATTTGCGACTCAGGAAAACTTCCGAATTATGCGTCAAGCATTGGACAAAGTCGGAGAAGAAGTCGGGCGATACATTCGTCTCTGTAACTATTGTTCCGGACTATGTATGCCGGAGATTGCAGCAATGGGAGCATTGGAAGGCTTGGATGTCATGTTGAATGATGCGCTTTATGGTATTCTCTTCCGCGACATCAATATGCAACGAACTCTTGTTGACCAATTCATGTCTCGCGTCATCAATGGTTTTGCTGGAGTTATCATAAATACAGGAGAAGACAACTATCTCACAACAGCAGATGCAGTAGAAGAAGCTCATACGGTATTGGCTTCTGATATCATCAATGAACAGCTTGCACTTCTTGCCGGTCTTCCGGAAGAGCAAATGGGACTCGGTCATGCTTTTGAAATGGATCCCGAACTCGAAAATGGCTTCTTATATGAATTGGCACAAGCACAGATGACAAGGGAGATCTTTCCCAAAGCACCTCTAAAATATATGCCTCCGACAAAGTTCATGACTGGAAATATCTTCAGAGGACACCTCCAAGATGCCCTGTTTAATATGATTGGAATTTGGACGCATCAAGGTATTCAGCTCTTGGGTATGCCTACCGAAGCCATCCATACTCCCTTCATGAGTGATAGATACCTTTCCATCGAAAATGCAAAATATATCTTCAATAACATGCGCTCCATCGGAGAAGAGATGGAATATAAGGAGGGAGGTATTATTCAAACAAGAGCAAAAGAAGTCTTGGCTAAGACTATCAAACTACTGGATGAACTCGAAAAAGTAGGACTTTTTACTGCTATTGAGAAAGGAATCTTTGCAGATGTAAAGCGTCCTATGAATGGAGGTAAAGGTCTTGCAGGAGTTGTAATGAAGGGAGAACACTATTATAATCCTTTCATAGAGATTATGAACCCGGTAAAATAGTAACATCTAACAATCGTATATTTACATGAGCGGAGGATTATATTCTACAGAAGCCAACGATTTCGACCAAACGCTGGATCTGACTAAAATAAAGCCATACGGAGATACCATGAATGATGGTAAAACTCAAATCAGTTTTACTCTTCCGGTACCTGCCGGAGATGAAGCCATTGAAGCAGCAAAACAACTTTTACGAAAAATGGGATTTGACAATCCCCAAATAGTGTATCACAAAGAACTGACGGAAGGATTTACATTCTTCAACTGCTACGGCAGCTCTACCGTGACAATTGACTACACTCAGATTCATGTTCCTAAGGTTGACTCTGAAAAGTGGGACATGCAAATGACTGATGACTTTATCAAAGAGCATATTGGTCGTAAAATTGTTGTGGTAGGTGCGAGTACGGGGACGGATGCTCATACAGTGGGTATTGACGCAATCATGAACATGAAAGGATTTGCAGGACACTATGGTCTTGAACGCTACGAAATGTTTGAAGCACTCAATATGGGAAGTCAGGTATTAAATGAAGATTTCATAGCCAAAGCGATTGAAATCGGAGCGGATGCCCTTCTTGTTTCACAGACCGTTACTCAAAAGGATGTACATATAAAGAACATGATAGAGCTGGTGGAAATGTTGGAAGCAGAAGGCCTCAGAGATAAAGTCATATTGTGTGCAGGAGGTCCCCGTATTTCCCATGAGTTGGCAAAAGAGCTGGGATATGATGCCGGATTTGGTATGAATACTTATGCCGATGATGTTGCTTCTTTTGTTGCACAAGAATTAGACCGAAGACTTAATAAACAATAAAACCTATACCTTATGGATAAAAATCAGATACGAGAAGTCATTGCTCGCCGGGTGGCTCAAGAATTAAAGGACGGTGATGTGGTAAACTTAGGAATAGGTCTTCCGACTCTTGTTCCAAACTATCTCAGCTCCGATATAAAGGTATACTTGCAATCGGAAAATGGACTCATAGGTATGGGGCGCACACCGGAAGCAGGGAATGAAGACCCTCACTACATCAATGCAGGAGGTGGTGCTATTCTTCCTGATGTGGGAGCTGCCTCCTTTGATAGTGCAACATCTTTTGCCATAATTCGCGGAGGGCACGTAGATATTAGCATTTTGGGAGCACTTCAAGTCGATGTAAAAGGAAATCTTGCCAACTGGAATATCCCGGGAAAGATGGTTCCGGGAATGGGAGGGGCAATGGACCTTCTTACAGGAACACGTAAAGTGATTCTTGCCATGGAACACACAGCTAAAGGTGCTCCTAAGATTATGACGGAGTGTACTCTTCCTCTTACGGCAAAAGAAGCGGTCGACATGATTATTACAGAAATGTGTGTTATTTTTGTTACTGAAAGAGGTCTGGAAGTAGCAGAAATACATCCTGAGTTTACCAAAGAAGATGTAGAAGCAGCCACAGCAGCTCCGCTCATCTTCAGAGAGAATATTAAAACTATCGCAGTTTAATGCTAAGAAGAGTCTTAGAAAAAGATATTATAACATTATACAGATGAAAAAAGTATTTATTGTTGCTGCAAAGCGCACACCTATAGGCAAATTTATGGGTAGCCTATCCCCATTCAGCCCTGCTCAACTTGGAGCAATGGTTGTTAGCAATATCTTGGAAGAGACTAAGATTGATCCTTCCGTTGTAGATACTCTCATTGCAGGAAATGTTCTTTCTGCTGGACAGAAACAGGGCGTAGCTCGTCAGTGTGCCATTTTGGGAGGTATCCCACAAGAAAAGACCGCCTACTCTATAAATATGGTGTGTGGGAGCGGTATGAAAGCTGTGATGAATGGTGTTACAGACATCATGGCAGGGTTTGCTTCCGTGGTGATTGCAGGTGGAACTGAATCCATGACAAATGCAGGTTTTATTCTTTCTGGAGATGTACGTTCCGGCTTTAAGATGGGCAATCTTCAAGCTATAGATCACATGGTAAATGATGGTCTTACAGATGCTTACCACAACTATCACATGGGAATTACTGCAGAAAATATCGCAGACCAGTGTGGTATCTCAAGAGAAGATCAAGATCGTTTTGCAATACTTTCCCAAGAAAAGGCTATCGCAGCCGTAGATGGAGACAAGTTCAAAGAAGAAATTGTTCCGGTTGAAATCATAACTAAAAAAGAGACCATTCTATTTGAAAAAGACGAATTCCCCAATAGAGGTTCTTCTTTAGAGAAATTAGCCAAGTTGCGTCCTGCTTTCAAAAAAGAAGGTACAGTAACAGCCGGCAATGCCTCGGGACTGAACGATGGTGCTTCTTTTGTGATGTTGGCAGATGAAGACGCGGTAAAGAAGTACAATCTTACTCCTCTTGCTGAGATTGTTGCATTTGGAGAAGGCGGTGTAGACCCTCATGTAATGGGGCTTGGTCCTGTTCCTGCTATTCGCTCGGCTCTGCAACGTGCAGGGATGAAGTTGTCCGACATGGAGATCATAGAGCTAAACGAAGCATTTGCAGCACAATCTCTTGGAGTAATTAAAGGATTGATTGAAGAACACGGAGTCTCTCGTGAATGGATTGACGAACGTACCAATATTCATGGAGGAGCTATCGCTTTGGGCCATCCTATCGGTGCAAGCGGGAACAGAATTCTTGTATCTCTTGTGCACGAACTTAAGAGATATGGAAAGGAGTATGGTCTTGCTTCTCTCTGTATCGGAGGAGGTATGGGAACAGCCATTATCATTAAGTCTGTAAAATAAACTCTGCATGAGCCACGTACATACAGAAATAGATGGGCATGTAGCGGTTCTTCGTATAGATGACGTCAAAACACTCAACGCTCTTCATACTGCTCTGATAAAAGAACTCATTCTTCGCTTTGAAGAAGTGGAGCAGAATGAAGACGTTAGAGTGATCATCCTCACCGGAACAGACCGAGCTTTTGTAGCCGGAGCGGATATACAAGCGATGAGTAAGATGGATCATGTGGCAGCCAAAGAGTTTGGGACACTTGGTGCGGCAGTCTTTCGTCGTATAGAGGCTTCTCCTAAACCTGTTATTGCAGCAGTAAACGGCTTTGCCTTGGGAGGTGGTTGCGAACTCGTTTTAGCCTGTGATATTCGTCTTGCATCCGATAAAGCTAAGTTTGGGCAACCGGAAGTCGGGCTTGGCATAACTCCCGGTTTTTCCGGCACTCAACGTTTAGCCAGAGCCATAGGGTTCTGTAAGGCTAAAGAGCTTATCTTTACAGGAAAAATCATTGGTGCGGAAGAAGCAGAACGTATCGGTCTCATCAACACCGTTGTACCGCATGAGACACTCATGCAGGAAGCCATTCTTTTGGCAAGACTAATTGCAAAAAAAGCTCCTATCGCTGTACATCTGTCCAAGAGAGCCATCAATGAAGGTTGGGACTTGAGTATAGAAGAAGGGATAGAACTTGAAGTCGATCTTTTTGCCCAATGCTTTGAAACAGAAGATCAGAAGAGAGGAATGGAAGCATTCCTGAAGAAAGAGAAGGTCGTATTCAAAGGCAGATAAACACAATAACCATCAACACTCAAAAGATATGAAGATAGCAGTAATAGGAACCGGAACCATGGGCAATGGTATAGCACAAGCCTTTGCTCAAGGTGGTTATCAAGTGGTCATGAAAGACCTTTCTCAAGAGGTTTTGGATCGTGCAATAACCAATATAGACAAATCTCTTGTCAAGCTCGTATCCAAGCACTCCATCACGGAAGAGGAGAAAGGCAATATTCTTTCTCGCATCTCCTCTACGCTCATCTACGAAGATATAGCAGATGCATCGCTTGTGGTGGAAGCCATTGCAGAGAATATGGAGCTAAAAAAACGTGTCTTTAAGGAACTTGACGAGGCTTGCAAGCCGGAGACTATTCTTGCCACAAACTCCTCTTCACTCTCTATCACAGAGATTGCTGCTTGCACAAAGAGACCGGAGAAAGTTATCGGTATGCACTTCTTCAATCCTGTTCCTGTGCTCAAACTCGTCGAAGTGATTCGAGGTCAACTCACTTCCGATGATGTCTTTGCCTGTGTAAAGGGAGTGGCAGAAAAGATCGGAAAAGTTCCCGTTGAAGTAAACGAAGCACCGGGATTTCTTGTAAATCGTCTGCTCATTCCTATGATCAACGAAGGAATCGGAGCATTGGCAGAAGGAGTAGCCTCCAAAGAAGAGATAGACGAAGCGATGAAGCTTGGCGCCGGGCATCCTATTGGTCCGTTGGCGCTGGCAGATCTTATCGGATTGGATGTTTGTCTTGCCATCATGGAAGTGCTTTATCATGAGTTCGGAGATAGCAAGTATCGTCCACATCCGCTTCTTCGCAAGATGGTACGGGCCAATCTCCTTGGACGTAAGACCGGAGAGGGTTTCTTCTCATACAAATAAAGAAGTAGAATCAACAAGATAACGAGGGCTGAACTTCCTATTGGGAGTTCAGCCTTTATTTTATTATACTGCTTCTCTGTCAAGAAAAAGCAGAAATAGAATATCCCTCCTCTATATATTTAACAAAAACAATTTCCTCTTTAACTCTATAAGTTTGCAAACAAGCATCTTATCCCTTTGACATCTCATTATTTATATATACTTTTGCGGAAGCATTTTTAGCACATTATTTAGTTTCACAAAAGAATTCGCAACCATTTTTCATGAAGAAAACACTATTTCTCCTGCTGTTTTCGTTCCTGTTCGTGTCTTTCTCGGCATCCTCATGCAAAGACAAAAACAAGAACGAAGTGTATGCTTTTGACCTGAAAGAAAATACGCAAGTAGCCTTATCTTCGGAGGAGCAGACCAAAGAAATTCCCATCGCAACCAATATCCCGGAGTGGAAAGTATCTGTTCCCTCATCTGCCTCATCGTGGTTATCGGCAAGAGGATTGCGTAACCGTCTCGCCATTACAGTAACAAAGAACACCGGAGAAGAGCGTTCCGCTCAGCTCACATTGAGTGGAATGGGAGTCTCTGCAACGATCAATGTAAAGCAGGCTGCGCAAGGACCTTTTGTGGAAGCCTCTACCACCACGCTTCTTATCGAGAAAGGAGGAGGCAAGAGCACTGTCGGCATCTACACCAATGCAGAGTATGAGGTGGTAATACCTTCGGACATCTCTTGGATAAAAGCATACAAGAGCATAGCCACCGTAGAGCCGAAAGAGCTTTATATCGAGGCGGATTGGAATGAAGGAGCAGAACGAAAAGCAGAGCTACTGCTTCAAACGGTCGGGACTACTCCTATTGCCCAGACAAAGATTACCATTACCCAGAAAGGAGATAACGGCTACGATGGCAAGACCTCCGGTACCATAGATGAAGACATCAAGGTTCCGGTATTTTCGGGTTATGCGTCATCCGTACAGAATGGCACTCCGATAGAGAACTCTTTTGACAACAACTATACGACCATCTACCACTCATCGTGGTCGAATTCCGCGCCCAACTATTTTCCCATCACTTTGGAGTACAATTTCAAGGACCAACCACGGGTAGATTACCTCATCTATCATCCAAGAAAAGATGCTCAAAACGGGCACTTTAAGCTTGTGGAAATCTGGGCAAAATCGGATGGAAGCAACGAGTTCAAGAAGCTCATCACACACGATTTTAAGGGCTCTTCCAATCCTGCAAAGATTATATTCGAAAAGCCTTTGATGCAACCCTCGGCGGTAAGATTCGTTGTTCTTTCCGGGCACGGAGACGGAAAGGGTTTTGCGGCGTGCTCCGAAATGGAGTTCTACCGTATCAATCCCGATAAGTTTGATCCCACAACGATCTTTACGGATATTACGTGTTCGGAGCTTAAACAAGGTATAACCGAGTCTCAGATCATGAATATAGAGAATGATCTCTACCGTCAGATCGCTTACTATATGCACAAAGGGACTTACCCGAAAGAGTTCCGCATCGACTCTTTCCGTGCATGGCCTCACCCCTCTACTCAGGCAAAAATAAACAGAACCGGTACTTACAGTCTTTTGGATAACCCTACCGGAATTGCTGTAAACAGAGACGAAAACATTATCGTATTTGTCGGAAAAACTGGTGGACAGACTTTGAGTCTGCGTCTGCTTAATTTGGACAAACCGAATGGAGATGGCTACAATGACAATTATGTCTACTCTCTACAAGAGGGAGCCAACAAAATCAAAGCGGATGCAGATGGACTTCTCTATGTATTATACCACACGGAAGAGTATGCCAATGCTCCTAAAGTGAAGATTCACTTTGCTACCGGAAATGTTCAAGGCTACTACGATGTTCAGAAGCATGCACCTTCAAGATACAACGAGCTGCTTGCGAAGGCAAACCATAACAAGTTTTTTGACATTGTGGGTACAAAGGCTCACCTGACGTTCCCCGTTGAGAGCTATCGCTCTTTCACCGGAGCAGATGGTAAAAAACTCATAGATCTTTACGATAAACTGGTTTTGGACGAACAGGTTTTCATGGGGCTTCAGAAGTACGATCGTGTTTATGGTAACCGCGCCTACTTTCACGTCATGTACCACTCTTATATGTATGCAACGGGGTACCGCACAGCATATAGTGTTGGTACGCTTCCGACCATCCTTGATCCCAATAAACTTGTGGAAAGTATCTGGGGACCTGCTCATGAGTTGGGGCATATCCATCAGACATCCAGAGGCTTCAAATGGAGAGGTACTACCGAAGTTACGACCAATGTACACTCTCTGTTCATTCAAACATCTTGGGGGCAGCCCTCTCGCATCCAGTACGAAAATCTTCTCAAAGGCGACGGTTTTGTGAACAGATACGACAAAGCATTCTCTTACGCTTTCGTGGAGCAGCGTCCGTATATCATCATCCCGGATGTTTTCTGTCAGTTGGTTCCATTCTGGCAGGTTCAGCTCTACTTCTCAAATGTGTTGGGAAACAAAGACTTCTACAAAGAGTTCTACGAATATACTCGCACGGATCCCAATCCGGAAGACAACGGACGGGCGCAGGTCGAGTATTCTCTTCGTGCCTCTCGTGCCGCGGGTTACGATCTGACAGAGTTCTGCGAACGCTGGGGATTCTATCGCGTCGGTTCATGGGAAGTGAACGACTATGGCAAGGAGATGGTTACGGTAACCGAAGCCCTTGTTTCCGAAATCAAACAGAAGATAAGCAAGCTCGGTCTCAAGAAGATCACAGACCGCATCGAGTACATTTCGGACTCCAACTGGCAGATTTACAGAGATCGCAAAAGCATCACCAAGGGCGGAAAGAGCAGGGTCGTAACGGAAGGCAGACACACGATGTTCGAAGTAAACTCCGGCTGGCGCGACTATGTCGCGGTGGAGATCTACAACGCTTCGGGCAGACTCATCTGTGTGGCAAACAGCCCTAAGTTCGTACTTCCCGGCTCATTCGACAAGAGCTGCAAGGCTTACGCCATCTCTTTTGACGGCAAGAAGGAAGAGATCCCATACGAATAACAACATACTTTGTGATTAAGGAGTTTCTGCTCCTTTACGAATCCCTCAGAAGTTTTTTTGTCCAACCACTTCTGAGGGATTCTCTTTCTATATCCGCAGTCAAAGCCCCAAAGATTTCAGGCAAAAGCTGTATCTGAAAATCTCCTTCCGCAAGCAGCAAAATTTACGTGCGCACGTAAATATTTTTTTGTGCGCACGTAAATTTTTTTTCGTGCGCACGTAAATTTTTTTACGTGCGCACGTAAATTTTTTTTCGTGCGCACGTAAATTTTTTTTCGTGCGCACGTAATTTTTTTTCTGTGCGCACGTAATTTTTTTTCTGTGCGCATGGAAATTTTTCTCCTCCCAAAGGCTTCGGGAGAAGGAGGTAAATCTGTTCTCGGCGGCGGAAGAGTATATGGAGTGGAACGTCCGAGGGCGTCCTCGAAATCGGGCAAAAAAGGAAATATCTGTTAGAGGATTGCCCTTTCGGGCTGTTTATAAAGGGGAAAATCACTCTTTCGGGGTATTGGCAGACTTGCGGAAATACCCGAACTTTGTAGACAGAAAAGAGGCAAAAAACTACGTTCTCTTATTGTTCAAAAAAAAGAACTTCCACAAAAGTTTTATTTGTAATCCAAAAAATGGGAGCCGGACAGATCTGTCGGCTCCCATTTCTATTTCTGAGGTTGTGTCGGCTAACCTCTGCCTTCCGGCTATTAGTAAGATCTTGCAAACAACACTCTCCTTGCGGATGGTTTGCCCGTAACCATACACTGCCCCGGAGTGGTGTCTCCTTCAAAAGGAATACATCTGATGGTGGCTTTGGTTTCCTGCTTGATGAGCTCTTCCGTTTCGGGTGTTCCGTCCCAGTGAGCAAGGATGAATCCGCCATCTTCTATCTTCTCCTTGAACTCCTCGTAGCTGTCCACCGTTATGGTGTGTGTGGCACGATAGTCGAGTGCCTTTTGGAAAATGTTTTGCTGTATGTCTCCGAGCAGAGTCTCCACGTAGTCCGCAATGCCGTCGAAAGATCTTGTCTCTTTCTCCAACGTGTCTCTGCGCATCACCTCCACGGTGCCGTTTTCGAGATCTCTTCCGCCCAAGGCAAGGCGCACGGGTATTCCTTTCAGCTCATATTCGGCAAACTTCCAGCCCGGCTTCTTGTTGTCCGAGTTGTCGTATCTTACCGATATTCCGCGCTTTTTGAGTTCTTCCACCACCGGAGCCACTTTTTCGTCTATGGCTTGGAGCATCTCCATGTTCTTGTAGATAGGCACTATCACCACCTGGATCGGAGCCAATCGTGGAGGCAATACCAGTCCGTTGTCATCGGAGTGGGTCATGATGAGAGCACCCATAAGGCGTGTCGAAACACCCCAAGAGGTTGCCCAAACATACTCCGCCTTACCCTCTTTGCTCGTAAACTGAACATCGAAAGCCTTGGCAAAGTTTTGTCCGAGGAAGTGAGAAGTCCCGCTCTGAAGGGCTTTACCATCCTGCATCAACGCCTCTATGGTATAAGTGTCGAGTGCTCCGGCAAAACGTTCGTTGGCACTCTTGCATCCCTTTATCACGGGCATTGCCATGTATTTCTCCGCAAATGTTCCGTAAACATCTATCATAGTTCGGGTCATCTTCAGAGCCTCTTCTTCGGTGGCGTGTGCCGTGTGTCCTTCTTGCCACAAAAACTCTGCGGTACGCAAGAACAAGCGTGTACGCATCTCCCAACGCACCACATTTGCCCACTGGTTACAGAGCAAAGGAAGGTCACGATAGCTCTGAATCCAGTTTTTATAAGTGCTCCAGATGATGGTCTCAGACGTTGGACGGACGATAAGCTCTTCTTCCAGACGAGCCTCCGGATCTACTATCACACCGGTGCCGTCGGGGTTATTTTTCAGACGATAGTGAGTAACTACGGCACACTCCTTGGCAAAACCCTCTACGTGATCCGCCTCTTTGGAGAGGAAAGACTTCGGGATAAAGAGCGGGAAGTAAGCATTCTGTACACCTTCAGCCTTGAACATATCGTCCAAAACGCGTTGCATCTTCTCCCAAATGGCGTATCCGTAAGGCTTTATCACCATACAGCCGCGCACGGCAGAGCTTTCTGCCAAGTCTGCTTTAATCACAAGATCCTGATACCACTGCGAATAGTTTGTGGCACGTGAAGTGAGTTCTTTTAGTTCTTTTGCCATAATTATCTTTACCTTTCTCTTATATTCTTATTCTTGAGAGCGGAGAGACAATATCCTCTCTCCAAACAGGTTCCAAAGTTACAAATATTTACGCAATAGCAGACCGCTGAAATGTCTCTTTTTGAATGGGATGCAGTAAAACGGAGTTATACTTTTCCGTTCCAGAGAGAAGATAAAAACCATCTTGCGCAAAGGGATAGAAATTTCCCGGGAAAGAGGTCCGATAAATGCGTTATTCTTTGGAACAACACCGAGATAGCCTCTCAGTCTCAGACTATTTTTGTACTTTTGAAGAGAAATACAGGCTTTATAAAATGGATAAAATAACAGAAATGCTCGGGGGAGTAAGCAGCGAACATCGCTCCGGCTTTGTAAACATTGTGGGAAATCCGAATGTGGGGAAATCTACGCTAATGAATATCCTTGTCGGAGAGAAGATTTCGATCATCACTTCCAAGGCTCAAACCACTCGCCACCGCATTATGGGAATCGTCAATACTCCTCTCTTGCAGATCGTCTACTCCGATACGCCGGGTGTGTTGAAGCCCAACTACAAGATGCAGGAAAGCATGTTGGAGTTTTCGGAAAGTGCTTTGGGTGATGCCGATGTGTTAGTTTACGTTACAGACACAGTGGAGAAACCCACCAAGCACGACACATTCCTGCGAAGAGTTGCATCGTTGGAGTGTCCCGTCTTATTGGTCATCAACAAGATAGATCTCACTACACAAGAGGGCTTGGAAGCTCTCATATCGGAGTGGAAAGAGCTTTTGCCCAAAGCCGAAATATTCCCGGCTTCCGCTCTGCACAAGTTCAACATGGAGCAGCTTAAGAAAAGGATAGAGGATTTGATACCATTATCCCCTCCATATTTTGATAAAGATGCTTTAACCGATAAGCCTGCAAGGTTTTTTGTAACGGAGATCATTCGAGAAAAGATACTGCTCTACTACCAGAAGGAGATACCTTACTCTACGGAGGTGGTTGTAGAAGAGTTCAAAGAGGAAGATGCTCTGATCCGCATACGAGCCGTAATCGTTGTAGAACGCGACAGCCAAAAAGGAATCGTGATAGGGCATGGAGGACAAGCCCTGAAAAAGGTAGGAGCAATGGCAAGAAAAGATTTGGAGAAGTTCTTCGAGAAGAAGATCTTCCTGGAAACGTATGTCAAAGTGGAGAAAGATTGGCGCAACAGAGACAACTTCCTGCGTGCCTACGGATACAAGATAGACTGACATACCAAACGATAAACATAAGAAGAAAGATATGAGCAACCTTATAGCAATAGTAGGACGCCCGAATGTAGGCAAGAGCACATTGTTCAACAGACTGACCAAAACAAGAGACGCAATAGTGACAGACGTTGCCGGCACAACACGAGACCGCCAATATGGAAAGGCAGAATGGTGTGGCACCTCTTTCTCGGTAGTGGATACCGGCGGATGGGTAGTGCATAGCGAAGATATTTTCGAGGATGAGATCAACAAACAAGTACAGGTAGCGATAGACGAAGCCGACCTTATCCTTTTCGTTCTTGATGTCAATGAGGGCATTACGGATATGGATGATGCGGTGGCAAACATACTGAGACGAACAAAGAAGCCGGTAATGCTGGTAGCCAATAAGGCAGACAACTTTTCGATGCAGGTGTATGCCGCGGAGTTTTATCGCTTTGGTCTGGGAGATCCATACTGCATCTCCGCAATCAACGGATCCGGAACGGGAGACCTCCTGGATGCTATGGTGAAGCTGCTACCCGAATCCAAACCGGACGAAGAAGTCGAAGAGAACATCCCTCGAATAGCTATCGTCGGACGTCCCAATGCAGGGAAGTCCTCTCTCATCAATGCGTTTCTCAATGAAGACAGACATATCGTAACAGATGTAGCAGGCACGACAAGGGACTCTATATACACGCACTACAATAAGTTTGGGCACAATTTCTATCTGGTAGATACCGCCGGAATGAGAAAGAAAGGGAAGGTAAACGAAGACTTGGAATACTATTCCGTTATCCGCTCTATACGTGCAATAGAGAACAGCGACGTGTGTGTGCTGATGATAGACGGCTCTAAAGGAATAGAGAGCCAGGATATGAACATCTTCTCAGTGATACAAAAGAACAAGAAAGGGCTGGTTGTCTGCGTGAACAAATGGGATCTCGTGGAGGACAAAAGCCAAAAGGCGATAGACTATTACCAAAAAGTGATCCGTGAACGTATGGCTCCTTTCACCGATTTTCCTATTATCTTCATCTCCGCAACCAACAAACAGCGTATCATGAAGGTATTGGATATGGCTCAGGAAGTATTCGACAAGAGAAAGAAACGCATCTCAACAGCCAAGCTGAACGAGATCCTGCTTCCTATTATAGAGAAAACGCCTCCCCCCGCAACCAAAGGAAAGTACATAAAGATCAAGTACATCACGATGCTCCCACAGGTTTCTGTGCCTTCGTTTGTCTTTTTCTGCAATCTTCCACAGTGGGTAAAAGAGCCGTACAAACGCTTTTTGGAAAATAAGATAAGGGAAAACTGGGACTTCTCCGGTACGCCTGTAAATATCTTTATGCGAGAAAAATAGTCTAACCCATAATAAACGGACTAAGATGGGAACTTACAAAAAACACTATCTGAAGATGGACAGGCTCGCTCGGATAATAACCATACTGACGTATGTATTTATCATCCTGCTGTTCGTTTTCCTTTTCCCTTCCGGGACATTTATAGCAAAAGCATCGCTTGTAGCCATACTTCTATTTTTCGGAGTACTTATCTTTTTGGCTCCCATCTATATTCAGCGGACTCCCAACAGCATAGTCATCGGAAAACTTTTGCACAAGAAGGTGATAGACCTGAGCAGTGCAACCATAGACCAGGCCCCGATGGATATTCTTGAGGGAGCCATTCGCACATGTGCCTCAGGCGGTATCTTTGGTTACTGGGGCTACTTCTACTCCAAAGCTCTGGGGCACTTTCGCCTCTACATAACATATAGAACGGGTAATCTGCTTATAATACACCGTTCCGGCAAAAAGCCGATAGTGATCAACGATGTCTTTTGACACTGTTGGTTACTCACTTTGATTTTTTGTATTTATCACTTTTATAACCGTATGAAACGCTTAACCATGTTAGCGTTGCTGGTATTTTTTATCGGCAGCAACGCTCTTTTTGCCCAACAGGTCATCGCATCAGGGCAAGTAACCGAAGCCGCAAAAGGGCAGCCTGTGCCTTTTGCAAAAGTAACAATAAGATGTATAGAGGATAAGGACACCCTGCTATACAGACAGGTTACAGACGGCAAGGGAGAGTTCCGAATAGCTTTCGTCCCAAAGAAAGAGAACTATGTCTTCATCCAATCTTCGGGCTTCAAGTCTCTTCTGAACGAACTGCCAAAAGTCTCTAACGGGCAGAAGCTGATTGCTCTTGGCAGATTGGCATTGGAAGAGACTCCTATCGAATTAGAGGAGGTAAAGGTTGTTCACATCCGCCAGCTTATCTCTGTAAAAGGGGATAAAATAGACTATTCCGTAGACAAAGACCCTGAAGCCTCTGCGCAAGACCTTCTAAGCATGTTGCGCAAAGTGCCCCTTGTTACGGTGGATGGACAGGAAAATATTCAGGTAAAAGGCTCTTCCAACTTCAAGATCCTTATTAACGGCAAGCCCAATCCGCTTATAGACTCCAACCCGAAAGAGGTTCTGAAGTCCATGCCGGCATCGAGCATTCAGAAGATAGAACTCATTACCGATCCGGGCGTAAAGTATGACGCCGAAGGCGTTGGTGCGGTACTGAACATCATTACAGCGCAGATGTCTGCGGACGGCACCATGGCAACCATCAGTCTCAACGGCGGTTATCCGACCACTTATGGCGGTTCGCTCTATCTCTCTTCCAAGATTAAGAAGTTTGGAGCAACGGCAAATCTCTCATCGTTTAATAATGAGACGGATATGAGCATACTTATGGAGCAGATGCAAGGCAACACTCTTCTGCTCGCGGAAGATGCACGCCAAAAACGTAGCATGAATGGTCTGAGAGGAAATATCCTGCTCTCTTACGAGATAGACGACAAGAATCTGCTCACATGGACAACAGCCATCTCCAATATCCATACCGGTGCAGACTCTCAAACAGATATATTCAGACCTCTTCCGGTAGAGCAGAGAAGCAAAAAAAACAGCCAAGACAAAGTTCGCTTCGATGAGCTGAACACATCGTTGGACTATCAGCGCTCCACTTCGAGACAGGGCGAGCTCTTCACCTTCTCATACAGGTACACCATCACTCCGAACTATTTCTACAACTTGATCGAACTTCCTTCTCTGAAACGTTCGGAGCGTATGAAGAGCAATGATGCCATGAAAGAGCATACCGGGCAATTGGACTACACGCTCCCGATAGGCAAGCACAAAGCAGAAGTGGGTACGAAATATATCCACCGCGACAACGAAACATCTCCTGTCTACGAGATATTGGATAACCAGAACAAATGGGTTCCGGGAAGCTACTATGCCACCGAGTATGCTCGCAATGGCTTGCTACACAAAAACGTGGTCTTGGCAGGATATGCCTCTTACAGCTATTCGGATGGACCTCTTTCTATAAATACCGGTCTGCGTGCAGAGAGAAACTGGATCAAGGCGCAGTATAAGAACCTCGAATCGTCTCGCATCAATCGCGGCTTCACGGACGTCATTCCTCAACTCTCGATCGGCTACGTCCCCTCGCCTGCCCTGCAAACACGCATCGGTTATAAGGAAATGGTGGTAAGACCATCGTTGAGACAGTTGAGTCCGTTCGAGATTAACTCTTCCGAGACAAGCCTTAGCAAGGGTAACCCGAACCTGAATCCGTCACGCATCCGGAACTTTAATCTCTCCGTCACACACATGGGTACGAGATACATGATCAATGCCGGAGCAGACTACTCTTTGCAGTACAACAACATCGAGAGCGTTATCTACAAAGAGGACGGATCCAATATGCTGATCTCCACGTTCGGCAACCTCAAATCGCCTACACATCGTGTCAGTGCCAACGTTTACTCTACGCTCACTCCGACCAACTGGTTAAGGCTCTCCGGCTTTGCCAATCTCTCGCACACCTCACGCGGAGCAACCAAGAGCGTGGACGTCAATGGTATTTCTCGCGAACTGAATCTGCCGGAGTTTTCAAGCGTGAGCTTCTCCGGTAATATCAATGGTATGATTACGCTTCCGAAGAGTTTCGGCTTCAACGTGAACCTCTTCTATTTGAGTAAGCAAAAGATGTTGCAGACCACCATGGGGGATCACTTCATCCACTCGCTGTCTCTTACCAAGCAGTTTATGAAGGACAGACTCACCCTTACACTCTCTGCCGTGTCTCCGTTTATGGAGACTTTGGACTTGAAGATAGAGTCAAGAGTAGGAGCATTCAAGAATGTCAATCACATCCAAGTGCCTATCCGCCGTATCTCTCTCGGACTTACATTTAAGTTCGGAAGCATGAAGGGACAAGTGAAGAAGACATCGAAGACCATCGTGAACGACGACTTGTCTAAGGCAAGCAGCAGTACGGATCTCCCCAATACAGGTATGTAATATCCGATAAGGCTGATGACAAACTGCTCCGAACCCGTTCGGAACAAAGGATAAACGGATTAAAAAGTTTGTCCGAAGCTTAAAAATATTCCAAATCAAGGCTCTATTTGTAGCTATCGAAGCTTGAAGTGTAGAAACCAAAGCTTGATGCGTACAGATAGAGCCTTGATCTTAATCCCCAAAGCGGTTCAGACCATTTTTTGAACCCGATTAAAGAGATTTTTATTGCCGTTAAAAACAGAAGGTTAAAGGAGAAAGAGAAAGAGAGCGACGCACACCCGAAACCATCTTATCCCTCTTCATGCAGAAAGCCCACCCGGACAGGAAAAACTCCTTATCCGGATGGGCTTTCTCTATATGCGATGAAAATCCGTCAGAACCTGTAACCGATACCTACGTCTACCATGGCACCGTAGCTAAGTTCAAGATAGTCTCTCTTGAGCATTTCGGAATATGCCGTATGAGCAGCTCCGATAAACACTCCGATCTTGCTTTTGAAATAAAAATTATCGGTGATGCGGAGATTATACCCCCACGCAGGCATTGCGCCATAGGCGTGTAGGAAAAGCTTCTTATCCACCTCCGGAAGAGCAAAGCCCCCCAGATGAGTGATACCGTAAAGGTCCAAAGCAAAATAGCCGGAGCGGTCTCCACCGTAGTACCAGCGTGGTGAGATTCGGATGGCAGGGTTAAGACCGTTGAAGCCCACCTTATCTTTCATAAAGAGAAAAGCAACATCGTATCCCACTCCGGTCTTGATAGCAAAAGCATCCGAAAGAGAATGTTCGTAGTAGACATTGTTCTGCATACCAAGCTCTATTCCCCATCGACTTTTTGTTTCTCTGCTCTGTGCCAATAGCAGTGTAGGGAAAAGAAATGCACATAAAAAGAGTAACGTTTTTTTCATAGATGATAGTTATTTGGTTTCAACATCCAATGATGACTTCGTCTGCGAGGCAGCTCTACCAACAAAAGTAGGTAAAAATCGGCTGAAACAAGCGTTCTTGGCGCATTAAAGCATCATTCTTATCTGATCATACTTCAAAATGCGCCCTTTTCCCCGGTCGAACTCGATGATACCCTCTTTCGTCATTTCGGAGATAGCCCTGGAAAGAGAGGGACGCTCCACACCAAAATATTCCGCAAGGGATGTAACGCTCCGCCCAAGCTCGAAGACGCCATTTTTCGACCGCTTGGAGATATAAAAGGCAAACTTGGCCTTGATGCTTTTGATGGAGAATATCTTCAGTCTTTCGGATAGAAACTGCATCCGGTCGGCGGTGAATGCCATAAAGCCTCGAAAGAAATAGGGACACTTCGCCATCTGTTTCTCTATGGTCTCTTTCGAGTAAAGCACAATCTCCGACTCCTCCAAGGCGATCACATCCACGGGAAAGTAGTTTTCTCTGGCAAAGAGAAAGACTGCCGCCAAAGGGTAGGGAGCTTTGATCTCGTCGATATGCAGAGTAAGACCCGGATCGGAAACAAGCTCGGTCTTGACCCTTCCTTTCGTAAGCATATAGAGATGATCCACTCTGTCTCCCTGATATGCAATGTACTCTCCTTTCTTGTAGTGCTTTACCACATGCGGTATCTCACAGCTCAGCTCATAGGTTTCTCCCTCTGCGCCACTGCTGCATTGCGTGCAGAAAAAACGTATATCCGGTGTTTCCATAACTTATCCCTTTTTGCGAAGGTACATAATATTCTACTCTTCTGTGTGATAATTATCACGAGAAGACTAGTGCCGACACTATACTTTTGCCATACATAGTTAGAATTACAACCTAAATAGTCAGAAAGAAATGAGTATGTTTTGTTTTCAGTGTCAGGAAACAGCCCAAAACAGAGGCTGTACAGTGCGTGGAGTATGCGGTAAGACTCCCGATGTTGCCAACCTTCAAGACCTTTTGGTCTTCTTACTGAAAGGAATATCCGTCCTTGCATCTGCTCTTCGTGAGAAGGGGGAAAAGGTTCCGGCAAAAGCAAATCGGTTTGTGATGGAGTCGCTATTCATGACCATCACGAATGCCAACTTTGACAAAGAGAGATTTGTCAAACGTGTTCACGAAGCCCTTTCTCTACGGGACGAGCTGCTTGAAGCATTAGGCTCTGTCCCGGAAGAGAGAGGATCGGACAGCCTTTCATGGCGAGCAGAAAGCGTGGAAGAGATGGAAGCCAAAGCAGCAATAGTGGGCATTTTGCAAACGGAAGACGTAGATGTCAGATCGCTAAGAGAGCTTCTGATATACGGACTCAAAGGGATGGCTGCCTATGCCGAGCACGCTTTCAATCTCGGTTTTGAACAGGAAGAGATCTTTATCTTCATGCAGGATGCTCTGGTTGCCACCACACAGGATCTATCGGTGGAAGAGCTGACGGGATGGGTATTGCGCTGTGGTGAGTACGGCGTAAAGACGATGGCTCTACTGGATAAAGCCAACACGACAACCTACGGAAGCCCGGAGATAACCAAGGTTAATATCGGCGTGAGAAAGAATCCGGGCATCCTCATCTCCGGGCACGACCTCAGAGATATGCAGGATCTGCTGGAGCAGACTCAAGGTACGGGAGTGGATGTCTATACCCATAGCGAAATGCTTCCGGCGCACTATTACCCTGCCTTTAAGAAGTACGAACACTTTGCCGGTAACTATGGCAGCGCGTGGTGGAAGCAGAACGAAGATTTTGAAACGTTCAACGGAGTGATTCTGTTCACGACCAACTGTATAGTGCCGCCCCGCAGCACTTCCACTTATGCGGACAGGGTTTATACCACCGGAGCTTCCGGATTTGCGGGCTTCAAGCACATCGCAGACAGACAGGAGGGTAAAGCAAAAGACTTCTCTGCCCTTATCGAACACGCCAAACGCTGCGCTCCTCCGGTGGAGATAGAGCAGGGAGAGATCATCGGAGGCTTTGCCCACGCACAGGTATTCGCTTTGGCAGACAAGGTGGTAGAGGCGGTAAAGAGCGGAGCTATACGTAAGTTCTTCGTCATGGCAGGATGCGACGGACGCATGAAAGGCAGAAGCTACTACACGGAATTTGCAGAAAAACTTCCTAAAGATACGGTCATCCTCACAGCCGGATGCGCCAAGTACAGATACAACAAGCTTCCGCTCGGAGACATCAACGGCATTCCGAGAGTATTGGATGCCGGACAGTGCAACGACAGCTACTCTCTGGCTCTGATTGCTTTGAAGCTGAAAGAGGTGTTTGAGCTGAATGACGTGAACGATCTCCCCATTGCCTACAACATCGCATGGTACGAGCAGAAAGCCGTCATAGTACTGCTGGCTCTTCTTTCACTTGGGGTGAAAAACATTCATCTGGGACCGACTCTCCCTGCATTCCTGTCTCCCAACGTGGCAAACGTGCTGGTGCAGACTTTCGGAATAGGCAGCATCACCACTCCGGACGAAGACATGAAGATGTTTCTTGGCGAGTAAGAAGAGAGTTTCACGCTTTACACTCTCCTTTTAAGCAAGCAGGGTTGAAAGTTTTTTCAACCCTGCTTCTATTTATATAATGGTATTATTTCACTCCGGTGCTGCGATCCAGGTCCGTATTCTCCAAACTCTTGTTTCGCTGAACGGTAGACTTCTTACCCGAACCAAAGCTGTACGCAACCTTCAAGCCCAAAGAGCGCGCGGTAATGTCATTGAAACGCTCTTGATAAAATCCGTCCCCCCATTCGGCAGTCGGCTGTATTTCTTGAAAGGATTTCGGACATCCAACGTTACGGAGAGCTTATCTTTCAGCAGCTTTGTCGTAACGTAAAAGGAGCAGGAGTAGTTGTGTTTCGTCCGCACTCCGAGCTGCGGCGGAGCCTGCGTGTACGTATAGTTTCCTCCCAATGAGACATTTTTGCGAGGGTTCCGGTCTGCATTCAAAGAGATATTGTACACAAGATCTTTCTGCAAGAGCGCTCCTTTATCTCCGTAAAAAGCAAGATACCCTCCGTTGAGAAAGATATTTGCGGATAGCTTTTCGGTAGGTCTGTAGTTGAGCATTATGGAGGAAGAGAGGTTTCGGAATCTGTTTCCGTTCGTATAGAATTGTAAGAGGCACTTACTTGAGTGGTCTGTGAAGGCTGAGGGAGAAATCCAAAGAAGGCTCCGGATGCCGCCTGAGACGGGGCAAAAAGCCGAAAATCTCCCCCATCTTTTTACCTCCTTCCGCAGGGGGTGAAATTTCCGTCCGCAAGGAAATAAATTTCTGTATATGCAAAAATATTTTTTCGTATATGCAGAAATTTTTTTTCGTATATACAGAAATTTTTTTTCGCAGGTACGAAAAATTTCTTTCGTTCGTACGCAAATTTTCTTTTGCAGGTATGAAAAAAATCTTTCGTTCGTACGCAAATTTTCTTTCGCAGGTATGGAAAAAATCTTTCGTTCGTACGCGACTTTATTTTCGTACCTAAGAAAATTTATTTTTGTACGTACGAAAATATTTTTTTGTACGTACGAAAAAAAATTTTTGTACGTACAAAATTTCGGCTCTTTGCGAGAGGAGCGAAAAATGTGTGCTTATGTACTCATTTTCAAGCAGTAACAGCCCTCTCCCCGCTTCGCTCCCGGATGAGGCGGAAAAGGGAGAAAAAGTGCGTTTCGGAGCTTCGGAATTTTGCCCCGAAACGGGCACGAAAAAAAACAAGTGCGGTCTCCGGAATTGTATCTTCCGAAGACCGCACTCGGTATGTTTCGATTCTTTCCCGCGGGGGATCAACCAAAGTCGTCGAAGTAAAGCTGTTCGCGAGGAACGCCCAAGCTGTCGAGCATGCCCTTGACGGCATTCGCCATCGGTCCGGGACCGCACATATAGTACTCGATGTCCTCCGGCGCTTCGTGGTTGATGAGGTAGTTGTCGAGGATCACCTGGTGGATAAATCCGGTGTATCCCGTCCAGTTGTCCTCCGGAAGCGGATCGGAAAGGGCGATGTGGAAAGAGAAGTTCGGAAACTCTCGCTCTATTTCGCGGAAGTCTTCCTCATAAAAAATCTCGTTCTTGGAGCGCGCACCGTACCAGTAGGAGACTTTTCTGCCGGTCTTGAGCGTCTTGAACAGATCCAATACCTGTGCCCTGAGCGGTGCCATACCGGCTCCACCTCCGATGTAAAGCATCTCGGCGTCGGTGTCCTGGATGTGGAAATCTCCATAAGGACCCGACATCATCACCTTGTCTCCCGGCTTGAGGCTGAAAATATAGGACGATGCTATACCCGGCTTGATGCCTGCCGCCCACGTTCCGGTATTGCGGTCGAACGGAGGTGTCGCGATACGAACGTTGAGTGTGATGATGTTGCCCTCCGCCGGGTAGTTCGCCATAGAATACGCACGGATGGTCTCTTCATCATTAGATGCTTCAAGAGGCCAGAGCTTGAACTTGTCCCACTCCCCCTTGAAACGGTCTCCGATGATCATGTCGGAAAACTTCACGTTGTACTTCGGTATCTTGATCTGAGCATACGATCCGCTCTTGAAGTTGAGCACCTCGCCCTCCGGCAGCTTCACGACAAACTCTTTGATGAAAGATGCTACGTTGTTGTTGGAGACTACCGTGCACTCCCACTCTTTTACACCGAAAACTTCTTCCGGAACCACGACCTGCATGTTCTCTTTTACCTTAGTCTGGCAGGAGAGCCTCCAATGGTCTTTGATCTCCTTGCGAGAAAAGAATCCTACTTCCGTGGGCAGGATCTCTCCGCCACCCTCGACCACGCGACAACGGCACTGTCCGCAAGAACCACCGCCCCCACAGGCAGATGAGAGATAGATGCCTTCGCCTTGAAGCGTGTTGAGAAGCGTTCCGCCGATGGGAACGTCAAACTCTTTTTCTTCATTCACCGTGAGCTTGACGTCTCCGGATGGCAGAAGCTTTGCTTTGGCTACCAAAAGAAGTGCTACAAGCAGAAGGGTAACTACAAGAAAGACCACTACGCTGGCTCCTATCGCAGCTCCGTTTATTGCTAATAATAACATTATGATGTTTTGCTTTTATTGTTGTTAGACTTTCTGTAATGACCTCTTATGACAGCTTGATACCGGAGAAACTCATGAAAGCGATACCCATGAGAGCCGTGATGATGAACGTGATACCCAATCCGCGCAAAGGCTTCGGAATGTCCGAGTACGCAATCTTCTCACGAATGGCAGCCATACCGATGATAGCCAGCAACCAGCCTATACCGGAACCGAAACCGTAAGTGGTGGCAAGCCCGATATTGGCAAACTCTCTCTGCTGCATGAAGAGCGATCCGCCGAGGATGGCGCAGTTTACAGCGATAAGAGGCAAGAAGATACCCAATGACGCGTACAAAGATGGGCTGAATCGCTCCACGATCATCTCCACAAGCTGTGTGAAAGATGCGATGATCGCAATGAAGAGGATAAGGCTCAGGAAGCTGAGATTGACGTCTGCAAATTCAGGCCCCAACCATGCCAATGCTCCTTCTTTCAACACATAGTTTTCCAACAGATAGTTGAGAGGAAGCGTACAGGTGAGGATAAACGTAACAGCTAACCCTAACCCCAAAGAGGTCTTTACATTCTTGGAGACAGCAAGATACGAACACATACCAAGAAAGTATGCAAACACCATGTTGTCAACAAAGATGGACTGTACAAATAAACTGATATATTCCATTGTGTCTCTGTTTATGTCTTAATTATTACACTATTACGTCGGGTTATTTTTCTTGCAGCTCCGGAGTGTAGGATCTGTGTACCCATATCACAAGAGCAACGATGATAAGAGCCATAGGCGGCAAGATCATCAAGCCATTGTTTACATATCCCATTTCATAGAACGAATCCGGTACCACTTGGTAGCCAAGCAGCGTTCCGGAGCCGAACAACTCGCGGAAAAATCCTACGATCACAAGAATAATACCATATCCTAAACCATTTCCGATACCGTCAAGGAAAGATGCGCCCGGCTTATTGCCCAAAGCAAACGCCTCAAGACGTCCCATCAAGATACAGTTCGTAATGATCAGACCCACAAAGACAGAGAGCTGCTTGTTTACATCATAAGCAAATGCCTTCAACACTTCACTTACGATAGTTACAAGAGCAGCCACCACAACAAGCTGCACGATAATACGGATACGGTTGGGTATCGTATTACGAAGCAACGAAATAATCACATTGGCAAAAGCAATAACCACGGTTACCGAGATTGCCATAACAAGAGATGGCTCAAGCTTCGACGTTACTGCCAAAGCGGAGCAGATACCCAGCATCTGAACAACAACCGGATTGTTCTTGCTGAGCGGACCTATCAGGATTTCTTTATTCTTTTTACTTAGTAATGCCATGACACTGGTTTATTTATTGCTTTTAAGAAACTCTTGGTACATTTTGATACTGTCGCGAATCATGTCGTTGACACCGTTAGAGGTAAGCGTACTACCGCTTATCGCATCCACGCCGTTCGCCAGCTTGCTTCCGCCTTTAACAACCTGAACGGGAGCAAAAGCACCATCCGTAAATATCGTTTTGCCTTCAAATGCAGAGGTAAAGAACGGTTCCACTATCTGAGCACCAAGTCCGGGAGTCTCCCCTTGGTGGCTGAAGTCCACGCCATATATCGTTGCAGTATCATCATTAATAGAGATAAAGCCCCAGACAGGTCCCCAAAGACCGGCACCGCTCATGGCCAAGATATATTTCTTCACGCCATCCACTTCTGCTATAAAGACAGGATACTCGCCCTTGTCTCCTTCACGAACAACCTTGGCAAAGTCTGCGGCAAATGCCGGATCTTTCACGCCTGTTCCCTCAGAGCCTTCCACTCTTTCACCGTTTGTTCTCACAAGGAAAGCCTCCTTGATATATTTGCCGTACTCTGCTTGTGCATTCTGAGCCGTAGCAGAGACCTTTATAGACTTCAATATCTGTTGCATCTTGTCTATATTGGCATTGGCTGTTTGGCGTCCCTTGAGACTTTGCGATGTAAACGCGAGTCCCACAGCGACCAAAATCACCATCACGGCTGCATATATAATAGTATAAGAATTGCTATTTCTATTCATAACCTTTTATCTGTTAAGTGAGGTGATTACTTATGCTACTTTCTTAGAGTTGGCAACCGTGGCTCTGCGCATTCTCTTCTTCACGTTTGCATCCACCACATAGTAGTCTATCAGCGGAGCAAAGGCGTTCATCAGCAAGATTGCCATCATCATACCCTCCGGATAACCGGGTTGAAGAAGACGGATCACGATGGCAAAGAATCCGATAAGGAAGCCATAGATCCACTTACCCAGCTCTGTTCTTGTTGCAGTTACCGGGTCTGTTGCCATAAACACAGCGCCAAAGGCAAAGCCACCAAGCAACATATGATCCAAAGCAGACACCTGCATTCCGGCAGTGGCACCGCTAAGGTTGAAGAGAAGAGCCGTTGCAAATCCGCCCAAGAAAATAGAGCAGATGATCTTCCAGCTTGCAATACCTGTGGCAATGAGTATCACTGCACCGATAAGGATAGCCAGAACGGATGTTTCACCGATAGAACCCGGAATGAGCCCGAGGAAGTAGTCCCAAGAAGAGAGAGCATTGCCCACCACATCGGTTACGGGTTGCAGTCCTTGCTCTTTTGTCATACCGGCGATCTGTCCTAAAGGAGTCGCTCCGGAGAATGTATCCACGGGAGTTCCACCGCCAAGACCGAAAGTAGAACCGGTTCTGACGAACACTTCATTACCGGACATTGCCGCCGGATAAGCGAAGAAGAGGATCGCACGAGTTACAAGAGCGATGTTGAAGATATTATAACCAGTACCTCCGAAAGCCTCTTTGGCAAACACTACCGCAATGATAGTGGCAACGGCAATCATCCAAAGCGGAGTCTCTACCGGTACGATAAGAGGAATAAGGAAGCCTGTTACCAAAAATCCTTCTGCTACTTCGTGTCCACGTATCTGTGCAAAAATAAACTCTGTGCCGAGTCCGGCAACGTAAGCTACAATGATCTTGGGCAGGATAGCCAGAAGACCATACAGGAACATAGCCCAAAAGCCTGCCTGTTGTCCTATGGCCATGTAGTGCTGATAGCCCAGATTGTACATCCCGAAGAAGAGAGCGGGCATCAGAGCCACGAGTACCACCGTCATGGTACGCTTCGAGTCCATGGCGTCATGGATATGTACTCCTCTTCTGGACGTAGTAGAAGGCACGAAGAAGAACGTTTCTAAACCATCGAAGACGGAATGAAACATAGATAACTTGCCACCCTTCTCAAAGTTTGGCTTTATCTTGTCGATATATTTTCTTAACGCGTTCAATGTATTGTCTGTATTAGGGAAGTGTTATCAATTCATTTCTTTATAGAGCATATCCAATGCACGGCGCACCAGATACTGCAACTCCAGCTTCGATGTATCTACAAACTCACACAGAGCAAAGTCTTCCGGAGCCACTTCATAGATACCTCTCTCTTCCATCTTATCTATATCGAAAGAGACTATTGCACGCACAAGGTACTCCGGATATATATCCATCGGGAACACTTTGTCATACTCGCCCGACACGATAAGGGCTCTTCTGCCTCCGCGTATGCGTGTGTCGAAGCTGAACTCTTTCTTACCCATAAGGAATGCTGGATAGGATCTCGACACGCTGTATTTGTTGAATCCGGGAGCAGCCCAGCCGAACATCTCATGAGTGTCATCACCTTCGGGGATCACGGAGATCACCTTAGAGAACGGGCTCATAAAAGCATATTCGTCCGTCAGCATGGTACCCGTAAGCACATCTCCATCTATGATACGCTTCTTGGCAGAGTCGTTCACCAGTTTATCTTTCACCAGTTCTGCCACATTCGCACCGCATATAACGTTTGCGATGCCTCTCGTTGCCACGCACTCTCCGGCGATACCCACCTTCTTGGAGAAGTCTGTCTTCCCTGTGCGTAAGAACTTTCCGATAATAACCAGTTCGGAAGCAGATACAGTCCATACCGTGTCTCCCTTATTCACCGGAGCCGTATGGTTGATAAGCACTCCCACATTGCCGGCAGGGTGTGGACCTGCTACTTCTATCACTTCACAGTTGGAGAGCTTAAAGCCCGATCCGGCAGGGATACCGACATAAACCTTCCCGGTTGTCAGCTTTGCCAGCAGGTCTATCGCTGCCTGCATATCCTCCACTCTGTCCCCGAAAAGAGCTTGTGCCTTGGGAGTAAGGGGAGCGGTTACATTGGCAGTAACAAAAATATCACGAGGGATAATGGTAGGATTTGGGAGGTAGTCGTATGGGCGTTGACGCAAAAGAGCAAACATACCGCTCGAAAGAAGCAGTCCAAGTAGCTCTTCTCTGCTCTTACCCTTTGTCTCCACAGAGAACGGAGCGTACTCGATAGAGGCTTCCGGAGCGATCTCAACGCTCAAGATCTTACGTTTGTCTCCTCTGTTGATGGCTATCACTTTACCACTAACAGGCGATACGATCTTTATCTCCGGAAAACTTTTGTGGAATAGAACGGGTGTTCCGGCGAGGACACTGTCTCCCACTTTCACCTCCAGCTTGGGCAGCAGACCGGGATAATGGTCCGGCACAACGCCGTAGGTGGTAGAGGGCTGCGCATGCACCTCAACCTCTTGAGGCTTGCCAACAATGTTGATGTCCAAGCCCTTTTTAATTTTAATCACTTTAGCCATTAAATAAGTATACTATATTTGAAAACTATTTCCGCAAGTCGCTATATACACAGTGGGTTAAGAGGCTCTTTTGCCCCCGATATACAAAAATGTACGACCCAACTCAATAGACTTGCAAAATAAAGAAAAAAATTAGTTATGACCAAATGAGCTGTTCCCTTTGTTCTCATATATTTACACACAAAACGACATCCTCTTCCCATATTCTTTCGGCTTAACGTGTTTAATTTTTCAATGAACACGTTTACCGATTTCATTAAACACGTTTACCGGATTCGATTAACGTGTTTAGCCAAAATCGCTAAAACACTAACCACCAGATTTTTACGTATTTTCATACTAAAATACACCTGAAAAATCAAATTTCTTTATTAGGAAACGTTTACAGGTCGGGGTGTTAAAATTCACACCGATTAACGCGAAAACAGCCCATCAAACGGACTGAAGAAAAAATTTTTCCGAATTCAAGATTTTTCATATCTATCTAAAAATCAATCCATTGAAAAGATCTCCTCTTTCCGGTTTCAAGAGAGAGACAAAAACCGGGAAGTTTTCAGCGCATCTTCTCCACGCTGTTTTTATATAAAAGCGACAGCGCACCACCCGGTGCAGAGAGAGATATTTTTGTATCTCTACACCCGAATGGTACGCTGTCTGTATGATTATTGTAGAAGTTTATACCTCAGCTCCCTCAAACAGAGGCTGTAACAGCTCCGGAATGGTAAGGTTCAAACTTCGGATTTCTGCCAGCTTCTGCTCGCCTTTACGAGTGAGAGAAAAGAAGACTTTACGCTTATCTTCTCGCCCCAATCGCCGTCCGATCCACCCTCTGTCTTCTACTGCCGAGAGGAGCTTGGACGTATGAGCCGGCAGGAGACCTATGCGAGCCGAGACTTCGGAAGCGGAAACCGGCTCCCCTGATATGACACAGAGTGCCATCGCTTGGTTCAGATCGCATTGGGCAGACTCCATAAGCTGCTGCTCCAAATCCCGAATAGAGATCATCAGTTCCCTCATCAGGCATATACATCTTACATTCTCCATAACGCTTTATTCTTGTAGAAGAAAAGATTCGGAAGCCTCAAAGTTAGATGAAAAGATTGATATTGGCATCGTCCGCACGGTTCATGTAAGTGGCTACACCGCCTATCGAAACCTCTTCGATAAGCTCTTTGCGATCCACTCCCATTACATCCATGGACATCTGACAAGCTATAAACTCCACGCCGTTCTCAAGAGCCTGAGCGCGCATACTCTCTAAAGAGTCCACGTGCCTCTTTTTCATCACAAAGCGCATCATCTTTGCTCCCAATCCTCCCATATTCATCTTGGAAAGACCAAGCCCTTTACTGTCTTTGGGCATCATGTATCCGAACATTCGTCCCCAAAAGTCTTTCGTAACCTTAGAGCGTGAACGGCGCTTTATGGCATTGAGTCCCCAGAACGTAAAGAAGATTGTAACCTTCTGCCCTGTGGCTGCTGCTCCGTTGGCAAGAACGAATGTCGCCAGAGCTTTATCCAGGCTGTCGCTGAACAGGATAAAGGTCTTGCCCTTTGCCGGAGAGGTACTCACGCATGTCCCCTCCGCCTTGCAAGCGGTCTTTTCTACCGTTACCACAAACTTTCCGCCCTTGGTCTCTTTTGCGATGAGGGTGTGCCCCGTGGTGTCGCACCATGCTTGGGCATCTCTCGAAAAGCCCGGATCGGTAGACTCTATAGCCAAACGCTCCCCGACATTTATCTTGTCTATCGACTGCTTCAACTTCAGTATCGGACCCGGACAGGCAAGTCCGCACGCATTCACCTGCATCACCGTGGCAGATGTATCCGCAGAGGCTTTCGGTTTGGAGAAATTATTCTCCGGTTTAGAGCTGTAGTCCGCCACTATTGTAGAGTACAGTCTGTATCCGCCAATCAGATTGTACACATCGGTAAAGCCGTTCTGCAACAGAATATTGGAGCTGAGGTAGCCTCTGAAACCTACCGTACAGTAGATATATACCGGTTTATCTTTCGGGATCTCTCTGTGTCGGAAGCGCATCTCTTCCAATGGGATATGCATCGAACCGGATATGTGCTCCACATCGTATGCTTCTCTCGGACGCACATCCACTATGGTTACCTTCTTCGGATCTGCTGCCTGCATCTCTCTCCAGTATAGCGGCTTCATCTTACCCGAAATGATATTCTCCGCCACATAGCCTGCGAGAGCCACGGGATCCTTTGCTGAAGAGAAAGGAGGAGCGTATGCCTGCTCGGTCTTCATCAGATCGTAGATGGTGCCTTCGTGCTTGATGATCTGCGCAATGGAGTCTATCCGCTTATCCACCCCCGAAACACCTACGCACTGAGCGCCGTAGAGACGGCCGGTTTCGGGATGAAATACGATCTTCAACGTCAATGGAAAAGCGTTCGGATAGTAGCCCGCATGGCTGTTGGGCTGAACAGTGGCTGTAAGATAAGGCAATCCCTCTCTCTTTGCAGCCTTTGCGGCAAGGCCGGTAGAAGCTACGGTGAGGTCGAAGACCTTGGCTATTGCCGTACCGATAGCTCCTTCATAAGTCTGCTTTTGCAGTCCGCTCATGTTGCCTGCCACTATACGCGCCTGTCTGTTGGCTGGTCCGGCAAGATAGTTGGTCCAGCTCTTTCCGGTGATCGGATGCCTGAACTCTATGGCGTCTCCTACGGCAAAAATATCAGGATCTGAGGTTTGGAGATAGTCATCTACCTTTATACCTCTCGCTTCGCCTATCTCTAAGCCGGCATCCTCAGCAAGTTTACTGTTTGGGCGTACCCCTATTGAAAGAAGGATAAGATCGGCATCGAGTGTCTCTCCCGAGTCGAGAGAAAGGCTCAGTGCACTGCCTTCGGCTGCTTGGCGAATGGCTGCAACCGCTTTTCCGAGATAGAGTCCCACACCTTTCTGATGCATGTGAGCATGAACGACAGAAGCCAAAGAGAAGTCTATCGGAGCCATTACTTGCGGTGCCATTTCTACGACACTCACTTCGATATGACGGGCATGAAGATTTTCTGCCATCTCCAATCCGATAAACCCACCGCCTACAACCACGGCTCTCTTCACCTTATGGCTGTCCAGGTAGTGCTTTATGGCGTCCATATCTTCCACGTTACGAAGCGTGAACACACCCGGACTATCTATGCCGGGAAGCGGTGGAACCACCGGAACGGCACCGGGTGAAAGCAAAAGTTTATCGTAGCTCTCCATGTAGGTAGTACCGTCTGCACGGCGCACTTCTACCTGCTTTCCGGCACGATCTATACGGAGCACCTCACTCTCTACACGGATATCCATGTGGAACATATCGGAGAAAGACTGCGGTGTTTGCAGGAACAACATATCTCTCTCTTCTATTACTCCGCCGATGTGATAAGGCAAACCACAGTTGGCATAAGAGATATACTTCCCTTTCTCAAAGAGCACGATCTCGGCGTGTTCATCCAATCTTCTAAGTCGGGCAGCAGCAGTAGCGCCTCCTGCAACCCCGCCTACTATTACGTATTTCATGATTTATATGGTATTGTATTCCTTTTACGTATTATTTTTTTGCAAAGATAGAAATATTTTCCACAGGAAATATATTTCGCATGAATAATATTTATTCCTAAAGCGTAAAAGACTTAAAAATAGAATTATAGGCATCTTCCTGTGCAATGTTCGGCTTTGGATAAAATGTTTAACCCGTCTATAAAACCGGTTGAATATTATCAAAACTTTCTCTAATGCTTTATAGTTTTAGAAATAGAAGCGTGAGTGGTAAACTTCGAGATTTGGTCTGTGGAAAACAAGCCTTGATGTGTAGAGATCAAGCCCTGATTTCAGAATCGGAACAGGTTAAACAGATTTTATGAACGTGGACAAAGAGAGTTTTTATCCCTTTCAAAACAAAAGCTCCCACCGGCAAATGCACCGGTGGGAGCTTCTTTGGAAAGACTATCGAGCTTTTTACTTCAAGTCCGGATTTACTACAACGGTGGAGAGATCAAATCTCAGCGGAATATTGTCCAGTATCTCGAACAGCTCATCCTTCGTAGCTGCTCTCAACATATCTATTCGGGTCTGCTTAAAATCCGGTATTCCCTTAAAAAGAGGCGTGGCTGCAAGATGCCTCCGAACGTGCAGGATGCCTCTGCGTTCGTCTGTCTTCCGGATGCTCTCCTCTATCTGGCGTTTGAGGATGTCTATATACCATGAGAAGTGGTGCGCCGGAGCTTCTTTGCCATCGAGCAAAGCACGCATCTCTTCAAAGCACCACGGTCTGCCTATACTCGCTCTGCCCACCATCACAGCATCTACTCCGGTCTCCCGAAAGCGTCTGAGAGCATCTTTACCGGAGACCACATCACCGTTGCCGATGATCGGAATGGAGATACGAGGATTTGCCTTCACTCGTGCAATGGGTTCCCAGTCCGCCTCACCGGTGTACATCTGACTCCTTGTACGCCCATGTATGGTAAGGGCAGCAGCACCGGCATCCTGAATTTGTTCTGCCAAATCCTCTATGATGATATTTTCCATATCCCAGCCGAGCCTTGTCTTCACGGTAACCGGAAGGGATACAGCCTTAACGACAGCCGCGGTAATCTCCAGCAAGAGAGGCGGATTCTTGAGCATTCCGGAGCCACAACCTTTTCCGGCAATCTTTTTCACGGGACAGCCGAAATTGATATCTATAATATCCGGTCTTGCTTCTTCGCATATCTTGGCAGCCTCCACCATGGTCTCCGTATCCCGTCCGTAAATCTGTATTGCCACGGGACGTTCGCTATCCTGTACCTGCATCTTGCTCACGGTACTCTTGATATCCCGTATCAGTGCATCTGCCGAGACAAACTCGGTATAGACCATAGCCGCACCGAAAGCCTTGCACATGTGGCGAAAAGAAGAGTCCGTAACATCTTCCATCGGTGCCAAAAGCAGAGGATATGCCCCTAAATCTATATTTCCTATCTTCATTCGCTTTTTCAGGAGAGAGCCTATCGCACTCTCTCTAATGCTTTGTGTATATTGTCGCAGACGTTCTCACGTCCCAGCTCGTCCAGCAGTCCGGACTGCTCCAACTCCTTGTACACTTCGGGCTGTATGCCGGAGAGGACAAGATGAATACCCTGTTTCTTATGAAAGTCCGCCATCATGCTAAGGTTGTGAAGCGCTGTACTATCTACAAAAGGCACTCTCCGCATCCGCACAATACGAGCCGTAGGTTTGTGATGCACCTGACGCATGGTTTCGTCGAAACTGTTTGCCATCCCAAAGAAGAATGGTCCTGCTATCTCGTAAACATCCACCCCGTCCGGAACATCCAACACCTCTTTGCGGTCTGTATCGGAATGGGAAAGAGCATCGAACTGTTTGTCGTGGCGAGTGATACCGGTTGCTTTCTGCAATCTTCGCATGAAAAGAAGTACGGCAAGCAGCATCCCTATCTCAATGGCTACCGTCAAGTCTATGAGAACAGTGAGGAAAAAGGTTACGAGAAGAACGACTATATCACTCTTCGGTCCCTTAAAAATAGCCAGACATGAACGCCATCCGCTCATGTTGTACGACACTATCACAAGCACTCCGGCAAGAGCAGCCAATGGGATGTAAGCAGTAAGAGGCCCGAGGAAAAGGAGAATGGCGAGCAACATGACAGCGTGTACGATGCCGGCAACGGGTGTTCGTCCGCCGTTGTTGATATTGGTCATCGTGCGTGCTATTGCGCCTGTTACGGGGATGCCACCGAAGAAAGGCACCACGACATTAGCGGCTCCTTGCGCTATCAACTCTACATTGGAGTTGTGCCGAGCACCGGTAACACCATCCGCCACAGAGGCTGAGAGCAGACTCTCGATGGCACCGAGCATGGCAATGGTAAAGGCTGAAGGGAGAAGCTTTTTCAGTGTAGCCACACTGAGATCCAGAGTCTGAAACTCCGGAAGACCCGATGTGAATGTAAAGTGATCGCCTATGGTAGCCGGAGCATTGGGCATTCCGAAAGAGGTAAGCGCATATCCTCCGAGAGTAAGCACGATGAGAGCCAAAAGCGATCCCGGTATCTGTCTGTGTATCTTGGGAGCATAGACAATGGTCAGCACCGCTAAGACAGTGAACAGAAGCGACCACGGATTCCAACTATCGAGATGAGCGAAGTAGGTCTGCCACTTTCCGATAAAATCTCCCGGTACACTCTCTATCTGCAATCCCAGTATATCTTTCACCTGAGTGGTGAAGATGGTTACCGCAATACCTGCCGTAAAGCCGAGAATAATGGGATAGGGGATGAAGCGGATCACCGTCCCCAAACGCAGAAAGCCCAGCAACATCAGCATTGCCCCCGCCATCACCGTAGCCACAGCAAGTCCGGCAATACCAAACTCCTGAATGATGCCAAAAACAATGACGATAAAAGCTCCCGTAGGACCGCCTATCTGTACGGTGGAACCACCAAGAGCGGAAACGATAAAACCTCCGAGAATGGCTGTGATAATACCTTCGGTCGGACTTACACCGCTTGCTATCCCGAAAGCAATGGCCAACGGCAGAGCCACGATGGCAACAATGATACCTGCTATAAGGTCTTTGAAAAATTTCTCTTTCGTGTATCCTTGAAGAGAGTAGTAAAGTTCCGGAAGTCCTATCCGTGCAATCTTCTCTTTAGACATGATTCTCCTTTTATTCGTTATACTTTACCTGTGTGTCCGAACCCTCCTGCTCCTCTCTCCGAGTCGGTCAGGCTTTCCACTTCGTCCCACTCCACTCTCGTGTAAGGGGCTACAACCATCTGGCAGATTCGCTCTCCCGGTTGAAGCGTGTATGCTCCTTGAGAGAGGTTGATGAGAATGATGCCGATCTCTCCACGATAATCCGCATCTATCGTGCCCGGTGTATTGACAAGTGAAATGCCATGCTTGAGAGCCAAACCGCTTCGGGGTCTCATCTGAGCCTCGTATCCGCGCGGAAGTTCTATAAACAGCCCGGTGGGGATAAGCCTTCTTTCCAAAGGTTGAAGCGTAAGAGGCTCTTCTATGTTTGCTCTCACGTCCATCCCTGCCGAGTCCGGTGTCCCATATTCGGGGAGTTCGTTCAAGGTCTTGCGCACAATGCGCACACGCACTTTATCCATGTTGTTGTCTGTTATTCCTGTTCTTTCAGCTCCACTTCCCTTCCATCCTGGGTTATCAGAAGTGCCGGAGTGCCCGGCTCCGTAACGTAACCTACAATGGCAATGCCTTCCATCTGCTCTATCACATCCTTAAAACCCAACGGGACAGTAAAGAGCAGTTCATAATCTTCACCGCCATAAAGAGCAGCAGAAAAGACATTGATGCCGATCTCTTCCGCCATGGAAGCGGTCTCATAATCTATCGGAAGACGCTCCTCGTAGAGCTTCATTCCCACGCCGGACGCTTGGGAAAGGGCAAGCAAATCTCTTGCGATGCCCTTTGTAACATCTATCATGGAGGTGGGTTTCACGCCTGCAAGAGAGAGCATATCCATAATATCGAAGCGAGGTTGAGGTGTAAGCTGACGCTCCAACAGGTAGGTGCGATCTCCAAGATCGTGTTTGTAGTCGCTACTGCCATCGTAAGCCTCCTGCTCTCGTTCCAATGCTTTGAGTCCCATATAGGCTGCACCAAGATTGCCGGATACGCAAATGAGATCGTTGGGGGCTGCTCCTTTTCTGCAAACAACAGTGTCGGGGTCTGCACTTCCAATGGCTGTAACGGCAATGGTAAAGCCTGCCACGGATGGCGCAGTGTCTCCACCGAGGAGCTTTACACCAAAACGCTCTGTTGCAATCCGGATACCTTTATAGAGTGTCTCCAAATCTTCCACCTCCCACTGTGCCGTAACACCGATGGCAACGGATATATAAGCCGGAGTGGCATTCATCGCAGCAAGATTGGAAAGGGTGGTCGCCACCGCTTTATAGCCCAAGTGATGGACGGGCATATAGCGAAGATCGAAATGAACCCCCTCCAACATAAGATGCGTGGCGGTAACGCCCATACCTTTAAGGTCGAAGAGTGCAGCATCGTCCCGGTTGTCAAAGCCTTCAAATGATGCTGTAAGTCTGTCTATAAGAGCATTAGCTCCTATTTCTGATATTTGCATGGTGTAGAGATTGAATTTTTATTCTTTGGCGGAAGCCGAAAGAAAGCTCCGACTTTTCTCTGCAAAATTAGCCAATTAGATAGTATTGAGCAATTTTCTTGTCGGAAGAGGTTAGGAGAGAAGTTGCTTGAGAAAAGATTAAGAGAAGGTCTCTTTGAGGACAGGCAGGGACTTAAGATCCCCTATGCTATGGAGATGAATATCATAGTAAGAGAGCAAAAGATCGAGCAGTCTGCCTCTATCTTCCCGGGTCATCGCAAAGGCAGAAGGAAGAGGATGCTGTTGTAGCTCATGCAGTAACCGAGAAGTGTTGCGTTCCGGTTCGGATGCAGAGAAAGATGACACATAGCAGCCCTCTTCTCTGTGCAGGAGATAACCGGGGCGGTAGCCTGTATGGTCGGGAGCGATACCGAAATCATCCAACAGCTTGACCATAAGATGAAGATGAAGCGAAGCAAGTACGACATCGGGTTCTTTATCCAGTGCGTCTATCGCAGACAGTATTGTACGGAACAGTGCTCCCTGCTCTTCTCCCTGCATGGGTGCTAAAAGACGGTGAAGAAACTCTGTCAGAAAAATAGCAACTCCGTTAGCCACCAACGAGCGTGATGGTGCCGAAGGAATGAGAAGGTGTTGCAACTCTCCCACAAGGTGAATCTGTCTTAATGGTTTGTGGTCATATACCAACTCTACCACTGAAAGCGGGACATACAGCGAACGAAAAGCACTGCCTTTCTTGCCTGCCACACGAGGAATCTGAAATGATACCGATCCGAGATTTTCCGTGAAGAGGTGTGCAATGGACTTTGTGTCCGAGTACTTTACCGTGGTAAGCGATATGGCACGAGTGTGTATCTTCATGTTGATTCCGAAAAGAGAGTCCGAACAATAGAGGCGAACCGAAATGACAATGTCTTTTTCGGTTCGCCTCTATCTATTTTTGGTCTGACCTGTTCAGAGTTAAAGTGCTTTGAGAGCTTCTACAAGATAGTTATAGACTCTTTCCACACTTGGGATATTTACTTTCTCATCCGGTGAGTGAGGATGACGGATTTCAGGACCAAAGGAGATCATGTCCATATCCGGCATGACTCCCTGAAGGATACCGCACTCCAAACCTGCGTGCATCACCTTTACTCCCGGAGCTTCTCCAAACATCTTGGTGTAGGTATCTCTCATGACATCCATCACGTAAGACTCCGCATTGGGCTGCCATCCGGAATAGCTTGCGCTCATCTCCACTTTTGCCCCGATAAGAGCGAAAGCACTTTCGATAGAGGATGCCACCATCATCTTGCGGCTATCCGAAGAGCTTCTGGTAAGAAACTTCACATCCAACTCTCCATTACCAAGTCTGAGATAGGCAAGATTGGATGAACTTTCCACTGTATCGGGGAAGTCGTGTAACATGGTTACAACTCCATTCTGCACTGCCTCTACGGCATGGATAACATTGTCCTGTATCTCTCTCGGTACTATCTGTTTGGGAAGTTCGCACTTGTGTGCTTCCAACCTTACTTCGTTCTCTATTCCGTGATACTCCCTATTATAAAGGTCTCGATAGTCCGACACAGCTTCCCATAGCATATCTGCATCTTCCTCCGGAAGAGTTACGATAGCACGACACTCACGAGGAATGGCATTTCTGAGGGAGCCTCCTTCTACAAAAGAGACACATACACCAAGATCTTCCACTATCTTCTTGAGAAAGCGGAACATCAGCTTGTTGGCGTTTGCTCTACCCAAATGGATATCTACTCCGGAGTGTCCGCCTTTAAGACCATTCAGAATAATCTCCACAGCGATATCGCCTTCCGGAACAGGCTGATTGTCTTCGTAGCTGAGAGTAGCTCCGACATCTATGCCTCCGGCACATCCAATATAAAGATTGCCTTCTTCCTCAGAGTCGAGATTCAAAAGAATATCTCCTTTGCTGAATCCGGGTTGTAGCCCGAAAGCACCAACCATTCCGACCTCTTCATCAATTGTAAAGAGAGCTTCCAACGGGCCATGCACGAGACTCTTATCTGCCATAACGGCTAAAGCATAAGCGACCCCGATACCGTTATCCGCACCAAGAGTAGTTCCTTTTGCCTTTACCCATTCGCCATCGACATAAGCATCAATAGGATCTTTGCTGAAATCGTGAGGAGTACCACTATTTTTCTGTGGAACCATATCTACGTGAGATTGCAGCGTTACCACTTTTCTCGATTCATATCCGGGAGATGCCGGCTTACGCATGATGACATTGCCTACTGCATCTTGTTGTACTTCCACCCCAATCTCCTTACCTATCCGAAGAAGATAGTCGCAGACTTCCTTTACCTGACCGGTAGGACGAGGAATTTGTGTAAGGTCGTAGAAATAAGACCAAACAGACTGTGGTTTCAGATTTTTAATCTCTTGTGCCATAAATATGAGGTTAATGGTTTTAAGTATGAGCGTTAATTGTGGATAAAAAAGAGTGTAAAAACCCTGTTATCCGAACGTTTCAAAGATAGAAAATATATTTTGACATTCCTAAATTTTTATAGGAAATGGCTACCTTTGAGACCTAATATTTTGAAGCATGAACCTTATAGATACCTCTTTATCTGCTTTATCTCCTTCTGCAATAATTCTGGCACAAGGAGAGTATCCTGAATCTCCGGCAGTGAGACAGTTTCTCTATGACTCTCCCAACCTGATCATCTGCGATGGAGCTTCAAAACACCTACTTACAGACACGGCTCTTGATCCTAAACTCATCGTTGGGGATGGAGACTCGATTCCTGCCGAAATAATGAGGAAGTATGGAGAACTATTTGTCCAAATAGCCGATCAAGAGACCAATGACCTTACCAAAGCAGTAATCTGCTGTAAAGAAAGAGGATGGAGTGAGGTGATGATAGTTGGAGCGACCGGATTGAGAGAGGATCACACTATCGCCAATATCTTTCTTTTAGAGGAGTACAGACGTATGGGAATGAATGTCTGTATGGTGAGTGATTATGGTTCTTTCTTTCCCGTTGTAGGAAATATCACTTTCAGAGTAAGACCTAAGCAGCAGATTTCACTATTTCCCATTACCGAAAAGCCTTTCTCCACAAAAGGTCTTCTATATGAGATAGAAGAACAAGGATTTTCTGCTCTCTGGCAAGCATCTCTCAATGAATCCGTTGGTGAAGAGTTTGTTATCCGCTCTTCTCATCCTGTCATAGTCTATGTTGCCAATGAGGTAAAAGATTGATTCGGGATGAAACAAAAAAGCAAGAAGACTTACATAGTCTGGAGTGGCAGGACTCCGGGGATTTATCTTTCGTGGAACGACTGCAAAAAAGAGGTAATCGGGGTAGATGGTGCGAAGTACAAATCTTTTGAGGATATAAGCGAGCAGGAAGCAGAGGCTATATTGGAAGCAGGGGCGAGTGCATACCTTTCTACGAAACGATCCTCAACAGAAAGAAAAACAAACAGCATCTCACAAGAAAGGACAAAAGAGCAGGAGGTGGAGTGGCAAAGTATTGCCGTAGATGCGGCATGCTCCGGAAGTCCCGGCAAAATGGAGTACAGAGGAGTATGGACATCTACCGGAGAGTCTGTTTTTTCAAGTAAAGTCTATCCTTGTGGTACAAATAATATAGGAGAGTTTCTTGCCATTGTGCATGCTTTGGCATGGATGGAGCAGCAGGGACATAACTTCACAATATACTCTGACAGCAGAACTGCGATGGTGTGGATTCGCAAAAAAGAGTGCGGGTCCAAGCTTGCAAAAAACAGTAAAACAGAGCTACTCTGGAGCCATATCCGAAGAGCCGAAGAGTGGTTACGAACCCACGACCTGTCCAAGTATAAAATATTGAAATGGGAGACGGATCGCTGGGGTGAGATCCCGGCAGATTATGGCAGGAAATAGTGCTGCAACTATCCCTTTCAGAGAAAAAAGAAGGCATTGAGATCATCCCCTAATCCCAATGCCTTTTATAATCCTTTGCGGATCTTCAATAATGAAGGCCTTCTTCGTAAAAAGTAGAACAATACATCATCTATTGTCTCGCTCGTACACGGATCGAATCTTTCGAGCTGTCTCAGCTAATTCGTCCGATGTAGGAGGAGTCTTAGCCCTATTCTCAGGGCGAAAATCTCCTTCTGAACGTATAGGACCAAGATGAATATGCGCATGTGGCACTTCGAGTCCCATAACAGCCAATGCCATCCGAGGACATCCTGTTACTTCTTCTATTGCTTTTGCCACTCTTTTAGCAAAGCATATAAGTCCCGATAGCTCTTCATCCGTCAGGTCAAAAATGTAATCCACTTCTCTTTTTGGAATCACTAACGTATGGGCTTCTACAAAAGGAGCTATGTCCAAGAAAGCAAAATAATGCTCTGTCTCGGCTACTTTATGGCAAGGAATTTCTCCGTTGATTATTTTGGTAAAAATAGATGACATATATATATGTACATGTTTAACTGAATTTATTCTTGTGATTTTATTCTGTCTCGAAACACAAGTCCTATACTTTTGACGCTTTTTGGAGTATCCAAATAGGGAGAGCGAGCTCTTTCTATCCGAATCTGAATAACATCTTCAAGGCTTCTGTATTCGATAACATCGGATTCTATATCGGGTTTGTAAGAGATCATGTTGCCTCTGAGTCCGAATCGCCTTGCTTCCATTCCCATAGGTCCTTTGTCCGAGAAGTGAAAGAAGTCTATCTGATGTCTTCTGGAAATTTCAAAGATTTGATCTGCGATAAGTTCTCCGGGTGTGAGAGGAGGATCTTGAGTATTTCCAAAGTTGGCACAACCGGTTGTAAAAGCAACAATGGCAACAAAAGTTGCGATAATGGAAAATATCTTTTTCATGACTACTTTCTGTTTTTATTAGATGGATTACAAAATGTTCAAACACTGCAAGAAGGCACTCTATCACTTATGATCGTCATATAGGAGACCTATGCTCCAGACACTTCTTGCATCATCCGGATAGGAAGAGTGTGCCAGCTCGATACGGAGTCCCTTCACGCCTTCAAGGCTGACATAAATCTGCTCATTCTCCCCGTTGTAAGGTTTATAGACCAGCATATTTCTATTGACCGTAAACCTGTGTGCTCTCTGTTCGTGATCAGGTAAATCTGCAAAATGGAAATAGCGGATGTTCTTGGTCTTTACAATCATCTGTATCTGCCGACCTACCAATTCTCCCTGCGTTAAAGACCGCTGTGAGTCGATGTCTCCAAAATTGACGCAGCCGGCAGCAAGTGTAGCCAACAGGAGAAACACAAAAGATGTTAGTAATTTTTTCATGATCATTTATTCTTTAAAGGTTTATAACGTGTTCACGCTGTGTGTCTTCCTCTCAAAGGTAAAGCATTTCTTCTAAAAATCAAAATTCACAAAGGCTTCAAGCCCGGCTTCCTCCCCCTTCCTTTATTTCAGAGTATAAACAAAAGAAAAAATTATCTCCGGACAAAACGACAAATACCTTTAGTGCTTTTACCCAAAACCTTTAGTGCTTCTCCAAAAAAGATTAGGTACTTTTTCCAAAAAGATTAGGTACTTTCCCAAAAAGATTAGGTACTTTTTTTCGAAACTCTTCTAACGATAATTGACAATGCAAGAAACGGCAATCAACCTCTCAAGAGAAGAGAAATAGAAATGAGACTAACTGATCTGCCCCCAGTCTCTGTTTTTCTCCATGTATTCGGAGAGTGTTTTATGCAACGGTGCATTGAGAGGATCAGCCGTCAGCGTCGGATCTTTACTCAAGATTTCATCTATCAGATTGGAGACGAACTGTACAATCCGTCCATCCTTTGCCAGATTTGCCATTTTGAGCACTCCACCCACACCACTCTGCTGCGTCCCTTCCAAATCTCCTTGCCCGCGAAGCTTGAGATCCTGCTCTGCGATAAAGAATCCATCGGTACTCTCCGTCATGATTTCCATACGCCTTTTTCCATTATCGGAAAGCTTGTAGTCCGTCATCAATATACAGTAGCTCTTTGCAGCTCCTCTGCCCACTCGTCCTCGTAGCTGATGAAGCTGGGAAAGTCCGAAGCGATTGGCATCTTCTATCAACATGATTGTGGCATTCGGGACATTCACTCCCACTTCTATTACGGTCGTGGAGACCAATATTTTGTCTTGGGCAGAAACAAATCTTTTCATCGCCTCCTCTTTATCTTTGGACTTCATCTTGCCGTGCACGAAGCCAATGGGGATATTCGGGAAGCGGCTCTTGAGCTCTTCATAACCGGTCTGAAGGTTCTTCATGTCTGTTTTCTCGCTCTCCTCAATAAGGGGAAAGACCACGTATGCCTGCCTGCCATTGTCAATCTCTTGTTCCATGAAGCGATACACTTCCGATTTGTGAGCAGGGTAGCGATGTGTTGTTTCTATGGGAGTCCGTCCGGGAGGAAGCTCATCAATGACCGAAACGTCAAGATCTCCATAAAGAGTCATTGCCAGAGTTCGAGGTATGGGCGTGGCACTCATGATGAGAACATGCGGAGGAATAATACGATTCTTGTCCCACAACTTGGAACGATGCTCCACGCCAAAACGGTGTTGCTCATCAATGACAGCCAAACCGAGCCGGTTCATCTGCACGTTCTCCTCTATGAGTGCGTGGGTTCCTATAATAATATGTACACTCCCATCTCGAAGACCTTGATGGATCTTTTCTCTTTCCTTCTTTCGAGTGGAACCGGTAAGCAAAGCCACATTGATAGAAAGATCTCCCAAGAGAGAACGTATCGTTGCGGCGTGTTGGATTGCCAAAATCTCTGTCGGCGCCATCAGGCAAGATTGGTAACCATTATCTGCTGCAATAAGCATGGAAAGAAGAGCCACCATAGTCTTTCCGCTTCCGACATCTCCTTGTAAAAGCCTGTTCATCTGGCTTCCGCTCCTCATATCGTTATATATCTCCCGTATAACCCTCTCTTGTGCTCTGGTCAAAGGAAAAGGAAGCTTTTCATTGAAAAATTGATTAAAAAAGTGTCCCACTCCATGTATCGGAAGACCTGCCTCTTCGGTATGACGTTTCTCTGCAATGTAACGCATTCTAAGCCGTATCCAAAAGATCTCTTCTGCTTTGAGTCGCATTATTGCGCGCCGAAGTCTGTCTTCATCAGTGGGAAAATGTACGGCTTCCAATGCTTCCCAACGAGAAAGCATATTATAACCTTTCGTGATATAATCCGGCAAAGTATCAGGTAAATGATTGGTACGCACAATATCTATAAGCCTTGAGATCGCATCCCTAAGAACCTTAATGCTTATCCCGACCTTCTTCATCTTCTCCGTAACGGAGTAAACAGGGAAAAGAGTTCCCGCCTTGAAGCGTTGCGAAATAGCGTCATCCAGTTCCGGGTGCACAATACTCCAACCTAAGCCAAAACGGGATGGCTTACCAAATATAATATACTCAACATTCGGCTTTATCTGTTTCTGGATAAACTTTATGCTGTTGAACCAAATGAGTTCAACCTCTCCCGATGAGTCTAAAAATCTTGCAACAAGCCTCTTCTTTCTTCCCTCTCCTTCTATGTGTGGGTCAATGATGCTTCCTTTGAGTTGGACATAAGGCATCTCTTCACGAATCTCTCCGGTAGAGTAAATGTGTGTCCTGTCTATATGACGGTAAGGATAGTACTCCAAAAGATCTCCAAACGTAGCAATTCCGAGCTCACTACGGAGAGTAGAAGCACGAACATCCCCCATTCCGGGAAGATACATAATAGAGGTTTGAAGTAGGTTTTCCATCTTGTACAAAGATAGTGAAAGTAGATATTTTATTATCTTTGTGCCTGTAACATAATACGTTTGTTTACCTCTTATGACTGCAGCTAATACCTCTGACCAGTACGATGAAATAGTGCGTCAGTGTCGTAGGATTTTTGAACTTAAACTATCTGACTACGGAGCTTCTTGGAGCATCATGCGTCCCACTGCTATTACGGACCAAATGTTCATCAAGCTCAATAGGATAAGAACAATAGAAGAAACGGGGACTAATCTTGTCAACGAAAGCTCTACCGGAGAGTTGATTGCTCTCGTAAACTATGGAGCCATTGGCCTCATTCTTTTAGAGCATGGCGTACGTGCCACTCCTGAAGAAGTCTCATCAGATCAGGCTCTCGAATGGTACGATGATTATCTGGGCAAAGCAAAGTCCTTGATGCAGAAAAAGAATCATGACTATGGTGAAGCATGGCGCAATATGCGCTTAAGCTCATTGACAGATTTGATGCTCACAAAAATTTTCAGAACCAAGCAGTTAGAAGATCATCCAGGGGTAGCCAAAATATCGGAAGGCATAGATGCCAACTATTATGACATTATCAACTATTCGATCTTTGCGCTCATCCGTATCATCTTAGAGGGAGAAGAACAGAAATGAGCCAACCCATAGATACCTTGGACAGGTATCGTAATCCTATACCTACTTTTGCTATACGAATCGCTCGCCTTGTGGTCGGAGTCTTGTTCCTTCTTTCAGGATTGATGAAAGGGATAGACCCACTGGGGACAGCATATAAAATAGAAGAGTATGGTAGTGCCTTTGGGATTCCGGTAGATGAAACGCTTTCTCTTATCGGCAGCATAGCTCTTTCCACGACAGAATTTACCATTGGAGCATGCCTGCTCACCGGGACATTTCTTTTTTTTACAGCATGGATAACGCTCATGCTGATGACTCTCTTTTCCCTCTTTGCCGCTTATATCAGCATAGCCAATCCGATAACCGATTGTGGATGCTTTGGAGATGTCATTCATGTACCCAACTCGGCAACTCTGGCAAAGAATCTTATCCTTCTCTTCCTTTCTGTCCTTATCTTTCTCGGAAGAGATCGCCCTCGTGTGCTAAGAGTAAAAAATTCTGATGTTATCAACCTCGTCTTATTTATTCTCTTCTTTCTCTCCTTTGCCGATACCAACTATCGCAAACTGCCGGCATTGGACTTCAGACCCTATAAGGTAGGCAAGTCTCTCGCGAAACTGAAAGGATACGAAGCAGACTCGACCCTCAAGCAAGCGGAATACGACTACAAGTTTGTGTACAAAAAAGGAGAGGTTGAGATGACGTTCAACATTGATGAAATAGAACATCTCGATTCTACGTGGACCTATGTTCGAGATGCATCGAAACTAATATCTGCGGGAGACATTGCCCCGGCAACAGATTTTATGGTCATCAATAGAGATGGAGTAGAAATCACTCCCGATGTTCTCTCTCCGGATAACAAGGTAATGCTTCTGATAACTCCCGATATTAGAAAGATGCAGTTAAAGGAGACCTCTCTGCTAAACTCTCTAAACCGTATAGCCAGAGAGCAGGGAGGAAGTTTAATGCTCCTTATGAGTAATGATATGGAGTCCGGTGAGATAAAAAATATCATCAGCAACTTGAATCCGGAATACTCTATTGCCTACCTTGATGAGACTACAGCTAAGACAGTAATACGATCCAATCCCGGATTGGTTGTTTTGGATGGCAGCATCATTCGTCGCAAGGTAAGCTTTTCAGACCTCTATGATCTTATAGAGGATGAAGAGTTTTCAGAACATCCATTCGATCCTCTCCCAAAGAGTTACGCATGGAAAGAGTTCTTATTAACGTGGTGGAGAAGCATCATTACCTTTGTGATATTTCTCATTCTTCTCTTTGTGGATATAAAGAAAAGAGATAAAGAGAAGAAAGCCATATTACAACAAAAACAATAATTTAGATATGAGAAAAAACATTGTGGCAGGAAACTGGAAAATGAATACCAGCCTGCAAGAAGGTGTTAAGTTGGCAGAAGATGTAAAAAAGGCAATAGAAGGAAAAGACCTCAAGTGTGAGGTAATTCTTGGCGTTCCCTTTACACATTTGGCTTCTGTGGTTGAGGTGGTAAAAGGATCTGCAATAAAGGTCGCAGCAGAAAATTGTGCCGACCATACCTCCGGAGCTTACACTGGAGAAGTTTCTGTAGAAATGATTGCAAGTACCGGAGCAAGCCATGTTATCATTGGACACTCCGAGCGTCGCAGCTATTACCATGAAACAGAAGAGATCCTGAAGACAAAGGTCGATTTGGCACTTGCACAAGGTCTTACTCCAATCTTCTGCATTGGCGAAGTATTGGAAGAAAGAGAAGCCAACCGCCATTTTGAAGTCGTAGAAAAGCAAATTGTAGAAAGCCTTTTCCACCTTTGTGAAAAAGAGTTCGGTAAGATCGTTCTTGCTTACGAACCGGTTTGGGCTATCGGTACAGGTAAGACGGCTACAAGTGATCAGGCACAAGAGATACATGCCCATATTCGCAGCATTGTTGCTAAGAAGTATGGAGAAAGTGTAGCCAACGATCTCACCATTCTTTATGGCGGTAGCTGCAATGGAGGCAATGCTCCGGAGCTGTTTGCCAAGCCGGATGTTGACGGAGGTCTTATCGGAGGAGCTTCTCTCTCTGCCGAAAAGTTCCTTCCTATTATATTGGCATTCTAACACACTACAAATAGGAGTTCTGATAAGAGAGGTTTTCTCAGGCAGAACTCCTATTTTATATAATATCACACAATCCAACTTTTATCCATTATGAAAAAAAGCAGAACTCGCTACGCACTCTATCGCGCTATACAGTATCCCTTAACTGTCTTGGGAGCGATTCTATTCACATTCATCTTTTCCGGAAGATTTATAGAACAGCTTAAAGAATCCTATATTTCTATTATCATCTGGACATTCGCTCTTTATCTGCTCAGCTTTATCTTCTTTTGGGTCGAGTACGGTATGTCTAAAAACAAATAAATGGAGTTGCCCCGATTTCTTCCCAAAGAGCATCAAAAAGTTTGCCCAAACATTAAAAAAATATTGCTACATTTGACACAAGGTGCAAGAAGGGCATCCGGAAGACTTTAAACATAAATACATACAAGAATGGATCAGCAAAGATTAGACTACTACATTTTAAGCATCTCTAAGTACATTGAGCCTTATGCTTTGAATGAACTTCGTGAACACCTATCATCAAGAGACGACTCTGTCCTATCTCGCCTGCAAGGAATTGAGCTCAGAGACCCGATGATTATGCTTGTAATCTCCATTTTGGGAGGCACTTTGGGTATCGACCGTTTTATGTTGGGACAAGTTGGTCTTGGAGTCCTCAAGCTCTTAACAGGTGGAGGTTGCGGTATCTGGACTATTATCGACTGGTTCCTTGTCTCTCAAAATACCAAGGAATATAATATGGCAAAAATTAGAGAAGCTCTTATGTACGCTTAGTCTTTTGAAGAGAAAAAGAAAAACCTCGGTTTGCTGTTGCGAACCGAGGTTTTTTCTTTGTGATAATCTTCTATTATAATCTTAGAGAAACTCCAATGTTACCATAGCTTACACCATATCCAAGCTCCAAGAAAGCACCAAACATCGGTGTAAAGAAGTACCTTGTACCGACATTGAAGCCGTAGTCAAAGGCATTTCTGTGTTTTGTTTCATTGGCTTCTGTTTTTATACTTTGGAATCTTACTCCGGCATATCCTGCAACATAGGTATCCAACTTCGGGATGAAGCTGTAGTGAAGAGAGATACGAGGAGCAGCAAGAATACTTGTTGTGTAGGAGTTTCCGGCAATGGCAACTATACCTCCCATACCAAGGGCGCTTCTACTGTCCCAAACATAGTCCGATATACTATATGCAAATGATGCGGAAAGAGGAGGAAGTGTAGAATAGGCATTATTTAATCCCACCCCCAAGTTCCAAATACCTGTTCCTTTCTTGAATGAAGTCTCTTGTGCATTAGACTCAAGAGCAAAAGGTAGCAACAAAAAACAAGCTGCAATGGTTAAGAATAATCTTTTCATGATACTGATTTTGTGTTATACGTTATTTCTCTACTGAATGAAAAAGAGCCTGTGAGCCCTTGCATTCTGCACAAAAGTAACTAAAAAGCTTGACTTGTCAGACAACTCCCCTTGTTTTGGAGAAGAAAAGAATAGACCTACATCAAATCAGCCAAGCCGACAAGAGCGCCTATCAACCCACAGCAAAGCAGAATCAACCCAATACTTCTGTTGATCCCTCGTATGCTTTTGATGTTAAACCACTGCTTGGCTTTAGTAATTGTTCCGGTTATGAGCGTCCACCATAAAACAGCTCCTACGGCAATCCCTGCCACTCCGATCAACAAGGGCCAAAGATTTTCTGTATCTACATCTGTAAGAAAAGAAAACTGAGCAAACAGACCCACGTAGAGCAACACTATAAGGATATTCGGTAAAGTAAGAAAGAAGCCGGAAGTAAAATCTCTCCAGTAAGGATGCTCCGTCGGGACATCCTCTTCTTCAGATGTTCCCTCTTCTTCTATGGAAGAGCCCGAATTCATCACGTAGAAAGCAAATGCCACGATGAAGATAGAGCCGAAGAATCGAAGCTCTTGAGAGTACTGCTTAATAAAGAAAATAAAGCTACTTACCCCTATAAGCGTTACAACAGCATAAAAGATATCGCTTGCTGTGGCACCAAGACCTGTAAGCAGACCGCTTTGGCGACCTTTGGTAAGCGTACGACGAATACACTCCACTCCAACGGGACCCATGGGAGCAGAGACGATAACACCTATAATTAAGCCTTTTACAAATGTTGCAAGCATAACAAACAAGAGAGCAGAGCCTCACTTGTTTCTGTCTCTGTTCTCTTAAAAACGTTTTTACATCTGCAAAGATAGCTAAAAAGAAAAGTTTGGACAAAGCGACCCTCTCCAACAGAAACAACATAGCCACCGGGAAATCTTATCTCCCGATGGCTATGTTTGCTATTTTCACCTTCTCTCTATGCTTAGAAGAGAAGTCTGTCTGTTCTTCTTAAATCTCTGTCGGACCTGCTTCGTATTCAAAGTTTCCGTTACCGAGACCTTTGAACTGATAAGTAAAGTCTGCATTAGCTCTGTTCACACGGATATTTACCTTAATGATGTAGCGTTGCTCTATACCATTTGTCAGAGCCGGCATTTCCGGATATTTATGAGCCAATACGAGCTTAAGACCATCCTTGATACGCTCATACTTCGCCTTTAGAAGAGCTGCAGAATCCAAACCTTTCTCTTCCGGTCTGTCTCCTTGTGTCTCTCCGCCATCGAGGTTGAAGTTGTTATAATAGCTGCTTCCTCCGAACCAGAACTCTTCATTCGTCGGATACTTTTTGCTGATATAAGATGGCTTATTTGCTTTCACCCATTCAAAAAGATATTGGAAGTCTGCTTTTTCAAATGCAAACTTAATGGTTGGATCATATACCCATCCCTTACCATTTTGAATGAACTGGGATGTAACCGGAGTTGTTCTCTCTGTCACAGTCCACTTTGTTCCATTGAAGGTATAGTCTTCGTAGTGAACAGAAGTCTTCTTGTCCTTGTAGAACAACCATACCACCACCTTACTGTCGCCTGCTTGAGCATAAGGATACTTCACGGCCAATAGAGCAGGGATATAGTTTTCAGCCGGCATGGAAGAAGAGAAGTTACCATAGTTTGCTCCCATGCTCTTGTACTCTTCCATCGTGATTGCATGATACTTCTTTGCATCTGCAAGCTTGCCATTGATCACGAACCATGTAACATTATCGGAGTTGAGAGATCCTCTGATCACCAAAGAGCGAGGGTTGTTCTGTGCTTTGCTTTTAGCAAGCTCTATCACCTTGTTCAGCTCGTCTGCCTTAAGCTTTACGATAGAGGTTATACCCAATCCTTCAAAGTCTGCCTTCTTGAGTTCCACAAAAGCAGCAAAACCTATTGCTTTAAGATTTGAAGAAGCGGGAAGAAGTTCTTTATGTTCAATGGTGAGTCTGGAGTCCTTACCCCATTCCGGATTTGCCTTTGCGGCAAAAGGAGTAAGATGCTCTGCAGCTGTAAACTTATCACTGAAAGCAGAGTAAGTTCTCTCGTCTCTAAGATTTTTTTCGAGTTGAGCCTTATAGGCTTTCTTCTCTTCGGGAGTTCCTTGAAACTTTGCAACCATAGAAGAGATATGACCATCTATGATGCTCTTAAACTCTGCATCCGAAAGGACAATGCTTTTTGTCTTAGTCACATGCTTCTCTTCCTTATCCAACTCTTCGTATATCCCTTTTGTAGGATTACACGCAACAAGCCCCAGAAGAGCCACGAATGCTAATATATATTGTACTCTTTTCATTGTTGTAATGACGTATTTATGTAAGACCTGTTTTTAGAAGTTGATGCGCAAACCTGTAGCCCAAGTACGACCGAAACCGAAGTAAACAAGCGATGTCTTCATGTCGTGCTTCTTTCCGTCGCGTGCATCTGCTATATACTCTACGTTTGTAGCGTTATCCACATTCATGTAGAGAGTAGCATTTAGAGAGCCGATGTTGAACTTGTAGTTTGCTCCGAGATCCAATGTGTAGTAGTTTGGAAGCTGCCAAGCATCTACCTTGTCGCTCTCCTTTGTTCTGTTTGTCGGATCGAAGTCTGCAAAGTTCTTTCCGGCATAGTTCAAGTTACCATATATACGGAAGTTCTTGAACACTTCATAAGAAGAGCTTAGAGAAGCCGTAACCTGTGCAGAGTTTCCTACGTGTACACCTGCGATGAAGGCTTGTATCTCAGCTATCTTTTGTTGGCTTTCATTAAAGATGGCTGCATTTACGTCATCTGTCCAGATCCAGTCTCCCACAGAAACCATACCTTTAAGTTCAAATCTCTTTGTCGGTTTGTAGGTAGCTTCAAGCTCTACCCCCATGTGTCTTGCATTAAGACCTGTAATGTTGGCAAGCTCATTGTTTCCGATTCTGCGAGTAATACCCTTATCCATCCACTTGGTGTAGTAAGCATTGACATCCACCTTCAATACTTCGCTGATGAAGCCGTAGCCGATCTCTCCGGTGAGTACTCTTTCATACTTCGCTCCGGTGTTGATCTCTGTATTGTAGTTGAAAAATACACTGCGGAAATAAGGTGCACGGGTAAAGTAGCCGGCATTCACAAAGAAGTTGTTTTGGTTGTTCAGCTTATAGCTCAAACCACTCTTCACGCTCCATGGAAGATAGCTTGCCCATTCGGAAACATATCTGCTCTGACCTTCAGCCAAAGGAGCTTTTTCGTTTGTACCGCCAAGGTTCACATATCTGTAGGCCTGGTTGGAAAGAGAAGCAGAGACAAAACCATTGAGTTTCTCGCTCTTTGCTTCTGCTTGAGCAAATATACCGTTCCAAAGAACCTCACCAATGTTATCGTACTCTATTCTATCGCCCACCTTCAAAGGTTGATTAGGCTTGTGATACATCAGCTTCTTCGCACTTGTTTGAGGCTCTACATAGTAGTCTCCACCAAGAAGATTTTCTATCTGTTCGTAGTGCAAACCTTGATAGAATCTGGCATCATATCCGGCTGTAAGAGATAGAGCATCCGAAAGTTTATGGTTAAAAGAAGATAGGATACCGTACCAGTTGTGAGAGTTCATTGCGTTAGAGAAGATCGCTTTGGAACCATTGTCCGAAGCTCTGTTTTCTCTCATCACGGCATCGAAGTCCAATAGGCCTTCAGGTGTTTGCTTTACTGTAAGCGGATTGCTCGGCTTTCCTGTGGTGTTGTTTATACCCAGCCAGTTTGTACCCTCTGCTCCGCGAACACGGCGTCCGCCTCCACGAGCAAGAGAAGCATAGAGAGAAGTAGAGAGCTTGCTCTTAGGGCTGATCTCCCAATAGTGGTTGAGCGACATTTGAGGCTTGTGATAGAAGTTGCGACCATAAGCTCCGCCCACTTCTTGTCCGTTGATGTAGCCGTAACCGATGTTATGACGTGCACCGAAGCCGCTCTCTCTGATATCCTCTATCGTGTACATCGTTCCTCTTTGGTTGTGCCACTGAGGAGCACCGAATGCAGTAAACGAAAGACGGTGATCTTCGTTGATGATCTTTGAGATATTCACGAAGTAAGACCATCCTTGGAAAGCAGTACCTCTTACATATCCATCACCCGAAGTGCGAGCACCGGCAAGCGATACAGCCCAGCCGTTATCCATAAGACCTGTGGATACATTGAATGCCATCTTGCTGTATCCGTCGTTACCGATACCGGTATAGAAAGATCCGCCCTTCTTGGCATCCGTACTCTTGGTAACCATGTTCATGGTACCTCCGACAGAAGAGAGACCGAGCTTGGAAGCACCAAGTCCGCGCTGAATCTGAATGAAGCTCGATACATCGGACAGACCTGCCCAGTTGGACCAGTACACTTTTCCGCTCTCCATATCGTTGATGGGCACACCATTGATAAGGATACCGAGGTTGTTACTATCGAAACCGCGCATATTGATACGAGAGTCTCCGAAACCACCGCCGCCTTTGGTTACATAAACAGAAGGAGTCTGCTTAAGAAGCTCAGGGAACTCGATGTTAGGAGCTTTCGTCTCAATCACATCAATACTAACGTTAGACACCGGAACGGGAGTGATACGATCTTTAGGAATGATAGATGCCATAACCACAACATCCTCGATACCTCTAACGTCTTCTTCCATATAGACGGCACCAAGATCCACTGAAGGACCTCTGCCAATCTTTACTTTTTTGTCCAGGTAACCCATATATCTGAACAGAAGCGTACTGTTTTCAGGCACGCTTAGCGTAAACTCGCCTTGGCGATTGGAAATACTTCCTGTCGAACCGACAGATACTCTTACTCCTCCAAGAGGATTATCTGTCCCTTTCTCCAATACTTTCCCCTTCACGTTCACCTGCGCAGTGGCTGCCACAGTGCTCAAAGTGAAAAGAATAAGAGCAAATAGAAATGAGATTCTCAATTTCATAGGATTCAATGTTGTTTATAAAGTGATACTTATTTCTTCTTTTGTGTACAGTTTAGCCTGATTTCAAACACATTCTCACCACAAATTTACAAAAACTTTACGAGGAAAAGATTAAGAACCGGTTAAGAAATAGACTTAAAACAAGGGAATTAACAGATGTAATGGTCTCGTTTGTATAGCTTTTATTCGGATTTCTCTTCCGGGTTCAATACCTGTTGCAGCTCTCGCCAAAAGAGAGGATAGCTTTTGTTTACCACCGAAGGATCGTCCACGGCAATCTCATAACCCATTGCGGAAGCCACTGTAAACGACATCGCTATGCGGTGATCGTTGTGGCTGTTAAGGTGTAGAGTCTCTTGAGGAAGAGTAGGTTCTCCTCCTCGGAAAAGTATGGAAGAGGCTGTCAGTTCGACATCCAATCCAAAGAGACGAAGCCCCTCTTTCACTGCAACAAGCCGGTTGCTCTCCTTGAGAGGCAGGGTCTCCAGCCCGACTATTCTGTAAGGGATGCCTCTCAGAGCCAGAACAACAGCCATGGTAGGTGCGGCATCCGGCATGATGTGCATATTGAGTCCGTCAAAAGCGGTATGAAAATCCTCCACACAAGGCACTCGGACAATGGTTGTAGAGCCTGACACCTCATCCCTTTCGGCTTTGACGCCGATCAGGCGAAACAGAGCAGCCGCCGAAGCATCCCCTTGCAGAGATGGCAGTGTAAGGTCTTGCAGTTTGAGGTGCGCACCTAAAGGGGAGAGCGCAATGAATGCAAACCAGTAGAGAGCCGAAGACCAGTCCGCCTCTATATCCCTTATACTCACGGGAAGATACCTGCCGGGCAGCACCTTTATCTCTCTGTCCGTATAGCTGCACTCTATCCCGTAGCGTCGCATAAGGGACAAAGTCATGTAAACATAAGTCTTACTCACACTCGAAGCATCCCACTCCACTTCGAGCCCATCGGGCAGATAAGGAGAGATGAGCAGTAGTGCGGAGATAAACTGAGAGCTTCTACTCTGCGCCAGATCTATCTTTCCGCTCTTGAGCGATGAGGGTCGTACTACGATCCGGTCTCTCTTGTCCTCGCCCTTTTCCCAGGCGACCTCTCCACCCAGCCGGTTCAGTGCCACCAGCAGTTCGTCCATAGGTCTCTGCATCAACCTCTCCGTGCCGGATATTACCACGCAACGCTTCGTTGCAAGAGCAGCATAAGCGACAACAAAACGGAGAGCAGAGCCACAGTCTTCCACATCCACATGGATCGTCTCTTCGGTCGATGGAGATGAAACGAGCGCAACAACTGCCCTGCTCAGCACCAGAATATCGTTCGGATAGTAGCTCCCTCTCTCCTGCAAAGCCTTGACAGAAAGAGGCAAGAGAGCGTCTTGCCTACTTCCCAATGCCTCTATGATCAGAAGACGATTGTAGATACTTTTGGAAAGCGGAAGCTGTATGCTCTGTCCCGAAGCGGAAGAGAATGGAGGTGAGAGGATTATAGGTTGCATGCTATTACTTTTGTACTCAAAGATACGAGATAAATACGTATCTTTGTGATGTTTTATAAGATATTCCCAATATTTATGCAGAAACAATTCGGACTGCTTATACTCAACACCGGGACACCGGACAGCCATTCCACAAAAGATGTATCAAGGTTTCTGTACGAATTTCTTACCGATCCTCGCATCATCACTCTTGCCTCTCCTTGGCGAGAGATCATCGTTCGCTGTCTGATTGTCCCATTTCGAGGATACCGCTCCGCTCGCAAGTATCGTGCCATCTGGAGAGAAGAGGGATCGCCTCTTTTGGTGAATGCCAAGGCTCTGGCTCACTCCTTGGAAGCCTCTTTGGCTATTCCGGCAGAGGTCGGAATGCGGTATGGCAATCCGTCCATCCGCTCCGGCATAAAGGCTTTGCTTGACAGAGGAGTGAATCATATAGTGGCTCTACCGCTTTTCCCTCACTATGCGATGAGCAGCTACGAAACAGCGGTAGAGTGTTTCAAACAGAATGCAAAGGATCTCGGCGTGGAGTGTTCGGTAATACCGCCCTACTACAACCATCCGGCATATCTTTCTGCCATGAGTGATCAGATCCATGCGCACCTTCCGAAAGATGCCCATCTGCTCATCTCATACCACGGCATACCGCTTGCCCATGTCGATATGTACAGAGGCATAAAGGAGAAAGACTATGAGTACCAGTGCAAAGAGCAGCACAGACTTCTGCTCGAACACACTTCGCTCCCGGCTTCTCAGGTAGAAGTGAGCTTCCAAAGCAGGCTCGGACACACACGCTGGCTCTCTCCTTACACGGCAGAAAGGCTGAAGCAGCTTCCTGCGGAAGGCATAAAGAAGGTTGCCGTAATCTGTCCGTCTTTCGTGCAAGACTGCCTGGAAACGCTCGAAGAGATCGAAGTGGAGGGCAGAGAGCTCTTTTTGAACTCCGGAGGAGAAGAGTTTTGCTTCATCCCCTGCCTTAACAGGCGCACAGACTATCTGCATGAAATAATTTGTCCATACATTACAACCCATCATGAAAATAGGAATACTCACCTCCGGAGGAGACTGTCCGGGTATCAATGCAACCATAAGAGGAGTAGGGCGTACAGCGATACTCCACTACAATATGGAGGTCGTCGGAATCCGGAAAGGCTTTTCGGGGCTTCTTGAAAACGACTACACCATAATGGATGAAGTGGCTCTGAGCGGCCTCTTGTACAAAGGAGGCACCATCTTGGGCACATCTAGAGAGAAGCCGTTCAGAAAAAGGCTCTTTTCCGATGAGGATCTTCCGCGCAAACTGAAGCAACACTACGACGACCTGGGTCTCGACTGCCTTGTGGCCATAGGCGGAAACGGCACCATGAAAACGGCTGCAAAGATGCGGGCGCTGGGGATCAATGTCGTGGGTATACCCAAAACGATAGACAACGATATATGGGGCACGGAGGTTACTTTCGGCTTCGATACCGCCGTGGCAACCGCAACAGAGTGCATAGACAGGCTGCATACCACGGCAGAGAGCCACAGACGGGTGATGGTGGTAGAGGTGATGGGGCACAAAGCCGGATGGATTGCCCTGCACTCCGGAATGGCAGGAGGCGCCCACGTGATACTGATCCCGGAGCTGGGTTATAACCCCGACAAAGTGATAGAAGCCATAAACAGACGGATGAACAAAGGCAAGCTCCACTCCATCGTTGTGGTGGCAGAGGGCGTTAAGAGCCTCGGCGGAGAGAAAGAGCGTCCGGCATTCTATCTCTCAAAATATATAGAAGAGCATTCGGACTTGGTCTGTCGGGAGACTGTTTTAGGACACATACAGCGAGGAGGATCTCCTACCGCAGCAGACCGTAACCTCGCCACGCTTCTGGGCGGATACGCCACAGAGCTGATCTCCAACAGGATTTTCGGAGTGATGGTGGCTGTTGTGAACGGACAGATGACCCACTTGCCTCTCGAAGAGGTTGCGGGCAAACTGAAAACGGTACGTGAGGACAATCCTTTGGTGATACAGGGGAAAAAACTGGGGATCTCTTTCGGGACGGAAGACTGACCTTTTTGCCCTCCGACCGAGAGTTCATTTTTATATATTCCATCCCGAAAAAAGCTCACTTTTTTCTCGCTCTCTATTTTGATCAGAGGGGGCGTTTTCAGAGCACGAGCAAATTGTTAAATTCGCCCCATTTTATTAACACCATTTTCGATACCCGTTCACCCAAAACGCTAAACGAGCATATTGTGTCGGCTTAACGTGTTTAATTTTTCAATGAACACGTTTACCGATTTCATTAAACACGTTTACCGGATTTGATTAACGTGTTTAGAAATTTTGCTTATAGCGCTGACAATTAACACTTTGCGCCTTTTGCCCCTTTTTTGCTGTTTTTGGGCACAAAATTGCATTAGGATTTGTTTACAGACGACAGTGTTAAAATTTACACCTATTAACGCGAAAACGGGACCTGAAACCGACCGGGAGATAAAAATTTCCGAAATCAAAGAAATCCATAACAGACTATCAGACAGAAAATTGAGAGAATCTCTCATTTTTGTCATCCGATTCAGATTGAAGAAATAATTCTTCTTATGCCTTTTCTCCAACTCCATTTTTATATAAAAAGACACACCGGCAACAGCCTCCGAAAGCGACCATTTTATCCCTCCGGACAATAAAAAAAGCACCCCAAAAGGAGTGCTTCTATCTTTTCAAGTGGTCCCACCTGGGCTTGAACCAGGGACCTCCAGATTATGAGTCTGTTGCTCTAACCAACTGAGCTATAGGACCGCAACCTCTTCTCAGTGTATATCCGAGAGTCAATCACTGTGCAAAGGTACTACTTTTTTCGATTTCTGCAATAGATGATCCTATATTTAGAGAAAAAGGGAAAGCAAAACGGAGCGAATCATATCGCTCCGTTTTCTATCATCAGCACTATCGTCTCTATCGCTCTATCTTCTCCATCGGGTTGGTAATCCGCCTTGAGAGAAGCTCCGAACATCCTCGCAAACAGATTCCAGAACGATGCAGCAAAAGAACCCAAGTATGCTTCCACCAACTCATAGCTGGTGGAGTCTGTCTCTCTTTTGATTAGCTTTATAAGGATTTTGCCTTGACGCAGTGTGAGCTTCTTCATTTGAGGCTCGAACTGCTTGTACAACTCCTTCTCCATTCGCTTGAGATGCTTCTCACGAGAGCCGTCATCCGGAAGTGTTTCTATGTATTCGTACGTCTCCATTAAAGTGTTGGCGACAATCTTTGCAAAAGGATAAGCCTTTTTGACATCCCGAACCAGCCTGCTGAATGCTTTCTTTTCTCGCTCGCTCATTCTGGACTTCTGCCCGAAAACATAAACATTGGGGAGGGTATAACTTGGTAGTCGTTCTCCGCTCGGCATGGTATAGAGTGGAACCAAAGAGCCTTTGAGGGTAGAACTCGCACTGTCTGTTGCTCTATCTTTAGAGGATGGAGGTTCCGTATTGCAAGCAAGAGCAGAACCAACCGCTCCTGTAAGAGTAAACAGGAACGCAAGGGAGAGCCTTAATGTGGTCTTGAAAACCTTATGTATTGATTCTTTTACTAACATGACAAAAACGCAATATCTTTCTCCATCACAAAGATATGCTTTCTCTTCTCATCTGATGCCGTTTTAACGCAGATTATCTTTAATCTCTACTTATTGATGGTCTTGAAAAAGTGTTGTAACACAACCGGAAAGAGTCTCTTTCGCCAACAGCGTGTCGTCTCTATCGCTCTGCTTCCCTTCGTTCCTGCGGCTGCTTTCCCTGAAGAGAAAGGAAAGGGGACAACAATCTCGGAATAAGCAAGAAGCAAGACGGGATCAAGGCAGAAGGGCGATCCTCTTTCGGAAAATACGAGAACAGCAACTCTAAGAAAGCTATCCGAAAACAAAATATTTCTCTGCCATCCGATACACTTATCATCATCTAAAAAAAGCATAGAGCATGGCTCATAAAGAGAAATGACCATGCTCTATGCCTTAGTGACAAGGCTGTTCCAGCCTCCTTTCTATTAACAGCTATTTGCTTTTAGACCCCTCCCGAAGAGGCTTGAGAACGCATCATCTTCTTCCACCTTGACAGTCCGATAATAGCCATAACGGTATAAACAAGGAAGAAAAGCCCCATAATGGTGTAGCTGAGAGAGAGGAAAATGTAGGTGTACAAGAGATTTGAAAGAATCCATGCATACCAGTTTTCCAAATATTTATGAGCAAGAAGCCACATACCTACCACGCTTGCAGATGTGGCAATAGCGTCAAGAAGAGGACTGGAATTAAATGTAACATACTCGAATATGGGGTACAATGCTCCGGCAATCACTATCGTTATGCCCAGTACAGCCATAAGAGTCTTGCGAGAAAGTCGTCTCACCTGTGTCTCGACCGGCCCTTCCTCCCGATGTTTGAACCACTGAATCCAGCCGTAAATACAAGCCAAAAGATAGTAAATGTTTACGGCCATATTCCCATACACTCCTCCTGTATAAGAGATGTAGATAAAAAGAAGCGGAGTAATGATACCAACGGGCCACAGCCAAATGGATGCACGAATCTCAAGAAAGACATAAATGAGTCCGAAAACAGCAGCCAGCAGTTCGAGAGATGCTTGAGAGAAAGGGAAGTCCATATTCTATCTGTTTACATTTATATAATATACTCGTGTGCTTAAAAAGTTACTTTAAGGGCAGACATAATGTGTCTGCCGGCTTGTGGAAAGTAACGAAGATCGGCATAATAGCTCTCATTGCCATCTTTGCCTATGATCTTTCCTGCATCATACACATATCCGGTCGGAGAGTATGAAGCATTGAGCAGATTGTTGGCTTGCAAAGAGATGGTCGCTTCTGCAGATGAGAGCAGAGGGAAAGTGTATGAAAGCTGTGCGGAGAGTGTCGTAAATCCGGCAATGTAGCGATCCCTCGACCCGGTATTATCGAGATACTGCCCTCCCTGTCCGTGAGCAGAAAGTGCTCCATACCAGCCCTTATTATGAAGGGCAAGGGTCTGATTCCAGATGTGTCCGGGACTGTTGGCTATCGGAGTATTGGCAAACTTCTCCACAACAGTCTTCGAAAAGTTCCAATCAGCATCGTAAACGGCATGTGTATGCTCGTAAGACTTGAGGATGTTACGGCTCAACATGAGGTTCCCACTATATGTCAGCCATGAAACCGGACGATATTCCAATGCCATCTCGACACCCATGCGGTAGCTTTCGGGGATGTTGATCAGAAGTACATCACCCACATCGCTCAGTCTGCCATCGGGTACAAGCTGATCGGTATAGTCCATGAAGTAACCGTTGATCTCTGCTGTCAGCTTTTGAGAACGGAAGGTGTAACCCAGCTCATAGTCGATCATCTTTTCCCTCTTAGGATAGATCACTTTGCCTTGAGAGTCTCTCCTTGGGCTCTCAATGTATGCCTTTCTGTTCGGTTCACGTGCAGCCGTCGAAATAGATGCGTAGAGACGATGACCCGGAGCCGGCGTCCATGTAACACCATACTTAGGCAAGAAGAATGTATGTCTCGGATGCACATCAAGGATATCCATTGCTCCGGTTATATCGTTGTACTTGTCGGAAACACCATCCATGTTGTATCTGATGTGGCGAAGCATCAAGTCTCCATAAATAGTAAGGTTGCTCGATACATTCCACTCGTCTCTTATATAAACGGAGAGGTCTGTCTTTGTTGCCTTATTATTATAGTATGGATGATTTGGAGCAACCTCCACGGGATAATCTCTTACATAAGGAACAAATCCGAAGTGCTTTCCAACATAATGATTAGCAGCCATTCCAATAGATGTAGTATTGCTACTGCTCTTACTTTCCATGTTGAAGATAGCACCGTAAAAGTGATTGTCCAACCATTTCTCACGGATAAGATCTCTTCTTTTTACCTTTTCGCCGTTGGATTCAAAGGTCGGTAGTCCGAACTCTACAAGCTTCCTCTTGGTACGATACTCGTTGATATAACCTTTTCCTCTGGTATAGTGAAGAGTGAGCTGTGTTTTAAGTGTACTGTTCCAATGGTTGGTTGCAATGAAATGAGTGTGGTGCTGCTTGTAGTTGTCCGCACTCGGATAGAAGTTCGATGCATCTTTGCTTGCGCCTTCAAAAGGAGGCATTATGCCGGCGTTATTGTATCTCGGTCCGAACTTATCCCACTGTTCCTTTGAGATACCGTTCCATGCGATACCGGTTTTTTCGCTTCCGCCAAAATGGATGAGGCGATAGACAGAGTTATCTCCATAGTAGGCAGCCTGGAGCTGATAGCTGTTGAGATCGACAAATGCCCGGTCTACAAAACCATCGCTTTTTGCTTTGGACAGACGTATGGAAGTAGCAACCCGGTTGTTCAAAATGCGTCCGGTGCGTGCCCCAAAGTGGGTCATAAAGGTGTTGAATGCTCCATATGTAATCTGTGCATCTCCTCCCGGCGCGAGTGTGAGGTCTTCGCTCTGCATGTTGATCGCTCCTCCGAACGCTCCTGCACTGTGAGTGGAGACACCGGCACCACGTATAATCTGTACATTCTTAAGAGACGAGACAAAGTTGGGCATATTGACCCAAAAGACCGAATGGCTCTCGCTGTCGTTCACAGGCACACCATTGGCGTTGATATTGATGCGAGAAGCATCTATTCCTCTAAGTGAAAGAGAGGTGTAACCCAATCCGCTACCGGCATCCGATGTGAATGTAAGAGAGGTAGCCCCGGACAAAAGAGCCGGCATATCTTGTGAGAAGTTTTTGGATTTGAGTTTGGAACCTGCTATTTCTTGAACAGTCATAGGTGTTTTTGCCGTAGCTCGTACCCCTATTACCATAACCGAATCTAATAAAGAATAGGTACGGACATTTTTCTGAGCCATTGTGGCTACGGAAAATATCGGAGCAGAAGCAACGACTAAAGACAAGATGAATTTTTTCATGGCTTGCTATAATAATGAATATAAATAATGTTGATATGAAACGATTAGGAGAGTTCCCAAAGTAGAGCAAGCCAAAGAAATAGATCTACGTGCTTTTCCTGCAATGGCATTACCCATACAGGTAAACTTGTGAGGGTCTGATCTCAGCCACAACTCTTCCATTGTAAGCACCCCTAAGCATCTTTTGGTTGGCTTTTAGATTATTAAATCTATTTTACACCTTCCAAGCTGCGAAGTTAAGCAATGTTCACGATATGCGCAAGAAGCTATAAAACGAGAATTTTAATGCAAAAACAACCCAAATTGCAATGTTCAATGCACAATTTGAACACAAAATGTATTGTGGTAAGAAATAAATACCTAACTTTGGGGATGACTATCGGAAGTAAGAGAAGACAGTGGAAATATTTTTTAGGATACATAAGACTCTTGTAGGTCAATATGGACCAACAAGGACTCGTCGAGGACTATTGGATGAGATAGATCTCTCCGCCAGATTGGTAGGCATACGTGGAGCAAGAGGTGTAGGCAAAACCACCCTGCTGCTTCAGATTGCAGAACTATACCATAGCGAGGAAAGCCGAGAGTGTCTGTATGTAAACCTGAACCACCTCTACTTCGCAGATAGAACGATATTGGACTTCGGCAGGGAGTTCTATGCAGCCGGGGGAAAGAGATTGCTCTTAGATCAGGTGTTCAAATACCCGACATGGGCAGAGGAGATACGGATGCTTCTGGATCAATGTCCTGAACTTTCTATCGTCTTTACCACTTCAGCGGTAACTCCATTCCTGACAGAGATCGACCCCATAGGCGATATGGTTCAAGAGTATCAGCTGCAGGGATTTTCTTTCCGGGAGTTCATCAATGCACGAACAGGCAAAGCGTTGCCTTGTATCACGTTGGAGGATCTGTTTCTTCACCATGAAGATATAGCTCCGAAGATTTTGGAAGGAGTCAATGTTCCGGAATTTTATAACGATTATTTGAAGAGAGGCTATTACCCTTCCACAAAAGATGGACAACAGTATTACGAACAGATCGTAAAAGCGTTGAATATGAGCTTGGAGGTGGACGTGATATATTTGGCTCAGGTAGACCCTTCGTACTTGGGAAAACTACGTAAACTGGCTTATATTCTCACAACCCAAGGAGGACAGGTGCCTAATATCTCTCTGTTGAGTAATGAGATCGGGACTTCTCGTGCAACACTGCTCAACTATATCCTTGACCTTTCTCGCGCAGGCATCATTCACCTCGTTCGGAAGCAGGGAGAGGAAAACAGCAGTAAGAAAATGGGGCAGGTATTTGCTTATAACACTAATCTGTTACAAGTGTTATATCCTCACATTCCATCCAGAGAGATGGAACGTCTTGTCTTTTTGCTATCTCATCTTACTCCTCACTATAAAGTGGCAACTCCCATAAGGAAGATGTCTGCCGATATTATAGTGGAAGACAAAATACAGGTGAGCGTCAAAGAGACGGGAAAGATACGAAAGAAGCAAAACATCACCTATGCCGTAGATCACCTTAGTGTAGGAAGAGGGAATGAGATTCCTACATGGCTGTTCGGATTTCTCTATTGAGAATTTTGGCTGAGGAGATGCGGAGATAACATTGTATTACTATACACATAAAAAAAGAGTAGAAGGCGACAACTTCTACCGAAACAACAACATTTTCGGACGGGGCTGCAAGAAGACTCTGTCCGAAAAAAAGGTAAAGCGGAATATTATCAACTCCACAAAACGGAGATTAGTTAGAAACTTATTTTATGGAAAGAAAAAAAACTTATCTCACTTGTGATGGGAACCAAGCAGCTGCGCACATCTCTTATATGTTTAGCGAGGTTGCTGCCATCTATCCTATCACTCCATCCTCTACTATGGCAGAGTATGTAGATGAGTGGGCGGCAATGGGCCGTAAGAACATGTTTGGCGAAGTTGTAAGAGTACAGGAAATGCAGAGCGAGGCAGGAGCGGCAGGTGCCCTTCATGGTTCACTCCAGGCAGGCGCTCTTACCACTACATATACAGCATCGCAAGGTCTTCTATTGATGCTCCCTAATATGTACAAGATAGCAGGGCAGTTGCTCCCTACGGTATTTCACGTATCGGCAAGAGCATTGGCCGCACAGGCACTCTCTATCTTTGGAGACCATCAAGACGTCATGTCTGCACGTCAGACCGGTTTTGCAATGCTTTCGACAGGTAGCGTACAAGAGGTTATGGACCTTGCCGGAGTAGCACACTTGGCAACACTCAAGACACGCATACCATTCATCCACTTCTTCGACGGCTTCCGCACCTCTCACGAGATACAGAAGATAGAAGCTCTGAATACCGAAGACTTGGCTCCTCTTGTAGATCAAGACGCATTGGCTGCATTCCGTCGCAATGCTCTCGATCCGCATCATCCGGTAGCTCGTGGTACGGCTCAAAACCCGGACATCTACTTCCAAACGAGAGAAGCATCAAATCGTTTCTATGAAGTTGTTCCTGAAGTGGTGCAAGAGTACATGGATAAGATTGCAGAAATCACAGGTCGCCACTACAAGCTGTTCGACTATTACGGAGATCCCGAAGCCGAGCATGTGATCATCGCCATGGGTTCTGTAACGGAAGCGATCCGTGAAACAATAGATTATCTTGCCACTCAAGGTCGCAAGGTAGGTCTCATAAGCGTACACTTGTACAGACCATTCTCTGCAAAGCACTTCCTTGCGGCTCTTCCTGCAAACGTTAAGCGCATTGCAGTATTGGATCGCACAAAAGAGCATGGAGCAACAGGCGAACCGCTTTATCTGGACGTAAAAGATTGTCTTTATGGTAAAGAAAACGCTCCTCTTGTTGTGGGCGGTCGTTATGGTCTTTCCTCCAAAGACACCACTCCGAATCAGATCCTCGCCGTGTATGACAACCTTGCGATGAATGAGCCTAAGAATCATTTCACCGTAGGTATCGTGGACGATGTTACATTTACTTCTCTTCGAGTGGAAGACGATTTGGACTTCTCCACAGGTCTGTTTGAAGCCAAGTTCTACGGACTTGGAGCCGATGGTACGGTAGGTGCAAACAAAAACTCCGTGAAGATCATCGGAGACAATACAGATAAATATTGTCAGGCTTACTTCTCTTACGACTCCAAGAAGAGTGGTGGTTTCACCTGTTCTCACCTACGTTTCGGAGACACGCCTATCCGCTCTACCTATTTGGTTAATACGCCGGACTTCCTGGCTTGTCACGTACCCGCATACCTTCGTCTATATGATATAACAAAGGGTCTTAAGAGAAATGGAACATTCCTTCTCAACTCTATCTGGGGATTGGATGAGGTAGAAGAGCATCTTCCTAACCGTGTCAAGAGATGTCTTGCCAAGAACAACGTGGCATTCTATATGATCAACGCGACCAAGATTGCACAGGAAATCGGATTGGGCAACCGCACCAACACCATTCTTCAAAGTGCATTCTTCAAGATTGCCAACGTTATTCCTTACGACCTTGCAGTAGAGCAGATGAAGAAGTTCATTGTAAAGAGTTACGGCAAGAAAGGTGAAGACGTCGTGAACAAAAACTTTGCCGCAGTGGATCGTGGAGCCGAAGTGATCAAAGTTCCGGTGAAGCAAGAGTGGGCAAATCTACCGGACGACACAGCCGACAGACACGAAGACGATACAGACTTTGTACACAACATCGTTCGTGTGATCAATGCACAAGAGGGCGACAGCCTGCCTGTATCTGCTTTCCTTGGCCGTGAAGACGGTGTATGGGAACAGGGAACGGCTGCATCCGAAAAGCGTGGAGTAGCTTCTCACGTACCGGAATGGACAGCAGAGAACTGTATCCAGTGTAACCAGTGTGCTTATGTCTGTCCTCACGCAACCATACGCCCGTTCCTTCTTAATGAAGAAGAAGCTGCCAAAGCACCGGCAGGATACAAGACTCTCAAGCCTATCGGCAAGCAGTTCGACGGCTTACAGTTCCGTATCCAAGTGAATGCACTCGACTGTCTTGGCTGTAGCAACTGTGTGGACGTATGTCCGGGCAACAAGAACGGAAAGGCTCTTGCCATGAAGCCTATCGAGAGTCAGCTTGTGGAAGTTCCTCGTTGGGACTTCTCGGTGAAAGAGGTTGCCACCAAGCAGCATCTTGTAGACACTAAAGCGAATGTAAAGAACAGCCAGTTTGCTACACCTCTATTCGAGTTCTCAGGAGCGTGTGCAGGTTGTGGTGAGACCCCGTATGTGAAGTTGCTTACACAGCTATTCGGCGACAGACAGATGATAGCCAACGCTACCGGTTGCTCTTCTATCTACTCCGGCTCGGCACCTTCCACTCCATATACAACCAACGAACAGGGACACGGTCCGGCATGGGCAAACTCTCTGTTTGAAGACAATGCCGAGTTCGGTCTCGGTATGCACATCGCAACCGAAACCATTCGCAAGAGACTTGTAGAGCTGGCTCAAGAAGCACAAGAGTGCAGCTGCTGCTCTGCCGAGCTCAAATCTCTTCTTAACGAATGGGTAGAAAAGCGCAACAATGCTGCGGATGCAAAAGAGTTGGGAGACAAGATCCTGCCTTTGGCAAAAGCGTGCGACTGCCACGTTTGTACCGAAATAGTGAAGCACTCATCTCACCTCTACAAACGTTCTCAATGGATCATCGGTGGAGACGGATGGGCTTATGACATCGGCTTCGGCGGTCTCGACCACGTGATAGCAAGTGGAGAGAATGTAAACATCCTTATCCTCGACACAGAGGTGTACTCCAACACCGGAGGTCAGAGCTCTAAATCCACACCGGTAGGAGCTATTGCGAAGTTTGCCGCAGCAGGAAAGCGTGTCCGCAAAAAAGATCTCGGACTCATGGCTACCACTTACGGCTATGTTTATGTAGCTCAAATCTCCATGGGAGCAAACCAGGCACAAACCTTGAAAGCCCTACGCGAAGCGGAAGCTTATAATGGTCCTTCCATCGTGATAGCGTATAGCCCATGTATCTCTCACGGGTTGAAAGCAGGTATGGGTAAGACTCAAGACGAAGGCAAGAGAGCGGTAGAGTGCGGATACTGGCACTTGTGGAGATTCAATCCGGAGCTGGAAGCAGAAGGCAAGAACCCATTCACGCTCGACTCCAAAGAGCCAAATTGGGATCTCTTCCAAGACTTCCTCAAAGGCGAGGTGCGTTATCTCTCTCTTCAAAAGCAGTATCCTGCAGAAGCGGCAGAGCTGTTTGCCGCAGCACAAGAGAATGCTTTGTGGAGATATAACAACTACAAGAGACTTGCCAACACCGTTTGGGAAGCCCCTGCAGCTTCTAAGGAGGCATAACCGATAAAGCGATTATTTATTACATATACTCTAAGCGGTGCTGTGGGATGGCAAACCTGTTCCCACAGCACCGCTTTCCTTTTTTCAAGCATAACGAGCGGCGGTTTTCTTCTCGCTTTTCAGCCCCCTTTAGGAATATCACAAAAGCTCTTTCCGAATATTCCGATGACGAAAATTATCTGCCAAAATCAAGGCTTAAAGAGGGAGTTTTTATATAAAAGTGAAATGGCAGTTTGAAGCTCAAATCGCCCAAGTCCGATTAGAGAATTTTGTCAAGAAAAAGAGCCAAAAACCATAACAACCTGTCCGATAAGCAACTACAAAAATCTCGATTCTCGGAAATTTTCTCCTCTCGGTCGGTTTCAAGCCCCGTTTTCGAGTTAATAAACTCAAAATTTGAGACACAAAGCCGCAAATATTTCTTAATGAGAAAAATCAGCAAAAAACCTGCTTTTTAGCCCCTAAAAAGATAAAACCCTCATGAACAACAGATTAAGAAAATTTCTAAACACGTTAATTGAATCCGGTAAACGTATTAAATGAAATCAGTAAACGTGTTCACTGAAAAATTAAACACGTTAAGCCGAAAGAATATGCTCGTTTAGCGTTTTCGCTGAACAGGTATCGAAAATGGTGTTAATAAAACGGGGCTGATTTAACAGTTCGGTCGTGCTCTGAAAAGAGGGTGTCCGAGCGAAATAGAAGAGCCATTTCGACGAGATATTTTGGCAGTACGGAATATATAAAAATGAGGTGCGCAGAGAGGAATAAAAAAGTCTTTGATTCTTTTAGACAAAAGAAGACTCTTTTTTTATGAGAGAACAGAGTGCTATCCGCTTCTTTTGCAATATCTTTCAAAAACGAGATTCCGGTACACAAATTCTCTTAAAAAAGCCCACTATGACCAAACGATAAATGGTTATACGGCAAAAAGTTCCTACATTTGTACACTCTGAGGTAGACTATATTCTATCCGTCGGAAAGTTTTACAGAGAAAACATAGAAACAGACATACAGATAGCAGATGAAATATATCCATAAAACTTCGTGGTTGTTTTTGGTACTCCTGATACTTAGCGGTGTCTCGGCATGCAACGAGAAGACTCCCGGTGTCCGCAAACCGGATCCGAATCCCGGACTGCAAGTGCCTCACTATGTGAATATTCAGATTAAAGAGAATGACGTATTCTCTCAAACGAAGTTTACGATAGACCATTTCAACAGAAAGATATACAACTCAGTCCGTTTGCCATACAAGACCGAGCTGGACACTGTATTCCTAAGGATGATGATCAGTAGCGAGACTAAAGTGGAGATCAAAAACCTTACGACAAACGAGACATTCCCTTGGACCGTGGAGAAGATGAACTCTAAGTCCGTCAAAGTAAAGGGAGGAAAGCTAGAGCTGCTCCTGTCTGCCAATATCAACGGCGTCAATAAGACAGAGAAGTATCTCATGAACATCAATGTTTACAGCTACGATCCCAATGTGATCACATGGGAGAAAAAAGAGAACGTACTCCCGGTTGCGGCGGCAGACTCTAAGTTCATCACGCTCAACAAAACACTCTACTGGGTTGCTCTGGACAAGCACGCCAAGTTTCATCTGTACGAAGTGCTCAGCGTGGAGAGTTACAACTTCCGAAAAGTGGAAGGCACAGGAGATATGCCTGCAATACTTCCGCATACATTGACACAAGATACTCACGGCAGAGTATGGGGTATGGCAAAAGATGGAGAGATATACAGCTCTTCGGATCTGAAGATTTGGGAAAAGATCCAAAAGCCGGATGCCGCCCTTGCATGGACATCCATCTTATACGATGCCAACCTAAAAGGCAGTACCGGAGAGGTAAAGATGCTTTTGGTCGGAGAGATTGGCGGAGCTTACAAGATATGGACAGCCGCTCCGGCAAGCATGCCTGCCATTCTCACAGACATCACCAACGAACACTTCCCTGTGCGTAACGCACTCGTAAGAACAGTGGTGGAAGCAGGCATCAAGCGTGCCAACCTCATAGGCGGGACAGATCGTCTCGGTCGTCCGGTAGAGAATCTCTTCTTCACCGCAGATGGTAAAGGATGGGGCGAGATCAAGTTCAGAGGAAAAGGGTTCAACGCTCCGGTTCGCGGTGCAACCTTGATAGAAAAAGGCGGAAGGATCTATATCGCCGGCGGCGAGTATGCCATAATATCGGACGATAAGAGTCGCCTCAATCTTTTCCACAGCGACGACAACGGTGCATCTTGGACCAAGATGACCCAGGAAAAGACTCAGGCAACAGGCTTTAACGTTACGTCAGGGATGTCAGGCATTATCTCCACAGATGGCGAAGATGATGTTTTCTTCTTCCTTGGCGGTATAGCCGAAGACAAGCCTACGGCAGATGCGTGGCGAGGTTATATCAAGAAAAACTAATACCCCTATTTCTCCCTCTACACATAGCGGAATGACACAGATACCGGCACATATAGCCATTATCATGGACGGCAATGGAAGATGGGCGCAAGCTCAGGGACAAGAGCGCGTCTATGGTCATGTTCATGGCGTGGAGAGTGTTCGTCGCATCCTTAAAAGAGCGGCAGAACGAGGCGTAAAGGTGTTGTCTCTTTACACTTTCTCGGAAGAGAACTGGAGCAGACCACAGCAAGAGGTCGATGCTTTAATGGAGCTCATCGTGGTCTCACTGCGCAAAGAGATAGACTCTCTCATGGAAAACGGAGTGCGTCTAAGGACTATTGGGAACACAGACAAGCTACCGGCAGATGTGCAGGCGCTGTTGAAAGAAGCCATTGCCCTTACTGCCGACAACAGTGTTATCACTCTCCAGCTGGCTCTCTCCTACTCTTCAAGACAGGAGATTACGCATGCGGTGAAAGAGTTGGTAGCCGATAAGATCTCCGCCGAAGCCATTACGGAGGAAGATATAACCGACAGACTTTACACATCAGGCATACCCGATCCGGATCTTATCATAAGAACAGGCGGAGAGCAGAGGCTTAGCAACTTCCTGCTCTGGCAAGGTGCTTATGCCGAACTATACTTTTGCCCCGATGCCTGGCCTGCTTTCGACGAAAAGGCTTTTGATAAAGCGTTGGAAGATTTTGCACAAAGAGAGCGTCGGTATGGCAAGACCAGCGCACAACTATTATCGAATGAATGATAAAGACAATCTCAATGAAAAATAGATGTAACACCAATCCTCTATCCCCTGCTCTGCATAGAGTGCTGCTTTCGGCAGTGATTTGCTGTGCGGTAGGTGTATTATCAATCCCCGCTAAGGCTTTTGCTCGTAACTCGATAGCCATACAGGACACCATTCAGGCTCCTGTGGTATCTTATATGTACCCGGTAACCAAAACCATAGCAGACATTAAGCTGGAAGGGGTTAAGACTTACGATAAGGATGTAGTACTTGGAATATCGGGGCTGTTCGTGGGTCTCTCTTTGGAGGTACCGGGCGAAATCCTCAGCAAAGCCATAGAAAACTACATGAAGAACGGACTCTTCTCCGACTGTAAGATCTATGCGGATAAGATAGAGGGCGATTCGGTTTGGCTTACGATAGAGTTGGTCGAGCGTCCCAGACTCTCCAAGCTCGTCATCAATGGCGTAAAAAAGGGAGAGAGAGACGAGCTGGTGAAAGGTCCTTTGGCCTCTTTTTATGACGGTTCACAGCTTACACCGAATACCATCGACGTGGCAAAAGAGGTGGTTCGTAAGCATTTCGATGCAAAAGGATACAGCAACGTTGCCGTTACAGCCGAGGAGATAAAAGATACCACAAGGGATAACTATGTGGAGTTGCACATCAATGTCGATAAGAGTAATAAGACTAAAGTAAACCGGATATACTTTGAGGGAAACAAAGAACTCTCCGATGCCACTCTTCTCAAAGCGATGAAAAAAACCAATGAGGGCTTCTCTCTCCGTCGCAATCCATGGACAAGTATTCTCGAAATATTCTCACAGAAGAAGTTTGTCAAGAAAGACTATACGGAAGACTTGGATCTGCTCCTTGCCGCATACCATGAAAAAGGGTATCGTGATGCTGAAATCCTTAAAGACTCGGTAGCTAAAGCAAGCGACAAGAAGGTGGATATTCACATCAAAGTAGCGGAAGGAAAGAAGTACTATATAAAGGATATCAACTTTGTTGGTAACACGAAGTACAACTCCGAAGACCTTCTACGCCTTTTGGGAATGAATCCGGGCGATGTGTACAACCAGAAAAAGCTCGAAAGCAGACTCCGTACCGATGAAGATGCAGTGGCTAACGTCTATGCGAACAACGGGTATCTCTTCTCTTATATCTACCCTGTGGAGACAGAAATAAAGGGAGACTCCGTTACGCTTGATATACGTATCGTGGAAAACAGACCCGCAACAGTCAATCGCGTAATAATAGATGGCAACGACAGACTATATGAAGATGTCATCCGTCGAGAGCTGTACACCAAACCGGGACAACTCTACAACAGAGACTACATATTCCGTTCAATGCGTCTGATTGCCGCTACCGGACACTTCGATCCGGAGAAGATAATACCTGAGCCGATACCTAACGAAGAGAACGGTACGGTGGATATTCGATGGAATCTGACACCTAAATCGAACGACCAGGTAGAGCTATCCGCAGGATATGGACAGACCGGTCTTATAGGACGTGTATCTTTGAAGTTCACCAACTTCTCTATAAAAAATCTCCTCAATCCGAAATCTTACAAAGGTTTTCTGCCTACCGGAGACGGACAGACACTTACACTGAGCGGACAGACCAACGGTCGTTACTATCAAAGTTACAGCATACAGTTTACGGATCCCTGGTTCGGCGGAAAGCGTCCTAACTATTTCAGTGCCTCTCTTTGGTATTCACGCCAAACAGGTATCAACGAACAGTATTACAGCAATCAGGTCAGAGGACTTCAGTCTGCTTACTACAATCAGCTTTACAACCCCTACTATGGCGGAGGTTATGGTGGCTACGGCGGATACGGAGGCTATGGCGGTTATGGCGGATACGGGGGTTACGGCTATGATATGGGCTCTCTCTATGAAAGCGCATACGACCCGGACAAACTGCTCGATATGATCGGCGGTAGCATCATGTATGGTAAAAGGTTGACCTGGCCCGATGATAACTTCCAAATTCAAGGAGGATTAAACTATACGCTATACCGGCTTCGCAACTGGTCTTCACCTTACTACGACTTCGGTATGACCGATGGTGTTGCAAACGATGTACACCTTTCAGCAACCATCTCACGTATCTCCATAGACAACCCGACCTATACTCGTAGAGGTTCCAAACACTCATTGGAGCTGTCTGCAACGCCTCCTTACTCTCTATGGGACGGTATAGACTATACCAATCCTAAGCTCTCTCGCGGAGAGAAAAACAAGTTCATCGAATATTATAAGGTGAAATACAAAGGAGAGAGCTTCCTTCCGCTGTTGGATGAACGCAGATACAAGAGGACTCCGGTACTTATGGCAAGAGCCGAAGCCGGTTTCATTGGAGCTTACAACCCCTACAAGCGTTCACCTTTTGGTACTTTCTACATGGGTGGAGACGGGATGAGCGGAGCTTATAGTGCATTCCTCAACGAGACCATCGGACTTCGCGGATACAAGAACGGCTCCATCGCAGGCGCCAACGGTAAGAATGCTTACTCTTATGCCCGCATGACCTTGGAGCTGCGCTATCCTATCATCTTCGAACAGCAGACCAGCATTTGGGTTATAGGCTTCTTGGAAGCCGGTAATGCCTGGTCCAACGCTTCCTCTTTCAATCCTTTCCAGCTCAAACGTTCAGCCGGAGTGGGAGCGAGGATCATGATCCCGATGATCGGTCTTATGGGATTGGATTGGGGTTATGGCTTTGATGCACCGGACGGATCCACAATGAAGGGAGGAAGCAATATCCACTTCGTTATAGGACAAGAGTTTTAAGTCTAAAACCAGATAAAAATTTGAATATTATGAAAACAAGATTATTGGCACTCGTAGTAGCTTTGCTCAGCATCTGCGCAGTGAACGCACAAGAAAAGTACGCCTTGATAGACTCAGAGTACATCCTTTCCAAGATGCCCCAATACAAGGCAGCCACAGAAAACTTGCAGAAGCAGGCAGAAAAGTTTCAGAAAGAAATCTCCGGCATACAGGAGAAAGCGGCAGCCATGTACAAGGAATACCTCAAAGAGAGACCTAAGCTGTCCGAACAGCTACGCACTTCCAGAGAAGAAGCCATCGTAGCTTTGGAGGAGAAAGTACAAGAGCTCCAACAAAAATATTTCGGCCCTAAGGGGGAGATGGCGACCCTTCAAGAAAAAGAGGTGAAGCCCATCCAAGACGGCATCTATGAGGCTGTGAAACATATCTCGCTGCGAAGAGGCTACGTTTTGGTGCTCGACAGAGCCACCACACAAGGCGTCATCTTTGCCACTCCGGAGATAGACATCAGCAACGATGTACTAAAAGTGCTCGGAATCTCCGTCTCTCGCTAATCTGAAAAGAGGTTTTGCGTTCTGTGTGTGGAAGTTATCGGCTTGCCATTTACATTTTTCTTCCTATCTTTGTTCGCAATACCCTACCATGAAAGATAAATAGAGATTCACTCAAGAAAACAAATTACATTACAGATAAGAAAGAAGAAATGAAACGTTATTTATTAGCATTTGTGCTACTTATGATGCCTGCTCTACTTGTTGCTCAGGCTCCTCAAAAAATTGCAACAATCAACTCTCAGGAGATTATGATGGCAATGCCTGACACCAAAAAGGCACAAGCTGAAGTAGAGAAGCTACAAAAGGAGTTTGAAGATGCGCTCCTCATCAAGCGTGAAGAGCTAAAGAAGAAGTACGAAGACTATATCTCTAAAGAGAAGACTCTTCCGGAATCTATCAAGCTTCGTCAACAACAAGAGATAGAAGATATCCAAAAGAGAATAGATGACCTTACTCAGGCTGCTATTCAGGATATCCAAAAGAAGCAACAAGAACTTATGGCTCCGATCCAAGCGAAAGTGTTGGACGCTATAAAGAAAGTGGGCAACGAAAATGGCTTTGCATACATTCTTGAAGCAGGAGTAACACTCTACACCGGCTCTACTGCCATCGACGCCACTCCACTTGTAAAGGCGAAGTTGGGCATCAAGTAAAAAGATATTCATTAGGGAAGCCCGTTTCCCGATAGAGAAAAGCTCGGTAAAGATCACTTTACCGAGCTTTTTTTGTGCGTACTTTTATATAAAAACAGAGTTCCTCATGCGGACGAGAAGAAGAGCTTCTTTCCCGACTCAATCCGGAAAGAAAGAGACAATACTCCTATAACCTCGTATCAATCAACCCAATAAAAACCAGCCTGAATTTGAGAAAAAATTTTTCTTCGTCCGTTTGACGGGGCTTTTTCGCGTTAATAGGAGTAAATTTTAACACCTACACTTGTAAATAAATCTTAATACAATTTTGTGAACAAAAACAGCAAAAAAGGGGAGAAAACAGCTAAAACACTAATAACCAACCAAGTAACTTAAAATTCTAAACACGTTAATCGAATCCGGTAAACGTGTTTAATGAAATCACTAAACGTGTTCGTTGAAAAATTAAACACGTTAAGCCGACAAAATATGCTCGTTTACCGTTTGTGCTTAACAGGTATCGGAATTTGTGTTAATAAAATGAGATCAATTTAACAGTTCGGTCATGCTCTGAAAACAACCCCTCCGATCAAAATAGAGAGCAAGAAAAAAGTGGGCATTTTGCGGTATGGAATATATAAAAATCAGTCTTCCAAAATAGACCTGAAACAGGATTTCGGAATGCAAAAAAGGTAATGGGGAAATAGAGAAAGAGAGCAGGTCGGCAACTCTTCCCCTTCACGCTCTTAGAGACCCCATTTGTGAAGTATCTGAAAGCGGTCTCTACCTCTGCTTAGACTAATGGGGAAAAGGCATTGAAGGCGTGAAGTAAGCCAACTAACATTGTTGGGAAAGAGGGGTGATAGGAAAGAGGACTCGTCTTGCAGGCAACTCTCTTTCATCTTGACAGCAAAGAGCAAAAAGGAAAATCCCGGAAAACCTGTCGGTAGTCCGGGAGATTCGGCACGGAAAGCAACTCACCATTCGGTGAGAACGCATCCCGTAGCGCAAATATAGTACTATTTTGTTTATAATACAAACAGAGAGCCTCTCATGTAAGAGCTATCTGAGAAAGAGATAGCTGTTTCGTCTCTGCGGAAAAGTCTCTGATACTGCCTCAATCGTATGTCTTAGAGGGAGACTCCCAGTAGATTTCTACGCCATTGCCATCGGCATGGATCAGCTTCCGAGACAGCGCAAAGAAGTAGTCGGAAAGCCTATTAACATACTTCAACACCGCATCCTCCACTTCGCTTCCCTCCTCTACTACCGTAAGGATTCTACGTTCAGCCCTTCTGGAAACCGTGCGACAGACGTGAGCTTGCGAGGTTGCGAGTCCGCCCGATGGCAGGATAAAGCGTTCAAGTGGCGGGCAGTGCGAGTCGAGCCTATCTATCTCTTTCTCTATCTGCTTGATCACTTCGGGTGTAACATAGCTGGGCAGCCGGAACGATGTATCGGTAGGATCGGTGGCAAGGTAAGCCCCGACGTTAAAGAGCATTATCTGTATCCCTTTCAAGGTATCCAGATCCTGCGCATCCGAAATCTGACTCATAAGGACACCGATATGGGCATTAAGTTCATCTATCGTGCCATAGCTTTCAAGTCTTGAACAGCATTTGGAGACGCGTTGTCCTCCTACGAGAGATGTTTTTCCCTTGTCTCCGGTCTTTGTATATAGTTTGCTTTTCTTCATGTTACCTTCTATGATGATGTTATTTAATACTTGGCTAAGATACGAATATCGTTCAACTTATGGAAAATGCTCTTTCCTCCTGCAGTGAAAAGGCTCAGCATCGGCATGGAAAGATGATATTTTTCTTAATTTTGCAGCGAATAATCATCTTAAACACCAACTTTATGAAAATACTATCCCTATTCGGAGCCGTAACGTTCTCTTTTATCCTTAGTTTGGTCTCCTTTCACGCGCAAGCCCAATCGGATGTAAAAGTGTATCGCGTCGCGGATGAAGAAAGCTTCATCAAAGCTCTTCACAGCAACAGCCATATCTATATCGCAAAGAATACGGACATAATGCTCAGCGATATTTTGGAAAAAGAAGGAGATGGACGCATTTTTGCGATGTCTCCTCTTCGTGCAGGAGAGTATCTTACCCTTGATTCTTCCCCCGGAATATTTCGTTCTGAAGTTTTTGACGGTATAGAACTCATCTTGAACGGGCTTGAAAACATCACGATAGAGGGAGAGGGGGAGAGCCGTTCCCGCATTTTGGTATCGCCCAGATATGCCAACGTGCTGAACTTTAAGGACTGTGCCAATATCAAGTTGGTAAATCTTGAAATAGGACATACCGAAGAAGGATATTGCGAAGGAGGTGTTCTCAACCTTATCAGCTGCGACAACATAGAGGTGAAAAACTGTGAGCTTTTCGGCTGTGGGACAATAGGTGTATTGGCAGAGAACAGCAGAAACTTCAGATGTATCTCTTCCGTCATCTGTCATTGTACATACGGCATTATCTGTCTACTGCCCGGAAACAAGAATTTTCTCTTTCAAGATTGCCATATGCACCATAATGAAGAGTTCGATTTAATAGAGCTGCGTGAGGGAAATAAAGGTATCGTATTCGACCGCTGTCGCATAGAGCAGAACAGAGGTACATTATTCGGTCTGCGCTCTATCCTGACACTGAAGGACTGCTATATAAATCATGAAGGGGAGGTAGGCAACATAGATCTTATTAAACGGATTCGCGGACGCTTTGTCTTCCGTCCGGGACAGGACATGGAAGAGGAATAGAAGTCGTTTGTATCTCCAATCCCAATCTTTTACATCGTATAACCATCGGAGAGCATCCGATTTTAGCATTGTTTAGCTCACAGAAAAAGACTATATTTGTGAGCTAAACGTATATATAGCAGTATAATTTCACAGATATGACATCAGAGAAAAAAGATATCGTGGTAAGTGGCATTCGTCCCACAGGTAATCTACACTTGGGAAACTACTTCGGTGCCATCAAAAGCTTTCTTACTATGCAGGAAGAGTGCAAGTGCTACTTCTTCATAGCAGACTGGCACTCCCTTACCACACATCCACATCCGGACAACATCCTTAAGAATACTCGCACCATATTGGCAGAGTATCTGGCTTGCGGAATAGATCCATCCAAGGCAGTAATATATGCTCAGAGCGATGTGAAAGAGGTGTTGGAACTCTATCTTTATCTCAATATGAACGCCTATCTGGGAGAGTTGGAACGTACCACATCCTTTAAGGAGAAAGCCCGCAAACAGCCTAACAACGTCAATGCAGGGCTACTCACCTATCCTACACTTATGGCTGCGGATATTCTTATGCACCGTGCCGTCAAAGTACCGGTAGGAAAAGATCAGGAGCAGAATATGGAGATGGCAAGGAAGTTTGCTCGTCGTTTCAATACGATCTATGGCGTGGACTTCTTCCCGGAACCTGCATCTTTTTCTCTCAGTAGCAAGGCAGTGAAAGTTCCCGGACTGGATGGCAGCGGAAAGATGGGCAAAAGCGAAGGCAATGCGATATACCTGATGGATGACGAAAAGGCCATAAGGCAAAAAGTGATGAAGGCTGTTACAGACTCCGGACCCACCGAGCCAAACAGCGAAAAGCCCGAAGCCATTCAGAATCTGTTTACGCTCTTGGAGATTGTCTCTTCTCCCGATACTTACAACTACTTCAATGATAAGTACAACGACTGCTCCGTTCGCTATGGAGACCTGAAGAAGCAGTTGGCGGAAGACATCGTCCTTTTCACTGCTCCTATCAGAGAAAAAATCTTAGAGATAGCTGCGGATACGGATTACCTTGAGCGTGTAGCTCGTGAAGGGGCAGAGCAAGCAAGAGAAAGTGCTCGCCTCACAGTGGATAAGGTAAGAGAGATCATCGGATTTCCTGCTTTGCGATAAGTAGGAAGCTATTCCATTTACAAAGAACTAAACACAAAAACAGAGATAAAGATGAACAATTACTTGACAGGAAAGATCACCCACGTATTGGAACCGATATCGGGAGAGAGCAAACGTAATCCCGGCACAACATGGAAGAAGCAAGACTACGTAATGGAGACGAACGATATCTATCCAAGAACGGTAGCCTTTAACATCTTCGGCGAAGATCGTATCAATATGGCGAACATAAAGCTTGGGGAGATCATCACCATAGAGTTTGAAGTGAATAGTCGCGAGTTTAACGGACGCTGGTACACCGATGTACAATGCAGAAACGTTATTCGCGGCGAACAGGCTCAAGCCATCAGCCAGATGGGTGTACAACCCCAGCCGGCACCGGCTCCTCAAACTCAGACACAGGTTAATTTCGGTCCCGCCACACCTCAACAGGGAATAGTGAACGATCCTACGGACGATCTTCCATTCTGATCTTTCCGTCCGGAATATCCGATAACATAAAAGGAATAGACATCAAACATTAGAACCACACTATAATCATTATTTGACTTTATGAATCAACACGATCCAATCTTCGATCTCATTCAAGAGGAAGACAGAAGACAGAGACACGGCTTGGAGCTTATCGCTTCCGAAAACTTCGTGTCCGAGAATGTAATGAAAGCTATGGGAAGCTGCTTCACAAACAAATATGCAGAAGGCTATCCCGGCAAGAGATATTACGGTGGATGCCAAGTAGTGGACAAAGCAGAACAGATGGCAATAGACCGTCTTAAGCAACTTTATGGCGCGGAATGGGCTAACGTTCAGCCTCACTCGGGAGCACAAGCCAATATGGCAGTATTCCTCGCAGTGCTCAAACCGGGCGACACTTTCCTTGGACTCAATCTCGCTCATGGGGGACACCTTTCTCACGGAGCGGCTGTAAACAGCTCAGGTCTTCTTTACAACCCTGTAGCTTACAGCTTGCGTCAGAGCGATGAAACCGTAGATTACGAAGAGATGGAACGTTTGGCTAAAGAACACAAACCAAAGTTGATTGTTGCCGGAGGTTCTGCTTATTCTCGCGAATGGGATTATGCTCGTATGCGTGCCATCGCCGACAGTGTAGGTGCTCTTCTTATGGTAGATATGGCTCACCCTGCAGGGCTTATCGCAGCCGGTCTTTTGGATAACCCGGTAAAGTATGCACACATTGTTACTTCCACAACCCATAAGACTTTGCGCGGTCCTCGCGGTGGTATCATCCTTCTTGGCAAAGACTTTGAAAATCCATGGGGACTTACCACTCCTAAAGGTGAGATCAAGCGTATGTCTCAACTTCTCGACTCTGCGGTTTTCCCTGGAGTACAAGGCGGTCCGTTGGAGCATGTTATTGCTGCTAAGGCTGTTGCTTTCGGTGAAGCATTGCAGCCGGAGTTCCGCACATATCAGGAACAAGTAAAGAAGAACGCTTCTGTCCTTGCCGACACATTGGTAGAGATGGGATACAAGATCGTATCCGGCGGAACATCCAACCACAGTATGTTGGTGGATCTTCGTCCTAAGTTCCCTGAACTGACCGGTAAAGTAGCCGAAAATGCTCTTGTTCTGGCAGACATCACAGTGAATAAAAATATGGTACCATTCGATACACGTTCGGCATTCCAAACTTCCGGAATCCGTCTCGGAACGCCTGCACTTACCACTCGTGGTGTGAAGGAAGAAGAGATCAAACGCATTGCCGGACTTATCGACCGTGTACTTACATCTCCGACAGACGAACAAGTGATTGCCGCTGTTCGTGGAGAGGTCAACGAAATGATGGAATCTTACCCGATCTTCGCTTGGTAAGAGAGATAAGATACATTTAAGAACAGTTACATAAGAGTTTAGAAAAAACCATTTATCAGGCTAAGAGTCTTAGTTTGATCCGTTTTTTCTAAACTCTTCTTTATTGTCCGAAAACTTTCTACACACTTTTAGATATGAGAAAATACTTTCATGCTTTAGCTGCCGCGCTGTTGGCAACGCTTTTTATTACCGCATGCACTCCGAAAGAGTATGTGGTAAAGCCTTATAATGAAGGCATCAACATCATTCCTCAGCCGGTAGAGCTTACCGAGACAACCGCAGGAGCATTCACGATCACCCGCAATACTGTCTTTGTGGCAGAGGGAGACACACTTACCGGAATAGCCAAGCTTTTTGCCGATAAGCTTATGGCATCCACCGGTTACAAGCTCGGATTGGTTTCGGCTCCGGTTAGCAGCAACTACATTCGTATCTCTGTGGATCCTTCTATTTCGGAGAACCACGAAGCGTACACTTTCAACTCATCCGAAGCAGGTATCGACATCGTGGGTGCCACTCCTCAAGGTGCATTCTATGGACTTCAAACTCTTTTGCAACTCCTTCCGGCAGAAGTAGAAAGCAGCAAAAGAGTGGAAGATGTGGCTTGGACCATCCCTGCCGTATCCATCAAGGACTATCCGAGATACCACTATCGCGGACTTCTTTTGGATGCTTGTCGCCACTTCATCACTGTGGAAGACATGAAGAAGCACATAGACATTCTCTCCATGCTTAAGGTCAATAAACTACACTGGCACTTGACAGAAGATCAGGCTTGGCGTATCGAAATCAAAAAGTATCCTCGTCTTGTGGAGGTAGGTTCTGTGAGAACAGAAGGAGAAGGATTTGAATATGGTCCTTTCTACTACACTCAAGAAGAGATCAAAGATATTGTTGCTTATGCTGCCGAACGCTATGTAGAGATCATTCCGGAGATAGAGCTTCCGGGGCACGCCATGGCTGCACTTGTTGCGTATCCGGAGTTGGCTTGCTTCCCACGCGACTTTAAGGTGCGCAATATCTGGGGGGTGGAAGAAGACGTATTCTGTGCCGGGAAAGAAGAAGTTTTCAAGTTCTTGGAGGATGTCATCTCCGAAGTGATACCGCTATTCCCCTCAAAATATTTCCACATCGGAGGCGACGAATGCCCCAAGACAAGATGGAAAGAGTGTCCGCTGTGCCAAGCGAGAATCAAAGCGGAGAATCTGAAAGACGAGCATGAGCTTCAAAGCTACTTCATCACCAGAATAGGACGCTTTCTTGCCGAGAACAACAAAGCCCTCATAGGTTGGGATGAGATTCTCGAAGGCGGATTGGCACCATCTGCCATCGTTATGTCATGGAGAGGAGAAGAGGGAGGTATTGCGGCGACAGAGCTTAATCATGAAGTGATCATGTCGCCATGGACTACCGGTCTTTATATTGATGCTTACCAGGGCGATCATAATGTAGAGCCGGTCGCCATCGGAGGTTACTCTACACTTGAAAGGGTCTATTCTTACAACCCCGCATCGGATAAGATTCCGGCGGAAAAGCAGCATCTCATACTCGGACCACAAGCCAATCTTTGGGGAGAGTATCTATATGACGAAAGCATCCGTCAATACTACGCCTATCCACGTATGTTTGCTCTTGCCGAGATAGGATGGACACCTGTAGACAGAAAAGATTTCCACGACTTCTCTCGCCGTGTGAACAACACTTATGTGCGTCTCGACATGCACGATGTCAACTATCATATTCCGCTTCCGGAGCAGGAAAACGGTTCTCTCGACCGCATCCAGTTCATCGACAGCCTTACCATTCCGTTCAAGACAACCCGCCCTGTGAAGATGGTGTACACCACCGACGGATCGGAGCCTAATGAAAAGAGTACGGAATATACGGCTCCTCTCACATTCAATGAGACTACAACGCTCAAGATCGCCAGCGTACTGCCTTCGGGAGTATTAAGCAAAGTCCGCACACTGACCCTTACCAAGTTGGACAACTATACCGCTCCTGTGGAAGCGATAGACAGTGTGGCTCTTGCTTCAAGCGGGGTTTATGCTCAGGGGCTCAAGTTTATCACCCACAAAGAGGATGTCAGAAAAGTAGAAGATTTGGCTTCCCATCAGTCAGCCAACATGGAGAGCGGCATCCTCACCGCATTGAAAGATGCCAACAAGAGCTATCTTGTTCCCGGTACGTTCGACTTCAACATCTTCGGAACCATCATAGAAGGATACTTCCTCATACCGGAGCCGGGCGTTTACGTCTTCCAGTCAGACGTGAACAGAGTATGGATCAATGGCGAACTCGTCATAGACAACAGCAAAGAAGTACCTCGCTACTCTCGTCAGGATGTTGCTCTTGCGCTCGGAGCAGGGCTGCACTCGATCAAATACGAGATACAAGCCAAAGTACAAGGCGGCTGGCCGACACTCTGGAACGACAACCGCGTGGCTTACAAGCCATATAACACTCCGAAATCCGCACCGATAGAAGATTACAGAGTATTCCACAAGAAGTAAAGAGTCGATAAGGAGCTGCCTTTGCCTTGTCGAAGCAGAGAATTGTTCCGAAATCGCAGATTTTTCAACACACATAATCGCCTGCCGAGAGCTTTCTTCTTGGCAGGCGATTGTTATTTTCTCTCCTAAAGTCAAGAGCCTATACAGGGACATGCAAAAAGCTCCAAAGGTTTCAGAGAAAAGTTCCTAATCTTTTTGGAGAAAGCTCTAAAGGTTTATGGAAAAGGATTTGCTACTTTCCAGAAAATGATAATCACCAATCCTAAAAACAGTAATTACTAATCCACGAAACAGTAATTACTAATCCACGAAATGGTAATTACTAATCCACGAAACGGTAATTACTAATCCATGAAACGGTAATTACTAATCCATGAAACGGTAATTACTAATCCACGAAATGGTAATTACTAATCCGAGAAACAGTAATTACTAATCCGAGAAACGGTAATTACTAATCCACGAAACAGTAATTACTAATCCACGAAACAGTAATTACTAATCCGAGAAACGGTAATTACTAATCCGAGAAACGGTAATTACTAATCCAAGAAATGGTAATTACTAATCCGAGAAATGGTAATTACTAATCCGAGAAATGGTAATTACTAATCTGAGAAACGATAATTATCAATCTGTCCGTTCCCAAAAATCAAGAAAAGAAACGGAAAGCGATACGGATACAGGAGTAGGGATGTGAGAAGAGAGATGATCAGACCGAGAGCGGCGTAAAGACCTCCACTACCACGGCTTTATCGCATCGGTCGGAGGCGAGGGTTGATATGGCGAGAGCGAGCCGGTCCTCGGTTTTGACGGCGATGTAGGTCAGCCCCAAACCTTCTACCCATCCTTGAGCCGAGCATTGGTGCTGTCCGGTAACGAACGGACGTAGCGATGAGCAGTCTCGAAGTCCCGGAATGGTCTCGAAGATTCTGCCTTCTCCATTGTTCAAGATGATGATCCGAAGATTGGATGGTACGTGAGAGTTCCACAACGCATTGGCGTCATAGAAGAAACTGAGATCGCCCAGCAGGACGAAATGAAGCGTATCCGATGCCATCGCGGCACCTACTGCGGCGGAGAGAGAACCGTCGATACCGCTCACCCCACGGTTGCAGTGCACCCGGACATCTGCGGGAAGAGGATAGTGCTGAGCAAGGCGGACACTCAAACTATTGCCCAGATGGAGAACGCTTCGGGGCGGTATCTGCTTCAAGACCTCTGCCACTACTCTGCTCTCCGGCTCTTTCGGAGCACTCGCAACGGGGTCAATGGCGTTCTTCTTCCACAACTGTCTGTAAGCAAGATCGCTCTCTCGTGCCGTTTCGTTTGCTATAATCGCGGTGAAATCTTTGGGACAAAGCGGGATCAGATGCGTAAGAGACATGAAAACATCGGCAACCTCACCACTTGGAGAGACGTGCCAGTGCATCTTCGGAGGATATTTCCGCATATCCTGCTTCAGCTTCTTCGACAAAATACTGCCTCCTATCGTAACGACAATATCGGGTTGCAGCTCTTCGCAATAGCTGTAGAAGCGACTCTCAAGAGCTTCTTGCGGTCGGTTCGAGAGATGGTCTGCCAAGACAACAGCAGAGGTCGGGAATATAAGAGAGAAAGCTTCACGCTGAGAGTCCATCTGCCCCACAATGATCAGCTTTCGGGACGCCTTGCTCCAAAGCGCCCTTATGTCGTCCGCATCGGAAAGCCACTCTATCTTTCTTTCTACCGGCAATGCCGGAGTATTGAAAGCAAAAAGAGGTTCGCTCAAAGGGATATTGATATGCACCGGACCTTGTATGTCCTTTCTCTGCAAAGCAAGCAGTGCCTCGTTTACAAGCCTGTTGCAGTACCAATGATCCGCAGAAGTGTGCACTTCCGGCAGAGTAACACTCTTGCGAGAAAGCGTCCCGAACAGATAAGGTTGCGGCAGGGTCTGCCCATCCATCTGCCCTATCCATTCTTGTGGACGGTCTGCAGAAAGGACAAGAAGAGGCATGTTGCGATAAAATGCTTCCGATACGGCAGAGTGCAGATTGAGCAACGCAGATCCGCTCGTGCAGCAAACAGCAACCGGCTGCTCCGTTTCCAAAATCAACCCCAATGCCACAAAGCCGGCACTGCGCTCATCTGTAATGGAGTAACATTCAAAGAAAGAGTCCCCGGAAATGCTCTCTATTATCGGAGCATTACGGCTTCCGGGACAGAGAACCACCCGTTTCAATCCGTGAGCTTTAAGTAGAGAGCAAAGAATCTGAACGTTGAGTTGATCTGAATACATAAGTTCGGTATTATATAAGTGCCCCTATCGTGTGCATCTTGAAACAGCTCTCCTCCCACTCGGATGCAAGCTCGGACTCCGGCATGATCCCTCCTCCGGCATAGAGCGTATAGCTGTCTCCCACACAGCGTACACAACGAAGATTAACGTAGATGCGGCTCTCCTCCCCTTCCGGAGCAATAAAGCCCAAGAAGCCGGAGTAGAATCTTCGTGAGTGATGCTCGGTCTGCTCTATGAAAGAGCGCGCTTCCGATCGGGGAAAACCACAAACAGCCGGTGTGGGATGAAGCTCCGACAAGAGAGTCTTGACCGATATGTTACGGGGAGATGTGAATATTATCTCTGTCTTCAGATGTTCTATCTGCCCTGCTTTATGCGCTTCCGTCTCTTGCTGCAATACACTGCAGCCCAAGCGGCTGAGGGTATCGGAGATAAAGTCGGTAACCATCATCTGCTCGTTTCGGTTCTTTCGGCTCCAGCTCTCATTGCTCTCTATCGGTCTTGTTCCTGCAAGAGAGACAGTCTTCCATTCCTTTTGAGACCCGGCAAGCAGGAGTTCGGGCGTGGCAGTGAGCCAATATCCCTCCTGCGGAAGGTAGACAAGAGAGACAAAAGCATCGGGATAGCTCTCCAACATTCTCATGAAAAGAGAAAGCGAAGAATAACCTTGCTCAAACTTTCCGGTATGGCTGCGTGTCAGGACAAGTTTATCAAAAGTGCCCTCCGATACAGCTTGGTGAAACTTTCCAAATATCTCCGAATATCTCTCATATTCGGCTCTATTCCCGTATCTGTTCGGATCAAAATGATGTTTTGAGAAGGTTGATTCGTTAGAAGGACAAAGGATTTCAAACTCTTCCTCCGGAGGTAAAAGAAAAAGAGGATTGCTTTCGGAAGGAGCATAAGACGCAAAGACAAAAGCTCCTCTATCCGATATTTCCACACGTGAAACATCGGTAAAAGAGAGGATGCTCGCCTCTCTGCACCGAACGATATGCAAAACAGCCTCGTTCGGATAGCGGAAAAGAGCCACGGCATCACCATTTCTCTCAACTTCCTGAAGTAGCGACTCTATATATTGTATCTCCAAAGGTTGCATCCTCTTGCCGTCTTCTAATCTGCTTTGGGAAGGTACTTGTCCAGTCCGTCAGTGGCACGTATCTTTTTATTCTTGATGACGTCCGAGGCTTTCTCTCCATTCAGAATATCCAAACTCTTATCCTCCTCTTTATGATAGAGGTGAAACACAACACCTCCCACCTTTAGAAATCTTCGGCGGATACCGATATTGGTCAGTCTGTACACCAAATCAATATCTTCATGCCCCCAACCGATATAGCTGTCATCGTATCCGTTTATGGCTATGATATCTTTTCGCCAAAAAGCAAGATTGCATCCTTTTACGGCTGAAATCCTCTTCTGCTTATAATAAGGAGCAAACAGATTTTGAAGGAAAGGAATACGCCAAGCATTTGCGGAGCTTGTATATCTTCTCGGAGGTGCTTTCTTCAATCCTTTTTCCTGAATGATGGTAGAGGCTTCCTGCGATAGCTTGACCCTGCTTCCGGCTACATAAGCTCCTTCACGAGCAACATTCAGATGATCTGACACAAAGTGTCTTTCAGGAATGCAGTCTCCGTCCAGCTCTATAATATAATCGGACTTTATAACTGCTATTGCTTTATTCAATATCATAGCCTTACGGAAGCCGAGATCTTCGTGCCAAACGTGCTTGATCTCCACTTCTTTGGGTGCTTTTTCTACCATTTTATTTATAGTTTGCAGGGTCTCCTCGCCGGAGCCATCATCTGCAATTATAATCTCATCCGGCAGACGTGTCTGTCGGAAAAGAGCTTCCAAAACCAGCTCCAAGGCTCTATGCCAGTTATAAGTAGAAAGCAGAATAGCGACACTTCGGGGCTGCATACCTCACTTAATCTTTTTGAGAGTTAATGTATTTGTCCACACCATTTTCGGTACGTATCTTTCCGGAAGCAATAACATCCAGAGCTTTCTGTTTATTCAGTGAATCTCTGCTTCTGTCTTCTTCCTTATGATACAGATGATATATCACTCCGCCGGCCTTCAGAAAGCGTCTTCTCACACCCATGTTTTTTAGTCGGCTGACTAAGTCTATATCTTCATGTCCCCAACCAACGTAGCTGTCGTCATAGCCATTCACTGCCAGAAGATCCTCTCTCCAAAATGCAAGATTACATCCTCTTACTGCAAAAATTTTATTCTGCTTGTAATAGGGAGCAAGAATATTCTGTGCAAAAGGAATGCGCCAAGCATTCGCAGCATTGGTAAACTTTTTGGGATTGACATTTTGCAGCCCTTTCTCTTGGATGATTCGGGATGCTTCGGGATCCATTTTCACTCTGCTTCCGGCGACATACGCTTTCTTTCTTGCAACATTAAGGTGATCCGCCACAAAATGTTTCTCAGGAATACAATCGCCATCCAGCTCTATAATGTAGTCGGACTCTGCTATCGCAATCCCTCTGTTCAGTATCATAGATCTCCGGAAACCGAGATCCTCATGCCAGACATGCTTTAGATCGACTCCCTTTGGAACCTGTTCTTTCATTCGTTTGATAACCTTTTGGGTCTCCTCTCCGGAACCATCATCTGCGATGATAATCTCATCCGGCAAACGGGTTTGCTTGAATAGCCCTTCCAATGCCAGCTCTAATGCTCTGGGCCAGTTATATGTAGAGATCAGTACAGCTACGCTTTTAGGTCTCATGTTGTATATACTCTTGTTTTAAGTTGTTTCTATAATCCATCTCGTAGTAGTATGGTTTCATCAGCTTTTTCTCAATAGAAAATAGCTTTTCCCATATACCGCCACGCCTGAAATCCCGGATCTTTCGAGAGAAAAGAATGGTTAGCACTCGAAAAAGTCCGGACCAAAAGTTTCCTCGTCTCTTCTCTTCACGGAAAATGGATTTGAAACACTTTCCTGCGAAGAACCTGTCACCGGCTTGGAGAAGGTAGCGAGCCACTTCTCTTTCGTCTTCTCCCATCTCTTTTGCATAGGCAGACGCCAGCCTCCGGCTCATATCTATCGGATAGCAGAGTTTGCCCAGATTCTCCCATCGTTCCTTAGGAGAGAGAGGGCGAAAAGCCATCCTGTTTACATCTACCAGAGCAAAGCATATCTCTCCACTCTCTTCTACCCTGTACAGAATATTACCGGGAGATAAATCTCTATTATAAATACCTTTCTTGTGAAGTGAAGAGACAAACGCCACCAAAGCAGAAAAGAGCTTTTCATCACCTTTTACCTCTCCGGCTGTCAGTGCACGAACAGTATCGTATCCGGATAACATCTCGCAGGCATACAGGCTTCTATAAAGAGCGCCACACTTGTACTCTTCAATATATCCGTAGGGAGTGGGAGCGTATATGCCCAATCTGTTAAGATGCAGAGTATTCAAGAAAGATCTTTTTGCCTTAGAACTACCAAGCAAGACATAAAAAAGTCCCCGAACAAAGCCTGTCTTCTTGAAATATTTGACCAGGACCTTATCGGAGAGAATATTGGAGAAAGAGTATTCCACCAGCTTATTGCGCTCGTCATAAATTGTATATCCATGCCGGAGAGGCTCCATCCCTTCCAACAGCTTCCCCATATCGGGAGACTCCGGAAAGAAGACTCTCTTCGATCGGCAAGTATGTCTTTGCTCTTTCATCCTCGTACAAATTTAGAGATTATTATCGACACTTTATCTCGTTATCCGAAGAGAGCCAAGAGGTATTCGGGTACACAGCCCGATCTCATTATTATGTTTAAGGGAGGAGCTACGACACTATATCCATTTATCCTGTATGGCAATTCTGACCAAATCCATTGAGTTGCGTGCTCCAAGCTTCTGTATCAGATTCTTGCGATAGGTCTTTATGGTCTCTACACTAAGATACATCTGCTCCGCAATCTCTTGATTGGTCAGTCCGTTTACGATATGACAGAGGAGTTCCTGTTCACGAGCCGTAAGCCAAACTGTATCACCGGTGCATTTCTTAACCAAAAGATCTATCTGATGACTTAAAAAGATCTCGCCCGAAAGCACTGTCTCTATGCCTTTTATCACTTCCTCCGAGAGCGCATTCTTTAGTATATATCCGGATGCTCCTGCCGACATTGCCCTGTTAACCATTGTATATTCATCATGAGAGGTAAGTATCAAGATCTTCACTCCGGGATAGCTCTCATGGATTTCACTGCAAAACTCTATTCCGTTACCGTCCGGCATGGATATATCAAGGAGTAAGACATCCGGAAGAGCCTGCGTGAGCATTTTTCTACATTCGTTCAGGGAAAAAGAGACACCGCTTACTTCTGCGACTTCAGACTCGTTTATAGCCAAACGCAACCCCTCCACCAACATTTTGTGATCATCTGCAATGTGTACTTTTATCATGGTGTAAGCTCTATTTCTATCGTTACTTCTGTTCCTCTGTTGGCGGATGTGTACAGATTGATCCTGCCGTTATAAGCAGATATTCGGTTCTGCATATTGGTCAATCCTGCTCCATAACGAATGGTATTAGGGTCAAATCCGACGCCGTCATCCTGTACGGAGAGTGAGACCAAGTGGTTATCTACCGTCAGTTGGACATTTATATGAGATGCTTTTGCATGCTTTATGGCATTGTTTACCAGTTCGTAAGCACACCTGTATATCAATACTTCAAGACGACTGTCCAAGCGAGGGTTTTCTCCTAAAAACTGAAAACGGACGGTCGGAACAGATCGACAAAAATCCTCCAATGCTGTCTTTATCCCCTCTCTAGCAAGACATTCCGGCATCATATTGTGTGCAACCCTGCGAAGCTCCTCCACAAACTCATCAAGCATCTGCTTCACTTTGGTGAAGTGTTCAATATCCGACTTCGTCATGGAAGCATCGCTCTTGATGCTGTGGAGGTGCAAGCGAATAACAGAAATCATACTACCCAATCCGTCATGCAGGTCTTGCGACAATCTGGAACGCTCTGCATTCTCTCCGTCAAGGAGAGCCAGAGAAGCGACCAATTGCTTTTCCTGTTTAAGTTGTTTCACTTGTTGCTCTGCAAACCTGCGCTTCTGACGGGAGAGAAGATGCCGATAGAAGAGCACACCCAATATCAATGACAATACAAGCAGTCCCGAAATCCCAAGTACGACATAAAGCTCTCTTTCTTTCTCTAAAGCCGCAATCTGTTGCTGCTTCTTCTCTGTTTCATAAAGAGTTTCCAAGCGAGAAAGAGCCTCCTGATAGTTTCTTTCGGAACACTCTTCCATCATCTGTTCATACTTCCGAAAGAAGTAAGCTGCCTCATTTTCCCTGCCAAGCATAGCAGAGGCATACGCTATATTAAACGCCGTTATGGGAGCAGTATCGGGAGAGAGCGAGTCTATCTGCCATGCGTTCAGTGCTGCGTCATAACACTCTGTATAACGCTTTTGCTCCCGAAAGATATTCGCGTAAGAGTTCCAAGCCAATGTATAGATATAAGGATCTCCCAAACAGTTTGCGGCATTAAGGCACTCATCGGCACATTTCAGTGCTTTGTCATACTCTTTCTTGAGTAGATATACTTTGATGAGTGCTTCATTCATATCTGCTTCAAATACCGGAGCAGCACACGTATCTCCATACTTTACTTTCTGCATATATTCCAGAGCCTTATCTGCATCGCCCAGAGCAAGATGTACATATCCCAACTCCCGATACGACTGTTTCATTCCGGATATATTGTTATACTGCTCTGCCAGCCTGCCCTCCTTTTCCAGATACCCCAAAGCCTGTTTGTAGTTTCCCAATCTGCGGTAACACTCTCCTATATTGCCGTGAGCTATGATGTAGTCTCTGCTACTCTCATCTCCGTCAAAATGCTTCAAAACATTCAGATAGCCCTCTATTGCAGGGATGAACAGCCCTTGACGGGCGTAAAAATTGCCTACTGCCTGATAGCTCTTCTGTATAAGTTTTAAGTTGTCTGAGGCTTTTGCTGCTTCGAGCTGTAAATCGAGATAGATTTTGGCTGTATCGTACAGACAACGATAAGTATAAGTAGACCCTATATAATTGTAGAAACGAAACAGCAGCTCTTTATCCCCACACTTCTTAGCCTGCTTCAGACCTTTTGTTCCATACTTATAGGTGTTGTGCATATCATGTCCGGAAAAAGATTCGGTAATATCAGCATAAAGACTTGCCTCTTCTTTGGCAGACAACCCTCCCTTTTCGATAATATTCAATAGAGAATCCGCATACCGGCTTTGCCCGGACAGAGATACGGGAGAAAAGATAAGCGATACAAAAATCAGGATAAAGACTCTTTTCATACAGGCAGGAACATTCCATTGATTCTACTGCGAAAGTAGCGAAATCTGCTCATGAAACATACTACAAAGGCAAGAGAATTAAAATATTACAGCAAAAAGTCCTACAAATGGGGTATAAAAACAGAAGACAAAGAGATACTTTCGTGAATACTAACAAAGCAACATCCCACTATGAAAACAACTTACCTTCTACCTCTTTGCGGGCTGATATTACTACTAACGGCACTCTCCTCCTGTAAAAGCAAAAACAATCCGGGAGGAGATGTGAAGACCTACTATACTGTAACCTTTGATGCAGATGGCGGTACACCTGTTCCTCCTGATCAGAGAGTGGAAAAAGGAAAAACCGCTACTGTTCCCTCTCCTGCTCCGACCAAGCAAAACTACCTGTTTATGGCTTGGTCTTTGGACGGCACTAATGCCTATGACTTCCAAACTCCCGTTACCAAAGACATTACTCTAAAGGCTAAATGGCAAGAGGAGAGTATTGCAGAGTATTGGCAAGTGGCTTGGGAGCTGAATGGAGGCGCATGGACAGAAAACGATAATCACCCTACGCAAGTCCCCAAAGGAGGGATACTCGTAGAGCCAAACCCTCCAACAAAAGAAGGTCATACCTTTGAGGGTTGGTACAGAGAGGCTTCACTCATCAATAAAATCACCTTCCCGTACAACGTCAGTGGTGTTACAAGCGACTTCACGCTCTATGCAAAATGGAAAGAAAATGAAGGCGGAGATGAAGATCCATCCGGCTACAAAATGTTTACCTCCATTTCTGCAATGAAGGCTTGGCTTGACAAGCAGACAGCAAATACAATCCAAAATCCATATAAAGTAGGATTGAAAACTATTAACCTTGATAATGGGAACAACTGGGGAGACTTGGGACTCTCCATCACAAAGCAAAATAAATATGTAGATCTGAGCTTGGCTCCCTGCTTAGGAGAGATAATTCCCGATGGTTATCAAGAAAAGAAGGAGAAAGGAGCTACCGGCAGACCTGTTATCATAACGTACGGTGTATTCATTGACTGTAAAACCCTTGTTTCGATAAAGCTTCCCAATACTCTCAAAAACATTGGCAAGTATGCTTTTACCAAGTGTACTTCTCTAAAAAATGTCCTAGTCCCAAATAGTTTAAAAGAGATTCATAGCTATGCTTTTGAGGAGTGTGTCGAACTCGAAGAGGTCTCACTTCCGGAAGGATTAAGAGTCATTGGAGCACGAGCCTTCTCATATTGTAAAAGCATTTCGTCTATCACTATTCCGAGTACTATATCGGTCTGGGAGGATAGTAGTTTTGAACGTTGCCAATCTTTGACTTCGATTATCATAAAAGAGGGAGTTAATAAAGTGGGCAGGTACGCCTTTTGGGACTGTCCTTACCTCCAACACGTCACACTGCCTCAAAGTATAAAACAAATAGACAAAGGAGCCTTCAGAGGTTGCGAGATATTGCAGACGCTACAATTCCCTGATGGGATCACAATTATCGGAGAAGAAGCCTTCCTCGATTGCGAATCTCTTAGTGAAATAAAGCTCCCATCGGAATTGGAAAGAATAGGCAAAATGGCTTTTAGAGGCTGTTATATGATAAAAAACAAAGGAAAAGAAGTAGAGATCCCTTCTAAAGTAAAGTATATCGAAGACTATGCATTTAACAACACAAAGGTGGAAATCCTCATCATGAGACCTACCACACCTCCATCTTTAGGATACTCGGCACTGGACTCTTATCCTGTATCTCTAAAGAGTATCAAGGTTCCTGCATCCAGCGTGGAGACTTATAAGAAAGCAGAAGGGTGGAAAAAGTACGCCAATAAAATAGTTGCAAATACGGACTAATACATAAAAATGTAGATACAGACATGAAACAAATTCACATCATAGCCCTGTTGGGCATTGTACTGATATGCTTTACCTCCTGCAAGAACAAGAACAATTCGGGAGGGGATGTAAAGAACTACTACACTGTAACCTTTGATGCGGATGGCGGTACACCTGCTCCTCCTGCCCAGAGAGTAGAAAAAGGAAAAACGGCAACAGTGCCTTCTCCTGTCCCAACCAAGCAAAACTTTCTGTTTATCGCATGGTCTTTGGACGGCACTAATGCTTACGACTTCCAAACTCCCGTTACCAAAGACATCACTCTAAAGGCTAAATGGCAGGAAGAAAGCATTGTAGAGTATTGGCAGGTGGCTTGGGAACTCAATGGAGGTACATGGACAGCGGACGATAATCACCCTACGCAAGTCCTCAAAGGAGGAACACTAACAGAGCCAAACCCTCCGACAAAAGATGGTCATACCTTTGAGGGCTGGTATAGAGAGGCTTCACTCATCAATAAAATCACCTTTCCGTACAATGTCAGTGGTGTTACAAGCGATTTGACACTCTATGCAAAATGGAAAGCGAAAGCACCTCAGCCCAATCCGACAGCACCGGGAGTTTATGTTGCAGGAACAGATCGTACAGAGGCGAATGGGCTTGTTGCAACCATTTGGAAAGATGGTAACGTATTCAAACGCTTCCCGGAAGATAATGTTACGCGTGGTACTTCCGTTTTTGTAGGAGCGCAGAAAGTTTATTCGGTAGGGATACGTTCCGGAAAGTATTACTCTGCCATGTTTTACGAAGATGATCAGAGCAAAAGCTATCCGCTATACTCCCGTGCTTACTCCGTATTCGTTTCGGGAGAAGATATTTATGTAGCAGGAGATGCCAATGATGATCCTTGTCTGTGGAAAAATCATAAACAGATAAAGTTACCAAGCAAGAGCAATTATAATGGAAGGGCAAGATCGGTCTTTGTTTCGGGAAACGATGTTTACGCAGCTGGTTATTTATTATCGAGTAGTGGCAAAAAAGATATAGCCGTGCTTTGGAAAAATGACCAACTCGTAGAATTATCGGACGGCAAGACCGCTGCAAGAGCCCATTCTGTTTACGTTTCGGGGAAAGATGTCTATGTTGTAGGAGAAGAAACCTCCGGTTCTCCTCAAGCAATTTTATGGAAAAACAGTGTGCCCGTTCAGCTTCCGAAGGGAGATTTTGACCATCTCGTTGCAAGGTCTGTATCTGTCTCCGGAGGTGATGTCTATATTGTGGGAGAGGCGAGAAAAGGCGTTAGTGAATTTTATGCTATCCTTTGGGAAAACAATAAGATAACCAAGCTGGGATACAAGGCAAAGGCATCTTCTGTTGCTGTATCGGGAAAAGATATTTACGTGGCAGGATATGAATCCGATATAAGAGAGGATCAGACTCGTGCCGTAATGTGGAAAAATGGAACAAAGACCATATTAGGTAACTCCTCTTCAGTTGCTCGTCACATTTTCATAAAGGAATAAAAGGCAGAAGAAATACTAAAACAACCATCACCGAGAGAGTTTATCTCTTCGAGAGAGTAAAATCTTTTTGGGGCGGTTTATAGCAATTCTAAAAATGAAACTTCTCACAAGTTTAGGTGCTGAAACGATAAACATGAAAATAAAGATGAAAAAGATACACTTCATAGCCCTGTTGGGCATTGTACTGATATGCTTTACCTCCTGCAAGAGCAAAAACGATCCAGGAGAAGATGTGAAGACCTACTACACCGTAACCTTTAATGCGGATGGCGGTACGCCTGTTCCTCCTGCTCAGAGAGTGGAAAAAGGGAAGACGGCAACCGTGCCTTCTCCTGCGCCGACCAAGCAAAACTTTCTGTTTGTTGCTTGGTCTTTGGATGGGACGAATGCTTATGACTTCCAAACTCCCGTTACCAAAGACATTACTCTAAAGGCTAAATGGCAAGAGGAGTCTCCGGATGAAGATCTCGTCATAGACAAGACAACGCTGACGCTACGTACAACAGACCGAGAGCGTCTATCCGTAAGCGGGAATAAGGGAGCGGTGTCCTGGAGCAGCTCCAATAAGGAGGTTGCCAAGGTAGATGCGGATGGCGTGATTACGGCAACAGGAGAAGGTTCGGCGGTAATCACTGCAACCTCAGGCAACAAAAGCGCAACGTGCAGTGTGAGTGTTGCCTATTCCGTACTGGCTGTGGGAAAAGATTATGACGGCAGACTGGTCTTGCTCAAAAACGGGAAGGATTTCAACCTTGGAAGTTACGCTCCGGATGCGACTATCAAATCCTCTGTTTTCGTTTACGATGGGGATATATACGTTACGGGGAACAGAGGTGAGAATTATGGCGGAACGAGATACAAGGATCTCTATGTCATGAAAATAAAATCGCCTCTTCCCGGAGGAACATTCGAGACAGACTCTAAAAAGATGGAGCGCAAAGGCATCATGGCTTTTTCTGAAGGGCTCTTCATCACCAATGGAGACGTATATGTCGCAGGGTACGAAGTGGCAAAGCGTCCCAACTATCAGAGCACTTACCAGCGTGCAGTGCTGTGGAAGAACGGGAAGATGCAGACCCTTGAGGACAACCCTTCGGCAGAACCCGAAGCCCGATCCGTATTCGTCTCCGGAGCGAATGTCTATGTCGTGGGAGACTATGGCGGTGGCGTGCTTTGGAAAAACGGTACAAGGATGGATCTTGCATCTCCCGATGGAAGCAAAAAGACAGATGCTTACTCGGTGTTTGTATCGGGAAACGACATCTATATAGGTGGAGCGGCTATCTATCAGGATAAACCGATAGATACAGGAAAGCCTCTGATATGGAAAAATAATGTACCTTTCGTCTGGGGCAAGCAGGGTGGCATCTACTCCATATTTGTTTCCGGGAACGATCTCTATGCTTCCGGCTATGGTCCTAAAGGGACGGTGTGGAAGAACGGAACGGTGATAAGCACCTTGGGAAGTGCGTTGGTGCGCTCCGTATATGTGTATGCCGGAAAAGTGTATGCGGTCAGCAATGACGGCATCTGGATAGATGGAGAAAAACAGCCTTGGCCCGCAGCTTATCTGCACAGTGTATTTGTGAAGTGATTGTTGTTTAACCTCTCCCACAGACGGGATAAAAACAGAACATAATTATGAAAAAAGGAAAAACATCATTGCCTGCGGCTCTCACACGCAGAGTGCTCACGGCAGTGGTATGCGTGATGATCGGACTCGGTGGTATCTATGCACAGTCCGGTGGATGGAGCTCTACCAAACGGATTCAATGGGGCGTGAAAGGGGGCATAAACTTTTCACAGCTCAGCTTTGAGAAGTCCGAAGGAGGGAGCTTGGAGAGTAAAAGTGTAGTGGGAGCATTGGCAGGGGTCTCCGTTGCCTATGCCTTCAATCCCAAGTGGCGTCTTCATTCCGGTCTGGAGATGAGTTTGAAAGGATTTTCCGCAGGCATTACGGGCAGCAGCAGTGTGCTTACGGTTCGGGCTGGCTACCTGCAACTCCCGTTGGAAGCAGGGTACTCTTTCACTTTGGGAGGGTGGAACCTGGAGCCTCGACTCGGACTCTATTTAGCTTATGGCGTGGCAGGCAAATACTCCGTATCGGAAACACCTGTCAATAAAAACACTTTCGGAGATCAATTCCTGAACAGATTCGATGCCGGACTAAGGGTTGGATTCTATACGAATAACGATAAGATCATTGTCGGACTGGGAGGAGAGATCGGGACGACAGAGGTTAATGGGAAAAAGTTTATCGTTTCGGGAGGAACAGTGAGCCTGCAAAATTTCTCCATCAGTGTGGGTTACCTGTTCTGATCCGAAGCGTTTACAAATGGTGTTGAACGGTATTAAAAGATACTCTATCCGTGTATAATTTTTGAAATCAAGGCACGATTGGCGGAAGTCGTGCTTTGCATCTAAAAAATCGGGGCTTGATTGCAGCCAACCAAGCCCCGATTTCTGTTTCTTAATATGGATAGAGGAGAAAATAAATCTGTTCAGCAGAACTTTCAAACAGGTTCGGAAAGAGTCTTAAAGCCTATCGAAGCCAACCTTTCTTTCAAATCTGCCGACATCTCTCTGCTTACAACGGTGTAGGCATGCGGTTCGCGAGGATAGAAATACTCCTTGCGCTGCTGCTCGAACGGCATCTGCTTCTCCCTCATCCGGCTGTCTATCTCCGTGAGGTCGAGTGTGCGGAGGAGGGCATGCAGTATCGCATCCGGGTCGGAGGCATCCAATGTGATGTTTTGCTCTTTAGGAGGGGGAGGCGTCATCTGATCTATCAGGTGCGAACCTTCTATTCCGAAGAAGTCGCATCCGTTTTTCACGCAGGCGACGGCACCGTTGCACTTACCATCTGCACTGAATCCTGCCACGTGGGGAGTGGCGATAAGGGCTTCAGCCAACAGGCGGTCGGAGATGTTCGGCTCGTTTTCCCAGCAGTCTATTATCACGTTGGAGATCTGCCCCGTGCGGATTCCCTCCAGCAGTGCTTCCGTTTCGGTTACCGCTCCACGACAGGCATTGATGACGATGGGCTTTCTCCCGATAAGCGGTAAAGAGGAGGAGTCGAAGAGATGATAGGTGGCGTATCTTCCCTCTTTGGTCAGTGGCGTATGGAAGGAGATAATATCCGCTTCGCCATATATCTGTGCGATCTCCACAAAGTCCGCATCGCCCTCTTTTTCTGCCCGTGGGGGGTCATTGAGAAGAACCTTCATACCCAATGCTTCGGCGTACTTCGCCATGAGAGAGCCCACGTGTCCCACTCCGACGATACCGATAGTCTTTCCCCGGAGGCTGTATCCGGAGTGGAGCGCATAGAGTGCCAGAGCGGAAGATAGAAAGTGTGCCACGGCGTTGGCATTACAGCCGGGGGAGTTGCGCCAAGCTATACCATTGGCATCGCAGTAGGCTGTATCGATGTGGTCGAAGCCGATTGTCGCCGTCGTGATGAGCTTCACGCTGCTCCCTTTCAGGAGGTTGGCTGTACACTTGGTGATGCTCCGGATGATGAGCCAATCTTTATCCCTTACCGTTTCGGGCGTAAACTCCGAAGAGGGGAGATAGGTAACCTCCCCAAGATGCTCCAATACCCCACGAAGATAAGGCACGGAGCTTTCTGCCAAAATCTTTATGCGTCCGGACATGACAGGAGTCTCTATTTTGCGGCTTCGGCTATGGCGTGGAGCCTCATCTGCTTGAGCATGGCAGAGAGACCGTTGCTCCGTGTGGGAGAGAGGTGTTGGTAGAGTCCGATACGATCGACAAAGTAGAGATCTGCCTTGGCAATATCTTCCGCTTTCTCCCCGTCCAACACTTTGAGCAGCATGGATACAATGCCTTTGACTATCACGGCATCGCTTGAGGCGTGATAGTGAATAGTGCCGTCGGGCATCGTTTCGGGAGCGATCCATACCCTGCTCTGGCATCCCTCTATAAGGTATTGCGGTATCTTAAGGCTCTCGTCCATGGGAGGGAGATCATTCCCCATCTCTATGATAAGAGCGTATTTGTCCATCCAGTCGTCCAAAAGTGAAAATTCTTCTATAAGCTCGTCTTGCTTCTGATTGATAGTACTCATATATGATGTATGCTATTTGCCGTTTTCTTTGTCCCGAAGCACTTCCCACACCACATTGCCTACGGCTTGGAGCGTATTGCGGTCGATGACCTCCATATTATCGTTGTGGGTGTGCCAGTAGTGTCCGAATCCTTTTTCGGTATCGGGGTCGTAATTGATGATGTCCACGCACGGAATACCCAGCCCAAGCATTACGAAGACATGGTCATCCATGATAGGACCTCCCATTTTGTTTATAAAATAGTTGCCGTAGCCTAAAGAGGCGGCTTTGGACCAGATCGTGGAGGTGAGCCGTCCGGCATTCTCCTGCGAGTAGAACTCTCTGTGAAACTTTGCGTTCTTGGATCCGACCATGTCGAGCAGGATACCAAACTCGGCACTGTACCCTTTCTTGTGGGGGTTGGAAGACCAATATTGAGATCCCAAAGCCCAGCTGCTGCTCTCTCCGGTCTCCATAACGCCATCCGGTACACCATAGTCTTCGGCATCCATGAATATGATGTCTATGCCGTAGTTGGCAAATCCGTTCTCCGAGATATTGCGTGCCAGCTCCAGCAAGACCCCTACTCCGCTTGCTCCGTCATCGGCTCCGTCTATCGGGAGATGGCGTTTGCCCGAGTCTTTGTCATGGTCTGCAATGGGGCGTGTATCCCAGTGAGCGAAGAGCAGGATGCGCTTGGCTCTTTCGGGCATATACTCCGCGATGATGTTTTGTGCTTTAAGCACCGTACCATCGTAGGCTTTGAGGTCTGCGCGCTGCCTTGTCACGACAAATCCGTAACGCTCAAGGGTCTCCACGAGATAGTCTGCGCAGCGTGCGTGTCCCGCACTGTTAGGCACTCTCGGTCCGAATGAGACCTGACGTTCGATGTGCATATAGGCGCTGTCTGCACGGAAAGGAGTTTCCACAGCCATGGGAGTCTGGGAGGCGGAAGCCTCTGTGTTGTCTTCCTGTTGGGAATTGTTGCTCTTGCTGTCGCAGGAGGCGCATATCCCCAAAGAGCATACCGCCGTGGAAAACAAGAGTGTAAGCAATCTGTTCATCTTATCTATTCTGTCTGTTCGGAGCCGTTGTAGACCAACGCCAACCTGTTGTTTTTGTCGAACATCCGCTGTGCCGCCGCTTGAATCTGCTCGGCAGTGATGGCGCGGATCTTGTCTATAATCACCTCCAAAGGTTCAAACTCTTTGTCGTAGAGCGACAACTTCCCGAGAGACAGAAAGGTCTGCTCTGTCTGCTCTGCACTTATGGAGAGCTGTCCGGCTGTCTGTTTAAGAGCCGCTTGAAGCCTTGCCGGAGAGAGCTTATTCTGCATCAACTCATCCAAAATCCGGTGTACCAGATTCAATGCACGCTTGCGATAGCCGGGATCGCAACCGAAATAGATCTGCCAATAGCCTGCATCGCTAAGCCCGGTAAGGGATGCCTCCACGTTGTAGACCCATCCGCGCTTCTCCCGAAGAGCCACATTCAGACGGCTGTTCATGCCCGGACCGCCAAGGATGTTCATCAGGACAGAGGCAGACTGCCTCTCTTTGTCGTACATATCGGGACCCATGCCGCCAAGAACCACATGACTCTGATAAGAACCGCGCTCCACCTCGTGCAGAGAAGAGGTAAGGAGCTTTTGAGGAGCCTGCGAAGAGATCTCGGAAAGGGATGCAAAAGGATCGAAATGACGCTCTCCCAGCTCTATGATACGCTTCAGATTGGTGGGTCCCATACAGAAAAAGAGCATTCTGTCGGGGGTAAAGTTGTCCCGGACATAGCGGACACAATCCTCTCTTGTCATCTTCAGAAGCGACTCTTTAGTGCCAAGAATCCTTCTGCCTAACGGATGACCGGGAAAAAGAAGCGCCTCAAAGTCGTCGAAGATCTGCTCTCCGGGCGTGTCTTTATAGACGTTGATCTCGTCCATCACCACGGTTCGCTCCCTCTCCAGTTCGTGTACGGGGAATGTGGAACGAAAGCATATATCTCCGATCAACTCCATTGAACGTCCGATCTCACCCTTAGGCGCAATGGTATATATAAATGTATCCTCTTTCGTGGTAAAGGCATTGAGCTCTCCGCCGATGGCTTCCATCCTGTTGAGTATATGCCATGCCTTTCGCCCAGTAGTGCCCTTAAACAGCATGTGTTCAACGAAGTGAGCGATGCCTTCTATACCTTCCGTTTCGTGCCGTGTACCGGATCGGATGCCCATACCGGCGTATGTCACGGCTCCTTTGGTGGGAAGAAAAACCACTCTGATACCGTTACTGAGTGTGTAGTGCTCTATTTTCATCGTGGGAAGTTACAAATTCTTTTTCATACGTACCGTTGCAGAGGTCTATCCGAAGCTGTTCGGGAAATTTATTTTAAAGAATAAAGGTAGTTTGTATTGCACAATACCAAATTTGTATTATCTTTGCAGTGAAATACCAAGAACAGACAAAAGATATGCTAGCAGTAGAAAATGTAAAGTCGCAAATGAGAAAAGGGATACTGGAGTACTGTATCCTGCTCATCGTAAGCCAGAAAGAGGCTTACAGCAACGACATTATAACCCAGCTGAAAGCTACGGAGCTGATAGTGGTGGAAGGTACTCTCTATCCGCTTCTGACGAGATTAAAAAACGATGGATTGCTATCCTACGTTTGGATTGAGAGCACTCAGGGTCCCCCTCGAAAATATTACAGACTCACCCCAAAAGGGCAGGAGTTTCTGAACGAACTGCATCCTGCATGGGAAGAGATACGTAAAGCGGTAGACGGCCTTGCGGCTAAAAGCATAGAACTTAATAACCCTCCTATTTCTGAGTAACAGACGATGAAAAAGACCGAAACAGTAAGCATTGCCAAGCGTTCGTTTCAGATAGAGAACGATGCGTATAACCTGCTGGATAGCTACATCCGTAACCTTGAGGCTCACTTCGCCAAAAGTGATCCTTCGGGGGAGATAGTGGCAGACATAGAAGAACACATTGCCGAGCTTTTTGAGGAACACACCCGCCAAGGAGTGTATGTGCTCACCATGGAGGATATTAAAAGCGTCATAGAGAGAGTGGGTAGCGTGGATGAGATCATCCATAGCGATCCGGAGAGTGAAGCGCAACAGGAGAAGAAGCCGGGCAGTGAAACACCTCCTCTCCCCCCTTTACCTCCGAAGTCTCGTCCTCGTCAGCGGAGAAAGACCTACTATCGCCATCCGACCAACAGGTGGTTCGGCGGTGTGCTTGGCGGACTCGGTTCGTACTTTAAGATAGATCCGCTCTTCCTTCGCCTTATTACCCTCCTGCTGTTGCTCACTCCGATGAGTTACTACATCATAGTGCTGTACGTTGCCGTATGGTTCTACATCAACGAAGCGAAGAGCATCGCCGAACTTCTTGAGATGGAAGGAGAAGAGGTTACAGCCAATACCATCTGGCAGAAAGTATCTTCATCCGCAAGCTCATCCGGCTTGGGAGAAGAGAGAAGCGGCTCCTCGCCGATTCCCGGAAGCTTCAATCGTCTGAAAGAGGAGGCAGACAGAATACTCCCGGTAGAGAACAAGCAGAAGCGCACCATCCTTATCACGGCAATGGTAGCCGTCGGAGCCATCCTGCTGATAGCTCTTCCGTTCCTTCTGTACAAGACACACATGTTTGGCAGCTACTTCTATATGGGCAACACATTCAATCACCTTGTAGATAACGTGCTACCGACATTTGCCGGAACATTCGGAGTGTTCATCCTTATACCGATCATCCTCCTCATCCTGCTTGTAATGGTGTTCTTCTTTGCACTTTCGGTGGTACCCACGGGGCTTATTCTGCGCACCGAAAAGTGGAATATATACACCAAAACCATACTGATAGTGCTATGGTTCATATTCTTAAGCTGGGTTTTCTAAAACACTAAACATAAACTTCTTCAGAGAAGAGGTTAGAAGTCGGGCTCTGTTTGGATTAGAGATTTGTAGAGTTCCGATTTCTAACCTCTTTGTTTTTCCGAACGTAATAGTTTTCTTACCTTTGCTTCAAACGAGATCATCCCATGAGTAAAGAGAATTCCGCCATAGTGGTAGGCTTCGATGCCAAGCGCATCGTAAAGAATCAGACCGGTTTAGGTAATTATAGCAGATACATCGTAGAAACTCTTGCGAGATATGCTCCGGAGGTTACGCAACTCCTTTCGACTGCCGAAGTGGGCAAGAAGGAGCTGTACGAGAGTCTGCTTGCCTACTCGCAAGTGAAGCTGGTACTGCCTCCAAGCAGCATCTTCAACAGAATGCCCTACTTCCAAGCCTATTGGAGAAACAAAGGGGCACTGCCTCAACTTCGAGGCAAAGGCATGACCATCTACCATGGTCTGTCCAATGAGCTGCCATCGGACATTACCACGCTGGATGTCCCGTCCGTGGTTACGATGCACGACTTGATATACGAGCGGTTCCCACAGTTCTACTCCCCCGTTGATGTAAAGCTGTACAGACACAAGTACGAACGCTCTTGCCGGGAAGCCACACACATCATCGCCGTAAGCGAATGCACCAAAAGAGATCTCATCGAAATCTATAAAATCCCCGAAAATAAGATAAGCGTCATCTATCAGGGATGCGCCGGAATCTTCAGGAAAAGGCTGACACCGTTTCAGATAGACAAGGTTACCGGTGAGTATCTTCTGCCTTCGGAATACATCCTGACCGTAGGCACGGTGGAAGAGAGAAAGAATGCGGGGCTCATCGTGGAGGCTCTCAGCAAGATGAAAAACAGCATCATCCCGCTGGTCATCGTAGGCAGAGAGACCAAGTATGCCTATAAAGTGAAACAGATAGCCCACCGTCTCGGTGTGGAACATCGCCTGATATTCCTCGAAGGAGTGCCCTCTCAGGATCTGCCTGCCATGTATCAAGGGGCTTCTCTGTTTGTCTATCCCTCCCTCTATGAAGGCTTCGGTATTCCGGTATTGGAGGCTCTTTGCAGCCGGATACCGGTGATAGCCGCCACCGGCAGCTGTCTGGAAGAGGCAGGAGGACCGCATTCACTCTACTGCAACCCCAAGGATGCCGATGATCTTGCACAGCTTATGGACAGGGCTTTGGAGGATGAAGAGCTGAGAAAAAAGATGATTGCGGAAGGAGAAGAGTGGAGCAAAAAATTCCTGCCGGAGCATACGGCGGTTCAGCTGACCGAACTCTACCGAACGCTCCAACAACAATAGAATAAAAAAGTGCCTTTTTTCAGACCTCTGAGAAAGGGCATTTTTATATATTCCATACCGAAAAATGCTCACTTTTTTCGGTCTCTCTATTTTGGTCGGAGGGGTCGTTTCCGGAGCACGACCGAACTGTTAAATTCACCCCGATTTATTAACACAATTTCCGACACCTATTTACCCAAAACGATAAAGCAGTATATTTTGTCGGCTTAACGTGTTTAATTTTTCAATGAACACGTTTACCGATTTCATTAAACACGTTTACCGGATTCGATTAACGTGTTTAGCCAGAATCATTAAAACGCTAATAATCAACCGACTACGCATTTTTACCCTAAAATGCGCCTGAAAAGGTGAATTTCTTTATTAGGAAACGTTTACAGAAGAGAGCGTTAAAATTTACACCTATTAACGCGAAAAGTGCCCATCAAACGGACTGAGAAAAAATTTTTTCCGAGAATGCGCTGGTTTTGTATCCTTTTGATTATTAGGAATTTCAGGGCATACTTAGACATTCGGAGGCCAAAATCGGGGCAGAAAGGCCCTCCAAGCGAAGGAGAAGAGAGAGTCCGATTTTTATATAAAAGCTCCCTGGCAAAAAAGGTGTTCGGACAGGCTCTTCCGGACAAATCTGAACGGACACATTGCCAAACAACGAAAAAGTTGTACCTTTGCAGAGATTTATACACCTCAAGGCACAGGATGAACGCATATACCATCTCTTTCAAGAGCATCAAACAAGACGAAGAGACCTTTGAGTTTCCTCTCGATTCGGGCTTTTGGAAGAGGCAGGAGAGTGATGAAATCCTGGATGGAGATGTCATGGCAATAGTTCACGTTGCTCACGGAGCGGGCGGAACGTTTGAGTTGGAGCTTGATTTTCAAGGCACAGTGTCTGTGGCTTGTCATCGCTGTACCGCTCCACTCACTGTGGATGTAGATTCTGTGTCTGAGCTTGTGGTAAAGTACGGAGACGAATATTTGGATAACGGCGATGACCTTATCATTATTCCGGAAAGAGAAGGTACGCTTGATCTCTCGGAGATCATGTACGAACTTGTTCTCTTTTCTCTGCCTTTTACCTGCAAGCACCCTATTGATGAGTGCAATCCGGAGATGCTAAAGTATCTCGCCGGCTCTGAAGAAGCGGAGGAGGATGCCGACGAATGGGAAGAGGATGAAGAGTGATACTCCGGACGGAGTGTCTTTAGGCTTTTGGAACTAATGAACAAATAAAAATAATAGACTATGGCACATCCTAAACGAAGACAGTCGAAGGCTAGAACAGCCAAGCGTAGATCTCATGATCACGCAGTAGTACCTACAATTGCTAAGTGTCCAAACTGTGGCGCATGGCATAGATATCACACCATCTGCGGTGAATGTGGATACTACAGAGGTCGTATCGCTATCGAAAAAGGCGAAAACCTATAACCCTCTTTAGAGGTAGGCAATGGGAGACATTCTGAGACATAAATAGAAGTCGACCGCCAAAGCACTAAGCTATCTGTTCTTTTTCTCGAAAAGATTGAGTAGCTTAGTGTTTTCTTTTTACACTATGTACCAAACACTAATAACATGAACAGAATTCACGCAGCCATTACTGCAGTAGGCGGATATGTTCCCGACAAAATAGTTACCAACGATGATATCGCCCAAATGGTGGATACATCGGACGAGTGGATCATGACTCGTGTCGGTATCAAAGAAAGACGTAAACTGGAAGATCCTCAGCTCGGATCTTCATACTTGGCAATTCAGGCCGTAAAAGATATGCTCGAAAGACACAGCATAGACCCTAAAGAGATAGAGGCTATCGTGCTTTCGACCAACTCCCCGGACTATCCGATACCCAATACATCCAGCCGTGTGGCTCTGGAAACAGGCTGTACCAACGCATTCGCATTCGATATATGCGCGGCATGCCCCGGCTTCCTCTATGGTCTTGAAATCGCATCGGGCTTTATCATGAGCGGTCGATACAAGAAAGTACTTGTGGTATGTACGGAAAAGATGTCCGCCATCATAGACCCGCAAGACCGTGCCACCGCTCCTCTATTCGGGGATGGAGCAGGCTGTGCTCTGATAGAACCTTGCGCTCCGGAGTATGGACTGCAAGACTCTATCATACGTACAGACGGGACAGGACTTCCTCACCTTACAATCAAGGCAGGCGGATCTATCCAGCGTCCTACGACAGACACCGTGGAAAACAGAGAGCACTATGTGTTCCAAGACGGACAGACCGTGTTCAAAGCCGCTGTATCTTCCATGGGAGATACCACTCTGGAGCTTATGGAACGCAACAACCTCTCTGCCGATGACATTAAATGGGTGGTTCCTCATCAGGCTAATATGCGCATCATAGACGCTGTGGCAAGAAGAATGGGCTTCTCTAAAGAGCAGCTTGAAGAGAAAGTGATGATCAACATTCACAAGTTCGGCAACACAAGCTCCGCTACTATTCCGATCTGCTTATGGGAATGGGAAAAAGATCTTAAAAAGGGAGACAAACTGGTTCTTACAGCTTTCGGTGCAGGATTTACCTGGGGCTCTTCCTACATCGTCTGGGCATACGACTACGACAAGAAGTAACGGTTCATCCTTCCAAGACATAAAAAAAGAAGAGATACTCGGTTGGAGTATCTCTTCTTTTTTTTATTGTATTCGAGACTACAGCTCTTTAATGTACGCCCTTCTTGTCTTGTGATGTACACGCTCGAAGTAGTTCCACTGCATCTGAACAGCCTGATTGCTTTCCAGTTCAGGGTTACTTTCACAATATTCCACCCCAAGCCTTTGGAAAATAGGGATAAGATCTCGGAAGATGAGAGCATTGATCCCTTTGTTTTGATACTCCGGCAAGATTCCGATGAGGTAAAGATCGACCACTTTGGGGCGTGATTTCAAAGCCTTCAGCAGGTGTAAAATACCCATAGGATAGAGCTTCCCTTTGGCTTTCTGCATGGCACGACTAAGATTCGGAAGAGAGATGGCAAAACCTATAACCTTATCGTCCGGTTCCTGAGTAATAACCGTAACCAACTCTATCCGCAACATCGGAAGATATGTTTTGACATAGAACTCTATCTGTTCCGTAGAAAGCTCGGAAAATCCGTACAGATGCGCGTAGGCTTTATTGAGAGTATAGAAGATACTCTTTATGTATGGCATAATCTCCTTTACGGATGAGAACTTCCGCACTTTCAGATTATATTTTTGCTGTACAAGATCTGCTATACGCAAATGCTTTTCGGGAATCTCTTTGGGGACGTATATCTTATACTCTTTCCAGTCTTGATCTTTCTGGTATCCCAATGCCTCTATCTGCTTGGGATAGTAGGGATAGTTGTAGATAGTTGCAATGGTTCCAAGCTGATCGAAACCGTGAACAAGAAGCCCTTGATGATCCAAATCTGAAAAGCCCATAGGGCCGTGGATGATCTCCATTCCCTGTTTACGACTCCACGCTTCTACGGCATGAAACAGAGCAGAAGAGACTTCCGGATCATCAATGAAATCAACCCAGCCAAAACGTGCATAGGACTGGTTCCAAACCTCATTGGATTTATAATTGATGATACCGGCTATACGCCCCGCAACTTCTCCGTCTTTGTAGGCAAGAAAATAGATCACATCGCAAAACTGAAATGCCGGGTTCTTCTTGCTGTCGAGCGTAACCAATTCTTCCGACTCGATCTGGGGGACAAAGTACGGATTGCCTTTGTAGAGCTTTCTGGGAAAAGCCACAAAGGCTTTCATATCCTCCCTTGTCCGGGCTTCTCTTATCTCTATTTTGCTCATGAATGTTCCGATTAAAATCTCTTTTCTACCACTGCTTGTACTACATTAAGAATATAGTCGCCCAAACGTTCTCCCTCGTTAATGATGTCGTGGTAGTAAACTCCCTCCTGATAAGTATATTCTTTAGAGTTTATCTCATCAAGACTACTGATCTGAACATCATTGCGGAAGTTGTTTATTGCATTTTCGATATTGTATGACTCCAATGCATCATCCGGTTGGACTTCCGACTTCGATAGTATGAAGTTCATCCGCTGGAGAGCCTTGGCGTTCAGATCCAAAAGATGCAAGATATTCTTTTGCATCTGAGGCGTGGAGTTCGCTTTATGATCTTCTCTCCGCTTAATATTCTTGGCAAGATTGTAGCAAGAGTCGCCGATACTTTCTATCTCTGTTACGGCACGTATGATGTTGCGAATATGTTCCTTACCTTCGGCACTCAATCGACCTTCACTTACTTTTGAGAGATAGTTTGCAATCTCCAGTTCCATACGGTCGCAGATGTTTTCATACTTCTCAACACGATTGTAGGTCTCTGCAAATTTCTCTTCATCTTCCTCCACAACCAGCTCTTTTACCATATCGAGCATGCGTGATGTGCGCTCTCCAAATACTGCCATCTCTTTCTGAGCCTGTGCAATGGAAAGCTCGGCCGTGGAAAGCATACCGAACGATATATATTTCAACTGGAACTCCTCGCCCTTGCTCTTCTGCTTTTTATCAGGAATAATCTTGCGACAGATGTAAACATAAACATTTACAAACCATATCATGATCAAGACGTTGAAAACATTAAACAGCGAGTGGAATAGAGATAGACCGAAAGAAACAGCCGTTATACCGGTATTCCGCATCTCAATATCTCGCAAAAGAGCCGGATCTGAAACCTGACTGACATCGGTCTCCAGTAGAGATGCCCGTTCCGGACCTAAGTCTGCAAGGAAATCGAATAGCATTCTTGGATCGCCCGGTCCATAGTTGGAAATAATATGAACAACCAGCTTAATGAATGGCGTAAAGAATATAAGGGCAAAAAGCACCCCGAAGACGTTGAACAGCAAGTGGGCTATGGCTGTACGACGAGCAGTAACATTAGCTCCGATGGCTGCGATATTTGCGGTAATGGTTGTTCCGATATTCTCTCCCAAAACCATTGCAGTGGCAAGCTCGAAAGAGATCCAGCCTTTAGAACACATGATAAGTGTTATTGCAACGGTTGCACTGGAGGATTGAACCACAACGGTAAGAATGGTTCCGATAAACATAAACAGGATTGTAGAACCGAATCCACCGGAAGCATAATCCTTTAGAAACTCCAATGCTTGAGGGTGATTCTTAAGATCCGGTACGCTGTCTTTGAGATACTGCAAGCCAATAAACAGGAAAGCAAAACCTATGATAAACTCTCCCCAAGACTTCCTATTACTCTTTCCCGAAAAGATAAAAGGGATACTGAGGGCAACGATGGGTACTGCATAAGTGGCAATATCTATCTTAAAGCCAAAGAGAGAAATGACCCACGCCGTAACGGTAGTACCGATATTTGCCCCCATGATAACGGAGATTGCCTGCCCCAATGTAACAAGCCCGGCATTGGCAAACGATACAACCATAAGGGTTGTAGCACTGGAAGACTGCACTAAAATGGTTATGAGCAAACCGGTAAAGATTCCAAAGACCCGGTTACTCGTCATGGCAGAAAGGAAATTGCGCAACCTGTCTCCGGCTATCTTTTGCAATCCTTCACTCATCACCTTCATCCCATAGAGGAATATACCCAAAGATCCTATGAGTTGAAGTATTTGAAAAAAACCAAAATTCATGTTTATGTAGCTTAGAATATTAGAAGCAGAAGTAGTAAATAAGTTTTTCGCTATCTTTACCTTTGTACAAAATAAATCAAAAAAAACCGAGTATAGAAATGAATAGCAGATTAAACATCGTTTTATCTCAAAAAAATAGAAGTATATCAGTTCCGAAGGGGATTACTCCTCTCGAAATTTTCAACCAGTATATGGAGCCGATGAGTGCTCCGATAATGAATGCCCAGATAAACCATAAGACCGTTTCTTTAGCAGAACCTCTTTACGAAGAGTGTAACATCAGCTTTGTGGACTACACTCAAGAGTCCGGGATGAGAACCTATCTCCGAACATTTATTGCGTTATTGAGTAGAGCAGCGGTAAACCTTTCGGACTTAAGAGATCCGAGAATAGACTTCGAGCATGCCATATCCAACGGATATTATTGTGCTTGGGGATCAAGAGAGAATACACCTACTGCTTCTGAGGTTGAGGCACTAAGCCAAGAAATGAGATCTCTGATAAAGCGGGCTCTCCCTATAAATATCATCTCCATGCCTACGGATTCTGCCATAGAGTATCTCGAACAACGTGGAGAAGCATCAACGGCAGAGATGATCCGGACATTGGGGCGATGCTACACGCCTTTAGTGGAAATAGAAGGTCATAGAGACTATATCTTCGGAAACGTTTTACCGAATACAAGTATGCTTTGGGATTTTATCTTAGAGCCTTTTCAGGATGGGATATTGATCCGTCTGCCTAAAAGATCCAATCACAAAGAGATCAACGAAAAGACCAACCAACCAAAACTTCTCGAAACATTCAAGAATCACATCGAACTTCTTCGGACTCTGGATGTCGAAGAAGCCGGACCGATGAACTGCCTCCTTAGAGATAAAGACACAGCAGCAGAGCTTGTACAAGTATCAGAAGCAATGCAAGAGAAGCAGATTGCCGATATTGCACAGGAGATCTCTTCGCTTCATGCAGAAAGAGGAGTGAGAATAGTACTCATTGCCGGTCCATCCTCTTCGGGCAAGACAACAACATCAAAACGTCTGAGGACCCAGCTTATCACCAATCTTCTGCGCCCATTCACTCTTTCGTTGGACGACTTCTTTGTCAATAGAGAAGAGACTCCTCTGAACGAAGACGGCACATACGACTTCGAGAGTATCTATGCCTTGGATTTGCCATACCTGAATGAGACACTTTCCAAAATCGTTGCAGGAGAAGAGGTAGAGCTTCCCACTTTCGACTTCACCACCGGTTCGAGAGTGTTCAAAGGCAATAAACTGAAACTGGGAAAAGAGCATATCCTGATCATCGAAGGTATTCACGCTCTCAATCCGGAGCTGACATCCCAAATCCCTCAAGAGAAGATTTACAGAATATATGTATCGGCACTTACCAGCATCACCCTGGATCGTCTCAACTTTCTATCTACTTCGGACAACAGACTGATAAGGAGAATCATTCGAGACTCAAAGTATCGTAACCACAGCGCAGTGCATACACTTGCCATGTGGAACAGCGTAAGAAGAGGAGAAGAGAAGTGGATATTCCCCTTCCAGGAGAATGCAGATGTTATGTTCAACAGTGCCATGCTGTACGAGTTGGCAGCTCTTCGTCCCATTGCAGAGCCTATACTTCGAGCCGTCAAGCAGATCGAGCCGGAGTATGCCGAGGCACAGAGATTGCTGCATCTGCTTTCGCACTTCGAGCCGATAGGGTTGCGTTCTCTGCCTCCAACCTCTCTGCTAAGAGAGTTTATCGGGGGAAGCAGCTTCAAGTACTAAGTTCACTCTACCATAAAAAAAGGGACTACATCATCCGGATGCAGCCCCTTTTTCTATCCCTATAACAGATTTCAAATCTCCTTCTCACGCATCTTTCGGCTCTTGTTGGCAGAATAGAGAGGCAGGAGGAATATTGCCACAAGTCCGCAAATGGTTATCCACAGCGTCTGTATGGTGTGCACAATGAGGGCAAACTGCTCCGCGCTCTCCCGTGCAACGGCAAAAGAGGTCAAGGTAACTATAACCATAAAGTGCCATGCTCCTATACCAGCCTGAACGGGAGCCGCCACAGCAATGCTGCTCATCGTAAATGTGAGCAGACCTATCCCCGGTCCAAGCTCTCGTGTGAACGGGAAAGCATAAAACGTTGTATAGAAAAAGCAGAAATATCCTACCCATATCAAAAGCGTGTACAGCAGGAAGAGCCATTTCTTATCCAGATCTTTGATGCTCAATATCCCTTTCCACACATTCAGGGCAAACTCCTTGATCTTTTTCACAAAAGCGGACTCTCTGGTAAAGTAGTAGAGCACCCCGCAAAGGAGGATAAAAGCCAACAGTCCGACATACAGCCACACGGATGAGAGGAGAGCCAAGATACCGCTTGAGCCTGACGGGGAAGATGAGAAAAATCCGGTAAAGAAATCCAAATTGTATCCCAGCATCAGCACCACGAGCAGACCTACCACCACAACATCCGAAACCCTGTCGACAAGAAGTGTACCCAAGAGTTTGGAGAATCCTATACCCGAATATTGAGACATCGCTCCGCACCTCCACACTTCACCCATACGGGGAAAAGCCATATTCACGGCATAGTTACCTAACGTTGTGAGTATCGAATGAGCCATGCGGGGAGCCTCGTTTGTTGCCCGAATAAGCAAGTTCCACCTCATGCCCCGAAAGATATTGGCAACGAGTCCAAACAGCAAAGAAAAGGCGAGCACTCCGTAGTCTATATCCTCTCTCAATGTCTTCAAGAGTTCTTGCTTTTCGAGATCGCGGTAGAGCAACCAAAAAATAAAAATTCCAAGAAAGAGTGGCAGCAACACCTTCAAGCTCTTTTTGAAAGCCGGTCTTATAGTCATATCTCTTTTTATATAGCCGCATAAGCGGCTTTTTTGTAATTTTGTCCTATTACTGCGCAAAGATACCAAATAAGATGAAGAGCGTAAGAGCAAAAAAATATTTGGGACAACACTTCCTTCGAGACGAAGATATCGCCTACCGCATAGCCGAGACGATGTCCGGCAGTCCGCTTCCCATTTTGGAAGTAGGACCCGGTATGGGAGTGCTTACGAAGTATCTCCTCCGGATGGGAAGGCAGGTAAAAGTCGCAGAAATAGATACAGAGTCCGTCTCTTACCTCAAAACGCACTATCCTTCGCTGGAAGGAGACATCATCGAAGGCGATTTCTTGCAGATGGATCTCTCCCTCATTTTCGACGGAGAGTCGTTTGCCGTCATCGGCAACTACCCCTACAACATATCCTCACAGATCTTCTTCAAGATTTTAGAGCATAAAGAGTACATCCCGCTATGTAGCGGCATGCTCCAAAAAGAGGTGGCAGAGCGGTTGGCATCCCCTCCCGGATCGAAAGATTACGGTATTCTGAGTGTCTTCCTGCAAGCGTGGTACGATGTCGAGTATCTTTTCACCGTCGGACGCGAAGTGTTTCTACCACCTCCGAAAGTGCAGAGCGGCGTAATCATCTTACGCCGCAACGGCAGGAAAGAGTTGGGATGCGACGAAAAGATGTTCCGCAGAGTGGTCAAGACGGCATTCAATCAACGCAGAAAGACGATGCGCAATTCTCTTCGTCCTCTTCTCGGAACAGACTATCCCGACTATGCAGATCCTGTTTTCAACAAACGCCCGGAGCAGCTCAGTGTAGAAGATTTCATAACTCTAACCCTCCGCCTCACACCTCACATTCTATCGCAACAGAGTGCAGAGACACAGGGTTCTAAAACTTGCTCAGACCTATGATAGACTTTCAAAAAAGCTTTATAGAGGAGCTAACAAAAGAGATAAACCAAGACAATAAGGCAGCCGTAAAAGAGCTTATAAAGGATCTTTACCCTGCCGACATTGCCGAGCTTTTCACGCTGCTCTCTTTGGACGAGACGCTGTACGTCTATCGGGTTCTGGAAGGAGAGGATGCGGCGGATGCGCTGATGGAGCTGGACGAGGACGAACGTGCTAAAATCCTCGACCGTCTTTCCAGTGAAGAGATCGCCACAACCTTTATCGACAACATGGATACCGACGATGCGGTGGATCTCATGCGTGAGCTGGACGAAGACCAAAAGGAAGACATCCTCTCTCACATCGCGGACGTAGAGCAGGCGGGCGAGATCATCGACCTCTTGAAGTACGATGAAGACACAGCCGGGGGCTTCATGTCCACCGAAATGATCGTGATAAATGAAAACTGGAGTATGCCCAAGTGCGTGGAAGAGATGCGTGCGCAGGCAGAAGAGTTGAATGAAATTTATTACATCTACGTGGTGGACGATCAGGAGAGACTGCGTGGAGTGCTGCCCATAAAGAAGGTAATCACCAACCCGTCCGTCGCCAAGGTGAAGCACGTGATGAAGAAAGATCCTATCTCCGTCCGGGACAATGAACCGATAGAAGAGGCCATCAACGTGATCGAAAAGTACGACTTGGTAGCTGTTCCCGTAGTAGACGAGATAGACAGACTCTTAGGGATCATCACCGTGGACGATGTAGTGGACAAGATGCGCGATATTCACGAAAGGGACTATCAACTTGCATCCGGTATCACGCAAGACATCGAGACAACGGACAACATCGTTCGCCAAACCGCTGCACGCCTGCCGTGGCTGCTGATAGGTATGGCAGGAGGGATAGGCAACTCCGTCATCCTCGGCGGTTATGAGCATATCTTTGCTTCCAATCCTACGCTACCGCTCTTCATTCCGCTTATCGGGGGAACGGGAGGAAACGTCGGGATACAATCTTCGGCAATCATCGTGCAAGGTCTTGCCAACAATACCATCAAGGAGGGATCGCTTTGGAGCCTTGTAACAAAGGAGATTGCCGTCTCATTGATCAACGCCAGCATCATCTCTTTGGTCGTATTTGTGTACAACTACTTCTATCTCAAAGATATGATCGTAATGGCATCGGTCTCCATTTCTCTCTTTTCCGTGGTCATGTTTGCGAGTATATTCGGGACATTTGTCCCTTTGATGCTGGAGAGACTCAAGCTCGACCCTGCAAGAGCAACGGGTCCGTTCATCACCATCAGTAACGACCTTATAGGTATGTTTATCTATATGTTGGTTACCTCCATGCTTACCTCCTATTTCCTTCCATAGAGGCAGCAGTTTGGAAGAGCAGTGGAGAGACTCTTTTTCACCTCTTTTTTGTTCCGATTTTGGTCAGAATTATGCCCCCTTCCGATGGGAGCTTTTATATAAAAACGCCTCTTGAGAAGTCTCTCTTGAGGCGTCTCTTTTTTCTGCCGTTTTATGATGAAACATTTCATTAAAAGGAATAATCATCTGACAATAAAGCAGATAATGAAAATCTTAAATTTGGCATCGGCTCTCTCTTTGTGCGGTTTCATGCCCCAAATTCGCGTTAATAAAAATCAAAATCGGAGCACTCGTCTGTAAACATATCCTAATGCAGATTTTCTCCTTTTTATGTCTCCAAAAGCACAAAAACGGCTAAATCTCTAATAATCAACAGATAGAACAAAAATTCTAAACACGTTAATTGAATCCGGTAAACGTATTAAATGAAATCGGTAAACACGTTTATTGATTTCGGTTAATACTTTAAGCCGACAAAATATACTGCTTTATCGTTTTGAATGAACAGGTATCGAAAATGGTGTTAACAAACCGGGGCGAATTTAACAGTCCGGTCGTGCTCCGGAAATGACCCCTCCGACCAAAATAGAGAACAAGAAAAAAGTGAGCATTTTTCGGGATGGAATATATAAAAAAAGCCCTCCGAAAAGGGCTTCTTAAAGGTGCGGGAAAAAGGCTTACACAAGAGGTCAGCCTCTCTTAAGAGGAAGGATTTCTATCCAGTATCCGTCGGGATCGGAAATGAAGTAGAGACCCATGGATTCGTTTTCGTAGCAGATGCAGTCCATCTGACGGTGATACTCTCTTGCTTCATCGTAGTCTCCCGGAACTCTTACGCAGAGATGAAACTCGTTATCACCCAGATTATAGGGTCTGTCCCAATCTCTTAACCATGTCAGCTCAAGCGTAAATCCGGTCTTGCCATCCCCAAGATAAACAAGGATGAAAGAGCCGTCGGATGCCTCTTTTCTACGTACTTCTTTCAGGCCGAGAGCCTGTTCATAAAACTTCAGACTGCGCTCCAAGTCTGTTACGTTATAGTTAAAATGGTCGAACTGTGCAGAAATCATGTGATAAATATTTGGTATTAGTTTATACTGTGATTGAAGATATTGTCTCGAATGGTACTTGAACGATGCCGGGCGATGCACTCTCAGGCTTATCCGCCCATACCAATACTCCGTTATCCAAAGGTATTGCCGTTGCTTCCACAGGCAGAGGAGGCTCCTCCGCAGAGGTATATGCAAAGAAGAGCAGCCGCAATGGTGCTGCGGAAAGGACTCTCTGCAATATGATTCTGCTCTTGAACTCCGTCAGCCCTCTATGGCTCACATACTTATAGACAGCCTCTTTTGCCGACCACAAGATGCCGAAAGAGAGTTTCCCTTCCTCGATAAAAGCGTACTCCTGCTCATGGACAAACTTCTCCGCGAGCCGCTCCGCCCGTTCGGGATTATCCTCTATGTCTATCCCCGAAACCGGCCCTGTAAAAGAAACAGCAACGGCAACATGATGCAGCGAGTGCGACACAGAGATACGACACTCCGGCATCTCCGGGACAAAAGGACGCCCCGACTCCAAGTGAGCATAACGCTCCGTCAGTCCGGGAAAAGCATACCGCAGAAGCTGCTGAGCCGTCCGATGCCTGAACGCCTGCCATTCACGGCGTTCGCCTAAAGATTCATCCAGAATCTTTGTGATGAAAATGCGTCTCTCTTTCTCCTCCGGACTATTCCACATCAGGGTCTTGGAAGAATTTTACTTTGGATATACGTCTCCGTCCCATCTCCAATATCATGAAGTTGTACGGCGGTACGGAGATTGTCTCTCCCTTTACCGGAAAATCTCCTTTAGCCTCCAAGATGAGACCGCCTAAGGTATCGACCTCTTCTCCCTGCTCCAATATATCGGGGTCTGTAATCTTTGTTACCTTGAGAAAATCGGTAAGAGAGATTTTGGCATCAAAGATGATCGAACCGTCATTCAGTATTTTGTAAGGCTTGCTTTCCTCATCATACTCATCGGAAATCTCGCCCAAAACCTCCTCAAGAAGGTCTTCGAGCGTAACAAGACCGCATGTACCGCCAAACTCGTCCACGACAATAGCCATGTGCATCCGCTGACGGCGAAACTCCTCCAAGAGATCGTCGATCTTCTTTGTCTCCGGTACAAAAAATGCTTCCCTTATGATCTTCTGCCATTCAAAGGTGGCAGGCTCGGAAAGATGAGGAAGCAGATCTTTGATATAGAGGATGCCGCGCACGTTGTCAATGCGTTCTTCGTACACCGGGATGCGGGAATATCCGTTCTCTTTCACGAATGAGAGAACCTCGTCATAAGGTGTATTGTAAGGAAGACTTACCATATCCATGCGAGGTGTCATAACATGAGAGACGGTGGTACTGTAAAATTTTACAATCTCGGTCAGTAGTCCCTTCTCCTCTTCAGCATCTGTGGTGAGCTGAATAGCCTTGTTCAGCTCTTCGGGACTCAGCTCATACTTCTTGTACCCAATGCCTTTGCCCACAATGGATCCGAGATAAACAAGAAATTTACTCAGCGGATAGAAGATCTTCTTAAAGACAGCCATTACGGGAGCAGAAGACCTTGCAATCTGCAACGCACGCTGTTGGCAGTATATCTTGGGCAGGATCTCTCCGAACAGCAGAAGCAAAAAGGTGAGACCTATGACCTGGAACAGAAATCCCATCATAGGTGCTGCGGAGAAGTCGAAAACACTCTGAAAGATATAAGTGGTGAGCATCACGATGGCCACATTGACAAGGTTATTGCCGATGAGGATAGTGCCCAAAAGATGTTCGGAGTCTCTCAGAAGATGTTCCAGAGTATGATCATTGGTGTGTTTTTGCTCCTTTATCTCTTCCACTTCTTGAGGAGAGAGTGAGAAGAATGCCACTTCGGAGCCGGACATGAATGCCGAAAGAAAGAGTAGCAGAATACTTATAGCTATTGCAATGTATATGACCAAAGAGAGTGGCATTACCTCTATGGCCGAAAAAAGCGAGGATAAACTACCGTCAGGGTCCACGTAAACTTTTGTGATGTATTGGTTTGCTGCGCTAAGATACAAAAAAAGGGATAACCCGAATTGAAAGCAGTAAAATATCTATATTTGTATCGAAACACCACACAACACATACAATGGGCAGAACTATCCATACAATGTTGCCTCTCTTGATGATTCTTCTCGTTGCTTCATGCGGTCGGCAGGCAGACAGAGTAAGTTGGAGAGAGGGACGGGGACGCTCACAGGTCTACTTGGAAAGGATCACAGACTCCAACTACAAGCTTCACATGGTAAACTGTAGAGGCAACCGCTCCTCGTGGAATCTCCCTTATCCGGTTTACAGATTCGATTACGGCGATATTTGGGGCGATTCCACTCCGGAGATAGTAGTGGGTGTAGAAAAAAGTACAAGATTCGACCCTGTCGTGCGTAAGCGTCTATTCTTGTATCGCATTGCGGACAATCTTTATATCCGTCCCCTTTGGCTCGGCTCCCGAATGGGTGGTCCGCTGTATGATTTCCGTGTGGACAGGAGTTGTTCTCCTGCTCGTGTGCGAACGATAGAGCAGGAGCCTTCGGGCAGTTATTTGGTTTCAGAATATCAGTGGAGGGGCTTCGGTCTCAAATTTGTTTCTTACATCGCGCGAGAGATAACGGAAGAGGAGGCAAAAAAGATCTTGTAAGAAAGAGTTTCTGCCCCATACCACCCAAACAACAAACGGCTTAAACATACATTTTCAAACTATAACCTCATGAAAAAATTAGCATCTGTCATCTGTCTGATACTTTTCATTGCCATCGGAGGATGTACTTCAAAAAAAGAAAATAGCGGAGAGACTCCGGCGGAAAAGAGTGTCCCATTTTTTGGGGATTCTATGCTGCCACGCTCATTAGACCTTAATCAAGAGATCGAAGCCTATACAATGGAGGAATTGTTGCTATTGCGAAACTATCCGTATGCCATTCACGGACTCTACTTCATGGATGCAAACATCAACGGATTCTTCTCAAGCAGCACCGACTGGTACACCAAACTGTACGAAGAGGCCTTTGAGCAGTCAGAAGAGAACGGCACAAACTTCCCGACAGAGTACAGCGACATCACGCTCTCTCCCGAAGAAGCCGCTTTTGTTGCCAGAGTGGATAAGCGGATAGAGGAGCTTAAAAAAGAGCAATATATAGTCAAAGGCAATCTTCGTTTGGGCAATACCAAAATGATCGTAAACGATCGGCAGTTTTACGAAGTGGATTCCCTGTTCATGAAGAACCTTGAAGCTTTCAACTTTACCATCGCTTACGGCACGCACGAACAGCTATTCCACCTGTACGAACAGAACGACTATGAGAACATCCCAAGCTTTATCACCACCGATCTTTTCCTGCAAACCTTCCACATGTACTTCTCTTATGTGCTGAAGTCTCTGGAAAAAGAGATCTTCATACCTGCCATAACAGAAATCTCCGAAAGCATGTACAGAAATGCCACACGCATTTCAAAGGAGACGGGAGAAGAGAAAATAAAAGCACTGGCAGAATACACCGCAGCGTTCTACGCTATTCCGTACTATCTTCTAACGGGAGAAAAACTGCCGGTAGCGGAAAAATATGAAAATGCCGTAGCAGAAGAGATCAAAAATATACTCAAAGAGAAAAGCTCCATGTCGGCTTTTCTTGCCACAGGTGCGGATTTCCCATTCGATTTATTCAAACCAAGGGGCAATTATACACGTTCGGAGCAGACCAAAGCCTATTTCCGTGCAATGATGTGGCTGCAAGTTGCCTACTTCTGCCTCGATGGCGATGAAGACTTTGAGAAAACACTCTTTCAAGCGATCCTTTTAAGAGACAGCAAAACCAGAGAAGGCAAATCTATCGAAGCCCTCTATGATGGCATGTATAGCCAAACGGTATTCCTCGTAGGTGAGTCGGACAACCTCTCCGTCATGGATGTTGTCGGTATCATGCGTAAGAAAAACATCTCAAAAATGGGTGAAGCATTAAGTGCAGAGGGCATTGCCACAATCCGTAAAGAGATGAAGTCTCTTGCATTACAGAAGAACAAGATTTCGCCGAAGATAGAACTTACTTGCCATGATAAGATCAACTTCATGCCTCAACGCTATCTCCCCGACAACGAGATCCTGCAAGAATTGGTGGATATAACCCCTGATAGCAAGAGAGCATTCCCTAAAGGCCTTGATGTTTTCGCTGCTAACGGCTTGACGCAAGCAGAGGATATTCTGAAAAACTTCTATAACGAAGATCTGAATTGGAGCGGCTACTCCGGCGAGCTGGATAAGCTTAAAGAGAAGTTCCGCACGTACAAACCGGCAGAGCCACCGCTATACAACAGATGGTTGGAATCGCTGTTTACAATGGTACGTATGGACAAAAATGTTCCGGACTTCATGAAGACTAAGGAGTGGGGGTACAAGAATCTCAACACAGCATTGGCTTCATGGGCAGAGCTGAAGCACGATGCCATTCTCTATGGAGAGCAACCGGTTGCTGCCGAATGCGGTGGAGGCGGTCTTCCGGACCCTTACGTCAAAGGATATGTAGAGCCCAACCTTCCTTTCTGGGAGAAGATGAATGAGATCCTGGATGTAACGAAAGCGTTGCTTGAGAAGCACAACTGTCTTACCAAAGATTTAGAGTCGAAAACAGATCAGCTTCAAGGACACATCCTGTTCCTCATAGATGTAACCAAGAAAGAGCTTGCAGGAGAAAACCTGACAGAAAACGAGCACCTGATGATAGGGGTTTTGGGAAGCTACATAGAGGACTATACCCTGTCGATATTGGATCCGGGAACGTTTTTTAGTTCCTGGACCTATGTAAAAGGTCCCGATCGCTCCGTTGCGGTTGTGGCAGACATCTATACTCGCAATGTACTGGAATGTAACAAACAAGGTGTATTGCACGTGGGTACAGGCTATGTCAATCCTATCTATGTCGTAGTGGAGATAGACGGATTCCTTTATCTCACACGCGGTGCCACCTTCAGCTACTATGAGTTTGTGCGTCCGCTCAACGAGCGACTCACTGATGAAGAGTGGCAAAAACTACTTGAAGAGGAGAAAGCTCCGGGCATACCGGATTGGATGAAGCCTCTCGTGGTGGGCAAAGCTCCTAAATCTGACGACAGAGAACAGTACAGCTCCGGATGCTGACAAGAGCCATCCTGAACATAGTATGCCTGCTGCTCTCCGCCTCTATGGCAATAGCAGCCCAAACATCCGGAGAGGAGACTCTCTCCATACTCTTTACGGGCGATGTCCTGCTGGATAGAGGCGTAAGGAAAGAGATAGAAAGAAGAGGGATCGATGAGCTTTTCTCATCGGTCTCTCCTCTGTTTTATAAGGCGGATGCCACGGTGATCAATCTGGAATGCCCCTTAACCTCTCTTCGCACACCGATAAACAAGCGGTTCATCTTCCGAGGAGAGCCGGAGTGGGCAAAGGCTCTGGCAAAAGCAGGTATCACGCACGCCGCGATGGCGAATAACCACACCAACGATCAGGGCATCGGAGGCATTCGAGACACTTACAGGCATCTCAAAGCATCGGGCATAGCTCCGCTCGGCTACGGATACACGGATGCCGAACGCTCCACCCCTGTTGTCATCGGTAAAGGAGAGGTAAAAGTGGCACTCTTCAATACGGTACTCATCCCGTTGGAAGGCTGGTTCCCTCTGCCCCAAAAGGCGGGAATATGCCAGCATAGTGCTCCCAAGCTCTCCGAAACGATACGGAAGTACAAACGCAGAAACCCGAAAACCTATGTCGCAGTAGTGGTACATTGGGGGACAGAGTACCGGACACGTCCCTCCGTAAAGCAGGTAAGGGATGCTCAAACCCTTTTACAAGCAGGAGCGGATATCATTGTGGGGCACCATCCGCACGTGCTCCAACCGATCCGCAGAAGCGGAGAGAAGTATATCTGTTACAGCTTGGGCAACTTCGTTTTTGACCAGAAAGGCGAGCAGGAATCGACCTCACTTATTGTGAGATTCGACTTTTCTCCCAACGGCATAGCCTGCCACACCTACGATGTGAAGATTGTAGACTGCAAACCTACCCTTACAAGCTCTACCCCCTCTTCTCTCTAAACCTTTTCCTTCTCTCGTTTCGGCTCACATTTTTCTCTTGCCGGAGTGATTGGTGAGAGTCATTGGTGAAATTTTTAGGTAGTTTTTATACAAAGACGGAAGCCGTCCGGGAAGGCGATTTTTCCCCTCCGCTTTCTCCTCTTTTCAGGTCATCACGAAGCATAAAGTCCGTATTCTATTCATAACCAACAGAATATAAAAGAGCCCGATTCTCAAACTTTTTCCCCTCGGACGGATTCATGGGCATAATTTTGGTTAATAAACAGCCATTTTAGAGCTACCGTCTGTTAATAAAGATCAATGTTAAAATCGCCCCGAAAAGGGGCAAAATCAGGCAAAAATCAGTAAAACTCTGACAATCAACCCTTTTCGATAAAAATCTAAATACGTTTATCGAATCCGGTAAACGTGTTTAATGAAATCGGTAAACGTGTTCACTGAAAAATTAAACACGTTAAGCCGACAAAATATGCTCGTTTAGCGTTTTTGCTTAACAGGTATCGAAATTAGTGTTAATAGGACAACTCCGATTTAACACAATTCCCGGCTCTCAAAACAGAGGTGAGAATCAAAATAGAGAGAGCCGGAAAGGGGGAATTTTCGGCGGGATGAAATATATAAAAATCGCCGGTCGTTACTCCTTTTTCTTAGCCTCCTCCACCTCCATATAGAAGAGGTACATCCCATCCAAAAGAGTAAAAAGAATCGCCATCATCTGAAGGGTGATCTGATCGGTAAGGAACATCGTAACGACAGAAAAGAGAAACAGCAGATAGAAAAGCGGTATCTTGAACAGACTCTTGACTTTACACTTCCACACCGGCCACAGCATCGAAATGGCGACAACAAGAGAAAGATAGAGCAAAATCGTGATCGCAAACTGTGGCATACGCATCATGATGACCAGAAAAAAAGCAGCTGCAAGAAGGGCAAACACCACGATATATCTGTAAAGAGCTTTCTTGTGAAAATCCATAGGAGAATATTGTTCCCGTTTCGGGGCTGAAGATGATGGGCAAAAGCAACCGAAAAAGGAGATAAAACAACACTTTTTCAAGACTCTAAGTTAGTGATTATTTTTTCATCAATAGACTAAAAATATTTATCTTTGGACGATAAAAAGCCAATCCTCAATGCGGTCGAAAGCAGTAAAGGATCGGCACCGGTGAGAATGAGAGAAATGTCCGACAATACCGCTCCCAATCCGGAGCCACAAAAGAGAGAACACACAGCAGGAGCCTGGTACGGCAAAGAGCGCTTGCACGAAGTCCTTTTCGGGACAAATACTCCGGCAGGCAAACGATTCGATAAGATCCTCCTCGTGATGGTGGCTCTCAGCGTTTTTGTAGTCTTTATAGACTCCAGCGTCGGCGTGGAGAGCCCATGGAAGCAGGTGTGCAACGTCCTGGAGTGGATCTTTACGCTCCTCTTTACCATAGAATATCTCCTCCGGCTCTACTGCTCTACCAAAACGATGCAGTACGCTTTCTCTTTCTACGGAATAGTGGATCTGCTCTCGACCCTTCCCACTTACCTTGCCATCGCATTCTCAGGAACGCACTACATGTTGGTGCTCAGAGTACTCCGTTTACTGCGTCTGTTCCGAGTGTTTCGTATGGGTGGTGCCATACAGCAAAGCCATCTGCTCTACGGAGCTATACGAAAGAGTACACCGAAGATAGCGGTATTCATGCTCTTTATTGTCGTTTTGGTATCCATCTTAGGCTCTCTCATGTATCTTGTGGAGGGGGATGTGAACCCGATGTTCAACGACATTCCACGATCCGTTTACTGGGCAGTGATCACCATAACCACGGTGGGCTATGGAGATATTACGCCTGTAACATGGGCAGGTCAGCTTATATCCATGGTGGTGATGCTGTTGGGGTATTCCATCATTGCAGTACCGACAGGTATCGTCAGCTCTGAACTCACAAGAGCCGAACGGCACAGAAGAGATCTCGAAAAGAAAACAAAGAAACAGTCCGACGGCACTACTGCCTCGGCGGCATCCATCTACTGCTATGCGTGCGGACATCCGTCCGAAGACCCCGAAGCAGTCTATTGCAGCCGCTGCGGCACTCTCATACTGAGACCGAATGCGGACGACGAACAGGATGAATCATATAATACTTAACAACCAATATTTACAAATTCGCTTATGAAGACAAACAAATGGCTTATAGCCATGACGGCAGCGATGGTGGTATCCGTTACGATACCGGGCGTACCTGCCGTTCTTGCTCAAGAAAAGGGGCAGGAAACCAAGACAGAAAAGAAGGAGAAGAAAAGCAGCTGCATCTCCAGAATCTTTATGTCTAAGAGAGCAAAGCAGAAAAAAGCCGCAGAAGAGGCAGCTAAGAATGCCAAGCCGGATCCGGAAGCTGAGAAGTTTAAGGCAGCGGTAAAGGATGCGAAAGAGAGCCAAGGGCTTTTCACCACTTATTTGGACGATAAAGGCATGCTTCATCTTGCTTTGCCGGAAGAGATCTTCACAAATAACGACAACTTCTTGCTCTCCAACAGAATCTCTAAAACGAGCAACCCGAATGAACATGTGGCAGGACAGATGGTTACAGATCCGTTCCTTGTTCGCTTCACAAAGGATAAGCAGTCCGTCTATATGCACGAGGTGAACACTTACATCTCGGTTGCAGCCAACGACCCTATCATTCCCTCTTTCAAGAAAAACTATTTGGATCCGATCATTCGCGTGTTCCCGATAAAGGGTACAAAGGATGGTAAGGTACTCATAGACGCTACTCAAATCTTCGTTGGAGGCGAACGATATCTCTCTCCGGTGGGTACACGTACGAAGATGCCTACCGCTCCGCTTCCCGGCGGATCGAGAATAACATCCGTGAAAAACTTCCCAAAGAATATCGAAGTAAAGAGTCTGATGTCTTACAGAACAGACCAAGCCTACACTCTTGAAACACACCGCTCGCTTGTCCTACTGCCAAGAGAGCCGATGCAATCTCGTTTGCAAGATAACAGAGTGGGTTACTTCAGCTCTTATCGCACTCGTTTCACAACGGATAAAGATAAGATAGAAAACTTCCAAATCATTCACCGCTGGAGAGTAGAGCCTAAAGACTCTGCCGCCATGGAAGCTTACAAGCGCGGAGAAGTGGTAGAAGTGAAGAAGCCTATCGTATTCTACGTGGACACCGTATTCCCTAAGAAGTGGAGACAATCCATTCTTGATGGTGTGGAAGACTGGAACACGGCTTTTGAAGCTGCCGGATTTAAGAATGCCGTAGTAGCTAAGCTCTACCCGAATGCACAGGAAGATCCTGAGTTTGACCCGGACGACTTGCGCTACTCATGTATCAAGTATGCTGCGACAGAAGTACCAAATGCCATGGGACCAAGCTATGTAGACCCTCGCAGTGGTGAGATTCTGAATGCCGATGTGATATGGTATCACAACGTTATAAGCCTTCTACACGACTGGAGATTCGTTCAGACAGCTGCTGCAGACAAGCGAGTTCGCACAGATAAGTTTCCGGATGAAGTGATGGCAGAGTCTATGAGATACGTTGCTGCTCACGAAATAGGACACACATTGGGTCTTATGCACAACATGGGTGCGTCTTACTCTTTCCCTATCGACTCTCTGAGAAGTCCGTCATTCACTCAAAAGTACGGCACTACCCCAAGTATCATGGACTATGCACGTAACAACTTCGTGGCACAACCGGGCGACTTGGAAAGAGGTGTGCGCCTTACTCCTCCGAATCTCGGTGTTTATGACATTCACGCTATCAATTACGGCTACCGTCTGATCCCCGGCACTAAAAATCCTGAAGATGAAAAGGCTACACTCCGTAAGTGGATAGAAGCCAAAGATCATGATCCGATGTATCGCTTTGGTGCACAACAGATCATCTCATTAGACCCGACAGACCAAATGGAAGACCTGTCCAACGATCACATCAAAGCCGGAGATCTTGCTATCAAGAACCTTAAGTTCATCATGGCAAACTACGAAAAGTGGTTGCAAAAAGATAAAGAGCGTACAGACGATCTACTGGATGTGCAAAATGCTATCGCCATGCAGTATTTCAGACATGTAGGTCATGTTATTCCTCATCTCGGTGGCATCATTTATACTGAAAACAGACAAGGCGACAGCCAAAATGCCGTAACGTATGAGCCGAAAGCGAAACAGAAACAAGCGATGAACTGGTTGGACAATCAGTTGCGCACTTACCGCTCATGGCTATTCCCTGAGGCACAATATCTGAAATACGGAACACGTCTTGCGCTGTACGATGTGATGCCCCGCGCTGTTATTGGTCAGATCTTTGCCGACTACCGTCTTGCTTTTGTGGCACACGGATACAAGGCAGATCCTAAGAACAACTACTCTTTGGATGCTTACGTAAACGATGCTGTCCGTATGTTGTTCCGCAAGAGCTACGAAGGTAAAAAGCTTCAAGACATAGACCGAGACATCGAAGACGCTGCTCTTAATTCTCTTCTCACCTCATCAGGCCAGGTTACGGTTGTAGTAACTGCACAGAAAAGATTTGAAGAGTTGATGGAAGACGCCAAGCCTCAATGGCAATGCAGCCATGGCTGTACACACAACCACAAGCATAGCGATAACAATGCCGAGCAAGCCGATAAGGGAGAAACCTCATTCTTCCGTATTCCGGTATTTGCAACTATCCCTGCAAATGTGAAGCAAGCTCTCATGTACGAAAAGGTGCGTGAAATACAAACGCTTTACAAGTCCAGACTTGCCTCAGCCGCAGATAAGGACAGCAAGCGCCACTATGCTTACTGGGTGAACCGCCTGCACAATATTTTGGACAAGAAGTAAGACAACATGCTATCTGTACAAAATTTAGCTGTTTACTTCGGAGCGGACACGCTCTTTTCGGGTGTCTCGTTTGTGATTAACACAGGCGAGAAAGTGGCTCTTACCGGATTCAACGGAGCCGGAAAGACTACACTCATGAACATCATAGCCGGAAAGCGTTCTCCCTCCGAGGGTATAGTATCTCTTCCTTCGGGGAGTGTGTTGGGATATTTGTCCCAACACCTCCTTCCCGGAGAAGGGAAAACTGTTTGGGAAGAGACGGAGACCGTTTTCGGTGATATTCTTCAGAAGAAAGCGTATCTGGAATCACTGTCCGGACAGTTGATGAAAAGAGAGGATTTTTCTTCCGACTCATACATGGAGTTGGCGCAGAAAGTATCCGACCTGACCGATGAGATTGCTATCCTCGACAGCGACAACTACAAGGCACAGATAGAAAAAACGCTTTTCGGACTCGGATTTGTCCGAGAAGATTTACACCGTCCCACTTCCGAGTTTAGCGGAGGATGGAGGATGCGGATAGAGTTGGCAAAGATTCTGTTGCGGAAACCCAATCTTCTTTTACTCGATGAGCCGACCAATCATCTGGATGTAGAGTCTATCGTTTGGCTGGAAAACTTTCTGAAACAATCCTCTTCCGCCTTGCTTTTAGTATCGCACGACAAAGCCTTTGTAGACAATATAACCACTCGAACATTAGAGCTTTCCAATAAAAAGATATACGATTACAAAGTACCTTACTCCCAATATCTCACTTTGCGAGAAGAACGCTACGAACAAGAGATGCGGGCTTACGAAAATCAGCAAAAGAGCATCCGTAAGACCGAAGAGTTCATAGAGAGATTCAGGAGCAAGGCTACAAAAGCCGTTCAAGTGCAAAGTCGCGTGAAGCTATTGGAGAAGATCGACCGGATAGAGGTCGATCGCATCGAACGCAGAAGCATACACTTCCGCTTCCCGATGCGCATTGTTTCCGGTGCTTATCCTCTGAAAGTGGAAGATTTAAGGGTCTCTTTCGGAGAGTTGGATGTACTAAAAGGGGCAAACTTAGAGATCAAACGCGGGGAGAAGATCGCCGTAGTCGGGAAGAATGGAGCAGGTAAGACAACGCTTCTTCGGGCAATACTCGGAGAGCTGCCCCATACGGGAGAGATCACATTGGGGCACAATGTCGAAATCTCCTACTTCTCCCAAAATGCCGCATCGCTTTTAGATCCCAAACTCACCATCTACGACACCATAGACCGAATAGCCGTAGGGGACATTCGCCTCAGGATAAACGACATTCTTGGTGCTTTCATGTTTGGAGGAGAGACCTCCGAAAAGAGAGTGGAAGTACTTTCGGGAGGAGAAAAGAGCCGCTTGGCAATGATAAAGCTACTGCTCGAACCGGGCAACCTGCTTATTCTCGACGAGCCGACCAACCACTTGGATATCCACAACAAAGAGGTTCTGAAAGAGGCCATTCTGAACTATGAGGGCACGGTACTCATAGTCTCTCACGACCGTGATTTCCTTTCCGGTCTGGTAACAAAGGTTATAGAGGTCAAAGATGGCATTGCCATCACTCATCTCGGAGGTATAGACTACTATCTTCAGCTACTTCAAGAGCGCATAGAGACTCCCGTTGTCAAAAAGAGTGTACCTGCTGAAAGCGGAGAGATTTCGACCAAAGGAAAAGAAGATTATCAGCGCCGGAAAGAGACACTGAAGAGAGTACGAAAGTTGGAAAAAGAGCTGGAACAGCTGGAGGAACATATCCAAAAGGAAGAAGAAGAGCTAAAATCCATGGAGGAGAAGTTCGCTCGCAACGAGACCTCACCGGCTCTTCTCGAGCAGTATTCCAAGCTGAGCGAAACGCATAAACGCACATTAGAACAATGGGAAGCCTTGAGCATGGAAATAGAAGAGTGCAGTTAGAAGACCTTTCTGCCGAAGAGATTTTTAAGCTGGTCAGGGCTTATGTAGAGCTTTTCCCGCGTGAAGAGCGGCGCACATTCCGTAGCTTGGCAGAGCGGCAGCACTATATCTCTGTTTATAAAGAGGGCGGAGAGATCATAGCTGTGGTGATGTCCTATCCTCTTTCCGGCTCTTTTTATATAGAATATCTCATGGTGATGCCCGACTATCAGGGGAAAGGATTGGGGACAGAGATACTCAACGACCTGATGAAAGAGTATGAGGACAAGGATATTGTACTGGAATGCGAACATCCGGAAGCGGGTCAGAATGCCATCAGACGCATCAAGCTATACCGTTCGCTCGGCTTCGAGCCGGAAGATATTCCTTACTTTCAGCCACCATACCGCCCGGAAGAGTCGCCCACTCCGCTTCTGCTCATGAGAAAAAAGCGGACAGACTCCCCGATAGAGAGTGTTGTATCCGAGCTTTATGCCGTAGTCTATAATGTTTCAGACTTCATTTCTTATGGGAAAGACTTACAATAAAATCATTCTGATAGGTTACGTCGGATCGGATCCGGAGATCAAGTACTACGACTTCACCTCTCTGCGTGCCCACTTTTCGCTTGCAACCAACGAGAGAGGCTACATCAATAAGGAGAACGAAAAGGTAGATCCTCAGACCGATTGGCACTCCATCTCCGCCTTTGGTGCAAATGCCAAGTTCGTGGAGAGCTATGTCAAGACCGGACAGCTGCTGTTGGTAGAAGGGAAATTGCGCTACAAAAGCACGCCAAATCATAAAGGAGAGATCTCCAAAACACCCATGATCGTTGCCTCTTCCATCGAAATTCTCGGAGACAAATCCGCTTCGCCCCTACCGGAAAAGGATAAAGAGCAGGAAGAAACACAGGAACCGATCCCTTGGGACAAGATGATAGAGACACTGGAAAGCGATGTAAACGATCTCCCATTCTGATTGTCTGAGCCACACTATTCGTCCAAACATCCCTACGAAATAAGAAACAGGGCTGAACTAATATGGAAGTTCAGCCCTGTTTCTTTGCATAAGTCATCAAAAATGGCTCTGCGCTTACTCTCTTGTCATCAAACGTTGCTCCGCCATGCGCTCGTACTTCGTATCGGGACGACCATAGTTGGCATACGGATAGATGGATATTCCTCCGCGTGGAGTGAATATGCCCGTAACTTCGATATACTTGGGATTCATCAGAGCAATAAGATCCTTCATGATGATATTCACACAATCTTCATGAAAAGCGCCATGATTGCGGAAGCTGAACATATACAGCTTCAAACTTTTACTCTCTACCATCTTCATGTCAGGTATGTAACTGATGCGGATCTCCGCATAGTCCGGCTGACCGGTAATAGGGCAAAGACTTGTAAACTCCGGGCAGTTGAAGCGCACCCAATAGTCATTATCCGGATGCTTATTATCAAAAGCCTCAAGCACCTCCGGTGCATAGTCTTGCTTGTACTCCGTTGTGCGTCCCAGTAGAGAGAGTTGATCCTTTAGTTCTGTCATACGTTTTTTTATCTCTTTCTGTTGTTAAACTATCGGGGATTCCTGTTCGAGAGATACTTCTCCAGTCCTTTGCGTCTGAGCGTACACGCCGGACAGGCACCGCAACCATCGCCCGGAATACCATTATAGCACGTCAAGGTCTTATGGCGTATAAGTTCCAAGACATTCAGTTCGTCCGCCAAAGCCCATGTTTCCGCTTTATCCAGCCACATCAGAGGAGCATGGAGGACAAACTCATCGTCCATGGCAAGATTGAGCGTAACGTTCAGGGATTTGATAAAGCTGTCTCTGCAGTCGGGATAGCCGCTGAAATCGGTCTGAGAGACCCCGGTAACGATATGTCGGATACCCTGTTCTCGTGCATAAACGGCAGCAATGGAGAGAAAAAAAAGATTTCTTCCCGGAACAAAAGTGTTCGGCACACTGTTCTCCGGCTTCTCTTCATCCATCTTTATAGAGCTGTCCGTCAGAGAGTTTCTACCCAAAGAGCCTATAAAAGAGACATCTTTCACCTCAAGAGAGATGCCGGCTTCTGCGGCAATGGAGCGAGCCAACTCTATCTCCTTGACATGTTTCTGCCCGTAAATGAAGCTTATGGCTCGCACGTGAGCGAATGCTCTCTTTGCCCAGAAAAGGCACGTGGTAGAGTCTTGACCGCCACTGAAGACGACAAGAGCCGTATCCAGATACATTGTTACAGGTCTTTTATCTTCAAGACATTGTAAGAGATGTCGGTGTCATAGACATCGATCCCCTCGATTCTCTTGATAGCTTTGACGACACGAATGGTTATAGGCAGAATGATCACCTCATAGAGCGACTTGAGGAAGATCTGCAAAACCATGATTCCGATAATCTCACTCCATCCGATGATACCGCCAAAGGCTATCGGGAAGAAGATCAGAGAGTCGGCTGTCTCACCCACGAGTGTGGAAGCAACGGCACGAGCGGAGAAGTTTTTCCCCTTGGTTGCCACCTTCATCTTACTCATCACATACGCATTAAGGAATGAGCCGACCAGGAAAGCAGTCATACTCGCCACCAAAATACGTGGTGCCATACCGAAAACAAAGTTGAAGTGCTCCTCTCCCTCCCAGAACGAAGCCGCAGGCAAAGCCACAGCGATAAGACCAAGAATACAGACAAAAGCATTCATGGCAAAGCCGCTCCAGATGATGAGACGGGCTTTCTTGAAGCCCCACACCTCTGCGATACAGTCGTTGATAATATAAGATACGGGAAAGACCAGTAGTCCGGCAGTAACATCAAGCCCTGCAATGTGGATAATCTTAGTCTCAAGAAGATTAGCCGCAATCAGACACACGTTAAAGAGTATGCCGAGCAGCATGAAAGGTACAGATACTTTTTCTTTCATTTTTCCTGTTTTTTACGTGGTGTTCTAGAATACACGGCCGCGGTTTGCGACAATAGTTTCGTAAAATTTGGGTGCAAAGGTAAGCAAAAATTCTTTGACACAAAAAACGCAATCCCCAAATCTTCTCTACTCTTAACCTTTAGTAATGAGACCATTACTCCCTCTCTTAAAAGCCTCTCCCCCCTTTCTCTCTTCTCTGATAGCGTTGTAGAGCTTCTCTAAACAGATTAAAAAATCCTGCTGAAAGCATATATTTTTCTCTCTTAACGGGATTAGTAATTCCAATCAAGTCTCGACTTCCGGAAATCAAACCTTGAATGTCTAAAGTCAAGTCTTGGTTTTTGCAAATCAAGCCTCGATTTCATCGCGTGGTCAGCTTCGGAGGATTTTATAAATCCTTTAAGAATACTTTATGAAGCCGTTCGGAAGATTTAAGAGATGGCTTGGTATTGTGAAATATTCTCCTGCATTCATACAGCTCTCTGTGCTTCATCTTTTTAGTCGCTGCTTAATATCTTCTTTGAGGATCCGCTCACAGGCAAAGCAACAATTATTGATAAACCTTTTTCTCCTTTTCGTGGTATAGACCTTATTGAGTACCTTTGCATTGCCAATCCTGAACAGGGATAAGCAAAGCGATGAAACAGACCGGCTGGATACAGACATTCAAAAACTATCAGCTCCTTTGGGCAATGCTCATAGGCGTGATACTCTATCCCATTTTAAGCAATATGGGGTATCTGATGCCGTGGCTGCTATTTATCCTGCTTACTCTCAACTATACGAAGATCTCTCCCAAAAGCCTTGCGCCATCATGGGTGCATCTGCTCCTGCTGGTGCTTACGCTCATCTGCGGTACGGCAGCCTATCTTGCTCTGAACAAGGTAGACCACTTGCTGGCAATGGGGGCGCTTCTGATTTTTCTTACGCCTACGGCAACAGCTGCGGGTGTTATCACCAACTTTTTGGGAGGGAATATCTCTTTCGTTACCTGCTATCTCTTTTTGGGCAATATCCTCTGTGCGCTGGCTGTTCCGGTAATGGTCTTTGTGGGGGGATTCGATCGGGAGGCGAATGCAGTGGAGACGTTTTTCAGCGTGATCTCACAAGTGGCGTTGATGGTAATGGGTCCGCTCGCCATCGTATGGGTGTTGAGATACTTTTTTCCACGACTGCATTCCAAGGTAGAGCATGCAAGCAAATATTCCATACTGGTATGGTCTTTTTCGCTGGCTATAATTGCGGCTACCACCATCCGCTTCTTCTTCGAGCATCAAGAGATGAGCGGCTTCTTTATATCCTCCTCTCTTGTCGTGGCATTAGTGATCTGTCTTTTCTGCTTTGCCGTCGGAAGATGGATAGGAAAGAGATATGTGGGAAATGCCGTCACGGTGGGGCAGAGTTTTGCACAGAAAAACACGGTATTGGCTATATGGATAGCAACCACGTACATACATCCGTTGGCATCGCTGATCCCGGCAGCATACGTCTTTTGGCAAAATATAGTGAACGCCATACAGCTGGCACAACACCGAAAAAGAGAACAAAGTAAGATATGAAACTGAGTAAAAAGTGGTTCTTCGCACTGGCAGAAGGAGAGAATGGCAGGACGGTTTTTGTGAATGGCCGTGTAGACATTGCAGAACATAGAGGAAGCGGGAAGTACCCTGTCAGAGTGGATATATTTTGGAAGTACGATGAAGATGCGGAAGGACTCCCCTCGGCAGAAGAGTCGAAGTCGATAGAAGCATGGGGAGATGCCGTTCGTCGCGCCATGGAGAAGAACAAACTTGCCATCTGCGTACTGAAAGCAACGGGAGACGGCGAGGCAAGCTGGTCGTATTACACAAGGAACATAGAGGCTTTTCAAAAGACTCTCAACGAAAGCACAACCGATTTCCCTACTTTTCCGATACGCTGTCATGCGGAACGAGATCCGGAATGGGAAGCATACGATGAAGTGCTGACCTTGGAGAGCGAAGCCATAGATAAGAGAGAAGATGAGTAGAAAAAGACAAAAGGAAAGAAAGATACTGGAAGCCGTCCGTATAGAAGAGATGGCTGCCGAAGGGAAATCTTTGGCAAGACTGGAGAATGGAAAGGTGTTGTTTGTACCTTTCACGGCTCCGGGTGATCTGGTCGATGTACAGCTCGGAAGGAGCAGAAGCTCTTTTGCCGAAGGGCGTGTGGTGAAAATCTTGGAGCCGTCTCCGCATCGTGTCGAACCTCGTTGCCGTCATTTCGGAACATGTGGAGGATGCAAGTGGCAACACGTTCCTTATACCATGCAACTGGCGATGAAAGAGCGTCAGGTATATGATCAACTCGAACGGATAGGCAAGATAGAGCTTAAGGACAGACGCTCTATTCTCGGCTCCAAAGAGATATTCGAGTATCGGAACAAGATGGAATACACTTTCTCCAATAAGCGTTGGGTTACAGCGGAAGAAATGCAGGAGATCGGCGATGGAGATGTTGGTTGCCGGGCGGGATTAGGGTTTCACATTCCCGGTATGTTCGATAAGGTGCTCAACATAGAGGAGTGCCACCTGCAGATAGACCTGTCCAACCGGATCCGTCTCTTCATCAGAGATTTTTGTCTGGCTCGTCCGGAACAATACCCGTTCTTCGATCTTAAAGAGCAGGTCGGGTATATGCGCAATCTGGTCATCCGCACCTCTTCGACGGGAGAAGTGATGGTGCTGGTCATCTTTCACGAAGAAGACGAAGAGAAGAGCAGGACACTTCTCGATGCCATACTGGAACGGTTTGGAAACGAAATCACGACACTGCTCTACATAGTCAATCCGAAAAGAAACGACACCTACAATGACCTCGACATGGTAACCTATCATGGCCCCGGATTTATCATGGAAGCCATGGAGGAGTTGCGCTTTAAGGTTGGACCGAAATCGTTTTATCAGACCAACTCCAAGCAGGCTTACGAGCTCTACTCACAAGTACGAGAGATGGCAGGCATACAGCCTCACGAAGTGGTTTATGACCTGTACACCGGTACCGGGACTATCGCTTGCTTCCTCTCCAAATCCGCTTCAAAAATAGTGGGGATAGAGTATGTCGAAGACGCTGTAATAGATGCAAGGCACAATGCGGAAGATAATCAGCTTGACAACTTGACCTTCTTCGCCGGAGACATGAAAGATGTTCTCAATGATGAGTTTATACGGACACATGGCAAGCCGGATGTGATCATTACGGATCCTCCACGTGCCGGGATGCATCAGGATGTCGTCGAAACCATTCTTCGTGCAGCTCCGGAACGCATCGTGTACGTAAGCTGCAATCCTGCCACACAGGCAAGAGATCTTGCAATGATGGACTCTCATTACAGCGTGGAGCGTGTACAGCCGGTAGATATGTTCCCTCACACCCATCACGTGGAGAATATCGTTTTATTGCACAGACGATAATAGAATTGAAATTATCCCCTCTTATTTGTATTTTTGTATCAGTATTAAAATATAACACGCATACCTTATATTGCTTATGGAAATGAAAACCTCATCTGCAATGGCAGCAGATAACATTCGTGTCTTAGCTCTTTCCATGGTGGAGAAAGCCAAATCGGGACACCCCGGTGGGGCTATGGGCGGAGCAGACTTTGCTCATATTCTCTTCTCTGAGTTTATGGTTTATAACCCTAATGAGCCTCAATGGATCGCTCGTGACCGCTTCTTCCTCGATCCGGGACACATGTCTCCTATGCTCTATGCCACTCTTGCCCTTACCGGAAAGTATAGCATGGAAGAGCTACAAGAGTTTCGCCAATGGGGAAGTGTTACTCCCGGACACCCGGAGCTTGATGTGGCTCGCGGAGTAGAGAATACTTCCGGTCCTCTTGGTCAGGGTCATGCTTATGCAGTAGGGGCAGCCATTGCAGCCAAATATATGAAGGCTCATTTCGGAGAGGTGATGCGTCAGAAGATCTATGCTTTCATCTCTGATGGAGGCGTGCAAGAGGAGATCTCTCAAGGTGCCGGTCGCATGGCAGGACACTTCGGTTTGGATAACCTCATCATGTTTTACGATGCAAACAATGTACAGCTCTCCACAACGGTAGAGGAGGTTACATCGGAAGATGTCGCCGCCAAATACAAAGCGTGGGGATGGCACGTGATAGACATTAACGGCAATGATCATGACCAGATCCGTGCCGCTCTTCGTGAAGCTAATGCGACAACAGGAAAGCCAACGCTTATCATCGGTCGTACCATCATGGGCAAAGGAGCAGTGGGACCCGAAGGAGTCTCTTTTGAAAACAAGGTATCTACTCACGGACAGCCTCTAAGTGCGGCAGGTGCGGATGTTCCGGCAACAATCACAGGCTTAGGCGGAGATTCGGAAAATCCGTTCAGAATATTCCCCGAAGTGGAAGCTCTCTATGCTAAGCGCAAAGAGGAGCTCATCGCTCTCTCCGAAGATTGGAAAAAATCTTTTGCAATATGGGAACAAGCAGAACCGGAGCTTGCAAAGAAGCTGTCTCAATGGTGTTCCGGCAAGGCTCCCGAAGTGAACTGGGAAGAGATAGAACAAAAACCGGATCAGGCTACAAGAACTGCATCTGCTACCGTATTGAGCTATCTTGCTCAGCATGTGGAAAACATGATGGTAACAAGTGCAGACCTTTCCAACTCTGACAAGACAGACGGATTCTTAAAAAAGAGCACGACTTTCTCTCGTGACAATTATAAAGGAGCGTTCATCCAAAGTGGTGTGGCAGAACTCACCATGGCGTGTATCTGTAACGGTATTGCACTGCACGGAGGTCTTATTGCCGCATGCGGTACATTCTTTGTCTTCTCGGACTATATGAAACCTGCCGTACGCCTGGCTGCTCTGATGGAGCTTCCTGTCAAGTACGTATGGACACACGATGCGTTCCGTGTGGGAGAAGATGGACCGACTCACGAACCGGTAGAGCAAGAAGCTCAGATACGTTTGTTGGAAAAGTTGAAGAATCATTCGGGTCAGAATGCCCTGCTTGCTCTTCGTCCTGCAGATGTACACGAGACAACGGTGGCATGGGAGCTGGCAATGAACAACACCAAAACACCGACGGCTTTAATCCTTTCCCGTCAAAATATAAAGAATCTGCCTGATAGCGACTACGCTAAAGCCCGTAGAACAGCATTGGGAGCTTATACGCTTATAGGGCATCAAAGTCCGGACATCATCCTGCTTGCTTCCGGCTCGGAAGTATCTACTCTTGTGGAAGGAGCAGAGCTTCTTGAAGCAGAAGGGATACATGCCAATGTGGTATCCGTTCCATCGGAAGGGGTGTTCATGAATCAGAGCGACTCTTACAGACAGGAAGTTCTTCCTCCGAATGTACCTCGCTTCGGTCTTACCGCAGGTCTGCCCGTTACATTGGAGGGTCTGGTCGGAGCCCACGGAACGGTATGGGGACTGAACTCTTTCGGTTTCTCCGCGCCATATAAGGTGTTGGACGAAAAGCTTGGCTTTACAGCGCAAAACGTTTATACACAAGTAAAGAACCTGCTTGGTAAATAAAGAGATCGCATGGCTACTTCAATGATAGGCATGGCTTGTGATCATGCCGGATATACTTTGAAAGAAGAGTTGAAGAAGATACTCGAAACTATGGGATACACAGTTAAAGATTTTGGTGCTTATAGTGATGAGAGTGTCGATTATCCCGACTTTGCTCACTCTCTTGCAAAGGAGATAGAGCAGGGAAATCTGAGCAGAGGCATTGCCATCTGCGGTTCGGGCAATGGTATCTCCATGACAGCCAACAAGCACTCGAATGTGCGCGCCGCTCTTTGCTGGATACCTGAAATCGCTCGCTTGGCAAGAGAGCACAATGATGCCAATATCCTCTCTCTACCTGCCCGGTTCATTACGACAGAAGAGGCGAAAGAGATCTTGGACATCTTCCTTAAAACTCCCTTTGAAGGCGGAAGACATGAGAGACGAGTTCGGAAGATAGAGCTATCGTAAATCTTGTAATATCAAAAAAGCAAGCCCACTGTATCAGCAGAAACAGTGGGCTTGCTTTTTTATTTCGTTTTGGAACTCTTTTTTCTTCTTTTCTCCCTTCGATGAAAGACACAAAGCGTCCTCTCCATTGAGATAAAAAGAATGGGAAGGACATAGCCAGAAATATAGGATGGCACGTTGGAACGTGAGGCTAAGACTATTGTGATAACCAGGAAGAGAGCAAAAAAGTTCATGACCGATACCTTCTTGCCCATGATACGCACATACCTCTCCTTATCTATGCCAAAAACAAAAAGAGAAAGAAGCATCAACCCCAAACCAACGACACAGAAAATAGCAGATGTTACCCACAAAGAGCTGTAATAAGGTAATACTATAAGCAAGGCAACAAGCACCGCATAAGAGAATATTCCCCACAGATACCTCCTGCTATTCTTGTCAAAAAGAAAGAAACCAAAATACAAAACCGGTAGCAGAACCGGGAAGATGTATTGTTGTATTTGTTCTATGCCCATCTCTTCTCTCCGTTTTAGTAAGATTTTTAATAGCTTCCTTATAGGGCAAATATAAGCAAAAGAGACAACTTATATCTGAGTTTATATTACTAACTTCGTGTTTTACAACGAACATAAATAAGAAAACTCTGTATGTATATCTCTTTAGCGGAACTCAAGCTAAGACTAAACAAAATATTTACAGCTTCTCAGGAGCTAACGAACAATGGGATAGACTCTATACTTATCCGGGCAAATGCCAACATGATCTATCTCACAGGAACAGTGGTATCGGGCTATGCTTATCTGCATAAAGAGTTGGAACTGCCTGTCTTCTTCATAGAGCGTCCATCTCAAGCCATCGATGAACTACCGGAAAATTGCAGATACAGCGTCAGAAAGCCGGAACTGATTCCCGACATCCTGAAAGAAAAAGGCTTTGCTATCACTGAACGGACAGCTTTGGAGCAGGAGGAGTTATCCTTTTCCGAGTATTGCAGACTCTCCAAGCTCTCTGTAACCGGTAAGGTTTCTCCTATAAGTGCAAACGGAATCATGCTCCGTGCAAGAATGGTCAAGACTCCATTTGAGATAGAAGTCATGAGAGAAAGTGCTCTTGTGCATTGTAAGATATACGAAGATGTTCCTCGCCTGTATCGGGAAGGGATGACGGAGTTGGAGCTACAGATAGAGTTAGAGAGAGCAATGCGACTCCGTGGAAGTATCGGAACGTTCCGTTGCTATGGTCCAAGAATGGAAATCTTCATGGGAAACATTATTAGTGGAGACAATGCTCAGTCTCCGGCTCCATACGATTTTGCAATGGGAGGAGTGGGAACACCTGCTATGCCAATGGGAGCAACGAATAGAATAATACGACCGAATAGCTCCGTAATGGTGGATCTTGCAGGGAACTATTCTGTTTATAATACAGACATCACAAGAAGTTACTCCGTTGGGACACTTCCCGATAGAGCTTACCATGCTCATGAAGTAGCTCGTAGTATATGTCGTTTTTTTGAACATCATGCAAAGCACGGCTCTTCAGTGGCTGACATTTATCTGCATGCACAAGAAAAAGTAGCGGAGGAGCAGTTTGAGTCGGTATTCATGGGTACGGAGTTTCAAGCGAAATTCGTAGGACATGGCATGGGTATTCAGATTAACGAACAGCCTGTACTCACCGGTAAAAGCAAGGATACCTTCCAAAGTGGAATGACCATAGCGGTAGAGCCAAAGTTTGTCCTCCCCGGCATTGGACCGGTAGGTATGGAAAACACCTACCTTATCACCGATGATGGAGTAGAGCTGCTTACTCCCGTAGAAGAAAGTATAGTCCCTTTAGATAAGTAACAGAGGTCTTTTCAAACAGCAAACCGGATGATAAGTTTTATAATTCCCCTCTACAACAGACCGGATGAGATAGAAGAACTACTTGCTTCTCTCTCCCGGCAGTCCATACCCCATCAAAACATTTGGGAGGTTGTGGTTGTGGAAGATGGCTCATCATCTCCGGCAAAAGATATAATAGAACGCTGGCAGAAAAGTTTAGATATCACCTATCTTGTACAGAAGAATACAGGGCCGGCAGGAGCCAGAAATCATGGTGCATCGGTTGCAAAAGGAGAGATATTTGTATTCTTGGATTCAGACACAATACTTCCTCCAAAATATGTAGAAAATCTACTGAAAGAGATAAAGCAAGAAAGCGCCGATCTTTTTGGCGGACAGGATAGAGCCATGAAGGAGTTTACACCTCTGCAGAAAGCAATAGACTTCAGCATGACATCTTTTCTCACAACAGGAGGAATACGTGGCAGCAAGAGTGTAAAGCTGGATAAGTTTTATCCTCGTACCTTCAACATGGGAGTCTCACGAGAAGCATTTGAAAAAGTAAACGGCTTTGGAAATTTGCGTTTTGGGGAAGATATAGACTTCAGCATACGAGTCCTTCGTGCAGGCTATCATTCTGCTTTTTATCCTTCAATATGGCTTTATCATAAACGCAGAAGCACATACCGACAGTTCTACAAGCAAGTTTACAACAGCGGTATCGCACGCATCAATCTCTCCATGCTTCATCCCGGCACACTGAAAGCAGTACACCTGTTTCCGACCCTATTTGTATTAGGACATTTGGCGTTACTTCTTTTGGCTGTAACCATATCGTCTTGGTGGTTGCTTCCAATCTTTGCTTACATGGCAGCCTTAATGATCGCCGCATGGTACAGAACAGGCTCTCTAAGTATCGGACTTAAAGCGATATTTACCAGCTATATTCAGCTTTACGGATATGGTATAGGTTTTCTCCATGCACTTTGGCAACGAATGATAAAGAGAAAAGAAAATTTCACGAGGTACGAAAAGAATTTTTACGAATAAAATTTATAACTTCCCCTTTCACTTCAGACTCAAAACAGACAATATCAATATGAATATAAAAGAGTTCCTCAAACGTCCCTGGCTAATATCGGCAGCACTTATTCTTCTCATGGCCGGTATAGCGTTCCTATACTTTTTCCCTGCCAATGTAGAGGGAAGAATACTTTTCCAAATGGATGGATTGGGAGCTTCCGGTATGGCTCAAGATGTAAGAGAATACCGACAAGAGACAGGAGAGAACTCTCTCTGGACAGAGAGCGCATTCGGAGGCATGCCTATGTATCAGATATCTCCGACATATCCATCCGCATCAAACCTGAAGACGATAGGTGATCTCTACAAGCTGAAGAAGCCTTTTGATCTGATGCCGGGAGATAGTTATCTGCTCTTTGCTATGCTTCTTGGGTTTTACATCTTCATGAGTGCATGGGGAGTGAAAAGGCTTTCCTCTTTTGCAGGAGCAGTAATGTGGACATTCTCATCCTACTTTATCATCCTTATAGATGCCGGGCATATATGGAAGCTACTTGCTCTCATGTATATTCCACCCACTATAGCCGGCTTGGTGCTACTCTATAAACGTAAGAAATGGCTGCTTGGAACATTCGTAATAGCCCTCTTCTCCGCCTTACAGATCTACTCCAATCACATACAGATGAGCTATTACTTTGGTTTTCTAATGCTGGCTCTGGTGATAGGATGGGCGGTAGAAGCTTATAGGTCTAAAGCGTGGAAACCTTTTCTCTTGGCTACTCTGCTTGCTTTTGTTGGAGGACTTATAGGAGTGGCGACAAATGCAACCAATCTTTACCATACCTATAAATACAGCAAGGAGACTATGCGAGGTGGTAGCGAACTAACACCTAAAGCAGATGATGGACAAGAGCACACGACTACAGCCGGAGGTCTTGACAAAGCTTATATCACGCAGTGGAGCTATGGTATAGATGAGATGCTTACTTTCCTCATACCGGATGCCAAAGGAGGCTATTCTACTCAGATCGGAACATCGAACAGGGATATGCTATCGGAGGTACAAGAGCCATACAGACCTTTTGTTGCTCAACAAAACAGATATTGGGGCGATCAACCCTTCACGGCAGGCCCTGTATATGTCGGCGCTGTCGTACTCTTTCTTTTCTTTCTTGGGCTTTTGATTGTCAAAGGACCTGTCAAATGGGCTGTGGCAGGAGCAACTCTTCTCACCGTGATGCTCTCTTGGGGACATAATATGATGTGGCTGACAGATATTTTCATCGACTATTTCCCGATGTATAACAAGTTCCGGACACCATCATCTATACTCGTTGTGGCCGAGTTTACCATACCATTCCTTGCCATTTTAGGACTTACGAAATGGATACAGACCCCTAAAGCACTCAAGACATACAAGAACGAGTATATTATCGCAGCGGCATTGACAGGCGGAGTAGCTCTTATCTTTGCTCTCTTTCCCGGACTATATGGCGGATTTTTAAGCGATGAAGAGCAAAGAATATTAGCCCCCTATATAGCACAAAACCAAGAATTTCAGATAGCGGTCGGGGAGCTAAGAAATATCCGAGAAGCTCTGTTCACCGCAGATGCTTGGAGAGCGGTGATATTCTCCCTTTTAGGCATGGCTGTTTTGGCAGGGTCAGCCTACGGCAAGCTGAATAAAACACTGACCGTTGCTGCCGTTACCATATTGGCGATTGTCGATCTTTGGAGCGTGGATAAACGTTACCTGAACGACGAGAAGTATCATGATGCCAACAGACTAATGGAGCAAACCTATGCTAAAACCGAAGCAGACAAGTATATCCTGCAAGACACGACGGATTATAGGGTGATGAACTTGGCTGTAAACACCTTTAACGATGCCACGACAAGCTACCATCACAACTCTGTCGGAGGCTATCATGCAGCGAAGTTACAGCGATATCAAGACCTTATAGAGGGTTATCTCTCCAAGATGGATAGAAATATTCTGCGAGCTCTCAATACCAAATACTACATTCTACCCGATTCTCTTCGAGGACTAAGCGTGGTAGAAGATTCTCTTGCTTATGGTAATGGCTGGTTTATTTCCTCTATAAAAGAGGTAAAAGGAGCCGATGAAGAGTTTAAGGCTATCGGAGAAAATAATCTGAGAGAGGTTGCCGTCATAGAGCAGACTTACCTGCAAGACTTAAAAGGGAAGAAGAGCTTTGAGACAGATAGCACGGCCACCATATCTTTAGTAAGCAAGCTCCCGAACAGAAAGGTGTATCGTACTAGCAACAAAGCAGATGGCTTAGCTGTTTTTTCCGAAATATTTTATAAAGATGGCTGGAATGTTACCATAGACGGAGAGACTGCGAAGCTGTTACGAACCAACTATATTTTGAGAGCATTACCCATACCGGCAGGGGAGCATACCATTGAGATGTGGTTCGATCCTGCTTCTGTTCACACAACAGAGCGGATAGCATCCGTTGCCGGCTGGATTATCCTGCTACTCATGGTGGCAACCATCGGTTTTGCAGGAAGCAAATACATAAGAAGAAGAAAATCAGAATAAAGAAAGCGACTATGAAAGAGACAATGCCAACCCCTATTTATCTTAAGACTACCACCTCTACCAACAACTATCTGCGTGCTTATTTGGAAGAGCATCCGGATACAGAATGTTGGCAGGTAGTCTACACGGACAACCAAACAGAGGGAAGAGGTCAGCGAGGGAATATATGGGTATCGGAACCGGGAAAGAATCTCACAATGAGTTTATTCTTCCGCAGCAGCAAGCGACGAGAAGAGTTTCACCCTTTTGATATTTCAGTATTTACCTCTTTAGCTATACGAACAGTTATAAAAGAGTATATTCCAAGAGGGAAGAAAGTATCTATCAAGTGGCCCAATGATATATTTGTAGAGGATAGAAAAATAGCCGGAGTACTCATTGAAAACGAATGGGAAGGTTCTGAATTCAAACAAGCAATAGTAGGTATCGGTATCAACATCAACCAGCTCCTGTTCGACCCCAAAGATGCACCCAATGCCACTTCTATTCTGATAGAAAGAGAAGATGGAAAAGAGGTGGATATCTACTCTTTTATGATACGATGCACGGAAGAGATCATCAAGATATGGCGACAGATGAAGGTAGATTTTGTTTCTCCGAGGGACGAATACAACAATCTTCTCTATCGAAAAGATGGACGTCTGCATGAGTTTGAAACAGCCGAAGGGACTCTTAACCTGCTCGTGGAAGGTGTAGATGTCGATGGTATGTTGCGTCTGTATGATCCTGCCACCGATGTCAGACGTAAGTTTGCATTCAAAGAAGTGAGCTATATCCTGTAATCTCTAAGCTATCTCATCTATATGATCGAATACATCAAAGGTTCCATAACATCCCTACATCCGACTACTGCGGTGGTTGAAGTCTCCGACATAGGATATGAAGTACATATTTCGCTCTTTTCCTACAATCTTCTCCAGAAAGTTCAAGAGAGTAAAATCTACATCCATGAGATCATTCGAGAAGATGCACACGATCTTTTCGGATTTGTTCAGCCCGAAGAGCGAGCGCTTTTCCGCCTGCTTATCACGGTAAATGGAGTTGGAGCAAACACAGCAAGGCTGATACTATCCTCCTATTCTCCGGGAGAACTTTCCCGACACATTTCCTTAGGCAACGATGCAGCCTTGAAAGGAGTGAAAGGTATAGGAGCTAAAACGTCCCAAAGAATCATTCTTGACCTGAAAGATAAGATCGCCGGAATCATCCCGGCAGAACAGTTTATTGGAACGGCAGAAGTGATAGAAGATGTAGATACAGCAGAAACACAAGCAGAAAAAGAGGAAGCGGTAAGTGCTTTTGTCGTTCTCGGCTACCCTCGTGCCGCTGCCAAGAAAGTGGTAGATACGCTTTTCAAGAAATATCCGGAGCTTTCTCTGAATGAAAAAATAAAGAAAGGGCTCACGATGCTCTAAAAACAAAATCAAGTGTGGGGCAGTAAGAGAGATAAATATCCATTGCGCTTTTTAAGACGCACACTCTTGGCTTTGGGAGCTTTGTTCTGTATCTCATTGCCGCTTACTGCTCAGACCGATACTCTTGTTGTATCTGCTTCCAAATCCAAGTTTTATATCCGACCACTTGGAAATGCGGGAGTAGCGACAGGAATAAAAACAATAGAAAATCTCAATCCGACCCTCCCCATGCATTTACGCAAGAGGAGGGTCTTTAATTTTGAAAACAACCTTGACCTTATACTTGAAGCAGGTATTAAAGACAGGGTAAAACTGCAAGTCGGATTCAATAACAGCTCCCCTTTTGCTCGCAAGCAACGTTTACTCAAGTTGCAGTATATGGGACTTGAAAACGATCCCTTGAGGAGTCTTGATGCAGGATATTTTGACTTTCGAAGCGAAAACTCCCTGATCCTTCCCATGGGAAACCTCATGGGATTGCGTTCTATTTGGAATATAGGACACTTGGAAGTAGAGGCTTTTGCCTCCAGACAGGAAGGAGAGAGCCGAACAATCCACAGGGAGAACGCCTCTCAAGAGCGACACTCTTTCTCTTTAAGAGCTTCCGACTACGATTTTCGAAAGCACTTCTTTCTCTCTCCTGCTTTCAGAGATGCGTTTCCCAAAGCGATGCATTCTATTCCGATACTCTCCTCTCCCTATACGGTGGAGGAGGTAGAAGTATGGATCACCAATCGCTATACTGTCATGGAGGATGTAAGAGATATTGTCGCTTTCACCCCCAAACCCGGAGAGATGAGTGCTTCCTTGATAAAAAAGTACCAAGAGACACTGCAAGACAAACAGGTGGAAGAGGCAGAAGCCATCCTCTCATCTGAAGATCCACAGAGCTTTTCCGTGATTAGAAATGCTCGAAGAATGATGTCTTCGGAGTATAGCCTCCATCCCTTACTCGGCATACTCTCTCTAAAAAGACCTCTTGCTCCGGACGAACTGCTCGCTGTATCTTTTCGGTATCGCCATCAAAACGGAGGCGAAGAGGTGGGACAGAGGTCTATCTCATCTGCCAATAAATCTTCCGTCATAGTGGGACAGCTTCTATCGGCATGGGATAAGTCTCCCAACCATCCCACTTATCCTCTGATGCTAAAGAATATATACACTCTCACACCGGGAGGAGGAGTAGAACCGGATAAGGTAAAAGTGGATCTTCTCGTAATGCCACATGGAGAAAGTGTGGAGAGTCGCTTTATCAACCAACTCTCCTTGGCTACTCTTCTCAAGCTGGACTTTGCCAAACCGGACGGCACACAAGGGACAGACGGCATACCCGACCTGCTCACGGATATATCCTACATAAAAGAGACAGGCTCTCTTTTGTTTCCCCTCTTGGAGCCTTTCGGTAAAGATTTGGAGCAACTGCTGGGAGGCTCCTCCCCCTATGCCTATCATGCACTCTACGACAGCACTCTTACCGTGGCAAAGCAGCAAAAAGAGAAAGACCGGTTCTTTCTCCGAGGATATTATGAACGAAGTGGAGGCACGGGAGAAATATTGTTGGGAGCCACCAATATCCCTCAAGGAAGCGTAAGGGTAACAGCAGGAGGAAGACCTCTGACAGAGCATAAAGACTACACTGTAGACTATCTCTCCGGAGTGGTACATATTACAAATCCGCTCATTCTCAAAGCAGAACTTCCGGTAGAGGTCAATATAGACGATCCGGCACAGCGGTTCAAGAAGAAGAAAGACCTCATCGGATTGGAAGCCCGATGGGCTCCCGTCAAAGGTCTCTCCTTGACCTCTTCACTGCTCCACTACGATGAAGAGAGCGCACTATCCCGAACATATTTGGGACAGGAAGAGGTGGAAAATCGCATGCTCGGCTTCTCTCTTCGCTACGATACGGATCTCCCGAAAGTTCATGCCTGGATAGAGCGCATCAGTGGCAAGACACACGATGCTCCGTCCCGATTCTCCGTAAAAGGTTCTTATGCCAAACTGTGGAGCAGACTGAAAGGAAGAAGCGGAGAGATCATCATAGACGACTTTGATACCCCTACTCCCTACGTAGATCTCACCTATCCCGAAGCATGGCATCTGGGTTCGGCTCCCTTTTTACAGCAGCAATTTTTGGATCCCGTTAAGCAAAACTATACCAGATCTCACCTTTCATGGTATAGAATAGACCCCATGTTGCAGTACGAATGGAGAGAAGCGGGCTACCCTTTACCCCAAGGAGCTCATCCCGGCATCTTTCATCTTCAAAGAGAAGTAAATGTCAGCGAACTCTTTCCATCTCGTCATACCGAAACTCTTACCTCTTATCTGCCTGTTCTGAACCTCTCTTTCTATCCGATGGAGCGAGGCAGTTACAATCTCAATCCGGACTCATTTTCTCCCAAAGAGCAGTGGGCAAGTATCATTCAACGTCTTCTTTTCTCCGATTTTGAAGAAGAAAATATCGAGTACATGGAGTTTTGGATGATGGATCCTTATGTCGGAAAGCCGGACAAAGAGTATGGCTCCGGACGGTTGGTCATAGACCTCGGACAGATTTCGGAAGATATTCTCAAAGATGGTACTATCGGAGCAGAAAATCTACTCCCCACGCCTGAAAACCCCAATAAACCTTTTATCTTCACCGTATGGGGAAAAGCCGGAACGGGACGTATTCAGACCAAAGCATTCAACTTTGAAAACCTTGATGAGGTCAAGGCTCAGGATGTCGGCTTGAATGGGATCAGCTCACAGGAAGAGCAGAGTCATCCGCTGTATGCCTCTTTTTTGCAGGCATGGAAAAACAGCCTCTCCCAACAGGCTCTTCAAGAAGAGACACTCTACCCATTCTCTCGGCTCCACTCCCCATCAGGGGACAGATACCTTTCTCCACTTGATCCTTTCTGGCTTTCACTGCCTCAAACGTCTCTTCTGTTTCGGCATAAGTACATCAACGGAACAGAAGGAAACTCCCTTCCCGGTTACGATCCGTCCGGCAGGGCATTGGCTGCAACTCTCAATCCCGACAGCAAAGATCTGGACGGGAATCACTCTCTGCTCGATAAAGAGAGCTTTTTCCGCTACACCATTCCTCTTTCTCGTCAGGCACTCTCTTCGGGAGAAGCTTATGTGGAGAGCTTTGTGGAGACACCCGTGAAACTGCCTGACGGAAGCCAAGAAAATATTCGCTGGTACAAAATCAAAATTCCTCTCAAGTCCTATGGCGAGTTGGTCGGCAATATTTCCGACTTCCGCCACATTCCGTTCGTTCGTCTCTCCATCACCGGATTTGAAGAGGAGATCCACCTGAGGTTTACGGGATGGAAGCTCTCCCAATCCGAATGGAGGGCTGCCTCTGTTCTCTCCGAGTCGGGCATACAATCCTCGTCCGCCGTTTCGGCTGTCAGCAGTGTAAGCATAGAGGAAGACTCCGGTCGCCTACCTGTTAATTACATTTCTCCGCCCGGCATTTGGAGAGAGCGCGAAGAGGGTGTGCACACCACCTATGTGCCTGATGAGAAAGCGCTTGCCCTGCAAATAAAAAATCTCGAACCGGGTGCCATTTCCGGTATTTACAGAACGCTCTCCACAGATTTGAGAGATTACGAAAGGCTCACCCTCTTCACCCACGCAGAAAATCTCAAAGAGGCAATAGAGCAGGCAGGAACCGGAGATATACGTTTATCGTTCAGAATAGGGGACGACCACTCCGAGAACTATTACGAATACGAAAGTCCCCTTTCGATAACCTCTCCCGGAAAGTACAATAACAACTCCGCATCCGACAGAGAAGCCGTCTGGCCGCAAGCCAATTATGTGGATATTCTACTCGAAGAGTGGACACAGCTCAAAGCCGAACGCAATACCGCACTGGTTTCAAACGGAATCTCCATCAACACTCCCTATGCCAAACAGAAAGGAGAAGCCGTTTACAGGGTAAAGGGAAATCCGAACCTCGCAAACATCCGTACCGTCTTTATCGGTCTTATAAACGCCTCTGCCACCCCAAAAGATATAGAGTTGTGGTGCAACCATTGGAGTCTGAAAGGCTCTTCTCTATCTTCCGGAAGCAGTATGGAGCTGGATAGCTCTCTTTCTCTCGGTAATATAGGCAACGTCTCTTTCCGTGCAAGAGAGCGGACACCCGGCTTCGGCTCTATCAATGAAATGTACAGCCGTAGAGACCGAAGCCATAAAAGAGAAAAAGAGTGGAGTGCCAACCTGCAAGCAGGAGAGCTGTTTCCTGCCTCTTGGAAGCTCTCCATTCCTCTCTTTATACGCCAAAGCAGGGTACACTCGACACCCGAATATGATCCGGTACAGGGGGACATACGCACCAACGAATCATCTGAAAAGATTTCATCGGAGCGAGTGTTGCTCACGACAATCTCTGCTCCCGATATAGGCTGGAAGCTGAGAAGCAAAAGTCCCATGCCTTACGACCCGTCCAACATTCGCTTCTCCTTTTTTCTTCAAAGGCACACGGCGGAAAACGCGCTCTCTCTTTTCGACAACAGAGAGCACGCCAAGCTCTCCTTGGAGTACGACTATATCGCCCCACGCAAAACATTTACCCCCTTGGCTCTGCAAGTATGGCCTACTCGTCTGTTCTATAAAAACAGCATGGAAAGGCTGTACGGCGAACAGCAGGAGCGTGCAAGAACACAGCTTCTACCCCCCATCCGTCTACACCATAAATGGGATTGGATGCAGGACTTTAAGCTGGAGTGGCAACTCTCGCCCAGGCTCTTCTGGAAGTGGGAAAGCGGTCATCGGGCACTCATACGGGAACCATATCTGAGAGTGAATCGCCACTTTGCAAAAGCGGACTATGATGTGTGGAGAGACTCTGTACTGCATGAGATCAAACAGTGGGGCGATCCTTATATGCACACTACGGCTACCGAGATGGCGTACACACTGCCTCTCCAAGAGATCAAGTGGCTCAAACGATCGGTTCACGGCTCTCTGCGCCACATCAGTTCCGCTTCATGGCAGAGGGGCAACCGATCGGAAAAGCTCTTTTCCGGGCATCAGCTCTCCGGCAATGCTCGAACGGAGTTTTCGGCAACACTGTCTGCCGAAGTACTTTACAGAGCCATCTTTCCTCAAGATGAGAGTTCGTGGAGCAGGGGCAACAGCTCCGGCAAATCCTTTTGGCGCAGTCTCCCTTATACCATTCGCAGGTTCATCCTCCACAAACAGTGGCAAAGCTCCTCTCACTATCCGCACCTGAAACCCAAAGTGAGCGGACTCTTCGGAGAGCAGCTCCGGGACGACACCGGAAGCCGTACTCCCATATTCTCCTATCTGTTGGGGGTAGAACACAGCTCCAAATTCAGAGACGCACTTCTGCATGGCGGAAATCTCCTGCAAGGAGCCACGCACAGCTCACCCGCCACACTCTATTACAGAGAGGAACAGACGCTTACGGCACAGCTCTCCCCGTGGAACGGACTATCCATAGATCTTCTTCTGCATTCCGCTTTCGATACCAAACAGGATCTCTACACACAGGGCAGTAGTCCGGCTCTTCGCCGACACACTTCTACACAAAGCTCCTCGATTCTCTTTTTGAAGTCTCATCAAATTCCGGAAGAACTCACCACCGTGTCCTCCATACCCCTTCTGCCCTCTTGGGAGATAAGGTGGCAACTCCCTCTCAACAGCTCCTCCCGATGGCTTCAACGGCTCTCTTTACGGCACAGCTACAGAGGTCTATCCACCAGAGCAGATGCGGACATCCGGGCATATCCTACGACAATAAAAGCTCCTGCCCTTGCTCCGGAGAGGTACGAAGTGAAAGCGGATTTCTTCCCCCTTATCGGATTGGATGCTTCTCTCTTCAAGGCATTCACCTGCATCTTCCAATACAGCACCGGAAAAGGGTTTCTCTATTTGGGTTCATCGGGACGAGTAATAGAAAGTACACAGAACGAACTGCATCTTTCTCTCGATTACAGAGTATCCGGACTGAACAAAGTCTCTTTCAGACTTCTTCCGTCTCTGAAGCCGCAAAAGCAAGAGCTATCTTTCCATCTCTCTTACCGCCGCTCCGAAAAACTCTCTTGGACCTATCTTCGCCAGAACAACACTTCCGACATGCTCTTTTCGAGCCCGGAAGCAACGCAAGGACTGCGGACGCATAGCCTGAAAACAGCTGTGGAGTACGCTTTGGGAAGCGACTTCTCGGTAAGGCTCTTTTATGACCGAGACCTTACCACACCTCTCATCTCTCCGGTTATGTTTCCCACCTCTCTCTCCTACCTCGGCATCATGTTTAAGGTCGGCTTCCGCTAAGATCTCTTTCGGATCACGGAATGCAAACATATAAAATGGCATTGAAGCCTATAAAAAGATCTCCCAAACAGGTTCAAAACAATTTCTATATAGGGTAAAAAAGAAAAATCAAACTTTGATTTCTAAAAATCGAAGTTTGATTTCCACCATTCAAGGCTTGATTTGTACCAACCAAAACTTGATGCTGTTTTCCGATAAGCTTTATCGGGAGTATCGAATAGGTTCAAGTAAACTTGTGAACAGGTTCAGATCATCTTCATAAACGCTCTATACAAAAGCTCTGTTCCCTCCGAGCAGAGACTTTAACCCGACGAGCGGTAACACCGTTCGCACGGAGTTAGTGGATAGAAGCTTGCGGCTGATGATCCTGCAAGAGAGAGAGATCTTCCTGATACTTCTTGATCAGCTTTATAGCATCCTTTGAAGCATTCTGGTGAGCTATCTTTTTGTTGTGTCCCACCCCTATTGCCAAAGGCTTTTGTCGTCCATCGGTGAAGATGGCACAGCGGTGCATCAGTCCGAGATTGGGATCGACGAACGAGTCCAAATCGCGATACTCATAGTCTATCTTGTTTCGCTGCATGAAGATGATGAACTCCGTCTTGAAGTTCTCTTCCTTCACAGAGGTCTTCTCTATGTTCTTGACATCTATGACAACGTGTTTGAGGACAAACTTACGGGCGGCATCGTACCCTTTATCCAGATAGATGGCTCCGACCAAAGCCTCAAGACAGTTTCCGAGAGCGGCACTGCCTTGCTTGTCCAACCCCTTGGAGGAGTGGAGATAATGCTCCAGCCCCAGCTTTTGAGCCACATGATTGAGATTGTTCCTATTGACCAGGATAGAACGCAACGAGGTAAGCTGCCCTTCGGACTCCTCCGGATAGAGGTCAAACAGCGCATGCCCGACAACAAGAGATATGACGGAGTCTCCCAGATACTCCAATCTCTCATTACTCTCACGCCTTTTGCCCCTTGAAGCAGATCTGTGCGTAAATGCCGTGGTATAGAGTTTGATATTTCGAGGTTTATACCCGATAAGCTGTTCTAAACGTAAGTAAGGCTTCCCTGCCGAACGGTTGAGAAGCCTTATCTTACGTTTTAAGAAACTACAAATCATGAGCTTCTGTATCTTTTTGTCAAGAGTTATACTTCTTGAATATCACGCTGGCGTTGTGTCCTCCAAAGCCAAAGGTGTTTGAAAGAGCACAGCGAACAGGGCGTTCTTGCTTGGTGTTGAAGGTGAAGTTGAGCTTATAATCTATCTCTTCGTCTTCGTCTCCCGCTTCGTGATTTATGGTAGGAGGTACAACATCATTCTTTACGGAAAGAACGGTGATAAGAGATTCGATCGCTCCTGCTGCCCCTAACAAGTGTCCTGTCATAGACTTTGTGGAGCTGATGTTGAGCTTATAAGCATGGTCACCGAACACAGCCTGTATAGCCTTTACTTCCGAAACGTCTCCGACCGGAGTACTTGTTCCGTGAACGTTTATATAGTCTATGTCTTCCGGCTTAAGCTCTGCATCTTCCAAAGCGTTCCTCATTACCAACTTTGCTCCCAAGCCTTCCGGGTGAGAAGCAGTAAGGTGATGAGCATCTGCAGAAAGCCCTGTTCCGGCAACCTCAGCGTAGATCTTCGCTCCTCTTGCCAAGGCATGCTCCAACTCTTCAAGGATAAGCACTGCACCTCCTTCGCCCATGACAAATCCGTCACGAGACTTACTGAACGGACGAGATGCACCCTTAGGATCATCATTGCGGGTAGAAAGGGCTTGAAGTGCATTGAAACCTCCAACGCCGGATACACAGATAGTGGCTTCCGATCCGCCTGCCACAATCATGTTTGCCTTACCCAAACGGATATAGTTGAAGGCATCGGAGATGGCATTGGTAGAGGATGCACAAGCACTTACCGTAGCAAAGTTGGGACCGCGGAAACCATACTTCATGGAGATATGACCTGCCGCAATATCCGCTATCATCTTTGGGATGAAGAAAGGACTGAAGCGAGGAGCTTTTCCGGGCTCGTATTGCATGATCTCTTCTTCAAATGTACGAAGACCACCAATACCGGCAGCGAAAATGACTCCAATCTTATCCAAATCTTCTTTCTCTATATCTATTCCGGTATCCTTGACAGCTTCATCCGCAGCAACAAGGGCAAACTGTGCATATCTATCATACTTACGCACTTCTTTTCTGTCGAAATAGCTCATAGGATCAAAGCCTTTAACCTCGCAGGCAAACTTTGTCTTAAACTCGCTTGCATCGAACAGCGTGATGGGTGCTGCCCCAGATTCTCCATTGAGCACAGCAGCCCATGTCTCCGGAACATTATGTCCTAAAGGTGTTATGGCTCCGAGGCCTGTAACTACGACTCTTTTTAGTTGCATTTTAATAGGTTCTTGTTTAAGTATATAATATAATGTGTTGTCTTTTCCTCATCAAAGTTACTAAAAAGAAAATACTGCAGAAACACCACTATAATACCCTGACATTATGAGGGAGTGGGTTCATGCAGTATTCTCCTTTTATTAAGAAAACAAACCTCTGCCTATATGGAAATAAAGTAAGAAGAGGTTCCGATCAGATCGTAGTGCTTACGCTTGAAGCTTAGCTGCGATGTGATCCATAGCATCACCCACAGTCTTGATGTTTTGAGCTTCTGTATCGTCGATGCTGATACCGAAAGTCTTTTCAAAGTCCATGATAAGTTCTACTGTATCCAAAGAGTCAGCACCAAGATCATTAGTGAAGCTTGCAGTTGCTGTTACTTCAGATGCTTGAACGTTTAGCTTATCTACGATAATGTCCACTACTTTCTTTTCCAATTCTGTTCTGTCCATAATTCTTTTAATTATAGGTTTATATAAATACTTTTTTCTGTCTATCTTTGTTTGCAAAAGTAGAGAAAAAAGTTTTAGTAGCGCAATATTTATGCTCATCAACCGCATAAATGTGCTATATTTAACTCTTAAGGCGCAAAAATAACTCAAATTAACATCAATATGCTTAGTAGGCTTGTCATTTTTGCTTCAGGTAGTGGTTCCAATGCAGAAAATATTATTCGTTATTTTCGATCCTCTAAAAAGAAAAGTAAGACCGAAATTGTAGCAGTTGTGTCCAATAACAAAGATGCGTATGTCCATAGACGCGCAGAGAGTCTTGCCGTACCATCTTATACGCTTAGCAGAGCAGATCTTACCCAAAATCCGGAAAATCTGATGATGCTCCTACAATCTCTGAGAGCAACACACATCATACTGGCAGGCTACCTCCTGCTTATCCCCGAATGGTTATTGGCTGCATTCCCCGGGAAGATCGTGAATATACACCCGGCTCTACTTCCTGCGTATGGCGGCAAAGGCATGTACGGACCTCATGTACATGAGTCAGTGGTTGCCGCCAAAGAGAGCAAGTCGGGAATAACCATACATATCATAGACGAAGAGTACGACAAGGGAAAGATTCTGTTTCAAGCAGAGGTCGAACTTAGTCCGACAGACACTCCCGATGATGTCGCACACAAAATATCGCTTTTGGAACAAGCACACTTTCCAAAAGTTATAGACGAATGGATAGAACACTCCTTCCATGAATGACAACTACATAGAAATAGCGGGAGCAAGAGTTAATAACCTCAAGAACATCTCCTTAAGAATACCAAGAAATCGCTTCATTGTCGTAAGCGGACTCTCCGGATCCGGAAAAAGTTCCCTTGCTTTCGATACTCTGTATGCAGAAGGTAAGAGGAGATATGTGGAGAGTCTTTCGGCTTATGCCCGACAGTTTGTGGGCAAAATGTCCAAACCGGAGTGCGATTACATCAAAGGGATTCCTCCGGCAATAGCGATAGAACAGAGAGTTACATCCCGTAATCCAAGATCGACGGTAGGAACATCCACCGAGATATACGACTATATGCGTATGCTTTATGCTCGTGTGGGAAAGACCATCAGCCCGATAAGCGGAAAGGAGGTTCAGCGCCACAGCACCGCCGATGTGTTATTGTTCATACAACACTCTCTTTCTGAAGGAGCAAGATATATGATCACGGCTCCGATCAAAATACCTGAGGGCAGAACCGTGGAGGCTCATTTGGGTATTCTTTCGGGTATTGGATACAGCAGGATTTTATTTGATGGAGAGGTTGTGCGCATCTCGGATATTCAAGATACCAAAGACCATTCCCTTTCAAACAGAATAAACAACGCATCCCGGCTATTCATCGTAGTGGACAGACTCTCTGCCATATCGGAATATGACGATAGCACACTCTCTCGTATCACCGATGCCATAGAGACCTGCTTCTTTGAAGGAAGAGGAAGCTGTATGATATTCCATCAGGAGAGCCCCGACAAGGCTTGGCAAGAGACTCTGTTCAGCGACAGGTTTGAAGCAGACGGAATAGAGTTTGAGGAGCCATCGGATAATATGTTCAGCTTCAACTCTCCGGTGGGAGCGTGTCCGACCTGCGAAGGTTTCAGCAAAATAATAGGCATAGATCCGGAACTTGTCATTCCCGATAAGAATCGCTCCGTTTATGATAACTGCGTAGCGTGTTGGAGAGGTGAGAAGATGTCGGAGATGCAAAGGGAATTTATACAGAAAGCAGTAGAGAAATACGACTTCCCAATCCATAAAGCATATAAAGATCTATCCCCAAAGCAGCAGGATCTACTCTGGAATGGAGATGGAGAGATTTGGGGTATATACGACTTCTTCAAGTATTTGGAAGATCACCCGACCAAGATGCACTACCGCATTCTTTCGGCACGATATAAGGGTAAAACGACCTGTCCGACCTGCAAAGGCAAGAGGCTTAAGAAAGAAGCTCTATATGTCCAAGTGGGAGGAAAGAATATCGCCGAACTGGTAGATATGTCTATCTGGGAATTGAAAGAGTTCCTGAACCAGCTAAAGCTTTCCGCTCATGACGAAAAGGTTGCAGGACGGATCTTAACAGAGCTTCGCAACCGTGTTTCGTTCCTTGTCGATATCGGTCTTGGGTATCTAACCTGTTCTCGTACATCCAATACATTGTCCGGAGGAGAGACGCAACGCATTCATCTTTCCACCGCTCTTGGAAGCAGTCTTATAGGCTCTCTATACATATTGGATGAGCCGAGCATCGGTCTTCATGCCAGAGACACTCACCTTCTGATAGATGTTCTCCGCAGGCTGACAGATATAGGAAATACGGTGATGGTAGTAGAGCATGACGAAGATGTGATCTTATCCGCAGATGAAATTATAGACATCGGCCCGGATGCGGGAAGAAATGGAGGAGAGGTAGTCTATCAAGGTTCTCCTCACACCCTTCCGAAAACCAGCAGAAGCCATACAGTAGAATATCTTTCCGGAAGAGCTCAACTCTCTGTACCCGGAACCAGAAGAATATGGCAGCACAGTATCGGCATAAAAGGAGCACACATGCACAACCTTAAGCATGTAGATGTGGATGTCCCTCTACAAATCCTTACCGTAATAACAGGGGTAAGCGGCTCCGGGAAAAGTACTCTCATCAGAGAGATTTTATACGAAGGGGTTAAGAGAAGGCTGGAACAGGCATCAATGGAAGGCATTCTATGTGAAAATGTGGATGCTCCATTGGAATACATCGAAAGAGTAGAGTACGTGGATCAAAATGCCATAGGGAAAAGTTCACGCTCGAATCCCGTAACCTATGTAGGAGCTTATGATGATATCCGAAAGCTATATGCCTCCCTTCCGGCAAGCAAACAAATGGGATATACTCCGGCTCACTTTTCGTTCAATAAGGAAGGGGGAAGATGCGAAGCCTGCAAAGGAGAAGGCTCTATCACGGTAGAGATGCAGTTCATGGCAGATATTTCTCTCATCTGTGAGGAGTGTCATGGCAAAAGATTTCAAGATGATATTCTTGAGATTCGATTTGAAAATGTCTCTATTGCAGATCTGTTGGAAATGACAGTCAATCAAGCCATAGAGTTTTTCTCGGAACACAGCAAAAAACATCCCGAATGCAAAAAGATAGCAGAGAAGCTAACGGCTCTGCAAGACGTGGGTCTCGGATATATAAAGCTGGGACAAAGTTCTTCTACACTTTCCGGAGGAGAAAATCAACGCGTCAAGCTGGCATACTACCTATCCAACACCAATACGGGAAAGACCCTCTTCATTTTTGACGAACCTACCACCGGCTTGCACGTACACGATATATATAAGCTGATCAAGACCTTTGATGCTCTTATTGCACAGCAGCACTCCATCATAGTGGTCGAACACAATATGGAAATCATCAAGTGTGCCGACTACATTATAGACCTTGGTCCTGAAGGTGGAGATAAAGGAGGATATATCGTAGCCACCGGTACTCCGGAGGAGATAGCCCAATGTAAAGAAGGATATACAGGATATTTCTTAAAGGAAAAGCTTCATAAGTCTTAAGCTCAATAGCTATTCTCTCTACGCGAATAAAGATGAAATCTTGTCCCGAAACCTACCTGCATTATATCTGGAAGCATCGCCTTTACAGCTCTCTTACTACTGTGGATGGTATTGTCCCGGAAGTTCTTCATCCCGGAGAGCATAACCACGGGGCAGGGCCGGATTTTCTTTCAGCCAAGATCAGGATAGGAGAGGTTGAATGGGTAGGAGCTGTTGAAATTCATACCAATGCTTCCGAATGGAAACAACATGGGCACGATACCGACCCTGCCTATTCCGGAGTTATCTTGCATGTTGTCTTATCTTCCAATTCACCGGCACGCTCTGTTTCCGGATATGATATTCCCACTGCCGTAATGCAAATAGACTCTTCCGTACTGGGCAAACTCACGGATCTTAATATTAAAAACAACTATCTCCGTTGCCTGCCAGAAGCTACAACTCTTCCGCCTAAGAGATGGAAATACCTTCAAGATCTTTGGCTCGTGGAGAGATTGGAGCAGAAAAGTAAAAAGGTACGAGAAATGGGAGAAGGGGCGGACTGGTCTCAGCGTCTTTACGTTCTCTTTCTGCGCTATATGGGTATGGGACACAACAATGGAGCGTTTGAACAGATAGCCAACTCTCTTCCACTCTCCTTTATTCGTAAGCACGCCAACAGAATTACCTCAATAGAAGCCATGCTATTGGGACAAGCGGGGCTTCTTGCAGAGCCATACTCAGATGAATATCATGCTTTTCTGGGACAAGAGTATCTGTTTTATGCTCAAAAGTTCGGATTAACTCCCATGCCTAAAGGCTCCATCCGCTTTCTTCGACTTCGTCCCGTGGTTTTCCCGACACGCATGCTCGCTATATCGGCTGCAATTCTGCAAGATCACCATAGAGTAGAGCGACTGTTTTCTAATAATCCTTCCTACGCTATGCTGCTCTCTATTTTGGATGTAGAACCGAGTCCCTACTTCTGCCGACACTACCATTTCGGCAAACCGTCCGATAAAAAACTCAATGGATTGGGCACGGCAACGAAACAAAGCATTATCATCAATGTTTTCCTCCCACTGCTTTGGACTTACTATTCGGACACCATACAGAATGAAGCAAAACGAACTGAAAGAAAAAAGGAATTGCTGGATACCTATAAGCAGATAGCTCCCGAAAACAATCGAATAGTTCGCCTGTTTGAATTCCCCAATACCTTTGCTTCAATCTCCAATGCAGGAGAGAGCCAAGCCTTGATACAACTCTACAAAAGCTACTGCATGGAGGGGCGATGTATGAATTGCCCCATTGCGGTACAGATACTGAGAGAAGAGTAACAGACTACTCTCAAAAGGGAGCAAGAGTTTCTTTCTAAAAAACTCTTTTAATACTTTAACTCTTTTGAGATAAGGCTGTTATCATGTACTTCGATATAAATGTGTAAATTTGCGCGAATAAAATAAGAAGACAAGTTTCACAAAGAAACCTCAGGATATAATCATTTAATGAGAAAAGATAAAAACTATCAGGTTCGAGTTCTTGCTCTACTATGGGTACTGCTTGGAGCTTTGGTTGCTCTTTACTTCCTCCCGGAAAAGATAGGCAGCTGGACTCTGAAACCGGTAGATATACTGTCTGATCTGCGAGAAGAGTCCGGTGATGAAAACGGAGATCTGACAGACGATATACTTCTTGCGGATGGCGATATACCTTCAGATGATAACGAAAATAGCGATCCGGATACACTTCTCTCAATACCTCCGGCAGATCCAAACGATGCAGATGATCTTTCCGAAAGAGGTCAGTACCTGAATGAAACGGATACCATAGATGGCACAACGGCAGAGCAGCTCGCTCCGGATACCAGACCCACCTATGATAGTCTGCTTAGAGCTACGAATACAGACACTTCGCTTACTCTCATCAGAGACTATACAGTAAACCGGCAAGGGATGCAAAAATTCTTCTCCAGCCTCAAGAACAGGGACAATCTCGGTCGTCCTGTGAGGATTGCCGTATTGGGAGACTCATTCATAGAGGGAGACATTTTTACGGATGCTCTCAGGAATCAGCTCCAGACCCGCTATGGTGGTTCGGGAGTAGGCTGGTTGGCTTTAACCTCTCAGGTTGCCGGCTTTCGGGCATCGGTACGACACGAATTCGGAGGATGGAAAACACACTCGTTGCTTGACAAATCTCCGTCAAAGCAGTCTATAACCGGATACTATCACACCTATTCGAGCGGTTCTCCCTGGGTCAAATACACACTTCCCGAAAGTGCAAAACCCATCGAACAGTCTTGGTTCTACTATAGAAGCAACGAAGATACGCAGATACAGGTTTCGGTTGGAGACAGTATCAGCAAACAGCTCTTGCCTGCAACGGAAGGAGTTGTTGTTGCTCACCTGCTCTATGAAGGTACGAGCAGAAGCGTGCGTCTGCGTGTAGATACGCCGAGTAGCAGCTTTGCGAGCTACGGTATTGCTTTGGATGGTAAGTCCGGAATATCTGTGGATAACTTTTCTTTAAGAGGCAACTCCGGGATACGCATCCTCTCAATAGACTCCTCGATCAATAAAGAATTTACGGATGCCCGTCCATACGACCTTATCATCCTTCAGTATGGGCTTAATGTGGCATCTGCAAAACAGACCAACTACTCCTCTTACATCAGTCAGATGCGTAAAGTCATCCGACAACTCAAACGCTCCAATCCTCGTGCAGACATTCTTCTCATGGGTGTTTCGGACAGAGGGCAGCGTTCTGCCGGCGGAGGAGCATCTACCATGCCGGGCGTTATTGCACTTCATCGCGCCCAAGAGCGACTTGCACAAGAAGAGCAGATCAGTTTTTACAGTCTGCTCGAAGCCATGCAAGAGCTCGGAGGAATAGCTAAACTGGCATCGCAGGGAGCTGCAGCCAAGGATTACACGCACTTGTCGCACAAAGGAGGGCGACTCGTGGCTACAAAATTTATGGAAGCATTTGATATTGAACAGAAGTACTATGACAAAATTAAACAAGAAAGTAGCATTCCTGCTGCTTCTCATCTTTGGAATGTGGGGAGCTCAAGCGCAGACCAAGCTGCTTCATTTGGGAGATAGTCATATAAGATATGGCTATACAACTGCTCCTATCAAAGCTCTGTTGACGGACTTCTCGGTATCTTACACCGGAATAAACGGGGCAACCTTCTCCACCTTTACAGATCCGCAACAGATTCAAAACATCACGAAGATGCAGCCGGAAGTACTGGTTGTATCACTTGGAACGAACGATTCCTATACATGGCGATTCAGCGAAGCCAATTTCAGACAACAGCTTGAAGATTTCACCTCTGCCGTCACACAAGCTCTTCCCAACGTTCAGCTCTTTTTCACAACACCTCCTCCAAGTTTCTTGAAGCAGTCGAAGCGTATTCGCAATACCGGCAAGAAGAGTAAAAGAAAATGGAGGACTACATACAGCTACCGCTTCAACCCCAATACGGCAAAGGCGGCAGCCATTATCCTCGACTTTGCCAACAGCAATGGTTACGGCGTATATGACCTTTACCAACAGATCGGGACGGAAGAAGAAGCCCAAAGATGGGTCAGTAAAGGCTGGATGCATCAAGATCACATCCATTATACAAAGGAGGGCTATTTCAAGCATGGAGCATTGACCGCCGAGGCTTTACGACAGTTTCTCGACCAATCTTCTCATCCTTCTCTTATCTCATCCGACATGATAAGTGAAGTGAAGCTCTACAAAAAAGATACCTACTAACACCCCATAGCACAGTGAGCTTTTTAGAACACATAGATCTCTCACGCATCGGAGAAGTACTAAAGTATGATCCGCAGGCCCCGCTGATCTTTTCCAGCGGGCTGTTCTTCTTCATGTTTCTTCTCTTCCTGCCTCTTTACTACCTGCTTCGCCGGCGAACATCTCTGCGCATCATCTACGTAGCCCTTTTCTCTTTGCTGTTTTACTACGAGAGCAGTGGCGAGTACGTTGTATTGCTGATGCTGGCTGCGACGAGCGACTTTCTCATCGGACACGCTTTATCTCGCAGCAGAGAGGGAGTAAGGAAGTATTGGGTCGCATTGAGTATGTGTATCAATCTTGGGGTGCTTGCCTACTTCAAATACTTCAACTTCCTTGGAGACATCGGAGTAACGTTACTGAACGAACTGGGACTGCTCGTCAATAAGCCCGAATGGATTCTGAAAGAGTGGACACTGCGCGACATCTTCCTGCCTGCCGGTATATCTTTCTATACGTTCCAGACCATGAGCTACATCATAGACATCTATCGTGGAGAAGTGAAACCTCTGAATCGCTGGATAGACTACCTCTTCTACGTTTCGTTCTTCCCTCAGCTTGTTGCCGGTCCCATAGTAAGAGCAAAAGATTTTGTCCCTCAAATCAGAAAGACACCCACTCTCGGCAGGACCGAATATGGTGAAGCTCTCGCACTTATCATCAGCGGTCTCTTCAAGAAAGCGATTATCTCGGACTACATCAGTCTCAATTTCGTGGACAGAATATTCGATGCTCCGGCTCTCTATACGGGACTGGAGAACCTGCTGGGAGCTTACGGATATGCGCTTCAAATATATTGCGACTTCTCCGGCTACTCGGATATGGCTATCGGTATAGCACTGCTTTTGGGCTTTAGATTCAACATCAACTTCGACTCTCCCTATCAGTCCGTCAATATTACCGAATTTTGGCGCAGATGGCACATTTCTCTCTCTTCGTGGTTGAAAGATTACCTCTACATTCCACTCGGAGGCAACAGGAAAGGACGCCTGAGAGCCTACATGAATCTCCTCATCACCATGCTTCTCGGAGGACTTTGGCACGGAGCCGCTCTGCGTTTCATCATCTGGGGAGCCCTTCATGGTATCGCATTGGCTGTTCATAAAGCATATCGGGAGCTTACTGTAAAGATCTTTGGAAAGCAACCCGAATCCAATTGGTTCAAACGAGTTGCCGGACGGCTTCTCACTTTTCATCTTGTTGTGGCGTCTTGGATCCTCTTCCGTGCCGATAACATGGAGGTCGTTCAAGCTATGTTCAAGCAGATATTCACCTCCTTTCACCCCGAAGTCTTCACTCAGTTTGTCGTAGGATACAAAGAAGTCTTTGCTCTTATGGTGCTCGGATTTGCTCTCCATTTCGTAGGACATAAGGGAGAAAAACGATTCCAAAACTTCATCAGCGAAACTCCTTTCGTGGTACAGGCACTTATTCTTGTAGGTCTTGTCTTCTGCGTCTTCCAGATAAGAAGCTCCGAGATTCAGCCGTTCATCTACTTCCAATTCTGATAAACGCGCGACAAGCCTGTTTTAACCGAAACAAAGGATAAAAGAGCCTCTATCGAGAGTAAATTTTTATCGCTGTCCGGTAAAAATAGCGACCTACAAAGAATGGATGGTACCTCTTAAGACTCTTTCAGAATCTTTTGTACTAAAAAGGGAGAGCATAAAATATTAAAAACAGATTCGGACAGTGCCGGTGCAATAAGTATCGGCGCTGCTTTTTATTTGCCGTAACAGCAGCTCTGAACCCGATAAAAAGATGCGCTAAACAGCCTTTTAAGTTCGTTTTATCAGGTTCAGAGGTACAAACCAAGGCATGATTGGTGCAGAACAAGGGGTGAGTTGCAGCACTCAAACGATGAATTGTGTCAGTCAAGGCATGATTTCAGACAGCAAAACTATTCAGAGGAAGTTTTATAAGCGTTTATCTCAAGTTGTTTCAGTATTCGATATATGATTTTGAATAGTAATATTTTTACAATACCTTTGTAAGTATTAAGGAACAATCATGCGTTGGAATACGGCTCACTGTCTGCCGTCTTTTCTCTGTTATGCGTTTTGTCCAATTAGATTATTAAATGAGAAAACAATAAAATGAGTTGTTATGAAAAAAGTACTATTTCTATTATTGGTTGCATCCTTATCCATGGCAGGATGCAAGAAAGATCCCAAAGAGCCTGCAAAAGCTCCCACGGTGGCAACCGGCTCTGTTTCCAACATCACCACAACAAGTTTCGAGTGCGAGGGGAATGTCTCTGCAGATGGCGGAGCGGCGGTTACGGATCGTGGTGTCTGNAAGGAAGGCAGTGCCACCATTACTGCTACATCCGTGGATGGCGGTAAGACAGCCACCTGCCGGGTAACGGTGAAGAGGAAAGAGGTCAAGGTTACCGGTATCACCGTCTCTCCGACGGAGAAGAGCGTAAAAGAGGGTGAAAGCTTTACCATCACTGCCACAGTGCTTCCTGCCGATGCGGACAACAAGACGGTAACGTGGAGCAGTTCGGCTTCGGAGATCGCTTCCGTTAATGACAATGGNTTTACCATCACTGCCACAGTGCTTCCTGCCGATGCGGACAACAAGACGGTAACGTGGAGCAGTTCGGCTTCGGAGATCGCTTCCGTTAATGACAATGGTCATGTTACCACACACAAGCCGGGGCGTGCGACCATCACTGCCACAACGGCAGATGGCGGTAAGACAGCCACCTGCCAAGTAACCGTCACCAAGAAAGAGGTCAAGGTAACGGGCATCACCGTCTCCCCGACAGAGAAGAGCGTTATCGAAGGTGAAAGCTTTACGATCACCGCCACCGTACAGCCTGCCGATGCAGACAACAAGGCGGTACGCTGGAGCAGCTCCGCATCGGACATTGCCACGGTGGACAATCAAGGCAAAGTAACGACCCGCAAACCGGGTAAAGCGACCATCACCGCCACAACGGAGGATGGCGGTAAAACAGCCTCTTGCGAAGTTACGGTAAAGAGCAAGATCACCGAAGAGTACAAGGCTCTCAAGAAGAAAGCCGAAGAGATGGAAGGCAAGACGGATGACGCAAAGAAAGAGCTCGCCGGCATCAAGTCTTCCGACAAGAGCATCAACGAAAAGATCAAGCTGATGGAAGCCCTTCTAAAGAAGATCAACGGCATCAAGAGTGAGATCGACAGCTTGAGCGATGAGATAGAAGCGAAGAAAGATCTGCTTCACGAAAGCGAGTACAACGAACTGAAAGAGAAGAAAGAGAGCCTGCTCTCCGACATTGCAGAGCTTCAGAGCGAGGCGGAGACCTACAAACAGAAGCTGGATAAAGCAGCGAAAGAGGGAAAAGGAGATCTTTCCGACCTTGAAATCGTGGATCTATGATGACCGACAAAAGCGAAAAGAACATAAACCATAAATACAGAATCAGATGAGACTTACATGTAATATATACACCAAAGCAGTATGCGCGCTGACGCTGCTGCTGGTTCTGCTGGCAACCGGCTGCCGGAACGAACGGGAAGATCTGCCTACGGGAAAAAGAAGCAGACAGCTCACCCTTACGGCATCCATGCCTCAGGATGGAGGCGGAATGCGCGTGGAGCTGAAGAAGTCGGCAGACAACAGCACGCTTATAGCCAAATGGAAATCGGGAGACATGGTAACGTTCGTCTTCGAGCAGGGCGATGTTCTGACAGACCCCGTGGAAGCAGCCATAGGCAGAATCGAAAACAACGGCAAGCGTGCGAAGCTGCATATCGAAGTGCCCGAAAGCATAGACACTTCGGAAGAGTACACCATCCACGCCTTCTGCGGAGTACCGGGAACAGGCGTGAGCGTAGAGAGGGGAGAGATCCTTTTGGACATCCTGCCGTTGAGAGCCAACCGCTTGGAGGATATTGCCGTTCCGGTGATTGCCAAGAGGGATATATCTCCGGAGGGAGAAGAGGAAATGGCTCTGCCGTTCGACTATCTTGGCTCGATAGAGTACGTGGATCTCAAGAACGGCTCCTCCACCACACTCCGGGTTAACAACTGCCACCTTTATGCCGTCGATCCGGCAGCGGAAGAGTGGAGATACCTGCCCCGCAACGGCAAATACCATCTCTACAAACCGATGACGGACGAAGTGATGGAGGCAGACGGCGACAAACCCAACCCGTTGGAAGAGTCCGGTTCGGCAGTCTCGGTGGCACCGGGAGCGACACACACGTTTGCGGTGTGGCATCGTCCGACAGGCAACAGCATTCCGGAGTTCGGCATATCGGTGCAGACAGACAACGGGACTCAGCTCTCCAAGAACAAGAAGATAGCCAAAGCATAGATGCAGAAGCCGAAGATCGTCCGGATGTCTGGATAGACCTGAACAACAACAAGGTCAAAGATGCAGGCGAGAGTGTAACCACATTCGACACCGATCAAGAGTACATACTCGGAGCTCAGACCATTACGGTATATGGAAAGATATACAGTTTTCATTGTAGCTTTAACAGCCTCACCACGTTGGATGTGAGCAAGAACACCGATTTGAAAGTGTTGGGCTGCTCCGATAACTCCCTCACCTCGCTGGATGTGAGCAAGAACACCGCTTTGACAGAGTTGGTCTGCTTCTCTAACTCCCTCACCTCGCTGGATGTGAGCAAGAACACCACTTTGACACGGTTGAACTGCCACTCAAACTCCCTCGCCTCGCTGGATGTGAGCAAGAACACCGCGTTGAAAGAGTTGTACTGTCACAGTAACTCCCTCACCTCGCTGGATGTGAGCAAGAACACGGCTTTGACACGGTTGGACTGCGAGGATACCCCGAATCTTAGCTCCTTGAAGATCTCGCGCAGCATAAATGATGCGTTATATATCCGTAACTGTAAGCTGAGCGCGGAGACGCTGAACGAGATATTCCGCACACTTCCCGATGTAAAAGAGCAGACCGAAGGCAAGAAAAAGATCTGGATAGCAGACAATCCGGGTACGGATGCGTGCGACAAGAAGATAGCCACGGACAAAGGCTGGAAATTGGATGTCGAAGATACTCCGCCTGCCGGCAACAGCATGACGATGACGACAGAGAAAGCCGTCGGCGAAAAGATAGAGCTTTCGATCAATGCCGAGCCTGCAGACCAAGCGGATGTCTGGATAGACCTGAACAACAACAAGGTCAAAGATGCAGGCGAGAGCGTAACCAAATTTGACTATGAATGGTACACGCTCGGCTCGCAGACCGTTACGGTGCATGGAAAGGTAACCCTGTTGTCCTGCTCCTCTAACTCCCTCACCTCGCTGGATGTGAGCAAGAACACAGCTTTGGAAGAGTTGTCCTGCCACTCTAACTCCCTCACCTCGCTGGATGTGAGCAAGAACACAGCTTTGACACGGTTGTCCTGCTCCTCTAACTCCCTCACCTCGCTGGATGTGAGCAAGAACACCGCTTTGACTGCGTTGTCCTGCTCCTCTAACTCCCTTGCCTCGCTGGATGTGAGCAAGAACACCGCGTTGAAAGTGTTGGACGGCTCCTCTAACTCCCTCACCTCGCTGGATGTGAGCAAGAACACCGCTTTGACTGCGTTATACTGCAAGAATAATCCGAATCTAAGCTCCTTGAAGATCTCGAGCAGCATAAATGATGAATTGTCGGTCAAGAGCTGTAAGCTGAGCGCGGAGACGCTGAACAAGATATTCCGCACACTTCCCGATGTAAAAGGGCAGACCTCCGGCGGTAAGAAGATCTGGATCGGAGACAATCCGGGTACGGCGGCGTGCAACAAGAAGATAGCCAAGGACAAAGGCTGGACATTGGATGTCGGAGATACTCCTCCTCCTCCGCCTGCCGGCAACAGCATGACGATGACGACAACGCTAGCCGTGGGCGAGAAGATAACTGTTAAGATCTACGCCAAGCCGGAAGACCGAGCCGATGTCTGGATAGACCTGAACAATAACGGCACCAAAGATGAGGGCGAGAAGGTCGTAGTCTTTTTCTATAAGGATTACACACTCGGCTCGCAGACCATTACGATATACGGAAAAGTAACCGAGTTCCATTGCCACCAACAATCCCTCACCTCGCTGGATGTGAGCAAGAACACTGCTTTGACAGAGTTGTCCTGCTCCGATAACTCCCTCACCTCGCTGGATCTGAGCAAGAATACCGAGTTGGAATGGTTGGACTGCGAAAAGAACTCTCTCACCTCGCTGAATGTGAAGAATACAGCTTTGAAAGCATTGATCTGCAATTGGAACAGGCTCTCCTCTCTGAATGTGAGCAAGAACACCGCTTTGACACGATTCTCCTGCGAGAATAACCCGAATCTTAGCTCCTTGAAGATCTCGAGCAGCATAAATGATGAGTTGTGGGTCAACGGCTGTAAGCTGAGCACGGAGACACTGAACGAGATATTCCGCACGCTTCCCGATGTAAAAGGGCAGAGCACCGGCAGTAAGTGGATCTGGATCGAAGGTAATCCGGGCACGTATACGTGCGACAAGAAGATCGCCGAAGACAAGGGCTGGAAATTGGATTCCAATGCTTATAAAATGACGATGACGACAACGAAAGCCGTGGGCGAGAAGATAGAGCTTTATATAGATACCGAGCCGGAATATCGTTCGGGTGTCTGGATAGACCTGAACAATAACGGGAAAGAGGATAATGGTGAGAATCTAGTCTTCGGCACCGGAACTTACACACTCGGCTCCCCGACCGTTACGGTGTACGGAAAGGTAACCACATTTAGCTGCAAAGAAATCTCCCTTACCTCGCTGGATGTGAGTGCGAATACGAAGTTGGAATTCTTGCTCTGCAACTCTAACTCCCTCACCTCGCTGGATGTAAGCAAGAATACAGCTTTGAGATATTTCGACTGCAAGAATAACCCGAATCTAAGCTCCTTGAAGATCTCGAGCAGCATAGATAATGTGCTAATTGTCCGCAACTGCAGGCTGAGTACGCAGACGCTGAACCAGATATTCCGAACGCTTCCCGATGTAACCGGGCAGAGCGGTGAAGTCAAGAGCGTCTGGATCGGAGGCAATCCGGGCACGGATGCGTGCAACAAGAAGATAGCCGAAGACAAAGGGTGGACGGTTAAAAACTGATTAAGATTGAGGGGAACTCCACTCACCCCGAAGTGGCGGGGCGTAAAANGCCGGTGCGATAAGTGCCGGCACTGCTTTTTTTGTGCCGAGACGGAAAACCGGGATCGGGAAAAGAGAAAAGGTCGGTTTCGGAGAGCATGAAAATTTTGTACGTACAAAAAAATTTTTTCGTACGTACAAAAAAAAATTTACGTGCGCACGAAAAAATTTTTTCGTAGGTAAGAAAATAAATTTTCGTAGGTAAGAAAATAAATTTTTGTGGCCAAGAAAAAAAATTTGCGTGGCCAAGAAAATAAATTTTTGTGGCCAAGAAAAAAAATTTGCGTGGCCAAGAAAATAAATTTTCATGGGCATAGAAAAAAATTTTCGTGGGCATAGAAAAAAATTTCCATGCGGACGAAAAAATATCTGCGTGCGCAGAAAAAGTATTTTCTTTAGCATAAGAGTTGTGGCGATCCGGGCATAAAAATATATTTTCATAGGCAGGNGCGTGCGCAGAAAAAGTATTTTCTTTAGCATAAGAGTTGTGGCGATCCGGGCATAAAAATATATTTTCATAGGCAGGAAAATATATTTTTATACGAATCGGAGGTATTTTTTATGCTTGCGGACATATTTTTGTCTGCGCACAAAAATATATTTTCGTGCGAATGGGAGGAGATTTTTGTGCGAAAGGGAGGAGATTTTTGTGCGAATAAAAAAGGATTTTCATGCGGACAGAAATTTTACCTCTTTCGGAATCGGATCCGCCTATGTGGCTTTTGCCCGAAATTTTTAGTGCCTTCGGGAGGAGAAGAAAAAAAATGAATAGATTGATTTTCAGCGACATACAGAACAAGCTAAATATAGAATGTGGCATGGCGGGGGGGGGCAGATGGGGGCTATAAAGAAGCCATCCCGGAAAGATTTTGCTCTTTCCGGGATGGCTCCGATTGGGATGCGGGGAAGGTCCCCTGCGTTATTCTCCGATCTCTTTCTGCAAGTCTGCCACAAGGCTGCTCGCACCTATGCGGAAAAGGTCGGGGGTAAGCCATTCGTCCCCAAGCACTTCTTTGACAATGGCAAGGTAGCGGAGGGCATCCTCTGTGGTGCGCACTCCTCCGGATACTTTGAGTCCGCGCTTTTCTCCGAAGAGCTCGGCATACTGCTTCAAGACGGTCGCCATGGTGTAGGCCGCGTTGAGGGTTGCGCCGGGATACTCTTTGCCGGTGGAGGTCTTGATGAAGTCGGCATCGCAGAAGAGGGATAGGATGGAAGCCCTGCGTATGTTTTCGGTGCTCTTCAACGCCCCGGTCTCCAAGATCACCTTGAGGTGCCTGCCCTTCGTTACCTCTCTCAGCTCCAAGATTTCGTCTGCGACTTCTTCGTAGTTTTCGGAAAGGAAGTTGCCGACGTGCAGTACGATGTCTATCTCATCGGCTCCATCTTCGACGGCAAGACCGGTCTCGACCACTTTTACCTCCGGAAAAGTCTGGGAGGATGGGAAGCCCCCGGAGACGGCTGCGATATTGACGCCCCGGGTGGAAAGGGCGTTCTTGACGGTGGAGACAAAGTTGGGATAGACGCAGATGGCTGCGACGTGAGGGATGTCGGGTCTGTTGCTGTCGAGGGCATTGACCTGCTCGACAAACTGCATGATCTGCACGTCATGATCCGTTGCGGATAGCGAGGTGAGGTCTACCACGCTGTGGAGAAACTTGATGTTGTCCACGGTGTGGAGCGTATTGCCATACTTGGAGAGGATCTTTTCGACTTCAAGTGTTGTCTCTTCTTCTGTCAGCGCCGGACGAAACTTTGCAAACGCGTCCGTATATCTGTTACTGCTGTTCATGTTGATTGTTGAGTTTAGGATTATTGATGTGTCTTGTTTTGTCTCTTTCGGTCTTCTTGAGGAAGTTCTTTCGGATGGCGGCGGTAAGATCGCAGCCGGTCTGGTTCGCAATGCAGGCAACGACCCAAAGAAGATCCGCCAGCTCGTCTTCCAGATCGAGCTTCTCTCCCTCCTTTGCCTGCTGCTCCCCGTACAAACGAGCCATGATGCGTGCCACTTCGCCCACCTCTTCGGTGAGAACAGCCATGTTGGTGAGAGGATCGAAATAGCGCACGCCGTAACGCCTGATCCAGCCATCGACCAGCTCTTGCAGCTCGGAAAGGGTAAGCTCCTGCTTCATGTCTTATGCGTTTTTTGAGTCGATAATGATGGTAACAGGTCCATTGTTGGTCAGCGCAATCTGCATATCCGCTCCGAATACGCCGCGTGCCACCGGCTTTTCCAGCGCCTGCTCGAATGCCTGCACGGCTTTCTCGTACAAAGGCTCGGAGATCTCTCCGGGAGCAGCGTGTATGTAGGAAGGACGGTTGCCCTTCTGCGTGGATGCCATGAGGGTAAACTGTGAGACAAGCATCACCTCCCCACCGACATCGAGCACGCTTCTGTTCATCACTCCATCCGCATCATCAAAGATGCGAAGACGGACACACTTGCGGACGATATAGTCGATGTCTTTGTCGCCATCATCAGAAGCGATGCCGATAAGGATAAGCAGTCCCTCCCCTATTCGGGAGATCTCTTTGTCGTCAACGGTGAGCCGGGAAGACCGGACTCTCTGTACCACTACTTTCATAGCCCAAATTTACTCATTACTTTTTGTATGGAAATATTCATGGACGAGCCGCGCCTTGGCTCTGCCCAAAATAATCTCTATGTCTTCAAGCGACGCCCCACGGATCTTCTTGACACTCTTGAAATGCTTCAAGAGCTTCGCTTTGGAAGCAGATCCTATGCCGTGGATGGTGTCCAGCTCCGAATGTGTCTGCGACTTGCTGCGAACTTCCCGGTGAAACTTGATGGCAAAGCGATGGACTTCGTTCTGCACACGCTCCAAAAGCAGAAACACCGGCGAACGCTGCATGATGCCGACAACCTCAGGAGGATTTCCGTAGAGGATATTTGCGGTCTTGTGCTTCCGGTCTTTAGCAAGCCCGAGAATGGGAATAGCCAGCCCCATATCCTCCAATGTCTTTCTGATGGTCTCCATGTGCCCTTTACCCCCATCGGCAATAATGAGATCCGGCAGCTCTCTATCCTCTTCGATAAAGGCGGTATAGCGTCTCTGCACCGCCTCTGCCATGGAGGCATAGTCGTCCTGCCCCTGCACGGATCGTATGTGATAGTGCCTGTACAACTCTTTTGCCGGCCTGCCCCCGATAAAAGCAACGCAGGCTGCAACGGGAGAATAACCCTGGATATTGGAGTTGTCAAAGCACTCCATGTGGTATGGAAGCCCCGGCAGTCCGAGAGTGTTCTGCAACTCTTGAAGGAGCTGCATATTGCGCTGTTCGGGGTTGAGCTTTTCGGCTTGACGGTCTCTATCGGTCTTGTACTGCTCCACATTCTTCTGCGAAAGTTCCAAGAGTCTTTTTTTATCGCCTCTTTGAGGAATGGTAACGGTAATACCCTCCGGCACGTAAGCAATGGGAAGAGGAAGAATAAGCTCTTTAATACCTGGTCTCAAAGCATTCAGACTCTCTTGAACAAGAGTGGAAAGCCACTCCTCCGGCTCTTCAGACAGGCTCTTCTTGTACTCCAACGTCTCTCCGGAAACGATATTGCCACTCCTCACCTCCAGATAGTTGAGGTAGATGGAACCGAGATCTTCGGAGAAAGAGCAGACCAAAGCATCGCCCACACTGTGGGAAATAACAGCAGAAGCGGCTTGATAACTCTCTAAAATGGAGATGGAATGCTTTATGGCTTGTGCCTCTTCAAACTTCAGCTCCGAGGCGTACAGCATCATCCTATCAGACAGTTCTTGCTTTACGGACGAGATATTGCCTTTCAAAACCTCTCTGATCTGACGGATATTCTCATCGTAATCTGCTTCGCTCTGCTTGCCAACGCAAGGAGCAAGGCAGCGATGAATATGATAGTTGAGGCAGACTCGGAATCGTCCCAACGCAATATTCTCTTGTGTAAGATTCAGACTGCAAGTGCGAGGAAGAAAGACTTTCTTAATGACACCGACGAGAGTGTGCGCCATCTTGCCTGCCGGATATGGGCCAAAATATTCCGAGCCATCACGAACCGGCTTGTGAGTGATAAAAACTCTTGGGAAAGGCTCTCTCTTGACGCAGATGTAAGGATAAAAGTTGCCATTCTTGAGCATGATGTTGTAGCGAGGACGATACTCTTTGATAAGATTATACTCCAACAGAAGAGCGTCATGCTCCGTATCGACAACGAAATATTCCAACCACTGCAAGGTGTTTACCAGAGCACGTGTCTTGGCATCCGAATGCTCCTTTTGGAAATAAGAAGCGATCCTTCTGCGCAACGACTTTGCCTTACCTATGTAAATGACATCCTCATTTTTGTCCAAATAACGATAACACCCCGGGAGCTCCGGAATGCTGCTCAATGTCTCAAGAATGTCCTTTTTAGGTATCAGCATTATCTCTGTTTATGTTTCACGTGAAACATTTCTTGTTTTCAGACTCGCCCACAAAGGACAAGAAGAATGTTTATATCGCTTGGAGAAATACCCGGAATACGAGATGCCTGACCTATATTCTCCGGATCTATGGCAGAAAGTTTCTGACGAGCTTCCGTAGAGAGCGAAGAGATTTCCATATAATTGAAACGACCTTTAAGCGTAATATGCTCCAAACGCTTTGCTCTATCCGCCAACTCTTTTTCGCGCAATATATAACCCGAATATTTTGCCTCAATCTCCACCGCTTCAAGAACCTCATCTCTTAATTCCGAAGGGACAGAAGCAGAGATTTCTGCAAGTTCCGGGAGCATTGCAACCATATGTTCAATATGGATATTGGGACGAAGGAGCAGATCCATCGCCTTACAACCCTGCTTTAGAGGTGTAGTGTTATAGGCTTGAAGCTGCTCGTTTACCTCAGAAGGGCGAACGCCCAAAGAGCGCAAGCAAGCATCCACTCTGCCAATCCATTCCATTTTGGCTTCATAGGCGTGCCATCTTTCATCTTCTACCAATCCGATCTCTCTACCTCTGGGAGTGAGTCGCTGGTCTGCATTGTCTTGTCTCAACAATATGCGATACTCTGCCCTACTGGTAAACATCCGATAGGGTTCATCCACCCCTTTTGTAACAAGATCATCTATGAGCACTCCAATGTATGCTTCATCTCTGCCAAGTGTAAACTCCGGCAGGTTCTTTATTTTCAGTGCGGCATTTATTCCGGCGACAATTCCTTGACCGGCGGCTTCTTCATAACCTGTGGTACCATTGATCTGACCGGCAAAATAGAGACCAGGAATCAGTTTTGTCTCCAAAGTATGATAGAGCTGGGTAGGATCAAAGAAATCATACTCTATGGCATATCCCGGTCTTAAAAGATGTACCTGCTCCAAAGCAGGAATCTTTTTCAAAGCATCAAGCTGCACCTGAAAAGGAAGAGATGACGAGAACCCATTGATGTAGTATTCTGTGGTATCTTCACCCTCCGGCTCCAAAAAGAGCTGGTGCTGACTCTTGTCCGCAAAAGTTACAATCTTGGTCTCGATGCTTGGGCAGTAGCGAGGTCCGATACTTACAATCTGTCCGTTGTAGAGCGGAGAGTCTTCCAGATGATTTCTCAACTCCGTATGACTTGCCTCATTCGTGTAAGTGATATGGCAAGGACGCTGCTTGAGACGATTCTTCAAACGAGAGTCGGGCAAGAAAGAAAAGCGGTGAAAATCTTCGTCTCCATACTGAGCCTCACAGAGATCGAAGCGAATATTTCTTGCATCTACTCGTGCAGGCGTTCCGGTCTTCATCCTATCCGTACGAAACCCTTTTGATATAAGCTGCTCGGTGATGCCGTAAGATGCCGGTTCCGAAATGCGTCCTCCTTTCCATTGATGAGATCCAACATGCATAAGTCCATTTAAGAACGTGCCATTAGTGAGTATTACCTTAGAAGCATAAAAAGAGATCTTCTGAGCGGTTTCCACACCTTCCACTCTACCATCTTCCTCTGAAAAAAGCAAGCGAGTTACGGTATCCTGCCACATATAGAGGTTCTCAGTATTTTCCAAAATGCGTCTCCATGCCATGGAGAACTGCTGCCTGTCACTCTGAGCTCTCGGACTCCACATGGCAGGTCCTTTGCTCCTATTGAGCATCCGAAACTGAATGGATGTGGCATCCGTAACAACCGCCGTAGCACCGCCTAAAGCATCTATCTCGCGAACAATCTGCCCTTTTGCAATGCCGCCAATAGCCGGATTACAACTCATTTGGGCAATCTTACCCATATCCATCGTAATGAGCAAAACAGAGCAGCCCATTACCGCCGAAGCTCGTGCAGCTTCACAGCCTGCGTGCCCCGCTCCTACGACTATTATATCATATCTAAACTTCATTCGTTCTTACCTGTAATTACTTTTTTTATTTCACTTAACTTGTTCAATGCTTCGATAGGTGTAAGATGGTTGATATCTACTCCTATGATTTCTTTTCGTACCTGACCGAGTACAGGATCATCCAATTGGAAAAAGCTGATTTGATAGGGTGTGTTTCCCACAACCTCTCTACTCGAACCGCTATGATTAAAAGAAGAGACAGCTCCTCTATCGCCCTTCTCTAACTGATGAAGAATGTCTCCCGCTCTTTCTACAATTGTCGATGGAAGACCTGCAAGCTTGGCAACATTGATACCAAAACTATGTTCACTTCCTCCCGGCTGAAGTTTTCTGAGAAAAATCACTTTACCATCGACCTCCTTGACAGAAACATTAAAGTTCTTTATCCTGTCGTACTCCGCTTCCAACTCATTCAGTTCGTGATAGTGCGTTGCAAAAAGTGTTTTTGCTTTGCCGTGAGGATATTCATGTATATACTCTACAATAGCTCTCGCAATGGAGATACCATCGTAGGTAGAAGTTCCTCTACCCAGTTCATCTATCAGAACAAGACTTCTATTGGTCAAACTGTTCAAGATGGCTGCCGATTCGGTCATTTCAACCATAAAAGTAGACTCCCCTCTGGAGATATTATCACTGGCTCCCACTCTTGTAAAAATCCTGTCTACCAGACCGATAGATGCAGATCTTGCAGGAATGAAGCTACCCATCTGAGCCATAAGACAGATGATAGCGGTCTGACGTAGCAGAGCACTCTTACCGGACATATTAGGCCCCGTAACAATGATGATCTGCTGATTTTTATCGTCTAAGTAGAGATCATTTGCAATGTATGCCTCTCCGGTCGGAAGAAGACGCTCTATGACGGGGTGGCGTCCATCTTTTATTTCAATAACCTGTCCATTATTAACCTCCGGTTTCGCATATTGATAAGCAGTAGAGACATCCGCAAAAGACTGAAGCACATCCACTTCCGATATTCTTACTGCATTATTCTGTATCTCTTTGATATGCTGTGAGAGATTTGATATAAGACGAGTGAAGATCTCTGTTTCCAAGATGGCAATCTTCTCCTCTGCTCCTAAAATCTTCTGTTCATACTCTTTAAGCTCTTGAGTGATATATCTCTCGGCATTCACAAGAGTCTGCTTTCTGATCCAATCTTCCGGTACTCTCTCTTTGTGCGTATTACGCACTTCTATGTAGTAGCCAAAAACATTGTTGAATGCGATCTTCAGGCTTGGAATGCCTGTACGCTCTGCTTCTCTATTTCGGATTTCGATAAGATACTCTTTTCCTCCTCCGGCAATACGGCGTAGCTCATCAAGCTCCGGATGTACTCCCTCGCGTATCACACGACCACCTCTGTTCATAAGAGCCGGGGCTTCCGGATCTATCGTTTGTACAATGGCTTGACGCACTTCGGAAGAGTCTGTCATCATTTCAGCCAAGTGAGTCGTGGTATCACACCCCAAAGATTTTAGGATGGTTCTGATTGGATTGAACTCTCCCACTGCTTCCGCCAGCTGCAACAGCTCACGAGGATTGATCCTCCCAACAGCTATCTTGGAGACCAGTCTCTCCAAGTCTCCAATCTTAGCCATGTGAGTTCTGAGCTTTCCTGTAACTTCACTCTGCTTCATGAAGACTTCTACGGCATTTTGCCTAAACTCAATCTCTTTGACATTAAGAAGAGGAAATATCATCCATCGCTTTAAGAGACGCCCACCCATAGGCGTTAAAGTTCTGTCCAGGACATCCACAAGAGCTACTCCATCTTCACTCATCGGCTTCAAGATTTCAAGATTTCGGAGTGTAAACTTATCCAATCGGACATATCTGTCTTCTTCCATTTTTCTAATTGAAGTAATATGCCCTAATTCAACATGACAAGTGGCATGCAGATAATAAAGAATGGCACCACACGCCATGATCGAAAGCTTGTTTTCCTCTATTCCAAAACCCTTAAGATTCTTTACGCCAAAGACTTCCGAAATCTTGTCTCGTCCATACATCTCAGTATAGATAAAGTCTTCAAGCGGATAGAGATTCAGTTTATCTCCAAACTCCTCCCTGAACATACGCTCCAATCCTCTTTGCAGAAGCACTTCTTTAGGAGCAAAGTTTGCCAACAGTTTGTCGGCATCCTGGGGATATGTCTCAGCTGTTAGAAACTCCCCTGTGGACAGATCCAAGAATGCCAGTCCTATCTTTCCACTTCCGAATACAACAGATGCCAAGAAGTTGTTTTGTTTGGCATGAAGCACCGTGTCATTCATAGTAAGTCCCGGCGTAACAAGCTCTGTAACAGCTCTTCTAACCAACTTTTTGGTGGTCTTGGGATCTTCTATCTGATCACAGATTGCTACCCTTTTCCCAAATCCTACCAATTTAGGCAGATAAGTATCCAACGCATGATGTGGAAAACCGGCAAGTTCTATATGGCTGGCAGAGCCATTAGCACGCTTCGTCAATGTTATGCCGAGCAGAGATGAAACCGTTATGGCGTCTTCACAAAAAGTCTCATAAAAGTCCCCAACCCTAAACAGTAATATAGCATCGGGATGTTCTCTTTTTATCTTATTGTACTGAGACATCATCGGAGTCTCTGCCACTTTTGTTGACATATATAATATCTTTAATCCATTTACTTTTACAAGAAAGCTTTACCAACCCCATTCCACTGCCATTCCAAACTCCCAAGTACCCGATTGGTTATTCTTCCAAGGTGCGGAAGAAAATGCGGTATATCCTTTTAGCAGCGAGACATTACCTGTTCTAAAGATCAAACCCAACTCCGGACGAAGATTCCAACCATCACGGGACTCACCAAAGCGAGAATAGTGATTCAAAGAAAGGCCTCCATCAAAGAAAAAACCATTCAAGGGAAGCTCTCTTCTATAACTGACTCCCCCTCCTATGGAACGAGAAAAATCAGACTTTTCAGATCCCATTTCACTCCATGCTACTTGAGCCACAGCTCCCCACTCTTTATAAAATGGAACCCTAACCATAGCTCCAAAATGGTTGAATATGTTCTCCGAAAAGAGAGTCCATCCCCTACGAAAAGAGATACCATATCCTTTCAAAGGCTCATCACGATATGAATAAAGATTATAGGGTTTTCCGGTTAAAACAGACGCTAAAGCATAGGTCAGTTTGGCAGATAATATACCCACGACAGCGCCTCCTGAAAGATCGCTAACCCAATGCCTGTTATTAAGGATTCTGGCAGTAGCTGTGAGAGATGCAGATGTGTAGGAGAATGCTGCCAACCAAGGATAACGCTCCCCATACTCTTCCACCAAAAGAGTCGCACAGACAAAAGAGAAAGAGGTATGACCCGATGGAAACGATTTATAGTTGTTCTGATCCGGCCTCATTCTGCCAAATCCTCTTTTTCCTGCATGAGTTATTGCTGTCGAAAGTAAGACTGCACTTCCTTGAAGCAAAAACATCTCTCCGGCACTATTACTGTATTTCGGCTTTACTCCTCCAAAGTATAAACCCCAAGAAGTTGCCACGGGGATGAGACTTGAATAGTCGTCCACATAAGTCCTGAATGATCCGAAGTGGATGGATCTCCAATCATACATCGTCTGATCCAAACCGGGAGTAGAGACTGCAAATAAAGTCAATGGTAATACTCTTGTCCATTGATACTTAGATCTACTTATGCTATCAGAAGGCACAGCCGTTTCTGCCTTTATTGTGGGAGCAAAGTCTATTGAAACAAACAATATTCCCGACAAAAAGACATATAGAAAGATATTTAGTGCTCTTTTGATAGCCATAGAAACAATATATTGAAGTTAGAAGCTCTGGCGAAGTCCTCCCATACCGCCTCCAAGATCAAAACCACCGCCGGACGATCCCATTCCTGAACGGCGTCTCTTCATCTCCTCTTCTCTTTCCTTATTTTTATCCCTCTTCTCGACCTCCTTAGGTTTATTGCGTACAAGCTCTAATGGTTTTTGCTTATCCAGAGGTATGCTTTTAGGATCAAAGTTCTCTTTGACAGTCCAGTTTTTCAGAAGCTCCATCTTTTTATTCAGATAGAAGACTTCCTCCGGTTGTAAGTTCTTATCATAGTCTCCCGGATCCCATCTTCCATTTCCGTTACGATCAATTATAACACGCAGATAATAATTCCCCGGTTTAAGATCTGAAAAGACTATTTCTCCCAAATTTTTATTGGAATATGCCACACCCAAAATTTTATCACTTTCATTGAGAAGTTCCCCTATCATCGGTGTCTGTCCATATCCGAGTACTTCTACCAAGAGCGAAGAAAACTCAGACTTTGCCTTTGTCTCGAAGCTCTTCTTGAGTGGTTCCAATAGAGGCCGACCCAAAATATCGTTTACAGAAGCACTATCTGCATAGAGCGTATAGCTCTGCTTGTAGCTCAATGGTGCTTTGAGTAGCCATAGTCTGGAGCGTCCCGGCATCGGCATCAGTGTATCTATCTTTGCATCTACCTCTATCGTATCTTTTTTATAAACAAGCCTCAATGCTTTTCTGAGCATTTCCGTATCAACGGGATATGTGGAAGAGATCAGGATTGAATCTGAAATACCTCCATCTCCTTTCGTCTCCATACTTAGAGTCCACGTTGGCTTAGGTTTTTCAACAGCTGTGGAATCCTTAGGGGTATCGGCATCCTCTTTCTTCTCCTTGACCTGCTTCTTAGGAGGTGTGCGAAGAGCTATCGTATCCGATACTACAATAATATTATTCAACGAGTCTATTGAAGGATAGTTCACAATGAATGTATCTCTCGAATGATAAAGAGAGTCCGTAAGCAGATAGGTCGCCTTTTTCGTGTAAAGATCAGCATCTGTAAAGATTTTAGTCCTCGGATCCGTTCCCGCACTCTCTAATCCTAAAGCTCGGATGGAAGGAATATCCTTTTCCTCTAAAAAGGGCAGATTAAATTCGAGTTCTATTGTCGCAGAGTCTCGTCTTTCTCGTTTAACGATATAGTTTCGCTGTTTGTCCGACTGGAAAAAGCGCAGTACAACATCATCCGGAAGATATCTTGTGTACTTGACAAGATATGTGGAGTCCACAACCGGCTTTCCCTTGACAGTCTTAAATATAGTGTCTTGTCTCACCGCGGGTTCGGAGCTTGTGGTAATCCTCTCCGGGAAGAACGCCACAGCTTCCATAGGAGAATTATAGCGATAGTTGTTGTCATTATCTTTAAGAGCAAAAAGACTATACGATCCGGACTTCATATTACGAATAACAAATCGTGCCCTGTCCGATGTACGAGACATTCTTAGAAATGTGGTATCTCTGAACGCTTCCCGTCTGGGGTCGGCATGAATTCCGACTACAACATCAGACACAGGCTCAAGATCTCTTGCATTGAGAACGACACCGGCTATCTCCATTGTGTCTATCTCATTACCGGTACTGAATGCGTGAGAAAAATTTTCAAGGGCATTCCTCTCATTGTTGTCCTCTATAGAGTTCGTAAAGTCGATAGTATAGGTCGTATTGGAAATGAGAGAATCTTCCAATATCACCTCCACACGCTTTCCTATGGCTTGTATCTTAGGATTTTGTTGCTGCGGAGGAGATATAATCACCTTTTTGCTTGCATCTTTTACTGTGATGTACTCGTCAAAATAGAAGATAAACTTCTTCGTATTTACATTAAGTGCTCCCGAAGCCGGGACGGATTTCAGCAATACGGGCGGAGCATCATCATACGGACCTCCTCCCGGACCGAGTTTACTCGCACAAGAAAGCATTGTTACAGCCGAAAAAATAAAGATCAACACCTTCATTCCACGACTCATGCCGAAGCTGTTCAGTCTATTGTTTTTGCTTTTTTTCATGGTCAGGTCAGCTATTCAAAGATCCTAAAATCGCTTCGTTAAGTTTACCTTCTGCCTCAGCAGCAATAAGGTTATCGGTTTCATACGGATTCAGCAGGATCATTCCCACAACCTTTCCTGTATGATCTATCGCCATCACGGCTTCTCCCTCATCATTTCCGGCATCTCTGCGTTCTGCGTTATACCCTGCCTTGACGTAGGCGCGAGCTATCTCTTTTGCAAAATGCTCTCTCTTCTCCACATAATACTCCACCATGTGATCCTCTACGTAGTAAGCATCTACGAGAGTCATGCCTTCCACTTCAGGAAGTTCGTCATCATCAAATCCAATATCCATTGTTTGTTCCTCTGTGGTATAGATGATATCAAGCTTATCTTGCTCCTTGCTATTTTTATGCTTATCCATAGTAGCTCTATGATTTTTGTTTAGTACTGTACAAAATTAGCAATAAATAGACCTTATAAAAAGAAAAGGAGGCTATCTAACCATAAATTAGAAGCCTCCTCTATGTTGACCCACGAGGATTCGAACCTCGACAGACAGAACCAAAACCTGTAGTGCTACCATTACACCATGGGTCAATACCTTGTTTTTGTGATGCAAAATTACAAAGGAAATTCCGAACCACCAAATAATCAGCAAAAGATTTGCCTCTTAATCGGTACAAGGAGTGAAAAATGAGTACCTTTACCCTTAAAACAAACCAATTCAAAATAAAACAGAAAGTATAATGAGTACCAATAGAGAATGGAGAACGATTAAGGAATACGAAGAGATTCTCTTCGATTTTTACAACGGAATTGCACGAATTACAATCAATCGGGAACGATACAGAAACGCTTTCACTCCACAGACAACGGCAGAGATGAGTGATGCTCTCCGTATTTGCAGAGAAGAAGCAGATATTTGTGTTGTTGTGATTACCGGAGCAGGAGATGTTGCTTTCTGTGCCGGAGGAGATCAGAATGTAAAAGGTCGTGGCGGCTACATCGGAAAGGATGGTGTTCCAAGACTAAGCGTATTGGATGTACAAAAACAGATTCGCTCCATTCCGAAACCTGTCATTGCTGCGGTGAATGGATTTGCCATCGGTGGAGGCCATGTTCTTCATGTCGTTTGCGACTTGAGTATCGCTTCGGAAAATGCAAGATTCGGGCAGACCGGACCGAGAGTAGGTAGTTTTGATGCCGGATTTGGATCTTCTTATCTTGCTCGTGTTGTGGGACAAAAGAAAGCCAGAGAGATTTGGTTTTTATGTCGTCAGTACAATGCACAAGAAGCATTGGATATGGGCTTGGTAAATACCGTTGTACCTCTGGAACAGCTCGAAGACGAGTATGTCAAATGGTCCGAAGAGATGATGTCTCTCAGTCCGCTTGCATTGCGAATGATCAAAGCCGGTCTGAATGCAGAGTTGGATGGTCAGGCAGGTATTCAAGAGTTGGCCGGTGATGCTACAATGCTTTATTATCTTACCGATGAGGCACAAGAGGGTAAAACAGCCTTTTTGGAAAAGAGAAAGCCGGACTGGTCTAAGTTTCCAAAACTCCCATAACCTTTCCATGGCATTATGGAGCTGACCATCCGCAAGGAGAAGCTGATATTCAAACAGCCGGCAAAAACTTCCAGAGGGGTATATCTCACAAAAAATGTCTTTTACATAGAGAGAGATACACCGCAAGGGAAGGAGATTATCGGAGAGTGTGCTCCACTGGAAGATCTTAGCCCCGACTTCTCACAGGAGTATCACAGTAAGCTATCCGATCTATTACATCAAATCGAGAATGATTCCTGGTCTCCCACTCCAAGTTGGAAACAATATCCATCTATTCTGTTTGGTATAGAAACAGCTCTCAGACATATAAAGGCTGGAGGATTGGCGCATACAGACACCCCATTTTCGAGAGGAGAAAAAGGTATTCCCATCAATGGTCTTATATGGATGGGATCTCATGATGAGATGCTAAGGAAAATAGAAGAGAAGCTTCATGATGGCTTTCGATGCCTTAAACTAAAGATCGGAGCTATTGCTTTCGATTCCGAAATAGACCTGCTCCATCGCATTCGTAGCAGGTTTTCAGCCGAAGAGTTGGAGATAAGATTGGATGCCAATGGTGCTTTCTCTTTCTCTGAAGCACTCGGAAAGTTGGAGACTCTATCCCGATACGAGATTCACTCCATCGAGCAACCCATAGCCGCAGGCGAGCCGGAGAAGATGACAAGAATTGTCAGAGAGACTCCCATTCCTGTTGCTTTGGATGAAGAGCTGATAGGAGTTTACGAAACAGAGGAGAAGCGATCTCTTTTGGAAACCATTCGTCCGCACTACATCATACTTAAACCCACACTCCATGGCTCTTTTTATGGGTGTGACGAATGGATAGAGTTGGCTGAACGAATCGGTATCCTTTGGTGGGCAACATCTGCATTGGAATCCAACATCGGTTTGAATGCCATAGCGCATTGGGTTTCCTCTCACGGCGTGGAACGTCCGCAAGGTTTGGGAACAGGAGAGCTTTTTACCAACAATATCTCTACTCCCATATATAGAAAAGGAGCGGAAATATGGTATCACCGTTCATGATAAACCGGAAAATGAGAGGAACAGATGCAGAGAACATAAAACCGGACAGAGATACTGCTTCCACCAATATATCTGTCTTGTGTAGAAATTCGGAAGAAGAGAAAAAGCTGAAAGGGGAGCTGGATGCTTTTTTGGATGAATGGTATAGCCCTTCTCCTCTGATAGCTCTTCACACTTCGGGTTCTACCGGTACACCCAAAACAATTCTTGCGGAGAAAGAGAAGATGAGACGAAGCGCACGACTCACGCTGGAAACATTCGCTCTCTCTCCCGGTACTACTGCTTTTTGTGCCATGTCTCTATCTTACATAGCAGCCAAGATGATGGTGGTAAGAGCCATAGAGGGATCTCTCAAACTTATTCTCTCTCCTGCCTCCGCACATCCGCTTGCGATGGATGCTCTTCCCGATATGGATTTCGCGGCAATGGTACCTCTGCAGGTAGAAAAAAGTATGGAAAACCGTTTGGAGAAAGAGCGACTTTCCAACATCAAAACCCTTATCATAGGAGGTGCAAGCATCTATTCCGAGCTTGAAGAGCAGCTCATGCAACTCCCCGGCAGGATCTATGCCACATACGGAATGACAGAGACATTTTCTCATATAGCTATCCGAAGGATCAATGGTACAGAGCGTTCTCTCTCGTTTACCCCCCTCAAAAATATCTCCATATCTCTCTCGGCAAATGATGCCATCACGATAAACGATCCTCATCTTTGCGATACTCCGATAATCACGAACGATAAAGGCGTACTTTTTCCGGATGGTACTTTTCGGATATTGGGAAGACTCGACAATGTTATCAACAGTGCCGGCATCAAACTTCAACCGGAAGAGCTCGAACAGAAGCTTTCTCCCGTCATACCTGTTCCTTTTCTTCTGACATCCGTTCCGCATCCTCTTTGGGGCGAAGCTCTTGTCATCATACTTGAAGGAGAGATAACACCCGATATTCTAAGCCGTAACATCGCCAAAAGACTTGAAACCAAAGAGAGACCCAAATACTTTCAGCTTGTATCTTCCCTACCCAAAACAGAGAGTGGAAAAGTAGTAAGAAGAGCTTGCGAAGACCTCTCTGCACTTACTCCTTTGAGTTATGAATGACAATATTAAACTATCTGTTGTGGAGATGAACCGCCTGACACAGGAGGAGTTCAAGCAGCAAAAGAAGATTCCCTTGGTTATAGTGCTGGACAATGTAAGAAGCATGAACAATATCGGTTCCGTGTTCCGCACTGCCGATGCCTTTTTGGTCGATGCTCTATACCTCTGTGGTATCACAGCCACACCCCCTCATCGGGATATAAGAAAGACGGCACTCGGAGCTGAAGACAGTGTTCTGTGGCGCTACTTCGAGTCCACATCGGATGCTGTCGCCCATCTTAAAGAGCAGGGCTACCACCTTCTTGCTCTCGAACAGACCCAAAACAGCATTCCTCTTCAGGAGATAGAGAAAAAACTGAAAGAGCTGAAAGAGCAGCCTCTTGCCCTCGTTATCGGACACGAAGTGAAAGGCGTGGATCAGGAAATAGTAAATATGTGCGATGGAGCCATAGAGATACCTCAGTTCGGAACGAAACACTCTCTCAACGTAAGTGTAGCCGCCGGAATGAGTATCTGGGAAATAGCCAAATATTATATGAATAGGAGCGTATGAAGAAGAGAATAGCAGTAATAGTGGCAGGAGGTTCCGGACAGCGGATGCAGAATACTCTTCCAAAACAGTTTATGGAAGTGAACGGCTTGCCTGTTATCTTTCATACCATAAAAGCGTTTCACACTTACGATCCTGCTATTGAAATAGTGGTGGTCATACCCGAAGCACATCGAAATACTTTTCTCTCTTTAACCGAAAAATACCGGTTCGATATACCCGTTACTTTGGTCAATGGAGGAGCCACACGCACGGAGAGTGTCATGTCCGGACTTCTATCCATTCCGCAAAAAGAAGATACGATAGTGGCGATACATGATGGTGTAAGACCCAATATATCTCCGAAACTGCTGGACAGGCTTTTCACAACATCAGAACGAAACAGTAATGCCTGCGTCATTCCGGTAGTGGAAAGCACTAATTCCCTCAGAAAAATCACTTCGGAAAAGAGAGAAACCCTGCCCGTAGACCGTTCTACCATTGTAGAGGTACAGACTCCACAACTCTTCCGGTCGGATCAAATAAAAAGGGCTTACGATAAAGCCCTCAAAAGCGATCTGTCTTTCACAGACGACGCATCCCTGTTTCAATGGTACTATAAAAAGTCTCCCCTTCTTGTGGAAGGAGAGAGCGAGAATATCAAGATAACAAGGCCGATAGATATAGAACTGATTTCAAAACTTCTCTCTCAATCCTGAGAGATATCTGCAACCACGGCTCCCACATAAGAGATAAGGTCTTTGGGCGAAAGTTCCACCTGTACACCGCGTTTTCCGGCACTGATAAGGATGGTGTCGCAAAACAATACATCCGAGTCGATATAGATCGGAAAAGCCTTTTTGAGACCTATGGGAGAGCAACCTCCGCGTATATATCCCGTAACGGCAAAAAGATCTTTCATGGGAAGAGGCTTTACAGACTTCACACCATGAGCGGAAGCCACTTTCTTCAAATCTATTTCGCTTCCTGCCGCAACCATTGCCACCACAAAACTTCTCTCCGAAGTCTCCAGTACAATAGTCTTATAAATCTTTCCGGGATCTATACCCAGCGTTTCTGCCAGATGAATAGCGGAAAGATTCTCTTCATCTACTTCATACGTATGAAGCGTATAGGAAACTTTTCCGCTATCCAAAAGTCGCGAAACATTGGTCTTACAATCTCTGTTTTTGCTACCCATGCGAGAGTAATAGAAGCACTTATCAAAGACCGAACTCGGCTTTTACCTTATCCACATAGTCCAACTTCTCCCATGTGAACAGCTCTACCTCTTTGGAGATGGTGCCATTGTATCTGGAATGAAAGTGTTTGATTACCTTTTTAGGTGTACGTCCCATGTGTCCATACCTTGCTGTTTCGCTGTATATAGGATGACGAAGCTGAAGACGATTCTCTATTGCATAAGGACGCATATCGAATATCTTCTCTATCTTTTGTGCGATCTCCACATCCGACAGACTTACTTTACTTCTACCATAAGTATTGACATAGATACTTGTAGGACGCGCCACTCCTATGGCGTAAGATACTTGAACAAGTACTTCATCCGCCACGCCGGCTGCCACAAGATTCTTAGCGATGTGTCTGCAAGCATAAGCAGCCGAGCGGTCTACCTTGCTCGGATCTTTACCGCTAAATGCTCCACCACCGTGAGAAGCCCTTCCGCCGTAGGTATCCACTATTATCTTTCGTCCGGTAAGACCGGTATCTCCGTGAGGACCGCCTATGACAAACTTACCCGTAGGATTGACATGAAGGATATAGTTATCGTCCAACAACGCTTGTACCGACTCTGGGAAAAGTGCCTTTGTACGTGGTATGAGTATGTTTCTGACATCTTCCTCTATCTTCTTCTGCATCTTTAAGTCTGCCTCAAGATGAGCTTCGGGAGTATTCTCTTCCGGTTGTATAAACTCATCGTGCTGTGTACTCACCACTATCGTATGGATACGAACAGGTTTTCTATCCTGACCATACTCTACGGTAACCTGACTTTTGGAGTCCGGTCTGAGGTAAGGCATCAAATGCAGCTCCTCTTTTCTTATATGGGCAAGCTCTTTAAGAAGTGCATGGGAAAACTCAAGAGAGATAGGCATATACATGGCGGTCTCATTGCTTGCATAGCCAAACATCATACCCTGATCGCCTGCTCCCTGATCTTCTGCCTGCTCTCTTACGACGCCTCTGTTGATATCCGAACTCTGTTCATGTATGGCAGAGAGTACGCCGCAAGATTCGCTTTCAAATCTATACTCGCTCTTCGTGTATCCTATCTCTGCTATCACTTCGCGCACCACTTCTTGAACATCCACATAAGCATCCGAGCTTACCTCTCCTGCCACTACCACCTGTCCGGTAGTAACGAGTGTCTCACATGCTACCTTGGAAGAAGAATCTTGCGATAAGAAGTGATCCAAAATGGCATCCGATATTTGGTCTGCCACCTTATCGGGATGCCCTTCCGATACAGACTCCGATGTAAATAAATAGTTCATATTATATCTGTTTTTGATGTTGTTATGGTATAAAAAAATAAGTCCGTCTCTGTAAAACATTACACAGGGACAGACCTACAAAATAGAACCTATAAAATCTTACCTTATGAGATAAGCCTATGTTTTAGCATTTTTTTGTAGGTGGTTGCAAGCAATCAAATCTATCCACCGCTCTGTTTTATTGTTCCACAAAGGTAGATATATTCTTTCAATAAAGAAAATTTACCCTTATATATACCCTCTTTTAGGGAGGCGGCTTTTGCCTCTCTTCTTTAGTTTTCCACATTTTCAACACTCTTCATATACATCTGTTGTATTGATAAGATTGAGGTTGAAGAAAAGAAATAAAGAAGATAAAAACATACTCTCATATACTATGATAATAATGCCTGTTGGGATTGTGGAGAACTTTGAAGCGTTTTAGTTACCAACAGTTATCAACATTTTATCAACAATCCGGTTTCTTTATAAAATGCTATATATCAGTATGGAAAATAGGGTTATCAAGACAATGTGAATATCTTACATAGCTCTATGTTGAAAACTTTTTGTGTTGAAAACCTCTGTGAAACTTTTTAGAAACTTTTTTCTCTTCTGTTTGGATATATTGTTTACTATTATATACCAGATGATCTATTAGAAATCCAAATTTTAAGTCCAATAGTTTCTCTAAAGTTTTCAACAGCTTTTGAACAGAGTTATCCACAATTTCAGAAGACCATTTTTATATATTCCATACAGGTGTGAACGGCTAAAATCCGGGTCATTTTTTCTCATTCTATTTTGATCGGAGGGATCGTTTTCAGAGGGGTACCGGATTTGTTAAATCAGCCTGTTTTATTAACACAAATTTCGATACCTGTTAAGCAAAAACGCTAAACGAGCATATTGTTTCGGCTTAACGTGTTTAATTTTTCAATGAACACGTTTATCGATTTCATTAAACACGTTTACCGGATTCGATTAACGTGTTTAGCTAAAATCATCAAAATGCTAACAACCAAACACATACGTGTTTTTACCCTAAAATGCACCCGAAAAGGCAAATTTCTTTATTAGGAAACGTTTACAGAGAAGAGTGTTAAAATTCACACCTATTAACGCGAAAAAGCCCCATGAAATGGACTGATAAAAATTTTTTCGCGAATTTGAGATTTTTCATATCAAATTGAATATAAGATATTTATAACGATATACTTCTATTATTCTCTAATTTGACAGGTTGGATTTAAGGTTATAGGAGTAGAAAGTCAGGGGTTCATTTTTATATAAAAATACAAGGGAGAAGGAGTGGATTTTCGGATAAGCGAGTTTCCAAATGGCTCAATATACTTTACCTTTATCTTGGAACTTCTTGGAGTAAAACATTGCCAATACTTCATCACTTGTCTTACTGTAAACTCCTACTGAATCAATCTCAATACCAAAAGGAGGAATTTTTTCCAAGTCATGTATTACTTGCTCTTTGGAAGGATAATAAATATATCTTAGAGAATTTAATCTTTGGTGTAGACTTTCGTTTTTAAAGTAAATTACTTTCTTGTGGTCTTTAAAATTAGAACTAAATCTAATCATGTAAATCTCACTTTCGTTTGTTCTGAATACTTCCTTGAATTTTAAGGGACGTGCTTCAGGTTCACATTTAAGACCGGACATCAATATGGCAAAAGCGGATATAAGGAAAATCTTATAGATCGTACTTATTGAACTTTTCATGAATTTGATCCTTTTTGGTGGATATAATCTTACTATTTTCTCTTTAAGTACTTCAACCGATTTTAGATTTTGGTTTGGAAAAATAGTTGCTTCGTTGTGGTACGAATATAACTAATATTTTGATACATAAAAAATTAGGAGAGAAAATATTATCTATCAAATGTTCGTTTAAGTCTTGCAGGACGAAGAAAAAATAGATGTTTTATTTGTTTTGATTATCTCGTCAAGTTCATTTTTTCCCTGTTTGTAAGGATACTGATTGAGCTCTTTTTCTCTTACTACCACGTTATCTGTTTCCACTATATCCAGGTCAAGAGCTACCTCTCCATTACTCTTTTTTTTATCTCTTCCGAATATTGTTTCTATTGTTTTCAGAAGAAGAGAAAGTGCATCAAGGTCTAAAGAGGTCTCTATCTTGTAAACTCCATTGGTGTAGACCTTACCGGTTCCTGATCCGTATCCGGGAGAGAGAAAAAAAGATGAGGATATAAGATTTGGGAAGTAGGTGTTTCGGATCTCTTTCGTAACTTCTTGCATCTCCTCCGGAGAGCGTGTGGTAGATCCTACGTATATGTAATAGATGTGTGTCATAAAACAATGGTTCTAAGCGTGAAGAAGCAGAGTATGCTTTCTTTTGCTGTATATAAGATTGAGCATTACTCCTCTTATGGCAAGATAGAGCAGCATCGCTATCCAGAGAGTGGAGTTGGGATCTTGGGATGGTTCGATATATATAATCGTAAAATAGATGGAGACCGCTACGAGCATCGATATGAACATATCTTTTGTGAGGGTCAATCCTATGAATACACCGTCCCAAACAAAAGCAGTAAATCCGGCAATGGGAACAATCCAAATCCATACAAGATAATGATCGGCATACTCCAGCACTTCCGTTTTGTCCGTGAAGAGTCGGAGTATATGCTCTCCGGATAAGAAGTATATGCCGGAAGCGATAAGGGACAATAATAGTCCATATCCCAGCAGACGGTAGATGAATTTTTGTATCTCCACTCTTCTCTCTGCTCCAAAAAGGTGTCCTATGATAGCCTCTGCGGCATAAGCAAAACCATCTATAAAGTAGGAAAACAGGGATAGAAACTGCAATAGTATGGCATTGGCAGATAGAGCTATTTCACCTTCCGATGCTCCGTAATAAGTAAAATAGGTGTTGGTGATGACCAATAGCAAGGTACGCAGGAAGATAAAGAGATTGGTATGAAAAAACTTTCCTATTCCCTGTTTAAGATCACCTGTTTCCCATGAGAAAGAGACCTTTTTTTCTCTTATGAACAGCCACCAAACGCCAAAGAGAAGAAGGATAAGACCCAACCAGTGAGCTATGGCTGTTCCGAGGGCTATACCTGTTATGCCCATATCCATTCGGAATGTAAACAGAGCAGAGAGCAGGATATTGGTAGCGTTTGTGAAGATAGCGATAGCCATCGGATACCAGCTGTTCTGCATGCCTATAATCCATCCGTTGAGAGCAAAATTGCATAACACTGCCGGAGCACCCCATATCACTATGAGGAAATAGTCTGTTGTGGTGGCTATCAGTTCGCCGTTGTTTTGGGACTCAAACGTTACGAAATCGAATAGAAAATCTGCCAGCTGTTTTCCAAAAATAAGAAGCAGAAGTCCTATGAGACCACCTATGAGAAGAGATTGTTGGAGTATTCTTCCCATCTCTCTCTTATCTCCTTTTCCGCAAGCCTGAGCAGTGAGTCCGGTAGTACCCATACGGAGAAAGCCGAAAGTCCAGTACAGCATATTGAAAAGCGTAGCGGCAAGAGCCACGGCACCTATCTCGTGAACGTATTGGAGTCTTCCGGACATGCCGAGATCGAATATCCCCAGCAGCGGTACGGTGATATTGCTGAGGATATTGGGAATGGCAAGTTTCAGTATCCATTTATGAGCGGCTGCGGTAGAGTAGCGAGCTGTCTCCATAACTGAGAAATCTGTAGTCGTTTTTTAGGGCATGGTCATAGATTTTACACCATTCGTCTCCACCTCCTATAAAGGCAGAGATAAGCAGAAGAAGAGTGCTTTGCGGCTGGTGAAAGTTGGTGATCAACCGGTCTATAAGCCTGAACTCAAAGCCGGGAGCTATCATGATTTCGGTGTGTCCTTCTATCTGATCCAAGCCGTTGGCATCCATATATTTCAAGATAGCTTCCAAAGCAGCTTGCACAGTGTGAGAATAGAGCTTTTGATAAGGCTCGAACTGCGCCACGAAAAGAGGTTCGGAACTGTTTTCTATCAGATGAACACCGATGTAATAAAGGCTTTCGAGTGTGCGTGTGGAAGTGGTTCCCACTGCCGTTATACCGCCCAAATGAGCAAGCAGAGAGTCGATGGTGGCTCTCTGTACCACTATCATCTCTCTGTGCATTTCGTGTTGAGAGATCAGTTCACTCTTTACCGGTTTGAATGTTCCTGCTCCGACGTGAAGCGTCACGGGGGTTGTTTTTATCCCTTTTTGCCTTATGGCTTCCAATACATCGGGTGTAAAGTGGAGTCCTGCCGTTGGTGCAGCTACGCTTCCATCCCATTTGGCGTAGACGGTTTGGTAGGTTTCGGAGTCGCACTCTTCTGTCTTTCTGTTGAGATAAGGCGGTATGGGAAGTTCGCCTGCCAACTCCAGTATTTCCGAAAAAGATACCGGGGCATCCCATGTAAAAGTAACATTCCTGCTGTCCGGAGTGGTGGATGGAGTGTATCTGGCATATACCGTTATCTCTTTTCCTTTTTCATCTTTCAGGGTAAGAGAGACGGAGGTGCCCGGTTTCCACTTTTTGGCATTTCCGACCAGGCATATCCATGTTACTTCTTGCTGTGTGGAGAGGTTGATCTCATAAGATTCGGGATAGAGCGGTTCAAGGCAGAAAATCTCTATTTGAGCCCCTGTCTCTTTCCGGAAATGGAGTCGGGCATGGATTACTTTTGTGTTGTTGAAAACCAAAAGAGAGCCTTCCGGAAGGAGTTCGGGCAGTTGAGAAAAGGATCTGTCCTCTATCTCTCTGTTTTCATTAAACAGAAGCAGTTTGGAACTATCCCTCTCTTTCAAGGGATATTTGGCTATCCTCTCTTCAGGTAAATCGTAGTTGAAAGATTTTATCTCTATTGACTCTATCTGCTGTCGTTGCATACCCTATTATTTGTATTTGTAGGCAAAAATAGTGAACTTTGAAAGAGTGAAAAAATAGAGACGTGAATGAAAATAAAAATAGGAGATACAGTAAGATTTTTAGACAGTGTAGGAGGAGGAGTCGTTAAGGCTTTCTGCTCCGGAAATGTGGTTATGGTAGAGACCGAAGATGGTTTCGACGTTCCCGTTTACGAAAACGAGGTGGTAGTGATAACGCCCGGCAGCACGTTGGTTCCTAAAGCAGAGTTGAAACTTCCGGTTAAAGAGGAGGTTCGGGTGGAGCATAAACCAAAACCTGTTCACCCAAGACCCACTTCAAAAGCAGGAGAAAAACTCAATATTGTACTGGCATATCTGCCCGATGAGATAAACGAACTCGGAAAGTGTGGCTATGAGGCGTATATCGTAAATGAGAGTAACTATGACCTTTATCTCATTTACAGCACCGAGGATAGAGATACGGGAGAGAGAAAAATGCTCTTCAGCGGTAATATTCCATACGATTCGGTCGAGTACATAGAGTCTTTTGCCGTGGAAGATCTTTCGGATAGAAGACGCATTGCATGCCAGATCATTCCTTATAAAAGCGATACCAAATATGGAGCCAAACCCTGTATAGATGCAGTGGTAAAGCTGGAACCGCAAAGATTTTTCAAGCGTCATGCTTTTGCTCCCAATCCTTACTTTGATGAGGGTGCCATTACATTCGTTTTGATGAATGATGATAAGGAGGCTCCTCGATTTGAGATCCGTTCGGAAGATATACAGAGTAAGATGGACGAAAAGATCAGGCAGGATCAGAAGATAAAAGCAAAAGCCAAGCCGGTGATAGACCCCAATGCTCCGCTGGTAGTGGATCTGCATCATCATGAACTGCTCGATACCACCGTGGGGATGGAACCTAAAGATATACTGGAGTATCAAAAACGAACCGTGATAGAGACTATGGAAGCCAATCTTAAGTTTCCGGGTAAAAAGATCATCTTTATTCACGGGAAAGGGGATGGCGTATTGAGAAAAGAGGTAGAGAAGATCATGAAGAGCAGGTATGACTTCTGCTCCATGCAGGATGCCTCTTTTCAGGAATACGGATTCGGTGCTACTCAAATCACCATAAGAAAAGAACAGCGCAAGCAGAAGTAAAATGGCGATAGAGAAAGAGCTGAAATACATTGCGAAAGAAGGATTTGAACCTTTAGCCATAAGGAAACAGGAGATGATTCAGGGTTATCTATGCTCGCATCATCAAGGATTAAATCTCACTCTTCGTGTTCGTGTGGCAGGAGATAAAGCCTATCTGACCATAAAAGGTATGCCGTTGGAGGAAGATCTTGCTTCCAGAAACGAATACGAATATGAGATCCCGCTAACGGATGCAAAGGAGATGCTTAAAATGTCTCTCTATCCGCCGATACATAAGATAAGATACTGGATACTCTGGGAAGGATACACCTTTGAAGTAGACAGATTTCTGGGAGAGAATGAAGGACTTATCACGGCAGAGGTAGAGCTGTCTCCGGGACAGGATCCTCCCGTAAATCTGCCGGAATGGATATGTGCCGAGGTTACGGGAAAAGGAAGATATTATAACAGTGCTCTCTCTCGTCTTCCGTTCAAACAATGGGACAGTAAAAGAAAGTCCCACTATACAAGCATTCAAGAACAACATAATACTATAAAGGAAAAATGAAGAAAACGATGATCTCAAAAGGTCTGAATGGATTGATTGCAGCGGTAATATTGCTGGTTTGTTCCGGTGGTTATACTTCTGTTCGAGCCGACGAGGGTATGTGGCTATTACCTCTTATGAGTAAACAGAACTACAATAAGATGGTAAAAAAGGGATTGAAGCTCAGAGCTACCGACATATACAACCCCAATGGAACATCCATAAAGGATGCGATAGTGATATTCGATAGAGGTTGTACAGGCAGTATTGTGTCGGACAAAGGACTTGTATTCACCAATCATCACTGCGGATACGATCAGATACGTGCGCATTCCACCGTGGATCAAAACTATTTGAGAGATGGCTTTTATGCTAACAGCATGAAAGATGAGCTCCCCAATCCGGGAACCACAGTAACATTTACGGAACGTATAGAAGATGTTACAAAGTATGTCGATACCTTTTTTGATAAACACAAGAACCTTTCTCCTAAAGCAACGGAAGCGGAAACACTCAAGCTGATAGGGGAAACATGGTACAAGGAGATCATTGGTGGAGAAATGCCGTTCGGTACACAGGTTTCCCTGCGTCCGTTCTATGAAGGGAACAAACACTATCTCTTTGTACAGAAAGTGTATCACGATATACGTCTTGTCGCGGCTCCGCCTTCTTGTGTAGGTAAATATGGTGAAGATACAGACAATTGGGTTTGGCCGAGACACTCCGGCGACTTCAGCGTTTTCCGTGTTTATACCGACAAGAATGGCAATCCGGCAAAGTACGATCCCGACAATATTCCTTTGAAACCAAGGAGATATCTTCAAGTTGCAAGTAAGCCCGTGGCAAAAGGAGAGTTTGCAATGGTTATAGGATTCCCGGGACGCACCAATCATTTCTACACTACAAGCGAAGTGGTAGAAAGAAGAGACATAGACAATGACATACGCATAAGAATGCGTGAGATAAGACAGAACAATCTCCTTGAAGAGATGCGCAAGGATGAAGCTCTGAATATCATGTATGCTTCCAAGTATGCGTACAGCACCAATGCTTATAAGAATGCCATTGGAAGCAACTGGGCTATAAATAAAATGCAGCTGGAGAAAGTGAAACAGGCACAGACCGACAAGCTTATCCGATATGCCGAAAAGAACAATAAGCCGGAGTACAAAGCCGCGGTGGCAACCATAGAAAGAATGGTCAAGAACAGAGCACATGTCCGCAAGCAGATGTGGTTGATAGACGAAGCGTTGCTGAGAGCTGTGGAGGCTATATCCGTTCCGATCATTCCCAAAGAGGAGATAACCAAGCCGAATGTAGAGAAAGTTCTGAAAGCTTATGACGATTTCTTCAACAAAGATTACAGCAGAATGCTGGACGTTAAAGTCATGAAAGCGATGATCAGAGCTTACATGGTAGAAACAGATGTAAACGATCTTCCGGGTGCTTTGAAGGATGTAAAAAATGTAGAGAAGTATGTGGAGGATCTGTGGAACACTACCATCTATCGCAGCAGAGAGAGTTATCGCGAGTTTTTATTCAACTTCTCTCCTGAGGTTTACCTGAAAGATCCTTTGGTGCGTCTTGTTACTTCTGTGCGCAACAGATACAACGGACTGAAAGAAGCACTTGCTCAGGAAGACAAGTCTTTTGCAGAAGCAAGAAAGATATATGTCAAAGGATTGTTGGAAATGGAGGGAGAGCTGAATCTTTGGCCCGATGCCAACTCCACTCTTAGATATACTTTTGGTAAAGTAGAGGGTTACTCTCCGAAGGATAATGTGTTTTACGGACACTCTACAACAATGGAAGGTGTGCTGGAAAAATATGATCCCAATAACCCCGAGTACGCTCTTCTTCCCGATATAAAGGCTCTGGCAGAAAAGCCTGAGAATAGAAAGAAACGTGTGAACTTCTGTGCTACAACGCATACTACGGGAGGAAATTCCGGAAGTCCCGTTATAGATGCCTATGGAAGACTTATCGGTCTCAACTTTGATAGAAACTGGGAAGGCGTTGGAGGGGATATACAATATCTGCCCAACTATCAGAGAAGCATCATTTGCGATGTGGATTATGTCCTTTTTATCCTAAATGATTACCTTGGAGCAGACAGACTCATCAAGGAGATGAAGATAAGAAGGTAACGCTACTCGTACACAACCTACTTTTAACAGACTATTTACGAAAAGACTACATCTTGTCTCCTGGGTGAGTACAAGAGTAGTCTTTTTCTGTTCCGAAACAACAAATACAAGATGCAAAACAAAAAACAATTCTATGACTGGAAGAGAGTCTTGGGTACTCTTCTTCTCCTTTTTACTTTACCTCTCTTCTCTCGGTGCGATGGCACCAAGACAGAAGATGTAACCCTGACCATTCTGCACACTACCGACCTGCATGGCAATGTTTTTCCGTACAACTTCATTCAGGATGAGCCGATGAAAGGGAGCTACTCCCGTATATCCACTTATGTAGATTCCGTCAGGAAGGCAGACAAGAACATGATTCTTCTTGATGCCGGAGACATCCTGCAAGGTCAGCCGACGGCTTACTACTACAACTTCATGGATACGGTCTCTTCTCATCTTATGGCAGACGTGCTCAACTATCTGAAATACGATGCCGTAACAGTGGGAAATCACGACATAGAGACAGGGCATCCCGTCTATGACAGATTCGAAAAGGATTTGAAGATGCCGTTTTTGGCTGCCAATGTTACGGATACAGCCACAGGAAACCCTTACTTCCGCCCCTATACCACAATAGAGAAAGATGGCAAAAGGATAGTTATACTCGGTCTCACTACACCATCTGTACCAAACTTTCTTCCCGAGTCTCTGTGGAAAGGTATGCGCTTTGAAGATGTTGTAACAACGGCTCAAACATATATCCGAGAGATAAAAGAAAAGGAGTCTCCGGATATGATAGTTGCACTGCTGCACGCAGGAAGAGGGGAAAAATCCAATCTTGAGGAACCTCTGTTAGAGGATGCAGGCTATGCTCTCGCCACTCTCGTGCCGGAGATAGACCTTGTATGCTGTGGGCACGATCACGCTTCCTATATAGATTCCGTGGCACATCCTCAGCACCAAAAGCATACTTATGTCATCAATCCTGCTGCCGGAGGATCTTTTATCTCACAAACCAAAGTAACGTTTACCCCTAACGGCATTCGGATAGCGCCATCTCTCGTTCCTCTTGATAATACCAAGCCGTCCGAAGAGTTTATAGAAAAGTTCAAGAGTGAATACGATGCCGTGAAGAAGTTTATCTCTTCTCCGGTCGGTTTCACTACCGAACCGATCTCTTCCCGACCGGCATTCTTCGGACCGAGTGCCTTCGTGGATCTCATCCATCGGGTACAGCTCTCTCAGTTTGAAGATGCGGATATCTCTTTCTCTTCACCCCTTACCATGAACACAGAGGTCAGACAGGGAGAGATTTTGATGCGAGATCTTTTCAAGCTGTACAAGTATGAGAACACCACCTACCTCCTTTCTCTTTCGGGAGAAGAGGTCAGATCTGCGCTCGAATACTCCTATGCTTCCTGGATTCGTACCGCCAAGCCGGGAGAAGAGAGCTTTTTGCTCTTCAAGCAGAAAGAGACAGGGCACAAGATGACCAAGCTCCAAGAGCCGTACTACAACTTCGACTCCGCTCACGGCATACGCTACACGGTGGACATTACCAAGCCGGTAGGAGAGCGTGTAACGATACTTTCTCTCGAAGACGGCACACCGTTCAAGATGGATGCCCGGTACAAAGTCGTTGTCAACTCCTATCGTGGAAGCGGTGGAGGCGGTATGCTCACAAAGGGTATCTCTTTAAGCAAAGAGCAGCTCAATGGTCGCATCCTGAGAACATCCGAAAAAGATCTTCGCTATCTTCTGATGCAATATTTGCAGACGCACAATCCTTTGACTCCCCGACCCTCTTCCACATGGAAGTTTGTCCCGGAAAATATGGCACGCAAAGCGGCTGCAAAAGACAGTCTTTTACTTTTCACTCCGGAATCATAACACACCATGTTTACGCCGAACGAACAAGCGCAACTCATCACCCTTGCCAGAGAGCTTCTTTCTCACAAGGAAATCTCCGGGCATCCCAGTCGAAAATGGATCCTCGATACCATAAAGAGAAGTGTCGAAGAGGGACATCTCGATAGAGACAAGAACGGTATATCGGGGCTTCACAGGCATCTCCGCACTGCTATTTTCGCTCTTGAAGAGATCGGTCTTGGGGCAGACTGTGCCGTTGCCATACTCTTGTATCGTTCGGCACACAAGGGAAGACTTTCGCTTCAAGAGATCTCCAAAAATGTGGGAGAAGAGGTAGCGCACATGATAGCCCTGTTGCTCAAGACATCGGAGCTTTATGCCAGAAACACGGCAATAAACTCCGAGAACTTCCGCAACCTTCTGCTCTCTTTTGCCGAAGACATCAGAGTCATCCTCATTATGCTTGCCGATCGTATGGTACTCCTTCGTCTTGTGAATAAGATACCGGACGACTCTTTTCGCATTGCTCTTGCCATGGAGGTCTCTTTCCTTTATGCTCCTCTTGCACACAGGCTCGGCTTGTATGTTATCAAGAGCGAGATGGAGGATCTCTGCTTGAAATATACGGACAGAGAGACTTTCGACTTCATCAAAAAGAAGCTCAACGAGACGAAAAGAGATAGAGACGCCTACATTGCAAGATTTATAGCTCCTATCAAGGAGCGACTGCAAAAAGAGGGACTGCGATTCCAGATAAAAGGGAGAACCAAATCCATATCCTCCATTCGGAATAAGCTCAAAAAGCAACAGATCGAGTTCGAGAACATTTACGATTTGTTTGCCATACGCATTGTGATAGATGCTCCGGTGCAGAGAGAAAAGTCGCTCTGTTGGCAAGCCTACTCGGTTGTAACGGACATGTACAGACCCAATCCGCAGAGGCTCAAAGACTGGATTTCCGCGCCCAAGAGCAACGGCTACGAGAGTCTGCACATAACCGTGATGGGTCCGGAGAACAGATGGGTCGAGGTACAGATCCGTACCGAACGTATGGACGAGATTGCCGAAAAAGGTCTTGCCGCCCACTGGAGGTACAAAGGCATCAAGTCGGAAGACTCTTTGGATGAGTTCATGAAAGGTGTTCGCCAGCTTTTAGAAGATAAAGAGCATCAGAGTGCCGACCTTATCAAAGAGTTTAAGATGGACATCTACGACAAGGAGATCTATGTCTTTACTCCCAAAGGCGAGCTTATCAATCTTCCCAAAGGTGCCACCGTGCTCGACTTTGCCTTTGCCATCCACTCCGGTCTGGGGTTGAGATGTGTCGGAGGTAACGTCAATGGCAAGAATGTTACCATTAAGTATGTACTCAATAACGGAGACAGTGTCCGCATTCTCACTTCCGGAACGCAGGAGGCTAAGCCGGACTGGCTCAAGTTTGTACAGACAGCCAAAGCGCGGAGCAAGATCAAGCAGAGTCTTAGAGAGAAGTCGGCAAAGTCCATAGAGTTTACCAAGGAGGAGCTGGCACGTCGATTCAAGAACAGAAAAGTGGAGCTGGACGATGCCGAACTCTTCCGTTTTATCAAAAAGAAAGGCTTCCGCACCGTTACAGACTTCTATCTTGCACTTGCAGAAGGCAGTATAAGTCTCAATCAGGTAGTGGACGAGTACAAGCAGATCATAGATGAAAAGAGCATCCCGGCAGAGAGCCGCACCCAACGCAGTGCGGAAACATTTGTCCGTACCACTCTTCCGGAAGAGATCGCACAGGGTCAGGATGTCCTCGTCATAGACAAAAACCTTACCGGCATAGAGTACCATCTGGCGAAGTGTTGCAAGCCGATCTTCGGGGATAAAGTCTTTGCCTATGTCTCCACCAACGGTATCAAGGTGCATCGTATGGACTGCCCCAACGCTCCCGATCTTTTCCAACGCTTCGGCTACCGCATCCTTCAAGCTCAATGGGCAGGGGCAGGAAATGCCGGATACGAGGTTACTCTCCGTGTGGTGGGCAATGACGATATATCCATAGTCTCCAACATCACCGGGAATATATCCAAGATAGAACAGGTAACCCTGCGCAGCTTCAACATAGAGTCGTATGACGGTCTCTTTGTGGGTACGTTTGTGGTCTATCTGAAAGACTATAATGCCCTTACCTCTCTTACCAAAAGGGTCATGGCGGTCAAGGGTGTAAAGTCCGTCGAACGCATATAGCCCTACTCCTAAAGGAGGCAGAAAGAGAAACAACGAGTACGGATCAAAATCTTTACCTCTTGATAATCTTTCGGATACAAAGACATTTCTTTTGTGTAACTTTGCAGGACAAGTATGTTCCGTAAATTATTATAATAGACAAGCATGGCAATAATAGAAAACTTCAACTTCAAAGGGAAGAAGACCTTTGTTCGTGTGGACTTCAATGTTCCTCTCGACGAACACTTCAACATTACAGACGACACTCGTATGCGTGCCGCCCTCCCCACTCTGAACAAAATCTTGAACGACGGAGGAAGACTCATCGTGGGCTCCCATCTTGGACGCCCGAAAGGTGTATCCGATGCACTCTCGCTTTCTCATATCGTAGAGCATCTGTCGAAGCTGTTGGGTCGCCCCGTGAAGTTCGTCAAAGACTCTGTTGGTCCGGCGGTAGAGGCAGAAGTGGAAGCACTCAAAGAGGGAGAGATCCTGTTGCTCGAAAACCTTCGCTTCTATGCGGAAGAAGAGGGAAAGCCTCGCGGACTGAAAGAAGATGCTACCGATGAGGAGAAAGCTGCGGCTAAGAAAGAGATCAAGGCAAAGCAAAAAGAGTTTGCAAAGGCTCTTGCCGACCTTGCCGACGTTTATGTCAATGATGCTTTCGGTACTGCTCACAGAGCACATGCCTCTACGGCACTCATGGCAGACCACTTCGACAAAGATCACAAGATGTTCGGCTTCCTCATGGGAAAAGAAGTAGAAGCCGTTCGCAACGTGTTGGATAACATCAAACGCCCGTTCACCGCCATCATGGGAGGCAGCAAGGTGTCTTCCAAGATAGGTATCATCGAAAATCTTCTCGATAAAGTGGACAACCTCATCGTATGCGGTGGTATGACCAACACCTTCACCAAAGCAAGAGGAGGCGAGATAGGCAACTCCATAGTAGAGTTGGACAAGCTCGATGTAGCTCTTGCCATTTTGGAAAAAGCCAAAGCAAAGGGTGTGAATCTTCTTTTACCTGTGGACTCTGTCGTGGCAGACGATTTTAGCAACGATGCTAAACATCAGGTCGTAAAGAGCAATGAGATCCCTGCCGGTTGGGAAGGAATGGACATCGGTCCCGAGACAAGAAAAATGTTCGGAAAGGTTATCGAAGAGTCCAAAACCATTCTTTGGAACGGTCCTTGCGGTGTCTTCGAGATGGATACCTTTGCAGAAGGATCACGAGAAGTGGCTCTCTCCATCGTGGAAGCCACCAAGAAAGGAGCTTTCTCACTGATAGGCGGAGGAGACTCTGTGGCTTGCGTCAATAAGTTCGACCTTGCAGACCAAGTCTCGTACGTATCTACCGGAGGTGGTGCTCTTTTGGAAGCAATCGAAGGAATAGAGCTTCCGGGTATTGCGGCTATCAACAAGTAAATCTCTTTGTACAACGATAAAAAGCCTTTATCCTCATGGATGGAGGCTTTTTTTATTGTTCCATTCACAGAGATACGTTTCTACTGCTTGTTTTCAAGCCCTTGGTAAGCAGCCGGAACACCTCCACGCATTGCTTCTGCTCTCTCGAAGATCTCCTGAAACAAGTAGAGAGCACCAACCCACTCCCCTCTTTTTGCGTGCAGCTCCGTATGGAAAAAGACTCTCCCTTTTTCGCATCATTCCCCAAACACTTTAATATCTTTCTCTATACCTGTTCATATCTTTCTCCGAACCTGTCCGAATCTGCAAACCAAACCTTGCTTCTCACACATCAACGCTTGATCTCCAAAAACCAAGCCCCGACTTCTCAAAGTCAAACCTTGATTTCCTCACTTCAATCCACGATTTCCAATCTTAAACCCGATCAGGCAGATTTATAAACGTATATAAACTGAAAACTTATGCCTTTTACAGGCATTCTGAAAGAGGAAAGAGAAGATTCTAAATACTGTGATCTTGATTGCCGGACAGAGCAGACAGATGATAAAATGGAGTTGCTACCGAGATTTATAAAGGATGGTTTTGTATAATTAGGCACTTTTTTTAACTTTGCCTCCAATAAATATCAGATCTCCGAAAGCATCCGACTCACCTCTTTGAAAGGAGCAGAACCAAGCCGATTACTGACTTTTATCTCCCCGAAATCCGGTGTTTGATGCTTTTGATAAGGTCATGAATCCGGACTATTCTAAATCTCGGCTAAAATGAAACGAACCAAGCTCCTGTTTGCTATCTTGTGCACTCTTTTTTTTATCTCGGCTACGGCTCAATCTTTACGTGTAGAGGGTTTTGTCCGACTCACACCCAAAGAACCGCTTGAATTTGCTTTGGTTGCACTTTATGCGCCGAATGCCTCACAGCCTCTTCGGTTCACTTATACCGATAAAAGAGGCTACTACTCGATGGCAATACCCTCTTCTGACAAATATATTGTGGAGGCACGCTATGTGGGGTACAAAAAAGAGAGGAAAGAGATACAGATAAAACCGGAGTCGCCCCTGTTGCGTCAAGATTTTGAGCTGGGATCTCCGGAGGGAGAAGTGGGAGAAGTGGTCGTGCTGGGAAAGCCTAAGGAGGGAATAGATAAGAAGAGCTACTATTTCAAGCCTAATCAGATAGCTTTGGCACAAAATCTGTTGGATTTGGCTTTAACGCTGCCTCAGGTGAAAGCAAGTGCCCGAACGGGAGAAATTGTCTCTGCTTCCGGTGATGTTGCACCTGTTGTTCTTATCAATGGTCGGCATGCCACTCACGAAGAGCTGCGCTCCATACCTCCCGGTAAGATAATCCGCATAGACTATTTCGACATAGCGCCTGAGAGATACAACACGAGAGGAAGTGTGATAGATGTTGTTACCAAACCTCTTGATGACGGTCATCAAGCCGGAGTAGAAGGGATGACCTCTCCTCTATATACGGATGTCATTGCAAACGGCTATTATAGCTACAATAGAGGGATGCACAGACTTAAACTCTTTCTCAAGGGACTGTACAGGAATACAAGATTGGGAGAGAAGGATGAACAGAGCACGCGGTACGAAGCAGATCAGCCATACTCTTTCCGAACAGAGGGTATCTCACACAAACGTCTCGAAAACTATCTGTTCAAAACGGCTTATTCTCTGAACCAACCTAATAAACACTATCTGGAGATTGCTCTCTCTTCTTCTCTGGAGAAAGTGGGCGATAACCGGGAGTATGATGCATACAGCCGCAAAGGAGCGCAGGAGGTGTTGCGTAAAGGATATACCAACAGCTTGGGCAAAGTGTTCACGCCGGTCGTTGATCTCTATTACGACCGGACATTGACGGGAGGACGCAGACTCTTTTCCAATGTCGTATATACCTACAATACGCTCCACTCCGATTATGATCTGAGTGAGCGGAACGAAACGAACCATACAGAAGCTTTGCGTGAACGGATAGAAGGGGGCACTTCCAAGCATTCCGTGATAGGGCAGGTGGAGTATGCTCATCCGTTTAAGAACAGCAGATTGTACATCGGAACTCAAATGATGTACTCCCAAGCCTCCTTTGCCATAAAGGGAACAAGCACGGGAGAGAGCGTGGATCTGCAGCGCCAGTTCCGAGATCAACTCTATCTGACATGGGAGGGCAACAGAAAGCGTTTCTTTTACCGTATTGTCCCTGCCGTCTCGATGCACTATGCTTCTGCGCACAGAGGGCTTGAAGAGGATCGGCTTCGCTTTTACTTCAATCCGAGAGTCTTAGCAGGCTATAATCTGCCTCATGGTCATCGGTTGAGATTGGAGGTTGAAACAGCCAATCTTATCCCGGATTTGGGTAGTACGACCGAAGTAACGCGGCAGGTTCGAGAGGGATTTTTTGTGAGAAATAACCCTCTTCTCCAAAACAGTTATCTCTCAACGGGGCGTCTCTATTACGATTGGGGTAATGACTATGTGGATCTGTCCGGTCGGCTGGTCTATAATCACACCTCCGGAGATTGGATTACGACATTTTTGAAAGAGAGGATCAATGGTAAGGAGGCTGTTGTTCAACAACGGATCAATGCTCTCTACTCCGAATCTTTAGCTTTACGCACATCGGTTTCTATCAAGCCATTTGGCAATGAGCAGCTGCAAATACGTCTATATGCTCAGCCTCGATATCAGCACTATTCTGTTTCCAAAGATCAACAACTCTCTTTCTTCTCCATCCCTTCCGGCATTAGTCTTCTCTATCAAAAAGATCGTTGGGGAGTGCAGGGAGATTTGGATCTGCCTTATAAGAGGCTGTACAGCTACTTTATTTCATCTTCCGGTTTTTATAGCTCGCTGTCCGGTTTCTGGAGAAAAGGTTCATGGAATGTCCGGTTGGCATTGGAAAATCTGTTTGTCCCCGAACTCTCTGTCACTGAAAACCACTCCTTTCTCCGTTTACAAGAGACCACACGCTCCATAAAGAGAGACAACTTTTGGAAAGGAAGCATTGCACTGACTTATTATTTCTCTATCGGTAAGGAGTATAGAGGTGGTAAGTCCCTTGAAAATGAAGATCTCGACAGGGGTGAATTCTAAATAAAATCAGATATAAACAACTTCAAAGCCGCTTTTTAAGCAGGTGTGCCGAAGTGAAAGAACACCTCAAAAACGAGCGAAAGATGCGTTAATCCGGTATATATAACATTCTGTAAAAAGGTATCAGAAATATCAACTATCTTTGTTGAAACGAACACTCCGTAATATAAATGATACCAATAACCCTGAATCTAAAGGGAAAACTTTATAATCTGACAAGTGAGCCCATCGTAATGGGTATTATGAACACGACGCCCGACTCTTTCTACTCGGGAAGTCGTACAGCTTTAAGGGAAGAGAGTATTCTTGCCAAAGCGGAACAGATGATTTTAGAAGGGGCTTCGATTCTCGATATCGGAGGCTACTCTACCCGTCCCGGAGCCTCTCCCATATCGGAAGAGGAAGAGTGGAAGCGTGTAGAACCGGCACTGAAAGCTTTGGAAAGGGAGTATCCGACCCTTCCGCTGTCTGTGGATACATTTAGAGCCGGTGTGGCGCGAAGGGCTGTGGAAAAGTATGGAGCAGCCATTATCAATGATGTTTCGGGTGGAACATTGGACGGCAATATGTTCGACACGATGGCAAAACTTCAAGTGCCTTATATCTTGATGCACATGAGAGGAACTCCATCAACGATGTCTTCGCTTGCTCAATACGAAGATGTTACTCTCGATGTTATAAGAGATCTGGAGGCTAAAAGGTATCAGCTTCGCTCTCTCGGTTTTCAAGCTGATATTATAATGGATCCCGGTTTCGGATTCAGCAAGAATATTGCACAAAACTATGAGATGCTTCACAATCTTAGATGGTTTGAGGTGTTTAATGCTCCTTTACTCGTAGGAATATCAAGGAAAAAAATGATATGGGAACTGCTTGAGATCTCTCCGGAAGATGCTCTTAATGGTACTACCATACTTAATACCGCAGCTCTTCTCAATGGTGCGCATATTCTCCGAGTCCATGATGTGAGAGCGGCTAAAGAGGCGGTGAGAATAGTGCAAGCAATAGTTGATCCTACGAATCTAACATCACGACTATAATATATGAGTTGGTTTCAATTTGGCATAAAGGATTTTATTGACATCCTTCTGGTTACGATCCTGATGTATCAAGTACAAAAGTCTCTGCGATCCTCCGGATCTAAGACTCTTTTCTACGGATTGCTGGCATTTTTAGTGATCTCAATGGTTGTCTCTTTCCTTAAGATGCGTCTTCTCGGCTCTATCTTGGATTTTGTCTCAACGGGAGGAGTAGTGCTTGTCGTAATTCTTTTTCAAGATGATATAAAGAGATTTCTGACTCTGCTTGGCTCTCGTGGTCGCTGGTCGCATCTGTTTAAGGTGTTTCTTAAAGGAGCGGATAATAATACGCAAGTTACTGCAGAGATCGCTGCCATTACACTTGCCTGCCTTAATATGAGTAGGAAAAAGAGCGGAGCACTCATCGTAATCAAACAAAAAGATGGTCTTGAGCAATATGAACATACGGGTGAGCGTATAGATGCAGCCGTTAATGCCCGTCTGATCGAAAATATTTTCTTCAAGAACAGTCCCCTGCATGACGGGGCGATGATCATTAGCGGTAAGAGAATTGTATCTGCCGGCTCTATCCTTCCGGTATCTCATTCTTCTGAAATACCCAAGGAGATGGGACTGAGACACCGCTCCGGTCTCGGCATGGCAACGGCTACCGATGCCAAGGTGATTATCATTTCTGAAGAGAGAGGTAAGATATCCATTGCTCACAAAGGAGTGCTCACTCCTAATATTTCTACGGAAGATCTTCAGAAGTTTTTACAGCAGAAATAGGCGCTGTTCTCAATAATAGTTTTGAGAGAGTAAAAATATTTTTCTCTTTTTGTTTGGCTATTAAAAAAGATATTGTACCTTTGCATCCCCAAAACGAATGAGAGGCTGTGGTGACAGCGATGTCCGTTCGTTGAAATGAGAGTTAGAAAATTTTTCTTGAAAAATTTTTGAGAAAAGAAAAGTTGTTGTAACTTTGCTCTCCGGACTCCCTTATGTAGGAGAGTCTTTGAACTGAGATCATAGATATATTGGATACAAGATTTTCAACAAGTAGTACAAGGGAAGAATCTACATAAGTAGAGGACATTACCCGTCAACTATTACCTGGGAAA
>NZ_JQZV01000012.1 GCF_000769115.1 Porphyromonas canoris | reverse complement strand
TGGCATCGTCCGACAGGCAACAGCATTCCGGAGTTCGGCATATCGGTGCAGACAGACAACGGGACTCAGCTCTCCAAGAACAAGAAGATAGCCAAAGCCTTCTCCATGACTCCGGGCAAGGCGTACCGTGTACGGGCAGAGTGGAAAGATAACCGCCTGACGATCTTGGGCGATGACGTGGAAGAGGATCTTCCTTCCATCACCTTGACGACAGAGAAAAAGGTGGGCGAGAAGATAAAGCTTTCGATCGACGCCGAGCCGGAAGACCAAGCGGATGTCTGGATAGACCTGAACAACAACAAGGTCAAAGATGCAGGCGAGAGNGAGAAGATAAAGCTTTCGATCGACGCCGAGCCGGAAGACCAAGCGGATGTCTGGATAGACCTGAACAACAACAAGGTCAAAGATGCAGGCGAGAGCGTGACCGAATTTGGCATCAATAAAGAGTACACACTCGGTGCACAGACCGTTACGGTGTATGGAAAGGTAGGCGGGTTGATCTGCTCCTCTAACTCCCTCACCTCGCTGGATGTGAGCAAGAACACCGCTTTGACACGGTTGTCCTGCTACTCTAACTCTCTCACCTCGCTGGATGTGAGCAAGANGAGAAGATAAAGCTTTCGATCGACGCCGAGCCGGAAGACCAAGCGGATGTCTGGATAGACCTGAACAACAACAAGGTCAAAGATGCAGGCGAGAGCGTAACCGAATTTGGCATCAATAAAGAGTACACACTCGGTGCACAGACCGTTACGGTGTATGGAAAGGTAACGAAGTTGTCCTGCCCCTCTAACTCCCTCACCTCGCTGGATGTGAGCAAGAACACCGCTTTGACACGGTTGTCCTGCTACTCTAACTCTCTCACCTCGCTGGATGTGAGCAAGANCCTCTAACTCCCTCACCTCGCTGGATGTGAGCAAGAACACCGCTTTGACACGGTTGTCCTGCTACTCTAACTCTCTCACCTCGCTGGATGTGAGCAAGAACACGGCTTTGCAACTGTTGGGCTGCTCCTCTAACTCCCTCACCTCGCTGGATGTGAGCAAGAACACGGCTTTGACAACGTTGTCCTGCACCCATAACTCCCTCACCTCGCTGGATGTGAGCAAGAACACGGCTTTGACAATATTCTACTGCTCGATTAACCCGAATCTNCTTTGACAACGTTGTCCTGCACCCATAACTCCCTCACCTCGCTGGATGTGAGCAAGAACACGGCTTTGACAATATTCTACTGCTCGATTAACCCGAATCTGAGCTCCTTGAAGATCTCGAGCAGCATAAATGATGAGTTGTGGGTCAACGACTGCAAGCTGAGCGCGGAGACACTGAACGAGATATTCCGCACACTTCCCGATGTAAAAGGGCTGACCGAAGGCGAGAAGAAGATCGGGATCGCAAACAATCCGGGCACGGCAGCGTGCAACAAGAAGATCGCCACAGACAAAGGCTGGACATTGGATGTCGAAGATACTCCGCCTGCCGGCAACAGCATGACGATGACGACAGAGAAAAAGGTAGGCGAAAAGATAGAGTT
>NZ_JQZV01000011.1 GCF_000769115.1 Porphyromonas canoris | reverse complement strand
GGCTGTCTTACCGCCATCCACGGATGTAGCAGTAATGGTGGCACTGCCTTCCTTATGCGTGGTTACCTCTCCGTTGCTGTCAACGGATGCCACCTCCGACTTGTCCGAACTCCACGTTACAGCCTTGTTCGGAACATCCGCAGGTGAGAACGTTACCTGAATCTTAAACTTCTCGCCCTCTACCACGCTCTTTTCCGTGGGAGATACAGCGATGCCTTCCACCACCTTCACCAGGGTTACTTTCACCTCCTGCCCGTAAGCCGTACCGGCGGAATTGGTTGCNCAGACACCACGATCCGTAACCGCCGCTCCGCCATCTGCAGAGACATTCCCCTCGCACTCGAAACTTGTTGTGGTGATGTTGGAAACAGAGCCGGTTGCTACCGTGGGAGCTTTTGCAGGCTCTTTCTGATCCTTCTTGCATCCCATAACAGACAGGGATACAGCCAGTAATAAAAATAGTACTCTTTTCATAATCATAAATTTTGTTATTTTCTCTTTCAATGATCTGATTGAACAAAACGCATAACAGAGAGAAGACGGCAGACAGTGAGCCGTATTCCAACGCATGATCGTTCCTTAATACTTGCAAAGGTATTATAAAAATATTACTATTCAAAATCATATATCGAATACTGAAATAACTTGAGATAAACGCTTATAAAACTTCCTCTGAATAGTTTTGCTGTCTGAAATCATGCCTTGACTGACACAATTCATCGCTTGATTGATACAATTCACGCCTTGATTGCCATAACTCACCCCTTGTTCTGCACCAATCATGCCTTGGTTTGTACCTCTGAACCTGATAAAACGAACTTAAAAGGCCGTTTATCGCATCTTTTTTTCGGGTTCAGAGCTGCTGTTACGCTAAGTAAAAAAGCAGTATCGGCACTCATCGTACCGGCACTGCTTTTATCTGTTTATCAAATATTTATCGCACAAGATTTGGTAAAAGAGTCAAAAATAAAGAGAGGATTAAGAAAACTTCTCGTCAAAATCTATAAAATAGAGACCCCGTCTGCCTAAAAAACCATAACTAACAGATGAAAACAAGTAGATAAAGACAAAAATAAAGGAGAACAAAAAGGATTGAGAGGAGAAAGCAAAAAGTCTGTCTATATTTTCATACAAGAAGGTATGGATAGAGTAAAAGGGATTGAAGAACTGTTTTTGAAGAGGGAATAACTCTCTGCTTTGCATCATCGGAAGAGCAAAAAAAGGATTGAAGAGGAGAAGACAGAAAGTCTCTTCTCTATTTTCATATGGAGTATGGAAAGAGCAAAAGGGATTGAAGAGGAAAAGCAGCTACTCCATCTCTATTTTCATACAGGGAAAGAAAAGAAGAAAGAGGATTAAAGAGGAGAAAGAAGGAAGTTCGTATGTATCTTAATATAGAGGAGAAACGGAGTGAAAAGAATCAAAGAGAAAGCTGTGGAAAGTTTCCGTCTCTATTTTCATGCGGAGTGGCAAAAAAGCAAAAAGGAATAAAGAGAAGAAAACAGCAAAACCGGCAAATCTGTAAAAACAAAGGAGAGAGCCACGTTCCTGTTACAATTCATGTCTCTCTCCTTCTCTATAAGTGGCGGCTACCTACTCTCCTGTTTGCATATTCCTTAGAAGCATGGAAAAAGAAAAAAGATTGAAAAGAAGAGAACAGCAAATCCATCTCTATTTTCATTTGGAGTAGAGAAAAAGTAAAAAGGATTGAAGAGAAAGAAAAGAAAGAAGCAGCAAAACCGGCAAACCGGCAAAAACAAAGGAGAGAGCCACGTTCCTGTTACGGTTCATGTCTCTCTCCTTCTCTTCAAGTGGCGGCTACCTACTCTCCCATTTGCATAGTACCATCGGCGTGATCGGGCTTAACTGCTCTGTTCGGAATGGTTAGAGGTGGATCCCCGATGCTATAGCCACCTTTATTGGCTTCGCAAGTCCGTCGGTTTCTTCGTTTCTCTTGTCTCGTTCGTTTCCCTATCCGACTTCTTCGCTATCTCTTTCTCGTGTCCGAAGTATATCTTTCCACACTTCTTCCACGCTGTATGTCTAACATATACGGAGAAAAGAACATAGTCCTAAAACTACAATACCCTTTGCCTGAGAAAATTCTCTAAATATAAG
>NZ_JQZV01000010.1 GCF_000769115.1 Porphyromonas canoris | reverse complement strand
AGTTAGGAGCAAACAGAGGGTCTGTCGCTGCTCTGCCATTAAGATACTCAGCTATGGTGCGTGTGAATTGTTCTGTTCCTTTCATTGTCGTGCTGTTTTGGGGGTTACACTTTTCTGCTGTTGTCCGCTATGGCTTCGCCACGGTTCTCTCACTCGCCCCAACTCCCGAATTTATGCGGTAATGAGAGGAGGAGCTATCTCCTTTTCTGTTCATCGGAGATGTAGTATTTACGTTCTGCTTATCCATAGTGACATTTTTTTTATGCGTCCAAAGATCGGAGTATGCTGATTTCTTTTTTCGAGCGAAACAGAGGTAGGGGGCGAGGAGCGACACAAGGTTTGGGCGGAAAATACTACCTGAAGCGAAGCCAAGCGAAACGCAAGTGTGGAGATTTTCCAGCCCAACCGTAGGCTCGACCTTGGGGTAGCCCAAGCCCCACACTACCTTTGCAAGGAAAAAGAAACAGCATCCATCTGCTACGCATAAGGTGGAACGACTGGGCAAAAGAAGCAGAAGTGCAAAGCCTAAGAGCGAAAACAAAAAAGGTGGCAAGCTCCGAAGAGCCCGCCACCCGTCAAGATGAAAAATGAAAACAAGTAGATGCTACTGCATCATAGTAGGCAAATCAGTATTGCCACCAAGATGGCTAACCAGAAGAGATAGCCGAGAATGGTGAATGTGATTTGCAGAATGGTCTTTACCACGAACCGTAGCACCAAGAAGCCCACGAAGATACCAATGACGGTTACGACTTGAGGTGTAACAAGCTTGGCGATGAAGTAGACGGCTGCAACCACGAGCGAGAGCAGAAGCGTCAGCTCGATGATGCGTCGCCAGTCGATGCTACGGGCAGGCTTGGCTGTCTGTGGCTTATCGTTAGTAGACTTCGCCCGAATGAAGATGGGGCTGTGGACATCGTGNGGCAGGCTTGGCTGTCTGTGGCTTATCGTTAGTAGACTTCGCCCGAATGAAGATGGGGCTGTGGACATCGTGATTCATAACTTGAGTATTCATATCTGAGAGCATTTTAGAGTTTCAAGAGCGAGCCCAAGATAGTCCGCCCACCAAAGACAAGGGCTTGCCCCTTGGTGTGTGGGGCGGAGTGTATATCTTGGCTCTTGATGCTCCAATGCTCCCGATAGGATTAAGGTTACTTGTTACTTCGATGTATCCGCCTTCTTCACCATAGGCAAGTTGCTGTTTTCGATAAGCTCGACAATCGTTCCTGTGAGTTCGGTGTAGAGCAGGTCGTATTCTGTGCTGCCGTCAAAGTCGTCCGTGAGGTCGTATTTGGCAAATACGGCTTGGATAAACTTGTTGCCAAGCAGAATGGGAGCTAATTCTTCAGGTAGCGGTTCGGGTAGTTCCTCGCTGAACTCATTCTCCAAGATGGACACGAGGGTGTTGTGCTTAGAGAAGTGTAGCCCTTGGTAGAGGACTTCGCTGGACATCGCCTCGGCTTCGAGGTGGGAGAAGCCTTGTGTCACGGCATCGGCATAAGCTGTAAGGGCAGCATCGGCACGAGCGGCAATAAAGGCGGTATCGGTCATTAACTCGGGGTGATAGTCACTGAGGTAGGCTTCTAACTTCAAACGGAAGTAAGAAAGCTCTTTCTTGGTCTGATTCATAATTTCTTCTGATTTTAGGGTGATATAAGTGTTATTTAGCGATGCCCATAGCTGAGTTGAACTTATCGAGCTTGCCTGCGAGCTGCTCCATATCGTGTTCAATCTTCTTGTTCGTAATACGGGCATAGATTTGCGTAGTCTTGATGTTGGTNAAGCTTGCCATCACGATAAGTCTGCTCGCCATACTTCTCGATGATACTCTTGGGAATGTCGAGGAGGAGAACGTTGGTGGATACGCTGGTCTTTTGACGCTGCGTCATAATCCACTGCTTGTCGTCCATCGTAACGATGTGGTCGGGCGTGAGGTTGGCCACATCGATATAAGCCAGCCCTGTGAAGCAAGAGAATATGAAGATATCACGCACCAACTCCAATCGTTTTAGCCCAAAGTCTTTGTTGGCGATGCTGAGGATTTCCTCATCGGTCAAGAAGCCACGATTGACGGACTCCAAGTGGAAGCGATGATTGAGGAAGGGGTCGTGCATCAGGATGCCACGCTTTTGAGCATAGATGGTAATCGTCTTGAGGGTCTTCATCTTCTTGACAGTCGTGTTGTAAGAGCAACCTGCGACGGTGCTAAGATACAACTCGAAGTCTTGCATTACGGCAGGGGTAAGCTCCGTCAGTCCAATATCCTTGCGAGCATACTTGTGCTTGAGAAACTCAAAGAAGTGTCTGCGAAGCACGCTGTATTTTTGGTGGCTGTCTTTGCTGATGGTTTTCCCTACCCGCTGTTTTACATCATCGATAAACGAGTCGAAGACGGGGAGGAACTCTGTGTACTCCTTGGTCTTTCCGCAATAGAAGGAGCGGATTTTGTCCATTGAGAGTGACTCATCGTCCTCCAACTTGCGGTAGATACTATTGAGGGTGTGCGAAATGCCGTCGAGTGCAGCATTGGCGGTTAGTACGTCAGCTGTGCGACCTTTGAGTCGGCTGGTGGTATTGTTCCATAGCGCCTTGTCTACAAAAATCTTTGTAGAGCCAAAGTTTGCCATTTCCCCACCCAGGAACACACGCAGCATCACGGGCGATTTTCCCTCTTTGTTTTCGTAATTCGAGCGTAGGTAAAAGGATACCTTAAAATTCTGCTTCATACGCATCATTGTTTTGTGTAGCATCAAAGTATAGGGGTTAGCCGTCAGCAGATAGGGATATATACAAAGAAAAATCGTTGTAAAACCTTGATTTTACAACGATTATCTATATTTTGAAGGCTGTTTTGAATGGGGTTGTGAAACCCTTTTGAAACCTTCCAGCGGAGAGAGAGGCTCTTTCTCTTGAACTCTCACAAATAGTCATAGGTGTTCAATATTTTGTTTTTCAGTTATTTGTGTGTTAGTCTGATAAAGTGAGATTTCATAGGAAATCTTTGGTGATATGGATTTTTGGGTGTAATTTTGGGTGCAGAAACTACACACCCAAACAATATGAATATCAAACGCAATATCATCTTTGCTCTTGAGAGTCGCAAAAAGGCTGGCATTCCCATCGTGGAGAATGTGCCTATTCGCATGCGTGTGAACTTTGCCTCTCAGCGTATTGAGTTTACTACGGGCTATCGCATTGATGCAGCCAAGTGGGATGCCGACAAACAGCGAGTCAGAAATGGCTGCACCAACAAGCTCAAGCAATCGGCAGCCGAAATCAATGCTTCGCTACTCGGCTATTATACCGAGATACAAGAGATCTTCAAGAAGTTTGAGGTCGATGAGGTAATGCCTACGCCCGAGCAAATCAAGGAGGCATTCAACGCCCTGCACAGACCAGCGGAGGAAGAAGCGAAGCCCTCCAAAAAGAAAAAAGACACAGAGGGCAACGATTTCTACAAGGTCTTTGATGAGTTTGTGCGTGATTGTGGGCGACAGAATGATTGGACACACTCCACTTATGAGAAGTTTGCAGCCGTAAAGAACCATCTTTCGAACTTTCGGGAGGGGCTCAACTTTGAGTTTTTCGATGAGAAGGGACTGAACGACTATGTCGCCTATCTTCGTGAGGTCAAGGAGATGCGTAATAGCACCATTGGCAAACAGCTAGCATTCCTCAAATGGTTTTTGCGTTGGGCTTTCAAGCAGGGAGTGCATCAGAACAATGTCTACGACACTTATAAGCCCAAACTCAAGAGCACGCAGAAGAAAATCATCTTCCTGACTTGGGATGAGCTGACGAAGCTCCGAGAGTTCGAAATACCTGCCAACAAGCAGGCTCTCGAACGAGTGCGTGATGTCTTCCTCTTTCAGTGCTTCACAGGTTTGCGATATTCCGATGTGTTCAACCTCCGCCGAAGCGATGTCAAAGGCGAACATATCGAGGTGACGACCGTCAAGACTTCGGACAGCCTGATTATCGAACTGAACAATCACAGCAAGGCGATTTTGGATAAATACAAAGATGTGGCATTTGAGGACGATAAGGTCTTGCCTGTGATTACCAACCAAAAGATGAACGACTACCTCAAGGAACTGGCAGAACTGGCAGGCATAGACGAACCTGTGCGTCAGACGTACTACCGAGGCAACGAGCGAATAGACGAGGTCACGCCCAAGTATGCCCTCCTCGGCACACACGCTGGGCGTCGCACCTTTATTTGTAATGCCCTTGCCCTCGGTATCCCTCCGCAGGTGGTCATGAAATGGACAGGACACAGCGACTACAAGGCGATGAAGCCTTACATCGACATTGCAGACGACATCAAGGCGAATGCGATGAGTAAATTTAATCAGTTATAGCCCTATGAAACAAGAAATACAAGCCATAGACCGCAAGGATTTCAGCCCTATCGTACATGCTATCGGGACAGACATCGAGCAAACGCAGGTGCGTATCGTGGCATCTGCTAATGCCGATATGCTCTTTCACTATTGGAAGGTGGGACATTTCATTCTTTACCTCCAAGAAAGAGAGGGCTGGGGAGCAAAGGTCATCGACAAACTCTCGGAAGCTATTCGCTCACAATATCCTGATAAGAAAGGCTATTCTCGCAGAAACATCTTCTACATGTGTCGCTTTGCCAGTGCCTATCCTCTGAATGTGTTGCAACAGATGTGCGAGGCAGACAGCATGTTAAGTAATCCATCTGTGGACGCAGTGAAAGCCCTTACGACTCAACTCAATCAATTAGTGCAAGAGCCTCTTGCACTAATCCCCAATACAGAAAATCAACCGATTGAAATTGCGCAACAACCTGTTGCACAGTTAGGAGAGGTGTCTCAAACGCTTTCTTCTGTCTATCGCACAGACATTCAGCAAATAGAGGAGCTTTTCAAGCGTTCTGCGGTCGTTCGTACAAATTGGGCGAGCCATGTGATACTCCTCAACAGCAAACTCCCTCTTGGCGAATGCTATTGGTACATCACGCAAGCCGTGGCGAATGGTTGGAGCAGTAATGTACTGAAAACACAGCTGGACACGAATCTTTTCGCTCGTCAGATTGAAGCGAAGAAGGTAAACAACTTTACCGTGCGTCTGCCCGAGCCACAGAGTAACCTTGCCAACTATCTGATGAAAGATCCCTACATCTTCGACATCATGGAGCAGACGGAGCAGATGGCGGAGCGAGATATCGAGCGTCAACTGGTGTCGCATATCACGAAGTATTTGCTCGAGATGGGAAGTGGCTTTGCCTTTGTGGCACAGCAAAAACATTTTCAGGTGGGCGAACAAGATTTCTATGCCGACCTTGTGCTTTACAACATTCAGCTGCACGCCTATGTAGTTATCGAGCTGAAGGCAACGCCTTTCAAGCCTGAATACATGGGGCAACTGAATTTCTACATCAATGTAATAGACGACACACTCCGAGGCGAACACGACAACAAGACCATCGGCTTGCTCCTCTGTAATGGTGGTGATAAGGTCGTTGCGCAATATGCCCTTTCGGGTTACGAACAGCCAATAGGTGTCAGCGACTATCAGCTCACTAAGGCTATCCCCGACAACCTTCGTTCCACCCTCCCAAGCATTGAGGAGGTCGAAGAAGAATTAAGTAGAATAATAGACAAACAATAAGAAAATATGGACTATAAAATCAAACAAATGATTGGTAATGAAAATACTCATCGTTATGTATTGGCAAGTGAGTGTACATCTCCACTTGTTGTAATTGGAGTTAATCCAAGTACAGCAAATGAAACAAAACCAGATCCTACAGTTAGAAAAGTCATGGGATTTGCTGAGAGAAATAATTGTGATGGATTTATTATGCTCAACCTTTATCCTCAAAGATCTACCAATTTTGCAAGTGTACATCAAAAAAGAAGTGAAGAGCTACATCAAAATAACCTTGATGCGATTAAGCGATATTTTGATGGGTTTGAAGAACTCAAGGTGCTTGTTGCTTGGGGAAACCTTGCGGGCAAAAGAACTTATTTGTTAGATTGTTTTAGAGATATTGCCTCTGTCCTTTCAGAAAACAATCGTAAGGTTTCTTGGCTACAAATAGGAGAACTAACGAAATCTAAACATCCTCGCCACCCTTTGTATGCTCGTTATGATTTGAACCTGGGGCCATTTGACATTGGTGATTATCTCAAAAAGATAAAATAAACACTCTTATAGTTTCTTCCCCCTATTTCGCCCGATAAGCTGCTGCCACTTATGTTCGCACCAGTCGGGGACGGATAAGCCATTGATGGAGAGGAAGGGCTTTTGCTTTTGGTCTTTCTCAATACAGAGCATTGTGTCCTCCTCCTCGAAGTAGCGTCTGTACATCGAGGAGTAAACCTTGGCTTTGGCTCGCACGGAATTGCCTGTGTGATACATTTGCGTTATCTGTTCATCCGAGAAGCCCATAAACGCTAAGAGTCTGCGTACATTGAGAAGGGCAAAGAATGGAGGCATAAATCGCTGAATGAAACACCGCTCCTCCTCGTAGGCTTTCAGCTCTTTTTGTCGTTGCTCCAGCTCTCTATCCTTGTCCTTGAGCCTGTCTTGTAGAACGACAACCTCCTTGCGGATGTCGTTCTTTTTTTGTTCGCTGAGGTATTGAGCTTGTTCCGCCTCCTTCCTGAGGACTTCGATACGTTGCTCGGCTTTATCTAACTCAGAATTGCCAAAGAAAGAATAAAGCGTGTCCTTGATGCGGAGCTTACCTGCTTTCTTTTCCAGTTGGGCAACACGCTCTTTGAGCTGAGCTTCCTCTGCCTTCTTGTTGGCAGTTGCTTTGACCAGCTCTTTGTAATATGCCATATTCGTGCGGTGCTTGGCTTCTGATCCATAAATGCCTCGCTCTAAGCCGAAGCCTGCCATCGCTCGGGCATAGGTAGTTTGATACTCCTCCAGCTTCTTAGGGGTAAGCACATCATCGGCACAGAGGCGCACCTTGTTTCGCTTGGTCTTATACTTGCGTTTGCCGTTGTCGGCCTCCTCTTTGGCTTTGCGTCTTTCTCCTTGCACAATCGGCACAACGGTGGCATGGATGTGGGGTGTCTCCTCGTCTGCGTGGAGCGTGGCTGCTACGACATTTTCCGCTCCGAAGGTCTGTCGTAGCCAATCCACCGAAGCCTCGCACCATTCAGAGAGGCGTCCTTCTTTCTCAATACGAAGCATATCCTCGTGGGAGCCTGAGAGGATAAATCGCAAAGCTCGCACTTGATTGTCAGAAACCTTGCGGTAGATGCCTGCGGTCGCTATTCGGTGCTCGATAGCCTGTGTTCGGCTCGTGACATTTTCGGGGAATTGCACCAGTTCCCGATTGAGGTGCGTGCGAGAGGCATCGACATTATTCGGGGTGTACGTCCGCTCGATATGAGCGGTCACGCCCGAGTCGCTGCCTTTCGCCTTGTCTATATGTAATACGGCATAGCCCATAGTTGAAGATTGGTTTTAGGGGGTATCCAAAGGGGCGAAGTCCCTTGGCTCAGGAGGGCTTTTTTAGCGGTAACGGAGTGGAGCGTGAAGAAAATGCCCTAATAAGCTATGGCATTTCTCGAAATGTCCGCTCCGCCTGCTACCTCTGAGTTCAGTCTGTCTAAGTATTCATTGAATGCTTGCTGGCTTTGTTTCTAAGTTCTCCCTTTGAGAACTTGCAGACGGTCAGCACTGCCATAGTCCCGAAACAAAGCCGAGCCATCAATTCGCCTTCCTTGGGATTACCCGATGAATACTCGGTTTGAATTGCGTGCTTTTGCACTATCTGCGAAGCCCTCGCTTGCGAGGAGTCTGAGCCTGCTTTTGCGACTTTCGATTGGCACAGAGCCATTCGTTGAGGTCTTTGTGAGGGGCATAAAGACCGCTCATATCCTTGACCTCTATGCCTGCCTCTCGAAGCTGATGCAAAGCCTTTCGTCCAGCCTCATCATTGTCGAGGAAGCACTCCACACAGGGATATGTTTGCAGTTGTGGCAAAGCTCTTGGGAGGAGAATCAAGGAGTTTAACACCAGGCTGTCGCTTGGCTCATTGGGGTGTAGTGTTCGCCAAGAGAGAAAATCCATAAAGCCCTCAAAGACCTGCACGCTCTTTGCCCCTGCTCCCAACGTACTCATAGCTTTCGGGGCGATACAGCACTTGAAATAGGGATTGCGTAGTTCCCAGCCCCCTGCATCGTTGGGGAAGCCAAGGGCATAATAGCTTCGTTCGCCTGAGCGATAACGTACCTCGGAGCAATACTTTTCTAGCTGAGAGGGCAAAATGCCGCGCTCCGAGCCGTAGCGTTGCAACTGCGAGTTAGAAATGGGTTGCACTGAAAGAATTTCGAGTCCTTGCTGAGTGGAGTTTTTTGTTCCGCCAAAAGAAAAATCATTCTTTGGTAGTCCTGTCTCTCCTCGGAGGTGTTGCAGTGCCTCTGCCGTTGAGCAGCGGTTCAAAGCACAAACAAGGTCAATGATGTCGCCATGCTCGCCAGTGGCGAAGTCGTACCACTGATTGCGTTCGGTGTTTACTTTGAAGGAAGGTGTACGCTCTTGTCTCAAGGGGGAACAATACCAATAGGCATTGCCCTTGATTTGTTTCGGTTCGTGTCCAGCCTGCTGGAGGTATTCCACGATAGATAGTTGCTTGATTACTTGTATCGTTTTCATGTCTTTTTTCTTGGAGGGTTATTGTTGGTGCTTGGTTAGTCGGTCGAAACCTATAGGCACATAGTCCGTCCGACCAAGTGTCGCTTTTTCTTTGGTCGGTCGGTTCAGGTATATATAGCCTGCGTCCGTCCGACCGAAAAAATCTTGTATAATACGGCACTCTCCTCGTTGTTTTCGGTGCTCGCACTCGGTCACATACTAGAGTATGCTCCCTTCGTGCTCGACCTCGACGCCTTGAGATTACCGCATTCTACAGAGATTTTTCATCTGCTTAGTAGTGGTATTCGGGGTTGAAGCGGTATTTGCCACGCTCTTCTTTGACGACCATGCGCTTGTTCAGAAGGAAGCGGAGCAATTCTTTGAGCTTTGTCTGCCCATATTCGTGAGCGGTGATACCTCGATAGGCAGATCGCAGTCGGGGTATTAGGTCGCCATAGCTTAGGGTCGTATCCTCGCCAAAGGTCGCCTTGAGAGCCTCTCGATGCTGCTCGTCCGTCAGCTCTTGATAGGAGAAATGCTTGGCGGTCTTCGTGTCCTCTACATAGGTCGCATCGACCTCGGGCAGGCAGATGCCATCGGCTTGCTCCGTGAGGCGAAAGGCAAACTTGTCAAAGGGCTTGGAGCGAATAATCGCAGGGGCAACCACGCTGCGGTCGGCGTCAACGCTATCCTTTGTGATTTGTAAGACACACTCCGCCTTGTTGTTCAACTCCGTACCGATATGTCCTCGGGCATTGTCGTCTCCCTTATTGAGGTGCAACACGGTGTGCAGGTGGATGTTTCGCTCGCCTGTCCACTTCATCAAGTCGCCCACAAGGCGTGTCGCCTCGGTCGAGTTGTTGATGTCGAGCATCAGGTCACGGATACCGTCGATGACAACCAAGCCCACATCGGGCGTGTTGTAGATGGCATGGCGGATAATCTCTCTTCGTTGGTTGGGGTCGGCAATGGCTCTGAGGTGGCTGAATTGCAATCGCTCGGGTTCTCGGTCGAGCGGTAGCCCTGCCAGCCTCAGAATGCGTTGCATCACCAGCTGGCAGTGGTAAGGGCTTTGCTCGGTGTCGAAGTAGAGGATGTTGCGTTTGCTCTCGGGAAAGCACGCCCGATATTCCAACACCTGACGACCAGCGAGGGCTGAGGCAACCAAGGCACTCACATTGAAAGTTTTCTTTGCCTTGGCTTTCCCTGTCGAGACACTGAAGTTGCCCAGCGTGCCGATGGTGGCATCGTCCACACGCAGTACGATGGGCGGTAGGCTGAACTTGTCCGTCACTCGAATGAGCGACTGCTGCCAAATGCTCTCGTAGTCTGGCGCATTCATCTTCGTCCTCCTGTTTTGCGAGCTGCCAATTCGAGAGCGAGGTCAGCGTCCACGATAATCTTACGCCCTACCTGCGTGATGGCTCGATCTATCTTGCCACTCTGCTTGATGCGGTTGGCGGTAGGGAGGCTACAGCCGAAAAGGCGAGCGATGCCCGATAGCCCATACACATAGCGTCTTTGCTCTTTGGAGGTGGGTACCTCCGTTGTAGTATTGCTGGGCTGTGAGCCGTGGCGAGCAAGGAAGAGCAACTCCTCGCCAGTCATCTGCCATACGGGCTTGCCCAAAAGTTCTTCTAAAATCATACTTCATTGCAGTTGAGTTGTGAATACTTTTGCCCTTGCGCTTCGGGCTATTAGTCAGCTCTGACACTGCGAAAGTATGAGCTAATTCGTTGTCTATGAAATGGTAGGGGAGTCGCAGGAAATGCAGGGAAAAGGCAGGAAATCAAAGCCCTCACTCCATAGTACTCACCCCACATTTTCACACAAAAAGAGGCTCGCAGAGCACCACTGCCCCGAGCCTCTCGCGATATTTTGCCCCCTTAGGGGTTCGCACCTTGGTTTTCAGTGTTAAATAGGGAAATCCCCTCGCCCTTCTGCTCGCTTCTTCGTACCTTTGTAGCAGATCTTCTTGATTTTTATACAAAACAATGAGTACAAAGTTTTTTAACAACGGGGTGGGCAACACGCTTTTTGATAAGCTGAAAGGTATTGCATCGGAGATGACAACATTCGACCGCTTCTTGGCTGTTGTAGGTTTTTTTCGTTCATCGGGATATTTCAAATTGCGTAAAGAACTGGGAGATATATCAGAGATAAAAATCTTGGTAGGAATCAATATCGATGATATTTTCCGAAAGCACAACAAAGCACTTTTGATGCTTGCGGATGAGAATAAAGCCAAAGAGATTTACCAAAATGACTTCAAGGAGGATATTATCAATGCCCAGTATTCGTCCGAGGTAGAGGAGGGTATCTTACAGATGTGTGAAGATCTGGTCTCAGGACGACTACAGATGAAGATTCATGCCACCAAGAACCTGCATGCTAAATTTTACTTATGCCTCCCTCTGCATCATAGTGAACATAGCGATGGCTGGGTGATTATGGGCTCTTCCAATATTTCGGATTCTGGCTTGGGCATCAAGCAACCTCCGCAATATGAACTCAATGTGGCAATGAAAGATTTTGACGATGTGAAGTATTGTTCTGATGAGTTCTGGACATTATGGAACGAAGCCGTCGATCTAACGCCTCAGGATATTGAGGAGTATAAGAAAAAAACATACTTAGGTTATCAGCCAACCCCCTACGAACTATATATCAAGGTACTTATCGACATCTTTGGAGATCAAGTAGAAGATGATTTCTCTATCCAACTACCCGATGGAGTTAAGGAGCTGAAATACCAAAAAGATGCAGTAATCCAAGGCTACCAAATGTTGATGCAGCACAATGGGCTGTTCCTCGCAGATGTTGTTGGTCTGGGTAAGACAATGATTGCTACCATGATTGCAAAACGCTTTGTGGAAGCTAATGGAAAAAACACCAATATCCTTGTGGTCTATCCTTCCGCATTGGAAGAGAACTGGAAAAACACATTCAAACTGTTTGGAATTTACAAGAAGACTCAATTCATTACAAATGGTAGCCTTTCTAAAATTATTGATGGGAAGAATAACTACAAGGACAAAGAGGAGTTCGATTTGATTATTGTCGATGAAGCTCACGGATTTCGTAGCGATAGCTCAGGAAAATACGATGAATTGCAGAAGATTTGCAAGTCGCCTTGCTTGAATGCTGGATTGTTGAGGAACCAGCAAAAGAAGGTTATGCTTCTTTCTGCAACCCCACTCAACAATCGTCCTGATGACCTGCAGAACCTCTTGCTTCTATTTCAGAATAGCCAAAGTTGCACGATTGATGGAGTTCCCAACCTTAAAGGATTTTTTACCCCCCTCATTACAGCATACAAAAAGCTGATGCGTGAACGAGGAAAACGTGATGTGACTGATGATGTGGACAAAATCTATGAGCAGATACGCAACAAAGTCATCGACAAAGTGACCGTGCGCCGTACACGCAACAACATCCTGAACGACCCAGATTATAAATCGGATATTGCATCGCAAGGTATAGTATTCCCCAATATATTGCCCCCCAATGAGTTGGAATATGTCATGGACCCCGATACGAGCATCCGTTTCTACGAAACTTTGAAACAACTCACCGATGGCAAGTCGGAAGACAATCCAGAGGGGAATGGACTGACCTATGCCCGATATCGTGCAGTTGAATTTCTGAAACCAGAACTACGTACCCAGTATAAAAATGCCGAACATATTGGCCGATCATTGGCGAGTATTTATCGTGTGCACATGGTCAAACGTCTAGAGAGCAGCTTCCATGCTTTCAAGAAGTCTCTACAGACTCTACTTCGTATCACGACAGATATGATTAAGATGTTTGATGAGAATAAGGTCATTATTGCTCCTGACTTGAAAGTAAAAGATCTTCAGGCAAAGGATATGGAACTAGATGAGATTATCGAGTATGCCATTGCCAAGGGATATGCGAAAGAAGACATCCTTTTTCCCGCAGAGGCTTTCGTCCCAGAATTTTTAGAGATGCTGAACCACGACCGAGAGATCTTGGAAAATCTCAACGCCGACTGGGCGCAGGAGCATGATGACCCAAAGTTTGATAAATTTCGAGAAAAGCTTGCTACAGACTTCTTTGACACCCCCCGAAACCCATCAGGTAAATTAGTTCTGTTTTCCGAGAGTGTAGATACGCTGAATTACTTGTATGAGAGATTGACCGATGATATGGGGCTCACGGATGTGCTCAAAGTGACTTCCTCCAGCCGTAATCGCTTAGGAAAGACTATCAAAGAAAACTTTGATGCAAATTTTGAACATGATGCGAAGAAATATAATATAATCGTCACTTCAGATGTGCTCGCAGAAGGGGTGAACCTACATCGCTCCAATGTGATTGTCAATTACGACTCTCCTTGGAATGCCACAAGATTGATGCAGCGCATAGGACGTGTCAATCGTATAGGATCGGTTGCTCCCAACATCTACAATTATATGTTCTATCCCTCGCAACAAGGCGATAAAGAAATTCAGCTGTACAAAAATGCCTTGATCAAACTGCAGGGTTTCCATTCTGCTTTTGGCGAGGACGCTCAAATTTTCTCCAAAGAGGAGATTGTGAAGGAGTTTCAAATGTTCGATAACAAGGTCAAGGATAGTGTGGATAAGAAAATAGCCCTACTGCGTGAGGTGCGCGATCTTTATAACAGCGACCGTAAGCTCTATCACAAAATTAAGGCTCTTCCCATGAAAAGTCGAGTGATGCGTGACACAGGTAAACACAGAGGCAAGAGTATTATCTTTGTTGCATCAAATGTAAAAACCGAATTTTATATCTCATCAGAAACAGAGGTGCGGACTATTGACTTCCTCGAGGCCGTAAAATATCTCAAAGCTAAGCCAGAAGAACAACCGATTCCCTTTGCCAATGAAGCGGAACATTACAAACATGTCAATGCAGCTGTCCAACAATATGTCAAAGAATATGTGGAGGCGGCAGATACCTCTTCAATCAATCGTACCGACTTAGATAGGACTTCCCTAGAAGCCAACAAATTCTTACGTACGATCAAGCAGATTACTTCTGATAATGAACTAAAATCACAATGCGATGTGCTGATAGGGTATATCAATGAAGGAGTCTATGCACAGCTGCCTCGCTCCCTAAAAGCTCTGTCACGTGAGTATAGGAACGACCGAGCTAGGATGAAACAGGAGGAGTACAGCCTACAAGCAAAAATTGCTGAATTGCAGGACGAATATCAGACCAAAAGCAAACATCAGCGTCACGATGAGCAGGAAATATCTAGTCCACAAATTATTATTTCAGAATCATTTAGATAAACAATAAATGGCAACTACATACACCTCAGACAATTTGAGAGCATTGTTTCAGTCTGCATTCGACCTGAAGCGGTGGTATGATCTGTTGAAAAACCTTCTTGGTGCTACAGAATTGAAAACAATTCCCGAGCGAATCGAGCAGATTTCTTCAGATGAAGGCTACTTTTTGGGAAGTGTAGACACTACTGACCATTATCGCATAGGCTTGTTTCATTATAAGATCGTAGAGGGATCTGTGGTCAACAAGCGTGTAGGTTTGCGCAATCTTGTGAAGTCGTTCATCAACCCTACTTGGGGGGAGTTTGATGCAGCTTTGGTCGTCTTTGATAGTGAAGATCATTGGCGTTTGTCTTTCATTTGTGACATCAAAGGCGAGGCAACTTCACCCAAACGATACACTTATGTTTTGGGCCAAAAGGAGAACTACTATCATACAGCTGTGAGCTCTTTTATAGAACTACAGAGACAAGGTGTCACTTTTTCTACGATAAAGGAAGCCTTCTCGGTAGAACCGCTTACCAAACAATTTTACAAAGACTTATTTGGCTGGTATTTATGGGCTATCGATCCTGCCTCCAACATTACATTCCCCAATAATACCACTATCGAAGAGGACGATCGGGAGGATCTCGAGACAAAGATCATCCGCATGATCACACGCTTAATGTTCGTGTGGTTTATCAAGCAAAAGAATCTGGTACCAGCCCAACTCTTTGAGTCAGACTTCTTGCGAACGATACTCAAAGAGTTTGATCCCGATAGCCCTACTACGGGAAACTACTACAACGCGATCTTACAAAACCTCTTTTTTGGTACGCTCAACAGATCCATACAGGATGATAATGGCAACACCCGAAAGTTTGCCACATCCAGCAAACGAGATGTGAAAAACCTATATCGCTATGCAGAGATGTTTACCATAAGCCAACAAGAGGTCATTCAGCTCTTCTCCGAGGTTCCGTTTCTCAATGGAGGCCTGTTTGAGTGTTTAGACAAAACTCGCTATAGCGATGGTGTCGAGCTGTGCTACAACTATGATGGTTTTAGTCGCAACGACCTTCGTTTTTCCGATGGTCGTTACAAGCATCGTGCTGTAGTGCCCAACGTCCTCTTTTTCGAACCCAATAAAGGCTTGCTATCCATCTTGAGGCGTTATAATTTCACGATTGAGGAGAACTCTCCCGAGGAGCAAGAGGTCGCACTCGATCCTGAATTGCTCGGAAAAGTATTCGAGAATCTTCTTGGATCATACAATCCCGAAACCAAAGAGACCGCACGCAACCAGAGCGGTTCGTTCTATACCCCCCGTGAGGTGGTCAACTATATGGTAGACGAAAGTCTCATCGCTTACCTTGGTGATACGCCTAAAGTGCGACAGCTATTTCGTAGCGACTTCGAGTACGCTCCGCTACAGATCAACTTCTATAAGCAGGTAGCCGAGCGTCTCAAACAAGTTAAGATCCTCGACCCCGCCTGTGGTTCGGGGGCATTCCCAATGGGCTTGCTCTCTCGTATGGTCGAGATTCTCCAGCGCATTATCCCCTCCGAAAACATCTATGACCTCAAGCTCTATCTGATTGAGAACTGTTTATATGGAAGCGATATACAGAGCATTGCCGCACAAATTACAAAATTAAGGTTCTTCATATCTCTGATTTGTGAGTGCGAAAAGGATGCATCGAAGCCCAATTTCGGCATTCCCACCTTGCCCAACTTGGAGACCAAATTCGTATCAGCCGACTCTCTTATTGCAAAGAAAAAGAAACCTATACAAGGATGTCTCTTCGAAAACCCTGAGGTTAATCAGATGAAAGAAGACTTAATAAAGGTGCGTCATCAACACTTTTCAGCCCGTTCTGCCTCCATTAAGCACCGTCTAAGAGAAAAAGACCAAGAACTCCGCGAGAAGTTAGCAAAACTACTTTCTGAAGACGATTTGTTTACTCCCGAAGATGCGTTACAGTTGGCTGCCTGGAATCCTTATGATCAGAATGCCGTCTGCTCATTCTTCGACCCTGAATGGATGTTTGGCCTTGCTGAAGGCTTCGACATCGTCATAGGCAATCCACCCTACATCCAATTGCAGAATAATGGGGGAGAATTGGCAACGCGATACAAAGATTGTAACTACACATCTTTTGCACGAACAGGCGACATCTACAGCCTTTTCTACGAACGAGGTTGGCAGCTGCTCAAAGAAAAAGGGCATCTCTGCTACATTACCTCAAACAAATGGATGCGTGCAGGGTATGGAGAAAAGATGAGATCTTTCTTTGCTACCAAAACCAATCCAAAGTTGCTCATCGATTTCGCAGGAGTAAAAGTATTTGAGAGTGCTACGGTCGACACAAACATCCTTCTCTTTGAGCGAGCTACAAATCAGAGACAGACGATTTGTGCTGCTGCTTCTAAGCAGAGTTGGGATAGTCTCAAAGATTTGAGCCTTTTTGTGCAGCAAGAGCAAATTATCTGTGCTTTCGAGGGAGCAGACAGCTGGGTGATACTCTCTCCTATCGAACAAAGTATCAAGCGAAAAATCNCAACTGCCAAAGCGAAGAGGAGAGAGAACGTACTGCCGAGCTTATTCGACCCATTTTGCGTGGCAGAGATATTAAAAGGTATGGATATGAGTGGGCTGACCTGTGGATTATCAATACACATAATGGAGTGAAAGGAAAACTCCCACGCATCAACATCGAAGACTATCCTGCCGTAAAAGCGCATTTAGAAATCTATTGGGATAAAATACATAATAGGGCTGATCAAGGAGACACCCCTTACAACCTTCGTAATTGCGCTTATATGGAGGATTTTTGTAAGCCGAAAATAATTTGGAAAAGAATCGGCTCTATTTTGCGATTTTCTTATGATAGACAGGGATGCCTCGGTCTTGATAGTACATGTTTTGCTACTGGTGAGCATATAGAATATTTGTGCTGTATCCTCAACTCTGTCATGGGTCACTATTTATTAAAAGATTCGCCCAAAACAGGTACAGGAGATTTATTAGTTAGTGTTCAAGCAATAGAACCAATATGCATACCATACAACACATTACACAATAGTAGATTGTCGCATCTTCTAGATAAACAGAGAATCTGTCATTCTGATGAAACCGAAAAGGAGATAAACGATATTGTTTTCAAAATGTATGACTTATCTATTAATGAACAGGATTTCATTACGCAATATATCATAGAATCTCAATAAATCCGATAGTTTCCCGCTCTTCGAGAGTGAGGTCATACAAATCAAAGAGCATAGAGTCTATTCTCTGTGCTTTTTGTCTTGTGTATTCTACTTGTATGTCTTCTATGGCTTCTTGATATTCTATATTCTGAATACCAGAAACTTCACGGATAGGAATTTTCTCAAAAAAGATTTTACTTAACTCTCGCGTTCCACCTAGCAGTTCAGGGAATGAGTCTCTAAAGCAGAATTTAAATAGTGAAGAATTAAAGAACGCTGTAAGATACTCTACATAGTTCCCTGTAATAATAAAGCACTTTTGGTTAGTCAAGAGCTTCTTGTCATCATATACAAACGGAAGATATTTGGTCATGTTTGGGTATATGATCTTTGGCTTACAAAAATCCTCCCAATAACTAATGCTATCTTGTGTTTCAAACCACTTGTTATTGGTCTTTTTGCGAGCTTTGATTTTCTCTCCATTGACAATGTAGGTTTGCCCTGTTTGCTCTAAGCGTTCCCTGCCGAATGAGAGTAGATAATCTTTCACAGAAGGATACTGTTCTATGTCATAGTGCCGAGAAGGGAATGTCGCTATTAGCCAAAGATCTGCCCACTCATATCCATACCTTTTAATATCTCTGCCACGCAAAATGGGTCGAATAAGCTCGGCAGTACGTTCTCTCTCCTCTTCGCTTTGGCAGTTGGCCAAAATCTCGTCTCGCTTCTCGGTGGAGATGATGAAAGCCTCATTACAACCAGTGAGCACTCCTCGATAAATATTGATATCCCACTCTTTGAGAGGTTTTCCGACCGCCTCGATTTTTCGCTTGATACTTTGTTCGATAGGAGAGAGTATCACCCAGCTGTCTGCTCCCTCGAAAGCACAGATAATTTGCTCTTGCTGCACAAAAAGGCTCNGATTTTTCGCTTGATACTTTGTTCGATAGGAGAGAGTATCACCCAGCTGTCTGCTCCCTCGAAAGCACAGATAATTTGCTCTTGCTGCACAAAAAGGCTCGTATTCAACAGAACTTTTCTCGCCATCGCAAAGCTCACTCTTTTGGGGCTGTAGTGGTAAAGGGGAGAAAAGTTTTGATGTAGCGAGCCAGGGTGTTGCGGTCGCACTTGCAGATTTTGGCAATCTGTCGCTTGGGGACGTTTTCTTCCAGAAGTGCTTTGATGAGTGCGCGTTTGGGATATAGTTTTTGCCTTTCTGGGCTCGTCTTTCTTCCTTTGGGACGTCCCAAGACCACGCCCTCGGCTCGTCGTCGGGCTAAGGCCTCTTTGGTGCGTTGGCTGATGAGGTTGCGTTCTATCTCGGCAGAGAGTCCGAAGGCAAAGGCGAGTACCTTGCTTTGGATATCGTCTCCGAGCCGATAGTTGTCCTTGATAGTCCATACGCGACACTCTTTGGTCATACAGATGTTGAGAATTTCCATAATCATAAAGAGGTTACGCCCTAGACGCGAGAGTTCGGAGCAGACGATGATGTCGTCTTTGCCCACTTTGCGAAGGAGCCGTCCCAACTCCCGTTTGTTATAGGCTTTTGTGCCGCTGATGGTCTCCTCTATCCAGTCGTCAATATGGAGCTCTTGCCTTTGACAGAAGTTTGTGATTTCGAAGCGTTGATTCTCTACTGTTTGCTTGTCGCTACTGACTCTTATATATCCGTATATCATAGTTGTATAATTTATAACTAAACGATACAACAATAAAATTAACCGAGAATGGAAAGGATAAATAAGTTTAGATTGAAGTCTAGACCTTTTATAGGTGCAATCGCATAGCCCTAAAAAATCTCCACCCAAGATTGCGGTCTTGGGTGGAGTATTTTATTGTTCTCAAGTTTTTTTGGTGTAGAAAAGGGTGTAAATCGCATAACTCGCTGATTTACACCCTTGTTTGCGGAGAGAGAGGTTTGTGAACAAACACCCCTCAAATCGTTGTATATCAATTATCTACTAATTGGGCTATTCTCCTTGTGTAGCATTTATGTAGCAGTAATTTGACTGCTTGTTGACTACCACTTTGACAGCCTAATGAACTCTTTCAAGCATCATTTTTCTGGGTACAAAGGTATATAAAAATGGACGTACCTCCAACCCTTTGCTTCTTAATTATTTATACTTTTTACTGCTACACTCGCCAGTGCACGGTGCAAGCCCTTATATATAAAGGGTCTTGCACCGTGCACTGGAGTCCTTTGTGTGTAGTTGTTTTTTGGGTGATTTGCAAAGCTGAGGAGTTCACGCTCTTGTTGGGATGCCGATAGAATTTCGAGCATCAAACATTCTCAAAGACAAAGAAGCTTTGTTTTATTGGATTATTCCGATTTATCGTTCTAAAACTCCTTAGTTATTATTATATACTGCTCTGTTTCAAAATTTTCGATGAAAAATAGTGTCAAGAAAGCATGTATTACATTATTTTATACGAAACCTGTTGCATCCACTACTAATATCAATTTGCATCTGATGCAAGACGATTTGCATTAGGTGGAAAAACTTGCATGTAGTGGGTTGCTCTTGCTAAGATGTCGTAATAACTTTACCATTATGAGCAAGTTATCAGAGTTTCTCAAACAAGGAAGACTCAAACTCAACTACACACAAGAGTATGTAGCTGAAAAACTAGGAGTTTCATCAAGTAGTGTGTCTCGCTGGGAAAAAGGCGAGGTGCAACCATCTATTGCTCGTCTCGAACGATATGTTGAATTTCTAGGCTTTTCGTCTAGTATCGCCTATGCAATTCTTGCAAGTGAAGAGATTGAAGAGCCTCGCCCTATTGCTGAAATCAAACTTGAAGTATATTCTAAGGAGGCTTACGATGCTATCATGAAGGTCGTAGGCGACTTCGGAGTAGACGTAACAATCGAATCTAAACGTTTACGCAAATGGATCTAATCGCTATGGAAAGTCAAGCCTATCAAGAGTTGATAGACCGGCTCAATCGTATTGAGCAATATGTGGAGCGTACAAGCCACTTATTGCAAGACATCGACGACGAACTAGAGATGTCTACCCAAGATCTTGTTGAGACATTGATGATTTCAGACTCAACACTGTATCGCTGGCGAAAAAGAAATCTGATTCGGTATCGCTATACCGAGAGTGGAGAGGTGAGGTATTCCTTCAAGTCAATCCTCATCGCCCTAAAATGCAATCGCCTGCGTGTGTCTGGTGTGCGAAATGGAGACCTAATCGGTCGGATGAACCGATTTAAGGACAATCTCATCATCAATTCTTGTATTCATCCCAAGACTTAAGAACTATGATTGACAAAAATGAAATCCTTTCCCTTACGCAGGGAGGTTTGAATGTGTTTTCACACTACCTGGGTTTTGAAATAAACTTGCACCGCAATTTTCGAAGCCCATTCTATGATGATAAGCGTGCTTCTTGTCATATCTACTATGACAGGAAGACGTCTGTGTATAAGTTCTACGACCATGGCAACCCCACTTATTGTGGGGATTGCTTTTGGTTTGTAGCGACCCTATTGGGCTTAAATGTAAAGAGTAGTTTCCCTGAAGTGATGGAGGCTATTGTGCAAAGCTTGGGCTTGTATTCCCTTTGTAAGGGTGAAAGTCCAAGAAGCACGCAGGCAGTTCCAAGCTCTAAGCATGCCCCTCAACGGGTGGTCTGTACTCACAAGTCTGAGGAGCGACCTTATGATTTTGAGATACAGCCCTTCGATGATAATCTGCTTAACTACTGGTCACACTATGGCATCTTTGAGGATACGCTGCGTCTGTTTCGAGTTAGATGTTTGAAACGCTATGAAAGCGTTTCAGGCGAAGGTAATCCCTTTGAACTAAATAGCACTCCGACAGAACCGATCTTTGCGTATGTAGGCAGTGGTTATGTCAAGATCTATCGCCCTCACAGTGCTAAGCTTCGCTTCCTCTATGGCGGACGAATGCCTAGCCCTTATTGCTTCGGTATGGAGCAGCTCCCGACAAAAGGCGATATGCTATTCATTACGGGAGGCGAAAAAGATGTCCTTTCGTTGTCTGCTCATGGCTTCCATGCCATCTGCTTCAATAGCGAAACGGCTCAAATCCCTGAGAATATCATCGAGAGCCTAAGCCTTCGATTTCGACACATTATTTTATTATATGATGCCGACGAAACAGGGATACGTGAGTCCAATAGGCAAGCCGAACAACTTTCGGACTACAAAGTCCTTCAACTTAGTTTACCTCTTAGTGGCTCAAAGACAGAGAAAGATATCTCTGATTATTTTGCTCTCGGATATAGTGCCGAGGATTTTAGAGATTTGCTCACTAAGATGTTTGCCGATATTTATGGTCAAACGATGATGATGCTTCGCTCCTGCGAGATTGACTATGACAACCCACCTGATGCCTCTAAGGCGGTCGTTTCGGTCAATGGTGTGCCACTCGGCACGCAAGACAATCTCTTCTGTATCACTGGAGGCAAAGGTACGGGGAAGAGTAACTACATCTCTGCTATCCTCTCTGGTACTTTACTCGCAGAGCATATGGACGCAACAGAAACCTTAGGGTTGGAGATCACCGCCAATCCCAAGGGTTTAGCCGTCTTGCATTACGATACAGAGCAGTCAGAGGCTCAATTGTGCAAAAATTTGGGTAAGACGCTTAGGCGAGCATCGCTCACAGCCGTGCCAGAGTTTTATCACTCTTTGTACTTAGCCTCGCTCTCACGCAAAGACCGACTGAAACTTATTCGTGAGAGTATGGATTTGTTTCATCATCGCCACGGAGGTATTCACCTCGTGGTGATCGATGGCATAGCCGACTTGATTCGCTCGGCTAATGACGAAAGCGAGAGTATTGCGATTGTCGATGAGCTTTATCGATTGGCAGGCATTTACAACACTTGCATCATCTGTGTGCTGCACTTTGTACCGAACGGCATCAAACTGCGTGGGCATATCGGTTCAGAGCTACAACGCAAGGCAGCAGGCATTCTCTCTATCGAAAAGGACGAAAACCCCGAGTATTCGGTGGTCAAAGCTCTCAAGGTGAGAGATGGTAGTCCTTTAGATGTGCCGATGATGCTCTTCGGCTGGGATAAAGCCTTAGAGATGCACGTCTACCGAGGGGAGAAGTCTAAGGAGGACAAGGATAAACGCAAGACAGAAGAGTTAATAGCGGTTATCCGAGAAGCCTTTAGGCTCAACACACGGCTCTCGTACCAGGAACTCTGTGAGGTGCTGATGCGAGAGATGGAAATCAAAGACCGCACAGCAAAGAAGTATATTGCCTATATGCGTGAGCAGGGCGTCTTAACGCAAGACACGAATGGTAACTATCAAAAGGGGGAGAGATGTCGTACATAGAAGATCACAAATCAGAAAATCAGCAAACTGACTGGTATAAGCTCCTCTTTGAGCATATGCTTTCGATGGAGGAGAAGCTTGATGAGCTACTTATTATCAAAGACCAACTACTCGATACGACCGTTCGTCCACCACTGAAGCCCGAGTATCTCGACATCATTGAGGTAGCAAAGCTTCTGCGTGTTGAGCAAAAGACTATCTACAACTGGGTTTGGGAGGGTAAAATACCCTACCTCAAAGCCAATGGGCGACTGCTCTTTAGGAGAGATGAGATAGATGAGATGCTAGAAAACAACAGAATACTAGATTAAGTGATGTAATAAATAGGTTATCAGAAATTCGTATTCTTCAATTCAATTGTCCAAACTTGCAAATGGGGGCAGAAAATATCCCTATTTGCAAGTTTGAGTAATAAACAACTTGAGTATGTTTTGCTATAGATTAGCTCATCTAAAAGCTATATGACAAAATGTTTGTCGGGTCGAAAATCAAGGTGTTCATCACGAAAAACATAGCCCAGTTGGTTGCTTAGACATTTTGCTGCACCGATGCTTCTCTCTATGTTTCTATGAGAATGTCCATATATCCAATAATCAATGGGGGAATTCTGTATAAAGCGACTTAGTTCCACGACAAAAGCTCCATTTAGAAAACTGCCCTCAAACTCAGGAGACATCAATTCAACCGATGGCACATGATGTGTTGCTACTACGATTTTCTTAGATGAATGTTGTTCGACACTTTTTTGAAGAAAATCGAGACATTGCTGATGAAGAGTATTGAAGTCTATCCAACTAAGGTTATTCTCCTTGTTCTTTATTCGTCTGAAATCCGTTATAGCCCTTTCTGTGAAGTATGCGTTATGCTGCTCTATATTAGCCCATAGTGTTGTTCCAATGAGTACTATCTCTTGGGACAAATCTATAACACTATTATAATAGCAGGTGATATTGGATCGTATGGATAGTTCCCAACCATTATATAACTGAGAGACATCAAAGAACTTGTAAAACTCATGGTTACCTGGGATGACAATACACCTCTCAAAGTTATCAGAAACCCAGTCCCAGAAGGGGTGCCTTGAATAGTTCTCGTCACCAATATATCCTATATCCCCAACAAGCACAAGCACTTCCCCCATCGGAATTAGAGGGTTGTGCTTTAGAAAGCTGCTGTTTTCGGCAAACTCTAAATGTAGGTCTGAAGCATATTGAATTTTCATTGTTCGTCTAAAAAGCAGTTGTTGAGCAGTTGGAGTAGTTGCTCACTTGAGATTGAACCTAAACCTGTCGCCTTCATAAAGTCGGCATTAGGAAGGTCCTCATGCACCATTTGAATGAATAGCCTCAAGTCTTCTTGTATCATTGCTGGGGCATCGAATCGATCTGCTGGTGCTAACATAGCCAAGAGTCTGAACACATCTTTCTTGTGCTTAGCTATCTCTTTACTGTCGATACGAGCTCCCTGTGTTCTACGAGCGATCATATCAGTGTAAGCTTTGCATTTTAAGCAAATCAAGCTCTCAACGTTTGCGATATGTACTCCATCTTCATTTTGGCTATGCTCTATGGTGAAGTTGTAGTAATCATCGCTCATAAGTATTGCAGAGAGACTAGACAGATCCTCTGTCGTTGGGATAGGAGTCAAATGGGCATCCTCTGGGAGCTTAAAGGCATCTAATCTTCTAGAGAACAACTCAATCTGATGAGGGAAACTATCTTCCTCGGGTTGTTTAAATCGATAATACTCATGGCGAGATGAAGCAGAAGTATCAGTTCCCTTATTTCTTTCACCATAGTTTCCTGCCTTTATAAACTGCCAAAAACGTTCTACAAATTCATGAGATAGAGCTTCGACAACCAAGATGATGTCTATATCCTTGGTGGCTCGTGGAGCAATGGCATTGTTCTCTTCGTGTATTTCGCAGGCAGTTCCGCCAATAATGACATAGTTGCCCTCAAAAGCTTCAAAATACTCTTTGAATTTTTCTATTCCTCTGACCATAATGCGTTAAGTAAATTGTCTAATTCTATTTGAACTCTCTCGTCTTCTGTTTGTCTAAGAGAAAGGTACAGAGAAAGCTTATCAACAGTGTTTGTACTGCTAAGTAGATGTGGGGAGTATTTCCAAATCTCAACAATATTATTCCCGAACTTCTCATTTACACGAGTAGAGAGCGTTTTTAACGCTGCTTTTGTTATGGCATAACATGCTCTTGGTTCGGGATTTATCATAGTATACTCAGAAAGGGCATTGATGCCACTTTGCCAAGTGTCTATAACATCATCTGTGTAAACGATTTTTGCGACTGGGTTTTCTAAGAAAGGCAAAGCCTTCTCCCACAATTCTCTTGGGGTATGATGCAGTTCAATCAATTTACTCTTGCCTTGGCTCACTTTGATTAGCTCTTTGTCATATAGCCAACGGATAGCACGATTAGCAGAGGCATATGAAACATCAAGTTTACTCGCCAAAGCTCTTGCATCTAATCCTTGAACAGACTCAACTTGAAGATGATAAAGTAAGAGAACCTGAGCTGTAGGAGAAATCGTTTCTGTTAGATCACTTCCTATCTGTTGCTCCTTTCTGAAATTGACTAATAGGGAAGGCAGGAACATTTGCTTATTGGGAACAATAAAGTTTATCCTAAGATTGGCAAGTCGCAAAGCATTGTATGAAGCTATCTCTTGGGTCGCAAGAATTACCAAACTTCCAAGTTTCTGTTCTAGTATTAGAAGTTTTTTCTGTATTTGTTTTGGGGGAATGATGTCTGCTTGCTCTATAAGAGCTAAGACGACATCACAATTCAGTATCCTGCCACTGTATAGATTAAACTCTCCTGATATAGCAATAGGAACTCTATTTCGTAGAGACTCGTTAATCGGCGAGAAGACGACCTTCTCTCCGATATATTCATTAATGTATGTGTTTGTATTTTCTATCAAACGACTCATATTGCACATAATCTCTCATTCTGATTTTGTGCAAAGATAGTGATATTATATTGATTTACAAAACTTATTTGAGGTATTTATTCCATACGACTTCAGTAAATCAAACTATAGGATTTCTATCTCCACTTGGGCTTAGATATGACCACACAACTCATGATGCCTCGGTCTTCTTGTTCGCTCTTCGGAGCTTGCATAGGAGACTGGGGCGTTGTCGTGTTTTGGGGCGAAGTGTGAGCTGGCTCTTGCTTTTCCCCTTGAGAGGTTGTGCTTTGTCCGCCACCTTGACTTTGCCCCTGCTTCTCTCCCTCGTTGACCTCTTCCTTCTCAGGCTCGGGCGGAGCCAGTTCTAAGGCAATTTTGCGGTCGAGCTCGGCTGCTTGGGTCTTGAGCGAACGCAATTCGTCCTCCTTCTTCCATGAACCGCCCGCAATCGCTGTGTAGACGCCGATGTCTGCCTTCGCCTTGGCAACTTCTTTCTCATGCGACTCTATGACCTTAGGAATACGCTCCAGAGCGTTCACGAAGTTGGCACAGGCTAGTTTGGGGTCGCTGGCGAGCTTACCATTATTATAGGTGTAATAGATGCCCTCCTGACCTTTGACGAAAAAGCGATTGACCGACATCTGAAACAGGTCTTTGCTGGAGCTCTCGGTCTTGACGGTGATAGAGAAGCCATAAATCTCTCCAATCTTGTGATGCTCTCCATTGGTGCGGGCTTTCTCCTCAATCTCTTGCAAGCGTGCAGCCATCGCCTTGATGTCATCACCCTCTTCCACTCCTTTGAGGACAAGTTTATTGATGGGGTTGCCCTCTTCATCACGCTGCACACGGCTCTCAAATGCTGCCAAGTCGGCTTTCGCTTCCTCGACACGCCCCGTGTGATACTCCACCGAGTGCTGCATCTCTGCGAGTTTACCGCTGGCGGCATCACGCTCCTTGAGGAAGGACTTACGCTCTGATTCAAGAGCGGTAACTTTCTTATCGAGCTTGGCTTTCTCTAGGAGGTCGGTATTACCCGAGAGTACGGCTACGTATTCAGAGAAGTTCATACCGCTGTCCTCATCCATCGATCCCTCGTCAATCGTACGAGAGCCCAGCGTGTTGGTCTTGAGCTGATTGATGAAGAGCTGTTTATTGTGCAGGAGGTTGAACTTATAGCTATCCAACGACCGCTCCACAGCATAGATAATCACATCGACCTTGTTGTCAGCAAACTCCTTGGCGATGAGGTTGCCCTTACGTACAGCTCGTCCGTTGCGTTGCTCAAGGTCTGATGGTCGCCAGGGTGTATCGAGATGATGAATCGCCACGGCACGCTGTTGGGCATTTACCCCAGTGCCAAGCATCGAGGTAGAACCGAAGATGATACGAATATCGCCTTTGTTCATCGCATCGACCATTGCTTTCTTGGCTTTCTCGTTCTTACACTCTTGGATGAAGCGAATTTCAGATGAGGGGATGCGGTAGTCCTCTACGAGCTTCCGCTTGATTTCGCTATACACATTGAAGTCATCGCCTGGCTTATAAGTGCCGAGGTCAGAAAAGACGAACTGCGTTCCCTTCTGAGCATTGTACTTTTGATAGTAGTCGTTGAGCATCTTGGCACAGTGCGAAGCCTTGTTGTCCACGTGGTCTTCGTAGGCAGGGTCAATCATCCGTAAATCTAAGCTCATCTTTCGGGCAAAGTCGGCAGGCAGAAATCAAGGGATAAGTAAGGAAACGGAGAAATAGATAATCGTTTGTTTATCATAGGATTGTCGTTTTTCTGCGTTGAAAGGGAAAGGCAAAAGGGAGCGATTTTCGGCAGGAGTTCCGTGGGCAAATCGTAACCCCTTGTCTCCCGAAGCAAAAAGGGGTTACGATTTGAGTCTAAATCCCTGTTGATTAGGTTTTTATTCGCTTCCTCTCCACCTTTTGCATAGCTCATAAGCACTGTGTCAGAAGTAACTTTGTAACAAAGAAAAAGCTATGCAAACAGAACAACTTAAAGTCTCGTTTTTCGTACAAGCGAAGCGAGTCGACCAGCACGGCAATGCCCCCATCTTTGGGCGTATTGCTATCGGTAGGAGTAGTGCGGACTTCTCTGCCAAACTCAAAGTCCCTCTCGCCCTCTGGGATAGCCGTAAACAGCGACTTCTCGGCAAAAGTCATGTCGCCGTAAGCCTCAATCGGAAACTCAATGAGTGCATCGCACTCATTCATACACGCTACCGAGAGCTTTGCGAGCGGGGCGAGGTGGTCAGTGCCTCCCAACTGCGAGATGCCTACCAAGGACAGATGCAGGAGGAGGGTTTTCTACTGAAAAACTTTGAAGCCTACCTTAATCAGATACAATCGCGCATCGGAGTAGATAGAGCTTTGAAAACATTCAAGCTCCGCTCTTATCAGTTATCTGTGCTGCGGGAATATGTGCAGAAGCGTTACAAGCTCAAGGATATTGCCCTAAGCCAGCTCGACAAAGCCTTCATCGAGGGTTTTGAGTATTACCTCACCATCGACCGAGGCTTAAAGCCAAGCACGATAGCTAGTACACTCTCCACTTTACAGTCTATCGTCCTGCAAGCCGTTAGGCGAGGGCATTTAGACCTTAATCCCTTCATGGGCTACAGCTACGACCGCCCCAAGGGAGAGCCACGAAGCATTACAAGGGCAGAGTTGCAAGCTCTCATCGCCTTGGAAATAGCGTGGGAGAACTACCGCATCGTGCGAGACCTCTTTGTCTTCTCTTGCTTTACAGGCTTGGCGATTTCCGATGTCCATAACCTCAGAGAGGAACAAATCGTAACCGAGGAGGGACAGCTATGGATTAAAGGCAGACGACAAAAGACGAAAACCCCTTATCGGGTGCAGGTGCTACCGCCCGCCCTTACGATGATAGAGCGGTATCGAGGCAGGCGAGCAGGCTTTGTCTTTGATGTGCCAAGCGTGGATGTCGTACTCAATGGTATGCACTACCTCAAAAAGCAACTCCAGATGGACAGACCGCTGACCTTTCATATGGCACGACATACCTTCGCTTCGCTCATTACCCTTTCTTCGGGTGTTCCTCTCGAGACCGTGAGTCAGATGCTGGGGCATAGCGACCTGCGTACCACGCAGATTTATGCCCAAGTATCCTCCGAGCGCATACGGCAGGATATGCAGCGAGTGCAAGCACGTATTCAAGACACATTTACCCTTAAACTCTAAGACGATGGCACGCAGTACATTCAAACACATCTTCTATATCAACCGCTCCAAACAAAAGAAGAGTGGCAGATGCCCCCTGATGGGGCGCATCACCATTGATGGCGAACAGGTGCAATACAGCCTTGGCGAGGACATCGCCCCCGAAGACTGGGACAGCCGACTCGGTAGAGCCAAGGGCAAGAACGAGGACACACAAAAACTCAATCGCCTCATCCAAGAGTATCACGCTAAGGCGGAGCGTCTGTATCAATCCCTGCTTTGGGAGCAAGGCTATATCTCTGCCGATCTGCTCAAGCGTGAGCTATTAAAGCCCGAAGCCTCCAAGGCTTATCTCATAGAGGAAGCTAACAGATTTATCGCAGAGAAACAGCCTTGCGTAGGGAAGACCGTGGCGAAACCTACTTTTAGTAATTATATTTATGCCACACAGCTCATTCAAGCCTACCTCAGAGAACTGTTAGCAAGAGAGGATATTGCCTACTCGGAGTTGAGTTACAGCTTCATTGAGGGTTTGGATTTCTACCTCAAGAAGGAGCGAGGCTTGTCGCTGGCCACGATACAGATAGTCGTTATCTTCTTGCGTAAGCTTATCGGCATCGGGCAGCAGCAGCGTTACATCACGGCAGACCCTTTTGTGGACTATAAGGCAGAGCTACCCCAACGCACAAGACGCTACCTCACGACCGAGGAGTTGCAACGAGTTTTAGAAACACCCATCAAAGACAAGCAGTTTGAGCGAGCCAGACTACTCTTCCTCTTCTGTGCCTTTACGGGGCTGGCGAGGATAGATATGCAGCGTCTCAAACCCAAGCACATCATACGCTATGCCGATGGCACGGCAGAGATACGCATCAAGCGACAGAAGACCGATGTCGAGGCGAGTGTTCCCCTTTTGCCCATAGCGGAGCAAATCCTTTCGCTCTTCATCGAGGGCAAGGCGGAGGACGAACTCATCTTCCCGAACCTTACCGTGCGTAAGGCTTCCTTTGCCTGCGTGAACATTGGGCAAATCTGCCGTATCGACAAGGGGCTGACCTTTCACATGGCACGCCACACTTTTGCTACGACGCTCTGCCTCTCCAACGGCATTGCGATGGAGACGCTCAGCAAGATGCTCGGGCATAGCAGTATCGACACGACACAGATTTACGGCAAAATCACCGACCATAAGATACAGGAGGATATGACGGCACTTGCCGAGCGTCAGCAGGCGGAGTTTAAGGACTATTGTACCGCCATCATGCGTCAAGCCGAGCCGTCCACCGCCTAAGGTCGTATTCATTTCGGGCAAAGGTACAAGGGCGGTCTGTTTGCCTATCAAGGTCAAGTCCTGCGGAGGGGGGAAGAATCTCCACCGCAGGACTTTTTGTATCATAGCGGTCGTATTCCTTCCCTCCCACCTTGCTTGGCAAGACCGCCCTTTGTGAAGAAAAGCCCGAACGAATACGACATACTCAGGCTCTTTGGACGCAAGCAAGGCTTAAAGCTATCTATCGCTATGGCTATCGTTTGAGAGGTAGCTCAAACAGCCTATCAAACTCTCGATAAATCGAACGTTCGATAAATCGATTTATCGAAATGTCGAACTCTCGAGATGTCGACATATTGATTTCTCGACAAATCGACATCTCAAACGAGCCATTTTCGCCCATAGGAACGAGCCGACTCCTCATCTCATTACCGCAAGTAAGCGCTTTTTCAGCCTGCTGCTTTTCCTGCCTTTTCCCTCGTTTTCCTTGCTCCTCCTGAGGCTCTTGAGAGCTGCACGCTTAGCCCTAATTTTGCCTCCAAAAGAAAAGGCAAGTCCGAGCATCTGCCCCGACTTGCCACCATATAGAAACGCAACTTAAAACCAACCAAAGCAATGAAAATTATCATCGTAGAGGGCAAAGCGTGGGAGCAGCTCCGTTCCTCCTTTGCCGACTTTATCCACCGCACAGAGCAGCTCATCGGTAATCCGCCCCAAACAGAAGCGTGGCTCGACAACGAAGCCGTCTGCCGTAGGCTGAGCATCAGCAAGCGAACCTTGCAGACGCTCAGAGATACGGGCAAAATCCCCTTCTCTATGGTCGGACACAAGTGCTACTACAAAGTGAGTGACATCACAGAAGCATTGAACTCAAAAACTGAATGAATGCACTATGGCAGAGAATGAAATCATTACAAGTGAAAACCCTCAAATGAAGCTGTTTACGCAGATGATGGAGGGTATATTAGCCAAGCTGGAGCGTTATTGTGCCTCGGCTCGCCCGATGTTCGGCGGTGAGGTATTCCTCACTGGCGAAGAGGTCTGCGAGCTACTCAAACTTAGCACACGCACGCTCCAAGAGTACCGTAGCAACGGCACATTAGCCTATTACAAGATAGGAGGTAAGATACTCTACAAACAGAGCGACATCCAAGCAATGCTCGAAAGGCATTATAACCCCATTCTAACAAAGAGATAGTATGACACAAGAAGAGAAAGATAAAATCCTCAGCGAGGGTTTGAAACGGCTGGGGAACTATGGAATTAACCCGAATAGGTCTAAACTCGCCTTTGACCCTGATGAGGAAGACGATGATGAGAATGGTATGCCCAACTTCAGCAAGAAGTTTGCTTCATTACTTCAAAATCCGCCATCGAAGCCTAAGCCCCAGCACCAAGCCCAGCCGAGTAAAGCTCCGACACCGCCCAAAATCGAAGAGCCTGTCGTCAAGCAAGGCTTAGCTCAAAAAAGGGAACGACTCGCCCAATTTCAAGAGAAGTACCTCCAGCCCCAACGCATCAGCCACCGCAAGGCGGTCTATGTATCCGAAGAAACGCTCAAGAGCTTAGACTTGGTTGTTCGCAGAATAGGAGAACGTGGGGCGACAATCTCGGGCTATGTGGAGCGAATACTCAGAGAGCATCTCGAACAGTACAAAGAGGACGTAGAAGTGTGGCGGAAACTCTAATGTCTTGCGTGTTTAGCACTCAAAGCCCATCTGAATACCTGCACTCAATGGGTGCAAGTGTTCAGATAAGGGATATATCCCCATCTTGACATTAGCAAGGTGTGTCTTTGTCCCACAAATTGTCATTTGTCGCACAAAGACCCTTACCCCGATAGGGGTATCAATCACTCCGAAGTCGTGATTAAAGAAAAACGAACCAATGAAAAGAAAGAATACAGACAAGCCAGACGGCAGATGTGCCACCTGCCCACGATGGGACAGATGGCACATCAGAATACCGAACCCCGAAGACCAAAAGAAGCTCATCGAGCTGTACCGAAAGTCGGGCGCGAAGACCAAGAGCGACTACTTCAGAGGACAGCTCTTGAATCAATCCTTTAAGGTCATTATAGAGGATAAGACTGCCGAACCCTACCTCAGAGAGTTGAACAGTATTGTCGCCCTAACAAGAAGAATAGGGATTCTCTACAATGAAGCCGTCAAGACGCTCAACAGCTACCATTCGGTTAAAACTGCCCAGATAATGATCCGCAAGCTCGAAGTCTACTCGGAAGCGATCATTAAGCTACAGATGCAGGCGATACAGCTAACTCTTGCATATAGAAGGAGGGAGATAATTCAATAGTGACGACTTACAACTAAGGGATATTGACTTTTATCTCATTACTTCCGATAAACTGTAATAGCTTCAATAGAACCATCCACGAATTCTTTATTATCCAGCGACAGCAGTCTTTATCGATTCAACCTTCGATTGAGTATTTTATGCCAAATAGATCGAGCAAGCCGTACTTCTTCAGCACTTAACCCCATCCCTTGACATAGAATAAAGTCATCCGTAAAATCTAGGATTTGTTCAGCGGTTGCCTTGGCTCTTAATAACTCATCGATATGTTCAAATATCTGCTCGTTTTCAACTCGATAGGGTAAATATACCTCACCGACTTCACTTGGCATAAGCTCCAAACAGCCTCCTCCAAAATTTCGACCAAGAATTTCTGAAAAGGCAAATGATAAAGAGTTGTAATAACTTGCGATAAAGGCTTTCTTGTTTACTCCATTTTTGATGAATACTCGATGCATAGTATCTGTAGTGTATGCACCAGTTTCATTTAAGACAAATTTGGGGTAAATATTGTTCCTCCTCAAGAAGAAGGCATCCGAGAGCTTTATGGAAGGCACCACCCACCACTGTTCTCGGATGCCAGTTTTGTAACCCTTGTGAATTCCGAGTTTCTCTCCATGCATTATGTAATGTTTTATGCCATCAGTATCTTTACCGTTGAATTCATTGGGGAATGCAAGGAGGTATGCCTTAGCCCCTGTTTTAACATTTTCTTCCCAGTCTTCTGTTGTAAAAGAAACTCCACTTACTTGTATACTTCGTCCGACCATCGGATATGCATATTGAAATAGTTGATATTCTTGTACAATCTTATCTGATACCGTGAAGTAATTATTAGCACCTGTTGTAATTCCAACTTCAATATTGGCAAAAGTTGAAATGGTATTTCCCTTACCTGTCTTTATCTTCTCCAACAGGTCAAGCTCCTTTTGATCTAAGAAATAGTAAGTCCACTTATCTGTGTAGAAATCAATTTTCTTTGTTGGTGAATTGAATTCACAGGGATTAAGCTGCAGAAGCTCCTTTATATCTTTAACTTCAATATGTTCAATTTTATGCTCCTTGGTATTATTCTTCTCACAGAGGAGTAAAACTACATCTTGTTGAATTTCGTCAAAAACTAATTCTTTGAATGATATGATGTTTATTTTATTGAAGGTTTTGGATAGGTATTTTCTAAGTTGTTGTGCATACTTAACCATAAGTAATTCAGATGGAATTACAAAACCCATTCTACCCTGATTGCGTAGTAGTAGAGTCGAACCAACAACAAATGTTACCCAAGCATTACTCTGCTTTGAGCGCTTTAATTTTGCTTTTTCAAATATTTGATCGGCTAGTAATTGTTGCTCTTTATCATAATATTGATATCGAATGAATGGGGGATTACCAATTACCAAATCAAATCTCAGATCTGTTTTAAGACAGAATTGATGAAAATCACAATTAATAATATTTGCATTGGCTAATCTAATAGCACGAGCTTTTTCAACTTCTTCCGCTTCATATTCTACGGCAGTAATGCTATCATAAGGCACATTATTATTCGCCAAGCACTCTAAGAATACTCCATCACCACAGCTTGGCTCGAGTATATCAAGACGCTCTTCTCCATTTATACCCCAACGCAAGATAAAATTGGCTATTGTAGCGGGAGTGTAGTATGCCCCTCTAAGTTTCTGGCTTGTTGCATCTTTAATTAGCTGCATATATATTCTTAATTATCGGGATTTTAGAAGCCTCATTTGTCGTTAGACCATAAAGTCTATTTATTGCCCTTTGTTGCTCATCCTTTAGAGCCTTAAATTGCCGCTTGAGAGGAATCGCTCTTCTATGGTTTTCTCTCATATTCGCAATCCGCTCTCCAAGTTCAATAAGGGTTCTTTGTCTCTCTGAGATTTCATCATGTTGAGAAACCTCAATAGGATTATCGAAGTTGATAGTTCTGATAGGTATTTGCTTAAGAACTTTTGTTCCCCTTGCAATATATCCACCACGAAATATCTCCCCATAAAGAGATGCAAGCCACTCTCCTTGAAGAGATCCCAATAGAGCTTGAATATAGTAGATTGAATAATTACTAGTCTCAGGTAGGCTTATCATACAATAGCCAGCAGTACCTCCAGAAGAAACTAGTGTGCCCTGTGTATCAACTGCATATTTATCTGACTGAGCTAATACTCCTACTATAATCTTTTCACTTATTTCACAGGCTTCTAAACATTGATGTCTACCATAACGATACCACTCATCAGGAGTCACAGGGGCGGGCTGTATACTTCTTGATGGTTTTGCTAATTCACTCTGGAAATCTAGAAGAAACCTATGAAGAAAAGGATAATTCTGTTCAATTGAGGGTAGTGACATAAGCTCTAACCTACCTTCTGCATCCTTTTTGTATGGAAATATAACACGAGCATTGGGCTTAAAAGTTCGATAAGTACTCAGAGCATTTTCTCCTTGAGTTGTCTTAAAATAGGGCTTTGTAACGCACTTCTCTATCTGATAAACCCTTCTATTGAATGCTGTAAAAGTAAACAAATCGTCTTCTTCAGATTCTGGTTCAAACACGTAAATTCGGTTTGCACTAGTTTGAATTCCATTAAAGATATTATCTTCCCCTACGATATCTACAAGGGGGCTGGCATTAGCTGTAATCTTGTCAAAGAGATGTTGGTTTACATCAGTACAAATAACCCAAGTTTCATCTGAAAGTTGATTAGAGTCTCTGGAAGTGAATGTATATGAACTTTCCTCTCGAACTCGCCACTTATCAAATTGCTCTACCTCTGAATACTGAAACCGAGCATTTTCTCCTTTCTGTAAGATAATAATACAGGTATAAGTTGATTTATCTTCAAAGACTTGATGAGCACCAAAAAAAGTTAATGCCCGTAAGAACTTCCCATTCGCTATGAGTCCTCGTAAAGGTTTAGCAGCTCCCACCTTCATGAATTTACTTGGAACGATATAGCCTAAATAGCCCCCTTCTTTAAGGAGAGTAAGAGCTCGTTCTATGAACAAGAAGTACTTGTCATACTGCTTATGGGCACATACATAGCGATTCTCTGTTTGGTATAATTTTTTTTCAGAGGGGGTAAAGTTTTTTATGTCCTCCGTTTTCATATAAGGAGGATTGCCCACAATCAGGTCAAACTGCCTATCCCCAAAATCAAAAGGATTAATTTCATCAGCTAACCCCTCGGGCACATCACTTGGGCTCAATAAACTATTACCATAGAAGATGTTATTATCCATCCTGGGTAGTATTGGATGCTGATCAGACAATGTATCTAAATCTTCATCCTCTAGAAGTTTAAGTAGTAATCCAAATTTGCAGGCTTCAACAGCATTATAATCTTTATCAAAGCCATATATACAATTCGTAAGTAGACGGCATTTCGTTCTGTAAGGCAGCCTATATGAATCAACGTTAGTTCGAATTAGCTGTGAAGGGTCATGTATTACATAATAATCTATTAGTGCATCACACAACAACTGATACAACTCTAACAAGAAAGCACCGGAACCACAAGCTATATCCGCACATCTCAATTCATTTAGCTGTAAATCTGTTTTTTCTCGAATTACATCGTTCACTGTCTGATTTAAGATCTCACGAACGATATAATTGGGGGTTGTTACGATATCACGTTCAATGTTCTCAGGTTTATCAACGAGAACAACCTCTCCGTCTTGAATAGCAATCTTCTGAGCCAAGAAGATTTCGTATATCCGACCAAGGATGTCAGACGAAAGAACCGCAAAGGAATATGGACTTTCGGGGTAATATAATTGACGGATAATTACCCAAAATGATGAACTTATTTGTCCAATGACATTCTCAGAAAGCAGTTCATCAAAAAGCCCTGAATTATACTTTCGGTCAGCTTCCCTGAATTTTTGTATTAAAGCTGAGTAACTATCATTTTCGGCGATATTAAGCAAAGCCTGATAAGTTTCAATATTTCGATCTTCGCAAACTCTAAGAAATAAAATCTTGTTAATATAGCTCTGAACAATATCACCCAAAAAGTCAGCGTCAATGTTAGGATCATAGGAGTATATCTCCATTCCCAACATTTTCCTCCAGCTGTTTATTTGATCTAAAAATAGTTTGTCAATAGATCTATGATCAATATTTAGTACGATATCTTTCCATTCTGAGTCAAATTGCCCACTATACACTGATTCCTTACCTAAATATTTAAGTAACTCCTCTGCAGCGTCTTCGTAGGAGGTATAGTGATATTCCTTGATTCGATACTTGGTAAGGGAGTCATTATCTTCTACAGGACTTGAAGTTTCATAAATAAAGAGGTATTCAAAGTTGGAAAGAACTGATATCTTTAGCCCAGCTGTAAATCCATATCTTCGAACTTGTTTTGCAGGTTCATTATCTTCTTCAATCCGTACGCATGGTTTTTTTGCTTCAAGAAAAAACTTACGTTCTCCGTATAGACGAAATGTATAGTCCGGTTTTTTGGAGTGTGTTGATGCATTTTCTCTGAGTGATTCCTCTAAGAGAACCTCTCGTTCATTAGTACTACGGTTAGATACATTACGGATATCCCAGCCAAGCGCCTCAAACAAAGGATCTAAAAACTGGCTACGAAGCTCTGTTTCGTTAAATCTCGAAGAGCAATAAAAGTCTTTATTTTGTTCATACTTTTTAACGAGGGTATGTATCTGTAATTTTATATCTTGCATCACTTTCTCTTAGTTTTCATTCTTTTCATAAGACATACCTTCATCCGTAAACTCAATACATACAACCTCCCTAAGATCTGCGTTCAGGGCTTTGCATATATTTAACAATGTTTTAAGTGAAGGCTGGCTAGCATTAGTACACCACTTGCTAACAGTAGCAGGATCTTTATGCAACTGTTCTGCAAGCCATTTGCTAGTTTTATTTCTATCCGCTAATACAGCTTTTATTCTATTTAAGTTCCTATTCATTGTTGAGCTACAATATTTTGATGCAAAGATACTAAAGTGACTCCAATAAGGATGAATTATACGCCATAAAAATGGTATATAATTCAATTTTATAACAAGTTAAGGCACTCTTTATTGCTCAAAATAAACTACCTTTGCAATATCAAAATAGGTGTTCATTGAGAGATTGCAAAAGAAAGAAAGGGAAAGAAGCTCGCTCGTTGACAAGTCGTAACCCCTTTCCCATTTACAAAGACTCATTCTTCTGATTTTCTGCTATATATACTCATCTGTATATCTTCTCCTCGCGTAATCAGTTGCGATAAGCATTTTCGCCTTTTCCTCACGTTCGCTTAGGGGCTCACGCCCTAAGACGGTAGCATTGCCCGTCTTGGCGAACTCCATCAATCGCTTGATAAAATCCTCCTGTTCAGGTGTTGGTAGAATGTTGTGTAGGATTTCATTTTTCTCGGGTCGGTCGATACCGATGTCCTTAGCTGTACGAAAATCGCAGATCTCCGCATAAAATCCGATTGTAGAGAGTTAATGGGTTGATATTGAGTAGATAGTAATGTGTCTACTCGGCTAAGGGGAACGAATAAGAAACGAGCGAAGTACTTCTTGCTTCTTGGTTTTGCAACTTTACAAATATCCCTTACTTCTTACTCGCAAAGGTACTGATTATCCGATGAAAAACGACTGAAATCAAAGAAAATCGTTGTTTCTGATAAATAATTCCCTAAATCTTTCGCTTATAAGCTCCTTGATATCGTACCTTTGTAGATATATCTTGGAGTTAAAGCCGACAATTTATATAAAAAAGAACTTTGATAAAGACATAGCAATGAGCAACTATTCAAACATATCAAGATGGCTGAAGAGTGGGGAATACCGTTCTCTGATAGATTCTGTCCTTACGAAAATCGTAAGGAACTGTGAGCTATCTAATAGTGAAGCAGATACTTCAAGTATTTTTGAAAGAGAGATATATTACCTTGTTAGATCCCAATTAGGGATAGAACTATCTTTTAGCAAAGAATCCCCAATAGAAGGTATTGTGCATAAATTCGAAGGGCTTTCATCTCGCAAAAGTGGTCATGGGCGTTTAGATGCCGTAGTTAATAATATAATTATTGAATATAAACATCACACCAAACTTACAACAGAGAAACAAATCACATCTGCATTTGAGCAAGTAAAGGATTATCTTATTGCTATTGATAAAAATGAAAATATCAGATATGATGCTATATTAACGGATGGAATAAAAGTTGCCTATTTTCAATTTATAGGTGATGTTGTTAGAAATACAGCTCTGAGGACTATAACTGTGGATGATATTGACAGAATTGTTAAGGCTATTCTAAATAACCAATCAAAGAAATTTGATCCATCTAATATCGTAAAGGACTTCTCGATATCACCAAAGTCATTATCCGTTTCAAAGAAAATTGCAAAAATACTATACAATCAATTAACATCAGACATCACAGAAAAGTCTGAGATGTTGTACTCTGAATGGAAGGAGCTAATGCACTTATCTGTGGCAGATAATGGTAAAAGTAATGATATTGCAAAAAGAAGAAAGGATCTATCTCTCATTTTTGACTGTAACATATCAAATACCGAAACGGAGTATAAGGCATTATTCGCCTTGCAAACAACTTATGCTATAATAGTAAAGCTAATAGCCTGTAAAGTTGTGGACAAGCTAAATTTCAATGAGGAAACTCATGAATATCACGACTTGTCCGTTCTGGCATTTGATAAAACTCAAAAATTCTTCCAAAAAATGGAAGACGGATACTCATACACAAGTTTAGAGATTAGAAATTTTCTAGAGGGAGATTTCTTCTCTTGGTATGCTGATTCCAGTCAATGGTCTGAAGGTTTTTGGAAGGATATCAGAGAAATTATAAAAACATTAGATGACTATTCTTCTTTTTCTCTTAATGTCAAATATAATCCTATAGATATTTTCAAGGATTTATATATGAGCATAATTCCTCAGTCTGTGAGACACTCAATGGGTGAATACTTTACTCCTGAATGGCTTGCAGACTGTGTAGTAACAGAGGCTTTAACGACAATAACCAAAACACAATGGACGGCAATTGACCCTTGTTGTGGCTCTGGAATCTTCATTATTGCTTTAATCAAAAAAGTCGTAGGTAATATCGATATAAACGAGCTATCAAAAAGTCAGAGAAAAGAGTTATTGAATTCTATCCTTAACAGAGTACACGGTATTGATATCAATCCCCTCTCTGTATTATCTGCACGCGTCAGTTATTATATTGCTATTCAGCAATTTTGCGAAGTTGAAGACGTAGAAATACCCATATTCCTCGGAGACTCTGCAATTGTTCCTATCAGAGAGAGTGTCGATGGAGTAGACTGTTATCGTTATGCAATAAACAACAATAAGTTTGGGCAGTTAAAGGTACTATTACCTGTCAGTTTTGTCAACAAAGCTGATTTTGGAAAAAATATGAGTAACTTACAAGCACTCGTGAAAGCCGAGAGTCCAGAAGCTCTTTACAAAAGCATTATACAGGGCTTTAGTGAAGAGGAAAAGAGTTCGGTAACTCTGATGGAGTCGGTAAAAAAGTTGGCAGTAGACCTAGTAAAGCTCCATAAAAACAAATGGGATGGTATTTGGATACGTATAACGACCAACTTTATGCTTATTGCTAGGTTGCAGAAGCATGATTTAATCGTAGGAAATCCACCTTGGGTAAAATGGGAACATCTTCCTAGTGCTTACACCAAAAAAATTAAGGAGTTTTGCAATATTAGGCATATATTCTGCAATGATGGCATGTATGGTGGAGCTCAGTTAAACATCTGCGCCCTTATATCCAATGTTGCGGCAACGAATTGGTTACATCGCAATGGTATTCTTGCATTTCTTATGCCTGATAGTTTGATGTCCCAGAACTCATATGAAGAATTTCGTAATTTCTACATTGATGATGAAAAAAAAGAGAGACTTTATTTGCAGAAACTTGACCGCTGGTGTGCACCTCTGAGACCATTCAAAGTTGGGAAAAAGTCTGTATCCCAAGACTTCAATACTTACTATTATTCATCTCAATTTGTAGACTATAAAGATGGAGTCAAAGTTCGTTCTATCTCAAAAAAAGACAAAGTAAACGACTTAGTTATCAATAATTGTGCTTCATTCATTGATGCGGAAGAGTATTTAGATATAAAAGAGGTATCAGCTAGACAGCTAGCCGAGAATTCAACTCAATTCACATATGTATCTGCTCGCTTTGATTTTTCTGCTATCATTGGTGATACATTCTACAATTATAGAACAGGAGTTGAATCAACACCTTTTGAGGTTTTTAAAATGGTTGGTGTAGGTTGTTCAAATCAGCCCAACCACTATCGTTTCAAAAACAAAATACTAAAGGCGTCTAAATATAAAGTAGATAATATCCCTGTAAATGGGTGGGATTTCCCTGTTGAACTTCTTTATCCGATGATTGAAGGACCAGCAATTACTCCATATTCTGTGAACTGGGACAATAACTTCCATATTATCCCCTATAACCAAGATAATACGAGCCTCCCAATACCATTGGACAAGTTGTTAGAATCGAATGAAGAGCTAGCAACATACTTCTGCAAACATAAAGAACTATTGGAACAGCAATCCGATAAAAGTAAAAATATGCATCGTGGTAAAGAGTTTTATGCACTATCAAAGATTGGACCATATACATTTGCCCCTTTCATTGTCGCTGCAAGAGATAATTCTAACTTTTGCTCTAGTGTTATTCGCCCAGTGCATACCCCTTGGGGAGAACTCAAACAAGCAATCTGTGTAAAGCATACCATAATAATAAGCCAAGATATTAAAGGGAACTTTATATCAGAAGATGAGTCTCACTACATAAATGCTATTTTAAATAGTACTATAGTCCGCTCTTATATACATGCGACCTTTAAAACTAACGGATTTAGTCTGAAAAAGTCAAATCTATGTATGCCTAAATTTGATTCCTCAAATAGGCTACATTCTAGACTTGCAATATTGTCTAGAATAGCAACTTTACCCCAAAATGCTGAAAAGAGAGAACGAATTTCAGACTTGTCTTCGTATATATACATACAAGTCTGTACAGAATACAAAAGCATGTAGACATCTATAAGTACATATAGGTTGTATCACATCATTAATGGGGGGCAAGACGATTTCTATCCACATATATCAAAGAAATGGTAGGCTATTGTTAAACAGATTATAACTAGTTAGCCTTCTTGGCTTGATTATCAAATGCCATTGTCAGCTGTATCGCTTGTACTTGTAATTTGATGATAGCTGCGGAGTATCTTTCGAGCTGCTGTATCATTCTTTGTGCTGTGGCGACCGAGTGGTAGCTGTTGAGCGTCTTAACGGCTTCGTTGTAACTCACACCGATGATCCTCAATTTAGTGATGATGTTGCCCAGCTCTCTTAAATACGGCTCAGAGGATTTATCCTCTGTGATGACCTTAAAGGATTCGTTCAATAGCCGTCCTCTGACATAGTCGCTCTTGGTCTTTGCTCCCGACTTTCGGTATAGCTCAATGAGCTTTTGCTGGTCTTCGGGCTTGGGTATTCTGATGTGCCATCTGTCCCATCGTGGGCAGGTGGCACATCTGCCGTCTGACTTGTCTGTATGCTTTCTTTTCATTGGTTTAGTTGTTCTTTAATCACGACTTCGGAGTGATTGATACCCCTATCGGGGCAAGGGTCTTTGTGTGACAAATGACAATTTGTGGTACAAAGACACACCTTGCTATGCACAAAAGAGGGGTAGGTTCAATCGCTGATGGCTCAGCATTCAGTTGGTCATATAGTTCTTGAGTTCATAGCTTGTTCTATAGTTTCAAGATTGAGTTTAGAGGTCATTTCATAGGTCGTTATATGACTTCAAAGCTAAGTTTAGAGGTTGTTAGTTGAGTTTCTCTGGGAGTTGGTCTAAATAGACTAACTGACCAATTGACCAACTGACCTAAGTCTATGCTGACTTGAGTCGGTCTAATCCTACTTTCTGACTGTTAGAATGGGGTTATAATGCCTTTCGAGCATCGCTTGAATATCGCTCTGCTTGTATAGTATCTTACCTCCTATCTTGTAATAGGCTAAAGTGCCATTACTTCGGTACTCTTGGAGCGTGCGTGTGCTGAGCTTGAGTAGCTCGCAGACTTCCTCACCAGTGAGAAACACCTCTCCGTCTAGTATCGGGCGAGCCGAGGCGCAATAACGCTCCAGCTTAGCTAATAGTCCCTTCATCAGTTGAGAAAACATTTGCATCTGAGGACTATTGCTTGTGATGATTTCATTCTCTGCCATAGTGTATTCATTCTGTTTGTGCGTTCAGTGCTTTCGTGATGTCGCTCTCTTTGTAGTAGCACTTGTGTCCGACCATAGAGAAGGGGATTTTGCCCGTATCTCTGAGTGTCTGCAAGGTTCGCTTGCTGATGCTCAGCCTACGGCATACGGCTTCGTTGTCGAGCCACGCTTCCGTTTCGGGGGGATTGCCGATGAGCTGCTCCGTGCGGTGGATGAAGTCGGCAAAGGTGGAGCGGAGCTGCTCCCACGCTTTGCCCTCTACGATGATAATTTTCATTGCTTCGGTTGGTTTTAATTTGCGTTTCTATATGATGGCAAGTCGGGGCAGATGCTCTCGCTTGCCTTTTCTTTTGGAGGCAAAATTAGGGCTAAGCGTGTAGCTCTCAAGAGCCTCAGGAGGAGCAAGGAAAACGAGGGAAAAGGCAGGCAAAGGAGCAGTCTAAGAAAGGGCTTACTTGCGGTAATGAGATGAGGAGTCGGCTCGTTCCTACTTGTCGAGAATGAGGTAATTGAGCCTATTAAGGCTCGCCTTATAAAAGAGCAAACAGATTATGCTCTGCTTTAAGCCTTGCTTGCGTCCAAAGAGCCTGAGTATGTCGTATTCGTTCGGGCATTTCTCCACAAAGGGAGGTCTTGCCGAGCAAGGTGGGAGGGAAGGAATACGACCGCCAGAATACAAGAAGTCCTGCGGTGGAGATTCTTCCCTCCCTCCGCAGGACTTGACCTTGATGGGCAAACAGAGCGCCCTTGTACCTTTGCCCGAAATGAAGACGACCTTAGGCGGTGGACGGCTCGGCTTCGCTGGCAGTGGTTCGCTTGCGTGGTGGGCAAACCCTCAGAGCCTTGCGAAGCGTCTGCGTCTGCTCGCTCCCCATCAGTGGGAGCATCTCCTTGGCGATTTTCTGCTTGCTGACCTTGGCATATAGCTCTGTGGTGCTGATAAAGCGATGTCCTAACATCTTACTCACCGTTTCAATCGGCAAGCCGTTCTCCAAACAGATGGTTGTGGCAAAGGTATGCCGTGCTGTGTGCGAACTCGCCTCTGTATGTGGCGAGCATCCAGCCTTGATGAGTAGTTCACGGATTTTGCGATTGAAGTGGCTGTTTACGGGAAACTCTCGGAAGTATAGTCCCTCTGAGCGTCCTTGCCCTACAAAGGCGAGAATCTCCTCGGCAATGGGGAGCAATGGTACGATACAACAATTCTGCGTCTTGGTGCGGTAGAGCGAGATATATCTGCGTCCATCACTGAGGGTATAGATGTCCTCCATCCGCAATTTCTTGAGGTCAGAGAAAGCCAAGCCAGTGAAACAGCCCAAGAGGAATATCAGTCTGATATGATTATCCACAGAGCGATGCGGACGATAAGCCAAAAGTTTTCGTAGTTCGTCACCGCTGAGCGAGTTGCGTTCGTAGGCAGGGGTGTCTATGTCGATGAGGTCAAAAGGGTCTTCTCTCACGACACCCTCCATCAAAGCTCTGCGAATAACTTGGTGCAGGTGTCTGAGGCGGTTGGCAACAGAACTTACCTTATTCCCTAAATCTCGGAGCATATAGAGCCGATAATCCTCAATCAACCCTTTGGTCACCTCGGGGGGCATACATCCGCTTTGCCCCCTCGAAGCCAAAAAGCGAGCAAAGCTCTTGTGACTATCCCGAAAGGCTCTTATGGTAGCTTTACTGAGAGATTTATCCTCATAAGCCCTCTTAGCCTCGCAGACCGCTTGATATAGCTCTAAGATGGACTGCTGAGGCTTTTCCTTACGAAGAAACTGCTCCTTGAGATACTCGGCTGTGATGTATTGCTCCTCTCGGAGAATGCGTTCATAGAGTGCATTCAGTCCTTGTTCGATAGCATTCAGTGCGTTGTTGATGCCTTGAGCCGTGGGGGTGCTTGCTTTTACTCTTGCCCTCTGAGCGTTCCAATCTTCGGGGGCTGTTTGTTGCTTGGTAGAGAACGAAGCGGTCTTGCCATTACAAGAAATGCGACAGCGGATAAGACATAGCCCCTGCTCATTCGCCTTGCTACGGTCGATAAAGAATAAAACTGAAAATGTACTTTTCATTGTCTTGGTTTAATTGGTTAGACGATAGTGGGCAATCTCGGGTAGGATACGCTCTATATCCCGAAATACACGCTCGGGCGAGGTCTCTGCATAAACTTGCGTAGTCTTGATTTGACTATGCCCCAGCATCTTTGACACGCTCTCGATAGATACCCCTTCGGAGAGGGTCATCTGTGAGGCGAAAGTGTGGCGAGCCATATGGAAGGTGAGGCATTTATTGATTTTGCAGAGCTTCGCCATCTTCTTCAGATGGATATTGACCGTATCACAGCCAGGAATGGGCAGAAGATAGCCCTTAGGCGGTTCGTGGCGAAAGGCTCGGGTGTGAATGCCTCGGTACTGCTCAATGATGGCAGCAGCCTCGGGCAAGAGTGGGATGTGGCACACATTGCCTGTCTTGATGCGAGGCTTGCGTATCCAAGTCATACCGCCCTCCTCGACAAGATGTTCAGCCGTAAGGTGGTAAATATCCGTGTACGATAAGCCTGTATAACAAGCAAAGACAAACATATCCCTTGACACCAGCTCATAATCTCCTAATTGCGTTTCATCAAGGGCGACAACTCTCTGCAATTCCTCCTTAGTGATGTAACGTGGCGAGCCGACATCCCAGCGGATAGAATAGCCCAAGAAGGGATAAGTGTCGATGATATGCCGTTTGTATAGGTCTTTCAGTAGCGAAGCCAGCATAGAGAGGTAGCCAGCCGTGGTATTGAGTTTGAAAGCCTTCTCTCGGGAGAGATAAACCTCAAAGTCTTCAACCAAAGCTCTACCAACTTTCTGAACAGGCAGGTCGCCTACTCGATAGCGGTGTTTGATGAAAGCCTCGAAATGCTTGCGAAATAGCAAGATGCACTTATACCTGCGTTCACTGCGGTCTATACCCACACGCTCTCGAAAGCGTGCCAAATAGCCTTCCAAATGATAGAGCAAGCCTTGGCTATCGCTGTTTAAGCCAAAGAGCGTGTTTTTAACCTCCTCAGCTGTTACTATTTCCCCTTTTCTGCTCTGCAAGTGTTCAAAGGCTCGATGTACAGCGAGTTGTAAGCGGTCGAGTTCTGCGTTTACAGATACAGCTTCGGCACTTTTGCCCACGAGTCTGCTCTTGCGGCTATCCCATAGCTGGGGAGAACAAGCAATTTTACAACTGAACTGCACCATTGTTCGCCCCACACTGAGGCGAGCCATAATCGGACTTTTTCCGTCCTTACTCTGTGTGCCTCGCTTGAGGTAAAAGAGTAGCTTCAATGTCTTTTCTTTCATTGTCGTTTTTGTTTACAAAGTTAGACCTCTAAGGGATAGTTTTCGCTACGCAAAACATTGAAAACAAGAGAGAAAACACCATTTTAGTTACCACTTTTTGCTTACCTCTTCCGAAGCCCCTAAAAGGGAACGATTTGGTAACTGAACTCGCTCTTTCAACTGCTCTTTTTTGCCTTTTTTCGTGGTGCAAGCCAATGCGACCAAACGAAAGAAATGCTGTTAATCAAGCAGATAACCTTTTCTCGCTTCCCCTTGCTCCTAACTCCCATATTTCCGCATAGAAGCTCGCCAGCTCTGGCACTTTGATAAACGTACGGAAACGTTCCTTCTGAATAATCTCATTGGTCACCGAAAACTCATAGTCGGTCGATTTCTTGGCAAAGACCGCTGCCCATGCGTCAAAGCTGTTGATGCCTTGCTTCTCAAGGGCTTGCGGACGCAAGTATTTGAAGAGGAGATACAGCTCCGTCAAACTATTTGAAATAGTAGTGCCACTCAAAAAAGTCGCTCCTAAGTCCTTACCCGACCGCTCCTGAATGGTGCGAATGGCAAAGAGCATATTGAGGGCACGCTGTGAGCCGTTGGGGTTGCCCAAGCCCGACACACGGTCGTGACGGGTGTTGAACATCAAGTTTTTGAATTGATGGCTCTCGTCTACAAAGAGGTGGTCAATACCCATCATCTTAAAGTCTACGGCATCGTCCTTGCGTTCGGCAATGCTGTCTTGAAGGTCACGGAGTTTGACCTCAAGTGTCTGCTTGCGTTTCTCTAAACCCTTGAGCATCCCTCGGGAGATGTCTCTGCCTTGTTTGCGTAATACCTCGAGGTTCTCTTCGACCGAGTCCATCTCCTTTTGCAGAATAGCCTGCTGTATTTCGAGAGCTTGGGGTATCATACCGAACTGCTCGTGGGTAAGGATAATACAATCCCAGTCATTGTTCTTGATGTCGTTGAAGATGCGCTGGCGATTTTGCTTGGTGAAGTCGTCTTTACCTGGATAGAGGATTTTGGCATTGGGATAAGCCTTGCGGAAGGTATCAGCAATATCAAAGACATTCGCCTTGAGTCCGATAATCATCGGCTTATTCGCCAAGCCCAATCGCTTCATCTCATAAGCTGCCGTACACATGATAAGCGTCTTACCCGCTCCCACCTCATGGTCGCAGATACCTCCACCGTTGGTCTTGAGCATCCATACGGCATCCTTTTGACTTTTGTATAAGTCGGGAATGCCTAATCTCTTGAGATCGAGGTTCGGAAAAGACTGATGTGAGCCGTCAAAGTTCGGACGCACGAAGCAATTAAAAAGGGCGTTATAGCGGTCTGCTAATTGCTCCTTGAAGGTGTCAGGACGTTGTCCCAACCAATCGACAAAGCCTTGGCGGATTTCCTCAATTTTGGTATTGGCTTGCTGGATTTTCTCGCCATCTCTCACCTTAACGGTCTTCATCATGCCACTAACAGGGTCGGGCACTTCCTTGCTCTTGTTGATGTCGGGAATGGTGTTGTGCAGAGCGTGCTTGAGGAGATTCAAGCCATCATAGCGACGAAACTCTCCCTGCACTGCATACTTATGCCAGATATTGACATTCTTCCTGTCACAGCTAATCGTGTACTCATCCATATTAGCATGGTAGCTAATGCGAATGTCCGTTTCAAAAAACTCGGATGCAAACTTCTCATATACACTGCTCGGAATCCAACGCTCTCCGAAGTTAAAATCCAGGTCGGCAAAGGGGATAGGTGTTGGACGTGCTGCCATCAGGGCTGCTAAGCTCTGTTTGCCCTCCTCGTGATCTGGGTGGTCAAGTAACCAAGAGGCTAAGCGGTCGGCTTTCTCAATCACATTGCCCGAGATGAATTTGTCGGCTACCTCATAGCCTCCCACTTCAGGATTGAAGTAGATACGCCCCTCGAGAGCTGAAAGCATATCGCTCTCCTCCATTTCGGGCAGGAGCGAACTCATATAGTCAAGTTCTACTGAACCGTACTTGTTGAGCGAAGCACTGAGTGCCTCCAAAGGGTCGGTGGCTATGGTCAGATCATTGACAGAGAATGCAGTCGGGTGGTCAAAGATGTCGGCTTTGATGTACTTGCCATTCTCGGAGCGTTCCAAGAAGAGCATCTCCATACCTGTGGCGTCCATCTTGATGACATCGATGTTGCTTTTATGATTGAACGCTCCCCAGCGAGCCACATAGCCGTCATAAAGGCGGTTGAGTTTGCTGCGTTCCTCCTTGTCTTCGGCGTGGTTGTTCGCCTCATAGTCATAAAGGCGGTGATAACTATCACGGATTTCGATGTAGGCTTTTAGTTTGGAGAGCTGGGCATAGGGTAAGTCCATCGGATTGAAGGTCGGGTGTCGCTTCAAATCGGAGATAAAGCCCACCTGACCATTCTGTAGGACAATCGAGCCATCACGAAAATGCGAGTCGGGGGCAGAGAGGAAGGGACGTGGCGAAGCATCAAAGACTTTCTTGACCTCTACGATAGGTGACGGTGTGTCCTCGCTATCGTTCATAAAGTCGAAGAGAGAAGGCTCGTGTACATCAGGCTGAGCTTTCTTATTCGTTCGAGTGCGACGCTGTGTCGCAGGTGGACTAACCTTAGATACATTACTCTTCACCTCTTCCTTGGGCTTAGGTGCGGGCTTAACAACCTCTTTGATGTCTGCATTGAGCCTATCAACACTCTGCGTCCAGAGGCTATACTCTTCGGGAGCAAAGAGCGGTAAATCTGCCAATGTGCCATCATCAATAACCTCCATTACTGGGTGGTGGTCGTCATCAAAGTAGACAGTTTGCCCATTCATCTCACGAGGTGGCTCTACATCGGGGCGAATAACAGAGGACTCTGCCTCATACTGACGATGCAAGGTCAAAGTAGGCACACCCTCGGGGGCTGGTTCTTCAGTTATTTTTGGGCTTGGCTCTTGCTGAATAGAAGCAATATCTTCAGGGGCTGGCTCTTCCTTGATAATCGGTGCTTCTTCTGTCTGCACTGACACAACTTCCGCATGCTGCTCTTCCTCTTTAATTTCAGTAGCCACCGCTTCTTCGACAACTGCTTCTTGGGTATAGCGTCCTGCGACGAGTTCCTCGAGTTCGGCGATTTCGTGTAGTTTGGTGGGCGAAAAATAGAGGTCACGCTCAATACCTAAGCCGTGGATATTGATAGACTTCATCTCATCGAGCGACATATTGCCTAACTCCCAACCATAGCCCATAGTTACCGCACCGAAGCCAATACGCTCCTTAGGGTCATACTCCAAGAGATAAGCCGTGTAAGCCCCCATTGGGAAGAAATAACGAGCATAGGCAACCTTATCGCCGACAAGCGTCTTCTCCGTACTGTAGAGTTTAGGCAGTTGCTTCTCAATGCTCTTGGGCAGGAGATTATAAGCATCTTTCATGTCTTCATCTACCTCTGGTTCCTTCTTTTGTTCCTCTTGGGGGGCAGACAAGCCTACGGTCACACCGAGCTTGCGTAGCTCTTTCTCGGCTTCGGCTTGTCGCTCCGCTTCAGTCATTGCGATGCCCGTTTCATAGAGCTTTTTGTCGAAACGCTGTGTTATATCTGCCGAGAGCTGTATGCGTAGGCTCTCGGCCATCTCCGCCATACCGCCATCGAACTCATAGACCCAAGCCGGCTTGCCGTAGGGGTCTGTCCCCATCGTACGACTTGTGGCGATGGTGCGTGTCTGCACCTCCTGCCAATCATCCTCAAAGAGGCTATTATGCGTAAACGCGATAGAGAAACCGTCGCCTTTGGGAACGGGGAACGACCTCACAAAGGCTTGCTCCAAGCCCTCGGCAATATCTTTGCCCGATTGCTTTTGCAGGACAATGAGGTCGCTGCCCACTTCTGTACCTGCATTCTCGCTGAACATCCCCGAGGGCAGGCGAATAGCCGAAATCAATCGGCTGTTCTGCATCAAGTAGCGACGAATAGCCTCGTTGCGTGGAGCATCTAAGACGCCTTGCGAAGTGATGAAAGCGAGCAGTCCGCCCTCTTTGAGGGTATCCAGCCCCTTGACGAAGAAGTAGTTGTGGATTGCTCGGGTAGATTCGCTCTTGAGGACGTCCTTACCCTTGGTATAACTGCGGTCGTAGACCATAAAGTCCCCAAAGGGAATGTTACTCGTTACGAGGTCGTACTTGTCTTTATCCTCTACCTCTCCAATAGCCTCAAAGGGCTGGTTCTGAATAAAAATATTCCCCTCGCCATAGGGGTGCAAGGCTAGTGATATACGAGCCGTTAGGAGGTCTTTCTCCATAGCATCGACAAGACTTGACTGCTGGGCAAAGGTCTCAGCAAAAGCCCCCATACCTGCCGAGGGGTCAAGGCAACGCTTGACGCTTATGCCCGTATCCTTGATTGAGTCGGCAATAGCCGATACGATGCGAGTGTCGGTATAAAAAGACGTGAGGACGCTTGCCTTGATGCTCTCCCAATAGCGTTTGGCTCTGTTGGCATCTACTGCCTCTCGATAGATGAGTTGCTTAAGTCTCTGGGTAGGAGCAAAGAGTTGTTGCTCCGATGCTGACCAATAGCGGATGTCCTCGGGCTGTTCGCACCTATTGAGGACGCATTTCAGTCCGCCAAAACCTTGGTAGCCCCGTAGTATTGCTTTTTCTGCCTCCGTGGCTGCACGTCGCTCTTTCTCCAAGAGAAGCACCACACGGATAGCCTCCGTATTGGCCTCTAAAACGGCTTTCTTATTGTATGCCATAATGATGTTGCTGTTTGTTTTTCTGTCTAAGGGATGCGATGATGTCTTTACTCCTACCTCAGAGTCCCTCCCAGAGCGGTCTGTGGCGAGATACTAGGCAGACAAGTGTCCGCCTAATAGGGAGACGATCGTCTGCCTAATAGGTGGACAATCCTCTGCCTATTGACCCGTCCTCAGAGAGGCTATCGTTTCTTCCCTTCGAACTCAAAAGTTGCCCTAAAACCATCGCCTAGGACTAGTCGGGCATTGAACTTCTTACCGGCCTTGCTTACTAAGCCTTTGAGGATAGGCGTGCGTCTCGTCGTAATAAGGTCGCGCAGATTATCTTCGGATAAGAATGTCCCACAGACCTCTCGGAAGACAACGAAAGTGCAACCCTCGCTTCGGCACTTGGCGATCTTGGCGTAAATCCCCACGGTATCTCGCCCGCATTTAGGGCAAGGGTAACTAGGATATTGCTTAGGCTCGTTCGGGCGAGCCAGTAGTTCCTCCGTGATTTGCTTGGTGTAGGCGGTAATGCTCCGCATAAACTCCTCGGGTAGCACCTTCCCTCGCTCAATGTCTGCGAGGGCTAGTTCCCACGCCCCCGTCATCTCGGCATCGGCAATACGCTGATCTTTGACGATGTCGTAGACCGCCAAGCCCTTGTCCGTGGGGACGATGCTTTTCTTTTCTCGGCGGATGTATTCTCTGAGGATAAGTGTTTCGATGATATTGGCACGAGTAGCCGGTGTGCCGATACCGCAGTCTGCCATAGCCTTGCGGTGCTCGCTATCCTCTACCTCTCGCCCAGCATGCTCCATCGCAGAGAGTAGCGTTGCTTCGGTATAGAGGGGCTTAGCCTTCGTCTTGTGGCTCGTGATGTCGGCAGAGCGAAGCGATAGGGCTTCACCCTCAACGAGACTCGGCAACATCGATAGTATTTGTTCTTCCTGCTCGTCGCCTTCTATCTCCTTCCTCTGAGGCTTCGCTTGCTCTTTGGCTACTGCCTTCCAGCCCTGAGAAAGCACACGGCAAGCTTTCCACACATAGGTATGCGTGCCGTCTGAGAATTGTACCTGCATACGCTCCTCCTCGGAGTTAGGCGAAAAGGCTTCGATAAAGCGGGTGCGTATCATCTGGTAGATGATGCTCTCATCGCTACTGAGTCTATCCGTTGGCTCCCCTGTCGGGATAATAGCGTGGTGGTCAGTTACCTTGCTATTGTCTACGCTGTGGCGGTTGAGCGGTGTCGCTAAGGCTTCGCCAAAGGTTCTGAGTATAGCCGGCACTTCGTCAAAGACATCTTCGCTGATGTAGCGACTGCCTGTGCGTGGATAGGTTGCTACCTTCTTCTCATACAGCGTTTGGGCAATAGAGAGCGTCTTATCTGCCGAAAAGCCGTACTTGCGGTTGGCGTCCTTCTGCAAAGCTGTGAGATCATAGAGCAAGGGCGGAAGGGTTGTGCCTGTCTTGCGACTCACTGATACAACCGAGAGTTTGCCCTCTGTGCGAAGAGCCGACAGGGCTCGCTGTGCTACCGCTTCATCGGAAAAACTATCACTACTTATCGCCTTAATGCTGATGCCATCTTTCTCGGCTTCGGCATAGAGCTTCCAATAAGGGACAGAGGCAAAGTGCTTATTCTCGAGGTAGCGACGGCAGACCATCGCCAGCGTAGGTGTCTGCACTCGTCCGAGGGAGTAGCCTCCCTTGCGAGCAATGGATAAAGCCCTACTAGCATTGATGCCCACGAGCCAGTCTGCCTCGCTTCTTGCTTTTGCGGAGTGATAGAGATTGTCGTAATCTCGTCCAGGCTTTATTTGGGCTAAGCCCTCGCGGATAGCTTTGTCGGTAAGGGAGCTAATCCACAGCCTATCGAAGGGCTTATTACACCTGAGATACTCGTAGATATATCTAAATATCAACTCGCCCTCACGACCTGCATCGGTGGCTACGATGATGCGGTCAGCCTCCGTAAAGCAATGGCGGATAGCCTTGAGTTGCTTGAGGGCTGCTGGGTCATCGCTGTATTCCTTATCCTTGCGTACCTGACGCACGATAAGCTGAAAAGGATTGGGGCGGATAGGCAGGTCTTCAGCTTTATACGCTCCGTAGCCATAGGCTTCTGGCATAGCGAGGGTAATGAGGTGTCCCATAGCCCAGGTTACGAGGTAGCCACTGCCTTGTAAATAACCATCTTGTTTGGTACGAGCTCCTACGATGCGAGCAATATCACGGGCTACCGAGGGTTTCTCGGCAATGATACATGTTGTCATAGTTAAGGTTTGGGTTAAGGGTCAGACTACATCTTGCGTCCTCGACGCTGCTTGTTCTCTTGCTTCTGCTTCTGCTCGGCAGTGGGCTGTGTCTGCCCTGACTTGAGCGGCTCCTTAAGGTTTTTGGTCGCTTCGTTGGTTTTACCCTTGTTATTGACAGCGACCTGCGTCTTATGCTCCTCAGCCACGGCTTCTACCTTGCCACTCGTCTGCTTCTTGTCAGGGTTAAACTTGTAGAAGCGTGGGCGGTTCTGCTCCTTATCCATACGGACATAGGCATTGAAGCTATTCCCCGCCTTGTCCACCATATTTTTGAGGTAAAGCGTACGTCCTGCATCAAGGGCTTCACGCTGCTTGTCGGAGAGTTCCAAGCCACAGAGTTTGTGGGGTACACCGCCTTGTTTTTGTCCTTGTTCTTGCGACTGCTCTTGGCGTTCCTTGAGGCTTTTAGGTTCGCCAAAGATAAACTCAATGCCTTTCTTCTCTGCATTGACCTGAAGCGTAGCATCGAAGGACTTGCCACTCTTAGCGGTCATACCTTCTACTTTCACTGCTTTGCCCTCCACTAGATCTTTGTATTGTTGGTCAGAGAGCGTGACGCCTTTGATCTCTCGAGGAATGCTTACACGGTCGGCACGCAAGGCGATAATCTCATTGGTCTGTGGGTCGATGGAGACGTAGGCTGCAAAAGGTTCACCGCTCTTGGGTGTTACTTCGATGGTTTTGTCGAGATTGCCGGTTGCGAGTAGTTGTTCCTTCTCTTCGGGTGAGAACTTGTAGCCCATATAGGGATAGTCGAGCTGTGGCTCTTTACGCATAGCGTGTACGGCTAACCCGATATTGCCCTCATTATCTGTACGGAAAGCAAGGCGAGCCTCTGTGTAGATAGTTGTATCTCCAATGGGGATAGCTATGGTCACGAGATTGCTCTTCTGCCAGTTGAGCATCTTCTCTAGCTCACCACTCTGCTCTAACCGATCACGGGAGAGTCCGAGATTGTCGAGCATCTTCCAGTCTACCTTTTCTGCATCAATGGCTGTGCTCTTCTTCTGCCGTGGTAGATAGTCTTCAAAGGGTACACCAACCTCTGCCAACTGCTGTCTGCTTTCAGGAGTCTCTCGGTTTTGGAGCAGAGTACGCAGGTTATCTACGCCTTGCTCCACATTGTTTGCTAACACCTTGTATAGCCCGAAATGGGAGGGGTTATTGAACTGCTTGAGAAAGTTGGTCATGAAGTTCTTCAGCAGTCCATCCTTGCTGTTGAACTTCAGAAAAGCAGCCTGATTAGCTTCAAGTGGCTCAGTTGTTTTGAGCTTGCCCTTATCATCGATCCCCGAAACGATGGTGAGTTTCCCCGCCTCTTGCTCGTTCTTAACCTCCGTACGATCCTCCAAAACCAATACGTAGTTGTCATTGCTATTTGCTTCCATAAATCACTCTATTTGATTTGAATAATACCTTTCAGACAGCAAATATATATAGGAGCAACTCTCCGCTTATCACCCGAGGATAAAGATGGAAATAATGGGAAACCGATAGTAATTAGGTTCTTGCAGTCAGAGTTGAAGCATTACATAAAGTAATCTCGTCTAAGTCTCTATAGAGGAACTCGAAAATTCAAGGAGACTATTTTTGACTATCCAGTGAGTAATGGGGAATTTCTTCGGACTTATGATTTCATTCTTCCGAAGTTCCACTTCATTCTTCCGAAGTTTTATTTGGTTCATCCGAGATTCTGCGTGATGACTTAACTGTGGAACAGGAAAAAAGCTAGCTCGTATTTGGCTGTTCAAATTATTGTTCGTACTTTTGCGAACAACAAAGAAGAAAGGAGAACTTGGAGTGAAAGAGAAACAGTACACAACAGAGCAGGAACAGATTGCTCGGTTCGCCAAAGCAATGGGACATCCGGCACGGATGGCTATTCTTGCTTTCTTGGCAAAACAAGATAGTTGCTTCTTCGGTGATATTCACGAAGAACTGCCTATTGCTAAAGCAACCGTTTCGCAGCATTTGAAAGAATTGAAAGAAGCTGGCTTAATTCAGGGGGAAATAGAAACGCCCAAAGTCCGTTATTGTATAAACCGGGAGAACTGGGAACTTGCCCGAAAATTGTTTGCAGCTTTTTTAGGGGATTGTAAATGTAAAGGTACATCGTGCTGTGAATAGCAGTACCTTTTTTGGGGAATCTTCGTTCGTAATTCTACGAATTACGATTATCGTATTAACTTTAAAGTAAAATGACAATGGAAATTAAAGTATTAGGAACTGGGTGTTCAAGCTGTAAAGCCTTGTACGAAACCACCAAACAAGCTATTTCAGAATTAGGTTGCGATGCAACCCTTATCAAAGAGGAAGATTTATTGAAAATCATGGAGTATAATATTTTAGGGCTTCCGGCTTTGGTGATTGACGAGAAAGTCGTATCTGCCGGAAAAAAGTTATCTCTTGCAGAAGTGAAAGAGTTGATAACAAAATAAAAATGATGAACTATGAGAAAATTATTTTATCTACTGATTGCAACGCTGGTCTTAGTTTCCTGCGGTAATGGTTCAAAGAAAAAGACCGGAGAAAACCAAGCCGAAGAAATACAGTCTAACCGCATAGAGGTTCTTTATTTTCATGGAGCACAACGGTGTATCACTTGCCGGGCGATAGAAACAAATACAGCAGCCCTTTTGGACAGCCTTTATTCAAAAGAAAAAGCAGACGGTAAAATTATCTATAAAGTGATAGATATTTCAAAGAAAGAAAATGAAGCGATTGCAGACAAGTACGAAGTTACATGGTCGTCTTTGTTTGTAAACAGTTGGAAAGACGGCAAAGAGTATGTAAACAACATGACCGAGTTTAGTTTTTCCAATGCGAAAAATGCACCGGACAAGTTTAAAGAGGGAATTAAAAGCAAGATTGACGAATTGTTAAAACAGTTGTAAGATGGATTTTCTTCAATCGCTATTAGATAACAGTTCTATTCCTGCTATTACAGCTTTTATATTGGGGATTTTAACGGCAGTCAGTCCGTGTCCGTTAGCGACTAATATAACGGCAATAGGATTTATTAGTAAGGACATAGAAAGCCGTCACCGAATATTTATAAACGGATTGCTTTATACTTTCGGCAGAATAGTAAGCTATACGGTTCTTGGCTTTATCCTTATTCCTATTCTCCGTGAGGGAGCAAGTATGTTTATGGTTCAAAAAGCTGTAAGTAAGTACGGGGAAATGCTGATTGCTCCGGCGTTAATCATCATTGGAATATTTATGCTCGATATAATAAAACTCAATCTGCCGAAAATCAATATCGGCGGTGAAAGTTTGAAAAAGAGAACTAAAGGCGGTTGGGGGGCTATGCTATTGGGTATTTTATTCGCCCTTGCTTTTTGTCCTACCAGTGGAGTATTTTATTTCGGTATGCTTATGCCATTGTCAGCAGCGGAAACGGGTGGGTATCTCTTGCCTGTAATTTATGCTATTGCTACGGGATTACCCGTAATCCTTGTTGCATGGATTTTAGCGTACAGTGTTGCCAGACTGGGTAAGTTTTATAACCGGATACAAATATTTGAGAAATGGTTTCGTAGAATTGTTGCCATTCTCTTTATTGCGGTAGGAATTTATTATGCAGTAGTCTTTTATCTATAAATAAACATAGAGTATCATTTTAAATAAAAAACAGTATGAAAAAGATAGAAATTTTCGACCCGGCAATGTGTTGCCCTACGGGTCTTTGTGGAACAAATATTGACCCTGAATTAATGCGTATTGCGGTTGTTATTGAAACATTGAAGAAACAGGGTATCATCGTTACCCGTCACAATTTACGTGACGAACCGCAAGTATATGTAAGTAATAAAACAGTAAACGAGCATCTGCAAAAACATGGGGCGGATGCACTGCCTATTACTTTAGTGGACGGCGAAATCGCCGTTTCAAAAACCTACCCTACCACCAAACAAATGAGTGAATGGACGGGTATCAATTTGGATTATATGCCGGTAAAATGAGTATTCACCAGCTAATTATATAAAAATGGAAACATTCAATTTATCAGATATAGATTTGACGAAATACCTTTTCTTTACCGGAAAGGGCGGTGTAGGAAAAACTTCGATTGCTTGTGCTACTGCGGTAGGTTTGGCAGATAATGGAAAGAAAATACTTCTTATCAGTACAGACCCGGCTTCAAACCTGCAAGACGTGTTTAATCAAACACTGAACGGACACGGTACGGATATTCAAGAAGTACCCGGCTTAACGGTCGTTAATCTCGACCCGGAACAAGCCGCAGCCGAATACAGGGAAAGCGTTATTGCTCCTTTCCGGGGACAACTGCCCGAAAGTGTTATTCAGAATATGGAAGAACAACTTTCAGGCTCTTGCACGGTAGAAATTGCGGCTTTTAACCAGTTTTCCGATTTTATCACGGATGCCAATAAAGCAAAGGAATACGACCATATCATCTTTGATACAGCCCCCACGGGACACACGTTACGAATGCTACAACTGCCGTCAGCGTGGAGTACATTTATTAGTGAGAGTACGCACGGTGCATCTTGCTTAGGTCAATTATCCGGTTTGGAAGAACGGAAAGGTATCTATAAGCAGGCGGTTGAAACACTTTCGGATGCAAACGCAACCCGCTTAGTGTTGGTTAGTCGTCCTGAAATCGCACCATTAAAAGAAGCCGCACGTTCTTCACATGAATTGCAATTACTGGGAATTAAAAACCAGCTATTGGTAATCAACGGGCTTTTGCTGCAATTAGATGAAGCCGACAGCGTATCGAAACAGATATATGACAGGCAGCAAAACGCTCTGAAACAGATCCCTGCGGAACTGCTGGCATATCCGTCTTATTATGTTCCTTTACGGTCATACAATTTATCTAATATTGCGAATATCCGTCGGATGCTTCACGATGATAATTTAACAAATGATGCGAATTATCAGCGGATTACCGATGCCAAAGGGGTAGATGAACTGGTAAACGACCTTTATCAGTCAGGGAAAAGGGTTGTTTTTACTATGGGAAAAGGCGGCGTGGGAAAAACCACTTTAGCCACTGAAATAGCCCTGAAATTAACAAAACTTGGCGCAAAGGTACATCTTACCACCACCGACCCGGCAAACCATCTGAATTATAACCTTGCTGTTCAGGCGGGCATTACGGTAAGCCGTATTGATGAAGCGGAAGTATTGGAAGCCTATAAAAACGAGGTTCGCAGTAAAGCTGCGGAAACAATGACTGCCGAAGATATGGAATATATAGAGGAAGATTTACGTTCACCGTGTACACAGGAAATCGCAGTATTCCGGGCTTTCGCTGAAATTGTCGATAAGGCGGAAAATGAAGTCGTAGTGATTGATACCGCACCTACCGGACACACGTTGTTATTGCTGGATGCAACGGAAAGTTACCATAAAGAAGTGCAACGTACACATGGCGACACTCCCGTTTCTGTAAGAAAGCTGTTACCACGTTTGAGAAACCAGCAGGAAACAGAAGTCGTTATTGTGACCCTGCCCGAAGCAACACCCGTTTTTGAAGCCGAACGTTTGCAAATGGATTTACAACGTGCCGGGATTAATAATAAATGGTGGGTCGTGAATGCTTGCTTGTCATTAACAGGCACCGAAAATTCTTTCTTGCGGGCAAAGGCGCAAAATGAATTGGCTTGGATTAAGAAAGTAGAAGAATTATCAAAGGGAAATGCTGCCCTGATAGCTTGGAAAAACAACTAAAAACATGAAGATTTTAATTCTTTGTACAGGAAATAGCTGCCGCAGCCAAATGGCACATGGCTTTTTGCAATCATTTGACAATAAACTGGATGTCTTTTCAGCAGGAACAAAACCTGCTGAAAAGGTTAATCCGATGGCGGTAAAGGTTATGGATGAAATGGGTATAGATTTAACCCACCATACCCCTAAAAGTGTAAACCTATATATAGGACAGGAATGGGACTATGTTATTACGGTCTGCGGTGGGGCAAACGAAAGCTGCCCGATGTTTACGGGTGAAGTAAGGAACAGGCTGCATATAGGATTTGACGACCCATCAGAAGCAACCGGAACGCCGGAGTTTATAAACAGTGAATTTCATCGGGTACGGGATGAAATAAAAGCCCGCTTCTATCAGTTCTACATCGACCATATCCAAGGAGAACAAGAATAATGCACCAATATATCTCTAAGTTCAATGTTCCAAAGATGGATTGCCCATGCGAGGAAAATTTAATCCGTCTGAAATTAGGCAATAGCCCCTTAGTGGAGCGTCTCGATTTCGACTTGGCGGAAAGAACCTTAGTTGTCATCCATCACGGGGAAGTGAAGTCGATTCAGGAACAGCTTGAAACATTAAACCTCGGTGCCAAGCTAACAGCATCTTCTCTCTGCGATGAAGCAAAGTCTGAAACCACCTCCAAAGTTCAGAGACGGGCGTTGTGTTGGGTGCTCGTCATCAACTTTCTATGTTTCATCATAGAAGCCACAACAGGCATCATCTCCCAGTCGATGGGCTTGGTCGCAGACAGTTTGGATATGTTGGCAGATGCTTTGGTTTACGGCATGAGTCTGATGGCTGTTGGAACAACTATAGCCCGTCAGCAAAAAGTAGCAAAACTCAGTGGCTACCTTCAAATTTCACTGGCTGTATTGGGGCTCATCGAAGTTATCAAACGCTTTATGGGCCTCGAAACGCCCCCAGACTTTTTAGTTATGATTGTCATCTCGTTCATTGCACTAATCGCCAATACAGCCTCTCTATGGTTGTTGCAGCGCACAAAGAGCAAGGAGGCCCACATACAAGCCAGTGTTATTTTCTCAGCCAACGATGTCATTGTCAATATAGGAGTCATCGTTGCAGGGCTGTTGGTTGGACTATTGAACAGCAACGCCCCTGATTTGATCATAGGCATCATTGTCTTTCTCATCGTCATTAGAGGCGCGATACGCATACTGAAACTCTCAAAGTAAAACTATAACATATGGAAAAAAATCAAGGCATTGGATTGTTTGAGAAATACCTAACAATCTGGGTTACTTTATGTATCATTATAGGAATTGCAGTAGGACAATGGCTTCCACTAATTCCGCAAACATTAAGCAAATTCGAGTATGCCAATGTGTCTATACCCGTGGCCATTCTAATTTGGTTAATGATTTATCCAATGATGCTAAAAGTGGATTTTCAAAGCGTTAAGAATGTTGGCAAGCGTCCGAAAGGGATAATGGTGACTTGCGTTACAAACTGGCTGATAAAGCCGTTTACCATGTTTGGAATAGCTTATATCTTCTTCTATGTGGTTTTCAAAACCTTTATACCTGCCGGGTTAGCCGAAGAATATTTAGCCGGGGCGGTATTATTGGGGGCTGCACCTTGTACGGCGATGGTATTTGTATGGAGTTACTTAACGAAAGGCGATGCCGCTTACACGCTGGTACAGGTTGCGGTAAACGATTTAATCATATTAGTAGCATTTGCGCCTATTGTAGCTTTCCTGCTGGGAGTTGGTGGCGTATCTATCCCGTGGGACACTCTGCTGTTATCCGTAGTATTATTTGTTGTGATACCACTTGCTGCCGGGGTTATTACCCGTATAATGGTTATTCGTCGCAAAGGAGTGGACTATTTCAATAACGTATTTATTAAGAAATTTGATAATTATACGGTAGCTGGATTGCTATTAACGCTTATTATCCTGTTTTCCTTTCAAGGAGAAACGATACTGAACAATCCCCTGCATATCTTATTGATTGCAGTTCCGCTTGTGTTGCAAACGGTTCTGATATTCTTCGTTGCTTACGGTTGGGCGAAATGGTGGAAATTACCCCATGATGTTGCCGCACCTGCCGGAATGATTGGGGCAAGTAATTTCTTTGAATTGTCAGTTGCTGTGGCTATTTCTCTTTTTGGTTTACAGTCCGGGGCTGCATTAGCTACGGTGGTGGGCGTACTAGTCGAAGTTCCGGTGATGTTGATGTTAGTAAGGATTGCCAATAACACACGAAGCTGGTTTCCGGCTACAGAATAACAATAGGGCAAAAGTCTTAATCTAACTTTATCGTAAAAAGGCTTGGTGCTGGAAATGTTTGTTCCTAACGTTTCCGGCATTCTGCCTTTTACAAAAGCCAGAATTAAGATATATCTTTCGGCACCAAGACAACCGCAACAATATGAACAATGAAATTGATTTTGAAGTATTTATAAAAACATGGACTGTACTATCTATGAAAAAGTAAATGTTGATAACTAGAATATTTCAATAGAGGTAGTTCTCGATGTCGTAGAGTGTCTGCAACGGTCACTTCAGATGAAATCTCCATCGAAGATTATTTTGAATTTGAGAAGCTTGTTAGCTTCAACTTTGTTTCTTTACTACGTAGCATCAATGTGATTTCTAAGCGTATACTCCTTTGTGATGTAGGTATAACTCCATTCATAACAAAGGTATCAAATCTATTTCTTCCTCCACTAGTATTTCAGCTTGAAGAATATGGATTGCCAAGAATGCTAAGTCGAAAACTTCACAACTCACGAGTAATTGATTTGGAGCGAGTGGATATTTCTATCAACGACGTTCTTGATGAGTTCCTAAAGGTATGAATGAATCGAATTATTGAGACTGCACAACTATCAGCGGTGGATCAATTTATCTTATCCTATTTTTTTGAGGGGATAACACCTTTAACTACTCCCTAAGTAAGTTCCTGAGTGTTGGGTCAGCTTTGATACGAGCAGTCTCAGAGTCTACGAGGGATAGCACCTCTTGCTTGACTTGGCGATAATTGGCTTCAATAGTCTCACGCAGACTGTCGGAGCCATTTTCGTTTGTAAAGTCCGCTATGATGGGGATAGGCTGGTAAGCTTTCGTTTCAGCAGAGACCTTGGCAACATCCACAACGATCTCAGCGTGGAAGATTTTCTGATCGATGCGTTCATCGAAATTGTCAGAGACAGCCCCAACGAACATACCTTGTGTAAGGTTACTAATCTTACTTGCAGGGATCAAGCTATCCATCTGCGTAGATATAGATGTGGACTTGTCGTTACGATTGATGGTCATGGACTGCCGTTGCTGAAGCACTTTGCCAAAACGCTCGGAAAGCGTCTTAGCCGTTTCACCTACAACTTGCCCGCTAAAAACATTGCCCACGGTGTTCTGTATCACTTTACTCTCCTTATCCCCATAGTCACGGGTAAGCTGAGAGAAGTCCTGAAACCCCAAGCAGACTGCCACCTTGTTACTTCGGGCTGTGGCTATTAGGTTATCGAGACCACGAAAGTAGATAGTAGGTAGCTCATCTATAATCACCGAGCTTTTAAGTTGATGCTTCTTATTGATAAGCTTCACAATGCGACTATTGTAGAGTCCGAGGGCTGCCGAATAGATATTCTGGCGGTCGGGATTATTGCCCACAACAAGAACTTTCGGCTCATTAGGATTGTTGATGTCGAGCGAGAAATCATCACCCGTCATTACCCAATAGAGCGCTGGTGAAATCATTCTTGAAAGCGGTATCTTGGCACTGGCAATCTGTCCCTGCAACTGATCCTGCGCCCCTCCCTCCCACGCATCCATAAAGGGAGAAAGATAGTTGGCAAGCTCATCGTAGGAAGTGAGTATCGGGAATATCTGGGCATACGGTCGATTCAAGAATTCTATGGCATGGGGAAAGGTGCAATACTTTCCCTCCTCGTATATCTTCAAAAACCAAATGATAGCTGCAAGCAAGATAATTGGAGACTCCACGAAGAAATCACCCTGCTTCTGAATCCACGAGCGGTTCAGGTTGAGCATGATGGTGTAAGCACTCTCGTAAGCATCTGATATATCCGTCATAAAAGCTGGATTGATGGGATTACAGCGGTGCGACTTACGAGGGTCATCAAAGTTAATCACAAAGAACTGTGGTTGTACCTTATAAGCATCCAAATGGGTACGTAAATGGTTATAGGCAATCTCCGATAGGTCGGGGAACTTGTAGTCATAGATGTACATCGCAAAGCCTTTCTCAATCTGCTGCTTGATGTAGTTATTTACGATAGCGAAAGACTTGCCCGAGCCAGGCGTACCCAAGACCATTGAAGCTCGAAACGGATTGACCACATTGATCCAACCATTGTTCCATTTCTTCTTGTAGTAAAAGCGTGTCGGCAGATTGACCGAGTACTCGTTCTCCATCAGTCTCGTCTCCTGCATAAAACTCTCATTCTCCGTATTGAATACATCGTTCATTAGGTTGTTTTTCAGCAGGCGACTCATCCATACTCCAGCCATCAGTAGGCAGATATACCCCACAGAGAGTGTGAAGATGTAGAGCGAAGCTGCACCAACGACTCCAATCGGAAGTGCCAGTAGCCACCAATTGAGGAAGAATAGCACAAAGCCGATAGTCAGAACCGTCCAAATCTTAGCCCAAGTAATCTTCTCTTCCTTAACTCCACGAGTTCCTAAGCAAGAAAGGGCAAGGAACAGCACACAAAAGAGCTTCGTCCAAAGGATCGAAGAGAAGAGTCCTGCTGTCCGTTGAAAGTTCATCAGAGTCTTATTGAGTACCGAGAGCGTCAAGCCCCAGGTGTGGAATGCTTCATAGCAAAACCAATAGCAGTTAATGAGGAGGAACAGTACAGAGATCCCCCTCATAAAGTCCATAATCTTGCCCAATGCTCTCAAATCATCTTCTTGTGCCATAGTTATCTGTTGTTTAATCGTTGTCTAATCACTATTTCGTCAAAGTCAAATGCGTAGGCTTCGCTGCTTTCCTTTTTCACCGAACTGTATCTTCACAGAGAAAACAGTAGATCCCTACGTGACCATTTTCTATTTTCCACGGAGGGGAGATCTATTTCCTCGGAAGTTTGACTTCATTCTTCCGAACTATCACTCTGTCCTTCCGTGGAGATTTCTTCTTTTCTCCGTCTCTATTTCCGATTTCCTCCGTGAAGAGTGCGATGCCGTCCTCTTTATCACACCCTGCCTTGACTTACCTCTTCCTTCGTCTGAGATGAACCTTGCTCTGCCTGCGAAGTTTCCGTTGCCAAGCCGCCTCTTTCCAATCATCATTGCTACTACCGAGAGGAAGGTCACCGACAATGTCATCTACCAGTTCATCAACAAGGCTGTCTCCCTCGTCCGCATCTGACTGTAACGGTTGAACAGTTGGGGCTTCTTTCAATTGAGAAGAAGAAATACCATACAATGTCTCATCCATAAATGGATTGTAGGTCAGGTTGGAGAGGTAGGCATTAAATGTATTGGCCGAGTACCCCTTGCCTAGTCGGGAACCATTGAGAGCAATGCCATTCTCATCGTCTATGAACGTAATACCATAGATGCGCCCGCTCTCATTCTTTCGGATAACCGTTCGCAAACCTTGCTCCTCCAATCGATGTCGCAGTGCTTCCTCTGTTTGGGGAGAAGTACGCATTACTTGTAGGACTTTCTCCCTTACAGCTGGTATCAGTGGCTTGATAGCTTGCTTAGATTGTTGCATCCTATTCTGCACGGCTGTATAGCCCACACCACGACCAATCTCCGAGGCATGGATGGATGTACTTACCTTATCGCCTTTATCATCAGTCGGTACATAGACCAGTCCATCGTACTTCTTCCCTCGAAACTCTGTCTTGACCTCTTCTACGGCAAGATTGTATTGGGAAAGAATCGCATTGAGTTCTCCCAACGAACAGAAGCGATAATGCTTCAGAACAGAACGAGCTATAGATGCTACCTGCTCTTTGATATTTCCTTTTGCCATATCCACCTTTGAGAGCTCTTGTAGCGATTTATCTGTAATCTCTGTGCTGGGAATTAGATGGTACTTCTTCTCCAGCGCATCCGTAATTTTCTTGCTTCGTCTGCCTTCAAACTTGTCATTGATCTTTCGACCATCACCATCTACCCTTAGCGATACGATGTGTATATGCTCACGGGTGATATCATTGTGCTTGAACACAATGTAGGGTTGCTTACCATAGCCCAGAGCCTCCATGTACTCCTTAGCTATCTGCGAGAGCGTTTCATCGGACAGCTTCTCGTCTGGATGGGGATTGAGCGAGCAATGGAAGACCGTTTTCTTTGTTCGACACTTTTCGGGTATCAATGCCTGCATATCTGCAAGTACCTCCGACATCGTATATTCGCCCGCTCTGTTTTGGTACAAGCCATGTGCCAGCAGAAGTATTGCTTCCTTCTTATTTACCTTCTTGAAGTTGTAGCCGAGCGTACCCCCGAGGTTCTCCGTTGCTGAAATCTTGGCAATCATTACTTGCGGTAATCAATGGTCAGAGAGACAGCCTGCTCCTGCAAAGCAATAATCTGAGCTGATAGTTGCTCCAGTTTCTCAAGCAGTATCTGAGCAGTCTTCACGCTATGATAGCTATTGATGGCTCGTACAGCTTGGTTATACAGTACACCTATCTTATGTATCTGGGCAGTTAATTCGGAGAGCTTACGATAGTACTCCACGGCAGATTTATCTACCATTATCACCTTGAAATGCTCCCCCAATATCCTTGCCCGAACGAAGTCGGACTTCGTTTCCGCACCTGATTTATGGAACAAGTCAATCGCCCGTTGCTGGTCTTTCGGGTCAGGCAAGCGTACATGCCAGTTGTCCCAGCGAGGCTTATTCAGCTCTTTTCGCTTGCGATCTCTTTCCGTCTGCTTATTCATCTGTTGCTTCTTCTATTAATTACGACTTTGGAGTAATTCATTTCCCCTTCGGGGCAAGGGTCTTTGTGGTACAAACTGCGGTTTGTGTTACAAAGACACACCTTGCCAGTATCAAGAGATGATGCTGATGAAGCATCCACCCTTTTGGGCTGTCTCCTTCGAGGCGTTAGCTCCGTGTTTTTGTTTCGCTTGCAAAGTTACAGCCTTGGTGTAATACGCTTAGCATAAGCGAAATACCTGTGTTTTCCTGCGATTTCCTTGTGTTTCCTTGAGCCTTGAAACTAACTGATTTACCTACTTATTTTGCAGAGGATTTAAGTCCAGACGGACTCAATGAGTAAGGTCTAAATAGACTAACTGACCTAAGTCTATTGGTCAGTCCAAAATGAGATGAGACAAGACTCAAGTTGAATAGTTGGTCACTCCATTTATACCGACTGAGTAGGTTCAATCAAGACTATGTGACCAACAGACAATCTCAGCTTGGTTGATTCATACGTCTGTGACTAAGTCTCAAAGTTAGTAACCTCGTAAAACAGTCATTTTATATGAAATCAGAGCAGACAGTCAGTCCTATATACTTGGGCTTTGCTTCACAGAAAGGAGGAGTCGGCAAGAGCAGCCTTGCCGAGGTACTCGCTTCTATCCTGTACTATGAAAAAGGGATACCTCTTACCGTAGTCGATTGCGATGGCACGCAGGAATCTTTTTATAAGCTCCGTGAGCGAGAGCGTAACATTATAGATGAGTCCCCAGACATTGCAGAGCAGCTCAAAGCCTTCTTTACCAAATTCGGTAAAAGAGCCTACCCGATATTCCGTACGAAGCCTGAAGAAGCCCTAATACAAGTCAAACAATTGCTTAAACAGACAGAAGAGGATATTAGACTCGTCATCTTTGACTTTCCAGGACACGCTGGAACCCCAGAGTTATTGAACCTCTCTTTGGAGATGGATTATATCATCTCCCCCATAGAAGCAGATCCTCAATCCTTAGTATCAAGTTTCGCCTATGCCCAAACGGTAAGAGACTTAGGTATCAGCTTAGAAGATGCTCGCATTCAAGACCTCTTATTGCTCTGGAACAAAATCAACCGCAGTGCAAGCACGGTTGTTATCGACCACTATAGCGATTATGCCAAGGCGGAAGAGATCAAAATCTTCGATACACGTATCTATCACTCGGTAAAATTTGCTCGCGAACTCGCCCAAGGAGGTGTTAAGGGAGTTTTTCGTAGTTCCTACCTGCCGCCTGCCACCTCATTACGAGCTGGTACAGGTGTCAATGAGTGGGTAGAAGAAGTCTGTCGTCGTTTCAATATCAGCACCGAGTAAGCAATGAGTTCCATTACAGAGAAACGACAGAAGATACTGAGCAAGAAGCTCCAAGAGATGGGCGATATAGGAGTGAGCAAGCGTAGTGCCGAAGAGTCCCCCTTTTTTGACCAACCTATCAAGTTAGGAACAGAAGAAGCAATAGAAGTGGTATCGCCTGAAGAGGAGGACGTACTTACGGCTGAACCATCAGTCCACAGAGATATGCCGATACCTACTGAGGAAGCCCCAGCCCAACCAGCAAAGAGAAAAACTGATGCCACCAGCTGCGGACTTTCTTTTGAGGAGTATGAAGCACGCTTCTTTGTTCCTTCACGAGATGCTCGAGGCAAGGTGGGCTTTACCATTCACTGGGAGGTGCTTCAGACCTTGCGAGATGTGCTGAATGATGTTCGCTCTCGGGCAACACTGACATCCTATATCGAGAATATCATCTTGGAACATCTTAAGGAGCATCAAGCAATGCTCAATAAGGTCGCAGCTCAACATAAACGTAATCCAACAATCAATTTATAATGAACACAATACTTTTTCAAGCATTTCTTGCTGTAAGCATCCTAACGATGCTTTGCCTGATGATTTACCTCACCATTCGTGCTTGGTATAGCGTTGCATCTTATCCCGAAGAGCAAGTCCCAAGTGTCTTTCCTGAAGCGAAGAGAATTACAACCTCAGAACATAACAACGATGTTCACACCCAATCTGAGCCAGTTGTGAATGCAGATGACTATAAAATCCGCTTTCTTTTACCTGTTCGTTTTGCACGAAAGACTGCTTTTACGATGAATGTCGAGACCTTGGAGATACTGCGAAATGTTTTACACGACCTTGACGAGCGCGTGACTATGGCTGCTTATATCGAGAACATCCTTCGTCAGCATCTATCAGAGCACAGAGAACTTCTGAATGCAGCGGCTGATGCTAAACGAAGAACCCAAACCATAACGATATGATGCAAACGATACTACTCAATGTCCTTTTGTGTCTGGGGATTATCTGGCTGCTCCTGCTTATTCGCTACACCTACTATTACATTCAGTTCTCTCGCAGAGAAGATCGTAAAGCAGCGAAAACCAATGGCGACAAAATTCCGACAGCGGAGGAAACGAAGCAAAAGCCCGAAGAAGCCCATACTTTGGTGGGCAAGAGCAAGGGGTTGAGTTCTGAGGATTTCCCGAAACTTCCTGCCATTCCAAAAACCGAGGTCAGCGCAACGCAAGCCAATACCTTTGCACCGCCCAAAGCGCAGGAGGGAGGCGAAGTGAGCGATACGACAGAGGAAGCCCCCTCTGATGAGCCCAGCATTAGCAAGGAGGAGAACGAGATGCAAGTCGCCTTTACGACCGATGAAGTCGATGAGGACGAGGTCGCCAAAGAGGAGATGCTCCTCACTCGAGACCCGATGCCTGAGGTATCGCCTTCGGCTATCCTTGCTCGTGACCTGGTACGTATGGGACGCTGGTCAAAGAACGATGAGGAGTTAGACGAGGAAGACGAAACCGAGGTACAAGACACCCTCAGTAAGGTGCAAGGTACAGACCTGATGGAAAAGTATTTAGAGAACCTCAAAGCAGAGGAAGGGAAGCATAGCAAACTCTTAGCCTTCGTGCGGAAAGCAGAGGAGAAGCAAAGACAAGCAGAAGAGTTAGGCGATGAGCGTACACAGACGATAAACACAAACGACACACATCCCTTAGACTACTACCTGTAAAACACAAGCGGAGTACTGGGTGGGGTGACACGCATAGGCTACACACCAATGACTATGAAGAACACACGAGCCTCAGTCGTGTCCCTCACCCACACGCTCCCTAACGCAAACAAGTATTCACTTATAAACTTAGTATTCATGAACACAAAGAAAATCGCACTGATGATGCTCCTCTTGGTCGCTGCCACCGCAGGAGCTTATGCTCAAGGCAATGGCATGGCAGGTATCAACGAAGCCACGAAGATGGTGACGAGCTACTTCGACCCTGGTACGAAACTCATCTATGCCATCGGAGCCGTGGTCGGCTTGATTGGTGGCATTAAGGTCTACAACAAGTTTAGCTCGGGCGATCCCGATACGAGTAAGACCGCCGCCTCTTGGTTTGGGGCTTGTATCTTCTTGATTGTCGCAGCTACTATTCTTAGAAGCTTCTTCCTCTAAAAGCGATGGCATCTTGGGAAATCAATAAAGGTGTAGGACGCACGGTAGAGTTCAAAGGCTTGAAAGCGCAGTACCTCTTCCTCTTTGCAGGAGGTTTGCTGGGGACTTTCATTGTCGTGGTCGTGCTGTATCTCTTGGGCATTAGTCAGCTCGTGTGCCTCGGCATAGGCGTATTGGGTGCTACCGTAGTTGTGTGGCAAACGTTCGCTATGAACCGCAAGTATGGAGAGCACGGACTGATGAAGCTCGGGGCGGTACGCACGCATCCACGGTATCTGTCGAACCGCCGTAGCGTCCTACACCTCTTTAGAAATACTCGTATAGCACGGCACTAGCGTCGTTACTTCGACACTCGGACTTCGGTCACGTACCCCACGTACGCTCCCTTGCCCTCGGTCTCAGTGCCTAGCTATTACCGCACTATACAAGCATTGCATCCTAATCATATAACAACAAGATAAGATGAGAAATACCAGCAAAATCAGTTCTTTGGAGGCGAAGTTCCCCCTGCTCGCTATTGAGCAGGGGTGCATCGTCAGCAAGGAAGCCGACATCACGGTGGCTTTTCGGGTAGAACTGTCCGAGCTCTTTACCGTGACCTCTGCCGAATACGAGGCGATGCACTCGGCTTGGCACAAGGCGATTAAGGTGCTGCCTAATTACAGCATCGTGCATAAGCAGGATTGGTTCATCACGGAGGCATACCAAGGCAAACTCGCTGAGAGTGGGCTGAGCTTTCTTGCACGCTCCTCGGAGCGACACTTCAATGAGCGACCCTACCTGCATCACTCGGTCTACCTTTTCCTCACCAAGAGCAACAAGAAGCGTATGGCACAGCAGAGCAATTTCTCTGCCCTCTGTCGTGGGCATCTTGTGCCGAAGGAGATAGAGGACAAAGAAGCCGTTATCAAGTTTATGGAGGCGGTAGACCAGTTTGAGCGTATCATCAACGATACGATGCTTATTCGCTTGGAGCGGATGACCGAAGACGAGCTCGTCGGCACAAACAATCAACCAGGAGTCTTAGACCGCTACTTTTCCCTCTCGGAGGAAGGACACGCCAGCCTCGAGGACATCCGATTGGGGGCAGACCTCGTGCGTGTGGGCGACAATAAGCTCTGCCTGCATACGCTGAGCGATACAGACGATTAGCCTACAAGTGTCAGCACCGATAGCCGATATGAAAGGCTCTCGACCGACCGCAGCGACTGCCGTCTGTCCTTTGCCTCGCCTGTGGGGCTGATGCTTTCGTGCAACCACATCTACAACCAATACCTCTTCATTGAGGATAGCGAAGCCAACTTACAACGCTTTGAGAAGCAAGCGAGGAATATGCACTCCTTGGCACGCTACAGCCGTAGCAATCAGATTAACGAGGAGTGGATACAAGAGTACCTCAATGTTGCCCACTCACAGGGCTTGACCTCTATTCGTGCCCACTTCAATGTGTTGGCGTGGAGTAGCGACAACGAAGAACTCCGCCAAATCAAGAACGATGTGGGCAGTGCCTTGGCGCTGATGGAATGCAAGCCCCGTCACAACACGATAGATGTGGCCACGCTCTACTGGGCAGGTATCCCAGGCAATGCAGCCGACTTCCCGAGCGAAGAGAGCTTCTACACCTTCATCGAGCCAGCCCTCTGCTTCTTCACGGCTGAGACGAACTACAAGGACTCGCTCTCTCCCTTTGGCATCAAGATGGCAGACCGACTCTCGGGTAAGCCCATACACTTGGATATCTCCGACCTGCCGATGAAAAAGGGCATCATCACGAACCGCAATAAGTTTATCCTCGGCCCCTCGGGCAGTGGTAAGAGCTTTTTCACGAACCACATGGTTCGTCAGTACTACGAACAGGGGGCACATGTCCTCTTGGTCGATACGGGTAACTCTTATCAAGGCTTGTGCGAGCTCATTCACGGAAAGACCAAGGGCGAGGACGGGGTATACTTCACCTATACGGACGACAGCCCCATCTCTTTCAACCCCTTCTACACGGATGACTATGTCTTTGATGTCGAAAAGCGAGAGAGCATCTACACGCTGCTGCTCACCCTGTGGAAGTCAGCCGAAGAGCGGATTACCAAGACCGAGGCAGGCGAATTGGGTTCTGCTGTCAATGCCTATATCGAGCTGATTAGAGCCGACCACACCATTACCCCTTGCTTCAATACCTTCTACGAGTATCTGCGTGATGTGTATCGAGAGGATATGAAGCAGCGAGAAATCCAAGTAACGCTCTCGGACTTCAATATCAACAACCTGCTAACAACGCTGAAGCAGTACTATAAGGGTGGTCGCTATGATTTCTTGCTCAATTCGGACAAGAACATTGACCTGCTGAGCAAGCGTTTCATCGTCTTTGAGATTGATGCGGTCAAGGACAACAAAGACCTCTTCCCTGTGGTGACTATCATCATTATGGAAGCCTTCATCAACAAGATGCGTCGATTGAAAGGCACTCGCAAGATGATCCTCATTGAGGAAGCGTGGAAGGCGATTGCTTCGGCGAATATGGCGGACTATATCAAGTATTTGTATAAGACCGTGAGAAAGTTCTTTGGCGAGGCGATTGTCGTGACGCAAGAGGTAGACGACATCATTCAGTCGCCCATCGTTAAGGAGAGTATCATCAACAACTCCGACTGCAAGATTCTGCTCGACCAACGCAAGTACATGACCAAGTTCGACGGCATACAGGCGATGCTGGGCTTGTCCGAAAAGGAGAAGAGCCAAATCCTCTCTATCAACCAGAGCAACGACCCGAACCGCCTCTACAAAGAGGTATGGATAGGCTTGGGCGGTATGCAATCTGCCGTCTATGCTACAGAGGTGTCGCTCGAGGAATATCTCGCTTACACGACCGAGGAAACAGAGAAGGTAGAAGTGCTACGCTTGGCTGAAACTCTCGGTGGCGACATCGAAACGGCTATTCGCCTGTTAGCACAGCAGAAACGAGAGGATAAGCGATAAAGAAGCAACAATAGAAAACCTATAAACCATAGCAACAATGAAAAAGTATATGTTTACGGCTCTGCTTGGCTTGAGCCTATTTGCCACACAAGCCCACGCTCAGTGGGTGGTGACCGACCCGACCAACTTTGCGGGTAACATCGCCAACACGGTCAAAGAGATTGCCACAGCAGGCAAGACGGTGAAGAATACCTTAGACGGCTTCAAGGAAGTCGAAAAGCTCTACAACGATACCAAGAAATACTACGATGCCCTCAAGAAGGTCAATAACCTGATTGGCGATGCCTACAAAGTGAAGGAGTGTATCCTGATGGTAGGCGACATCTCCGACATCTATGTGAACTCCTACAAGCGAATGCTTCGTGATAAGAACTTCCGCCCCTCAGAGCTGGCAGCCATTGCCTCGGGCTATACGAAGCTCCTTGAGCAGAGTGGCGAGAGTTTGAGAGAACTGAAGTCCGTTGCCAAGAGCAATGTCTTTTCGATGAACGACAGCGAGCGTATGCAGATGATTGACCGCATCTACACAACACTGCGTGAATATCGCTCCTTGGTGTCCTACTATACACAGAAGAACATCTCGGTGAGCTATGTGCGTGCCAGAGAGAAGGGCGACCTCGCCGCAGTAAAGAGTTTGTACGGCAACGACAGTAGCCGTTATTGGTAAGGAGAGCAGCGTTATGGATTTTTCATCTTTACACGAACTGCTCCGCTCCACCTATGACGAGATGCTCCCCTTGGCAGCCGAGATGACGGGCATCGCTAAGGGTATCGCAGGTCTGGGAGCCTTGTTTTACATCGCCCTAAGAGTTTGGTCATCACTCGCTCGAGCCGAAGCGATAGATGTTTATCCGCTCCTGCGTCCTTTTGTTCTCGGCTTCTGCATTATGTTTTTTCCCACGGTGGTACTCGGCACGATGAATGCCGTGCTCTCACCCGTGGTGCAAGGCACAGAGGCGATGGTGCATAAGCAGGAGGGGCAACTCGCAGACCTTACCGCCAAGCGAGACAAACTCAAAGAGGAAGCCTATCTCAAAAATCCCGAAACGGCTTATTTGGTGTCAAACGAAAAGTTTGATGCCAAGATTGAGGAGATGGGCATTATCGGTCCCGAGGATGCGGTAACCATTGCAGGTATGTATGCCGAACGAGCCGCCTATCAGACCAAGCAGTGGTTTATGAAGCTCTTCAACGATTTGATGGAGCTGCTCTTCCATGCAGCAGGCTTGATTATTGACACGCTCCGCACCTTCATCTTGATCGTCCTCTCTATCCTCGGTCCTGTGGTCTTCGGTATCGCTGTATGGGACGGTCTGTCGGGTTCGCTCACGGCATGGTTTAGCCGATATATCTCGGTGTATCTGTGGCTACCTGTGAGTTCTATCTTGACGGCACTACTCACGAAGATTCAAGTCTTGATGATACAAAAGGACATTGCCGAGCTGAGCGACCCCAGCTACATACCCGATGCAGGCTCGTGGTATTACATCGTCTTCTTCCTCATCGGTATTGTCGGTTACTTCTGTGTGCCTACGGTCGCAGGCTGGATTATCGAAGCAGGTGGCGGCATTGGCTCTTACGGACGCAATGTCAATCAGCTTGCTCAGCGTGGTGTGCAAGGAGGGGGTAAAAGTCTGTACTCAGGCGGTAAGGCAACTGCTGCAGGTGCAGGTGCAGTTCTCGGCAATCTCGGTGGTCGCATCAAGGGAGCACTCATCAAAGGGAAGTAGAACTAAAACAAGAAAACAGCAACTATGGAATTTAAGTCATTAAAGAATATCGAAACCGCCTTTAGGCAGATCCGTCTTTACACGATGGTCTTTGCCTTGCTCTGTGCAGGCGTTTGTGGCTATGCCCTCTATGCTTCGTTCGACTTTGCTCAGGAGCAGAGAGAGAAGATCTATGTCCTCGATGAGGGCAAGAGTTTGATGCTCGCCTTGAGCCAAGATGCCTCTCGCAACCGCCCTGTCGAGGCGAGGGAACACGTCCGACGCTTTCACGAGCTTTTCTTCACCATCGCTCCCGACAAGGAAGCCATTGAGGGGAATATGGAGCGAGCCTTTCTGCTCTGCGACAAGTCGGCATTCAACTACTACAAGGACTTGGCTGAGAAGGGCTATTACAACCGAGCCATTTCGGGTAATGTCAATCAGCGCATCGAGATTGACTCGATTCACTGCAACTTCGATAGCTATCCCTATGAGGTCACGACCTACGCACGGCAGTTTATCCTGCGACAGAGTAATGTCACGGAGCGAAGCCTTGTGACGAGTTGCACACTTCAGAACTCTGTCCGTTCGGACAACAACCCACAGGGCTTTCTGATGGAGCACTTTCTCGTGCGAGAAAACCGAGACCTGCAAACCTATAAACGCTAAGCCTATGTCAGCGAAACACTCCTTCTACCGCCATTATCTGCGACTGCACTACTGGTTGCGAGAGCGATGCGATAGGCTTAGCCCCAAGGCACGCAAGCGGTTGGTCTACGGCATCAGTGCCGCCTACCTCCTTTGTTCGCTCTTGATGATAGCCCAGTTCTTCCTCCCCAAAGCGGAAGAGCCACGGCTACCGATACCCAAAAATCAATACATCGACTCCTCTATCCACTCCTTTGGGGTGGATAGCATCGGAGAGCGATTAAGTACCATCACTCATCAAATGATAAAGACCTATGGATAATAAACAGAAAGAACAACTCAAGAAGGGCTTGGTCTTTAGTGGGCTGGGCTTACTCTGTGCCCTGTCTATCTGGTTCATCTTTGCCCCCTCAGACAAGGATAAGGCAGAGGAGCAGCAGGGACTCAATAAGGACATACCCCAAGCCACGGTCGAGCAACTGACCGACAACAAGCTCAAAGCCTACGAACTCGGGGATAAGTCAGCCTCTGAGGAGCAGGCACAAGCCGAGATGGGGCGACTATCGGACTACTTTGCCGATGCCACGCCTACGCCCGAAGTGCAGCAAGCACAGCAGGCTTCGACAGCGAAGATTGAAGGCTCGCTCCAGCGATACGAAGAGAACAACCGCCTGCTCAGCTCCTTCTATGCTCCTGACCCACACGAAGAGGAGCGAGAAGCCCTCAGAGCCGAGATAGACGACCTCAGAGAGGAACTCCGCAAAAAGGACAGCGAAGCCGAGGACGAAGAGGAGAAACAGCTTCGCCTGATGGAGCGTAGCTATCAGATGGCATCGAAGTACCTGCCCAAGGGAACGAACCTGCCTGCCAATGCCTTTGCCGAAGCGACTGAGCGACCCATTGCAGAACCACAGGGCAAAAGCAATGTGGCAACAGTAGGCGAGCCGATGCTCGAAGCCCTCACCGAACAGAAGTCTATCGTGTCCAGCCTTAATCAGCCTATGAGCGATTCCGCCTTTATACAAGAGTACGGGACGAAGGAGCGACACCTTGGCTTTCACTCCTTAGCTTCTCAGAAGAATGCAGTGCAGCGTAACACCCTGCGTGTGGTCGTCGACCGCACAACGACTCTGCAAGAGGGCGAGTATGTCGCTCTTCGTCTACTCGAAACGGCACGCATCAAGGAGTTGCGTATCCCTCGAGGGGGTAAACTCATCGCCCAAGCGAAGATTGAGGGCAACCGTATGCAACTGCTCATTAAAAGCATCGAGGTAGGTGGACAGATTACCCCCGTCAAGCTCTCTGCCTACGATACCGACGGACAAGAGGGCATCTACATCCCTGGCTCTGAGAATGTGTCCGCCCTCAAAGAGATGGGAGCGAACATCGGTGGCTCAATGGGGACGTCCTTCACCTTCGCTTCGTCTGCCAAAGACCAAATCATCTCCGAGGCAGCTCGTGGTGTGATGCAGGGAGCAAGCCAGCTCCTGCAAAAGAAGCTCCGCATGATTAAGGTTACCCTCAAAGGAGGATACCGCCTATTCTTAGTACAAACCAAGTAAGGACAAAACTCTTAATCAATAAATTAAACGAATAGACAATGAAAAGAATGATTTTATCTGCCCTTATGCTTGTAGCAGGCATCACAACAACATTTGCCCAAAACAATGAAGGGTATCGCCCTCTCAACTCGGGCGACCTCTATCAAGGAATGACCAAAGCGATCCCCTCGGGGCGTGTCGTTTTACCTTATGGGCTTGAGGTTACTTTCGAGAAGACCTCGCACCTTATCTTCCCTGCACCTATTCGCTATGTAGACCTCGGGAGCAACAACCTCATCGCAGGCAAGGCAGAAGATGCCGAGAACGTCTTGCGTGTCAAGGCTGCCGTGCGTGACTTTGAAACCGAAACCAATATGAGCGTCATCTGTGAGGACGGCTCATACTATGCGTTCAATGTGAAGTATGCCGACGAACCCGAGAAGCTCAGCATCGAGATGAAGGACTTCTTGTCGAGCACAGAGGGGCGACTACCCAGCAATCGTGCCGATATCTACTTTAAGGAACTCGGCAACGAGTCGCCCATCCTCGTCAAGCTGATGATGAAAACCATTCATCAAAACAACAAGCGGACGATTAAGCATATCGGGGTACAACAGTTCGGCATCAAGTTCCTACTTCGTGGCTTGTATGCTCACAATGGGCTTCTGTACCTGCATACCCGCATCGACAACGAAACCAATATGCCGTACTCGGTGGACTTCATCGCCTTTAAGGTCGTGGATAAGAAGGTCGCTAAGCGTACCGCCATACAAGAGCGAGTACTCCAACCTCTTAGAGCCTATCATCAGATTATGCAGGTGCGTGCCGAGGACAGCGAGCGAACAGTCTTTGCCCTCGAGCAATTAGCCCTTTCGGAGGACAAACAGCTTGAGGTAACGCTCTATGAGCGAAACGGCGGTCGCACGCTCTCTTTCTATTTGGAGCAGGAAGACCTACTACTTGCCCGAAAAATTGATAAGCTCCAACTCAAATGGTAAGCCCTATGAAGAAGAACCTATTCTTATCAGCCTGTGTAGCGGTGGTAATGGCTTTTGCCTTGCCATCGCACGCACAGCGACTTATCCCGAAACAAAAGGGGATTGAGGTAGTAGCATCTGTGCCAGTGATTAAGGGCGAGAAACTCTTTATGAAGGGACAGTTTGGGGTAGGTGTTTCCCTCACGAAATACCTCAAGCGAGAGAATTATGCCTTCCTCTCGGCAGAATATGAGGAACAGAGCCTGCCGTATCGCACTTATCAAGTGCCGATGCGTGATATGCTCCTGCAAGTAGGCTATATGCAACCTATCCTCTCCGATAGGGGTAAGAACGTCTTTACTTACCTCGGTATCTCTGCCCTCGGAGGCTATGAGGAACTGGGTGAAGAGAAGTCTTTGCTGCCCGATGGGGCAACCCTGCTTGACCGCTCTCGCTTCGTCTATGGCGGGGCGGTGCATAGTTCTGTAGAGTGCTTCCTCTCGGATAGGCTGCTCCTCGTCCTCAAGGCTCAAGGGCGGCTGTTCCTCGGCTCGGATGTACATCGTTTTCGTCCTGCTATATCAGCAGGCATTAAATTTAATCTTTAAGCAATAAGAGAATAATGAAAAAGAAAATCTTTAATACGCTGTGGGTCGTGGGGGTACTCACCTTTGCGGGGTTTTGTTTACCTGCTTGTAATCGGGAGTTGGATGTGCAGCAGTCTTACGACTTCGCTTTGCAAACGATGCCCGTTCAAAAGGACATCAAAAAGGGCGAAACAGCCGAAATCCGTTGTTCACTCAGACGAGGGGGCAACTTTGCAGACACTCGATACACCCTTCGCTACTTCCAACCCGAGGGCAAGGGCATTTTGAAAATGGACGATGGCTTGGTCTTTAATCCCAACGACCGCTATCCCTTGACGAGGGAGGAGTTTCGCTTGTACTACACCTCTCAGTCGGCAGACCGCCAGACGATAGATGTGTATATCGAAGACAACTTCGGCAAAGTGCAACAACTGACCTTTGCCTTCAATAATAAGAAGGCAGAGGACGAAGAAAAGGATAATCAACACTAAAAACTATGAAACAAACACTTAGAAATCTCTTACTTATAGCCTGTGCTACGCTCTCCCTTGGGGCTTGCTCTCGCTTTGACCTTAGTCTACCCGAAGGACCTCAAGGCAAGCAGGGGATAGCAGGGGCATCAGCCTACGATATTTGGAAAGGAGAAGTCCTCTCGGGGAAGATTCCTTGGACGAGTGGCATGACACTCAGTGACTTCTTTCGCTACCTCAAGGGGCGTGATGGTAAGGATGGCAAGAATGGGCGCTCCGCCTTTGAGCAGTGGCAAGACCTCGTGCATTCAGGTTCACTCATTGACCCCAAGACGGGCGAAGTCTGGGAGCGAGACAGCGACAGCGAAGCCGACTTTTGGTACTTCCTTGCTGGTCGTGACGGCATCAATGGTCGTGATGGGATAGATGGACGAGCTGGCAACAATGGCTCTGATGGAGAGAACGGCAAATCAGCCTATGAGCTATGGCGAGACGAACTTCAGCGTCGTTACAAGACGGACAAGCCTATGCGAGATCCCAAGACGGGCGAGGTGTGGTCATTGCAAGACAATAGCCTTGACGACTTCTTCCGTTACCTCTCTGGACGAGATGGTAAGGACGGCAAGAATGGCATCAACGGCAAGGACGGACGCACAGGCTCAGACGGTCGTCCCTCGCCCCCTGGGACAGCAGGCGATACGGTAGTCGTTGTTATTGGCAAACCGAATGTCATTGCCCAGTACTCTATTCAGTCGCAGAGCGAATACATCTTGCCTGAGGGCGTTCGCTACAAGGTCTATTGGGAGGACGGAGAGCTTGCTCCTCATGCCGTGGTCAAAGGCTTACCAGGTATAGATGCCGAGAAGACTTTTACCGCTGACGAGAATGGCGAATTTGTTATTCCGATGGCAGACCTACCCTTTGCCGATGAAATCTCCTTCGGACGAGCCGAGAGTGTCAGCTACAAGGGCAAGACGGCACGCTCAGCCAACAATACCTATGTCCCCAATAAGTTCCTCTACGAATTTGAGGTCAATAACAGCATGATGTTCCTCTATGCTGATGTGATGCAAGGAAGCTTTAGCCTTAGGGTGAAGCGTGCTCCCAGCAAGCCTTGGCAGTCCATGCCTCTATATTTTCAGAAGGCAGAGACAAAAGTCCACGCCTATCGCATCTCTGACCCCAATAATCCACATTCCTTTGTGCTGAACGACAAGGGAGAAAAGGTTAAGGAGCTTTGGGGTATGGATTATCATCAAAACTATGTTGTCCCCAGTCGTCCTGCGATTAGAAGTAAGCGTGCTCCTACCAATGCTAAGAGCTTTTGGGACGGCAAGAAACGCTACTATCTCTGCGACTTCAACTTTGGTAGCTTCCCAGGGCTCATACGTGAAGCCCTCATCATAGAGGTGCCCCCTATTCAGTACGCTCCTCGCCTAAAGAGCATCCATCTCAAGACGAAGCGACAGACCGAAGGAGGCGTTACCTACTTTGAGAGCGTCTCGGGAGAGTTAGACAACAGCGATATTGACTTCAGCAACCTCTACTCGGTGTACAACCGCACTTTCTCTCGTTTCACTACGGGTCAGCGTATTCTCTTTACGCCACTAACCTCCGAAGAAGTCGCTCGCTACAAGGTCTACGTGCGTTTTCGCTACAATGCAGGAGGTGTATCGCACGATGTGCTCAGCTCACCTAAACATCCGAGCTTCTCGGACTTGAGCTATAAAGCTGTACTCCCTTACATCGGTTCGTATGTACACATTGACTTTGATTGGTCATCCACTTCAGGGCAGGCACATAATGTGTCGTGGCTACCAGACCGCACGGGCGGAACGCTCAAGTATGCCCCTAATGGGCGAGATTTCCTCGTAACCTTTGACAGCAAGCAGTATCCTAACCTAAAACCTATCACTGTTACCTATGAAGAATAAAGTAGTCCTTATGAGCCTTGCCCTATTCCTTGGGGCTGGCTCGGGCTTTGCCCAAACGAGTAAAGCCATAGAAATCAGCTTTGGGGCTAAGACCATCGCCTATCCACGGCTTAGTCTGCTCTCGGCAAAGCACAGTTCTCTTGGTTATCAGTTAGCTCTTGAGAAGCAAGAGCTGCTCTTAGGGCTGAATGCTTCTGTCACTCAAGAGCTATCGCCTCATTGGGGTGTACAGCTCGGGCAAAGCCTTTTCAAAGATAAGGGCATTATTGCCCTTATAGACTTACAAGTAGAGCATCGCTTTGGAGCTTATTTTGCTCGCTCTGCCTACATCGACCCTTACATCGGCTTAGGGATTAGCTACTTCTACAATGGGGTATCCAAGAATTCTTTCGGACAAGGCTCTGTTGAGGGTAAGCCCATCGTATGGCAGGCTGAAGCACAAGAGTTGTGGCAGAAGAGGCACAGCTTGCCCCTAAGTGCCACTATAGGAGCAAGGCTCTGGCTCAATGACCGCTGGGGCATGAAACTTGATGCAAGCTATACAGCTCTCGCCACAGACCCTCATCGTGGAGCTTGGTCGGCTGGCTTGGGGCTAAGCTATCGCATAGGTGGACGAAGTAAGATGCCCCAAGCCAAGATTCAGTATATCGACCGCTACTTAGAGCAGATTATTGAGAAGCCTATTCTCATAGAGAAGCAGGTTCCCATCTACATCAGCGAGGTGCTTGAGGGGATTTATTTTGATTTCGGGAGCAGTGAGCTGAGCGAAGCCTCTATGCCACTTGTGGAGCGACTTGCCCAGTGGATGCGTCAAGACATCAGCAAACGCTTTCTCATCACAGGCTGTACTGATATTGTAGGGGCGAAGAGCTTTAACGAGCAGTTATCTCTTGCTCGCGCTCAAGCGCTTGCCTCAGCCTTGGTCGCTCGAGGAATAGCCGAGGAGCGTATCAAGTGCCGAGGAGTAGGCAAGCGGATTGCCCTCGCACCGAAGGACACGAGTATAGACACGCGTAGCCAAGACAGAAAAATCCTCCTCGAAGTCGTCTCAAATGAGGACTACTGGAGGAGGATAGAATAAGCATAAAATTGCTTCATTGTGGTTTAAGTGGTGTGCAGGCATCGGTTCGAGAGAATAGATGCCTGCGTTTTTATGGTTTCAGCTCTTGGGCTGAGAGCGACTTTCTTTTGCTTCTTTTCTTTTGGTCGCCTGCTCGCCTCAAAGACAAAGAAAAGAAGCCACGCAAAGATTTTTCTCTGCGTGGCTTTTTTATTTATCCGTGCTCCGTTATTGGGAGTCCTTGTCTCGGCTCTGTAAGGTTGCCACAAACAAGTGGCAAAAGTTTCGGGCTTCTTCTTCGGTGAGAAAGTAGTTCCCACACGCATACAAACTAATACCAGGGACATCTTCTCGGGTAGGGTCTGCCCACTCATAGGTGTCTACACTGCGTGGGATGCTCGTGTCTACAAAGTAGTACAAGCCTTTGCTCCCTGCTCTCTGTAAACATCTGTTTTGTATTAGGGTGTCACGAAAGATGGATGCGTAACGCTCGGCTTCTTCCTTGTCTGAGAAATAGTTGCCACTCTCGTTTCTCAACTCATCAATAGTCTTAAAAGGAAGTCCTTCTTTTCCTCTATCCCACGCTCGCACAACTTGCATATCTCGGGATATATACCAATAGCCTTCGTCGGCTTTGGCTCTCCATCGTGGAGCGATGTCAAATGTCAAACTGCTCATATTGTATTCTTATTTAGGCTGTTGCTTTCATTCTATCTCTAAACACTTGTTGGTTGGCATTAACCAAGTCGATGATGCGGTCGTGGTACTCGGTGTTCTTATTCTGCAAACCACGGCACTGAATGACCTTCATCGTTTCAAGCGATACTTCAATAGTCTCTATCCGCTTGCCGTCAATGCGAGCCGATAGAATAAGACTCTGCTCTTTGAGGTAGTACTCGTTGGTAAATACACAATGGTGTAAGGCTTTGCCCTCTTCCATATACTCTGCTACACTTTCCAACATACGCACCTCAATCGTGCCGTCTGTAAAGGCGATGCCAAAGAATGGGGCTTTGAGTGCTTGAAAACGTTCCTCGTTCTCTATGGCTCGTTGTCTTCTGTGTGCTTCGGCTTCCTTGTCTCGCTGTGCCTGCATTTTTCGCTGTGCCGTGTCGTGGGCTACTTGCAAGTCCTCGGGGCAAACGAAGTGGGCGTTGTGCGTGTCCTTGCCTAACCTCCCAAGCATATCCACATAGTCGCACCAAAGGGCAATGTCTGTGATGTCGTAGCCCCTGCGAAGGGTGATTTTGTAGGCTTGCCAATACGCATCTATTCGCCTTGCTCGGCTGAGGAAGTAACGCAGATGCTCGGTACGTCCTGCTTTCATCAGTGTCTCGGCACGGCTGTCTGTGAGGAGGGCAGGGATAAGTATATTAGGGGCGATGTCGTGGCACTCGCCTGCAAAGCCGTTCCTGCGGAGGGTGTCTATTGT
>NZ_JQZV01000001.1:0-160000 GCF_000769115.1 Porphyromonas canoris | reverse complement strand
GTGACGATTATGGTAATGAGTAAGGATGCTAATAGTAGAGAGATTGATACTATTTTGAATAGAATAGTACAGATAGAACACGGCTTCAAACATGTGAATGAAGGAGCAGAAGAAATCATATTGCTGTATGGAGATGAGCGTTGTTTCGATATAGCTCTTGATCTATTTAAGAAAGATAGCTATCAAGTTCGAATGTTGGCTACTGTTATTTTAGGGCATTTAGCCGTGAGCAATAAGGCAGCTCTTCTGTATCTGAAAGACATAGTCAGTATGGATACGAACTGGCGAGTGCAAGAGATGCTTGCAAAAGCTTTTGATGAGATATGTAGAAAAAGAGGTTACGAAGCATCTCTACCTCTTATTGAAGAGTGGATGAATGCAGGAAATCCTAATATTATTCGAGCTGTAACAGAGGGATTGAGAATATGGACAAGCCGCCCTTTCTTCAAGGATAGACCATTATTAGCTATCGAACTTATCAGCAAACATAAGGCTCATCCAAGCAAATACCTGAGAAAATCTGTAGGAAATGCTTTGAGAGATATAGGAAAAAAGCATCAAGATTTACTACTCGAAGAATTAAAGAGTTGGGACCTATCCGATCCATTGGTTTTATTTACCTATAAGCTTGTGAAAAAGAAAAGGTGATAATGCCTTTAGTATGAAAGTTTTGGACAGCTACCCTTGATAGTTAATTTGAATACTAAGAATATATCTCTATCTGAGATAAAGAAGAAAAATCCACAACTGATACTTATTATCGTAAGCAATACAGAGGCAGTAGAACGATTAAGTGCAAATCAAATACCTCTGAACAAAGCTCCATTCTTTAACGAACGAGTGAGATATGAGAGGTCTGGTTTTAAGATCCAGATGGGTATGGAATAGTGTTGTTGGGGTTATCGGAACATCCAATTGTGGAGTTGAGCCAAAGATAATACCTAACTAAATAAGTTAAATGAGGAAGTAAAAGCAAATAGCCGATACTTCCCTGTTCAATGTCCTTGAAGAGGCAGATTTTGTAGCCTTTATTGCACCTCCGTAAGATACTTCCAGTATCGTTTCGGCATATTTTGGCGTTGAAGTTTGAGATTGATGCGCTCTTTTACCGTGATACTTTGGAAGTATTCTTTCCACATTTTTTGGAATAAAATCTCCTCGTCAGACAGCTTCTCCTCTTCTATTATGCCGCTTTTGAGAGCAGTAAAATCTTTCTCGGAGAATGAGATATAGCGCGTTGTTGCTTTGTCGTAGTAGATGCCGGAGTTTCTGTTCGTGTCATATATGATCCACTGCTGGTCTGCATATCTTGCCTCAAAGTGAGAAACGATAAGAGAGAGTATATTGAAACGGGGAGCTATGGGGGCAAAATAGATGTTGTCTGCCGTTCGTTGAAATCGGACGAACTGGATGAATTTTCTCGATTCTCCTGCAACCTTTCTTGTAATCTCTTTTACCCGTATTACGTCTTCGTCTCCGAAGTTCATTTCATAGCCTTTAGGGGCATCTATCACCTTACAGATGTATCTGAATAGAAGCATTTCCACTTCAGGCAGCTCCGACAGCCACACCAAGAGAAGCATGTTTTGAGCAATCTTAGAGATCTTCTTTTCCAAGCCGGACCATACACGTCCGGCTTTTTTTGTGTCTGCGCTTATGGTGTATACCTCGTCCATGAGAAAAGACCTTTGTGCGTCTTGCGAAAGGATGGCTTCCGGTACAATCTTCTGCTCATAGGAGAAAAAGATGCAGGAGAGCAACCCGTCGAGTGTTTTGTCGTAAAGAAATATCGCCATCCTTCTTCTGTCTGTTTTCAGGCTGTTATCACTCTCCGAAGTTTATAGGAATCTGCATTGCTACAGCCAATGCCTGCTTCTCTTTTTTCTCTGCGACCTGCTTGCGAACGTATTCGGGAGAAAGTTCGTTGATGGTGCGCATCGGGAGATCTCGGCAAACGATAAAGTATTGTGCTCTTTTCATCACCACTCCCATTCGTTTCAGCTGAAAAGAGTAGAGTGTCCCGAATCTTCTTGAAGCGATAATCAGCTTTGCAGATTTCACTCCTATTCCCGGTATCCTCAGTATCAATTCATAAGGAGCCGTACTCAAATCCACCGGAAAATACTCCAGATGCCGAAGCGCCCAGCTCATCTTCGGATCTATATCCAAGTCCAAGTCCGGATGCCGGTCGTTTACAATCTCATCCGCACTGAAGTTATAGAACCTCATCAACCAGTCTGCCTGATAGAGTCTGTTCTCTCGTACCAGTGGCGGAGAGAGCAGAGCCGGAAGACGGCTGTCATTCGTATTGACCGGGATATAGCCGGAGTAATAAACCCGTTTGAATGAAGGACGTTTGTAGAGAGCGGATGCGAGGGTCAGTATCTGCTTGTCGCTGTCCGGAGTGGCACCTATAATCATCTGTGTACTCTGCCCGGCAGGAACAAACTTCGGTGCAGAGCGAAACTTCTTTCTCTCTTCGACGCTTTCCAACATTCCTTGTTGGATAAAACGCATAGGTCCGAACACCCCGGCATAATCCTTTTCCGGGGCGAGGATTTTCAGGTTCTCTTCGGACGGGATCTCCAGATTTACACTCATCCGATCCACATACGTTCCTGCTTTGGCTACCAATTCCCGGCTCGCTCCCGGTATGCTCTTCATGTGAATATAGCCGTTGAATCCGTACACCTCTCTTAGTAGCTTCACTGTTCGCAGCATCTGCTCCATCGTATAGTCCGGATTGCGTATCACTCCGGAGCTTAGAAAGAGCCCTTCGATATAGTTTCTGCGGTAAAACTCAATAGTCAGCTCTGCCAGCTCTTCGGGCGTGAACATGGCTCGCTGCACGTCATTGCTTCTTCTGTTGGAGCAGTAGGCACAGTCGTATATGCAGTGATTGGTCAGCAATACTTTGAATAGAGAGATGCAACGTCCGTCCGGAGTGAAGCTGTGACAAATACCCCACCCCGAAGCGTTACCTATTCCGCCCTTTGTATTCTTGCGAGAAGAACCGCTGGATGCACAGGATACATCATACTTTGCAGCTTCTGCAAGCGTTTTCAGCTTCTCTATCGTGCTTTCATTCATTAGGAAAAGTGTCTTTGCTCGGTATTGTGAGAGGAAGTTTTACCTCTTTCTACGACACCTAAAGATAGTCTAATTTACGATATGAACTCTTATAAACGAAGCCGAATTGCACCTGTTTTTTCCGAATATAAACTCTTAAAAGTGTTTATAAACAGGGTCAAAAGTTGTGCTAAAGCGGTATAAATCTACAAACCGAATCTTGATTTGTGGATGTCAAGCCACGATTGGTGCAAATCATGCTTTGATTTGCAGAAGTCAAGCCTTGATTTTCGGCTCTGAACGTGTTAAGTCTTGGTTGTAAACAGGTTTGGAGTAAGTTGTGAGTATATCTAAAAGAAGAAAGAAGGGGGACTCTGTTTTCTCCCTTTCAGACTCATTCTCTTCCTTTTGTGTGCAGAAAATTTTTCGTTCCGGTATCGGATGTATTACCATTAGGGCGATTAAGGTTATCTTTGTGGTACAAGTTTAATGTTTTTCAAAGGATCCATAGATGAAGAGTGTCTATAAAGTGGTGTTGCTGCCCCTTTCGGGTGTTGCGATGGTGGCTCCGGCAAAGCTGTTTGCCGAGGGAAAGAGAGAATCGAATAAGCCTCTGAACATTGTGTATATCATGACCGATGATCATACCAGACAGATGATGAGCTGTTATGACGGGCGTCATATCAGTACGCCCAATCTGGATCGGATAGCGGAGCAGGGGGTCTTATTTTCCAATGCTTACGTGGCAAACTCTATTTCCGGACCGAGTCGAGCATGTCTTCTTACCGGGAAGCACAGCCATAAGAATGGTAAGAAGGATAACCATACCACTTTTGACGGCAATCAGCAGACGGTGCAGGAACTTTTGCAAAAGGCAGGATACCAGACGGCGATGATCGGTAAGTGGCACTTGGATAGCCAGCCTCTTCACTTCGACCACTGGGAGATATTGCCGGGACAAGGAGACTATTACAATCCGGACTTCATCACTGCTGCCGGAAAGACCAAATATGAGGGGTACGTAACCACAGTTACAACCGACTTGGGATTGGAGTGGCTTGATAGCAAGCGCGATAAGAGTAAGCCGTTCTGTCTCTTCCTGCATCACAAAGCCGTACACAGAAATTGGATGGCAGATACTGCCGATCTTGCTCTATACGAGGATAAGGTTTTTGAATTGCCTGCCAACTTCTACGATAACTACGAAGGAAGAGCAGCTGCAGCAAAGCAAGAGATGAGCATTGCGAGCGATAAGGATATGGACTTGGCTTATGACCTTAAGATGTACAGGGAGGGAAAGCCATCGAGACTTAGTGGCTGGTATCCGGGAATCATGAAGAGAATGACACCGGAACAGAGAGAGGTGTGGGACAAACATTACACCCCGATTCTCCAACAGTTTTCTTCTGCCAATCTTCAAGGAAAAGAGCTTGCGGAGTGGAAGTACCAACGCTACATGAGAGACTATGCCAAGACGGTGAAGTCTCTGGACGACAACGTGGGTAGAGTGCTGGACTATCTGGAGCAGAGCGGACTACTCGAAAATACGGTCGTAATCTACACATCGGACCAAGGGTTCTACATGGGTGAGCATGGCTGGTTCGATAAACGATTCATGTACGAGGAGTCTTTCTCCACTCCGTTGCTCATGCGTCTTCCTGCCGGTTATGGCAAGAGAGGAGAGGTATCGGAGCTGGTGCAGAACATAGACTTTGCCCCCACGATGCTGGACATCGCTGGAGTGGAGATACCTGAAGATATACAGGGAGTGTCGCTGATGCCGTTGCTTTCAAGCAAGAAAGCCCCCAAAGATTGGCGAAAATCGTTGTACTATCACTTCTATGAGTTCCCCGGAGAGCATGCTGTTCGTCGCCACTTCGGTGTTCGTACGGAGCGGTACAAGCTGATCCGGTTCTACAAGGATATAGATGCCTGGGAGCTGTACGATCTTAAGACCGATCCTTCCGAAATGAACAACCTCTATGGTGATCCCGGCTACGAAGCGGTAACACAAGAGCTTAAGCAGGAGCTTAAACGCCTGCAAGAGTTGTACGATGATCCTATTCGGACAAGTGTAAGTATAGAATAATGACTACCTTTAGAGGTAAATAATAGAGTCTTAGTCCATGAAAACAAGAACTAAAGCAGCCATAACTCTTGCCGTTGGAGCATTGGGCTATATGGCATACAGGGAGTGGGGTAGAGTAAAACCGGCAAGAGCGTATCCGATAGACTCTTTTGAGCCGGAAAAGTTTGTCGGCTCATGGCTTGTGGTGGCAGGTACACCCCAGTGGGTTTCTTCTTGTAGAGAGAATTTGAGCTACGACTTTTCCATTCTTCCGGATGGCTCCATGCAAGTCTTGAAGAGCTACTGCGAGGCGAGCAAGGAGCGTTGGCATCGCTCGGTAGGGCATGTGCTGTTTCGCGGTTCTTCCTCTCGCGGTGCCCTCAGAGTCTCTTTTTGTGGACCGTTTTATCGTGGATACAATGTTGTTGCGGTAGATGAAGCTTACAGCGTGGCTCTTATAATAGGACGCACCGCAGCGGAAGCGATGATCCTTTCGCGTACTCCGGATGTGCCGGCAGAGATAATGGAGAAGTACATATCCCTCGCCAAATATATCGGCGTCAAGATGGGGGCTTTTGTTTGTCTGGCTTAGAGGAGGATTTCTGTGATTTTATACAACTGTTGTCAAACTATCGGAACGATAGCCTGCTTAATAGAAATAGATAGATGGAGATAGAAGAAAGAGAACAATTCAGGATGATGGCGAAGACCTTGCACGGTCTGGAAGAAGTACTCTGCAAAGAGTTGCAGGAACTTGGAGCCGAAGAGATAGAAAAAGGTAGACGCGTGGTCTATTTTAAGGGAGATAAAAGGCTGCTGTACAAAGCCAATATTCATCTTCGTACAGCATTGAGAGTCCTTGTCCCGATTGCCACATTCGAGGCGACAAATGCAGATGAGGTTTATGACTATCTTAATGAGCATATCGCTTGGGACAATTATCTGGATCCCAAATCCACCTTCGCGGTGGACAGCGTGGTCTATTCGGATCACTTTACACACAGTAAGTTTGTTGCTTACAGAACGAAAGATGCCATTGCCGACTACTTCTCGGATCTGCAGGGACGCAGACCCAATGTTTCGGTGAGTAACCCTGATATTTTATTCCATCTCCATATCTCGCATACAACCGTAACACTCGCTCTCGATTCCAGTGGTGAAAGCCTTCATATCCGAGGGTATAGGAAAGTTCAGACAGATGCTCCCATATCGGAGGTTTTGGCTGCCGGGATGCTGCTTCTTGCCGGTTGGGAAGGCAAGAGTGCCTTTGTGGATCCGATGTGCGGTAGCGGTACCATCCTTATAGAAGCACTTCTTATGGCCAAGGGGATACCTCCCGGTATCTTCCGCCCCTCTTTTGCTTTCGAGAGATGGAAAGATTTCGATCAAGAGCTGTTGAGTTCCATCCTGGACGAATGGGAAGAAAAACCATTCGATCATCCCGTTGTGGGGATGGATATATCCCCAAAGGCGATAGTTGCAGCCAAGAAAAATGCAGAATATGCAGGTGTTTTGAAGGATATTTCTTTTGTTGTATCCGATATATCTGACGTCTTACCGGAGCAGGTTCCGGCTGTATCTCCGGGAGAAGAGCCGCCGATGCTTATGACAAACCCTCCGTATGGAGAGCGGCTTCGTCCGGAAGATCTCGAACAGACATACAGTGTACTCGGCTCTAAACTCAAGCATATCTTTACAGGGTATCGTGCGTGGGTTATCTCTTCATCCAAGGAGGGGTTGTGGAAGATCGGTCTTAAACCATTTTTCAAAGAGGTGCTTTTCAACGGTTCTTTGGAGTGCGAGCTGAGAGGCTATGAGACATTTTCGGGAAAGAGAAGCGAGTTTTTGGAAAAGTCTCCCGAAAAACCATCTCGAAAATCTTCTAAGGAGTCGGAGTTCAAAACCAGAGGTTACTCCGTTTCAAAAGGACAATCTTCCGGAGATGGTGAGAAAGGCGGAAGAAGAAGAGGCGATTTCAAGAAGCGGGAAGAGGGAGAGAAGAGAGCATTTAAGCCTCGTACTTTTGCTGCCAAAACAGAGAAGAAGAGAGAAGAACCGGAACTGTCTCGCTCCGAAAGAGAGATAGAAGAGTTTCGCAGAGAGTTCAGACCTCGCAGGATAGCTCATTTCGATGACGAGAGACGCAGAGCACCCAAGAGAGAGAACGAAGTGCGCTTCCGTCCTCGCCGAAAACATATACAGGAAGAGAAAGAATAACAGACAAGTCATATATCCAAACATTTTAAGAGAAGATGAAAAAGACCCTGAGCGTATCTCTACTTTTGATACTGCTTTTAGGCGGAAAAGCCACAGCACAGATGAAAACGTTTACGTTGGATCAACTTATTCCGGGAGGAAAAGAGTCTCACACGATAGTGCCGGAAAGCACAGCACGTCCTCTGCTTACCAATACTCATTTTATCTATAAGAGAGATAATATCTGGGTAGCTGCTCCACTTTCCGATGTGAGCAAACATCGACCATTCCTGACCCCCGACAGCTGGAAATCTTTGACTGGGGAAGAGGAGATGCCGTATGCCATCTCCCCAGGGGCAAAAGGCTCTTATCTCATAGCATATCACCCCTCTTTCGTTTATCATATCTCCAATGACGGGAAACAGATACTGGCAAAGTACAGGAGTGTGCCGGGAGGGGATAAGCTCTATCACTCGACAGAGAAGGGCGCAATATCTCAGAGTGCCAACCATAAAGTATATATCATCTATCCCGATGCCGAACCACAAGAGATCACTCCGGATGGATCGCGAGAAGTGGTCTATGGTGAGGTGCCTCATCGTAACGAGTTCGGAATAAATGATGGTATGTTCTGGTCTCCCGGCGGACGTCTTCTTGCTTTTTACAGAATGGATCAGAGCATGGTTACAGACTATCCGTTGGTAAATACGGCAGCAAGAATATCGGAGCATACTCCTATAAAGTATCCCATGGCAGGGATGGCGAGCCATCATGTTACGGTAGGAATATATGATCTTGAAAGCCAAAAGACCATCTACTTAAAGACCGGTGCACCGGAGGACAGATATTTTACCAATCTTGCCTGGAGCCCGGACGACAGATACCTTTATATAGATGAGGTGAACAGGGAACAGAACCACTGCTCTTTGGTGATGTATGATGTCCGTACTGGAGAAAAGGTGAGAGAAATCCTTCAGGAGACTCATCCAAAGTATATAGAGCCTTCAGATCCTATTATCCCTCTGAATAGCAAGAAACAGGACAGCTTTCTCAGACTTTCCCGAAACAACGGATTTAAGCATCTTATCCTGTTTACCAAGAATGGAGCTAAGAGCAAACAACTTACTAAAGGAGAGTGGGAGATTACCGATTTTCACGGATTGTCCGCAGATCATAAGTATGCCTACTTTACCTGCAATATCAATAATCCGACGGAAAGACAAGTTGCTCGTGTAGCCATCCCGAGTGGAAAGATGGAGCTGATCACTTCCGTTCCTGCATATCATACTGCTCTATTCAATCCGGGACTTACGGCAATCTTCGACCGATTCTCTTCTCAAACTATTCCCGGTCAGGAAGATATTTATACACTCAAAGGTAACAAGTGGAAAAAAGAGACATTCTTCAAGAGTGAGAACCCTATCTCAGATTTTCGCTTGCCCAATGTAGAAAGAGGTATCATAAAAGATGCTTCGGGGAAGTATGACCTTCACTATAAGATCACTTATCCTAAAGACATCAAACCAGGGGAGAAGCTTCCTGCAATTGTTTATGTATATGGAGGTCCTCACGCCCAACTTGTAACAAATTCATGGAATAGCCTGAATCGTGGATGGGATATATTCATGGCACAAAATGGATATGTTGTATTTACGGTGGATAGTAGAGGTTCAGCCAATAGAGGATTGGAGTTTGAAAACGTTACGTTCAGACGACTTGGAGAAGTAGAGATGGCAGATCAGATGAAAGGTGTGGAGTATCTTCTTTCTCTTCCTTTCGTCGATCCGGATAGGATTGGAGTACACGGCTGGAGTTATGGAGGGTTTATGACTACAAACCTTATGCTGACACACTCGGATATCTTTAAGGTGGGTGTTGCCGGTGGACCGGTCATGGATTGGTCTATGTACGAAGTGATGTATGGGGAGCGTTATATGGATACACCTCAAAGCAATCCGGAAGGATACAATACCAACAATCTTCTTAAAAGAGCAGGCGATCTTAAAGGCAGGCTACTCCTTATACATGGAGACCTTGATCCTACCGTGGTTTGGCAACACAGCATACAATTTGTACGAGCAGCAGTAGATGCCGGAACATATCCGGACTACATGGTCTATCCGGGACATGAACACAATGTTCGAGGTCCTCAAAGAGTACACTTGTACTTTACGATCTCCAGATATTTTGATGATCATCTTAAAAATATACGGAAATGAGTCAGGCAAAAACAAAGCACAACATGCTTGTTCTCGGTAGTGGAGGTAGAGAAGATGCTCTTGCATGGAAACTGAGACAAAGTCCTTTGGCAGACCATCTGTACCTCGCTCCCGGAAATGGAACGGAAAGAAACGGTATAGAGAAGTTGGATATAAAGCTTTCCGACTTTAATGCCATCTGCTCTGCTATACAAGAGAAGGATATTGATGTTGTGGTCATAGGTCCGGAGCAACCTCTTGTGGATGGTTTGGTTGACTTCCTCAAGCAGAAAAAAGAGCTTGAAGGGCTTCATATCATAGGACCATCCGCTAAAGGTGCAATGCTTGAAGGAAGCAAAGATTTTGCAAAAGAGTTTATGCAGAAATATGGCATCCCGACGGCAAAGTATCTTACCGTAACTTCTGAAAACATAGCGCAGGGAGAAGCATTTTTAGCATCTCTTTCTGCTCCCTATGTACTAAAAGCAGATGGACTGGCTGCCGGTAAAGGGGTATTGATCTTATCTTCCTTAGAAGAAGCTCTTAAAGAACTTCGGGAGATGCTTACCGGAAAGTTTGGGAACGCCGGAAATAAGGTTGTGATAGAGCAGTATCTTTCCGGTATAGAGTGTTCCTGCTTTGTCTTGACCGATGGCAAAGGCTATATGTTGCTGCCTTATGCCAAAGATTACAAGCGTATCGGCGATGGAGATAAAGGCCTCAATACCGGAGGGATGGGTGCTGTGTCTCCCGTTCCATTCCTCTCTTCGGAACTCAAAAAGCGTATAGAGGAACAGGTGGTATGCCCTACCATAGAGGGACTCAACCGAGAGGGGTTGGACTATAAGGGCTTTGTTTTTATCGGCTTGATGATCTGTGAGGGGAAAGACCCTTATGTGATAGAGTACAACTGCAGAATGGGAGATCCCGAAACGGAAGTGGTAATGCCGAGAATTGGAGAAGATCTTCTGCCACATCTTATCAAACTGAAAGACCAAACGTTGTCTTCCGGATCATTGGAAGAGATTGCGGAGTATGCCACCACTGTTGTCATGACCAGCGGGGGGTATCCGGAAGAATATAAAACAGGATACGAGATTGCCGGAATAGAGTCGGCAGAAAATGGAGACGGAGTGGTTGTCTTCCATGCCGGTACTAAAGGAGCAGACGGTAAACTTCTATCTTCAGGAGGACGAGTGTTGGCATGTACCGGCATAGCCCCTACGCTTCAGAAGGCATTGGATAAGAGCTATCGAGCCACATCGTTAATCTCTTTTACAGACAAGTATAATAGATCCGATATAGGAAAAGATTTGATACCTTGGACATAACAAACATCGCTTTACCGGCACAAAAAGCTTTAGAACAGATTCGTTTTTGCTTTTCTACTTACGAGTTTCTTACTCCGTGGGTGCTTGGTATTGTGTTTGTTTTGACCCTGTTTTTTGTGCGCCGGCACGGACTGATATACTACGGAGGACGCTCTCAGGCATTTGTCGTTCCTCTGTTGTTTACACTCCTTGCCGGTGCTGTTTTTAGGGATATTTCGGTCTGGACTCTCTCCTTGTTAAGTACATATTTTTTACTCTTCTTTGTAGAGATAGGTCTGAATAGTTATGGCCGCAAGCAGAGAGTAGTTGCGATGTTTGACACGGGAATCTTCATTGCCCTGCTTGCTCATATCCATCCGGTCTTCTTTATCCTGCTTCCTATTATTTTTAGGGTACTTAGGCGATTGGAACTTCTGCATAAAAAACAGATAGGGGCACTTATTTTGGGGATCTTCTCCATATTTTGGTGTTCTGCTCTGATTATATATATCTTCTCCGGTATAGAGGTTCTAAAGGATAGTGTAGTTCATTACCTTCTTTTACCGGGCGATTTAGTGAAGAATCTCCAATCCTACCGGATATTTTCTCAACAGTTTCTCTTGAGGGAGCTTCCTCTGATTGCGCTTATCATTATGATAGTGGTGCAAACAACCGGAATGCTGCCAAGATCTTTGGAGAGACAGCGGATTACCATTGATATACACATTCGTTTGGTTATCCTTCTCTATATCGCTCATCTCCTTTATGAGCCTGAGGGGGCATCTCTGTACCTTTGCTGTGCATTCTATACCTCTATACTTTCGGGATATTGTCTGACTCAAGCCAAAAGTATGATCTTACGCACTTTGATATTGCTACCATATCTCTTTTTGCTTTATTCCTGCGTACAAAATTTATTGAATACAACATGGACTTTCTCATAGAATACGGATACTTGGGAGTATTCATTGCCGCATTTCTTGCAGCTACCATCCTACCCTTTTCGAGCGAAGTGGTACTCTCCGGAGTATTGCTTGCCGGTTCGGACTATTGGATGTGCATTGTTGCTGCAACCCTGGGTAATTGGCTTGGAGGTATGAGTTGCTATTGGCTTGGAGCGCAAGGGAAGAAGGAGTGGATTATTAAGTATCTCCGAGTAAATCCGCAACGTCTGGAGAAGATAACTACATGGCTTCAAGGTCGAGGCAGTTGGATGGGCTTTTGGGCATTTCTACCCGGAGTGGGAGACTTTTTTGCAATAGCTCTTGGTCTTCTTCGTGCCAATGTTTGGAGCGTTGCGCTGTTTATGCTTGCCGGAAAACTTGTGCGTTATCTGGTTTGGCAGCAGATTGTAGACTTTTTTGTTGCCCTGTTCTAAACAAGGCATTAACACATACTTATACTTTAACAATAACACTCTTATGAAAAGAAAGATTGCATTATCTCTACTCGCCGGTTTAGGCTTGAGTGCTTTTGCTTCTGCTCAAGAGGCTCCGATGTGGGTGCGTCAAACGGCACTTTCGCCCGATGGTCGGACCATTGCATTTACTTACAAGGGGGATATTTTCACTGTCCCTGTTTCCGGAGGACGCGCCACACAGATTACCTCCAATCCCTCTTACGATACAGCTCCGGTATGGTCTCCGGACAGCAAGAACCTTGCATTTGCTTCGGATCGTGAGGGCGCGATGAATGTCTATCTTACTACTTCGCAAGGAGGACAGGCCAAACGCCTTACGTTTAACTCTTCTTCGGAAATTCCTGTTGCTTTTGACGGCAATCATAACGTTATTTATCGTGCCAATATCCGTCCTGCAAAAGAGGTCGGACTGTTCCCAACGGGAGTCTTCTCTCAGCTTTATACTATTCCTGTTACAGGAGGTAGAGCCAAGATGTTCAGTGCCATTACCATGGAAGAACCATCTATCAGAGATGGAAAAATCCTCTATACAGATAGAAAAGGGTATGAAGATCCATTCCGCAAGCATCACACCTCATCTGTAACGAGAGATATTTGGCTTTACAGCAAAGACGGAGAGTATAAGAAGATCACATCTTTTGTGGGAGAAGACCGCAATGCACAGTGGGTGGCAAATGAAGATGCTTTCTACTATACATCCGAGAAGGATGGAACACTCAATATCTACAAGCGTGCACTCGCCGGAGGAAAGGATGTTCAGCTTACCACGTTTAAGCATCATCCTGTGCGCTATATGTCTGCAGACCGCTTGGGCAATCTCTCTTTCTCCTGGAATGGCGAACTCTATTATATGCCTGTGGGTGGGCAGCCTCGAAAGGTTGATATTGAGATCGTAGCGGACTATACAACTCCGGAAGTGCAGCATTTTAATCTCTCATCCGGTCTCAGCAGTATGGCACTTTCTCCGGATAATAAAGAGATTGCAATGGTTGTTCGTGGAGAGGTTTACGTAACATCTGTAGACTACAAAACCACAAAGCGTATCACCAATACTCCTCAACAAGAAAGAAACATTACATTCAGTCCCGATGGCAGAAAGATTGTTTATGCTTCCGAACGCAACGGCAAGTGGGATCTTTTCATGACAGAACTGGTCCGTAAAGATGACAAGAGCTTTACTTATGCCAGGGAGTTGAAAGAGACTCAGTTGACAGATAGTCCGTATCCCTCTTTTGATCCAAAGTTCAGTCCTGATGGCAAAGAGATTGCTTTCCTAAGAGATCGTTCGGCTATTGTGGTGCTTAATCTTGCCACAAATAAAGAGCGATTGATAAAGGACAAAGTGTTCGACTATTCCTATTCGGACGGTGATCAGTGGTTTGAGTGGAGTCCGGATTCCAAGTGGATTATAACGAACTATATCGGCGTTGGTGGTTGGAACAATAAAGACGTTGCTATCTTCAAAGCAGATGGTAGTGGAACGGTGCACAACCTTACTGAGAGTGGTTACTCTGATATCAGAGGACGATTTGTACTTGGAGGTAAAGCAGTTCTTTTCTCTTCGGACAGATCCGGTTATAGAAGCCATGGTAGCTGGGGAGCAGAGCGAGACATCTATTTGATGTTCTTGGATAGAGAAGCGTACGATCAGTTTATCCGTTCTAAAGAAGAGCGCGAATTGGCAAAGACAGAGATTTCTGATGTCGATAAGAAGAAAGAAGACGAAAAGAGTGCGGATAAGAACAAAAAGTCCAAAGCCAAGAAAGACGATAAAGAGAAAAAGACCGAAAAGCCTTTGGTATTCCAGCTTGAAGACAGAGATTATCTCACTGTTCGTCTTACCAGAACGTCCGGAATACAGACAGATTATGTTATAGAGCCAAAGGGAGAAATCCTTTACTATATTGGTCTTGTAGACAATGCGTTCAATCTGTACGAAATCAATCTTGTCGAAGGTTCTACCAAAGTACTTATCCCCAACATCGGATCCGGTTCTCTGTTCATGGGTAAGAATGGTACCACACTTTTCGTGGCTACTTCCGCAGGTATCAAGAAGATCGACGGAACCAAGCAGACTCCTGTAACATTCTCTGCGCCATACGAACTTCGTAAGACACAGGAGCGTGAGTATATTTACCGCCACATGGTACAGCAGGTACAGGATAAGTTCTACGACGTCAATCTTCATGGCGTGGATTGGGCAATGTACTCTGCGAACTATGGAAAGTTCTTGCCTTACATCAACAACAACTACGACTTTGCCGAGCTGATGTCCGAAATTCTTGGCGAGCTCAATGCTTCTCACACCGGTGCAAGATACGGAGCTCCCGTCTCTGCACAGATTACGGCAAGTCTTGGTCTGTTCTATGACGAATCTTATACAGGCGACGGGCTCAAGATTGCAGAGGTAATGCCGGGCAGTCCTCTCAAGAATGCAGCGAGCAATGCCAAGCCCGGAGCTATCATCGAAAGCATAGATGGCGAAAAGATCCTACGCAATGTTCCGATAGAGCACTACTTCAACGGCAAAGTCGGAAAGCGCGTACTTCTTACCATCAAGAATCCAAGTAGCGGAAAGGTCAAAGTCGGAAAGCACGTACTTCTCACCATCGAGGATACAAAGAGCGGAAAGGTAACGGAAGAGTACGTCCGTCTCATCTCACAATCGGCAGAGAACGGACTTCTATACAGACGCTGGGTAGAGAAGCGTGCCGAAATGGTCAATAAATGGTCGAACGGACGCATCGCTTACATCCATATTCAGGGGATGAACAGCCCGTCGTTCCGCAAGATGTACAAGGAGCTTTTGGGTAAATATCGTCATTGCGATGCCGTTATCGTGGACACCCGTTTCAATGGTGGCGGCTGGCTGCATGAAGATTTGGCTATCCTTTTGAGCGGAAAGGTTTATTCCCGATTCACGCCTCGTGGCACATATATCGGCTCCGATCCTTTCGCTCAGTGGACCAAACCGTCTGCCGTACTCATGAGCGAGGGCAACTACTCCAACGCTCACGGCTTCCCTTATGTCTATAAGACGCTCGGATTGGGCAAGCTGATCGGTGCGCCCGTACCGGGAACCATGACTGCCGTATGGTGGGAAAGCCAGATAGATCCTACTTTGGTCTTCGGTATTCCGCAGGTAACATGCTCCGATTTGGATGGCAAACCGCTGGAAAACGTACAGCTCGAACCGGATGTTTTGGTTTATAATACACCGGAACAATACCTTGTCGATGACGATCAACAGCTGCGTGCAGCAGTGAAGACTCTCCAAGAGCAATTGAATAAGAAGTAATACTTTCAGTAATTACCGTTCTCCAATTTAGTAATTACCATTTCTCGGTTTAGTAATTACCGTTCTCCAATTTAGTAATTACCATTTCTCGGTTTAGTAATTACCATTCTCCGGTTTAGTAATTACCATTTCTCGGTTTAGTAATTACCGTTCTCCGGTTTAGTAATTATCGTTTTTCAGGTTGATAATTATCTCCAAAATAAATGCTACATTGCTTCCGTTTATAAACATTATATCGTTACCCCAATTTTTCATCATGAAATCTCGTATTACTCTCCTTGTTCCCGCAGTTTTGCTATGGCTCTTCTTGGCAAAATGGCACACCGTATCCGCACAAGTATTGCATCAAAGCTCCCCGAATGCCTACGAATGGCGGGGCTGCATGATAGACGTTTCGCGTCATTTCTTCGGTGTGGATGTGCTGAAAAAGCAGATAGACATCCTCTCCTCCTACGGCATCAATCGCCTGCATCTGCATCTGACCGATGCCGGAGGCTGGCGTTTTGTATTGTCCGGATATCCTCGTCTGACCGAGCTGTCGGCATGGCGTACCGAGAGCGACTGGGACAAGTGGTGGGGAGAAGGGGATCGCCGATACCTCCCGGAAGGAACACCCGGCGCCTATGGCGGATATTACACCGAGGCCGAACTGAAAGCCCTCATCGCTTATGCCAATGAACGAGGCATCATGATCGTTCCCGAAGTGGAGATACCGGGGCATAGCGAAGAGGTGATGGCGGCTTATCCGGAGCTGAAGTGCGTTGGGAACGATGGGGCGCAGGCAGACTTCTGTGCCTCCAATCCTGCTTGTTACAAGTTCATAGACCATCTCATAGACGAGGTCGTGAGGATCTTTCCTTCGGATTATATCCATATCGGAGGCGATGAAGCGGGCAAGACACACTGGCGCACCTGCTCCCGTTGCCGGGAGATGGCTTCACGGCCGGGGCTGAAAAGCACCGACGAACTCCAAGACCATATCGTAAGCTATGCCATGCGTCGTGTCACGGATCATGGTCGTAAGCCTGTCTGCTGGGACGATGCCCTGTGCGACTCTCTCCCCGAAGGCAGCATCGTCATGGTTTGGCGCGATGTCAAGCAGGTACAGCGTGCATTGGAAAAAGGTTATGACGTTATTTTCTCCCCGTCGCAATATTGTTATCTGGACTATGCACAAGATGCACCACAGTCTCAACCCCGGTCTTTCGGAGGCTATCTCCCCTTGAAACGTGTCTGGGAAATGGAGCTGCCGAAAGGAATACTCGGCGTGCAGGGAAACCTTTGGACGGAATACGTAGCTACACCTCAGCATCTGGAGTATATGCTCTACCCTCGTATGCTCGCGATTGCAGAGGTCGGACGTCTGGGAGATAAGCGTCCGCCGTATGAGGTGTTCAGAGCTTGGGCGTTGGAACAAACAGAGCATCTGCGCCGAAACAACGTGAATACATTCGACCTGAAACATGAGCAAGGCGATCGTCCGGAGACTCTTCAGCCTGTCGTCCACAAGGCCTCGGGGGCGAAGGTCATCTATCACAAACCTTTCTATCCTTCCTATAATGCCGGCGGCGAACAGGCTTTGGTAGACGGACTTCGCGGTAACTGGCAGCACGGCGATGGACGTTGGCAGGGTTTCCTGGGAGAGAATTGCCTCGACCTTACTCTTGATCTTGGGAAAACATCTACACTACAATCCATCGGAATGGACTTCCTCCAAGCGGATGTCGCAGGGATCTATCTGCCAAAAGAACTCTGTATCATGGCTTCGACAGATGGGAAAAACTTTGTGGAAATCTTCCGAAAAGAGCATCCGAAAGAGCCTCGAACAATCTCTTTCATAGAGCATTGGAAGTGGGAGGGAAAGATTAAGGCGCGTTACCTGCGTGTGGTTGGCAAGGCAGGAAGCAGGGGTGAGTGGATCTTTACGGACGAAATCGTCGTGCGCTGATTGGCTCGGCGATATTTGCTCACAAGATTTGCACCATTTTTCTTATGGAAAAGCGGGTACAGAGGCTCGGCTGAAAAGAGCTTCTGATGGGATGGAATATATAAAAATGACCTCCTCCGAAGCTCCTGAAAATCTCTTCTTTTTTCTCTTTTTTCATTATGGAAGAAAAACCGTAATGTCGTAAGCTCTTTTATCCCAAAGTGATACGGATTTTCTCGAATTTGGAAAAAATTTTTTCTCAATCCGTTTGATGGGGCTTTTTCGTGTTAATAGACAAAATATACTGCTTTAGCGTTTTGAGTAAACCTGCATCAAAAATCGTGTTAATAAAACAGCCCGAATTTAACAGTTCGGTCATGCTCTGAAAACACTCCCTCCGATCAAAATAGAGAGCGAAAAAAAAGTGAGTATTTTTCGGGATGGAATATATAAAAATGAAGGGCGGTTTCGGGGGCTGAAAACTATCTCGGAAGATCGGATTGCTCTTCGCACGTTTTTTTCTTCTCCACTCTTTTGCGAGTGTATCTGCCTATGAGATCCGATGCGACAATCATAATGAAAACGATAACTCCTGAAGTGCGGGAGAGCCAACCCATTTCGATGATAAACCTTATTATTACAGCTATCAGTATTGTTACCATCAGGTAGGCGATTACGTACTTTGTTTTTTGTGTCATGATCTGTGTGGTCTTGTTGATCTTGGTGCAAATATACCCCAAATAGCCGTAAGAAGACCTTTGCATAGCAGCTTATCTGCTTCAAAGGTCTCTTTATGGTGTGCGTTAATCTGTATTTCAGACGGAGGATTTCCGGGCTGGCGGCTCAAAAGAAACTGCACCCCGAAAGTTTTGTTCCTAACTTTCGGGGTGCAGCTTGGTTACCGGAGTCCGGTATTGTTATCTGTGGCGGGAGAAGATTATGCTTCTGCCGGTTCAAACATTTTCTTGAACTCTTCTGCCGTAACGTTCTTTTCTTCAAGTGTTACCTGGTCTTTCATCCAAGCGGCAAACTTGCTTCTCTCGATCTGATCGTTGATCTGGTTGCGGCTTTCAGGCTTTTCTATAAGCGTCTTGGCGTAGTTGGCAAGCACATCTTCGGGGATGTTGTTCATGCCATACTGTGCAAACTGCATCGCTGCCATCTGTTTTGCAGAGTTGAGAGTGTCTTCCTCTGTGGCTACGATATTATTTGCCGTAAGGATTGCATCTCTGTAAATGTAGCTCTTGATGTCTTCAAAGAAGCGAGGCATAGACTTTTCAAACTCTTCGTCCGTCATCTTTGCTCCCTGCTCGGTAGTCTTGTACCACTTCTTGAGGAGTTCTTCATCCAGTGCGATGGCGTTTGCCTTGTGCTCTTTGATGTAAGACTCTGTATCGAGTTGGAACTTATACATGGAGTCGTTCTCGTTTTGTCTGCCGTAGATCTCTTTCAGCTTTGCACGCATTTCGTCTTCGCTCTTCACTTCACCCTCTCCGAATAGAGCATCGAAGAAGTCTTGGTTGAGTTCTGCCGCTTCACTGCGAGTAATCTTTTGGATCTCGAAGCTGAACTTGGATTGGTTGCCTTCCACCTCTTCTTTCTTAAGACCGAGAAGTGAAGCAAACTCTACTGTGCTACCGAAAGCAACCGTAGGGTCGAATACTATGACACTGTTGAGAGATGAGCCGATGAAGAGTTTTTGCTGTTCTTCATTCTTGATCATGGAGACAAGAAGCATGGCATTCTCTTCCTTGCGCAATCCGCCTTCGAGAGGCTTACCGTCTGCGTCAAGCTCGCATACTGTTCCGCGAATGATGTCGTTTACTTCCACCACTTCTGCATCTACATAGCGAGGGTTGGACTTAAGTATCTCTTGGATGCGAGCATCTATATCTGCATCTGTAAGCTCGATGTTGTAGTATGCCAGCTTGTCTTCTTTTGTGGGAAGATTGGTTACTTCCGGGCGAAGAGCCACTTCAAAGTCGAGTGCGAAAGTCTCTTGCTTCTCAAAGTCGATAGCAGGAGTGCTGTCCGTAACCATAGGTTGTCCGAGCACTTTAAGCTCGTTTTCTCTCAAGGCTTTATCTACTCCTTCGCTGATTTGACGTTGAACTTCTTCTACTTTGGCAGACATACCATAGAGCTTTTGTACCATTGCCATAGGCACTTTACCCTTGCGGAAACCTTGGAAGTTACCGTTGTTCTTGATCTGCTTAAGGGCTTTTTCTACTCCCGGTTTGTAGTCTTCCGGAGTGATAACCACTTCAAAGATGGCTTTGATACCGCTCTTCTCTTTTATTGTTATGTTCATACTCTTATATGATGTGTTTTAATATCCTACTTTATTGAAGCTTACAAAATTAGTGCTATTATTTCATCCGACCAAAAATGGCAGGACGGGATAAGTTATTTTTGAAACTCGACATCTATAATAACCAATTCGCTACGTGTGCCGACACGGAATGGAGAGCCGGCTACTCCATATCCGGAAGAGACCACCACCGTGGTATTGCCGTACCGTGAAATGCCTTCGATCTGCTTGAAAGCAAGCTGTACGAGAAAGCGGAAAGGTATAAACTGTCCGCCATGAGTGTGTCCGAACATTGCAAGATCTATGCCCAAACTCTGAGCTTCGTCTATTTGACGGGGCTGATGATCGAGTAGCAGCAGGGGTTTATTGCGGTCTATATGATAGCGCATTGCCAGCTCGGAGAAAGAGGCACGCCCGTCGGGGTTGTTGTGATCATCCCTTCCGAGCAGCTGTATATCCGTTCCGGGAAGAGTGATGAGGGAGTCTATCAGAAGCGTTCCTGCGTCTCGAAGCCAAGCCTTTTTGCCCTCGACATCGCCTCTGTACTCGTGATTTCCCATTACGATATAGGTGCCATATTTGCTGCTGATGGATTTCAAGGTCTCTTTTACGCCCTCTTTCTCTCCATATCTCAGGTCATAATCGAAGATGTCTCCGCCGATGAGAAAAATATCGGGCTTTTCTGCTTCGACCATTTTAGCCAGACGTTCTATGCTGCTTAAGCCCATGATCTCTCCGATGTGAGGGTCTGTCACCAAAGCTATGCGGAGCTTCTCTTGTCCGGGGGAGGGCTTTGCAATCTTCACTTCATAGCGTGAGACGATCGGCTCCATCGTATTACGGTAGCCTTTGTTGCACGCCAGTATGAGGAGCAGAAGAGACAGGAGCATCATGTAGCCATACCACCGCTGTTTGTTTTCAGCGGAGACATTCCACCTCTTGCGGAACAGCAGAAGCGCAATGCGCGTTCCCAAGCCTATCAGAGCAATGATGAAGCTGTATATGAGAATGATAACGTAGTAGTTGTTAAGGAAATACATGATCTGCCCGAAGCTCTCCCATGGTATGGATTTACGAGCAATATATACTCCGAGGAAGAAAAGATACATCAGGATAAGAAGTGCCATGATCACCTTTCCCCATTTTGTTTTTTTGAGAGAGGTCTGATTCACTTTGTAGAGCAGGTATAACATGATGAGAGTCTGCCCTACAATGGACATGAGGAATACTTTCATAAAGCCGGTTTGATGCGTTTGTTATAGTGGTACAAGTACACAAAAAAAGCTGTCATCGCTGCCAGTATATCGGATATGGGGAGTGAAAACCATATTCCTTTGAGTCCCAAAATGGGAGGAAGCAGCAATAACAGCGGAATTAGATAGATAATCTGACGGGTAAGAGAGAGAAGCATGGAGACTTTTGCCCTGCCAATGCTCTGAAAGTACTGCGTTGTGGTGATTTGGAAACCGACAACGGCGAAGTGAAAAGTACATACCCGGACAGCATATACAGTGAGATCCATGAGTTCGGGATCAGATGTAAAGCCTCGTACGATGAGGCTCGGAGCGAGAACACCCAATAGTCCGCCAACGAGACCAATGCTCATATTCAAGCCGAAAGATCGCCACGAAGCCTCTTTTACTCTGTGGTAGAGTTCGGCTCCATAGTTATAACCGACAATCGGCTGCATACCTTGAGAAACACCCAAACACAACATCAGGATAAGCATAGCGAAACTACTCAGTATGCCATACGCCCCCACCGCATAGTCTCCTCCGTACTGTGCCAAACTTTTATTGAGGATCACGGTGATGAGACTGCCGGTCAGCTGCATGGAGAAAGGCGCCATACCGATGGAGAGGATGGCGATGATGTGTCTCTTTTTGAGTTTGAAGTTTTTTATGCGAAGCTGTATGTTGCTGCTCTTACTCAGGAAGTGAGTAACGACGAAACACATACTGATGAACATGGATATGACGGTAGCCCATGCTGCTCCCGCTATTCCCATGTTGAAGACAAAGATAAAGATCGGATCCAGAATAATATTCGATATGGCTCCGATAAGCATTGTCGTCATGGCCTTAGAGGGATAGCCTGCCGCTCTCATTACCGCATTGTAGCTGAAAGCAATGTTTGCAAAGATGTTGCCGGGCAGTGCTATGATGAGGTATTCACGAGCATATTTCAAGGTCTGATAGCTTGCACCGAATGCCAAAAGGAGATCGTCCAGATAGATGAGACAGAGCAGTGTGGCCGGAAGACTGATCAGGAGCGTGAGGAGAAAAGCATTGCCCAAAAGCTCTTCCGCTGTCTCTCTTTTTTTTGCTCCGAGCAAAATGGAGACCCTTGCAGATGCTCCCGAACCGATGAGCATTCCCATAGCCTGAAGGAATATGATGATGGGAAATGTTACAGCCAGTCCGGATATTGCCAAGCTGCCGACACCATTTCCGATAAACATTCTATCCACGACATTGTAAAGCGAGTTTACCATCGTTCCAACCACAGCCGGAACGGCAAACTGCCTTAGTAGTCGTCCTACCGGAAGATGCTCCAATGCTTCGCTTCTTTTGTCCATCACTTTTATCCTTTCTGTTCGGGAACGGCTCTTGATGCGTTGATTTAACCCTTTCGTGCTATCTCATCGATGCTTTTTTCGTTGAGTATTGTAATCTCCCGACCTTCCATTTTTATGAGACCTTCTTCTTCAAATGCATTGAGAGTACGTATCGCATTGCTGATGGTCATGTTGGAAAGTTCGCCCATATCCTTTCTGGTCGGATTGATATTCAAAGAACCGTTCGGCTTGAGTCCGTACATCTCTTTCAGTAACAGCAGTCCTTCTGCCATGCGTGCGCGGGATTGCTTGACCAGCAACCCTACCGATCTTCTGTCGCTTAAGAATATGTCCCGATAGCTTTCCAGCATCAGCCAGTAGCTTACTTTGGGATTTTCTCTTGCAATATCCTCCAAGACTGTCAAAGGAAATTTATAAACAAGGCTTGCACCCACAGCAGAGATGCGGACTGCACTCGGCTTTCCCATAAAGAAAGTGCGATACCCAAAAAGCTTCCCCGGACAGATAAGGTTGACGATATGCCTTCTCCCCCCGTAAGATTCCATTGTTACTTTTACCTGTCCTTGAATAAGGATATAGCAATACTCCGGTATCATCCCCTCTTCGAGTAGTATCTCTTTCGGGGCTACCTGCTCAAAAGCAGAGTAGATCTGAAAAAACTCTTTCTCATTCTGAGCCAATAATTCCCACAAGTGTGGAATCATGGTAGAGATATGCGGATGCTTTTCTTTTGGAATCATGTTGTGGAAGATATTATGTAAGGAATCAAAAAAGAAGAGTCCAAAGTTACGAAAAAAGTCTATTGCTTTCTGATTCTGGCGCTTTCTCTCTTCATCTGGCAAGCGTTAGGTGCTTATAAAAACCAAAGAGAGGCAGAATTCTCCCGAATTCCACCTCTCTTGGTGATTCGCCTGGGGCTCGAACCCAGGACCCCATCCTTAAAAGGGATGTGCTCTACCTACTGAGCTAGCGAATCCCACCTGTCAATTATGAAAATCAAATGAAAAACTAGCGCATGAATCACTTCATTGCAGCGCAAAGGTAGAGAGAAATTTTTAATTCTCCAATACCTCTACTCAAAAATCTATTTCTTTCTCCTTGTTTTCTTTACTATCTTACTCCAGAGCGGATCGGCTTTCTTCTGTTCAAGTTCAAGATTTTCCACCGGTTTGCCCACGATATATTTCATGTGGAAGGTGTACAGAATCATTGTTGCAGGGAGAGCGATCACCATTCCAAGCAGTCCGAACAGATACCCGAATATGGATAGAGAAATAAGGATAACGGCAGGCATCATTCCCATGGTCTTTCCCATGATGCGCGGAGTGAGGAACGTATCCTGGATAATCTGCACCAAAAGAAGTATGCCCAAAGATATTGCGAGGACTATGCCCAGATGCTGACCCGTCTCTGCGCTATGCAGCATTGAAAGAAAGACGATAGGAAGCAGTCCCAATATTTGCAGATATGGAACCAGATTCAGTAGTCCGATTAGCATACCCAGTAAAATACCGAGAGGAAGCCCTTGTATAGAGTAGCCTATAGACAGCAGTACGCCCACGCAAAGGGCTATAAGAGACTGCCCTTTGAAGTAGTTGGTCAGGTAGTATTCTACATTGTGTCCCATTTCTATCACGAATGGCTTCAGATGATCCGGTATCAGCTTCATGAATCCGGCATTTAGTCTTTCGTAGTCCAGCATGATAAAGATGAGGTAAAGGAGGAATAGGAAAACCACTGTCGTACTCATGATGATGGAGAACGTGCTTGCAAGAATAGAGACAGACTTGCTTAAGAACTGTTGGAGTGTCTTGATCAGGTTCTCCATATTGAACTCATTCATCACCGAAGCCACATCGGGATACTGTTCCAGCTGCTCTACCACACTCGGTGGAAGGATGCTCTTTAAGGCTTCAAACGAAGCATACGTCTGGAGTAACTCCCATGCTTTATTCGCTTCTGCCGTTAAAGAGGGCCATATAGCTATGATTATTCCCGAAATTGTTCCCCCAACAAGGATCAGAACCGTAAGTACCGAGAGAGCCCGTGAGCGTATTTTGAGTTTCTTCTCGAAGAAGTAAACCAACGGCATAAGCAGATGTGCGATGATCCATGCCAGTATAAAAGGGATCAATATGCCCGATAACTTTTGGAACAGAAATATTCCCAACGCCGCAAACAGTACGGAAAAGAAGATTTTAGATAGTCTGTCTAAGGTAAATGGCCTGTCGAAAAAGTCTTTAATCATATATTTTTCGGTCTTGTGTCTGTGTAAAACTTGATGTTTACAAAGATAAAAAATTTAGAATGATACCTTTTGTGCTACTATTCTTTCAGCTGCGTTAAATTTTGTTGCCTTTTTTACTGAGCTGTCTTAACAAGATTCACGCTCGAAATATCGGGTCGCGAGCAAAAGATCGCTATCTTTGAAGAAATACGTAAAAAAGATTTAGACTTGTATGATTGGACTTCGACACCTCTTTACACTTATTCTTATCTCATTCGGATATGCTTCCGCTTACTCTCAGAGGATGCCTGCCTCATCTTCTGTTGCATCCCTAAAGAATGCTTTACTGGGTATAAGCGTCAGGGATGCCGATACCGGGAAAGAGATTTTATCTCAAAACAGCCATGTGCTGTTCACTGCCGCAAGTGTGATGAAAGTGATAACCACAGCTACCGCACTCGAAGTTTTGGGTGCGGATTATCGCTTTTCCACAGAGGTCAGATATACCGGCACCATAGAGAAAGGCGGTATCTTGAATGGCGATCTCTATATCATCGGGGGAGGAGATCCCTCTCTTGGCTCCCGTTTTCTCACCAATATTCCTCAAGACACGCTTTTCTCCGCTGTGCTGAAAGAGCTTAAAGCACTCGGCATACGTCAGATTATGGGACGAGTATTGGCACCGATATCGGAAGCAGATCTGTTTCCCATAAATCCGTATTGGCTTCACACCGATCTTGGCAACTATTATGCTCCTCACGTTTCTCGTCTTTGCCTCTATGATAATGCTTATTCCGTTACCGTGTACCGAGACAGACGGGATGTGAGAGTCTTTCCGAATGTTCCTGAACTGAATATCCGCCAAAGTTTTGAAGTTTCCGGCAGAAAGAGTACCGACAGTCTGCATATCACGGGGGCTTTGAACTCTTACGAAAGAACCGTTTACGGACTTTTTCCGGCAGATAAAGAGAGTGTAACCATACGTGGCAGCATCCCTTCTCCGGCACTTTTTGCCGCTCGAAGACTCACATCCGTTCTCCGGCAGAATGGTGTTTCCATTGCTCTTCCTGCAGATCAAACGATGGACTTCCCCTCGGAGGCAATACTCTTGTACAGGCACCTCTCCCCGACGCTTCTCGAAATAGCGAAGATCACCAATGTACACAGCCACAATCTCTTTGCCGAACAGCTTCTGCTTGCAATAGCTTCTCCTCAAGGAAAACACCTTGCCGGGCAAAATATTTTCCAGAAAGCATTGGCAGATCTCGAAGCTTATTGGACGGGCAGAGGGTTATCGCTGAAAGAGGCAGACTTGATGGACGGTAGCGGACTATCGCCATACGGCAGACTGTCTCCGGCATTCCTCTCCGAACTGCTTGCCAAAGAGCACCGCTCTCCTCGCGGTGCGCTGTTTCGCAGTACGCTGCCATTCGTTGGGCAGGACGGTAGTGTAAAGAACTTTCTCAAGAATACTTCTCTTGCCGGAAAGGCTCAACTGAAAAGCGGATCCATGAGACAAGTGGTTACTTATGCCGGATATATCCCCTATAAAGGGAAGACTTATGCGGTCTGCATTATGGTCAATAACCACAACAGCACCTATCGCGCCACGAGAGATGTGGTAGGAAAGGTGCTGTTGAGTATGTTTCCGTGAGAGAGGATGGCTCCTACACGCTTTTAGTCTTAGTATAACTTTCTGCGATTGCCGAGGTCGTCGATGCTGTAAAATACGCCCCTTTCCACAAGGAGACCTTTGGTTTTGCCGGTCTGTTTCTTTTGACCATGTTTGAGGTCTATGTTGATTGCTTTGCCATTGAATGTCGGAACAATGTCCTTAACGACCGAGTGTCCGAATACAACTCGATCCGCTCCATAGTGGTTTAGTATTTCATCCAGCCGGCACTGCTCTATCTTGGCGTATCTATCCTTGTATGCCGATACAAAGCCTCTGTACCAGAACACACCTTTAGGGCCTAACAGAAAGTTGGCCTTCGTATCTTCACCCGGGTATCCGTAGAGATCCTTTGTCTGATTGGCTCTTGATATTCGGTTGATGTCGTCTATTGAAAGATTGTGTTCCAATATTTCTGGCGAAAGACCTGCATGCACAAAGATGGTCGAGCCTATCTTCATGATACCGTTTTTGGTCTGGAGCCATCTGCCCAACTCTGTTTCAGAGAAGATATACTGGACAGCCTTTTTCGGGTTGTCATGTCCGCTTATCTTTTGAGCAGCGGCAACATATCTTTCGCGATTGTATTGGAACTTCCCTTGCATATTCATCAGTTCATGGTTCCCAAGTATGAAGTGTACCGCTCCACCTGTTTGTTCTGCCTCTTGTTCCAGTTTATAGATCAGCCATAGTACTGCTGTTACATTGTCTCCTCTATCCACAAAGTCTCCCACGAGTACAAGATGTCCGTTCCCGAAGCTCCATCCGAACTCTCGGTCTATCACTCCGTTGCTTTGGAGGAAAGAGACAAATCCGTCGAAGTTCCCCTCGATGTCTGAGATTGCAACCAGCTTGTCCGGCATCGGTATGGTTCCGGGAGACATCTTGAAACCGGAACGAAGAAAGAGGTTGAAGTGGTCTCGATCCTCATTTTTTACCTCTACCCGTATCGGTCTGCTTCTGTCCACTTTTTCTTTGAGCAGGTTGTCCCGTGCATCTACTCTGTACAGTGTTTCTCCCACTATATAAGGGCCATCCACTCCATCAAGATCATCATCATCTTTGTCGTCCTCGTCGTCTCCATCGGGAGTGTTCGAGAAGAGAGCCGATGATGTCGGGCGGATGCCGGAAAAGGCATTGGGGGTTTGGATGGTACCGGACAAGATACATAGCAGTGCTATCCGGAAAATATTTTTAATGCTTTGTGCTATTTTCATTGCGGAATATGTGTTAATAACATTCTAATTCATAAGGCTTTGTATTAACGTAAAGCCACCGGATACAAAGCTACGAAACTTATTTTTATTTTGATGCAAGTCGGTTTGTTATAAGTTGTGTCTTAATGTATAATACTTTTGCCTTTTCAAAAAACTTTTTGAGACCATCTGCCGAAGAGATTTTTATATATTCCATACCGAGTGAAATGCCCCGAAAATTCCTGCTTCTATTTTGATCGGAGGAAGTGTTTTCAGAGCATGATCGAACTGTTAAATTCGGGCTGTTTTATTAACACGATTTTTGATGCAGGTTTACTCAAAACGATAAAGCAGTATATTTTGTCGGCTTAAAGTATTAACCGAAATCGGTAAACGTATTTACCGATTTCATTTAATACGTTTACCGGATTCAATTAACGTGTTTAGAATTTTTGCTTATGGTATTGAAAGATAGTGGTTTATCTATTTTGCCCTCTTTTTTGCTGTTTTTAGAGGCAAAATCCTATTAAGGCTTATTTACAGAAGTGGATGTTGAAATTCACACGAATTAACGCAAAAAAGCCCCATCAAACGGACTGAGAAAAAATTTTTTCCAAATTCGCGATCTTTTGTATCTCGTTGTTTGTCATATTTTTGCGGATTTGTCTCTTGCCCGGAAGGGAAATGCGAGGAAGCCTCATGCCGCCTCTTTACCGGATTTTTTGCCATCCGTTTTTATATAAAAATACCATGCAGAACGGGAAGAATATCATCAAGAAACACTCTGTTTTTGTTCTATTGCACCGAATAATGTAACTTTGTAATACTATGAAACGATGTTCTACTATGTATATCCTTATGGCGCTCATCATGGCTCTGCCTTTGCTGGGTAGTGTAGCCGTTGCGCAAGAATCAACCGACAAGAATCTGCCCGAATGGCAGGCGAATTTTAAGACCGGAGAAGGAGGTGTTAAACCTCATGCCGGACTGCTGCCATTTGCTACGGCAGAGCAGATAAAGAGATATGATCGAGAGGCTTCGCCCTCGTTCATGAGCCTGAATGGCAAGTGGCATTTCTCTTGGGTGCGTAACCCGGAGAAAGCGCCAAGAGAATTTTATAAGGAGGATTATGATGTCTCCAAATGGGATCTTATCAATGTTCCGGGCAACTGGGAGAGACAGGGCTATGGGCTTCCCATTTATGTGAACGAGACATACGAGTTCGACTCTCCGCTCTTCTCATTCAAGAAGAATCCGCCCTATGTCCCGACTGAGGCAAACGAGGTGGGCTCTTATCGTCGCTCTTTTTCCGTTCCGTCTGCATGGAAAGGCCGGAGAGTACTGTTGAGGCTCGAAGGTGTATCCTCTTTCTACTACCTCTGGGTCAATGGAAAGAAGTTGGGATATGCGATGGACTCGAAGACTGCCACCGAATGGGATCTTACCGAGTATGTTCGCATTGGAGACGATAAGAGCAATACCATAGCGATAGAGGTGTACAGATGGAGCACCGGTTCTTATCTGGAGTGTCAGGATATGTGGCGTATCAGCGGGATAGAGCGTGATGTTTTTCTCTATTCCACGCCTAAAAGCTACATCAAAGACCTCTCTCTGAATGCTTCATTGGACAAAGAGCAGTACAAGAACGGTATCCTTGATGTGAGTGCCGAGCTGTTCAATAACAACAGAAGTGCTCTCGAACTCTCTTATATGCTTCTTGATGATAGTGGGGCTACGGTCGCTTCTTCTTCCGCGAGTATAAAGGGCAAAGGAGCTAAGGCTGTACAGTTCCCGCAGGTCGTACTTCCGGATGTGAAAGCATGGAGTGCGGAGCATCCCAATCTCTATACACTCCGTTTAGAACTCAAGGATAAGAAAGGTACTCCGATCTATCAGACAGGAATGGAGATAGGTTTCCGTTCCGTAGAGGTTACCGATGGACTGCTGAAAGTAAACGGAAAGCCGATACTTATAAAGGGGGTCAATCGTCATGAACACTCCCAACGCGGTCGCACAATATCCCGTGAAGAGATGCTTCAGGATATACTCCTTATGAAAGAGCATAACATCAATACGGTAAGAAACTCGCACTATCCTACCGATCTTTACTGGTATCATCTTTGCAATCAGTACGGACTGTATGTGATAGATGAAGCGAACATCGAAAGCCATGGTATGGGCTACGGAAAAGAGTCGCTCGCTAAGGATGAGCGCTGGATGGCTCACCACATGGCGCGGACCGAGAGAATGTATCACAGAACCAAGAATACTCCATCGGTTATCATCTGGTCGCTCGGTAATGAAGCAGGAAACGGGGTGAACTTTGAAGCAACATACAACTGGCTCAAGAAGCAAGATACTTCTCGTCCGGTACAGTACGAAAGATCCGAAGAGGCGTACAACACAGACATATACTGCCGAATGTATCGCTCACCGGAGCATATCGAGGAGTATGTAACAAGGGAAGACATCTACCGTCCATTCATTTTGTGTGAGTACGCTCACGCTATGGGTAACAGCTTGGGTGGCTTCAGAACTTACTGGGATGTCATTGAGAAGTATCCGAAAGCACAAGGAGGTTGCGTGTGGGACTGGGTGGATCAGTCGTTCAGAGAGGTCGATCCGAAGAGCGGTAAGAGTTACTGGACATACGGTGGCGACTATGGCCCGAAGAATGTTCCCAGCTTCGGGAACTTCTGTACCAACGGATTGGTTGCCGCAGACCGTACTCCTCACCCTCATTTGGCAGAAGTACAGAAGGTGTATCAGAATATAAAGAGCAGTCTGCTCTCTGCTTCTCCGAAAGAAGTCCGCTTGGAGGTACGCAACTGGTACGCTTTCACCAATACGAATGCCTTCCACGCCGAGTGGAATGTGCTCGATAGCGAAGGAAATATGCTTGTTCATGGCAAAGAGAATCTGGATCTCGCTCCCGATTCAAAAGGCGAAATGCGTATCGCTTTCGATAAAGAACTCGAAGGTGTAGGTGAAAGATTTTTCTACATAGAGTGGTGTGCTCCGGACGGAAAGAGGGTTGCTTACGATCAGTTTGCACTTCCTATTGCTCCGGCAAAGCCCTCTGTTCGCACTTTTGGTAAGGAGAAAGTGGAGTATCGTATAGATAAAACAACCGGTGCAATCTCTTCCCTGACATTGGATGGAGAGGAAATGCTGACCTCACCGATAGCCATATCGCTCTGGAGACCGCCTACGGACAACGACATTAGAGATGCTCATGGCAACCGTGCATGGCAATCTTCCGGAATAGATAGCCTGCAACAAAAGGTGGTTTCCGTTGTGGCACAGAAAGACGGATCTACCATAGTGAATCTGGAACTACTGGGCAGAAGTGGTCAGAAACTCGGTTTTGCAGAACAAAAGATCAGTAAGGGTGCTCAAGGAGAGGTGAAAATATCCATCGTTTGGAAGCCTAACCAAGAAGTGTTGAAGGCTGTGGCTCGTTTGGGACTCGCCTTTACGATGTCCAAGGAGTTCCGCAACGTGAAATATTTGGGACGTGCTCCGTACGAAACATACGTGGATAGAGCAGATGCCGGCATCGTTCGGATAGATTCTCGAAGCGTCGATGAGATGTTCCACAACTATGTGCGTCCGCAAGCTACGGGTAACAGAACAGGTACTCGCTGGATGGAGATTACAGACGGAAGAGGTAAAGGGTTGTATGTAAAAGCACTCGGTGAGGAGCTGTTCCAGTTCAGTGCTTATCCGTACAGCGACAGCTCTATCCGTAAAGCCACTCACCAACATCATCTGCCCGATGGAGAGGATGTAACAGTACACTTGGATCATCGCCAAATGGGTATAGGTACTGCAACATGCGGACCCGGTGTGAGAAAAGAGTTCTTAGTGCCGGTGGAAGAGACCGCTTTCGGCTTCGTCATACGTCCGTATAGAAAATAACAGGAAAAGACTCTGTAATCTACTGTATATGGAAACATGGATCATACTTTCAGGTATAGCGGTGATTACGGCTGTTCTGGTAGGAATACTGCTCAGGAGTAAACCTCTATCTGAAGAGGAACGGGAACAGGAACAGAAGGAACGCCCGGAAGGCTGTTGCGGTATGCACCTGACGTGCATCAAGGATAGCCTTCACTCCGGAGTGAGTACCAAGATAGAGTATTACGATGATGAAGAGCTGGATAGATATGCCGGAATGGATCCGGCACTCTATACAGCGGAAGATGAAGATAGTTTCCGGGATGTCCTTTACACGCTCAAGCAAGAAGATGTTCCCGGATGGGCGAGGAGCATTCAGCTTAGAAACATCCCGCTCCCTGCTGTTATCAAGGACGAACTATTCTTGATCGTGAACGAAATGAGAGACTATTCCGCTCTAGAAAACAGCTATACCCATCCCTCTGCCTGAGCATAACCGATAGCGTATGACCGATATTCTGCTGCATACGATAGCTGTGGCACTGCTGATCTCCGTACTCACGGGGATTATCGGCTCCTTTATGGTGGTTCGTAGAATGGTATTTGTCGGTGGAGGCATTACGCATGCCTCTTTCGGCGGACTTGGTCTGGGCTTCTTTTTAGGCGTAAATCCGATATATACGGCTGCTCTTTTTGCATTGGGCAGTGGCTTTTTGGTGGAGGGCTTAAGCAGTAAAGGGAGAGTGAGAGAAGACTCTGCCATTGCCGCTGTATGGTCTTTAGGTATGGCGGTGGGTATTCTTTTCAGTCATTTTACGCCCGGATATGCTCCCAATCTTTCCGCTTACCTTTTCGGAAATATCCTATTGGTCTCAAAAGCCGATTTCTGGATGTTGATCGGCTTTCTTGCTATCCTGATACCTTTGGTGCTCTACTATTATAAGACGTTGCTCTTTATCATGTTCGACTCTGAGTACGCTTCCACACGTGCAAAAGGTGTTGGTGTCGTGCGTTTTGCTATGATAGGATTTCTTTCCATAGGGATTGTCCTTACGATAAGAACGATGGGAGTGATGATGTTGATGAGTATGCTAACCATTCCGCAGATGATTGCCTCTTTGTATGCTCATGATCTGAAGAAAATCATACTGCTTTCCATCTCCATCTCCATGCTGGCAGCGCTGGTCGGATTAGCCGGCAGTTATTTCTTGAATCTGCCTACAGGGGCTACTATCATAGTTCTTCTTTGTATCTCTTATGGCTTCGCTTGGCTGGCAAAATGGGCAACACAGAAGGTGCGTTAGGGTTCTTCTCTTCTTTATTCTGCTTCTAACTCTTTCCGGATGCCGTATTTGGAACAAAGGGAAGGAGTACAACGCAAGAGTGAAAAGCTCCGAAAGGTTTGAAGAACTGCTGCAAGAGCATGAGAGAAACCTGTTTTTGATCCCGTCTCATCAGTTGATTTACCCTCTTTCAGAAGAGATAGATAGAGAAGCACTCTCTTCAAAGCTGCGCCGGGAGTATGATTTGTACACCGGCAGAAGCTATTCGGATCTCGTTGCCAACGCTCAAAATGCGTTGGATAGTGCGGATTACAACCGGGCTTCAATACTTTTTCAACAACTTGTCAGAAGCGACTCTTTTCCCTCTCTAAAGTGGAGAGCCTCGCTCATAGGCTGGGATGTTGCCAACAGGACAGGCGATCGTACCACAGAAAAGTACTTCTTGAAAAAGCTCTCTTTCATTCCCTTTTCGTGGGAGATCAGAGCAATTGCCGGGTACCAACAGCATGGCAAAAAGAAGCGACTGTGTCCGCCTTATGTCTCAGACCGGTCAGAGGAGTCTCGTGCTTACTTTTATATCGAACAGTTAGCCAAATCGGAGAACGACTCAATTACTTTTTTGTCTCTTTGGAGAAAGGATTTTCGAGAGACGGAGCCGGCTCTTGCCGGAAAGAAGAGAGATCTATTTGGTGCTGTGTCTTTGTTTTCTCTATCTGCCGTAAGGGATCGGGAGAAAGAGATAGAGAAGTTCCGCTCCGTCTGGGGAGAGATCTTTGAAGAGGACAATTGGTTTAGACAGTACAAGCGATAGCTCCTATCACAGCGATAAAACAGAAGAAGCTCGATTGTTGTCGAGCTTCTTCTGTTTTATTGTTCTATGACACCATATTTTATGAACACTTCTTGGAGCTGGTCTAAAGCGAAATCCAGCTGCTCGTCGGTATGGGATGCCATGAGCGAGAAGCGTATTAACGTATCTCCCGATGCTACGGCAGGAGCAACAACCGGATTGACAAATAACCCTCTCTCAAACAGCTCTTTGGTAATCATGAATGTCTTTTCATTGTTTCTGACAAAGAGTGGAATGATAGGTGTAGAGGTTGCGCCGATCTCGAAATTGCGTTCCTTGAAACCTCTAAGCGCTTTGTGCGTAAGCCTCCAAAGGTTATCTATATAGTATGGTTCTGTCTTCATGATCTCCAGAGCAGCACGAGCAGCTGCGGTGGCAGCTGGTGTACAGCTTGCGCTGAAGATATAAGAACGGGCATGATGTTTAAGATAATTTATGGTGTCCTTGTCTCCGGCGATGAAGCCACCGAGGGATGCAAAAGACTTGGAGAATGTTCCCATGATGAGATCGACGTCATCGACCACTCCGAAATGATCGCATGTTCCTCGTCCCATATCGCCCATCACTCCGATGCCATGCGCTTCGTCCACCATGACGGCTGCGTTGTACTTCTTTGCCAACTGGGTTATCTCCGGAAGAGGAGCAAGGTCTCCTTCCATGCTGAATACGCCATCCACGACAATTAGCTTTACTCTGTCCGGTTCGCATTTCTGCAACATCTGTTCGAGCGAATCCATATCGTTATGGCGGAATTTCAGCTTTGTCGAGAACGATAAACGGTGTCCTTCTATGATGGATGCGTGGTCTCTCTCATCCCAGAGAATGTAATCTTCCCGACCGGTAACGCATGAGACCGCTCCGACATTTGCTTGGAATCCGGTAGAGTAGAGCTGTACGGCTTCTTTCCCAAGGAAATCTGCCAACTCATCTTCCAGTTCGAGGTGTATATCAAGCGTACCATTCAAAAATCTTGATCCCGCACAGCCTGTACCATATTTCTTGGTTGCCTGTTCGGCTGCTTCTTTCACTTTGGGATGATTGGTGAGTCCGAGATAGGAGTTCGATCCGAACATCAACACTTTCTTCCCGTTTATGATCACTTCATTACCCTGTTCACTCTGAATAGTTCGGAAGTATGGATATATGCCGGCAGCTATTGCTTTCTTGTCGGCATCAAACTTTCTGAGTTTGTTTTGTAGGAGTTGCATTCTTATCTGCTTCGTTTTAGAGAGATCGGACTGCCGCTGTCCTGCAGTCGTAAACAGACCTCCAAGTATCTTTATTGGGCAAAGATATAAATAATTGAACAAAAAACAGGAAAGTGTGCAATGTGTAAATGTTGAAAAGATACTATCTCATTGAGACAGAAGAGCCGTTTGCATTTGCAGAAAAGGGTGTGAGGATTGCACTTTGAGAGATACTCTTGTTTTCCTCTCTTGTATAAAATTCTCCAAAATATCACTGTCGGCACAAAAGTTTTTCTCTAAATATGAGCTAACCGACTAAATATTTGTACCTTTGCTCCATCTTTGGATGTTCTTTCAGAGACTTTAAGACAAGAAGATTATCACAAACATTTATTTTTATTATGAAGAAGTTTATTTTCGGTGTTATGAGTGCAGCGCTGTTGCTCACTGCTTGTAACACTTCAAAAAACGAGGCACTTATTTCCGGTACCGTATCGGATGGTTCTCTTGACGGCAAGTATGCCTACATCTATTCGGAAGACGAAAAAGTGGTGGACTCAGTATTGGTGGAAGCAGGTAAGTTTACTTTTGCTCCTATTACAGCAGACACTATCGCTTATTTGGTGTTCAAGGTAGAAGACATTGCAGGTTCTTTTATCGCTGAGCCGGGTAACCTTACCGTTACAGTAAATCCGGTGGCAGAAGGTACTGCTCCTAAGGTAGACTTTGCCGGTACTCCTCTTGCAGACTCTTGGAGTTCTTTGATCAAGACACGCAGAGTTGCTATCAAGGATCTAAGGGAATACGGCAACACTTTGATGGCAGACTCTACTTTGCAAGAAGAGCAAAAAGATTCTCTCTATGGCGTTAAGGAAGAGGAAGTTATTGCAGGCTTGAAGAAAGAAGCTCTTGCCATCTATGAAGCCAATAAAGAAAATGTTCTTGGTCGTGTATCTTTCGAGTTCGCAAGACCATTCTTGGAAGATGCAGAGTTCGTACAAATGTATGAAGCAGCTTCCGACATGGTAAAGAAGAGCCCAAGACTTCTCAAGGGCTATGAGGCTGTAAAGAACTTTGAAGCCACAAAAGAAGGCGTTAATTACGTAGACTTCACAGCTGCTCAAGAGGATGGAACAGAAGTGTTGTTCTCTTCTTTCATGGACGGCAAGAGCTATCTTCTTGTAGACTTCTGGGCTTCTTGGTGCGGTCCTTGCAAGGCAGCCATGCCACATATCCGCAAAGCCTACGATGCTTATAAAGACAAAGGTCTTCGCGTACTTGGCGTTGCTACTTGGGACAAGTTTGAAGCAAACGAAAAGGCTAAAGAAGAGCACGGTATCGTGTGGGAAAACCTTTTCGACAAAGAGAGTGCAGGTGCTAGTGCTTACGGTGTAAACGGTATTCCTCACCTTATGCTTATCAGCCCTGAAGGGGTGATCCTAAAACGCGGTATCAATCCAAGCGAACTCAGCACGGTTATTGCTGAATACATCAAGTAAGATCTCCTGAAGAGCCTGCCCCGATCTTCGGGAAGGTCTAAAAGGATAAATAAGCTGCGCCTTGTCTGCCATTTTCGGAGCGGATAAGGCGCAGCTTCTTTTTTGTACCAAAACGAGGCTGTTTTTATCACTTTTCAACTGCTTTGACGAGGGCAAAAAAAACAGCATTTTCAGGGAGCTTTTATATAAAAACGGAGCTGTTAATTTTCTCCTCTCAGGTACCTCTTTCGTCTCTCTCTTCTTGAAGATCAAATCAATCAGCCGTTGTAATAGGTTTTTAATCAGGGTTTTACTGAAAATCGCGAATTTGGAAAAAATTTTTTCTCAGTCCATTTCATGGGGCTTTTTCGCGTTAATAGGTGTGAATTTTAACACTCTTTTCTGTAAACGTTTCCTAATAAAGAAATTCTCCTTTTTAGGTGCTTTTTAGGGTGAAAACACATAGCAGTCTGATTATTAGCGCCTTAGTTATTTTAGCTAAACACGTTAATCGAATCCGGTAAACGTGTTTAATGAAATCACTAAACGTGTTCGTTGAAAAATTAAACACGTTAAGCCGAAACAATATGCTCGTTTAGCGTTTTTGCTTAATAGGTATCAGAAATTGTGTTAATAAAACAGCCCTGATTTAACAGTTTGGTCGTGCTCTGAAAATGACCCCTCCGATCAAAATAGAGAGCAAGAAAAAAAGGAGTATTTTTCGGGATGGAATATATAAAAATAGAGCTTCGGAAAAACTCCTTATGAGGGCTTCAAAAGCACCCGATAGGTTCAATAACAAACCTGTCTGTAGAAACACCATATTGACGCTACTAATAGTATCGAAGTAAATATAGCGGGTGGGTTCGATAAACAGTTGTTTGGCAGACGGGCAAAGCTTCCCCGACAGCATTGATCCGAACAACCTCCTCCAAATGAACATAGAGTATTTCAATTTTAGAAAACTTGCATAGAGGGAAGAAGATTATCCCTAGAGAAAAGATAGCGGACAAACCGCAAAAACACCGAATGAAATGCCACAAAAACACCGAATGAAATGCCACAAAAACACCGAATGAAATGCCACAAAAACACCGAATGAATTTGCTGAAAGAAACTCTTTTCGTACATTTGCCTTTATAATATTCAGTATATGGAATACTTTCAAAGAACAGCCGATGCAATGCTTCAAGATCTTCTCGATGCCTTTGGTGCGGTGCTGATAGAAGGTCCGAAATGGTGCGGTAAAACAACCACGGCAGCGCAGTTTGCCAAAAGCATTATCAAAATGCAGGATACTGATATGAGAGAAGAGTATCTTGCTACTGCGACTTCCAAGCCCTCATTATTGCTCAAAGGAGATGTGCCTCGGCTTATAGACGAATGGCAGGATGCTCCGGTTTTATGGGATGCGGTTCGTACTCAAGTCGATGAGCGTGGATTGCCCGGTCAGTTTATCCTCACCGGGTCTAATGCGATAGAAAAAAGCAAAATCCTACACTCCGGCACAGGACGAATAGCTCGTATGAAGATGTTTCCAATGAGTTTATGGGAGTCCGGGGACTCAGCAGGGGAAGTCTCCCTGCGAAATCTATTCAATGATCCGAACTACGATATCGATGGTAAAACATCAAAAATGAGTATAGAAGATCTTATATTCGCCGCTTCTCGGGGAGGTTGGCCTGCCTCTCTTTTTGCCCGCTCACATAAGGCACAGCTGCTTATTGCAAAAAATTATGTACGCACGGTTTGCAGTGAGGATATTTCACGCATAGATGGACGGCAGAGAGATACAAAGACCGCAGATTTCCTGTTACGTTCGTATGCTCGTAATATATCCACTCTCGCAAAGAAAACTACACTTTTGTCTGATATTACGGCTTCCGGAGAAGTCTGTTTGTCCATGGATACGTTCAATGATTATGAAAGAGCCTTGGAGAACCTTTTTGTCATACAGAATATAGACGCATGGAGCCCGGCGATCCGGAGTAAAACCGCTATTAGAAGCTCTCCCAAACGAAGTTTTTGCGATCCGTCAATTGCTGTCGCACTGCTCGGGATGTCTCCGGAGGCGTTGTCGGTTCAGCTAAAAACATTCGGCTTCATATTTGAACAGATGTGTGTACGAGATCTCAGGGCTTACACCATGGATGTAAACAGTCATGTCTCATACTATAATGATCGTTATGGGCTTGAAGCCGATATAGTACTTCATCTTGAGGATGGTAGATATGCGCTTATAGAATGTAAACTTGGAAGCAAAGAAATAGATATGGGAGCTGAGCATCTGCTGGAACTTAAACGACTCATCCGAGAACACAACAAACAAGAGCGGCAGATGCCTATACGAGAACCCGATTTATTGATAATTCTGACCGGAGGACAAATGGCATATACTCGCACAGATGGTGTCAAAGTAATTCCTCTTGGCTGCTTGAGAGATTAGTGGTACACAAGAGTAAAAAATATTCAAACCATACAAGTTCCTCTTTTGTATTGGAGTTAAGGACATCCTCACTTACAATAATTGCCCATCCGACCAATTTATGTATATTTGTTCTTTGAGATCCTTGTACGAAAACAACGTGATGTCTCCTCTGTTTCTGCCTCTTATATCCTTGATTTTGGAAGAGTTGTACGGCAACCGAGGGCAAGAGATCTCCGGGTAAAGACTCCTGAAAACAGACGGGAGGAATGGTCGTGAAGAATTAAACTAAATATCTACATATATGAAATTTAAGGTCTCAAACACAAAGCTTCATGCGCAACTTCAGATACTCAGCCGCCTTATTGCATCACGGAACAGTGTGCCAATCTTAGAAAGCGTTCTGTTTGAAGTGCGTGCCGGAAAGCTCTTTTTGGCTTCTTCCGATGGGGAAAACAGACTTGAAACATGGATGGATCTGGATGAACAAGAGGGAGATGACTTCTCTTTTGCAGTCAAGAGTGCTTTCTTGCTGGAGCCTTTAAGAGAGATACCGGAGCAGATTATCACTTTCGATATCAACGAAGCCGATCTTAATACTGTGGTTTCTTACCTTAACGGACAATTCGTTTACAGGGCAGAGGCGGCAGATCAATATCCTGTGATGGATCCTTTAAGGGAAGATGCTCCGAGCTATGCCGTACCGGCAAAAGTGTTGGACGAGGGAATTGCTTATACGTTATTTGCCACAAGTCAGGACAAAGCACGCCCTATCACAACCGGTATCTGTGTGGATGCCAGAGAGGACAGACTCTCTTTTGTGGGAACGGACGGATTTCTTCTCGCGCTTTACTCCAACAGCGATGTGAAGGTTGCTGCTCCGGTCGAGTTTATTCTCTCGCGAAAGCCTTCGTTGCTTATTCGTCTTCTGTTGCAGAAGCTGGATCCGGAAAGCCTTATCAACATTCATGTGGGAGACAAACATACGATCATGAGCTGCGATGAATTTACTTTGCGTTGCAGTCTGATAGCCGGAAAGTATCCCAACTACCGCAGTGTCTTTCCGAAAGAACAGGCTAACGTGTTGGAAGTGGATCGTCAAAAGACGGTGGCAGCCCTTAGGCGTGTGTCGATGTTTTCGGATAAAACATTGGGAATGGTAGAGCTGGATCTCAAGGCAAATGCACTTAGAATGTGCTGTCGAGACATAGACTACTCCACCTCTGCGGATGAGTATATGGATGTATCCTATTCGGGAGAGGATATGATCATAAGCTTCAAGATCAATCATCTTCTTGACATATTCTCTACATTCGACCTTTCCGATACTCTTCAGTTCAAACTCGGAGACAAGACCGCTCCCGGTCTGGTAATGCCTGCCTCTCTTCCGGAAAATGTAGAGCTGAAAGCGATGGTTATGCCTCTGATGAGGTAATGAACAGAACAATAGAAGCAGATGCGGAGCGCTCTTTCGAGACTGTTCCGTATCTGCTTTTTGATATACTTATACATACTGAGAAATGAAGCTTCAACTTCAAAGACCCTTGGTTTTTTTCGATCTTGAAACTACCGGTACGGATATTACCAAAGACCGAATAGTGGAGATCTCTCTTCACAAGGTCTATCCAAACGGAGACACAGAGACAAAAACCCGACGGATCAACCCCGAAATACCCATCCCGGCAGAAGCAACAGCGGTGCACGGTATATCGGATGAGGATGTCAAAGATGAACCCCCATTCAAAAGCATAGCAAAGGATCTGGCTCGTATCTTAGAGAATTGCGACTTTGGCGGATACAACTGCAACAGATTCGATTTACCCATGCTTGTGGAGGAGTTTCTAAGGGCAGAAATTCCCGTGGACTTCTCCGACAGAAAAGTGATAGATGTTCAGGTGATATTCCATAAGAAAGAACAGCGTACTCTTGCTGCGGCTTATGAGTTTTACTGCAATAAAGAGCTGGTGGACGCACACTCTGCAGAGGCAGATACGATAGCTACGTATGAGGTCCTTTTAGGGCAGCTCGACAGATATGATGACCTGCAAGGAGATGTGGATTTCTTGGATGAGTACACCAAGCAACGCCGTGTGGTGGATTACGCAGGGCGTTTGCAGTGGAACGATAAGGATGAAAAAGTGATCGCTTTTGGCAAGTATCGCAATCAGGTTGCTGCCGAAGTGTTGAAAAGAGATCCCGGATATTACGACTGGATATTGTCTTCGGACTTCCCTCGTAACACAAAGTTGGAGTTCATGAAAGTGTATGCCGAAATACACGCACCAAAGAAATAAAAAATGATGCAGGGTAAACATATCGTCATAGGGATAACAGGAAGTATCGCAGCCTATAAAGCCGCCACTCTTGTAAGGCTGTTTGTGAAAGCCGGCGCGGAAGTGCGGGTGATCATGACGCCTGCAGCAAAGGAGTTTATCTCTCCGCTTACGCTTGCTACGCTGTCTCAAGCACCGGTCATATCCGAGTTTTTCGACAAGGCAGACGGTCAGTGGCACAGCCATGTGGACTTGGGATTGTGGGCGGATGCTTTTATCATAGCTCCTGCCTCGGCTTCTACCATTGCAAAGTGCTCTTACGGTGTGGCAGACAATATGCTCATCACCTCCTATCTCTCCACCAGGGCAAAGGTCTATATCGCTCCGGCAATGGACTTAGATATGTTTGCACACCCTACTACTCAAGAAAATCTCCAAAGACTTCAAGAGAGAGGCTGCATCATTATCTCTCCTCAAGAGGGTTTTCTTGCCTCCAAACTTATCGGTAAAGGGCGTATGGAGGAGCCGGAAGAGATCTTCCGCAGGGTATCGGAATCTCTTTCCGGAGAGAAAAGACTTTTAGGAAAAAGAGTGATCGTAACGTCCGGACCTACTCATGAAAAGATAGACCCGGTGCGATTTGTCGGTAACTACTCCAGCGGGAAAATGGGAACGGCTCTGGCTCAAGCGTTGCACGAGGAGGGCGCAGAAGTGATATTCATCACCGGTCCTGCATCTGTGATGCCGTCCGATAAAGAGGTGAGTCAACTGATTAAAGTAACCTCTGCTTTGGAAATGGAGGCTGCGGTTCGTTCTTGTTTCGATGCAGAGACGGATGCTACCATATTCTGTGCAGCAGTTGCAGATTATAGAGTGGCTTCTCCGGAAGGGGATAAGGTCAAAAGAGAGAGGAAAGAGGTGTGGAACTTGGAACTCATTGCCAATCCGGATATTGCGGCAGGAATCGGAGCCATAAAGCAATCGCATCAAAAGATGATCGGCTTTGCTTTGGAGACAGAAGAGGGGACATCATACGCTTTGGATAAGATGAAGCGTAAAAATCTTGATGCCATCATCCTCAACTCTATGGCTCACGAAGGTGCCGGGTTCGGCGTGGATACCAATAAAGTATCGGTCTTGGAAGCAGACGGAAAGCGACATGATCTTCCTCTTATGTCTAAAACCGATGTGGCAAAAGAAATAGTGCGAATCCTGTTCTGATGAGACTCTCAAGGCTCTTGCTCTTTTTCTCTTTGCTTGTCTCTTTTTCCATCAAAGAGATAGAGGCACAAAGTTCGGCACAGTTCTTTTCTGTGCGTATCGATGCCTCCGCTTTGCCGTCTCACCAAAGGCAGGCGATGAACAGCTTGGAAAGAGAGAGCCTTTCTTATCTTAATGCCGGGGAGAGGCAGATAGAGGTACCGATCCCTATGGCTTTGCTGACAATCTACCCCAGGCAGGTTGCTTCTTCTCGTATAGTGGCGGATATAACCATAGACGTGAGGCGTCCGGTGTATCACTCTTCCGCATACAGCACTCTTTTCAAGTGGTACGATAAAGAGGTCGTTTTTGATTATCAGTCTTCTCGAACAATTATAGCTTATCAGCAAGAACCTACATCCCAACTTGAGGCACTCCTGTCTTTTTACAGAGAGATTGCTTTGGGACTTTGGCTTTCGAGTTTTGAAGAAAATGGAGGAGTAGCTCACTTGAGACGAGCTACCACTCTTGCCAAGAATGCTGCCTCTCGTGGAGAATGGAATGGATGGGATGCCAACACTCTTTCCAAGAACAGATTTACGTTGGTTACAGACCTTTCGGAGCAGCTGTTGCCTGTCTGGTATCTTTATCATCGTAAGGGACTGGATCATCTTATGGAGCATTCGGAGCAGGCAAAAGATGAGATAAGAAAAAGTTTGGAGGCTTTTGAGATTTCTTCCGAAAAGGGTTCGTGGCTTTGGATATGGGAAGATGCTAAAGTGGATGAGGTGATCCGACTTATGGGTAAAGAGCCTAAAGTTGTGGCTCTCATAAAGAGATTGTTCCCGACAAAAACGCTACATTTGTAGACAAGTATTATGATAACGTCTCTCTACATTAAGAACTTTATTCTCATTAAGGAAACAAGGATTGATTTTACTTCCGGAATGACCTCCATCACAGGGGAAACCGGAGCCGGAAAATCTGTTCTTTTGGGAGCTATCGCCTTGATACTTGGAGGTCGGGCAGATGTTAAGACCATTCGAGAAGGAGAGACAAAAAGTGTTGTCGAAGCAACGTTTGATATTTCATTCCTTTCCGATATCAAGGAGATATTGAATAAGGAAGATTTGGATGCAGAGGACGATACCTGCACTTTCCGTCGAGAGATCTTGGCTTCCGGTAAGAGCAGGGCTTTCATAAATGATACCCCGGTAACCGCTCAACAGATGAGAACTCTCGGAGAGCGATTGATAGATATCCATTCTCAGCACAACAATATGCTGATAGGAGAGTCTTCCTTTCAGATCTCCGTGCTTGATGTTGTCGGGCAAAACAGAGAGATACTTTCTCGTTACAGGGAACAGCTCCAACTCTACAAATCTCTAAAAAAAGCTTTGGAGAGAAGAACGCAAGAGTTGCAAAGGCAAAGTAGCGAACGTGAGTACATAGAGTATCAGTATCGCCAACTTGCCGAGGCTTCCCTTAAACCGCTGGAAGAGGAGCAGATTCAGAGCATACTGTCGCAGGCGCAGCACTCACAGGAGATAACGGAAGCAATCGGAAAGGTTGCATATCTATCCGATGCAGACGAAGTCCCTTCTGCTCTTTCTCAGATAGAGGATGCTGCCAAAGCTATGCAGGGTGTTCTCTCTTACTGGACAGATGCAGAGGGGTATGCAGAGCGATTGGAGAGTGTCAAGATAGAATTGAAGGAGTTGTCCAGAGAGTGTGCCCAAAAGATGGATGCTTTTAGTGCGAATCCTGCTCAGGTTGAAGAGCTGACTCAACGGATGGATGTCATACAGACACTCCTTCACAAGCATAAGAAAGAGAATACAAAAGAGTTGCTTGAACTGCAAGAGAGTTACAGGAAGTCTCTCAGTGCGATAGAAAACGGCTCAAGTGAACTTGAAGATATGGCTCAGGCTGTGAATGTAGCTTATGCCGAGGTATTGGCTACTGCAAGAGAGCTTCATCTGTCCAGAGTAGAGGCGGCAAAAAGTCTCTCCGAACCTCTTGAAAGAGAGCTTAAACAACTTGGTGTTGCAGGAGCATTATTCCGGATAGAGGTGGATTGGGAAGAGGGTAGTCTCTCTGAAAATGGGATGGACAAGGTTCGCTTTTTATTTTCTGCAAATAATCGTTCCGAGCTTCGTCCGATCAATGAAATAGCTTCCGGCGGAGAGATTTCTCGCTTTATGCTTGCTCTGAAAGCCATAATAGCACTACACTCCACTCTTCCTACAATCATATTCGATGAGATTGATACCGGAGTCAGTGGGCAGATCGCGGAAAGAATGGGTTTGATGATGAAGGACCTGGGGCATCGAGTACAGGTCGTTACCATAACACATTTGCCTCAGATTGCGGCATTGGCACAAGAGCAGCTTCGAGTATTTAAGAGGCAAGATGAACAAGGAGAGTATAATACTCATATAGATCATCTCTCCTACGAAGAGAGAGAAAAAGAGATCGCTTCAATGCTTAGTGGAAGTGTCCTGACGGACGAAGCTATCCATAATGCAAAGGTGCTTCTCAAACAGTATAAATGATAAAACAGATTCGTATGGCAGTAAAAGATAGCGAAATGATATTTGGACTTCGTGCCGTGATAGAGGCTCTTGAAGCCGGGCAGGAGTTGGATAAGATATTTGTACGTAGAGAGAGTAGAAGTGATCTGATGCAAACTCTTCTTACAGCAGTCGGTGAGCGCAGTATTCCTATACGGAAAGTGCCGGTTGAGAAGCTCGATCGTCTTACTCGTAAAAATCACCAAGGGGTTATAGCATTTAAGGCCTCTACAACATATTATCGTTTGCACGAAGTGATTCCGGTCCTTTATGAAGAGGGATTGGATCCTTTTATTGTAGTTTTGGACGGAATAACGGATGTTCGGAACTTTGGTGCAATTGCCCGGACTTGCGAGTGTGCTGCGGTAGATGCTATTGTGATAGCGGAGCAGAATGCCGTCTCTGTAAATGGAGATGCCATAAAGACTTCTGCCGGAGCTCTTAGTCGTATAGCCGTTTGTCGAGAACGAACCATGGGAGATATTCTTCACTATTTGAAAGATAGTGGTGTGCGCATCATTGGAGCCACCGAGAAGAGTGATCTTACCTATACAAAGGGTAACTACACCGGTCCTCTTGCTTTGGTTTTGGGAGCAGAAGATACAGGGCTTTCTCCTTTGACGATGGAATTGGCAGATGAATTGGTTTCCATTCCTCTATTAGGAGAGATCGGTTCTCTCAATGTTTCCGTTGCGGGCGGTATTATAATGTATGAGGCAGTGAAGCAGCGATAAAAACAAGACAATATTTATAATCTAACCTAATACATAACAGAATTAAGATGAAAAAAGTAATCAACACCACCAATGCCCCTGCAGCCATTGGTCCTTATAGCCAAGGTATTCAAGCCGGACAGACATTTTATTTTTCAGGTCAGCTTGGTCTTGATCCGGCTACGGGAGCTTTCGTTTCAGAGACCGATGTAACAGCTCAGTGCGAACAGATATTCAAGAATATTCAAGCTCTTCTGACAGAAGTGGGTTGCACATTTTCTGATGTGGTTAAGACAACCGTTTTTCTTGCCGATATGGCTTATTTCGCTGAGATGAATGAAGTCTATGGCAAGTACTTCCAAGCTCCGTACCCTGCACGCTCGGCTGTGGCAGTGAAGACATTGCCAAAGAACGGACTTGTAGAAATAGAGGTGATCGTCGTTAAAGCATAACTCATGCGATCTTGATTATTAAATAGCTTTTCTATTATTACTATGACCTGCAAGACGAATACTTTAGGAGGCTTTGGGGTGGCTCTTGTTACTCCATTTACTTCTGACTATGAGGTGGACTATTCAGCTCTTGAGAAATTGATAGAGTTTCAGATTGCAGGAGGAGTAGACTTTTTGGTGACGTTGGGAACAACGGCTGAGACACCCACTCTTACAGAAGAAGAGCAAATAAAGATAGTTGCATTTGTACAAAAGATAGTGGAGGGACGAGTTCCTATCGTTGTCGGTATGGGGGGAAATGCCACAAGAGAGCTTTGCAAGAAAATACGTTGCTTCCCTATGGATGGCGTTTCTGCAATACTTTCTGTGGCACCCTACTATAACAAACCTTCTCAAGAGGGACTATATGCACACTTTTCGGAGGTGGTAGAAGCATCTTCTAAACCGGTGATTCTGTATAACATCCCCGGTCGTACAGGAGTCAATATGCAGGTGGAAACTGTCTTACGACTCGCACAAGCATTCCCAGGCAAAGTCATTGGAATAAAAGAGGCTTCGGGATCTATTACCCAGATAGAGAGAATACTTAAACAGCGACCGTCAAATTTTGCTCTTTTTAGTGGAGATGACAGCTCAACTCTCAGCTACATCTCTATGGGAGGAGACGGAGTGATATCTGTTATTGGGAATGCTCTTCCGAAAGAGTTTGGAGGATTGGTTTCTCTCTGTCGTCAAGGGAAGTTTGCCGAAGCTGCTCATGTGCAGCGGTCGTTGGTCGAGCTTTATGAACTCCTGTTCGTGGAAGGGAACCCAAGTGGTATCAAGAGTGCTTTACACTGCATGGATCTTATTGAGAATGTCCTTCGTTTGCCTCTTGTCCCTTGTACTCCGGTTGTTTATTCTCGTATTCGTCAGTTCTTGTCCCGGATGGGATATTGTAGAATAGACAATCCTTAGCTTCAAGTTGCGAGGCATCCTGTTTGAAACAAATGTGATGTAAAGCTCTTTTCATGTCGTGGGAAAGAGCTTTTTTTGCTGTTTTGTGATGATTTTACGTATGATTCCGGGGTTTTATTGCTTTTTTGTATCCATTGTTTCCCACTTGTAGAAAATTTGAGAATCGTCACTTTTTAGGGGCTCTTAAACAAATAGTTTTATCTATATTTGCACAGAAGCATCATCAATAGATAAATCCTCGCAATGCAGCAATGAATAAGAAGTTAGAACATTCCTTACAGTCAAGTGGAAAGAATCTTTTGCAGAAAAGAGAAATATTGGCATACCTGTTACGGGTAGGAAACTCTACCTTGACCAGTATCGCAAAGAATTTAGGATTGAGTCTGCCCACTACCAACAAGATTGTTATGGAGCTTTGCAAATCCGGCTGGATTGGGGATTGTGGAAAACTTGAAGCTGGTGGAGGAGGAAGACACCCGTTCCTATATGGCGTGAATGCGGATTGTGCGCATTTTTTGGGGATTGATTTCGGAGTCAATACCATCAACATTGCTTTGATGAACTTTGCCGGAGAGATTGTAGAGACATCTATGGAAATGCCGTTTCGCTTTGAGAATACGATGGAGTGCTTACAGAATATTGTTGCGGAGATAAAGACTTTCTTGGCTCGTCCTACAGTGGATCGAGACAAGATATTTAGTGTAGAGATCAATATGTTTGGTCGGGTGAATCCGGAGACCGGATATAGCTATAGCTACTTTAACTTCTTCAATGAACCTTTGACGAACTATTTTAATGAACATCTCGGTATAGAAACCTATATTGATAATGACTCAAGAGCCTGCGCCTACGGAGAGTATATCACTCATTATGCTCCGATGGAATCCAATATGCTTTTTGTAAATGCCGCTTGGGGTTTGGGTCTCGGAGTTATTGTTAATGGCAAGCCCTATAATGGCAAAAGTGGATTTGCCGGAGAGTTTGGTCACATACACGCCTATGATAATGAAATCATTTGTCGTTGTGGGAAGAAAGGTTGTCTTGAAACGGAGGCTTCCGGGAGTGCCATACATCGGAAGTTTATAAACAGAATTCAGAATGGAAGTAGCTCTATTCTACTTGCAGAAAAGAACTATTCTCCTGAGACAATAGAAAATGTATCGCTCGAAGAAATCTTGGAAGCTACCATAAAAGAGGATATTCTCTGTATAGAGATTCTTGAAGAGATTGGACAGGAGTTAGGCAAACATATTTCCGGATTGATCAATCTCTTTAATCCCAACGTTGTAGTTCTTGGGGGGCTACTTTGCAAGACAGGAGACTACATTATACAGCCGCTTAGGACGGCTATTCGGAAGTACTCTCTTAATATGGTCAACCAGGATACCACGCTCCGGAATTCACAACTCGGAGATATGGCAGGAGTCGTAGGAGCCTGTATGCTCGCAAGGCATAAAATTTTTACAGAGGGAATTTAAGGGGAAATCCGTTTTAACGTTCCTCTAATGATATATGCGGAAGCAATGAGTCAGTATATTGTATCGGCAAGAAAATATAGACCTGCTACATTTAGAAGTGTGGTAGGACAGGATGCCTTATCAACCACTTTGAAGAATGCCATTACGGAAGATAAGCTTGCACATGCTTATCTATTCTGTGGTCCTCGTGGAGTGGGAAAGACTTCTTGTGCTCGGATATTTGCGAAAACAATAAACTGTACTAATAGGACTTCAGAGGGTGAGGCTTGTAATGCTTGTGAGAGCTGTAAGATGTTCAATGAACAGAGTTCTTACAACGTTATAGAATTGGATGCTGCGTCCAATAACTCTGTGGATGAGATGCGAAATCTTATAGATCAAGTACAAGTCCGCCCCATGACCGGAAGATATAAGGTCTATATCATTGATGAGGTGCATATGCTTTCTTCATCGGCATTTAATGCTTTTCTTAAGACCTTGGAGGAGCCACCGGCTCATGCAATATTTGTTCTTGCTACAACAGAAAAACACAAAGTCCTGCCTACGATACTTTCGCGTTGCCAGACTTTTGACTTTAATCGTATTTCTGTTCCGGATATTGCTAACCATCTTGCTTATGTCGCCTCACAAGAGGGAGTATCTGCAGAGCCCGAAGCATTACAGACAATAGCCGTACATGCCGATGGTGGGATGAGAGATGCTCTTAGCATATTTGACCAAATAGCGGGCTTTACACAAGGAAATATCACGTACCAATCTGTTCTGGAAAATCTTAGGAAGTTGGATGAGGCTCTTTATTTTAGATTCTTGGCCTATGTCTTAAGAGGGGACTATCATCAATGCCTGCTTTTATTGGAGGAGGTTCTTGTCAAAGGTTTTGATCCTCTTCAGGTTATGACCGGACTTTCAGCATTCTTCCGGAATGTATTATTGGCTCAAGATCCCAGAACGGCTTCTATGCTTGAAGTGATAGATAGTGTAAGAGGACGCTATATAAAAGCTGCACAGACTTGCTCCAAAGCTATGATTTGGAATTGTCTGAAAATCTCTGCTGGTTATGAGGAGAAGTATAGACAGCTATCCAGTAAAAGACTTTCTGCAGAGGTTGCTCTTATCAATATGTGTGCACAGAATAGTTCTGAACTGAATTCTTCCACAAACACACCTCCCCAGACAGATCAGCGAGAAACTTCCGGACGAGATATGCCGAAGAATAATGTTGAACCGAATCCTGCACCTTCAACTTCCATATTGAGGGAGACTTCTTCTCTTACATATAATACTCCTGCAACTACTCCGCAAAAGGTTAATAAAGAAGCCTATAAGAATAAGTTTAGTTTCTCTATTTCTCATGCCAATGATGATGACGAGAAGATACGGGAGAGTAGGTCCGAAACGAATCTGAGAGAAAGTGCTTTTACAGAGGAGCAGCTTGTTAAGGCTTGGCAGAAGTTTGCAGGAATGCAGGATGAACGTATAATCCTTAAAAGAACTCTTATGGATTGTAGGCCGGGTATTGGAAACTCTCCTAAAGACATCTGTGCTCCAACGTATAATCTTCAAAGCAAAATAGAGATAGAAAGAGTAAAGGATGAGCTTCTCGTATTTTTACGGGAGGAGCTATCCAATGATTATCTCTCTCTCTCCACGTTGCTACTGGATGGTCATAAGGATGCTATTCCGACGAAGATAGAAGATAAGTTGGAATATTTTAGAAATATCGACTCGCGCTTTTCGGAAATAGAGGAATTGTGGAAGCTTGTATTGGTGAGATAGGGCGTATATGAAAACTCTTACTATCCTTTATCTGCACGGTTTAACTTCTTCCTATATGAGTTCTCGTGGGAGATTCTTGAGAGATCTTCTTCCTAAAGATCATATCCTGACACCGGACATCCCTCTTAATGCTCATGAGGCTCTGCGTTTTCTTTCGGACATTGTGCATCGAGAAGAACCGGATGTGATTATAGGAAGTTCAATGGGAGGTCTTTTTGCTCATCAACTTCCGGCAAAGAAGAAGATTCTTATCAATCCGGCGTTTACAACATCTGAAGTGATGGGGCGTTATAAGGGACTTCGATTGAGATTTTATCACGAGAGATTTGACCCGGATGAGAAAGATTTTGAGGTAACAGAAGATTTGTTGCTCTCATACATAGAGGTTGAATCCGAACAGTGGAAAAGAATTTCTGAAAAGGATGTAGAAGCAACTGTAGGAATATTCTCCTTGCAGGATGAAGTGATAAAGCAAGACGATCTGTTTGATAAGTACTACAGAAATAAGATTTACATAGAAGCCATGCATCAGCTTTCTTATGAAGAGGTGGAGGCTTATGTTATTCCTGAAATTGAACATTTTAGATTATGCCAGAAATAGATATTCAACGAGCAACAAAAATTGTTCAGAAGATTTCCGGAAAAATTACTCCCGGACGACTCTTTGCCATACTGATTGCACTATTCTTGCTTTGGCCGAGCGATGATAATCTGTACAATCAGATGAAGTACTATGACCAAATCAATGAGTTGGAAAGAGAGAAAGCAGAGTTGCAAAAGCAGATTGCAACAGAGAAAGAGATGTTGGAGGAGCTACAGTTCGATAAGTCTGAGTTGGAGAGATTTGCTCGTGAGACATTTTTAATGAAAGCCCCCAATGAGGATCTTTACATCATAGATAGAGAGAAAGTGAAGAATCTATCAGGCTCATAGATAACAATATAAATATATAGAGATATTCATGTCAGCGGAAAAAAGAATGCCAAAAGGCTATATCGCCGTACTTTTAGGGACGTTCATTACAATGGGAGGAACGTTCCTTGTTTTTCTTGGATCTCAAAGCGGTTTTTTTATTTACACTTTTGGGGTGCTATTACTATTGTTGTACTATTTTCTCTCCATTCCTAAGAGAGATAAAGATATCTCTCCGACAAAACGGCGCTTACATCGCATAGGTTTCTTAGGTGCTGTTGCAATGGCTGTGGCTGCATACTTTGTTTACACGGCTTCAAATTTGTGGATGCTTTTATTTTGTATCGGCTCTGCGCTACACGCGTGGTACATATTTAGGGATGGTGTTAGAAGCTAAGCATATAAGATAGATTTCTTACCTTTGTAATGGTTGGTGTTGTTATTCTTTAATTCCTATTGAGCCATGAGTAGATCTGCAGATATTATATTTACAACAGAAAACGACAATATAAAAGTTCCCGGATTCAGGCGTCGTGTCATTACAAATTGGATTAGAGAAGTTGCGGAGTTGAAAGGTAAGCGTATCGGGGAGATCACTTACGTTTTTTGTGATGACCGCTTCATAAGAAGACTTAACAAGAAAAGTCTCAACCATGACTATGAGACAGATATTCTGACATTTGACAACTGCGTAGACGATCTTCTTTTTGCTGATATTGTCATCAGTCTTGAAACCATTGATAGTAATGCCACAATCTTTGGTGAACCTTCTTACCGAGAACTTCTTCGTGTAATGATTCATGGCGTTTTGCATCTTTGTGGGTATAGAGATGCCACAGAGGAAGAACAACAAACTATGAGACAGGAAGAAGATGCGGCTCTTGCCCTTCTTCCGGAAAAGTACGAAGAGATCTGGACTAAGCGTTCTTGATATTAAAACGTTGCACGTTTTCGTGAACTTCCCCTCTTTCCCGATTCAATTTCAAGGAGAGGCTCCTGAACCTCCCGGATATGACAGCACATTTTTTGTGTTTTCTCTTGTCTTTCTGTTGCTTCTTTTTGCCGTGATGTATGCGGTTCATCCCAACTACTCTCTTGGGAGTATCAAAGGAGCTTTAAGACTTAAGCCGCAAGATGCGCTGGGGGAAAATATATATGGCTTCTCCTTTGGGATGAAATTCTTTTTGGGCTTGCAAGGTTTTCTGCTGGCTTCTTTAGTCCTGTTTCTCTCCGTAGAGTCTTATCTTTCCGATCCTTTCTTCTCTACGTCTCGGTTCTTATTGATAGCCGCAGGGGCTGTCCTTATTTTTATAGTTTTTCATTGGATTATCAGGTCTGTTATAGGGGCTATCTTTATGACAGCAGAGACAAAGAGACTATGGCAGTTCCAGGAGTTTGTTCTGTTTACAACATGGGGAGCATTTCTATATTTGCCTTTTGCCTTATTCTTGAACTGGAGTAGCAACAAAAGCAGTGCTATATGGCTCTTTTTAGCTCTATTTCTTCTTTACCGACTAACCTCCTTTTATAAGTCTTGGAAGTTAATAGAGTTTAATCTTCGTTATTCATTACATCTAATTTTGTACCTTTGCGCCTTGGAAATACTACCCTTTGTTGCTGTGTGGCAATTTATTCGTAGTATGAGTGTGTGATAATCCTAATCTTAGAAGAACAGGATACGACTTTAATGAGCGCAAAAATAAAAAGAATATTGGTGTCTCAGCCGGCACCGGTAACAGGAAAGTCCCCATATATAACATTGTCTGAGCAGTATGGTTTTGAGGTGGACTTTAAGCCATTTTTCTCTATCCAAACGCTTGGAACAAGAGAGTTTCGTGATCAGAAAGTTAATATCTTAGATCATACAGCTATCATTTTTACCTCCAGAACAGCAATAGACCATTTCTTCAAGCTTACTCAAGAGTTACGTTTGACGATGCCGGAAGATATGAAGTATTTTTGTCATAGTGCAGCTATTGCATCTTATTTGCAGAAGTACATTGTGTATCGCAAGCGCAAAGTGTTTTATCATGAAAGCGGGCAGGCGGCTCAGTTTCATGCTCTCTTGCTTAAGCACAATAAGGAGACTTACTTCATCCCCGGAATAGAAGGACTAAAGGAAGATATTGTTGCAGTATTGGACAGTAAAAAGATCCCTTATTCTACCAGTGCGATATACCGCTCTGTTCCTAATGGTTTTACAAAGGAAGAGATAGATGGATACGATCTTCTCATATTCTTTAGCCCCAATGGTGTAACCTCTCTAAAGAGCAACTATCCTGAGTATAAGCAAAACAAACAGCTTCTTGCTTGTTTCGGGGAGGCTACCGCTTCGGCTCTTAGAGAGAATGGACTTGAAGTGAATATTGAAGCTCCATCTCCGGAGTTCCCTTCAATGACTGCTGCTCTTGAGCACTATATTAAGAAGCATAAGTAAACAAGTGTCCAAAGCTACATTCCCAAAGTCGCAGCGTCTCTATCTTAATTCTCATAAAGAAAGGGTATTCTCTTCTCGTACCGGATTTGTAGCTTATCCTTTCAAGGTCGTTTACGCTTGTGGAAAAGAGGTAGACATGCTTGCTCCCGTGGAACTGTTGGTAAGTGTTCCGAAAAAACGGCTCAAGCATGCGGTGGATAGAAATCTGGTAAGAAGAAGAACCAAAGAAGCTTATCGTCTTCACAAGAAAGAGTTGCTGACTCAAGCCGAAAAGAGTTCCGGTCTTCTTGTTGCTTTTCTTTATATCGGAGATGGTATTTCTTCTTATTCTGCAATAGAGCAGGGGGTAAAGAAGGCTCTGCGAAAGCTCACTGAGGTTTGTCGCTCTTTGGAACGAAAGGAGGAAACAGAATGATAAAAAAACTATTGGTGCAGATACTGCTTTTGCCGATCTATTTCTATCGGAAGTGCATTTCTCCATATACTCCTCCGAGTTGTAGATTCTCGCCAACTTGCAGCACCTATGCCGTTCAGGCTCTTCGGAAGCATGGTCCGTTTAAGGGTTTATATCTTACCGTTCGACGCATCTTAAGGTGTCATCCGTGGGGCGGAAGTGGATACGACCCCGTACCATAGTCTTTTCAAGCGATAAAGATAATGCAATACATAGACAGCCATACACATCTATCGCATCTGCGACAATATGCAGACCGACCGGATTGTATGGCTCTTTTTGTAGTAGATCCCATACAAGAAGAGCTGCCTTCCGGCTCTAATTTTCTTACCATAGGCATACATCCGATGTCTCTTAGGCAAGATTTGACCCTGGAAGAGGGAGAATCCATTCTGCGTGAATACTTGCAGAATCCTAAGGGAAACAATATTGTGGCGATTGGAGAGATCGGTTGGGACAGACGTTCATCCATCTCTCTTGACGAGCAGACCGCATGGGTCGAAATGCAGCTGCGTATAGCATCCGAGTATTGCCTGCCCTGCCTCTTTCACATGGTAGGTGGTTGGGACAGGCTGTTGTCTCTTGCATCCGTGAGAGGGCTCTTGCCCGATCCTCCTGCTTGGATTGTGCATGGGTTCAGAGGCAAGCAGATGCTTTTGGAGCAGCTTTATCGGGCGAGCATTATAGTCTCTCTCCGGGTCGTTCCAAGTGATCCCGGTATTCTATCATGGCTGAAAGAGAAGCCGTTCCTCTTGGAAAGCGATGAGAGCAGTCAGGACATCACGGATGTTTATAGTGTATTTGCCGAGGCTTTGGGCATCTCGATAGGGGATCTCAAGGCTCACATTTATAAAGCATTCCTTGCTAATATCCATATTTAACCTTAACTTTGTCCGAGTAAATACCTTATTGTGAATATTTTCATGTTTTTAGATCGAGGCGAAAGTCTTGGTCTAAATATTTTTTATACCTCATCCCTGTGGCGTGAGGTCTCAATATTTTGAAACAAACTTTATATTATGGCAGGATATACACTCCTTACGGAAGAAGGATACAACAAGCTTGTAGAGGAGATAAAGAAGCTCGAATCGGTGGACAGGCTTGATGTGATTAACCAGATTGCAGAAGCGAGAGACAAGGGAGACCTTTCCGAAAATGCAGAATACTCTGCTGCGAAAGAGGCTCAAGGGCTATTGGAAGCACGTATAGCTCAGTTGCGCTCCAAGTTGATGAATGCACGCATTGTGGATACATCTAAGATTGGTACGGACATAGTGCATATGCTGAATAAGGTAACCATAAAGAACAAAGCCAACAATGCTGTCATGACTTATACTCTGGTTTCGGACACAGAGAGCGACCTGCGTGCCGGTAAGATCTCCATATCCACTCCCATTGCTCAAGGTCTTGTAGGAAAGAAGGTCGGGGATGTGGTTGAGATAAAAGTGCCGAGCGGTACTGTAACATTCGAGATCATGAAGATTGAAATTTAAGCATACATATACATTAAGCCATATATACCAAGATGATAAATTTTGTTGAAGAACTCCGCTGGAGAGGTATGATCCATGACATGATGCCCGGTACGGAAGAACTCCTGATGAAGGAGATGACTTCTGCTTATGTGGGTATAGACCCTACGGCGGACTCTCTACACATAGGACACCTTGTGGGTGTCATGATGCTTCGCCACTTTCAGAGAGCGGGACACCGCCCCATAGCTCTTGTTGGAGGAGCTACCGGAATGATTGGAGACCCATCCATGAAGAGTGCCGAAAGGAAGTTGATAGACGAAGATACCTTGCGTCATAATCAGGAAGCAATACGTAAACAGCTGGCAAAGTTCCTTGATTTTGAGAGTGATGCCCCTAATGCTGCCAAGTTGGTAAACAACTACGACTGGATGAAAGAGTTCAGCTTCTTGGACTTTATCCGAGATGTCGGCAAGCATATCACTGTAAACTACATGATGGCAAAGGACTCTGTAAAGAAGAGAATTTCCGGAGAGAGTGGTGAAGGGCTTTCATTTACCGAGTTTTCTTACCAGCTGATACAAGGCTACGACTTTACCTATCTTTACCAGCATGAAGGTTGTCGTTTGCAGATGGGAGGATCCGACCAGTGGGGTAATATTACCACCGGTACGGAACTCATTCGCCGGACATTGGGAGGCGAAGCATACGCTCTCACTTGTCCGCTTATCACCAAGGCTGATGGTGGTAAATTCGGGAAAACAGAGAGTGGAAACATCTGGCTGGATCCGAAATACACCTCACCGTATAAGTTCTATCAGTTCTGGCTCAATGTCTCGGATGCAGATGCCGCCAAGTATATCAAGATCTTTACATCGCTCACCAAAGAGGAGATAATGGCATTGGAAGAAGAGCAAGCGGCTGCACCTCATCTGCGTCCTTTGCAAAAGAGACTTGCGGAAGAGGTTACCTGTATGGTGCATTCGAGAGAAGCCTACGAGTCTGCCGTGGAAGCGTCTGCCATCCTTTTTGGAAATGCAACCAGAGAAGCACTTACCAAGCTGGACGAAGATACACTTCTTGCACTCTTTGAAGGTGTCCCATCTGCTACACTGCCCATGGATAAGATCAACGGGGAGGGTATCAACATATTGGATCTATTAGCCGATGAGGTTGCAATGTTCCCCTCTCGTGGAGAGCTTCGTAAGCTTCTAAAGAGTGGAGGAGTGAGTATAAACAAAGAGAAAGTAGAGAGTGAAGGGATGGTATTGACCTCTTCGGATCTTCTTGCCGGGAAGTATATCCTTGCACAGAAAGGCAAGAAAAACTACTTCCTTATCACTTTCGCTTAAACCATAAAGTAGAGGAGTCATGAATTATAAGAGAGTTATAGCAGCACTATTTGTGGTATCCGCTCTTGCTGTTGCTGCCTTGTTCGTCGGTTGCAAGAGTTCCTCTCCGCAAGAGACAGTCCAAACAATTACAAATGTGGAAGTATCACAGCTGGACAAACTATTGGAAGCAAATCCCAATATGCAGATTGTCGATGTTCGGACTAAAGCCGAGTATGATGCCGGCTTTATATCGGGAGCCATTCTGATAGATGTTACTCAGAACTACTTCCTGGAGAGAGCATTGAAGGTTCTTGATCCGAAAAAGCCCGTTCTTGTTTACTGCAGATCCGGAGGTCGTTCGCTCAGAGCTGCAAAGATGCTTTCTGCAAAAAACTTTACCATTTATAATCTGAATGGTGGCTATACGGCTTATGTCGCATATAAGAAGGGATAATAGCCGGATATTTTACGAGAAAATAAAACAGAGAATCGGGATTGTAATCTTTACGATCCCGATTCTTTTTTATGCCCTCTCTTGAATATCTGCCTCCTGCCAAGAACTATGCTAATAATACATTTCCTGCTTTTATAAAATGTCTATATTTGCAAAAAAAGACAAAGCTTAATAACGGGGGCTGATTTCCAAACGATAAATGCTCTATACGTGCCGGTGTTGAACTTCTGATCGGAGAAATCGCCCCTTTAGTCTGATATTGCAGTATGAAAAAACTTCTTCTTTTACTTCTTTTCTACCCCATATTCTCTTTGGTGGCTCAGAATAACAGCTACAAGGTTTCGGGTCATCTCAAAGATCAGGCAGGAGAATCGCTGACCAATGCCATTATTGTTTTCAAGAACATTCGGGATACAACACAGCTCTATCCGGCAGTATGTGATATTAAAGGATATTTTCGCCAGGAATTGCCACAAGGCAGATACCGCTTTCTGGTCTCTTATTTAGAGGAGTGTTACTATCCTCAAAACAATGCGGTAACCGTTTCAGAAAAAGAGGTAGAGCTGCCTCCGATCGTCATAACGTTGAGGTCGCAACAGTTGGACGAAGTGGTTGTTGTGAGCCGATGCCCGTTTGTGTCTTACAAAGGAAGCAATGCCGTATATAATCTGTCCGCCAATCCTGCTGCCGTGGGCGGAACTCTCTTGGATGGTATAAAGCTCCTGCCGGGTGTACAAGTGAATGAAAACAACAGCCTCTCCATCTTCGGGTTTTACAATCTGACCGTTGCCGTCAATGGTCAGATACTTCGATTGTCAAATAATGAAGTGCATACCTATCTTGCTTCTCTCGGTATAGCCGATGTGGAATCCGTGGAACTCATCCGAAATCCCGGTTCTGAGTACGGCACACGTGTAGATGCGGTATTGAATATTATCACCAAGAAAAAGCCGAACGAAGGCTTTAACGCTTTTCTTTCTGCGGATATATCCTATCAGGCATTGCTGTCCGTCAACAGTCGTGTATGCCTTAATTATAACAAAGGAAATACAAGAAACTATCTTGCTTACCAATATTTCGACAATCGCCGAAAAGAGACACTTACAACATCCATAGGAGCCAATACAACCTCTGTAAATCCTTATCGGAGGCATGGTATTCAGATAGGGTCGGAGTGGCAGGTGTCTCCTCGGCATCTGATCGGGGTGAGAAGTTATCTTACCCTCTCTGACGAAAGATTGGAATACAATACTTCCAACAGGATAGATATGGATAGAAAAGTGGGAACGGTAAATCTTTTCCACTCTTCTTCCGGGAAAAGGTGGAGCTGGAACAACTATGCAGACTACACTTTCAGCCTTAACCATCGAGACTATTTTCACAACTCCGCCATCAACGGAGCATTGGAAGACCGGTATCATTACTTCAGAATCGCAACGGACTTCCTTTTCCGCTTCACCTCTACCATTAGTACTCGGTTTGGCGGTATCCGAAACGACAGCAGGTTTGACACCATGCCCCAAGACTCTCCCGATGGTAAGAGCAATAGCTATAAGGAGAGCAGCACTTTCGCTTATCTCTCTCTACGCTATCGCAAAGAGGCTGTGGATACTTATGCCGGGGTGCAACTCAACTATGACCAACTGGATAACCACTGGATCGGAATGGAAAAGGGCAAGGCGGATGCTTTCTTAAACTGGCAGCCTTACCTCTCTTTCTCTTACGACTTCTCCCGTAAGCATCGTTTTTCGACCATGTTGCAGACCTATTACAAACGCCCATCTTTCCGAGACCTCATGCCTTATGTCTCGTCTTCTTCGGGCTTTCTGTCTGCGAAGGAAACCCTGATTTGAAAAACAGCACAAGATACAATCTCTCCCTCAGCTATACCTATTTGAGGGCGGCTATGCTGGAATTGAGCCTGTCGGATGAGAAAAATCCGATCATCGAATACCTGAAGCCTCATAAAGGGGGCTATACTTTGGCTAAAACAAATCTTGAAAATAGCCGTTACTTGCGCCTTGTTGCCGGAACACCGATGCCTCTCATTTACCGGGAGAATGGTTTGCAGTGGTTTGCTTCAATCTACTTGGCACATCATCTTCAGCAGGATAGAGGTGTTGTGAACGCTGCGGATTACAATCGTCTGTTCAATGCCTATTATGTCCAACACAAGCAGTCTCTGAACCTGCCTGCCCAATGGTATTTCGATGCCGGGATTACCTATTACAGTCTTCTTTTTGTGGGAGTTTACAAGACAGAAAAACAGTGGTGGGTAGACTTTACTCTTAGCAAACGTATGGGCAGCTGGAAATTCTCCTTAACGGGATACGACCTTTTCAATACCAATATTGCCAGAGGAGAGATAGTGGGGATGAATACCCCGATCTCCTTTTCCAAAAACTGGCATAGCCCTAAACTCACGCTCAGAGTGAGCTATACGTTCGGCAACAAAGAGCTTAAATCTTCTACCCGAAAGAGTGTCAATGGCGAATCTCGTCTGAATCAATCGGCAGATGAAGGTATGAGTGTAGGTTCCGGGAAATAGTAGAAACACTATTCTGAAACAGGATAAAAAGAGATCTCAAGGCGGCTCCGGCAGTGGAGTTGCCTTGAGATTTTTCTTTCTCTCCTCTATTCGCTTCTTCACCTATTGTTAGCCCTGATGGCTGTGATGGCAATGCTTCAAGTCGTAATCGGATGATAAAACAGTCGTAAACCGGTTAATATTTTTGTTTGTAAGTGTATAGAAGTTGCTCTAAACCTTTTTGGGGGTCTTTTTCAAGGCTTGATGTGTAGCAATCGGAGTTTGAAGAGTGGAAATCAGGGCTTGAATAATGGCAATCGTGCTTCGGTTTGGAGATGTGAATGCGTTGAGCGGAGAAAATGAATACGATAAAGAGAACTTTTGTACGCATTTATCCTCTTTTATGTCCGCACAGAAGAGAAAAAGGGGGAGGGGTGAGAGTGTGAGTATGGCTCTTTGCTTGTGATAAATATTCGTTATCTTTGTGAAAGGCAATGGCAGAAGAGCTAAAGCCTTGTAGGATAGAATTTAATTCACATACATAATCCATAGAAGATATCAGACATGAAAAGACTTGTCCTTATTCGCCACGGGGAAAGCCAGTGGAACAAAGAGAACAGATTTACAGGCTGGACAGACGTTGATCTTTCCGAGAAAGGCATAGAAGAAGCAATCAAAGCAGGTAAGGAGATGAAAGCTGCCGGATTCCGTTTCGGTAAGGCTTACACTTCATACTTGAAGAGAGCGGTGAAGACCCTTAACAATGTATTGGATCAGATGGATCTGGACTGGATCCCGGTAGAGAAGCATTGGGTGCTGAACGAAAAGCACTACGGTATGTTGCAAGGGCTTAATAAGGCGGAGACTGCAGAGAAGTACGGCGATGAGCAAGTACATATCTGGCGTCGCAGCTACGATATTCCTCCCACACCTCTTGACGAAAGAGATGAGCGTGCACCGCATAACGATCCTCGCTATGCAGGAGTAGATAGAAAGCTGCTTCCTCTTACAGAGTCGCTTAAAGACACCGTGGCTCGTATATTGCCATACTGGGAGGGTACTATCTTCCCGACTCTTAAAGAGCATGACGATGTTCTTGTGGCAGCGCATGGCAATAGCCTTCGTGGTATCATCAAGGTGTTGAAGAATATTTCAGACGAAGATATCGTGAGCCTTAACCTGCCAACGGCTGTGCCTTACGTATTCGAGTTCGACGACAACTACAATCTGGTAAAAGATTACTTCATCGGCGATCCGGAAGAGATCAAGAAGTTGATGGATGCCGTAGCAAATCAAGGCAAGAAGAAGTAAAGATACTTTTATAGCTATCCGAAGCCATCGCAGAGCTGTTGCTTTGCGATGGCTTTTCTTATCTTTGTGTGGCTGTTTGTCGGCACTATCCGAAAAACCGAGTAGATGGAGAAAAAAAGTATAGTATCTGTGTTGGGGGCGTTGGGCAGAAGCTCTCGTACTCCTTTGGTGGTGTGGGGAGCCGTCTTGCTGTTTGCCTGCTTTAAGAAAATAGCAAGGGGGAAGTTTAACAACTATCGGATTTTCGAGAGGAGTTGGGACCACTTCCTGCAACATCAAGACCTGTATTCCTACTATCCGGCAGAGTATCACGACCGCTTCTTGTACGGTCCGCTCTTCACGTTGGTGATAGCTCCTTTCTCCATGTTACCGCCTGTTGCGGGTGTCGTACTATGGCTCGTCGTGAGTACAGTCATGCTTTTCTATGCCATCAAGAGCATTCCCGGTCTCTCCATATCCGGCAGGGCGGTGATCTTTTGGGTTACAGCCAATGAACTGTTGCTGGGTCTTCTGATGGAACAGTACAATGTCCTCATTGCCGCACTGCTGATTCTCTCTTATGTTTTCACTGTCAAGGAGAAGCCTTGGGCTGCTACGTTTTTCATCGCTTTGGGCTTTCTGACCAAGATATATGGCATCGCGGGGCTGTGCTTCTGGCTCTTCTCCAAGAAGAAAAAGAGCTTCCTGCTCTCCTTCTTCTTTTGGACGCTTCTACTCGGACTGCTTCCGATGCTCGGCGGATGGGATTATGCCGTGGAGCAGTACCGAAACTGGTTGGTGGCTTTGGGTGGAAAGAATACGCAGAATATGTTTGCTCTGATGCAGAACATGGGTCTGGTGGGAATGATTCGTAAGCTGTCGGGAGCCGAACAGTATAGCGACCTGCTGGTGATAGTGCCGGGTATGTTGCTTTTTCTCCTTCCGCTTCTTCGCTTCAAGGCTTATGAGAGTGCGCTGTTCAGGCGTTCGGTCTTGGCATCACTGCTGCTGTTTATTGTGCTGTTCAGCTCCGGAACGGAGTCCAACACTTATATCATAGCCTATCTCGGCATTGCGCTGTGGTGGATAGACAGAGACCGGAACAGCCGGTACCGTATATGGGATGCCGTACTGCTTACGGGAGCGATGATTTTCAGCTTTACCACCAGCGATCTGATGCCGAAAACGCTTAAAAATGAGATACTCCTTCCTTATGCCATAAAGGCTCTCTTTCCTTCGCTGATATGGTTGAGGTTGCAGCTCTCCCTGCTCTTCTCCTCTCGTTATCTGCTGAATGAGAAAGCCTGACAGGGGTAAAGTGACGGCAAGAATATGAAAAAGGCACGTACCGGACAGGTGCGTGCCTTTTCTCTTATGTATCGGATGTTCCGAATGTTACTCGTTATTGTTTCTGCGAGGTCTGTGTACGAATCGCTCTTGTCGTTCCGGTCTCTCTTGACGAGGAGGTCTGTTGTTGCCTTCAGGTGCTTTATAACCTTCGGGTTTCTCCAACAATGCCTTTCTCGAAAGCTTGAACTTTCCGGTCTTTGGATCTATTTCGATCAACTTCACTTCTATTTCCGCTCCTTGTTGCAAACCGGTTTCTTCGATTGTTTCAAAGCGTTTCCAGTCTATTTCGGAGATGTGAAGAAGTCCGTCTTTACCCGGCAAGAACTCTACGAATGCACCGTAAGGCATCAGCGAGCTTATCTTTCCGGTGTAGACTTTATCCACTTCCGGAACGGCAGCAATAGAGTTGATCATCGCCAAAGCCTTGTCGATGCTCTCTTTGTTTGTACCGCTCACTTCGATGAGACCCATTCCGTCCACCTCTTCAATATTGACATTGGCTCCGGATTTCTCTTGTATGCCTTGGATGATCTTGCCTCCGGGGCCTATCACAGCACCGATAAGCTCTTTCGGTATGCGTAGATTGACGATGCGTGGAGCGTGTGGCTTGAGATCTTCTCTCGGTTCGGTGATCGTCTCCATGATCTTACCCAAAATGTGCATACGACCCTCGCGTGCCTGTGCCAGCGCATTTTCGAGGATCTCATAGGATAGACCGTCCACCTTGATGTCCATCTGTGTTGCAGTGATACCTTTCTCCGTACCGGTTACCTTGAAGTCCATGTCTCCCAAGTGGTCTTCATCGCCAAGGATATCCGAGAGTATCGCATAGTTTTGACCTTTGTTCTCGGAGATAAGTCCCATGGCAATACCACTGACAGGGCGGGTAATGTTAACCCCTGCATCCATAAGAGCAAGCGTTCCGGCACATACGGTAGCCATGGAGCTGGATCCGTTACTTTCAAGGATATCGCTCATCACACGCACGACGTAAGGATAGTCTTTCGGTATCATGCGTTTGAGCGCACGGTGAGCAAGGTTTCCGTGTCCGATCTCTCTGCGTCCCACTCCGCGTTGAGGGCGAGCCTCTCCTGTGGAGAACGGAGGGAAGTTGTAGTGTAGCAAGAATCTCTCCTTGCCGTGGAAGAGTACATCGTCCACCAGCTTCTCATCACTCTTTGTTCCGAGCGTTACCGTTGTAAGCGATTGAGTCTCTCCACGTGTGAAGATAGAGCTGCCATGAGGTCCGGGAAGGCAGTCCACCTCCGACCATATAGGGCGAATGGTGCGCGTGTCTCTACCATCGAGACGCTTGCCTTCGTCGAGTATTGCACGGCGCATAGCCTCTTTCTCTACATCGTGATAGTAACGAGCGATGAGGGGAGCCTTTGTTTCGAGCTCTTCTTCTGTGTATTGAGCTTTGAACTCTTCCACTATCGCTTCAAATGCTGCTGCGCGTTCGTGCTTGGACGATCCGCTTACAGCTACGGCATAAACTTTGTTGTAAAGATCTGCGCGTACCTTTGAGCGCAACTCCTCATCGTGCTCTTCGTGGCAGTATGTACGCTTTTCGGTTGTGCCGCAAGCCTGCATAAGCTCTATCTGTGCCCGGCATTGCGCTTTGATCGCTTCGTGTGCAACCTTTATGGCATCCAGCATTTCTGCTTCGGATACTTCGTTCATTTCGCCTTCGACCATCATGATATTGTCGAGCGTTGCAGCCACTACCATGTCGATGTCTGCGCTTTCGAGCTGTTCAAAGGTCGGGTTGATAACAAACTTACCATCTATTCGTGCCACTCTCACTTCGGAGATCGGACCGTTGAATGGTATGTCTGAAACGGCAAGAGCAGCAGATGCAGCCAATCCTGCAAGAGCGTCCGGCATATCTACGCCATCGGCTGAGAAGAGTATAACATTAACGAAGACTTCTGCGTGGTAATCGTCCGGGAATAGAGGCCGAAGGGCACGGTCGATGAGTCTGGAAGTTAAGATTTCGTAGTCTGAAGCCTTACCTTCACGTTTGGTAAATCCTCCGGGAAAACGACCGAAAGCAGAAAACTTCTCTTTGTAATCTACTGAAAGGGGCATAAAATCAACGCCCGGATTGGCGTCTTTTGCAGCTGTCACGGTGGCCAACAATACGGTGTTGCCCATGCGCACCGTTACCGAACCATCTGCTTGCTTGGCGAGTTTGCCGGTTTCAATGACAATCTCTCTACCATCAGCCAGCGTGATGGTTTTTGAAATAGGTTGAATCATACTTGATTTGTTTATTTAATCTTTTATCCGCTGAATTATCGTACAAATGTAGCTAAATATTTGGTCTCCACCATGTATCGGTATCATTATTTCTATTTTTGTACTCTGTTTTCAGAGGGGTGCCGGATTTGTTAAATCAGCTCGTTTTATTAACACAAATTTCGATGTCTGTTAAGCCAAAACGCTAAACGAGCATATTCTTTCGGCTAAACGTGTTTAATTTTTCAACGAACACGTTTAGTGATTTCATTAAACACGTTTACCGGATTCGATTAAAGTGTTTAGCTAAAACGATTAAAACGCTAACAATCAATCGTCTACGTATTTTTGCCCTAAAATGCCCCTGAAAAGGCAAATTTCTTTATTAGGAAACGTTTACAGGGATAGGTGTTAAAATTTACACCTATTAACGCGAAAAAGCCCCATCAAACGGACTGAGAAAAAATTTTTTGCGAATTCGCAATGGTTTGTAAGCACCTTGTTTGTAGCGAGTTATGGGTTTTTGTCTGAAGGGGGAGTGTGAGCAAGAGAAATTTTGAGTGCTTCCGACGCAAAATTTTGGAACTCCGTTTTTATATAAAAGCTCCCGAAAAATGTCCCCTTTTTATGCTTCCCTTCATTCTTTTTGCTGTCACGGATTTTCACTTTATATAGCAAACACTATGGAAAACAAGAATTTTTGTTAGCTTTGCACATAAACCGTCTAAAAATGCCATTTGCATATGCATAAGATCTTTTACACTCTTTTCTTAATGCTTGCGCTATCTTTTTGGGGCGTGGAAGCACAGACAAAAGTGGAAAAACATACAGACACAGGCGGAAAAAAGTCGCCGGGAGTCGTCTATTCACTGCCTGAGACTAAGGTTCGCCTGCATTTGCTGGTGGAGAAGAAAGTCTCTACTCCCGGAATCTACGCACGTTTCTCCAGACAACATTTAGGCTTAGAGGCTGTTTCGGTAGCGCGTACTCTGTACGAACTAAAGGGTATCAGACTTGAAACCTACGGCATCCCCGATAGAGACAAGGTGTATCATGTTCAGTTCAAAGAGGGCAGTGTGGCTCCTTTTGTGATGCTGACGGAGGACGGATTGCTTTGTGCCGTCAACACGGAGTACACTCCCAATGAGATACAACCGTTTGCAGAAGAGATTCGCAAGGCGGAAGAGGCAAATGTTCGTCGCTTCGAGCCATCGTTCTCTCCGGAATATCTGCAAGCCACATCCCCTCAAAAGCGAGCAGAGATTGTCGCTCGTGAGATACACACACTGAGAGAAGCGCGCACTTCTATCGTTAGTGGCGAAGCGGAACAGTCTTTTCCCGATGGGCAGGCATTGAAGTTGGCATTGGACAATATCAATGCTCAAGAGAGAGCGTTATCCGAGCTGTTTACAGGCTATACTACTTCGACGCTCGAACGGATCACCATAGATAACCTCTCCGCTGACTCTATATCCAACAGTGTGGCTTTCAGATTTTCCGAAATGGAGGGTGTACTGGATAAGGAAGATCTTTCCGGCGAACCGATCTATATGGGTGTGAAGATAGAAGATCAAGCCCCGGCACTCACTCCGAAAGAGGCAGAAAAGGCAGAAAAATCGCTCAAAGGGATTGTCTATAATCGTCCCGGACGTGTGGAGATTACCCTTAGGAGAGATGGTAAGATACTGTTGCAAGAGAAGGTATATATCGCTCAGCTCGGAACGAAAGAGGCTTTGGCTCCGGCTCTTTTCAATAACAAAAAGCACGCTCCTGCCGTTATCCGCCTCACTTTCTTCCCTGCAACGGGAGCACTGGAAAGGATCTACGAGCAGTGATGCCCTCTTTCTTTCTCTTTCATAAATGAAAAAATCAATATTTATAAACTTATAATCCAATCACTTAATTTCAATGGGACAGAACGTAAAGCAAAAGACGAAGCACCCTAATGGGCTTATAGCGGCAGCTCTGGCGAACATGGGAGAGCGCTTTGGTTTCTACACGATGATGGCTATCCTTGTACTCTTCTTGAGTGCAAAGTTTGGCTTGGCTGAAGATGAGGCAGGACTTATCTACTCTTTCTTCTATTTCGGAATCTACGCATTGGCTATAATCGGAGGACTTGTAGCAGACCGTACTCGTAACTACAAGAGAACGATCATCATGGGACTTGTCATGATGACTGTCGGATACGGTATGCTCTCTATTCCTACCACAATCACACAGGACTCGAAGACCATTATGCTCGTCTTTACCTGCGTGGCTCTTTTCGTGATAGCCCTTGGTAACGGTTTCTTCAAAGGTAACTTGCAGGCTCTTGTAGGGCAGATGTACGACAAGTCCGGCGTGGATAGCAAAACACGTGATGCGGGTTACACCATCTTCTATATGTTTATCAACATCGGTTCTATCTTTGCTCCTTGGGTGGCTCCTGCCGTTCGCTCCTGGTGGTTGAAGATTCACGGATTCACTTATAACGGTCAGCTTCCCGAGCTTTGCCACAAGTATCTCAACGGAGAAACGCTTTCGGACACTGCTGCTGCCAACTTTACAACATTGGCGGGAGAGGTATCTTTGAACGGCGCACCTGCCGATCTTGGTTCTTTTGCAGCGGAATACTTGCACGTTTTCAATACCGGATTTCACTACTCTTTCGGTGTTGCCATCGTGGCGATGCTTATTTCATTTGCCATCTTTATGCTTAACAAGAAGAAATTTCCGGATCCGGGAACTGCTGCGGTTAAGCATGACGGAAAACCTGCAGAGCCTGTTCAAGAAATGGATCCTGCAGAAGTACGTCAGCGTATAATGGCTCTTGGTGCTGTTATGCTCGTTGTTATCTTCTTCTGGTTCTCATTCCACCAAAACGGTTTGACGCTTACATTCTTTGCTCGTGACTTTACGAAGCTCGATCTGTTCGGCTTTGCCTTAGAGCCTGAAATGTTCCAGAGTGCGAATCCATTCTTTGTGGTTACTCTTGCACCTATGGTCTTGGCGTTCTTTGGCTTGTTGGCAAACAGTGGTTACAACGTAAGCACCCCGATGAAGATTGCCATCGGTATGGGACTTGCCGCTATCGGTTTCATACTTATGACCATGGGATCTTTCGATCTTCCATTGTTGTCAGAGATGAAAGAAATGAGCACCGAACAACAAAACTTGGTTAAGGTTACTCCTTGGTTGCTTATCGGTACATACTTTGTTCTTACTGTTGCAGAGTTGTTTATCTCTCCGCTTGGCTTGTCATTCGTATCTCAAGTGGCTCCTCCAAAGCTTCAAGGTTTGATGCAAGGTATGTGGCTTCTTGCGACAGGCCTTGGAAACCAACTCCTATTCATTGGTGCAATCCTCTACAAGAACGTTCCTCTATGGCTCACATGGTCGGTATTCGTTGTAGTATGTCTGATCTCCATGGTGATTATGTTCTCTATGGTAGGTTGGTTGAACCGAGTAACTTCTCAAAAGAAATAATTGATCATCCGGATAGATGCTTATCCTGACACATAACAGAGGCAGTAAAGCCTTACGGTTCCGTAGGTGGAGCCGTAAGGCTTACGCTGTTTTTATGAGTGTCGGCAGGGTTGTAACCATAGGAACTCTCCATTTGTCTGTTGCCGAAAGACTGTTGCAAAAGTCTCGGAACACCGTTTCGGCAGCTGTTCAAGAGTTCCTTCCCGCCATCAAAGAGCCTTTCTGCGAAGAAGAGGAACAGGAAAAGAGCATGGAGATACTCTGCACAGCATCTTTCGTAAACGAATCGGACTGTAGCACTGCTACCGTCTCATCATATCCATACCCACTTTTCGGCTTTTGTCGAAAGGTGGGTATTTTCTTATCCTATGTTTCACAATGACAAAGCGAGAGTATAGAGACTTACCGGAGACCGCTTCCGAGTTGGCACAAGATATTATTGGCGGCAGGCGTCTTCGGAGTATGGAAGAAGTAGAAAAAGCGATAGAAAAGTATCCCATAGAGGAGCTTTATGAAGCGTGTCATACCATAACCCGGACGCTGCATGGGGACGGATTCGACACTTGCAGCATCATCAATGTAAAGAGCGGTAAATGTCCCGAAGATTGCAAGTGGTGCGCCCAGAGTGCGCACTACAATACCGGATGCAAGACATACCCTATACTCTCTCCCCAAGAGTGTTTGGAGCAGGCGCTGCATAATAGAAACAAGGGGATCAAAAGGTATTCACTCGTAGCGAGTGGCAGGCGTCCGAACATGGTGGATACGCTTCGGTATGCCGCCATATACAGGGAGATCCGAAAAGCCGAACCCTCTATGCACCTTTGCGCATCGCTCGGATTGGCTACGGAAGATACCCTAAAGGTGCTTCATGAAGCCGGTGTTACCACTTATCATTGCAATATGGAGAGTGCGCCGTCCCACTTTATCACACTCTGTTCCACGCATACACAGCAGCAGAAAGAGGAGACCATTGCCGCAGCCCGAAAGGTCGGGATGAAAGTCTGTTCCGGAGGAATCATCGGCATGGGCGAGAGCAGACGACAGCGCATAGAGTTTGCGCTCTATCTTCAAACGCTTGGAGTGGAAAGCATACCCATCAATATGCTCCAGCCGATACCGGGAACACCGCTTGGAGATACCGCACTGCTCTCTGCCGACGAACTCCTTTTGGCGGTGGTGATTTTCCGTTTGGTCAATCCCACAGCCTACCTTCGCTTCTCCGGCGGACGTGCACAGATGGATAGAGAGACACAGAAAAAAGCACTCTATATCGGTATTAACTCCGCCATCACAGGCGATTTACTCACAACCACTGCATCTGTTACGGACGAAGACATGCTGCTTTTCCGGGAGATGAAGTACGATACTAAAGCAGAGACAACATGGGAACGATGAACCATTTATGGCAGGAAAGACTCCGCTGGGACAGGGATCATCTTTGGCATCCTTACACCTCAACCATAGACCCTTTGGAGGTTTATCCGGTGGTTTCAGCCAAAGGAGCTACCATTACGCTTGCGGATGGAACAGAGCTTACAGACGGTATGAGCTCTTGGTGGGCGGCTATACACGGCTACTCTCACCCGGTACTGGTGCAGGCTCTTCAGGGTCAGGCAGAGACGTTGAGCCATATCATGTTTGGCGGATTGACGCATGAGCCGGCTGTGGAGCTGGGCAAACTCCTGTGCGAGTCGGTATTGCCCAAAGGGGTAGATACCATTTTCTATGCCGACTCAGGCTCCGTAGCCGTAGAGGTTGCCATGAAGATGGCATTACAGTATCAGCATGCCAAAGGGGAGCGACAGCGTACACGATTTGCCGCACTCTCTTCCGCTTATCATGGCGATACCTGGCACGCAATGTCCGTATGCGATCCGATCACCGGCATGCACGGACTCTTTGCCGGAGCACTTACACCTCAATATTTCCTTCCACAACCTTCCATCCCTTTCGGGGGAGTATGGAGCGAAGAAGCAATGCGCCCTCTGCAAAATCTCTTGGAAGAGAAAGGCGAAGAGATAGCCGCTCTTATCCTTGAGCCGATAGTGCAGGGCGCAGGAGGGATGTACTTCTACCATCCCGAATACCTGAGACAGGCAAGAAGACTCTGCTCTCATTTCGGCGTACTGCTGATATTCGACGAAATCGCCACAGGCTTTGGGCGGACGGGCGAGATGCTTGCCGCTTATCATGCCGATGTGTTGCCCGATATTATCTGTATCGGCAAAGCCTTGACGGGAGGGTGTATGACGCTTTCCGCAACGGCAACCACCAAAGAGATTGCGGATATTATCTGTTCCGGAGAGGCGGGTTGTTTCATGCACGGGCCCACCTTTATGGCAAATCCTCTTGCCTGTTCGGTTGCTCTTGCATCTACCCGGCTGCTTCTCTCCAAGCCATGGAGGAAGAGGGTCAAAGAGATAGAGCAGACACTCCGAAGCGAGCTATCCTCTCTTGCCGACCTTTCCACCGTGAAAGAGGTACGCTGTCTCGGTGCCATCGGAGTGGTAGAGATGAAACAGCCGGTAGATATGAAGCGGCTCATCCCGCAGTTTATCGAAGAGAAGATCTGGGTACGTCCGTTCGGCAGGCTCGTTTATCTCATGCCGCCATTCATGGCGGTTACGGACGAGGAGCTGTTCAAACTGACCTCCGGACTCTCTAAAATAGTAAAGCAAAATGCAGTACAGCGATAGAATAGATGCCTTGAAAGCAGCAGGCACTTACCGTAAAATTCCTCAACTTAAAGTGGAGGGGAAATACGTATGGGCAGATGGTAAGAGGTATATCAATCTTGCCGGGAACGACTATCTCGGTATCTCCACCGATACAGACCTTAGAGATAAGTTCGGAAATCGGGCATTGGAGCTGCCTTTCTCCTCTTCATCTTCTCGTCTGCTCACGGGCAACTCTCCCGAACATGAGGCTTTGGAGGCGGAGTTGTCCCGGCTCTATGGCGGAAAATCCGCTCTGCTGTTCGACAGCGGATACCATGCCAATCTCGGCATTCTGCCTGCGCTCTCCGACGATAAGACGCTCATCCTTGCGGACAGACTGGTACACGCCAGCATCATAGACGGTATAAGGCTCTCGGGACGGGAGTTCCGCCGTTTCAAGCATAACAGTCTGCCCGACCTCGAAGCCCTTCTGCAACGCTTTGCATCCGAGTATGAGACCATATGGGTCGTGGTTGAGAGCCTTTACAGTATGGATGGAGACTTTGCGCCCTTGACCGATATTGTGGCTCTCAAACAGCACTATCCTCAGCTCCGTATCTATGTGGACGAAGCTCATGCCGTGGGTGCGACAGGCAAGAAAGGGCTTGGCTGTGTCGAGGATTTGGGGTTGTTGGATCAGGTGGATATTCTCATCGGGACCATGGGAAAGGCTCTCTGCAGTGTCGGAGCGTTTGCACTTTCCGGTGCGGAGGTGCGCGAGCTGTTGGTCTCTACCTGCCGACCGCTTATTTTCTCCACGGCTCTTCCTCCCGTCTGCACGGCATGGTCGCTTCATGTGATACATCATCTCCCCGGTATGGTAGCGCGGAGGGCGCATCTTCACCGCCTTGTTGCTCTGCTGAAAGAGCGTACCGGTCTGCCTCTCTCCTCTTATATCGTGCCGGTTCATGCCGGAAGCGAGGAGTGTGCAGTACGGATGGCAGAGGAGTTGAAAGCCTCTGGTTTCTTTGCTTTACCCATACGTAAACCGACTGTTCCTCCCGGTGGGGAGCGTGTCCGACTCTCTCTCTCGGCAGCTCTTACCGAGCAAGAAGTGGAACTTTTGGCGCAAACTATTGTAAGGGTAATGCAGACCGCCTGATATATATCGCTTTAGAGAAAATGTTTTTGACACTATCACAAAATATTTTAATCACCTTAAAGAGTTTCGATGAAGCCGAACAGAGTTGTAAACCAAGCACTGGTTGGTGGAAATCACGCTTTGAAAAGAGCCAACCAAAGCTTGATTTCCACTCTTCAAAGTTCGACTTCAAGTTTTTAATCTGTTTAGAGAAGAAAACAGAGCCGTTCGGCACTTTTTCCGAACGGGTTCAAAGAAATTTATAAAAGGAATAGAAACAAGAGATCACAGAGATGAAGATAAAGCAAATCACGACTCCTCACTCCGGCAAATCCCTTCTCTACTTCGGGGGATGGGGCTCTACGCCTGAATCAGTCGGGCATCTTTCCCTGCCGGACGGGACGGATTATTTTGCATTTTACGACTATCGGGAGGTCTCACCCGAAGAGCTGCCTCCGTTGGAGCGGTACGAAGAGATTGCCGTAGTAGGCTGGAGCATGGGGGTATGGGCTATCTCCGTCCTGCGAGAGCATCTGCCCGACAGAGCAAGGCTGATAGCCGTGTGCGGTACGCCTTATCCGATGCACGACGAATGGGGCATCCCGGATGAGATATTCCGTGCCACGCTGACCAACTTGGACGAAATGAACAGAGAACGATTCAATAGACGAATGTGCGGAGGGCGTTCTCTCACGGCTCTTTACAACAGCTTTGCTTCTCGCTCTACGGAAGATCTCAGAGAGGAGCTTACCTCTGTTTTCGAGCATCAATCCTCTCGTCTTGCCGGCATAGCTTCTCGATACGCTCCCGATAAAGCTCCCTCTCCGTTCCATCGGGCTTGGATTGCCGAGAAAGATCTTATCGTTCCCACCCCCAATCAGGTCAGATATTGGAGCCATGTAGGTGTGGATGCCAAGATTATCGAGGGAGTGGGGCACTATCCTTTCCTCTCTTTCCGGAGTTGGAGCGAACTTATTTATCCCTTGGCGGATACAGACCGATGAATAGCAGCAGCAACATAGACAAACAACTTGTGCAGAGGCGGTTTACCAATGCTCTGCACACCTACGATAAAGAGGCTTCCGTGCAGCAGCAGATTGTCCGGCACATTGCCGAACTGCTTCCTGCCTCTCTTCCGGACGGGGCTATCTTCGAGGTGGGATGCGGTACGGGATTTTTGAGCCGGGTATTGGCGGAGCGTTATCCTCTGCATCCGCTTCTGCTCAACGACCTCTGCCCGGAAGTGGAAGAGAGTCTGGAGGTGTACAGCGAGTTTATCCCCGGCGATGCGGAGCTTCTAAACTGGCGCAACGATCTTGCAATGGTGGCATCGTCATCGTGTATCCAGTGGTGGCACAAGCCGTTGGGCTTCTTCTCCAAAGCGTACGATGCGCTCAAGAGAGGCGGTGTGCTGCTCTTTTCGACCTTCGGACCGGAACAGATGCACGAGCTTAAAACCATCTTTCCCCCGGCTACACTCTCTTACGATACCGTTTCTGTTTTGCAGGAAGCCATGGAGCGGGCAGGGTTTAGGCATATCTCCATCCGTCGGGAGCAGACCACCCTCTACTTCGACTCTTTTCTTCTGCTCTTGAAACACCTCAAGCAGACAGGGGTAAACGGCATCCGGCAGGAGGAGAACCTTACTCCGGGAAAGATGCGAGAGATGGAGGAGGCGTACAGAAAGGCTTTTGCCAATGAGACAAACAACTTCAGGCTGCCTCTTACCTATGATGCGATATGGGGTAGAGCCGAAAAAATATAATGCGACCAGATGAAATATTTTAAGTGTAACAGCACAGACCGGCTTTCGGATCTCCTGACAGAGAGCGTTTACTTCGTTTCCGGCATAGACACAGACGCCGGGAAAAGTGTGGCAACCGGTTTGCTTTCCAAGCAGCTGCTATCGGAGGGTGTCAGGAGCCTTACTCAGAAAATGGTGCAGACCGGTGTAACCGCTCCGGTGGCAGAGGATATTGTTACCCATCGCCGTATAGAGGGGCGTCCCTTGCTGGATGAAGACCGGAATGGGAGTACCTGTCCGCTTCTGTTCAGCTACCCTTGCTCTCCGCACATGGCTGCTTCGAGGGACAGAAAACCTCCGATAGATACCGCTCTTATATCGGATGCGACGGCGAAGCTGACTGCTCTTTGCGACTGTCTTCTCCTTGAAGGAGCAGGCGGACTCATGGTTCCTCTCACAGAAGATCGCCTTACAATAGACTACATCGAAGAGCAGAAGATCCCTGTGATACTGGTTTCCACTGCCAAGTTGGGCAGTATCAACCATACGCTTCTCAGCCTCGATGCTTTGAGACAAAGAGGGATAGCCGTGCCGTTGTTGGTCTATAACAGACACATCGCAACAGATTGCGAGATCACGGAAGAGACACTCAGATGGCTCTCGCAATACCTTTCCCGTCACTATCCTGATACCATACTTCTGGAGATGGAGAGCATCGTTCTGTGAAACGGTATATTATAACTACTTTTGTATATAACATTACGTAAGACAATGAGATATAGAACAGAGTATAACAGAATGGGAGTCAGAGCAATCCTCAGCTCTGTTTTTCTCTTCTCCATAATCCTTTCCGGGTGTGTCAGTCATAAGAAAGCGTTGGAGCGGAAAGAGCAGCTGCATTACAAGAAAACCTATCACTCTCCCAAGCGAGAGATGCGTGCGGCATGGATTCAGACCGTTCACCAAGGGGAGTATGCACGCATGAGCGTGGAGGAGATGCAGCAAGACTTCTTGCGAAAGCTGGATAAGCTGCAAGAGCTTCGTTTCAATGCCGTCTTCTTTCAGGTTCGTCCGGAGAGCGATGCGTGGTATCGGAGCCGTCTGGAGCCTTGGAGCCGTTTCCTTACCGGCACTCAGGGTGTTGCGCCTTCGCCTCTATGGGATCCGATGCGCTTTCTTATCGCAGAGTGTCATAAGAGAGGGATGGAGTTTCATGCGTGGATCAATCCTTATCGTGCCGCAGCCAATGCATCTATTCCTCTTGCTCCGGAACATCCCTATTCCCGTAATCCGGAGTGGTTTGTGAGGTATGACAATCAGCTTTTGTACAATCCTGCTCTTGAGCAGTGCCGTCGGCACATCTGTTCGGTGGTGGATGACATTGTCTCCGAATACGATGTGGATGCCATTCATATGGATGACTATTTCTATCCATACCCTAAGCCCGGTCTTCCTTTAAGGGATGAAGCTTTTTTTCAAGCAGACCCAAGAGGTTTCGAGAACATCGCAGACTGGCGGAGGGATAATGTCAACAAGCTCATTAAAGAGATCAGCACCACCATTCGGACACGGAAACCGTGGGTGAGGTTCGGTATCAGTCCTTTCGGGATATTCCGAAACAAGCGCACGGCAAAGATGGGTAGCGAAACCAACGGACTGCAAAACTATGATGACCTTTATGCGGATATTCTGCTCTGGGATCATGAAGGCTGGGTGGACTATATCGTTCCGCAAATATACTGGGAAATGGGTCATTCGGCGGCTGACTATACTGAACTGGTTTACTGGTGGGGCAAGAACATCAAGCATGCTCACTATTACGTGGGACAAGATATAAAGCGTACCATGAACACGCAACAGCTACACCCGAAGCTCTCGATGGCTGCGGAGGTGGCGCAAGGCAATGTAATGTGGCCCGCCAACGAGGTACTCTGGAATACCGGAGGGGTTCAGGATCTGCTCAAGAGGGAGTATTACAGCCACTATGCACTTATTCCGCCTTACACACACATTGCCGGTGATGCTCCGAAACAGATACGAGGCATCAAAGCACTCTGGACAGAGCAAGGCTATACCCTTACCTGGCTTCCGGACGAAAGCTGTGAGGGACTTCCTTCTGCACCTCACTATTATGTGGTTTATGCCTTTGCCGGAAAGGAGAAAATCAATACTTCCGATCCTGCACATATTGTGGCAGTCTGCCGAAGCCCTTACTACATTCTGCCATACAGGGATGGCAAAGAGAAGTTTACCTATGTGGTTACTCCGGTATCCCGTATGCACATTGAGGGTAAAGGGGTGAAGATTAAGGTTAAACTCTAACCCCGATCTTATTCAAAACTATGAGTAAAACATTACTGACCTATCAAAGAAGAGTCTCATCTCCCGTAAGAGTGGGAGATATTACTATAGGCGGCGATGCCGATATCGTTGTCCAATCCATGGCAAGCGTAGACACCATGGACACGGAGGCATCTGTCGCACAAGCCGGACGTATAGCGGATGCCGGCGGACAGCTTGTCCGTTTTACGGCACAAGGTGTACGCGAAGCCAATAATCTGAAAGCCATCCGTGACGGACTGCATGAGAGTGGCTACGATCTGCCTTTGGTGGCGGATATACACTTTAATCCGGCTGCCGCTTATGCTGCTGCCACCAGGGTTCAGAAGGTTCGGATCAATCCCGGAAACTTTGTCGATCCTGCCCGAAAGTTTATCTCCGTCGAGTACAGCGAGGAAGAGTATGCGCAAGAGTTGGCTAAGATAGAAGAGGTATTCGGTAAATTCCTCGACATCTGCATTGCCAACGGAACGGCTATCCGCTTGGGAGTCAATCACGGATCACTTTCGGATCGTATCATGACCCGTTTCGGAAACACACCGGCAGGGATGGTAGAGAGCTGTATGGAGTATCTTCGTGTCTGTCGAAAGAAGTCGTTTCATGACGTGGTTATCTCCATCAAGTCGTCCAATACGGCAGAAATGACCACCACAGTGCGTCTCCTGGTAAAAAGAATGGATGCGGAAGATATGCACTACCCGTTACATCTTGGCGTTACAGAGGCCGGAGACGGAGAAGATGGCAGGGTAAAGAGTGCCGTAGGTATAGGCTCTCTTCTTGCCGATGGTATTGGCGATACGATCCGGGTATCTTTGAGCGAAGAGCCGGAAGAGGAAATCCCCGTGGCGGAAACGCTTGTCGCTTGCGCCAAAGCGATGAAAGAGGATAGCACACCCATATATATCTATGGAGAGGATGCAATGAGTTCCCCTCGCATAGCGTTGTTGCAAGGCAAGGTACACCCTGTTGTCGTGAGCAGTTGGCACCCTTCTCTTTTGACGCTTTCGGCTTCGGAGCAGCCCGACTATATTTTAACCGAAGGAGACATGGCAGATGTGCCGTCCGATTGGCAGGATAAAATCCTGAACCATAAGGATGGATACCGGGCGATGAACTGGGACGAACTCTTGAATATGCCGGATGAAGCCCTCTCCCGACTCTCTTCAAAGGATATACTTCTCGTTTCTTTCTATCCTCCGACAGCCGTCAGAGCGCTCAAAGCAGCAGAGTCGCGTCTGAAAGAACTGGCTCCGAACACCCCTCTCGTTGCTCGTCTTGTGATGCCTAAGCAGGATAGGGGCAGACTCTATACGGAAGCAGGCTTCTATCTTGGCGGTTGGTTGCTCTCCCGTAATGGTGCCGGCTTGATGATGGATATAGCCGGAGAAGACCATACACACCTCTCTTTCTCCCTTCTCCAAGCCAGTCGTCGACGCATTACAAAGACCGAGTACATCTCCTGTCCGGGATGCGGACGGACGCTGTTTGCATTGCAGTCCACCGTTGCGCGTGTAAAAGCTGCCACCGAACACCTTAAAGGACTGAAGATAGGAGTGATGGGCTGTATAGTGAACGGTCCCGGAGAGATGGCGGATGCCGATTACGGCTACGTTGGAGCCGGTCCCGGAAAGATAGACCTCTATAAGGAGAAAAACTGTGTGGCTAAAGGTATCCCTCAAGACGAGGCTGTGGAAAGACTTGTACAGCTCATTAAAGATTGTGGAGACTGGAAAGATCCCGACTAAACAGATGAAACAACAGACCATGAAACTGAACATAGAAAAGATAAGAGCAGACTTTCCTGCTCTTAACACAACCATTTACAACAAGCCGCTTGTCTATCTCGACAATGCAGCCACTACACACAAACCGAAGAGCGTGTTGGATGCTCTGACGGACTCTTATACCCACCGGAACGCCAACATTCATCGGGGGGTGCATCGCTTGAGTCAGGATGCCACAGAAGCGCACGAGGCGGCTCGTACCCATATAGCTTCGTTTCTCTCAGCACCTTCAAAAGATGAAGTGCTCTTTACTCGCGGAACGACCGAAGGTATCAATCTTGTCGCCTCTTGCTACTGCGAGAAGTTTTGTAAACCGGGTGATGAGATCCTCGTTTCCCGTATGGAGCATCACTCCAATATCGTTCCATGGCAGATGGCAGCGGAGAAAACGGGAGCGGTTGTCAAGGCTGTGAACGTTACGCCGGAGGGTTTACTCGATTTGGAACACCTTGCTTCTCTTCTCGGCGAACGCACCAAAGTGGTCTCTCTTTGCCATGCTTCCAATGTGCTGGGTACTATTAACCCCATCTCCCGAATAGCGGAAATGGTTCATGCCACAGGTGCTATTCTCGTTGTGGATGGCGCACAAGCCGTGGCGCATACTGCAGTTAATGTACAGGATTTAGGTGCAGACTTCTATGCCTTTAGCGGACATAAGATTTACGCTCCTACCGGTATCGGCATCCTTTGGGGCAGGTCGGATTTATTGGAGAGTATGCCTCCGTATCAGGGAGGAGGCGAGATGATCCGCACCGTTTCCCTGGATCACGGCACCACTTATAACGATCTCCCTTTCAAGTATGAAGCCGGAACGCCCGACTTTATCTCCAGCGTTGCTCTCAGTGAAGCGGTCAGGTATGTCGAGGAGATAGGTTTTGCGGAGATAGCAGCATACGAAAAAGAGCTGTTGGACTATGCAACGGCACAACTCACAAGCGAGATTTCCGATGTTCGTCTCATAGGTACAGCTCCTCAAAAAGAGGCGGTACTCTCGTTTCTTATAGGGGATCTTCACCCGTTTGATGTAGGTACTCTTCTCGACAGACAAGGCATTGCCATCCGCACCGGACACCATTGCGCACAGCCTCTGATGCACCATCTCGGCATAGAGGGAACGATGCGAGCCAGCTTCTCATTCTACAACACAAAAGAGGAGATAGATGTTTTTGTCCATGCTCTTAAGCGTGCGGTAGATATGCTGAGGTAAGCAAGAAAATAAGGATTAAATAGTGGAAGAGATTGTCCGAAATATACTCCGGACAATCTCTTTTCTTTTGCTCTTTTGGGGGTAAATAAAAAGCCTTTTCCGTGGGAACTTTTATATAAAAACGGATAGCCTGAAAACGATTCCGAAATCCTCTTCTCCGAACCGATTTAAGATTAGGAAAATTTCTTTATTCGTCCAAAACGCTATATATCAGCTGAGTAAGAAAAATTGCGAATTTGGAAAAAATTTTTTCTCAGTCCGTTTGATGGGGCTTTTTCGTGTTAATTAGTATAAATTTTAACGCCCTTCTCTGTAAACGTTTCCTAATAGAGAAATTTGCCTTTTCAGGGGTATTTTAGGGCGAAAATACGTAGTCGGTTGATTGTTAGAACTTTAGTTATTCTGGCTAAACACGTTAATCGAATCCGGTAAACGTGTTTAATGAAATCGGTAAACGTGTTCGTTGAAAAATTAAACACGTTAAGCCGAAACAATATGCTCGTTTACTGTTTTTGCTTAACAGGTATCGAAAATCGTGTTAATAAAATGGCTCTGATTTAACAGTTCGGTCGTGCTCTGAAAACGACCCCTCCGATCAAAATAGAGAGCAAGAAAAAAGCGGGCATTTCTCGGTATGGAATATATAAAAAATCACTTTCTTCCGCCGGCATAAAACGGGAGGATTTTTTCTCCACTCTGTTTCCAAAAACAGTCTCCTGCTTTTACCTTTTTTTCTTATCTTGCCACCATGTTAGGGCAGAGAGTGGAAAAGTGCTTTCCGATGCCTTTATACACACCACCATTACAAGACTGTTTCCCATGAAATCCAAGTTGATATTCACTCTCGTTACCGCCATTCTCTATCCCGTACTCGCAGGAGGACTGGCTTATCTCTTAGCTTCGTTGGCTCGTGATCAGGGTGCAGATACCGCAAGTGCGGGTATGTTGCGCGGTTTTCTGCAAATATCCTTGTCGATACTCTTCTCTCTTGTTCTGTTTGTCGTGAGTCTGCTGCTTTCCAAACGCTGGTTGGACAGCTATGTCCCCGCTTTCATCGCGCCGCTTATTATTCTTCTGATTTATTGGCTTGTCGGTACTGTTCGAGAGGTTATAAAGAGTCGGGGTACCCCTTATGTGGAGTATTATGAGAGCGGTATCCTGAAAGAAGAGGGCAGGAAGAGAGGGCTTTATGGCGAAAGAATCGGAAAGATAAAGCAGTATAGACCGGACGGCTCTTTGGAAGCTGTGGAAACGTACAGAGAAGGTACGGTGGATGGAATGTGTCGTTACTATCATCCCAATGGGCAGCTGTGGGCAGAGGGGGACAAAATACCGGTGGATAAAGGGACCTATTGGGATCATATAGAAGTAGGGAAGTGGCACTATTACAGAGAGAATGGCGAGCCGGATGATGTTCGGAGCTATTCCGAAAAAGGTGTACCCAAAAGGTCCAAAGCGTATAAGCTGTACAAAGATTCTGTCGGTCTGATACGCCGGATAGGAAGCAATGACCCTTTCTCCGGAGAGATGGATATGGTGCCTGTCGTCGAGAGTGGTATGTTCTTTCCGAGACACTACAAAGGGGCTGTGGTAAACGGAATGTTGAATGGCAATATTCGGATATACTGCAATACCGATGAGGGTTTTGTGCCGGTTTTTGAAGGCAGCTTCAAAGATGGAGAGCGGCATGGAAAAGTGAGACGATTCTATCTGGACGGACAGCTGGAAATGGATGGATACTATCTCAACGGGCTGTTGGAGGGAGAGTTGATCTATTACTATCAAGATCCGTCTGGTACTCAGCCTCACGGACAGATAGAGTACAGCTGCTATTACAATAATGGTGAAAGGAACGGCACAGCACGTTGGTACGAAGAGGATGGTACGCTCTCGGAAGAGGTTGAGTTCAGAAATGGTGTGCGTCACGGCATATCCCGTATTTACAATAAAGACGGATCTTTCGAGGAGTATATCTATGAAGAGGGCGAGCGGATAGAGGAGGAAGATTAGAGAAAGATTGTCGCGGAGTTGTCCTTGTGCCGGTCGGATATAGCCCGAACCGGATGGAACCGTATCGCAGATGTGTAAGATCTTCTTAAAGAAGAGCTATCCAACAGAGAATCAAAAAACTATTATTAACTTTGTATCACAATCTCTTGGAGAAGGATAGAAGAAAATCCGGCTCCGGGAAGCACCTTACGGAGAGACACTAACAGGGGTGCTGCTTTTAGATTTGGTATGAACAAAAACTATGGAAGTAGGAAGAGAATGAGGCTGGGGCATACACTTCCCAAACTTCTGCTTTTTATAATCTTTACAATCACGATCTCCATGCCGGCTCTCGCCATAAAAGTGACGGGAAGGGTATTAAGTGGCGAAGGAACAAAAGCTCCGCTCAAGAGAGCTTTGCTCGTGGTTAAGGAGTCTTCTTTGCGAATCATGACCGACGGCAACGGGGTGTACGAGATGGATCTCCCTGTCGGTCGTTACACCTTTGTGGTCTCTTATGTGGGGTTTAAGCCGGAAACACGTTTGGTTAATATCACCGGAGAGTCTGCCGTAACACAGGATTTCATTCTCGAACCTCTGGATATCGAAATAGAGGAAGTGGTAGTAACCGGAACAGGGACAGAGCACAGACTCAGGAATGCACCGGTTCAGACGGAGGTAATGACCTCTCGAATGCTGAAAGCATACGCCGGTAGGACTTTGAGCGATTTGCTTTCGGGGTTGAGTGCTTCGTTCGACTTCTCTTCGTCGGATATGGGTTCGGGGATCTCTCTCGGCGGTTTGGGCAACGCTTACATCCTGATCCTCATAGACGGGAAACGCATTCACGGAGATACCGGAGGGCAGAACGACCTTTCGATGATCTCCGTTTCGGACATAGAGCGTATAGAGTTGGTCAAAGGTGCAAGCTCTTCTCTCTATGGCTCTGATGCCATGGCAGGCGTTATCAATATCATAACCAAAAAGAACTATCGAACAGCTCCGCTGATGCTTGAAAACAGCACCAGAGCAGGCTCTTATGCCGATATACGGCAGAGCAATATGTTGTCTTTCAAGGTGGGATCCTTTACTTCTGCCACACGCTATGCCTATCAACACACCGACGGATGGCAGAACAGCTCTCAAGAGCTTTACCGTAACAAACTCTATGAAGGCTCTACGACGCAGACGGTAAGCGAGTATTCCAATCACCGCATCCAGCAGGATTTCGAGTATCAACCCGGGAAAGATCTTCTGCTCTATGCTTCCGGGATGTACTATTATAAGAAACTGCTTCATAAACCGGGCGCACCACGCTGGCGGACGTTCCACCCATTCTATCGGGATATGGCGGTAATGGCAGGAGCGCAGTATAGGTTGAACGACAAGAGTATGCTCTCTTTGGATGCCTCTTTTAACCGCCATGCCTACTTCTATTCTTACTACGAGCGGACGATAGATGAGTATTTCCGTAAAGAGATGATAGATGGCAAAGAGGTGCATGTACCGCATCACATCTTTTACTATCCCGGTCAGGAGAGTCGCGAGAGCGATCAACGCCGTTGGCTTGTACACCTTAAAGGGGTATTCGATCTATCTTCCAGGCATAAACTTTCCGCCGGTGCGGAGTATATCGGAGAGCATCTGATAGCTCCTCGAAGGCTTATCACAGACCGGGTTTGGACTTATACGCTCTCTGCTTATGCGCAAGACGAGTGGAATGTAATGCCGGATCTGAATGTAACCGCAGGTGTTCGGCTCGTGGGGCATCAGGCTTTCGGGATGACGGTTACACCCAAGATTTCGACCATGTATAAGATTGGCAACGTCAATCTTAGAGCTACATATTCCAATGGATTTAAGGCTCCCACACCGAAAGAGCTATATTACTTCTATGAGAGAGCCATGATGGGCAAGTTGCGTGTATATCTTGGAAATCAGGAGTTGAAGCCTCAACGCTCTCACTTTTTCTCCGGTGGGCTGGAGTACAGAACACCTAAAATCACGGCAGGAGCAACGCTTAGTCATAATCGGGTCAAGGATATGATCGCGCTTGTAAGGGTTCCGATTCCTCCTCAATACGGTAGCGATGAAGGCTCCGATTACGATGGCGCGATGCAGTATATCAATATGGAGAGTGCCGTGATTACGGATCTTGATCTCTCTTTCACTGTACGTCCCATCCGCTCACTTGCCATAGGAGCAGGATATAACCTGCTTAGTGCACGGGCGCATCTCATCAACAACGAAGAGAGTGAGAAAGCAGGCAAACCCGTATTGGAGCATAGAACAATAGATGGAACGGCAACGCATCGTTCCAATATCCGTGCCACATGGGATAAGAAATGGGGAGACTATGCTCTCGGAGTGGGTCTGTATGGCAGAATACAATCGGAACGCTTCTATCGTGAGTACGGCAATGCTCCCGGCTATATGCTTTGGAGGCTCAACACGACGCATACATGGAAAAACGACCGAACAGGGCTGCTCTTTGAGGGGTCCGTAGGTATAGATAACATATTGAACCATTACGAGCGTCATCCCTACGGCTATAACTATGGTACTACATCGCCCGGACGAACATTTTATGCCGGGCTGACCATAAGATGGGGCAAGGCTCAACGCAAGATGAGAAACCTGAACAGTATGATGGAAGAAGAGTAACACAATTACTTTATACCGAGAATAAATAGGAATACTAACATTTAACTTTTACACAGATCGTTATGAAACCATTACGTAATCTTTGGGCAGTGATGCTTTTACTATCTACAGCCCTCTTGTTTTCCTGTAAACAAGATGCTCCCGATGTGCCTCAATCTCCTGTTAAGTATGAGAAGAAGCACAACACAGCCATTCTTCTTGTAACATTTGGCTCTACTTGGGACGATCCTCATACAACTTACAAGGCTCAGATCAACCAGTTCAAGAAGGAGTTTCCCAATACAGACATTTTCTTCTCTTTCACTTCAAAGACCTGTATCAACCGTTGGTATGCCGAAAAGAAAGAGCAGTTTATCACACCGGATCTCTATTTGAAGTCTTTCATAGACAAGAACTATGAAAATGTTTACGTGCAGAGTCTTCACGTCATACCGGGAGAAGAGTACATGCTTCTCAGGGATGGATATGTGAAGAGCCACTATAACTTCATCGTACAAGACCTTAAACCGGAAAGAAAACCTGCCGTTTGCGGTAAAGCTCTTCTGGTATCGGACGAAGATATTGAAAGTGTTGGAAAGATCCTTGTAGACGCTTTTGCAGAAGAGCTGAAAGCCGGTCATGCGGTGGCTTTCATGGGACACGGTAATCCGGTATCCGACTATGACCATGCCAATGCTTCTTATATCAAGATCGAAAAGAAGATGAAAGAGTATGCCAAGAAAACCTACAACAATGAAAATGTTTTCGTTGGAACGGTGGACTATCCGGCTATGCTTGTGGACTATGTTATGGATGGACTGAAAGAGTCGAGCTGTAAAACAAAGACCGTTTACCTGCATCCTCTTATGTCTATTGCCGGTGATCATGCCAACAATGATATGCAAGGCGAGTACGATAAAGATGCTCCGGAAGACGAACAGAGCTGGAAAGTTCAGATCGAAAAGAAGCTCGGCTGGACCGTGAAGACCGTTACAAAAGGACTTGGAGACTATCCATCCATCAACGCTATCTGGATCGGTCATCTTAAAGATGCCATCAAAGACGCAGAAGAAGAGCAATAAGGCCTTTTTCTCACAACCGGTAATATAAATTACTTACAGGCAAAGCGGCCGCAGTGAAGAGGGTTACCTCTTACTGCTACCGCTTTGTCATGAAATACCAAATATGATGTTCAAACAAATTATTACAGCACTAATCATTATTCTTTCCTGTACCGCCACTGCTTTGGCACAGGATACTACGGCAAAAGGATACGTAATAGATGCCGATACGAAAAGGCCTGTCGAAGGCGTTGTCATACGTGTAAGCGGAACACTTGCCAGGGCAACAAGCAACAGCAAAGGCTATTTTGAGATACAGCGAGTCCCTTCGGATGCGGTATTGAAGTTTAGTCATGTCAGCTATCTGGCACGTACAATCTCGGCGGCAAAGCTATCCAAAGATCAAGCCGTAGCCCTAACATCTTCCATGGTGAATATAGAACAAGTAACCGTTACAGGCACCGGGACACACAGACGAAACAAGGATGTTCCCATTCCGGTTACTGTTTTTACAGAAAAAGATCTGAAGAGACAAAACATCTCCAATCTGAAAGAAGCTTTGCTCAAACTTATTCCATCCGTGACGGAAACACCTCTGGGAAGCATGGGATCCGTCATGACATTGAATGGTTTGGACGATAAATACATCCTTTTCTTAGTGAATGGGCAGAGACTCTTAGGCAGTGGATCTTCTGCTCCGGACCTTAGCAGAGTCAATCTTTCCAACGTTAAACGGATAGAAGTATTGGATGGAGCCGGTTCGATGATTCACGGATCGGATGCCATAGCAGGAGTAGTAAACATTATCACGAACGATATTCAGTCCGGAGTGGAGTTGGCTCTTAGCTCTTCGCTAAAGGATCACGGACGTCAGACCTATTCGATCAATCTGGATGCAAAAGAGGGAAAGTTCGGAAGCTATACCTCTTATAACAAACAACGTACAGACGGTTGGATTCTCAATCCAATGGAGGAAGACAAAGAGGGCAAGCTTGTTCCCACGACCCGAATGGCGGTTATGGCATCCACAACTCACACGCTTTCTCAGCGTTTTACGTATGATTTCATGAGAGGAATGTCCCTGTATGCCGAAGGCTCCATTTCTCATTTTCTCCAGAACAGACCGGAGATGATCAACGGAACTAAAACGTCATACAACTACGATTTAGAGCATAAAAACGACTCTTATGCCTTTGGCGGACGATACGCAGTATCTCCAAAACTCTCTCTCTTTGCCGATTATTACAGAGATCACTACACCAGCTCTTACAACTACTTCCTTCCTGTGGGCAAAACAATCCGTCCGGGAGACAGTCAACTGCGTGTAGAGACTCGTTGGCACAAGGCTTCCTTAAAAGGGATATACAATCTCAATCGCCAACACAAACTATCCTCCGGCATGGAGTACACCCTCGATGCGTTGGACAACTACTTCTCCACTTCGGACAAACTGAGAGAACCGGTAAGCACCGGAGCATTCTCTTTCTATGCTCAAGACGAAATGCGTTTTTCAAGAGCCTTTCAAGCGGTTGTCGGAGCAAGGGTTACACGCCACGATGTTCTCGGAAGCTATGTTACTCCGAATGCGGCAGTGATGTACACATTAGGGGATTTGAAGTTTAGAGGATCGTATGCATCCGGATATAAGACACCTTCTCTGAATGCCATCTACACCTTCAACGTTAATAAAGATGGTACTCTGACCATTGGTGATGAGTCTTTACGCCCGGAACGCAGTCAGTTTTTCTCTGCCTCGATGGAGTACGCAACTAATCGTCTTGCTCTATCTCTCGGAGCGTATGCCAACTATCTCAGAGATAAAATAGAGCTTGTGGCTTTTGAAGTAACTCCGGAAGAGTTGGCGCAATATCAAGCCAAGTATGGACCGGAAGTTACTCAAAACGTGGTGCGAAAGCGCAGTAACATAGACCGTGCAAGGGTTATGGGGCTCAAGGTTGGAGCAAAAGCATACCTCGGAGCCGGATTCATGTTGCAGGGCGACTACTCTCTTGTCGATGGCAAGAATCTGTCTGCGAAAGAGGGTGAAGACGACAGGCTGGACAAAACAATCCGTCATGCCGGAAATGTCTCCGCACAATGGACACACTCTTGGGGTGGATACCATCTGAACGTAAACCTTACGGGAGAGTTGAGAGGACCTCGTTTCTCTTCTATTTATTCTCCAAGGATAGGGGATGCACCGGGTTATTCGCTTTGGAATATCAATACAACCCATACTTTTGAACTGGGTAAGCTGATCCTGATGCCAACGATAGGTATAGAGAATATCTTCAATTACGTAGACAATCGCCCCGGTTATCGTTATTATCTTAACGATAAAGGCAAAGGAGCCACAACGATGTCTCCTTATGCGACCATTACTCCGGGACGGACTTACTACCTCTCTCTCAGTGTAAGATTCAAGCAGTAAGGGAGGCATAGAGATTTAGACCATTCTCGGAATGGATCGGAGCGGGGATCGGATATGTATGGGGCATATATATTTCGATATCCGCTCTTTTTTATTCCCATTGCTCCGGAGTGTCTCTGCTTATTATCCACTCGGAGAGTGCAAGAGAAAGATGAAATAAATAGGTCTCAAAAGCAGACTGAACGCTTATATTGTTTCATCCGAACAGGTTAAGAGGTTAAAGTCAGGGTTTGATTTGTGGAAATCAAGCTTTAGGATTTGCAAATCAAGACTTGAATTGTGCCGTTCAAGGTTCGGTTTTTGGCAATTGGGTCTTGATTTCCAAAATTGTACGTATTTAAGACATTTTTTTAGAGAGATAAACCGATTTTGTGAACGGGTTTAAGTTTTAGTCGGACTTGGCAGAAGCAAAAGAAGTCCGATATTGTGCATATTTTTGTAACCTTTTAATTTATAATTGTTTAGTGTCTGTTTTGGGAAGCGAATGTGGGAAAAATCTGCCCTTAAACAATCGTCCGGCGGTATTGTTTCTTTCTTTCGTTATTGTTAAATTTGCGTAGACCTTCGCAGGGGGAGTTACGCCCTGCGTTCTAATATTGATGGCTATGCATAATAAACAAACTTATTGCGTCATACTTGCGGGAGGAGAGGGAAACCGATTCTGGCCTTATAGTCGCAAGAGTATGCCCAAACAGTTTTTGGACTTCTTTGGTTTGGGTGAGACACTTCTTCAGATGACTTATCGTCGCGTTTCAAAATCTTTTTCAACGGAACGGATTTTGGTTTCTACCAATATCAACTATGTGCAGATCGTGCAGGAGCAGCTCCCCGAACTGCCTGTCGAAAATATCATCGTAGAGCCGTGCCGCAGAAATACCACAGCCACGTGTGCGCTGGCAACGCTTCATCTGTTGAGTAGAGACAGGGATGCAAAGATCTGTTTTGCGCCATCGGACCACTTGGTATTGGATCACGACCTGTTCATAAAGACGATGAGGCAGGCATCTGCATACATTCACGAAAACGATAATGCACTACTTACGATAGGCATTGCACCCTCTCGTCCGGATGTCGGATACGGCTATATCCAAGTGGATGGTAAGGGAATGCCGGAAGATCCACTGGGTCATGTCTTCAAGGCAAAGACATTTACCGAGAAGCCCAAGGCAGAGATAGCGAGAATCTTTATCGAGAGCGGGGAGTTTTTCTGGAACTCCGGGATGCTCTTCGCAACCGGAACAGTCCTCCTCCAATCCCTTAGAGAGTATGCGCCCGAACTGATGGAGCGTCTGGAAGGACCGGACAAAGAGAGTCTGGCGCCCTATGGCACTCCCGATGAAAATGCCCATGTGGCAGAGACCTATCCCTATTGCCCCAATGTCTCCATAGACTATACGGTGTTGGAGAAAGCGGAAAACGTACACGTCTTGGTGGCAGACTTCGGATGGGCAGACCTGGGTACATGGGGTTCTGTCTACGAGATAGGGGAGAAGGATGCACGGGAAAATATGACGCTGCATGCTTCCGTGCTGGAAAATGAGAGCCGTCGCAATCTCGTGGTAAGCGATACTCCGGGTCGTCTCGTGGTGATGCAAGGTGTGGAGGATCTGTTCATCGTGGAGAAAGATGAGGTTCTGCTCATCTGCAAACGAGGCGAAGAGCAGAAGTTGAAGCAGCTTCACCTGGCAGCGATGTCGAAAGGAAAAGAGTATGTATAACCTTACAGAGAAAAAGAGAAACTATGAAAAAGCTGTTTTTGACCGCATTGGTCGTTCTGCTTGCCGTTGCAGGCTTGTCTGCGCAAGAGAGTATGGAAGTGATGAAGAGCTATGAAGGGGTCTACTCTTCCCCTCAGATTCCGATACAGCTCCATATCTCCGTACGAGGAGAGCAGCTCACCGCTCAAGGTACGGGGCAACCCTCTTTCGAGCTGACCTATATCTCGCCTGCCCGATACGAGAACAAGCAGGCCGGGATCGTGATAGAGTTTGTTACGAAGGAGAATAAGCTCATCATGGAACAGAGTGGTATGCGCATAGAAATGACCCGATCCGCTGCCGGTTCTGCTACAAAAGTGGTGGTAAAGCCTGAAGTACTCGACACTTATGTAGGGGTATATGGTTCGCCGAACTTCCCTGCAAAGATTACGATAAAGCGTACCGGCAACGACCTTACGGCTCAAGTGACATCGCAACCCGCGGTGGCTCTCGACTGTAAGAGCGAACGTCTGTTCGTGAATGCCGCTTTAGAGCTTGAGATAGAGTTTTTTCCGAAAGAGAAGAAGCTCGTTCTGAGACAGATGGGACAGACTTTGGAGATGAAAAGAGAAGAATAGCAAGGTGCAAGCATGAGATATATCATGATGGTTGTGGCTGTCGCAGCCACATTTTATTCCCTTACTGTTCAGGCGCAGGATACTACTATCCTCCGCCTGAACAGGTTTTTGGAGATGGTGGAGCAGGAGGAAATGGTGATGGGAAATATCTCTGTCTTCCATTCCGGAAAGGAGATCTGCTCCAAGGCAATGGGGTTCAGAGATGTGGAGCATGGGGTAAGGGCAGATTTGGAAACACGTTATCGTGTCGGCTCTGTAAGCAAAACCTTCTGTGCGGTGGTGATACTACGCCTTGTGGAAGAGGGCAAACTCTCTCTGCAAGACAAGTTGAGCCGTTTCTTTCCTTCTGTTCAAGGCTCCGAAAATATCTCCATAGAGCAGATGATGAGGCACAGAAGCGGTCTGAAAAATTTCCTTGAAACGCCCGACTATATCCACTGGAAGCAGCAGGTGCACACGAGAGAACAGCTGCTGATCCGTATTGAGACTGCCGGCTTGTCGTTCGATACTCCCGATTCAAAAGCGGAGTATTCCAACAGCAACTATGCCCTTTTGGCGATGATAGCCGAGCAGGTCTCCGGAAAGAGCTATTCCGCACTGGTGCGAGAGTATATCACCGATCCGCTGGGGCTTTCCGCTACTCGTGCAGAGGGAAACATCGAGCCGAAAGAGAATGAAGCGCTCTCTTACCGTAGAAGTTCGGAGTGGAGCTTTGCCGGCTATACCGACAGCTCCATTCTGCTTGGTGCCGGAGATGTGATCTCCACGCCAACGGAGCTGAACAAGTTCATTTCTGCCTTGATGAGCGGCAAGCTTCTATCTTCAGCCTCTTTGGTAAAGATGTTGGAGCTGAAAGAGAAATACGGCATGGGGATATTACCGCTCTATTTTAACGATAAAGTGGCTTACGGACATACGGGAGGTATAGATGGTTATGCCTCTGCGCTCTTCCATTTCCCGGACTCCGGCTATTCGTATGCCTATACATTCAACGGCGTGCAAGAGGATCTTTCGGTCGTTGTTGCTGGTCTGGTGAGTGCCATATACGATATGCCGTGGCAAAAGCCGCAGCCTGACGATCCTTCTACCTACTATCGCTACGAGGGGATATATGCTTCGTCCGACTTCCCTCTGCCCATATTCATTGGTGTACAAGAGGGTAAGCTCATGGCACAAGCACTCGGACAGTCCTCTTTCCCTTTAAAAGGTGCCGGCAAAGGGGTATTTGTCTTTGTCCCGGCTGCAATAAGAGTTATCTTTGAACTGGAGAAAGATGAAATGCTATTCCTGCAAGGAGGTTTCCAAATCAGGATGAAAAAGATGTCTAAATAACCATAAAAACAGAGCTGCTGTATGAAAAAGAAGAAGATTGTGTTCTTAACCGGAGCCGGAATGAGCGTAGAGAGCGGTCTTGAAACATTTCGAGATGCCGACGGACTCTGGGCAAAATATAGAATAGAAGATGTATGTACTCCGGAAGCACTGCGCCGAAACCCCGATCTTGTCCGTGAGTTTTATAACATGAGACGGGAGGAGATCGCGAAAGTAAAGCCTAACGGAGGTCATCTTGCCATAGCTGCGTTGGAAGAAGAGTACGATGTCGTTGTGGTTACTCAGAATATAGACGACCTGCATGAACGTGCCGGATCCACGCAGATAGTACATTTGCATGGCGAAGCAATGAAGTGCGCTTCTCTCTCCGATCCTCATAACCCTCTTCCGTTACCAGAAGGACGGCTTGCGCTCACTGCCGATGATGTCGATGCCCGCGGTCTTCCCCTCAGACCTTTTGTGGTATTCTTCGGGGAGTCTGTGCCTATGTTGGATGAGGGTATTCGCCATGTTTCGGAAGCGGATATATTTGTCATTGTCGGAACGAGTCTGAATGTCTATCCTGCCGCAGGGCTTATACACTATGCCAAACCGGATACACCTATCTTTCTGATAGACCCGAAGGAGGTTGCGATGAGTGGATTGGAGTTTACTCATTTCCGTTGCGGAAGCAGTGAAGGCATGCAACTCCTAACCGCGAAACTGGAACAACTAAAACAACATTCGTAATATGATGAGATGGGAACAGCTCCTGCAAGATACGCGTCTGGGTATGGAGGACTATCATGTCAAGTCTGTAGGACGGACAGACTTTCAGAGAGACTATGACAGACTGATCTTTTCCGCTCCTTTTCGCCGTTTGCAGAACAAGACACAGGTATTCCCTCTGCCGGGAAAAGTGTTTGTTCACAACAGGCTTACGCACAGCCTTGAAGTTGCTTGCGTCGGACGCTCGCTGGGTAACAATGTAGGACGTATTCTGAGGGAGAAATATCCTCAAAGCGAAGCTACATTCGAGGAGATCGGAAGCATTGTCGCTGCTGCCTGTTTGGCGCATGATATGGGAAATCCTCCCTTTGGGCATTCCGGAGAGAGGGCTATATCTGCCTATTTCAACGAGGGGCACGGCGCAAAGTATAGGGAGGAAGTGATCAGTGAAGGCGGCAGATGGTCGGACTTTGGACATTTTGAAGGCAATGCCAACGCTTTCCGCCTGCTCACTCACAGCTTCAAAGGGCGTCGCAGTGGCGGTTTTGCTCTCACGTATAGTACACTTGCATCTATCGTCAAGTACCCCTACCCTTCGCACTGTTCCCTTGCGTTGAGAAAGAAGAAGTACGGATATTTCCAGACAGAAGAGCAGACTTATGCCAATATAGCCGACCGGCTCGGCATCCCGGTAGTGGAAGAAGATAACGGTATCCTGCTTCATGCCCGATACCCTCTTGTTTATCTGGTGGAAGCTGCCGATGATATATGCTACCAGATCATGGATATGGAGGATGCTTTTAAGCTGAAGCTGATTGACGAAAAGGAGGTCAAAGATATTATGTCCCGCTTCCTCAGTCCGGAGAAAACCGATAACATGCAAAAAATAATGGATCGGGTAACGGACAAGAACGAGCAGATTGCTTACATCAGATCGGTTGTAATAGGCACTTTGGTAGAGGAGTGTACTCGTGTATTTGCGGAAAATGAAGAAGCTATCCTTGGCGGAACATTCAAGGGAGCACTTACCGATAACCTTTCGACCCAGGTACAGGCTGCTTTTAAGTATTGTGCCGAAACAGCAAAAACAAAAGTCTACTGTGCCAGAGAGGTTAAGGATATAGAGATGGCAGGTTTTACCATTTTTGCAGACCTCCTCGAACGGCTTATCATTGCTCAGAAATATCCTCAAAGAGCCTATTCTCAGCTTTGGTTTGGTCGTGTCCCTGAACAGTACAACCTCAAACACGCCACACTTTATGGCAAGATCCAGACAGCTCTGGATTATATTTCCGGTATGACCGATATATATGCACTGGATCTTTACAGGACATTGACCGGAATGAGTCTTCCTGCCGTTTAGACGAACTATGAGAGAATAGATGAAAAACCACATATTTATTCTGATACTGTTGCTCCCTTTCTTTTGTGAAAGAGTTCACGGAGCTACTCCTCCGCAGTCTCAATGGAGCGGAGATCTCGAAGCATTTTCATGGCAGGGCGGACGGCTTTCGATAAGTACCGAAACGCCTTTGAGCCAAGCATCAATATCTCACGACTTCTCCTGGAAAGGAAATGAAACTACATGGGTGATGCAGACTGCTTTTACGGGAGCACCTACCGGCAGAAACGGTTTTCGCTGGACGCTGTTTGCTTTGAAGGGCAAACGGAAGATGCTATCCTATCTCATTACATCGGAAGAGAACGGATCTGTTTTGTTGTTACAAGAGAGGAGCCGTTGGGTGTCAGGTGTGGATCAAAACGATGTCTCTATCCGAAGCCTGCTTCGAGTATCTCTCTCGCCGGCACAGATGGCTTGGCAGGAGCTGAAGATTGTGGTGCGCTATTCCGACTCTCGCCTCAACCTTTCCCTTTCCGGCGGTAATGTCGCCGAGCAGAAAGATGTCGAAATACCCGATGTGTCCGATTGGGAGATCGTCTCTACCATGACACTCGAAGCCTTTTATACGAAGATAAAACGCTCCATGCTTGTTTGGGATAATATCGAAGCGGGAGGAGACGAAGTATTGGATGCAGATCCTAAAATCGTGGATATGGGTTACGATCCGGAGGAGAGTGTCGCAAGACTCACTTTTACCGAATCTGTCGATCACTCTTCCGCCATGGCAAAGATTTCCGATGAGTCTGTTGCCGTATCTCTACGTGAAGGGGCAAAGCCGGAAGAGCTGCTGCTTCATTTTTCTCCAGCACTACTTCTTAGCCATACCTATACTTTAAGTATCGAAAATCTTCGAACAATAAAAAGTTCAAAGGTTTTTAATGTCAGTTTCACATTCTCTTTGGAAGATACGGAGGCCGTTTCATCTCTTCTCCTTTCAGAGTTTCTCACAAAACCTTTACCCGGCAAGGCGGAGTATATAGAGCTTTTTAATAGCTCTCATTCCGAGCTTCCTCTCTCCTCTTACACGTTATACTATAATAACACAGCCTATGAACTGCCGGATGTAAAAGTGCCTGCTCGCAGCTTTGTCGTACTTTATAGACAGGGATTACCTGCTCCTGTACACGAAGCAATCTCTCTCAAGCGGTTCCCGACACTCGCCAACACACGTTTCTCCCTCTCTTTATTCTTGGAGGAAGAAGTGGATAGAGTGGTTTATGGAGACCATATTGCCGGGAAAGATGGGCAGAGCGTTGAGCGGTTGGATATTCTCAACCCACACAAGACATTGGCACAGTGGAGACCTACAAACTCTCCATCCGGAGGAACACCCGGTATGCCTCCGGCACAGCAACCTTTTGAAGAGATTGCCGTTTCCGATATTGTCATCAACGAAGTATTGGCACACCCTGTATCGGGAGGGGATGAGTTTATAGAGCTGTACAACCGTTCCGACAAAGAGATGGATCTGAAAGATTTGGCACTTGAGATACGCACCGGAACGGAGCTTAAAAACATCAAGAGCTTTGAGCTTTCCGATACCTCCTATATCCTCCCGGCTTCCGGTTTCATTGTTCTTACTCGCTATAAAAAGTCTGTCTCATCTTTCTATCCGCAGACAGATCCGAAAACATTGTACGAGAAGATGCACCTGCCTACACTGCCCAATACCATCTTCTCTCTGCATCTGCGTTCTCAAGCAACGGGTCAAGTCATAGACGAGATGCTCTACAGACGTCAGTACCTTGGTGTTTCGCCCAAGCCTCAAGCCGGAACATCTTTGGAGAGAACAAGTCCGGATGCATCCGGAATGGAGCCGACATCGTGGCGTGCTGCCCTTCTTTCTGCCGGGAAAGCCACTCCGGGTCTTCCGAACTCCGTATTGGGACTGCCGGCCGATTCCGATGACGGAAAGGAGCAAGCGTGGCCCAAGGAGGAAGTGATCCCTTTTGAAGACATTTTGCGTCTGGTTCAAGCCTATTCGCAGAATGCTTCCGGCACTGTTTTCAGCCTTAGAGGCGTACCGGTTTTGAATATCCGAAAAGAGGCATTGCTCCTTTTTGTCGAACAGATAAAGCAGGGTGAAAACAAACACCATCTGCCGTCCGGCATTTACATCCTCCACATTCATTTGGATGGTCCGGAGGGGAAACATCCTGTCCGTAGCAGTCTAAAATGGCTCTCTCCATTCCCTTGATTTACCTCATGAAAAGGTGAAATCTCTATACTTGTCCGTTCTTCTCATTCCGTTTTTCTAAATATCAGTCAATTTTAATGTGGTAATCTTTTGATATGTAGAGATGTAAAGGTTTTTTGATGCCGTTGGAAAAAAGAATTGTTCACTGTCAAGAGAGTTATTATATCTGTTCGTGATAACCTCTTTGCCGTTCTTTGCTGTGAATGAATGCTCTTAGCTCCATGAAATTAGGCATCTTGACACCATACTTTTTTCCGCTTGCTATCACATCTTCCAGCATTTGCTGAATTTCGTCAGGAGAGTGATTGATATGTCCGTCAAATATAGACTGCAAAGCTTTGCCGGAATAAACTTTCTGCGCAAGAGGGATGAGAAGAAGCAGAGGTAGCTTTTGGAGTCTGTTAGTAGGCTCCACACCAAGATCCACGCCCCTTTTCACACAAATCTCAAAACCTTCTCGAATGCAGAATATTGTCTTTTTCAAGATCTCTCTATCCCGTACAAACCTTTCTGCACTTCCTGCACAAAGTACACCTGCAGAGAGTCCGGCAGCTACTGCATAATGGGAAATCAGCCAATCTGATATACATTTGTAGATGCGAGGTTTCAGGTTTGCTCTTTCGAGGATCTCTGCAAAGAGCCTGACCCTACCGCTTATCGTGCCATCTGCTTCCCCTATCGGTGTGTGTGAGAAAGTCATTCCGGAGATCGTTGTCCGTATTTCATTTTTGTTGCGTCCTCCTCCGACCATGAACGGGAAGCTGAAGAAATACTGCTCCGGACGCAGATAGGAGGCAATCTCATCGAAAGAGTCCCACAGGTTTAGAAAGAAGACGATGTTGGCTCTCCCCGAACGCTCTTTCAGTATGGGAAGTACTTTGGAGATTTGTAGCTTGTTGGTGGCTACGATGATGTAATCAAAGTCGTTGTCCGGAGAGAGTTCGTCTATCACATGAGGCTTGAAGATGACATCTGAAATCTTTTTCTCTCTTCGTCTGAAGTCTTCACAGATGATGTGTATGCCCTGTTTGGAGTAGAGCTTATGCTTCTCTTTGCGAACAAGGACCGAGATGTCGTGCCCTTGTAAATGGAGTTGCCAGCCGTACGTGCTACCTACAACTCCCGGTCCGTAGATTAGTATTTTCATGGAAAATCTGTTGGTGGCATTTGATATGAGCAAATGTATCTAAAGGATGAGATAGTTACAATCGCAAAGAATAGGGATTTTGGTAACATTTCAGGTGGATGACGAGGTGAATAAAAGCCTTTTCCTCCGAAAAGAGGAATATTCGGCACGCTTTTCAGAGCTTTTCACAACGCTCTCGCTATGCCTTTTCTCTTCACGGAATGAGTGAACGAATTAAGGCACAAAGCCATAGATTATATAGGCAGAGTCCGAAAGGTTTTGTACATTTGCAGTAAATACTAAAGAAAACAAACCATATCATGGAACTTTTACAATCATTTGTACAGCGTGCGAGCGGTAATAAGCAACGTATAGTGCTACCTGAAGGAACAGAAGAGAGAACGCTAAAAGCAGCGGACCGACTAATAAAAGATGGTGTAGCAAATATTATTCTTATCGGAGATGAAAAGGAGATTGCTGCGAAAGCAGCGGAGCTGTCTCTGAGCCATATTGCTCAAGCAGAAATCGTTAATCCTGATACTCATGCAGAGATGGAGAAGTACACCAACCTCTTATTCGAGCTTAGAAAGAGCAAGGGAATGACTATCGAAGAGGCTCAAAAGAAGGCTAAAGATCCGCTATATCTATCTTGTTTGATGATCAAAGCCGGAGATGCCGATGGAGAAGTAGCCGGAGCGAAAAACTTTACAGGCGATGTGCTTCGTCCTGCATTGCAGATCATCAAGACCGTTCCGGGTGTAAATACCGTATCGGGCGCATTCATCATGATCACTCCGGCTAAAGAGTATGGTAAAGATGGTGTACTACTTTTTGCCGATTGTGCCGTTACTCCAAATCCGGATGCACAGCAGTTGGCTCAGATAGCGGTATCTTCCGCTCACACCGCAAAGGATCTTTTGGACATGGAAGCCAAGGTGGCTATCTTGAGTTTTTCTACCAAAGGAAGTGCTAAGAACGAACTTGTGGACAAGGTGATAGATGCAACACGCATTGCAAACGAGATAGCTCCTCAGTTGAATATTGACGGAGAGTTGCAGGCAGATGCTGCTCTTGTGCCTAAAGTGGGTGAAATGAAAGCTCCAAACAGCAAGATAGCAGGACATGCCAATGTTCTTGTATTCCCTTCTCTTGAAGTGGGAAATATTGCATACAAGTTGGTTCAACGTCTTGCAGGCGCAGAGGCCGTGGGTCCGGTACTTCAAGGTATCGCTGCACCGGTGAACGACCTGAGCCGTGGATGCTCTGTGGATGACATCTATTACATGGTGGCTATTACGGCATTGCAGTCTATCGGCCTAAAGAGTGCCAAGTAAGCAGTTTCGCAATAGAAGAAATACATTACAATAATAGCGATATGAAAATCCTCGTATTAAATTGTGGCAGCTCGTCTGTAAAGTACAAGTTGTTCAACATGACCTCTAAGGAGGTATTGGCAGAGGGTGGAGTAGAAAAACTCGGCCTGCCGGGATCATTCCTTAAGTTCGTTGGGAAAGACGGCAAAAAGGTAATTCTGGAAAAAGATCTCCCTGAGCATACTGCCGCGGTGGAGTTTATTTTGTCTGTGCTTAAAGATAAGGAGCACGGTTGTATCTCCTCCTATGATGAGATAGAAGCTGTGGGACACCGTCTTGTTCACGGAGGAGAGAAATTCTCCAAGAGTGTCCTCATAACGGACGAAGTGATCAAGCAAGTTGAAGAGTGCATAGAGCTTGCTCCTCTTCACAATCCACCCAACATCAAAGGAGTGGATGCAATAAAGGCTCTTCTGCCTAAAGTTCCTCAGGTAGGTGTGTTCGACACAGCATTCCATCAGACTATGGAGCCGTTTGCATATATGTATGCTCTGCCATACGAACTGTATGAGAAGTACGGTATTCGCCGTTACGGATTCCATGGGACAAGCCACAGATATGTGAGCCAACGTGCTTGCGAGGTGCTTGGGCTGGATATCAACAAGACAAAGATTATTACCGCACACATTGGTAACGGAGCTTCTATCGCGGCCATAAAGGATGGTAAAGTGATGGATACCTCTATGGGACTTACTCCTACCGAGGGTCTTATCATGGGAACACGCTGTGGAGATGTTGATCCGGGTGCGCTTGCGTTCTTGGTCGAAAAGCTTGGCTTGGATGGTGAAGGCCTTAGCAATCTTATCAATAAAAAGTCCGGTGTTCTCGGTGTTACGCAGATCTCTTCCGACATGAGAGAGGTAGAAGCCGGTATCGAAAGAGGTGATAAGAAAGCGATATTGGCTATGGAAATGTACGACTATCGCATCAAGAAGTACATCGGAGCCTATGCTGCCGCAATGGGAGGTGTGGATCTTCTCATCTTTACAGGTGGTGTGGGAGAGAATCAATGGACTACCCGTGAAACCGTATGCGAGGGTCTTGGCTTCCTCGGATTAGAGATAGACAAAGAACTCAATACCAACATGAGAGGCAAGGAGATGGTTATCTCCAAGAAGGGATCAAAGGCAACCATCATGGTAGTGCCTACGGACGAAGAGCTCATGATCGCAAAAGACGTTCAAGCATTGGTATGATTTGCTCTCGTGTAAGCGAGAAGAGATAAAGATAAAGACCGGTATCTGTTTTGAGATACCGGTCTTTTTTTGTGCTGATGCTGCAATTTCCCAACAATTAGGTACGATCTCTTCCGCCCCAAATACCTAAAATTCGGGAGTCCGGCGTGTATCTGAAATCTTTAAGTTTGCATTCCGTAAACAGTACACTAAAACATAATCTTTATGAAAAACAATCTCAAATTTATTTTCATGCTGCTTGCTCTTGTGAGCTTGCAGTCTTGCGACAAAAAAGGAAAAGGTCCGGATGGACCGGAAACAGGTCCATTCAATGTAGAGATAAAGACTCCTAATAGCTCTTTGCAAGAAGGAACCGTAGGCGAGTTCGTTTACTTCTCGTTTGTGAATAATAAAACAGTAGAGGTAAAGGCTGCCGATGTTGCATCGAGCAGTGAATGGGATATTGCATTTCTCGGTTTGGAGGGTCGTACAAATAGCGGAGAGAGCGGAAAAGGAAAGGGCTCTGTTTATAAGACCAATACGAATGACTTTGACGGAATAGAGAGTGCAGAGCCATTTTTGAAAGAGACGGTTCTTTGGGAAGAAGACATCCGTCGCGAGATAGCACCCTCTGTAGTTATTTCTACCAATCCTCTTCTTGCCCAAGGTGGATGGTACACCAAGGATGCCGAAAGTGCTGCTTTGAAGGTGTCTGACCGAGTATTCATTATTCGTATAGCGAAAGAAAATCGCTACGTTAAGCTACAGCTCATAGAGGCAAAGGGTAAAGATGGTGCAGTAGAAAGTGTTCGTTTCAGATACGACTTCATCAAAGATAAAGGAGACAATAGCAAGCTGAAAATAGTACCACGTGAAAATGAGAAGGTTGTTACCGGAGAGGGTCGTCTTTCTGAGAAGATTTCAGAGCAAGAAGCCGGTACGATAAAGTATCTTGTCGTAAAGAATATGGCAATAAGGCAGGTCGACTTCTCTTTCATAAAGAATAAAATGAAAACATTGGAAGAGATAGACATGGCAGATGCAACATTTGATTTGGACTATGACGACTCTGTTTTGAAAGACAATAAGACCGTAAAGAAGTTCATTGCTCCACGCAATCTTGAGAGTGTCGGCAGGGGCTGGTTTGGCTATTGCAATCTTGAGACTATCGTCTTCCCCGGTACTTCTCTCAAACGAATAGGGGATGGAGCCTTCTGTGCTTCTCAAAAACTAAAGAATATTAAGCTTCCATCATCTGTGGAGAGTATCGAAAATAATGCTTTCTGGGCAGATATGGCATTGGAGCATATCATTATTCCTGCGGGAGTGGAACTAATACCGGAGGGAATGTTTCTTTCTTGTAGAAACTTGAAGAGTGTAACTTTCCTCGGTAAGATTAGAAGCATCGGGTACGATGCGTTCTCCGGATGTTCCAGTCTTCGTTCCATAAGATTTCTCACTTCTACTCCTCCTGCGTACGAAGGCTTCCCCTTTGAAGGTGTTCCATTTGTAAAAGATGACAAGCAGTATTTCCGTTTTTATGTGCCTAAAGGATCGGCTCAAGCTTATCTTAAGTCGTTCAATGGCTTCAAGAAGGATGAGCTTATCGTTTTCTTCCAAGAAGATGAGAAGTAACAGTGTGTCAAAAGCCGGTTTCGCTCTTCTGCTGTTCGGAGCACTGCTCTTATCTCCCGGTTGTAGGGCAGACAAGCCGGAGGCAGAGGACGAAGGAGCGAAACGAGAGGAGTTTATCTCCAACGATCGCATTGTATCTTTCCTCAAGCAGCAGCTCGATAAGGAAGATATTGCATTGGCTCCTGTGGCGATGTACAGAGAGTACATCACACCGGACGAACTGAAATCCGAAAGAGATCAGATATGGATGCTTTGGAAAGAAGCCAATAAAGAGCGACTCGAAAAGTCCGGTCTGGCGGTCGAGCTTCCAAGCAAAGAGATCATCTGGAATATCCCTCAGCAGGAGCGCATGAAGATCAAGTGCTTTCCGAAAGGGGATATGCCCGGCGGAGGATACCCTATGGTCATCAATCTTCATGGTGGTGGATCGTATCCCAAAACACCTTCGGAGTGGGGCTCTACCATCAATGAAAACGAGTGGAATGCGGCACTCTCGCTGAGCCGTCAGTACGACGATGCGCCATCTTTTTACTTTGTACCCCGTATGTCGGACGACCGTAAAGGTCGCTGGTACTACCAACCGCAGAGAGCTGCATTCCTAAGAGCTTATCAGCTGGCAGTGTTGAGCGGAATAGCCGATCCCGATAGAGTCTATCTGACGGGTATCTCTGAGGGCGGATACGGAACGCTTCGTCTGGCTCTGTTCATGCCCGACTACTTCGCAGCCGCAGGTGTTCTTGCCGCAGCGGAGAAGCCCTCTACGGAAGCTGTAAACCTTAGAAATCTCCCGTTCCGTATGGAAGTGGGCGCCAACGATTTCGGTTTCAGCAGAAACCTCTACGCATACAAGTGGAAAGACAGGCACGAGGAGCTTCAGAGAGAAGACCCTGCGGACTATGAGGGGATGGTGATCATCCAACCCAACAGAGACCATCTGGGTACACGCTATTTCGATATGGCTCCTTGGTTTATCAAGCAGAGACGCCGGAGTAATCCTCGCCACGTTACCTACGAATACTACAACATATTCCCCGGAGGTAAGGTCGGCACGGGAGGTTATGCCAATGCCGTTTACAACTTGGACTTTCGTTCGCTCAAGCGTTCGTCGGATACAGACCGGATTCTATTCGATCTCGTGAAAGAGGGAAACAAGATAGAGCTGAAAACCAAAGAGATTGCCGGAAAGGTTACGGGCACACTCTCCATCTATGTAGACGATATAAACTTTGCCTTACCGGTGCAAGTCTATCTGAATGGAGCGTTGCTCAAAGAGACCAAGCTCAAACCTTCAAGAGGCGTTATGGCTGAAACGATGGCTCTCTTCGGGGATCCCAAGAGAATATATCCGAGCAAAATGGAGATACCGCTCTGATAGAGCGCATCCCTTTTGCCCAACGAGCATATTTTGTCGGCTTAACGTGTTTAATTTTTCAATGAACACGTTTACTGATTTCATTAAACACGTTTACCGGATTCGATTAACGTGTTTAGCCAAAATCATTAAAGTGCTAACAATCAACCGACTACGTATTTTCGCCCTAAAATACCCCTGAAAAGGCAAATTTCTCTATTAGGAAACGTTTACAGAGAAGGGTGTTAAAATTTATACTAATTAACGCGAAAAAGCCCCATCAAACGGACTGAAGAAAAATTTTTTCCAAATTCGCGCTGATTTATATTCTGCTCTATTTCAATCTCTTACGGCTATAAACAAAAATCTCCACTCCCCAAAGAGAGGGAGCGGAGTAGTTTTGGAGCAGAATGTGAGTACTCCGTTTTTATATAAAAATACCGGCAAAAAGCCCCTTTTTTCGGGTCGTTTCGGAGCAGTTTTCGGAGACGATTTATACCGTTTTTATTCTGATTCGGAAGCGTGTCTTGCCATCCTCTTCCGTCCGAAGCGAATAGGTGAAGTGGTGTCTGTCCAACACCTCCATGATGAAGAGCAGTCCGATGCCCTGCCCATTGGGTTTGGTGGAGAAGAAGGGGTTGAATATCTTGTCCGAAAGCTCCTTTGATATGCCCGGCCCGTCGTCGGTAATGACAATCTCCGGAGCAGGAGAGAGCGAGGAGGATAGCGTGATATTGCCATCGGTGCCTATGCTCTCCATGCTGTTTTTGAGGATGTTGAGGATGACCTGCTCTATGAGTCCGTCGTCGAAAGAGGTGTTGAGCGGTTCGGGGGATAGCTCCAGATGGAGGGCAATGCGGTTCTCGCTGAACTGATGCTCCATGAATAGAGCACACCGTTTCAGCAGAAGATTGATGTCCGAAGTGGCAAACTGTGGCTGCGGAATGCGGACAACATCGGCAAACTGCGTGATGAAACGGCTCATCTGCCTTGAGCGGTGATTGCAGCTGTCGAGTACCTCCACGAGGTCTGCCTTGTCCGGCTCTTCCTGCAAAATGTCATGCAGGCTTTGGAGAGTGGATGTGAGTCCGGCAGTGGTATTGTTTACCTCATGGGCTATCATGCGTATCACTTTGGAGTAAGCCTCTTTTTCCGCTTTTCTCACCTCGTCCGTGAGACTCTCTATGAGGAAGAAAGGCTGCTTGAATCCCTGATTCTGAAAGGTGAGATGAGAGCATCGCAGGATGGCAGAACCGGATGGCTGTGCCGTAATGGAAGATCCCTGCGGAATGTCGGACAGGGTCAGCGTGAAGAGCCGTTCGGCTTCTTGCAGCTTCTTGCCCAGTATCTCCGTTTCGGGATCTATGCCGAGCAGGGAGAGCGAAGCCGGATTTACACTCTTGATATTGTGATCCAGATCCAGTATGATCACCCCCATGGGAGAGGCGTTGATGAGCAGATCGAGCAGTGAATTGGCTTCTCTTACTTGCAACCGCTCTTTGCGCAGCTGCTCTATCATTTCATTGAATATCGCAACAAGGTTATCGGCATCGTTTTGCCCCACCGTGGCGAGTCTTGAGGAGAAGTCTTGCGAGCGCAGAAGGTTCATCCCGCTGTCCAGAATGTGCAGAGGCATCACGATGCGTCTGAAAAAGAAGATGAGCAGAACCAGCAAGAGCAAGCCGTTGATACCGAGAGCGATGAGCGACCATGATGTTCGGGTCTCGGCATAGAGGGCTGTAAAGAGAATGGTGCCCATGACCAACAGAACCAACAGATAGTAAGAGAGTCTGTAACTCATAAGGAAAGGAGGAGGTAAGATTCGGTTAGTACTTGATACCGTAGCGGTCGAGCCTTCTGTATAGTGCGCCTCTGCTTATGCCGAGAGCCTTTGCCACACGGGAGAGATTGCCGTTGTATTCCGTAATTTTCTGTCTTATGGTTTCGGCTTCTATCTCTTCGAGTGTCTGCTCGGAAAGCGGTGGAGTGTCCGGCAGATACTGCTCCTCTCTGTGCTGAATGTCTCCTTTGTCCAGAACGGACTTGCCGGAGATGAGGATGGAGCGTTCGATGAGATTTTTCAACTCCCGAACATTGCCGGAGTAGTGCAGGGAGGAGAGAAAGCTTTCTGCTTCCGGAGTAAAAGATACAGCCGGCAGACCATTGGCTTTGCATAGCTTCTGCGCAAAATGTTTTGCCAGAAGAGGGATGTCCTCTCTGCGTTCTCTCAAAGGCGGTACACGGAGTACGATGAGGTTGATACGGTAGTAGAGATCTTCTCTGAATGTGCCGGCGGCAACCATCGAAGCAAGATCGGCATTCGTGGCACTCACTACACGTATGTCCACTTTGGTGGGTGAGCTTTCGCCCAAAACCTCAAAAGTCTGGTCTTGCAACACTCTCAGCAGTTTCACTTGAGAAGCCAAGTCCAGCTCTCCGATCTCGTCCAGAAAAATAGTTCCCTTGTCTGCAAGAGCAAACCTGCCGGTACGGCTTGCCACGGCATCCGTAAAAGCGCCTTTCTTGTGTCCGAACATTTCGCTCTCAAACAGCGATGCCGAGATCCCTCCAAGGTTTACCTTGACAAAAGATTCGGAGCGTCGCTTGCTGTTGAGGTGTATAGCTTCGGCTATCAGCTCTTTCCCCGTGCCGCTTTCTCCCGTTATGAGGACAGAAGCAGTGGTAGGAGCTATGCGTGCAACGGTCTGAAGCAGTTCGATGATAGCAGGCGAGTGTCCGATGATATGGTCGAAGCTGTGTTTTTTGTCGAGCTGCTGTCTGGAGGAAATCTCTTTCTCTCCCGTTTCCGGTCTGTTCAGCTCCAAAGCGTTACGTACAGACTCCAAGAGCTTATAGTTGTCCCACGGTTTCGTTACAAAGTCGAACGCTCCTGCTTGCATCCCTTTCACTGCCAGTTCTATGGATCCCCATGCGGTCATCAGTATGACCGGTATCTCTTCCCATCTCTTTTTGACCTGACTCAAAAGGAATAGCCCCTCGTCTCCGGTTGTGGAGAGAGAGAAGTTCATATCCATCAAGATAAGGTGAGGAGGCTGTTCTTCTATGCAAGAGAGAGCTGCACGTGGAGACTCTGCCACAGATACATTGTAGCCGGCTCGCTTGAGAAGCAGGGATAGAGAGGATCGAATGGCGCTGTCATCGTCCACAACGAGTAGGTGAGCGGTTTCCATGAAAAGGGAAGATATTTTTGATTTAGGAGAGATTGCCGTCCGACTCCGAGCGGTGAAGTCTCTTTTTGTAGCGTAAAGCGCAGTCGCGGATGAAACTTTCTACGTGTCGCCTTAGTTTCTCTTCGTTTATGCCGGCGAAGGGGAGCAGTATGGCACTCTCTTCGACATCTGAAAAGTGTCTGTTGATAGCCGTGCCGTAAAACACCAGCTGCTTTGCAATCTGTACGTAAGAGTTGATGAGCGGAGGGATGTTTATGCCATATTCTCGAACGAGACGGTTCACGGCTTTGTAGTTTTCTTCAAAAGTGTCGTAGTGAAGTATCTCGGACAACGCCTCTACCGGTGTCGTGTAAGGAACTTCTTCTATCGGGCGGACAAGCTGTTTGGGGTCGGAGTAGTATCTGGACAGGAGGAAGATGATGATGTCACGGCAATATCTGTTGTACCCTTTGTACATGGTAACCTTGCCGAAGAAGTATCGGTATTCGGGGTAAAGCAGTGGAAGAGCACCCACACCGTCCCATAGGTTGTCCAACGCAAATATTCCTTTTGAGGAGGAAACAGAGCTGTCGGGAAGAGTGCTCTGGCATGAGAGGGAGACGAAAGAGCGTCCCAGCTCTATGGTATAGGGCAGATAGTCCGTGATGAACTCTTGTGAGAAAGAGAACATGTGCGCACTGGCAAGATCCGGAACACCATCGTTTGTCGGGACATGCTCTCCACAGATGAATCTGTACCCGCCGAGTATCTTCTCTTCTTCCGGATCCCAGACGATGATCTGCTTATATCCCCCTTCGTAATCGAATCTGTCTGTATCCGTTTCCAGACCGCTCCCTCCGCCGTAATACCGGAAAGCCTCCTCTCTTAACCTGCCCACTTCTCGCATCAGATTGGGAGCTTCGTGAGCTTGAAAGATATAGATCTCGTTGTCTGCCCTGTTGGTCTTTCTGAGCAACATCTCCGGCCTCAGCTCCGAACGGAGAACGGACTTTTCGATAGGGGGAATGATTGGTTGCATCTTTATTTAGAGATAGAAGGTAAGCGGTAGATACTCTCTTTGATCTGATCGGAAAAGGCTTGATGTTTGCTCTTTTCGGAAGGGATCTGTTCGGGGAATATCGGAGGAGCCACATAGATATTGAATGTCTTGTGTCGCCCTTTGAACATCTCATCGGGAAGCAACACCATTTCGATATTCAGCTTAATGCCCAGCCCTTGACGCCATCGGGCATACCTGTAAAAGCGTGGAGAGTTGGCGGCATCGAAGAATAGCGGAACAATGGTAAGGTTATGCTGCTGCGCCAATCGTAGGAAAGAGCTTTTCCATTCCGTATCTCGAATCTCTCCTTTACCATTTTGTCTCGAACAGAAACCGGCAGGAAAAGTGAGCCCATGCCTTTTCTCTTCGAGAGCTTGAACCATCATTTCTCCAAGTTTTCTGTTCTGAACACCATGTTTGTTTACGGGAAGGAAGATGTCTCCAAACTGAGGAATGGACATCAGAAGGTCGTTTACCGGAACGAATAATCTACCTTCAAGCAGCTTGCCCAACCAGGCAGTCAGAGCGATTCCATCCAGTCCGCCAAGCGGATGATTGGATACAAAGAGCAGCTGTCTCCCTTTAAGTGTCGTTATCTGCTCTTCTCCCGAAATGTTGAGAGATATATCGAATGCTTTCAAGAGCCTGTTGGCATACTCTACGCCCCCGATATGATCTTGGAGTTGGAGCATCTCATTGATCTCCTGTTGGTGTATGAGCCTCCGGAGAAAAGAGATAAGCGATTTGGGAATCCAGCCTTTATACTTACTCCTTATTATGTCTTTGATCTCTATTTGAGGCGTCTTCATGATGGGATTTATTCGGCATGAAGATTTTTTAGAAATGCACGAGAGTCGATCTCATCTTTACGTAGCTGCTCCGCCAATGCGTCCAAAGAGTAAAATTTGATGTCTGCTCTCAGGTAGTGATAGAATAAAATCTCTACCTCTTTGCCGTAAAGATCTCCGGAGAAGTCGAATAGAAAAACCTCCATACGGGCTTTCTCGTCGTGCCCCAACGTGGGTCGCTGTCCGTAGTAAGACATTCCGCCATATCTCGTACCCTCTACAATCACTTCGGATACAAAGATACCTTGAGCCGGCACAAGCTCATGCTCCGGATCTATTTCGATATTTGCGGTGGGATATTCTATGCTTCGTCCTATCTTGCTGCCATGTTGTACAATCCCTTTGACGCTGTATGGTCTTCCCAAGAGACTCCATGCTTTTGCAAAGTCTCCCGACTGAACGGCAGAGCGAATCACCGATGAAGATACCTTTATATCGTCTTTGTAGAGAGCTTCATGCCGGATAACCGGAATTGCCCAGCTGTCTATATAAGCCTGTGTCTCCTCTTGAGTGCTGAAACGTTTAGAGCCAAAATGATTGTCATAACCCATTACCAAAGCTGTCGTATTGCATTTGTCATGGAGTGTTTGTGCGAAATCTTTACCCGTTATAGCTGCAAGTTCGGGCGTGAAATGGAGCATCAGAATAAAGTCCATCCCTTGTTGGGAGAGGAGCATTTCCTTATCTCTCCTGTCGCATAACAGTAACGGCTTTTTCCTGGAAGCGCCTCCGACCACCGTGAGAGGATGCTCCGCAAAAGTTATCACCACACTCTTTGCTCCCATTTTTCCGGCTTCCGTGCGAACTCTTTGGAGAAGATCCTGATGTCCTAAGTGGACACCATCAAAGAAACCCACTGTCGCAACGCTTTTTGATCCTTGCAAGCATTGCGAAAGTTCTTCTATGCTGTGTGCTATTATTGTATTTTTGATCTGTTTCATTCCTAATAACTATCTGGACAACCAGTGTAGAGGATTTTGTTTGCTGCGCTCTTTCCAAAGCTGGAAATGGAGTTGGCAGGCTCCTCCTAACTCAGGATCAGAATATACCGAACCTATTTTCTGTCCCGTGGTCACATGATCTCCTGCTTTTACATAGACATTCTTGATGTTACTATAAACAGTGAGATAGTTCCCATGCCGTATTATGATGGTGTTGTTATAGCCATCGACCACAAAAACCTTCGAGACTGTACCATTGAATACCGCACGAGCTTCTGCCCCTTGAGGTGATTCTATGTCTATGCCGTTGTTGTTTATCTGTATGGATTTAAGTTCACTGTGATTTTGCTGACCGAACTGACCCACTATCTTATACTGCCCTGTAACCGGCATCGGTAGTTTTCCTTTATTGCCGGCAAAGGAGTTGGAGAGCAGACGTTCATCTTTTGTCATCGCATATCCTCCCGATACTTCTGCCCTGCGTTCCTCTGTCACAGGAGCGGTAGCGGTAGTCCCTTTCTTGGGAGACTGTTGTTGTCTCTTTTTTGCTTCTGCTGCTTTTCTCGCTTTTTCTTGTGCAGCGGCAACTTCTTTCGCTATCTGATTTTGAATCTGGCGGTCTAAAGTCTGAGCCTGCTGCTTCTTCTTTTTCAGATTAGCCTGAATATCTTTCTGTCTTTTTTGTAGACGACTTACCTCTTTCTTGCTCTCCTCCTGGTTGGCAAGCAGACGTTCTTTTTCTTGTTCGCGTGTGGAGAGCAACGAAGCCTTTTCTGCCCGTTGGGTGTCCAGCTCTTCCTTTTTCTTTTGCACCGAAAGCTGTATGGACTTCAGCTTTTCTGCCTCCTCTTTCTGCCAGTTGGCATAGGTTGCCAAGTATCTCAATCGTCTGAACGACTGCCTTATATCCTTTGCAGACAGCAGGTAGAGCAGCTGGTCTTTAGCCCCTCTCCGACGGCTCATAGCCTGAAGACTTTTGACGTAAGCCTGTTGCCTGTGCGAGTGTTGGGTGGTAAGCGTGTCTATCTGACCGGTCAGGAGGATCAGGTTTTTATCTGCCTCGTCTATCTCTTGCGTTAGTGTCTCTATCATTTGTTTCCTTGTCTCTATCTGCCGATTGAGTAAAGCCAAACGATTCTGACTGCTCTTTGTATCTTTCGATGCTTTCTTCAGCTCCTTGTTCAGTGTATTGATCTCTTCCTGCATCTTCTTACGCTGCGATTCCAACTTTCGCACCGTAGCCGATTTCCTCTGATTTTGTGCCGACATTCCGATAGGAGACAGCACAACGAATAGAGCTAAAAAGAGTTTGAAAAGCCCTCGAAACATACTCTGGTCTATTTTTGGAGTTCTTTTATCATGGAAATCACTTCTGCCCAACTCACACTTTTGTACCCTTTAGGAATATCTGTGCTTGGCGCTTCAGCCGGAAGTTTTTCCAAAGTCTTGTCTAAAGTGAGTGTTACCAAGCTTTGCTCTTTGACATCTCTATCCGGATAGGTTTTCAGTGTGATGATTTTAGGGAAGAAGATGTCGCTTTGTCCCACCGGTTGGTAACGCTCATAGAAGCAGGAGAGTACCCGTTCCACTTTTGAGCCATAGTAGATATGTGCTTCACGTAATCTTGGTGCCGGTAGAGGAGAATAGTCCAAACGGACAACGATCTTGCCCTCTTTCTTTGTCAGGGTAAAGCCTGAAGAGTTTGGGACATACTCCATGCCGTTTATTGCTTCCGCACCCTGCTTGCTTGGCGTAAACGGTTGGGCGAGGAGCATACACTGCAAAGCCGCAAGATCCCAACCTGCAAAAATCTGGGAAAAGATATTGGTAGCCACTCCCACACTTGTTCGGAATGCCTGTTTATTGAATCTGTCCACCACCAGAAGCTTTTTCGGTGTGATGGTGAGCCTTCCCACCTCAATCAGTCCAAGAGGTCTCACCGACAGGGAAGCATATTCATCTTTGGAGACGTGCAGTACACAGCGAGAGGATACATTGTTTTTGTCGGTCTTGATGGCTATTCCGCCCCTCCCCTCCAGCTTTTCAATCTTGGGCTGATTATTGATTGCGTCTATTGCCATCTGCCTGTCCGTGATGAACGGAGAGGTAAGCGGTTTGTCTCCGGACAACTTCCGGAATATACCGCAACTGCTTAGAAGAGTTACTGCTAACAGTACGCTGCTCCAGCGTATTATGCTATTTTGCTTCATATTGTTCTTAAGAGTATTACAATGCAGCCTGTTCGATCTTTTTCTTGATCTTCTCACCATCTTCCGCCCCGGCTTTCAACGCATCCTGCCAAGCTTTTACGGCATTCCCCTTGTCGTTGAGCTTCCATAAAATATCCCCATAATGATCCAGCAACACACTGCTTACTTCCTCCTTGCTGTTCCTTATGGCACTTTCGATATAGTACTTCGCCAAGCCATAATTTTCGCGTAAGTAGAGTATCCAGGCGTATGTGTCCAAGAAAGAGGCATTGGATGAGTCTATCCGTATAGCTTCACTTGCGAGAGCCTCTGCCCGTTCGATGTTTCTGTTGGATGTGGCAAGCGCATAAGCATAGTTGTTCAGCAGCAATGCATCTTTGGGCAGATAGCCCAATGCCTGCTCGTATCGTCTCAGAGCTTCATCCGTTTCGCCTTTCTCATTGAGTAGATCGGCGGAGACAAAGAGCAGATGACCGTAGAGGAAAGAGCCTTTGTCTGCCACTTCCAGCCCTTTGTTGGCTACCGCCAGAGCCTCATCCGGCTTCTCTTGTTCGCCCAGAGCCAGTACGTTGTAGATGTAGAAGTCCGGTCTTGTCGGGTGTGCCGTCCGACCCTTTTCCGCTATGCGTATCATTTCCGCCGCATTCGAGGCGGTCATTGCTTTCTGAATCATGTAGCTGTAAGGCTTCATGTCAGATGCTCCGCGCTCGATGAGTTCGGAATATATCGCCTCTGCCTTTTCCGTCTTATCCTGAGCGATGTACATGTCGGCAAGGAAGAGCGCGATGGAGGAGGTCTGCTCGTATTCCTGCTTTATCTCTTCAAAAAACGGAACAAACTCCTGCAGAAAAGAGACATTCTCTTTCGATACATAAGGGGCGAGCATAGAGATAAGCTCGTCAATGGCTTGAGGATCTATGCCATCCGTTCTGAGCAGTGCTCCGAACTCTTTCTTTGCCTCCTTATAGTTGCCATCTTTCAGCGCAAGTCTCGCTCTTGTGAGGATTATTTCCGGGCTCTTTCTCAGCTCTTTCGGGATCTGTCCGATGTACTTTACAGCCTCATCCTCCCTGCCTATCATGTTCAGATACGCCATCATGGAGAGATAACCCCTCAGCTCCATAGGGTGTTCCGAAATGTACCGGCTTATCTCTTTGAGCCCCTCATCCTCTTGCTTGTTCAGGGCAAAGTTTTGAGCGATGCGGAAGGTAATGGTTATCTCATCCGACAGAATGCCGTTCATCTTCCGGAGATAGAAGATACTCTTTTCCGGCATCCTTTTCTGTTCGTAGAGCCGAGCCATTGAGTCCAACACCTCCAAGTCTTCCGGCGAATTTTGCAGCAGCTCTTCGCCCACCTTCAAGACCAGCTTCTCGTTCTGCATAGCCATGGCAATCCTCAGGAGTGTCTGTCCCAAGAAAGGATCTTTATTGCTCAAGTCGTAGCTTTTCAGCAGGTATTCCGATGCAAGATTGATGTTGTTGGTGCGGAGTGCAATGTTTCCAAGCTCCACGTATGCCGCAAGATTGGTGCTGTCCAGCTCTATTGCCCAGTGCAGGTGATTGATTTTAGCTCCAAGGTCTTCCTCGTCCAGCAGGAGAACCGCACGGTTTGCAAAGATTCTGCTGTCTGCCTCCTCCGCTGTGATTACTGCTCCGCTTTGAGCCGCAGAGTGGGAGACCGCTCCGAAGAAACAGAGCAACCCCAAGAGCAGTGTAGTGATATATGATAATGTGAGCTTATAGATCATATCTGTGTGTTGTAGTCCAACCCTCTCTTGTTCTTGTTTCGGAAAGAGAGGGAGCACTCTTGTTGAGAACAACCAAAGTTAGTCAAAATCGCGCTATTAGCCAACGCCTCTCTCTTCCGATCCACTCTCTCCGGAGTAGAGAGCGTTTTCTCCTTTTTCGGGAGGAAAGAAAAAAGAGTCTGTACGGCTATTTCTTCGGACTGCCCGTTACGGAAATTTTTTGTTTTTCACGGTCATTCGGACATCATAAAAAGGAATGATTTTTTCCCTCTTTGTTGCCCCATTTTTCCCTCAAAATGATCGAGCTGTTGTCTGGAGGTTTTATATAAAAATGGAGGGACAAAAAAGGGCTGAGGGAGGAGCGGTTTTTCTTTCTCTTTTTTGTCGTTCGGCTCGAAAATATGGCTCAATGATTTGGGCGTCAAATGGATATGCAAAATCGTGAGTTTGCGATTTTTTCTCCTCTCGGTCGGTTTTAGGGGCTGTTTTCGCGTTAATAAAGTTGAAAAATAAGGAGGTTGGGAGTGAAGTTTTCTTAATGTTAAATTGCCGCTGAAATGCCTTAAAAAGCAGCATATTTTCGGAAAGTGTTGGTAGTCAGCATATAAGCTGTTTTGGCTAAATACTTTAATCGAATCCGGTAAACGTATTAAATGAAATCGGTAAATACGTTTATTGATTTCGCTTAATACTTTAAGCCGACCAAATATACTGCTTTGGCGTTTTGGATGAATAGGTATCGGAATTTGTGTTAATAAAACAGGGCGGATTTAACAGTTTGGTCGCGCTCTGAAAACGACCCCTCCGGAGCAAATAGAAAGAGGCTAAAAAGTGAGCATTTTTCGGGATGGAATATATAAAAATGAGTGTCGGAGAAGGGGCTGTTTCGCAAGAAATTTTTGGCTCTCCCGCTTCCTGTTTTTAGCGAAAGAAGAGAGGCAAAACCGGGAGCACAAGCGGACAACTGTCCGTTCGGAGTGTCCGTTTTCGGAGCAAAGTGTCCGATAATGGACACTCCCTATTTGTTGTTTGTTTTGTATATCAGTTGGTTAGCTGTTTTGGCATACCCATTGCTCCTATTTGGGCAAAGTGAAACAAACAGAAACAACGAACAGAATATGGATCGTGTAATATCAAAGACAGAGCGCCAAAAGGTGCAGAGAAAAAAGTGGTTGAAGTACGGCATCATTGCAGTGCCTGTGGTTGTGGTCATTGTGCTGTTGGGCATTTGGATGAAACCCTCCGTGGATATGAAAGATATTCTTATGGCTACTGCGGACAAAGGTAACATAGAGGTCTCCGTAAATGGTTCGGGCAGAGTGGTGCCGTCCATAGAGGAGGTGATCGTTACTCCCATTTCGAGCCGGATATTGGAAGTCTACAAGCGAGGAGGAGATTCGCTTGATGTGGGTACTCCTATCTTGAAGCTCGATCTTGCCAGTACGGAGACGGAGTACAACAAGATGTTGGATCAGCTTGAGATGAAGAAGTATGAGATCGAACAGCTCAAGGCTCGCTCTCACAGCAGTCTGAGCGACTTGGAGATGCGTGTAAAGGTGGGAGAGATGCAGACTCGCCGCAAGCAGGTAGAGATGCGAAACGAAAAATATCTGGATAGCATCGGAGCCGGTACACAGGATAGAGTGAGAGAGATGGAGCTGAGCTACAATGTCTCTACCCTTGAACAGGAACAGCTTCAAAAGCAACTTGCCAACAGCCGAACCGTAGCCGAAGCAGAGCTTAAAGTGAAGATGTTGGAGCTGCGAATCTTTCAAAAGAGTGTGGCAGAGATGAAGCGCGTCTTGGATGATGCCCAGATCCGTTCGCCCCGTAAGGCTGTGCTCACGTTCATCAACACCCAAGTGGGAACACAGGTACCTGCCGGAACACAGGTGGCAATCATATCGGATCTTTCTCATTTCAAGGTCGAGTGCGAGATTGCAGACGCTTACAGCGACAGAGTACGCACGGGATCCAAAGTGATAGTACGTGTCGGCAAGACATCGCTGACCGGTATCGTGGGCAGTGTAACCCCGATGTCCAAGAACGGTGTAATCTCTTTCATGGTTCAGCTGGACGAGGATGCCCACTCCGTTTTGCGCTCCGGTCTTAGAGCGGATGTGCATGTGCTCACTTCGGAGAAAGAGGATGTGGTGCGCATTGCTAACGGTACTTACTACGCCGGTGCAGGTATATACAATCTTTTCGTGCTGGATGGCAAGAATACTCTTGTACGTCGGGAGGTCAAGCTTGGAGAGAGCAACTTTAGTCATGTAGAGGTTGTTTCCGGGCTTCAACAGGGGGACAAAGTGGTGGTGAGCGATATGAAGCAGTACGAAAACAGGAGTTCACTCTCTCTAAAACAGTAAGAAGATGAAACAGCTGATAAGAAACATCAAACAGAACAGAGTGCTTTATGGCATACTCATAGCGAGTTTTTCTATTTCGATAGCCTTCTCCATGGTGGTTTACATGATCTATTTCTTCAGCACAGGAGATATAGGGATAGAGAACAATAGAAGTCGTATGCTTTTCTCAGATGCAGGTAGAACATATAAGAAAGAACCGAGATCGGATATCAATACGGGTATATCTCTTGATCTTGCAAAGGTATTGTACGAAGATCTACCCGGAGTGGAGATGGTGGCATACAACAGTTGGGCGCTTTCGGAAACAACGAAACAGGCAGAGCAATGTATATCCAGATCGCACGTTTCGGGGGTAGCGGGCAACGAAACTAGCGCTATGGTAAAGCTGGTAGATCCAACCTTTTTCCGAATGTATGAGTTCATATTTTTGAGCGGAAAGCCTTTTGATGCAGAGCGCAATAAGGACGAAGATAACGATGCTGTGATCTCCGATAAGTTGGCAAAGCATCTGTTCGGTTCGGAAGATGCTGTTGGGAAATATATCCGACTCAATATGGGAAAAGAGATTAAGGTGTCCGGCGTAGTAGAGCAAGTTGGTGCACTCTTCTCTAATGCTTATGCAGAGGTTTATTTGCCTGCGGTTCATCGGCAGTTCAGTCCCGAAAGAAGTGCAGAAGGGACACGTGGTCGTTGTTTGGCAGTGCTACTTCTGGAAAAGGGTGCATCTATCAAGCAGGTAACGGATATTGTTGAAGATCGTTTGGCAAAGCATAATGCGACTCTTTCCGAGTATGCTGTGGAAGTGGGACTGAAAGATATCAAGGGAAAGATGTTGTCTTTCGGAGAAAATGGTACAGCCAGACTGATAGTAGCGCTACTGCTGGGTATTCTTGTGCTTGTCCCTGCTCTGACAATGAGCAGTATGGTTTCCACGCTGGTGGAGAAGCGCAGGGGAGAGATCGGTGTGCGTAAAACCTACGGCGCAACAGTGGTGAAAATCGTGAAGATGCTCATTTGGGAAAATCTCCTGATGACCATGTTTGCCGGCATTATAGGCATCATCCTCTCTTTTATTTTGGTCTATCTTTCCAAAAACTGGCTTTTGGCAGGTATGGCAGGTACGATGGATGTCGATGCTTTACAGATTCCGGTAAGTGCCATTTTGAGTCCGAGCGTGTTGCTGGTCCTCTTTGGGGTTTGCCTTCTGTTGAGCTTACTCTCCGTGGTATATCCGGCATATCGTTATGCTAAAGCCGAAATCATACAAACCATCAAATAGAAATCTGACACAGTTATGAGACAACTGATACATAAAATGTGGAATGAGCGTCGCTCCAATGTGGCTCCGGTCGCAGGGTTGTTTATTACATTCATTCTGATGTGGTACTGTATGGACATATTTTATGTCTCGATGAACTCCCTGCTTAAAAGTAGCGGATACAATATAGATCACGTATACAGAGTGGAGATGAGAGCCAATAGGACATTCTCTTATGAGGGAATGGATATGGAGCAGATCAATGAGATAAACCGTAAGAATGCGGAAAGAATACTCTCCAGACTGCAAGACATCAATGGCGTAGAGGCTGCAACGCTCATAATGGGGACTACTCCTTATACGGGAAATATGTTTCAAGCCTATGCTTTGGAGCAGGATACCATGCTTACGGAAGCTAAAGTGATCTATACGACAAAGGGCTACTTCGATACGTTCGGAGTAAAAGTGGATAAAGAGATGCTCGAACATTGGGGAGAAATAGCACCGAGATATGCTGCAGTAACTCCCGAACTGGCTCATGGTGTATGGGGAGAAGTGGATGTAAAAGGACGTCTATTCAAAGACTTTTACAGTGTGCAATACAGCCCTACAGACGAATATCGTGAGATGAACAAGTTTACGGTGGGAAGCGTGATCCCTTCGATGAGGCTGGAAGAGTTTGAACGTTTCGAGCCTTTTGTGATAGCACCCATGCCGCTGTATATGTATATGCCGTCTGCCGACTTCTTTATCCGAGTACGTTCAAAAGTGGACAGCGATCACTTTGTCGAGGACTTCATGAACGAGTACAGGCGTGAGTTGAGTCAGGGACCCTCTTATCTCAACAACGTGGAGGCACTGAAACAGACACGAGATACTTATAACCTCTCTAACGGGAACACGTTGGTGATGCGTGGGGTGCTGTCTGTGATGATCTTTTTCCTCCTCAACATATTTCTCGGAATAGGTGGAATCTTTTGGTTCCGTATGCAAGGACGAGTAAAGGAGATAGGTGTAAAGAAGGCGATGGGTGCTACCAATGTGAGCATTGTCCTTGAAGTGATGGCGGAGGTAGTGTATATACTGCTTTTCGCAGTCCTGCCTGCCATCGTGGTCTGTGCCTTTTTAGCTTACAACGATATTATTATCACCATAAACGATCTTATGGATAATAGCATCGGAAGATTTGGCATGGCTATCGTTCTGACCTTAGTGGCATTTTTAATTATTTCCATTATTGCCGCAGCTATCCCCGCTACAAGGGCGATGAGAATACTTCCGATAGATGCTCTTAAGGAGAAAGAGTAAATGTAAAACAAGAACAGAATAATAAACTATAAAACTAAAAACAGTATGGAAACAAACACAATGATCCGCCTTACAGGCATCAACAAAATTTACAGAACAGAAGAGATTGAAACATTGGCACTGGACAATGTGAACTTGGAAATAGAAAAAGGAGAGTTTTTATCCATTATGGGACCTTCGGGATGCGGTAAGTCCACGCTTTTGAACGTGATAGGTCTGCTCGATAAGCCTACTGCCGGAACGGTGGAACTGGTCGGAAAGAAAACCGACGGGCTTTCGGACAAAGAGCTTGCCCGCTTTCGCAACCAACATCTTGGCTTTGTCTTCCAAAGTTTTCACCTTATCAACTCCCTCAATGTGCTGGACAACGTAGAGCTTCCTCTCCTTTATCGTGGAGGCGTATCCGGTTCGGAACGCACACGATTGGCTAAAGAGGTTTTGGAGAGAGTGGGTCTCAGCAGCCGCATGAAGCATCTCCCAAGTCAGCTATCGGGCGGACAGTGTCAGCGTGTCGCAATAGCTCGTGCATTGATAGGCAACCCCACCATTCTGCTTGCGGATGAGCCTACCGGTAATCTCGACTCCAAGATGGGCGCAGAGGTGATGTCGCTTCTTCAAGAGCTTAACAGAGAAGACGGACGTACTATTGTCATGGTAACGCACTCCGAAAAGCAGGCAGAACAAACCCATCGAATCGTTCGTTTCTTCGACGGTAGACAGATACAGTAAGCCTAACCATTAAACCCACAGACAATGATCAAGCAATATATTAAGCACGCTTTCCGCCTGATAAAAGAGGCTCCCGTGCTCAGCACCATCATGATTCTTGGAACGGCTCTTGCTGTTTGCATGCTCATGATAAAGTTTATGGTGCATAGCGTGGAGACCGGTTCGGTCTATCCCGAAGTGAATAGAGATCGCACACTGTATATCTCTTATATTAAGTCTATCTACAAAGATCCGGAGGGTAAAAACGGAGGAGAGAGCAACGGAGGCATAGCAAGATTTTTCGTTGAAGAGATTCTCAAACCTATCGAAAGTGCAGAGGTTGTGGCATCGTACCTGTTCAGACAGGACGGGACACCGTTCTCCGCTCCCGGTTCCAAGAATAATGCTCAAGGTGTAACACGGGGAACCGATGCGCAGTTCTGGGATGTTTTCCGCTTTAAGTTCATCAGCGGATCGCCCTTTACGCAAGAAGATTTCGACAGCAGGCTTGCTAAGGCGGTGATAGATGAAGATATGGCTCGTAAGGTGTTCCAGACTACCGATGTGGTCGGACGCGAAATCCTTATCAATTTTAGCCCTTACACTATTGTGGGAGTGGTGGAAAACGCATTCGAGTTGGCGCAAGATGCGTATGCCAATGCCTGGTATCCCTACTCCGTAGAAGATTTCCCTGAGACAACAGAGCCTTCCGGAAATGTGATGGTTGCCGTTATGGCAAAGAGCAAAGCGGACTTTCCGGAGATAAGAGCAGAGGTAGAGAAACGGATAGAGCAGTTCAATGCCGACAAGAGTCGCACTCACAGAGTCAGTTTAATGGAGCAACCGGACGACTTTTGGGTACACTTCAACAGGTCTGCATCCAATATCCCGCCCGATATGAAGGAGGTAAACCGGACAAACATCGTATCCATCCTGATCTTTTTGCTTATTCCGGCGATCAATCTTGCGGCGATGACCTCTTCCCGTATGCAGAAACGATATGCGGAGTTAGGGCTTAGAAGATCTTTTGGAGCAACGAAAGGAGGATTGCTCAATCAGGTTCTTTCGGAGAGCTTTATACAGTCCCTTTTAGGCGGTATCCTTGGATTTGTCCTCGCCGTAATCTTTGTTTATCTCTCAAGCAATACATTGTTTCAAGGCAATTATTATACTTATTCCGATGGAGTGGCGCTACCTGTTTGGAACATCATATCCGTACAAGCATTCCTGATGGTACTGTTGTGCTGCTTTGTGATCAACTTCATTTCCACTTTCATACCGGCATGGAGAGCCACTAAGAAGCCTATTGTAGAATCCTTATCACTCAAGAAATAGTCATGATAAAGCATCAACTTAAAATAATGTGGAATGAGCGCAGACAGAATATTGCCATCTTCCTCGAACTTCTTCTGGTTCTACTCTGCTTTTGGGGCATTATGAATATATTTTACAACAGGATTTCGGAAGCACTAAAACCGACCGGATTCGATACTGCCCACACTTATCGCATTTTTCATAGCATCTTACCCAACACCTCTCCGCTTTATATCGCTCCGGAGAGCGATGGTTATCGCACCTATGCAGCCAGTATGCTGGAGGTGAAAAACCGCTTGAAGAAGTTGCCAGAAGTGGAAGCCGTTGCTATTTCGATGCACTCTACGCCTCATATGGGTAGTAACCGTATAACCACTTTATCTTCCGATTCTCTGCATGTACAAGATTGGGTTATGGTCCGTGGCGTGGAACCGGAATTCTTGGACATCTTCAGGATTATGGACGAACAAGGCAGTACGGAAGCCTTCAAGAGAGCTCTTCGAGATAATAAGCTGGTCATCTCCAAAGGTCTGAACGAAGCTTTAGTTCCGAATAACGTCAATCCGATAGGTCTGGAGTTGAAAGAGAGCGATGGAAACATCTTTGGCATCGTCGGAGGAGTATCCGGAGACCTCAAGCAGAATACCTTTTATTGGTGGAACACCTCTCTCTTTCAGCTGCTTTATCCTACCGAAGAGGAGTTTATCTCCTATGGAGACCATCCGAATCTCCCGTATCTGGAGATCTCTATGCGCATCAAACCTTCTGCCGATCACGCTTTCAAGGAGCGTTTTCTCAAGGAAATTGCTCCCACGCTGCACAATTGTAACCTGATCGTTTCCGATATAAGGAGTTTTGCAGAAATGAAAAGCAGCTTCGATGCTCCGTATATAAAGCAGATGAAAAACTATGCTTCCATCGTCATATTCTTTGCCATCAATGTTCTGCTTGGTGTCATCGGTGTCTTCTGGTACCGTACAGACCAGCGCAAACATGAGATGGGCGTTCGGATGGCACTCGGAGATCGTGCGGCGGCACTGCTTCGCCGCTATATCGGAGAAGGGCTTCTGCTTTTGCTTTTCACCATTCCTTTTGCTCTTCCACTCTCTTACGGCATCTCGAAGCTGGGATTTGCCTTCCGGTGGGATACCATGACTTTAGAGCGTTTCCTATGGGGATTCGGGTCGGCTTACCTGCTGATGATGCTGATGGTAATACTTGGCATCTGGATTCCTGCCCGTAAAGCGGTAAATATTCCGCCATCCGTCGTGTTGAAAGAAGAGTAATAACAACCTCAAAATACGCAGTAATGAAACAATACTTCTATCATAACTTTTTCATTTGCGTTTGTATTGTGCTATGCGCCATCCTGCCTGCTTCCGGGCAGGATGTGCAAGCACAGTCGGACTCGATAGCGCAAACCCTCACACTCGAACAAGCCATAGAGATGGCACAAGCCCAAAGTGTGGATGCCGTAGTGGCGCTCGACCGTCTGCGTACAGCCTACTGGCAGTACCGCACATACCGTGCAGAGCTGCTGCCGGAAGTGAACTTTACGGGAGAGCTGCCCAACTACAAGAGCGGCTATAACCTCTATCAGGAGGGAGACGGCAGCTACAAGTTCGTCCGCTCCCGCCTTTTGCAGGCAAGCGGATCGCTCTCCATAGATCAGAACATCCCTCTCACCGGCGGTCGCATCTCGGTGGTCTCCTCGCTGGAGTATGTCCGTCCGTTCACGAAAGCCAATCACTTCCTCACCATTCCGGCAACCATCACGCTGGTTCAGCCCATTCTCGGCTACAATGCACTCCGTTGGCAGACCAAGATACAGCCGGTAAAGTATGAAGAAGCCAAGGCTGCTTATCTCGAAGAACGGGAGAAAACCACGATGCGGACTATCAGCCACTTCTTCGAGTTGCTGCTTGCGGACGAAAATCTGCGCATTGCAATCCAAAACAGAGAGAACGCCAAAAAGCTACACGAAGTGGCTAAAGCAAAACGAGAGATGGGGCAGATCTCGGAGAATGAGCTGTTGCAGTTGGAGCTGAATCTGCTTCAAGCCAACGGGAAAGAGACGGAAGCACGCTCGCTCAGAAACGGCAAGCTGTTCCGCTTGAAGTCTTTTCTCGGCATCACCACAGACGGAGACATCCTCCCCGTAGTGCCTGCATCAGTAGATGCCAAGCGCATCCACTATGGCGATGTACTGGCTAAGGCTCACAAAAACAACTCTTTCGTGCATCGCATCCGCCGTAAACAGCTCGAAGTGGACAGCGAAGTGGCACGAGCCAAAGGCGAACGCTACAAAGTGGATCTCTTTGCTTCGCTCGGATATACCGGACAACACGAACAGTGGAGAGAGGCTTATGGCAATCTTCAAGAGAATCAGATCGTGCAGGTAGGCGTTAGGATACCTCTGCTGGACTGGGGCAAACGAAAAGCAAGAGTGAAGATGGCGGAGAGTGCCCGTGATGTGATGCGCTCGCAAATCAAGCAAGAGACTCAGCAGTTCGACCAAGATCTGTTCCTTTTGGTAGAACAGCTCAACAACCAAGCACAACAACTCCACATTGCACGCAGTGCCGACCGCATCGCCGAAAAGCGGTACAAGACCGGTATAGAGACCTTCATGATAGGTAAGATAAGCACTCTGGAGCTGAACGATGCACAGAAAGCCAGAGACGAAGCACGGCAGAAACATATCTCCGAACTCTTCTTCTACTGGTACTACTTCTACCAAGTGCGCAGCCTGACCCTCTTCGACTATATCAAAGAGAGCGAAATATCTTACGACGCAGACCTGTTTAAGCGTTTGTAGGAAAGTGGGACAGAGAGATTTCTCCTTCTTCTACGGCATGGAACCTGTCCGCCAACATGGCAAGGAACAGAGAGATCTGCCTGATGGCTTCCATCGTAGAAGGGGAGACTTCGTCCCCTTTCAGCCGAAGGGTCATATAGCCATAGACGGCGATATAAGCGGTTTCTATCTCTCCGACGGGCTTGGACGACTTCTGCTTTGTACGCAGATGAACCAAGTGGGGAAGGGTTTTGTAGAAGAGAGCCGAATAGATACCTTGCGTGGGATCTTCCAGCAATGCCTTATGGAGTGAGCCGAGGTGCTCTATCAGCTTGGAGAGCTGAGGCAGGTGTCCTTCCGCAGTAGCTCCGGACGCTATAAGCTCATCGCGCAGAGAGAGATACCATTGGAGCGTCTCGGACTGCAACGGCTCTTCCAGCCGGTATTGGTTCTTGACGTAAGAGGTGATCGCCTCGGTGTCGAGCTTCAGTGCGCGCAGAATATCTTCTACCTGCCACATGTAGAGGATGTATTCGGAGATATTTTCTTTTCGTTTCTTTCGAGCTACTATCATGGGTATGGATAACGGTTGGTCTCGGTGCAAATGTAAAGAAAATATGTCAGAGATAAGAGCCGGTTTCAAGTGCACTTTTATATAAAAACGGAGTGCTCACGCTCTGCTCCGAAACTGCTCCGCTTTCTCTCTTTTTGGAGTGAAAATTTTTGTTTTGTGTTGTAATGGTTTGAAATAGAGTGAAATATAAATCAGCGCGAATTTGGAAAAAATTTTTTCTCAGTCCGTTTGATGGGGCTTTTTCGCGTTAATAGGTGTAAATTTTAACACCCATGTCTGTAAACGTTTCCTAATGAAGAAATTTGCCTTTTCAGGTGCTTTTTAGGATAAAAATACGTAGCGGTCTGATTATTAACGCCTTAGCCATTTTTTGCTAAACACGTTAATCGAATTCGGTAAACGTGTTTAGTGAAATCGGTAAACGTGTTCGTTGAAAAATTAAACACGTTAAGCCGGAAGAATATGCTCGTTTAGCGTTTTTGCTTAACAGGTATCGAAAATAGTGTTAATAAAATGGGCTGATTTAACAAATCCGGTACCCCTCTGAAAACGACCCCTTCGATCAAAATAGAGAGCAAGAAAAAAGGGAGCATTTTTCGGTATGGAATATATAAAAACAACGTGTACGAAACGGTCTCCGTACACGCTGTTTTTATGGGTTGAATATGGCTCTCAAATCACCCTTAATATGACCGAAATGATTCCGATGATACCTATACAGAGTTTGATAATAGGCCATACAAAACGGGTATTTCCCTTTTTATTTCCGAGATTTTGCTTTTTGAGCCTGGAAATGTCCGAAATGGAAAGAATAACCAACAGAATGGCAATGATGAGTATGCCCGCCAAATAGAGTGTCATACCTGCAGAGTGTGAAGTGTGAGACTACTTGGTGGTTTGAACTTCCGGTGTCGGCACTGCCGGCTTATAGCCTTGAGAAGCGGTGTCCGACATGATCTTCTTCTCTACCAACAAGCCGTCTTGGAAGATGAGATAGGTGTAGGTGATGAGTAGATTGGAACCCTCATACTGGGTGTGTCTGTACACCAATGTCTCTATCACTTTGCCCTCTTTATCTTTGTAGAACTCTGTGCCTTGAAGACTGCTCTTCATGGAGCGCAGCTGGCGCAGTACGTCATTCTTCTTGGCTCCGTAAGAGATGGCATCCATCTTGCTGGCGTAAGAGGGTCCAAATATTCCGCAACCGCTCAGACCCAACGTGCAGGCAAGCAGAGCCGCTGCAAAAAAAGTTTTTTTCTTCTTCATATATATAGTGTTTGTTTTCTCTTCTGTGCTTTGGGATTATCTCCTGCGGGGATGTGCGGGAGGCATCGGACGTCTTGGTATAAACATTCCGGGACGGGATACCTGCTTCTCCACAAGGATGTTGTTCTTGAAGATGAGATGTATATACTGCACGGAGAAGGGAGTATCTCCCTGATTGTCCTTATAAGTGAGTATCTCTATCATGTCTCCGTTGTCGTCCCGGTAAAACTCCTGATTATCGAACATCATGCTTATGGGACGCAGACGCCTTTGAGCTTCTTGCTTGGTGATTCCGGGCGGTAGATCTTGAAGATCTCTGTATGCTCTCATCATGGAACAGCCGCTCAACAGAAGCGCAACAACGGCAATCAGTGCCATCAAAATAACTTTTCGGTTCATGGTTTGCTCCTCTCTGTGTCTTATGGTTTTTATTAAAATCCCCCATGTAAACAGGGGTCGAAGCAAATTTAGATAAAAGCAGACAGAGAAACAAGCCTTTTACTCTTCCGGCTGAGGCAGATATTGCTCATAAGGTTCTCCGAACGATGCCAGCTCTCGAACGAGAGAGGAGCTGACGGAACAGAGTTCGGGGGCGGAGAGAAGCAGTATGGTTTCGAGGTTGAAGTGCTTGCGGTTGAACTCTGCCATGTTTCTCTCATACTCCATATCCGCCACGTTGCGTATTCCACGTATCAGCAGAGAAGCCCCATGCGCTTGGGCGAAAGCACCGGTAAGTCCTTCGTAAGCCACGATAGAGATAGCCGGAACTTTTGCATAGATGCGGCGCAGGGTCTCGACCCTCTCTTCCACGGAAAGAAAAGGCTGCTTGTTGCGGTTGATACCTACGACAATGATGAGCCGGTCTACTATCTCCAGTGCCCGTAAGGCTATGTCGTGATGTCCGATGGTATAGGGGTCGAAGCTTCCGGCATATATCCCTGTTCGGGGATGCGGTGTAGAGAATGCTGTATCCATATCCGTTGGTTAAAAGTTATATTTGACATCCACAAGCGAAAGCCCTTCGGCAGGGGCGGACATCCCTGCTGCCGAGCGGTCTTTCTGTTCTAAAATATTTCGTATCCCTTCCGGAGCCATCTTTCCACGCCCTATCAAGAAGAGTGTACCCACGATGGCTCGTACCATATCCCTTAAAAAACGGTCTGCGGTAATCTCGAAACGATAGCCTTCGCCCTCTTCCCGTACCCACTCTGCACGTTTGACGGTGCAGATATTGGTCTTGACATCCGTGTGGAGCTTGCTGAAAGAGGTGAAATCCTGCTTTCCCAACAGAAACAGAGCCGCTCGGTTCATCGCTTCTATATCCAAAGGGTGGTGGACAAACGTGGAGAAGTGTCTCAGGAACGGGTCTCTGTTGAAGTGGATACGGTAGTGATAGGTGCGCTCGACGGCATCGAAGCGGGCGTGAGCGTCTGTGGCAACTTCGTATATCCGGTAGATTGTAATGGTTCTTGGGAGCAAGCGGTTGATCTTATGCGCATCGAACGGGAGGGTATCCCCCTCAAAGTCGAAGTGTACCACCATTCGGGCGGCATGAACTCCGGCATCCGTGCGTCCGGCACCAACGATGCTTACGGGCTTTTGTGCTATCGTACTCATCGCCTTTTCGATGCTCTCCTGCACGGTAATGCCGTTGGGCTGTATCTGCCAACCCGAAAAGGAGCTGCCGTCATAGCCCAACTCCATGAAGTATCGCTTTACAATCGGTTGCTCTTTCATCTTGTTATGCTTGTTCGTACTCTTCCCGGCGACGCTTTTCTTTCTCTTTTTCCTCTTTGCTTAAAGGCAAAATGAGGTTGAGCAGCACGGCAACCACGGCAGAAAGCCCGATGCCGGAGAGAGAAATCGCCATAAGAGAACACCGCACCGCCTATACCGATGGTGAGGGTAATGGAGATGATCACCACGTTACGGGTATTGGTCATGTCCAGTTTATGTTGCATCAGATTGACGATGCCGGCACTTGCAATGGTTCCAAAGAGTAACAGCATGATACCGCCCAGTACAGCCGGAGGAATGCTCTTGAGCAGCGCGCTCACTTTACCTATCATCGAGAAGACGATACCGGTAACAGCTGCTATGCGGATCACGACCGGGTCTGTTACTTTAGTCAATGACATCGCACCGGTAACCTCTGAATAGGTTGTTACGGGCGGGCCTCCGATAAAGCTTGCAGCTATACAAGCCAATCCGTCTCCGAGTAGAGTGCGGTGAAGTCCGGGGTTCTTGACGAAATCTTTACCGGTTACCGTATTCACCACATATACATCGCCGATGTGTTCGATAACGGGAGCTATCGCAACAGGAATCATAAACAGAATGGGTTCCCACGCAAAACCTTCGTAAGGAATGAATTGAGGAAGTCCGAACCATGGGGCTGTTGCAACGGCAGACAGATCCACTCTTCCGAGAGAGAGGGCTAAGAGGTAGCCGACAAGGATACCACAGAAGATGGGAATCAGCTTCAGAAGACCTCGTGTATAGATTGTAACAAACACCGCAACGGCTAAAGAGACTATTGCCAACAGCCAGTCCTGATTCGCCATATTCACTCCGGCAGAGGAGAGACTCAGTCCGATGAGAATGATTACCGGACCTATCACGACGGGAGGAAAGAGTCGGCGGATCACTTTAAGCCCCTGCCACTTGACGAGAGCACTCATAATGAGATAGACCGCTCCTACTCCGACAATGCCGGAAATGGTACCGCTCAATCCATAAAGCTCGGTGGCTTTGATAATGGGAGCGATAAAGGCAAAACTGCTACCGAGAAAAATTGGCACGACGCCCTTGGTAACGAGGTGGAAGATGAGTGTTCCTATCCCGGCAGAAAAGAGTGCCGTGGAGGGATCAAGCCCTACAAGAAGAGGAACTAAAACAGTAGCTCCGAAAGCTACGAATAGAAACTGAACACCGACAATGCACTTGCGCGGAGTGCTGAGTACGATGGGTTCTGTGGGTTGGTTCATTCTGTTTACAGGTTTTTAATATAGATGTTTACAAAATTAGTCAATTAGCCATACTCTGCAATATGACACTCGTTCAGCTCTGCCCTTGCAGTCGGGAGGCATAGAGCCGTAAGTGTTGTTCGGCGACCTTTGTGTAAGAGTAGCACGATACGGCTTTCTCTCTTGCGGCGGAACGCATTGCCAGATACTCCGAAGGTGGCAGCAGAAGCATCTGTTCTATCTTCTTTGCCAGATCCGAAGGGTTGGCATACTCTGCCAAAAAGCCATTCTTTCCCGGCTGTATCATTTCGGGTATTCCTCCGGTCTCGAATGCCACAACAGGTGTACCGCAACTCAGGCTCTCCATGATAGTGCAGGGGAGATTCTCAAACAGAGACGGAACCACCAGCATACAGGCAAAACGGTAAAGCTTGATCATCTCCTCTTCCGAGCCGATGTATCCATGAAGAACCACCGGAAGGGTTTCCAGAAGAGCGGAAGCGTGAGGAGAGAGCTTTCCAAAAACATCTACCACCACGTTCATCTCCTTCAAGGGCAGGCTATGAAGAGCGGAGAGCAGTTCGTCGAACCCTTTTCGGGGATCGTCTGTCTGCACTGCGCCCACCACTATACGCTTCTGCTCCAAAGAGAAAGAGGCAGGAGGGGAGAAGCTGTCCGTGTCTATCGCATTCGGTATGGTGGTTATGTCGAGACCTTTTGTGAGTTCGGAAGCTCTTGCTTTCCCGGCAATCCATTCGCTGCAACAGATAAAAGAGGGGCGGAGAACGGGGTATATCCTCTGCTTCCGGCGCCATACACGATTCACAAGAGAGTTCTCCTTGCCGCTCCAAGGCGATTCGTAGCTGTTCGGATCGGATAAATGGGGAGACACTGCCGTGAATGGCCACATATCGTGAGTGGTCCAAAAGAGCGGCTTCCCCGTACTCGCGAGCCGTTCCAATCCTTTCAGGGAGAGCATCCCATGGTTTATCCAGTGCAGATGAATTACATCCGCCCACTTCACCAATGGGTGCAACGAAATGTCTCTACCCCATGAAGCCGTGGAGATATGGAAGATCTTATCTCTGCGGAAACCGTTATGCAGATAGATCTCTGCGCGTTCCGCCATAAAGTTGAACCGGTCTGCAACGCTTTTTTTCTCCAAAAAGAGAAATGCCACATCCACATCCGGCATCATAGAAAGAGCATCTCTCAGACGGCGTGCAGCTATTGCCGCTCCACCACCTGAGAGATGCGTATTTACGATGAGGATATTCACGGTCTTGAAGCGTCGTTACAGCTCTTCGCTTTTAGCCCTGCTCTTCGATCCCAGATAGCCGCCATGATGACGCTTGGAATACTCCGAGTATGAAAATCCGATGGCTTCCATCACGCCCACAACGAGAAGATCGCCCATGACGGTCATTACTGTTGTGCTGGTCGTAGGGGTCAGTCCGAGCGGACAGACCTCTTTGGGTGATCCCGTATGGAGGACGATGTTGGCATTTTGAGCCAATACGCTCTCCGTATCGCTTGTAATACAGATATACGGAATACCCGGAACAAGTCTGCGAGACAGCTCCACAAGTTCGAGTATCTCTCTTGTCTTGCCGGAGTTGGAGATAAGAAGCATCAGGTCATTTGGGCAGACTATTCCAAGATCCCCATGCTGTGCTTCGCTCGGATGCAGAAAAAAGGCGGGAGTACCGGTGCTGCTGAATGTCGTAGCCATGTTTGCCGCAATCTGTCCTGCCTTACCCATACCGGACGTAACCAGCTTACCTCCATTGGTATGCACATGTTTAAGTATAAGATCTATTGCCTCCTGATAGCACGAACCTAAAGGAATGTTTCGTACGGCACGAGCTTCCTGTTCGAGTATCTCGGAAAGGTTTTCTATTGTAAGCATAGCGGTTATTCTTCTATTGCATTTATTAACAGGAGTCAAAGATACGCCATTTTTCTCATAGCTTGTTTCCGCTTACGGCTCTTCCGTATTCGTTCGAGAAGGAGTAAGGCTTGTCCTCTTCCGTTATTCCTCTTTCTCTGTTGGGTTTGTTGCTCATCTCGAAAGAGATCTCACCGCCTTTCAGCAGCTGCGAATAGGTCAGGAAGTTTTTGTTCCATACTTTCCCGTCCACCGTCATACCATATATATAAGGAGTGTCGGACGTGTTGCCTTTTGCATTCAGAAGCAGTCTCCTGCCATTGGGAAGAGCGATTTTCACTTTCGGGAAAATCGGAGAGCCCAATACGTATTGCTCGGATGCAGGAGCAACCGGATAGAATCCGAGTGCGGAGAAAACGTACCAGGCAGAAGTCTGACCATTGTCTTCATCACCGCAGTAACCGTCCGGTGTGGGCTTGTAAAGCTTATCCATCACTTCACGCAAACGGCTTTGCGCCTTCCACGGTTCGCCTATATAGTTGTAGAGATATATCATGTGTTGTATGGGCTGATTACCGTGCGCATAGTTGCCCATATTGGCTATCTGCATCTCTCGAATCTCATGAATCACAAAGCCATAATAGCTCTCATCGAAGACGGGAGGCGTAGAGAACACGGAGTCGAGCATAAGACTCATTTTCCTGTCTCCGCCCATCAGAGAGGCGAGACCTTTCGGATCATGAAACACAGACCATGTATAGTGCCACGCATTTCCTTCCGTGAAAGCGTCTCCCCACTTCAAAGGAGAGAACGGTGTCTGAAAAGTGCCATCGCTTTTTCTGCCTCTCATGAGGGATGTTTCGGGATCGAACAGATTGCGATAGTTCATGGCTCTCTGTGCCAACGTGTTCAGAAGAGACGCTTCCCACTTTAGTTTTCTTCCCAGCTGCCATATACACCAGTCATTGTACGCATATTCCAGCGTGCGTGCGGCACTCTCCTTTATCCCAATATCGCACGGCACGTATCCCAGCTCATTGTATGCTTCCCAACCTTTGCGCCCTGTGGACGACACGGATGGATGCACTGCATTGGCGCCGTGTAGCAGTCCGGCTCGGAGTGTGGCGGTATCTTTCACCATGACTCCCTTGAGATAGGCATCGGCAAGGACGGATGCAGAGTTGTTGCCCACCATGCAGTCTCTATGTCCGGGACTTGCCCACTCCGGAAAGAAACCGCTTTCGCGATAGCTGTTGAGCAGTCCCTCCTGCATCTTGATATTCTCTTCCGGATAGAGGAGATTAAGTAGCGGAAAGAGAGAACGGAATGTATCCCAAAAGCCGGTATCGGTGTAGAGATAGCCCGGAAGCACCTGTCCGTTGAACGGACTGTAATGGACGATCTTTCCTTTCGGGTCTATCTCGTAAAATCTTCGCGGAAAGAGGAGAGAGCGGTAGAGTGCGGAGTAAAATGTGCGCCGTTGGTCGGTGCTGCCGCCCTCTATCTCTATGCGGCCCAATAACCTGTTCCACTCCGCTCTGCCACTGTCTCGCACCTGCTCGAAGCTCTTGTCTGCCACCTCCAAAAGGTTCTGCTCTGCCTGTCGTGCGCTGATGAACGAGGAGGCTATCCGGATCTCCACCTCCGGAGACTCTATCTCCACAGCCACTCTGGCATGTCCCGCAACATCCGGATCTATCTTGTGGAGGCCCTTTATCGGTGTGGAAAACTTCAAGGTAAAGTGGCAGGCAAAATTTTCGGGTACGCCTCCGCTGTTTTTTCGTGAGATTCCTTGCAGCGTGTAAGCATCTTTCTGCTCTATGTGAGAGCCGGAGTCGAAAGCATCCAGCAGCAACCAACGGAGCTGTTCTGCCCTGCTCTTTTTCGGATAAGCTACTCTGAATATCACGGCTCGTTCCGTTGGGGTCAGCTCCACAAAGGTGTCATGGGAGGCAAGATATACGCTATAATAATAGGGTGTAACGCTCTCTGCCTTGTGCGAAAACCATGAGGCGGAATGCTCGGTATCGAAAAGCGAGTACCACTTCTTCATATCTTCCGCCCCCTCTCCGTGTGGAGCAGGAGGAGCCATCAGGGGCATGATGAAAAACTGCCCGTAGTCGTTGATCCAGGGACTGGGTTGATGGGTCTGCTTGAAGCCTCTTATCTTGTGAGCCGTATAGGTGTACTGCCAGCCGTCTCCGGGCTTCCCGGTCATCGGTGTCCAGCTGTTCATGCCCCAAGGTCTGCCTATAACCGGATAGGTGTTCCCCGAACTGAGTTCAAAACTACTCTGTGTCCCGATGAGGGGAGATACATAGTCTACGGGAGATTGTGCCGAAAGATCGTAACCGGCCATGTGGAAAAGGAGAAGTGCCAGAGTGGCAAAAAACGCTTTGGAATGATTCATGTCTGTAAAATATCTCCCCTAAAGGTAGAGGAGTTTGACGAAAAAAGCAATATCCAAGTTCTACTAATTTCTCTGTGAGTAAGCCGGTTACAAATGCTTACAGCCTTATCCCATATTTAAGGATGTGTATGCAATTTGCTTTTAAGCTGTTCAAGAGTTCTTTTTATCGTGTTAAAAAAGAGGATTGAAGCTTTATGAATCTTGAAATCAAGGCTTGATGTTTGCAAATCAAAACTTGAGTTCTGCATCTCAAAGCATGACTTTCAAAACTCAGCCCTTGATTTGTAAATTTTAATGCGTTCAGAGGAAGAAACAGACAGGTTCGGAAGAACTTTTGAACGGCTTCATCAAAAGAGTTCAAGCCGTCTTATCGTGGCTCTTTCGGGCTATCGCTTTCTTTCCGGAAGGCTTCCGGCGGTGTGGAGCAAGAGAATTACCGAAAAGCAGGTATGTCTCTCTAACTTATTGTAATAGAGGAGTCTGTCTCTTTGATACGAAGCAATAATCTCTCCATCGGTACAAAAACGGACAAAATGTTGTTTTTCTGAAATATTAGTACTAATTTTCGGAGAAAGTCGCAGAGCTTTGCCCGACAGAAGAAGGTATTTTGGCTCTGAGACATATAAAATAAGCTATTATAATTTCAAACCATCTTACATAAGGACGTTATGAAAGTGTACCAAACCGAAGAGATTAAAAATATCTCTATACTGGGCAGTTCAGGCTCAGGTAAAACCACGCTTGCGGAAGCAATGCTATTTGAAGGCGGTGTCATTAAGCGTAGAGGAACAGTGGAAGCAGGAAATACTGTTTCGGACTACTTCCCGGTAGAAAAAGACTATGGATATTCTGTGTTCTCTACGCTGTTTTCAGTAGAATGGCAAGGTAGAAAGCTCAACTTTCTCGACTGCCCCGGATCCGATGACTTCGTAGGTGCAGCGGTTTCTTCTCTTAGTGTTACAGATACGGCTCTGATGGTCGTAAATGCTCAGTACGGTATAGAAGTGGGGCTGATCAATCAGTTCCGTTATACAGAGCAGTTTAAGAAACCGGTGATCTTCATCATCAATCAGCTTGATCATGAAAAAGCCGACTTCGATAACAGCGTAGCCCAGCTGCAAGAAAGATACGGCTCCAAAGCCGTTCCGGTACAATATCCGGTAACCGTGGGTACAGGCTTTAACGAGATCGTGGACGTCCTTAAGATGAAAATGTACCGCTGGAAACCGGAAGGCGGTGTACCCGATGTGCTCGACATACCCGAACAGGAGCAGGAAAAGGCTATGGCTTATCACCAGGCATTGGTGGAAGCAGCAGCAGAAAACGATGATGCGTTGATGGAGAAGTTCTTCGATCAAGGCACACTATCGGAAGAGGAGATGAGAGAAGGTATCAGACTGGGGCTTGTATCTCGCAGCATCTTCCCGATATTCTGTGTAAGTGCTCTTAAAGATATGTGCGTGAGACGTACTTTGGAGTTTCTTGGAAATATCGTTCCATGTACAGACAAGATGGAACCAGCTATTACCAATGAAGGTGAAGAGGTAAAAGCAGACTCTTCAGGCCCTGTAAGCCTTCTGTTTTTCAAGAGTGCCATAGAGCCTCATATCGGAGAAGTGGACTACTTCAAGGTGATGAGCGGTACGGTGAAAGAGGGCGATGACCTCATCAACGCAAATAAAGAGAGCAAAGAACGCATCACTCAGCTTTATGTGGCAGCAGGAGCAACCCGCGAGAAAGTGGCAGAGATGAAAGCCGGAGATATTGGTGCTACCGTTAAACTGAAAGACGTGAAAGTGGGACACAGCTTGAACGAAAAGGGCTGCTCTTATACCTATCCCGAAGTTCAGTATCCGGAGCCGAAGTATCGCAGAGCAATCAAGGCTGTGAACAGCAGCGATGCGGAAAAACTTTCGGAAGCGCTCACTCGTATGCACTCTGAAGATCCGACATGGATAGTAGAACAGTCCAAAGAGTTGAAGCAACTTATCGTGCACGGACAGGGAGAGTTCCACTTGAGAACATTGAAGTGGAGACTTGAAAACAACGACAAAATTCCGGTAGAATTTTATGAACCAAAGATTCCATACAGAGAAACCATCACCAAAGCCGCTCGCGCAGACTACAGACACAAGAAACAGTCGGGTGGAGCAGGTCAGTTTGGCGAAGTGCATCTTATCGTAGAACCATACGAAGAGGGAACCCCTCTGCCTCAAAGCTATAAGTTCGGCGGTCAAGAGTTTAAGATCACAGCAAGAGATACTCAAGAGATCTCTTTGGACTGGGGTGGAAAGCTCGTCTTTGTGAACTCTATTGTCGGAGGAGCCATAGATGCCCGATTCCTTCCTGCCATATTAAAGGGTATTATGTCTCGCTTGGAGCAAGGTCCTCTTACCGGTTCTTATGCGCGCGATGTAAGGGTCGTGGTATATGATGGAAAGATGCACCCGGTGGATAGTAACGAAATATCCTTTATGCTTGCAGGACGTAACGCATTCAGTGAAGCGTTCCGCAATGCCAACCCGAAGGTATTGGAGCCGATCTATGACGTTACGGTCTCTGTTCCGGCGGACTATATGGGGGATGTTATGAGTGATCTTCAGACACGAAGAGCCATTATCATGGGTATGAACAGTGCTGCCGGATATGAAAAGATCCAGGCGAAAGTTCCTCTTAAAGAGCTTTCCAGCTACTCTACATCTTTAAGCTCCATAACCGGAGGACGTGCAAGCTTCACGATGAAGTTCTCAGGATATGAGCTTGTTCCGACAGATGTACAAGAAAAACTTCTTGCAGATTATGCTGCAGAGAAGGAAAAAGACGAATAATAGAAGTTTGCTATGATTTTTGAGAGGGAGCTGCTCTGACAAGAGCAGCTCTTTCTTTGTTTGCCAAAGTGAATGTAAAGAAAATCATAAAAATACGCTATCTTTGTCTTGTTGTGTTCGTTCCTATCGGAATACAGCAGTACCATGATCGAAATTTATCTAACACAGTAAATTGATATGACAAAAAGAATTATTCTATCTGTTACTACTCTTGCCGTAGTATCTCTTTTGGCTTCATCGTGTGCGAAGCTAAAGCCTCTTCAAGCTCAGTACGTCAATGTGGATCCACAACCACTGGAACTGACAGCCGGAAAGGTACCTGCTCAGGTTAATATCTCTTTCCCAAAGAAATGGTTTGCGAAGAAAGCACAAGTGAGCATCATTCCTGTATTAAGGTATCAAGGAGGAGAGATGGCGGCGGCACCCGTAGCCTATCAAGGTGAAAAGGTGCGTGGCAATGCTACCGTAGTGCCTTACGCTTCTGCGGAAAGAGTGGTGTTCCATACGGAATTTGACTACAAGCCGGAGATGCAAAAGAGTGATCTTTTCCTTACATTCCGTGCAAAGGTAGGCAAGAAAGAGGTGCGTCTTCCGGATGTAAAAGTGGGCGAAGGCATTATAGCAACAGAAGCATTGGCTTCTACGGAGTATGTTACTCCTGCCATCGCTCCCGATGGATTCCAACGCATCATCAAGGAAGCGCATAATGCAAACATTCTCTTCCTTATCCAACAAGCCGGTCTTCGCCCTACGGAGTTGGCAAAAGCGGAAATGAAGGAGTGGAAGAGCATCGTAAAGAATGCCAATGATGCAGCAAACAAGAATGTAAATGTAGAGGTACGTGCTTACGCTTCTCCTGATGGAGCTTTCGATTTGAACGAAAGACTTGCGGGTCAACGTGAGAAAAATACGACCAACTACCTTAACAGAGAGTTGAAGAAGCAACGCATCAATGCTCCGGTAGCTGCTCACTATACGGCTGAAGACTGGGAAGGCTTTAAGGAACTCGTAGAGAAGAGCGAAATTCAGGATAAAGATCTTGTCCTTCGTGTTCTTGCGATGTACACAGATCCTATCCAGCGCGAACAGGAAATCAAGAATATTTCTGCTGTGTTCCGCCAACTTGCAGACGATATCCTGCCTCAACTTCGCCGTTCTCGCTTGATAGCGAATGTTGAGATTATCGGAAAGAGCGATGAGGAGATCCTTTCTCTTTCTCAAAAGAATCCGGCTGCTTTGAATGTGGAAGAGTTGCTTTACTCTGCTACTCTTGTTCCGACTACTGCTGAAAAGATGAATATCTACAAGAAAGCAACGGAACTTTTCCCTAATGATGCTCGTGCATGGAACAATATAGGTACTATCCTGTATGCTTCTAAAGAGTATGCAAATGCTGCGGAATACTTCAACAGAGCATTGGCAGTGGCTAAAGTGAATGGAAAAGATCTTGCAGAAGCTCAGCTTAACACCGGTCTTCTTGCTTTGAGAAGCGGAAACGTGGATCAGGCAAACAGCTTGTTCAGCGCGGCAACCAATGTACCAGAAATGGCAGAAGTGATGGGATTGATGCAGATCCGTCAAGGTAAATATGCCGAAGCTGCCAAAACACTTTCGGGATACGCTACAAACAATGCAGTGGTAGCTCAAATCCTTGCAAACGACTACAATAAAGCAGCCGAACTTATCGCTAAGATTTCCAATCCGGATGCAAAGACTTTCTACTTGAAAGCTCTTGTTGCTGCTCGTACAGATAATGCTTCTGTTGTGGAAGAGGCTCTTAAGGAAGCTGTCAAGCTTGATCCTTCCATCGTGAAGACAATCGCAATGGATCGTGAGTTCTCTAAATATGCGGCTAATCCGTTCTTCAAGTCCATTCTCAGATAATAGAACAAGATAGGGAAACAGATTTCTTGATATACAGAATCGCCCCGATGTATTCGTTAGATACATCGGGGCGATTTTTATTTGCTTTTCTCAATGTTGGTGTTAAGGAAAAATGTACTTCTCGTACAGGTTTTATTTCTTAAGGTAAATGATGCGTTGATTCCTGCTTCCCCTAAAACGCAACGTGGGATCGAACTCCTCTTGGATAAAAGGTCCATCCACTAGTATATCTATGTATTTTAATGGAAGTGATAGCAGAGGATCATTGGAGAGCTGTTCCAATGTATATCCGGTGTAAACCCAGATATTCATCCCCGTCTCCTCTTTCAGACGGGACAGGAGAGCCTCCAATCCGACCGGATTATAGAACGGATCTCCTCCGCTTATAGTGATACCGTCAAGGAGAGGATTCTCTTTGATCTCTGCAATAATATCGGTAAGAATGGAGTCTGTAAGCAGTACCCCATTGTTGGGATCCCAGCTCGCCGGATTGTGGCAGCCTTTACAGCGGTGAGAGCAGCCAGCCAAATAGATAGAAAAACGAATACCTTCACCATCTGAAATAGTCTCTTTGTATCTATTCAGAAGGTGAAGGTTGTATTCTTCTATCGGACAAGGCATCTCTTCAGTCTTATAGTTATTTGGAGTGTTTCACTCTGTCGTGCTCTTCTGCCTGCTTGGCAGAGTTCCAGCTATCCAAAGATCCGGTAAGGTATCCCGTAATACGTCTTAGCCTTGCAATGTTCTCACCACTGCACACAGGGCATTTCGCATATATTACACCTTTATAGCCACACTTGTTGCATGTATCCACCGGGTGATTGATAGAGCCATAGCCGATACCCTCATCGTGCATTGCCTTGACGATCTTAAGAATGCCGGAAATGTTTTTCTTTGCTTCGCCGTCGAGCTCTACATAAGTAATGTGTCCTCCTCTCGTGATGGCATGGAAAGGTGCTTCTTTCTTTATCTTTTCAAAGATGGTTACAGGCTCTTTGACATCTATGTGGAAAGAGTTCACGTAATAGTCTCTGTCGTTCACGCCGGCTATTACCCCGTACTTCTTTTTATCCATACGAGTAAATCTACCGGAGAGTCCTTCTGCCGGAGTAGCCAGTACAGAATAGTTGAGTCCATACTTCTTTTTGTACTCTTCTACCACTTCATTCATCACCATGACAGCATCATATAGAGTCTGCCAAGCCTCCTGATTGTGCGCATGCCCCTCTCCATATATTGCGATCATGGCATTGTGTCCGCCAATGAACCCGATACCGAGAGTTCCGCTCTTTATTACCTCTCCTACCTCATCATTAGGGTCTAAACTGCCACCGCCTTTCCAGACATCATTACCCATCATGAACGGATACTGTCTTGCCAATGAGCTTTTTTGATATTTATATCTGTCGTACAGCTGTTCGGCTATCATTTCGGAAGTCTTTCGTACTCCTTCGAGGAATATCTCTTTTGCCTCTCTGCGGATGGTGTGTTTATCCGCTCCCGGATTATTTTCTTCCGCTTCCCTTATCGCCTCTATTGCCAAACGAGGCATATTGAGAGAAGTAAAAGATAGGTTCCCGCGTCCGACGGAACTCTTCTCTCCATGGAGATTTTCAAATACTCTTGTTCTACATCCCATTGTTGCCACCTCGTAGAGATAGCGTTTGGGATCATCGGCATTCCACTTCTCATGTTTATTAAACGGAGCATCCAAGAATACGAAGTTAGGGAAGAGAGCCTTTGAAGTAGTACGACATGCCTCAATAAGCAGGTCAAAGTTCGGAGCTTCAAACTCCATTTCTCCGCTGAGAGCTTTTGGAAAGTCAGCCAAAGCCTTCGCGCAGTCTTTTTCAGAGTAAGAGACACCATCTTTAACCTTAAAGATCTGTATCGGGAATATCGGTACCTCTCCATGTCCAAGCCCTTCCATTGTTGCGGAGAGCAGTTCTCTCATCAGCAAACGCGCTTCCGGAGAGGTGTCGGTACCGTAGTTGATGGAGCTGAAGACCACTTGATTTCCTCCACGAGAATGCATCGTGTTAAGGTTATGTATGAATGCCTCCATCGCTTGATGGGTTTCACGTATGGTCTTATCCATGGCATGTTGCCACGCTTTCCTTACTCCTTTTTCGTCTATACCCTCAATCATGGAAAGTATGGAGGCAATAGCTTTCTCTTGCTCCTCTTTCTTCTCCTGAACGGAAATGTGCTGTTCTGCAAGCTTTTGCTGTATCTCTTTGCGTTCGATCTCCTTCCCGCTTTCCAAAGAGACTATCAGCTTCAATGTCTCTGCAAGATGCTTTTGGAAAGACTTCCGTACTCCTGGTGCCATGAAATAGTCAAAAGCCGGGATGGATTGCCCTCCATGTTGTTCGTTTTGATTGGTTTGGAAGATGATTGTTGCAAGTGTTGCATAGCTTTGGATGCTTTGTGGAGTTCGGATACTGCCGTTTTTGGTTCGGAATCCTCTCTCATAGAGATCCTCCAAGTCGTACTGCAAGCATGTTGTGGTCTTGGTCGGGTAGTAGTCCAAGTCGTGAATATGAATGTCTCCATTCCTGTGAGCGCGTGCATATTTCACGCCCAACAGATATTTGTTGGTATAATCTTTGGTAACCTCAGAAGCAAAAGTCATCATCTGACCTGCGGGTGTATGAGCGGACATATTCGCATTGCTCAGATTGATATCGTTCTTCTCAATCTTAACAATGCCGTCCATGATTTGCTTCATTCCGGTTCGTTTATCGCGCTCGACGTTTCTCCACTCTCGGTAGATGATATATTTCTTAGCCACGAAAGGGTTATGCACCATCAGCTCATGCTCTACAAGGTCTTGTATCTCTTCTACTCCCGGATCCTCTTTAGTGATTTTCATACAGACCTGATCCACTATATTACGGATAAGATCTCTGTTTTCGCAGAGACCGCAAGCACGGTAGGCTTTTACTATTGCCTCCTCTATCTTTTGTGGTGAAAAGGGTTCCTTCTTTCCATCTCTCTTAGTGATGAACAATGTTGCAGATGCCATGTTATATTGGGTATAAGTACGTGATTTAATGAGAGAGCCGTTCATATAAATGCACGGACGCTCTTTTTGGTGTATGTAATAATTTTGTCTCTTTCGTTATAAAGGTTTTGCCCTCAGCCTTCGGATTTATTCTTTCTGAAGGCTTTCCAAATTTAGAAAAAATATTAGAGGAAAACAAGCCGTAAGTAAGGATAAAAATTCCTTTTCTGAGCCGTTATCAGAAATACCGGCATTCTGGCTCTGGTATAAAAATATCTACTTCTATTTATAGCTGCTTTTATATGGATTGTTTCCCTTTTTATAGATATGCGGAAAGATGAAAGCAGGATTATTTTCGGTCTTTTCTCTTTCGCCGGAAAAGCATAAAAGGGTTGTGATTTTTCTAAAATCTTTAGAGGAAAGAGTAGAGAAGAGGATTTTAGTTGGTTAATTGTGAAATAAATATTTGTCTATCCGGAATAAATCTTTAATTTTGGGGCCGGTGACCACACATATCCTTAAGTTTGAAAACGCGATTATAAATATTAATGTTTAACCTTTTTTATTCATGACAACAAAGAAAGCTATGAAAAGAATTCACATCAATGGTCTGTTGACTTTGGTTTTTTTGTCGATTTTTGCTCTTACATCATGTAAGAAAGATCCGATTTTGGTTGCCAATGTTGCGTTGAACAAGACATCTCTCCAGCTCTTTAAGGGAGACACGGAACAGCTTACTGCAACCATCACTCCTGCGGATGCAGAAAACAAGGAGCTTACATGGACATCTTCAAAAACGGATATCGTATCTGTGGACAAGACCGGTAAGGTAACAGCCATTGGATTGGGTGAGGCAGAAGTGAAAGCAACAGCAGGTGGAAAGTTTGCGATATGTAAGGTCGTTGTGGCAGCAGTGCCTGTATCGGGTATTACCTTGGATAAGGAAAATCACGAGATGACTATTGGTGAGGAGGTGGTGCTTAAGGCTACCGTGACTCCGGATAACGCAGAAGACAAAACCGTAACATGGGATTCTTCCGACAAGGCGGTGGCTACCGTGGATAACAATGGTAAAGTGGTTGCAAAAGGAGAAGGAGAAGCCACTATTACAGCAAAGACCGGCGATAAGAGTGCTCAGTGCAGAGTCAAGGTCAATCCTATCTTAGTGGAGAGCGTTACTATCAGTAAGACCTCTCTAGAGTTGGTTGTAGGAGAAAGATTGAAACTTAGTGCAACGGTCCTACCGGAGAATGCAACGCACAAGACAGTTACTTGGACTTCTTCCAATAAGAGTGTTGCTACCGTTACAGAAGCAGGTCTTGTGACCGCAGTGGCAGCTGGTACTGCAGAGATTACAGCAGCAGCCGGAGGCAAGACAGCCAAGTGTATCGTTATCGTAGAGCTTCCGGTAAGACCTCCAAGAGTGGGAGACTTTTACTATGAAGACGGCTCTACATCCGATCAGATAGATAATGCCAAGAAGATTATCGGCATTGTATTCTGGATTGGTGATGCTACCAAGCAAGATAAAGCGATGAAGAGAGACTTCCCTAAGTGTACCAACGGGTTGGTTGTATCCCTAACAGAAATACTACAATGTCAATGGCAAGAGAATTACAAGACCTATAACAATACTGTGGGAGCTTGGGTCGAAGCAAATGCCAAGCAATATGAAACTCCCGTGACAGCAGAAGACGATGTTTCGACCAATCTTAATAAGACTGTTGGGTACAATAACTCTAAAGCTTTGGAAGCATTCAACAATGCTCCGGAAAATTCTGCATGGCCTGTAACAGCAATTGTTAGGCTCAAAGAATTTGCTGCGGCAAATCCTGTTCCTGCAACTACAACAGGATGGTATCTTCCATCTCCTAAAGAGCTTACTCTGATGTGTCACGGTCCATTCAGTGGAAATATCAGGTTCTTGGCCAATAAAGACAAAGAAGTAATGAAGAAGATCAATGCAGCTCTTGATAAAATTGGAGCAGTGGGAGTTCAAAAACTTACAGAGAATACTTATCGTTCCAGCGCAGAACGCAATAACAATATTTCTCAAGGCGTATTGTTCTACAACTCTTCCTTGCAGGGGCCTGCAAAGGATGCTCTTCTTAAGGCTCGTCCTATCTTTGCCTTCTAATGACAAACAGAATTTAATCTCTCTTTTCAGGTAAGAACACTTTTAATAATAGTTGTCCTGATTGGAAAGAAATATAAAAAGAGAATCGGCGGAAGATCTCCGGAATGGATCTTCTGCCGATTTCTTTTCCTTTTACTCTCCTTTCGTACTAAGGCTCCAATCCTCTGGGCAACACCTTTGCCTGCTCTATCCATTTGTTCACAACGGTAACAAGAGGAGTGCGTTTGACGATATTTTTTTTGTCGTTTACCTCTGCCATCTTCTGCACGATATATTCCGGATCTGCACTGCTTAGGTTTTTCATGGAACCGATGCCTATTATGACTAAAATAGAAACATAGTCTGCTCCTATGCCGTTCACGCGTAGGAGATCCACCATGTTCGCCCATTTAAGGATGCGTCTCTCATCTATTTTGGTCTGTTCCGAGAGCTTTTTTCTCATTACTCTGGTTTTACTCGCCCTGGAGAGAGCCATAGTATTTTCGATGCCTGCCTTGATCAGTTTCTGTTTACAAGCAGGCTCTATGGCTTTAATCTGTTCCAACTTGTAGTTTACCATAGGATGCGGTTCTTTTTTGATTTGTTAATATTCAAGGGACTACAAATATAACTACTACTTGTCAATATTCAAACTATTATTTTCTCTTCTTTCTCAAATTATAGGAAACTAACTCGTTGAGAAATGTTTGGTTATGAGCTTTATCCTCTCATCTTTGAATGAAAATCCGGATGGAGAATCAAAAACTCGTTTATAAGTATTCAAAAAAAGAGTTGATCGGTAATAAAAGAGTCTCTTAACCTTTATAATATTAAAAATCAAGCCTCGATCCGTGCAAATCAAGGCTTGAAATGCAACAATCAAGGCTTGAACAGTGCCATTCTAACCTCGATTTTGAGTTGTGAATCTGTTCAGCGAGAAAAAAGATCGTGTTAAACCTAAGTTGTTAACGTGTTCATTTTATGATCTAAAATCATCTTGGATTTGGAAATAATAAATCTAATATATAATTTTGTGGTATTAGGTAGTGATATTGTATGGTTTAATCATAAAATTTACTTCATTTAATCACTACTATTTGTGGTTCAAAAAACTTAACGGCTTATGCGCAGCAAGCAATCTCTATCTTACCGAGTACGCTCTTTGATACAGAGTTTACTTCCTGCTTATGGCTCCAAGGTGGTGGCGATACTCCTTCTTGGCGTAACGTTTGGGTTGGGAGCATACCTGGTTTATGCTTCCAAAGCTTACAGCTACCTCTTAGACGACCCGAAGGTGTGCGTCAACTGCCACGTCATGGGCCCCTATTATGCTACATGGCAACACTCTTCACACATGCTTGTGGCTACGTGTAACGACTGCCATGTCCCCCATAACAACGTTCTGAACAAGTACTATTTCAAGGCGAAAGATGGCTTGAGACACTCTTACGTGTTCACTATGAGACAAGAGCCGCAAGCTATGCAAGCCATCACTGCAAGCCGTGAAGTGATATATGACAACTGTATCCGCTGTCACATGCAGCTCAACCAGGAGTTTGTCAAGACCGGACGGATGACCCGTAAAGAACTGAACCATGGCGATGGCAGAGCTTGTTGGGACTGTCATAGAGACGTGCCTCACGGAGGGAAGAACAGTCTTTCATCTACCCCTTCAGCCCTTGTACCTTATCCGGAGTCTCCCGTTCCGGAGTGGTTGAGAAGCAAGATGGACGAAGAGAAAAACAAGAGATAATAACAAACGGATAGAATAAGAAAAAAGATACACCCATGAAAGAAAGAAAAAGACTGAAAAGCTGGCAGGGTTGGGTTCTGTTTATATCTGCCATGGTTGCGGTTTTCTGTTTAGGTTTATTGGCTGCATCCATTACGGAACGTCGTGCAGAGGTCCGGTCGATCTTTGCCAATAAGAAAGTGGAGATCGCTCCGATGGAAGCTCGGAATGCACTCTTCCAATCCAACTATCCTCGTGAGTACGAAACATGGTTGCAGACAGCAGATACATCGTTTGTTTCCGAGTTCAACGGAAATAAGTTTGTGGATGTGCTGGCACAACGTCCGGAGATGGTGGTATTTTGGGCAGGATACGCATTTTCAAGGGAGTACGGGAGTCCGCGAGGGCACTACTATGCCATCCATGATATGCTCCACACGTTGCGTACAGGTAGTCCGGGTGTAGACGGAATGGATGATATACAGCCGTCGACCTGCTGGGTATGTAAAAGTCCTGATGTTCCGAGAATGATGCAAGCGATAGGCATCGGGGAGTTTTACCAGAAGAAGTGGAGCGAGATGGGCAGTGAAATCGTCAATCCGATAGGCTGTGCCGACTGTCATGATACCGAAACAATGGATCTTCGTATCTCTCGTCCGGCACTCATAGAGGCTTTCGAGAGAATGGGAAAAGATATTACCAAAGCCACTCATCAGGAGATGCGCTCTTTGGTATGCGCACAGTGCCACGTGGAATACTACTTCTACAAGGAGAACAAATACCTCACTTTCCCTTGGGATAAAGGCACAACAATGGAAGATGTAGAGAAGTATTTCGACGAAATAGAGTACTACGACTACATCCATGCCATAAGTAAAGCTCCTATCTTGAAGGCTCAGCACCCCGACTATGAGATAGCGCAGCTCGGCATACATGCTCAAAGAGGTGTGGCTTGTGCCGACTGTCATATGCCGTATATGAGTCAGGGTGGTGTGAAGTTCAGCGACCACCACATACAGAGTCCGCTCAACTATATAGACAGAACGTGTCAGACCTGCCACCGTGAAAGCGAAGAGGTGCTTCGCCAAAATGTCTACGATCGTCAGCGTATGGCAAACGAAATCCGGAATAAGCTCGAAAAAGAGCTTGCCGCAGCTCATATAGAGGCGAAGTTTGCCTGGGATAAGGGAGCAACCGAAGAGATCATGAAACCGGTGTTGCAGTATATCCGTCAGGCGCAATGGCGTTGGGACTATGGTGTGGCTTCGCATGGTGCTTCGTTCCATGCGCCTCAAGAGGTAACCCGTATATTGTCCAACGGATTGGAGAGAGCGCTTCAAGCAAGGCTCGCAATCTCCAAAGTGCTTGCCAATCTCGGCTTTACCGGAGACGTTCCTATGCCTGACATCTCTACCAAAGAGAAAGCACAGCGTTATATAGGGCTTAATCCTGAAGAGCTTCATGCCAATAAGAAGAAGTTCTTGGACGTTGTGGTTCCTGAGTGGATAGAGAAAGCGAAGCAGCAAAAACGCATCTGAAAATAAGACAGATCCTTTCTCTCGCAAGAGCAAGATCTGTTTACAAAAAGTATAGAGTAGAGATCGTATGGCAGATGTAGCATCTTCTATGCGGTCTCTATCTGTTAGTGTTACACACGGATACCTATATATATAATATTATGTGGAAACAACCTTGGGGATATCGTGAAGCATTTGCTATTTCTGTGGCTCTTGTTGTCATCGGTGTGCTGTTTCATTTCATACTCGGACCTATACCTGCTCAAGGCTTTGCCTATCCTTTCAATCTGATAGGAGGCATCTGGGTCTTTTTCCTCTCCGTTCTTCTTGCCGTTCTTGCACGTAAAAAGGTTCGGATAGCCACGTTTCTGACCGGATATAAAATGTCTATTGCCGCCATTGCAACCCTCATGGCAGTCTCTATCATCATGGGTCTGACGAAGCAGATAGAGCTTTCGGCAGCCTCCGGAGAGGATTTGAAGATGCTGGTACACACTCTCGGCTTCAGCCATATACTCTCTACGTGGTACTTTCTGGTAAGCTATCTGCTTCTGCTGATACTGCTTGGAGGTGCTACCTTTGCATTTATCCTTAGAGGGCGGAAAAGGAATATGACATGGCGCAGATACGTCTCTTTCCTGCTGAATCACTTAGGACTCTACATTGCGCTCTTTGCCGGAGTGTTAGGTGCTCATGATCTGAAAAGATTCCGAATGCAGGTGGATGCTTCTACCAATATGCCCGAATGGAGAGGAACAAAAGATTTCTCTTCCGAGCTTTACGAGCTTCCTCTGGCGATCGAGCTGGAAGCCTTCGAGCTGGAAGAGTATCCTCCCAAACTGATGATCATAGACAGCAGAACCGGCGAGACGCTTCCTTCAGGTCATCCATGGCATCTGTCGGTGGAGGAGACACCATCTTCCGGAAGAACGGGAGCGTGGAAGGTGGAAGCGTTGGAGTATCTCCCTTACAGCTCACCCGTGGTCTCGAAAGACAGTATTCACTTTGTGGAGTTTGGCAGTACGGGAGCGGTGCATGGCGTTAAAGTACGCGCAACGAACAGCAGCACGGGTGAGGAGGTGAACGGATGGGTTACGTCCGGCAGTTATCTCATTCCGTTCAGAGGGCTATCCCTGCCGGACAGCTTGAGTATCGTTATGCCGGATCCGGAGCCAAAGCAGTTCCGCTCCAAAGTCTCTATTTACAGCCCCGGAGGCGGATATGTCAAAGGCGAGATTTCAGTGAATCATCCCATAAAGTTTGAAGGCTGGCACATCTATCAGCTAAGCTATGATCAAGAGATGGGAAGGTGGAGCAATGTTTCCGTATTCGAGCTTGTAAAAGATCCGTGGATGCCTTTCGTCTATGTCGGACTGCTATTGATGCTGCTCGGAGCGGTATGTCTCTTCATTCTGCCCCAACCCACTTATGTACCTTCATCTAAAGAGAACGAGCTATGACTACTTGGAACGATATGATATACTACGCTCTCCCAACCGTGTTGCTGGCTGCCTGCGGTGCGTGGATGGCTTTTAAGGAGAAAAGAAACGGAGCGCTTGCTCTTTCCATACTGGCTCTCATTCTGTTCGGAACCTATATCGGGCTTATGTGGCACTCCCTCGAACGTCCGCCTATGCGTACCATGGGAGAGACGCGTCTGTGGTATTCGTTCTTTGCACTGCTTGCCGGCGTTATCGTTTACCTGCGATGGCACTACAAGTGGATATTGGGATTTTCCACCATTCTTGCTTCTGTTTTTATTGTGATCAATCTGGTGCGTCCGGAGATCCACAACAAGAGTATGATGCCGGCACTGGAAAGTCCGTTCTTTGTACCACATGTCATCTCCTATATGTTCTCTTACGGCATGCTGGGGGCGGGACTTCTGGTTGCTCTCTATGCCTTATGGATAGAGAAGAAAAAAGGAGAAGCGGATCACGCACTCCGACTGATGTCCGTATCGGACGGGTTGGCTTACACCGGGCTTGCCTTTCTGATGATCGGTCTTCTGTTAGGAGCTTTTTGGGCAAAGCTTGCATGGGGACACTATTGGAGTTGGGATCCGAAAGAGACATGGGCTGCCATAACGATGCTTGCCTATCTGCTCTATATCCATTACCGGCTTAGCAGACCTCGTAAGGTGGCTACCGCGCTGTGGCTACTGCTTTTCTCTTTCTTGTGTTTGCAGATCTGCTGGTATGGAGTCAATTTTCTTCCATCGGCACAAGGCATAAGTATTCACACCTATGGGTGATGAGAGGTTTATGCGATACGGAATGCACAATGCTTAAGACAATTCTTTATATCGGCTGTGGCAGCTTCATCGGGGGAGTGATGCGCTTTCTTCTTTCCCGATATGTGCAGGATGGCATCGCCGGAGCTTTCCCTTGGGGAACGCTGGCTGTCAATCTTATAGGATGTCTCCTGATGGGACTGCTCTACGGCACGATGGAGCGAGGGAATATAGGCGATGAGAATCTTCGCCTCTTCCTTACGGTGGGAGTGTGTGGCGGTTTCACCACATTTTCGACCTTTGCCATGGATGGTTTTATGCTGCTAAAGTGGGAGAGTCTTCTTCCTTTACTTGGCTATCTTGCCGTGAGTGTGGTAGGAGGCGTCCTGCTTTTCTTTTTGGGCTATACTCTTATAAGGCAGTTAAACGAGCATATTCTTTCGGCTTAACGTGTTTAATTTTTCAACGAACACGTTTAGTGATTTCATTAAACACGTTTACCGGATTCGATTAACGTGTTTAGCTAAAACCATTAAAACCCTCAAAATCAGCAGCCTATGTGTTTTTGTCCTAAAATGCACCTGAAAAGGCTAATTTCTCTATTAGTGATTGTTTACAGAGAAGGGTGTTAAAATTTACGCCTATTAACGCGAAAACAGCCCATGAAAAGCACTGATAAAATTTTTTCTCCGAGAATGAGATTTTATCGTATCGATTTTATTCTTAGCGTTTTACTCTAAAACGACTTGGCAAATTTACCCTCTCCACGCCAAAAATCTTCTCTCTTGCTCTCGATTTCCAGCTCTCCGTTTTTATATAAAAAGACCGATGTGCTCCTCTAAAAACACATCGGTCTTCTGCCTTTTTTCTAAAACAATTTTGCCAAACCCAACCGGTCTACAGACGTACGACTTTAAGTTCGGAATGGCATCGGAAGAAAGCCCGGTCTGCAACACTCTTGACAGACTTGGGAAGGTAGACCTTACGGAGATTGGGACACGCTTCCACCGCATAGTCTTCGATAGTTTCCGTTCCCTCTTCAAAGTATAGCTCTTCCATTCCTTCGTGTCCGAAGATAACATTTTTACCAACATTCTTCATGGGTTTCATCTTAACCACTTTCAGACGTGCCGGAATGAAAAGAGGCAGATTGGACTTATCTCCTCTGATATAAATAGTGCCTTTATGCTCTTCAAGATGAGGGCTTTCCGGATCTACGACTATCTTCTCTACATTTTTGCCGGACTCCTTGAGATTGAGTTGGTCTGAGGTGCCGAGCATTTTGATGTTGCGACCAAGGTAGATCTCTTTTACAGATTTCGGCAGATGGGTCGGATTGAAATTTCCTATCTGAAACCCTCCCATGCCATAAGGTGCAATGAGTTTTTCTCCCGTAAATGAATCTTGAACACTGCTCACGGTAAGCTCTCTTTTTTCATAGGTACACACGAACTTCTCATCCCGGAAGAGAGGAAAGTCCAGGCGTTCCGGTAAAAGAAAGTCGAACCTTTTGGGATCGTTTGCATCGTAGAAAATGCCATTGGTTGCATCTGATACAAACCATTTGCCATCAAGCAAGACATAGTTCCACGCATGCCCCAACGGATCTCCGAGAGTATTGAAGCGTGCCAGCCCGTTCACTATGGGAGCGGAGATCTTCTGCGTATGGCAGAACACTTTAAGGAGATTGGAGTATCCCTGACAGATAGCCACTTTGTGCTTGAAAGTGGTGTAGGCGCTGTTGTAATCCGGTATGGAGGGGTCGAAAGTGTTGCCATACTTGACGTTTTTCCGAATCCAACCGAACAGAAGATCGTGCATTTCTCTTTGGTTTTTAGGTTGCTTTTCTGCCACGAGCTTATCGGCAAAAGCCTTTATCTCGTTCAGCTGAGCCTCTGTAATCCGGGTCTCTCCGAGAGGAAGAGGCTCATCGAATGTCATATTTGAGAGCAGAGCAAAAACTCTCTCCGCCGGAGAACCCGTAAGAATGCGTGAACCATCCGGTTTTGGGAAGAGATCTGTCTGCGCCGGAGGGTCATTCTCTTTCGGTTTTTCCGGTTGCTCTACTTCCGGATCCTTCTTCTCGTTCGGGCGAAGGGGATCTTTCCGGCAGGCTGTAACAACAAGTGTGCCCAGTATCAGGAGTAAAAGTAGTCTTGTTTTGTGCATAAATGTCATATTATTTTTCTTTATCTTTTTGAGGAACAGTTCTTTATATATTGTTAAAGTCTTGTCTTCTTCAATCATGTGTGTTGTAGAAAAAGACAAGAATAATATCGGGTGCGAAAATAAAAATTATAGTTCATACACACAAGAATATCATTCGGGACACAACAATGCTTAAAGAGAGAAGTTTGAGAGCAAAAGCAAGCCGTAATACACTCTTCTTTAATAGATTTATTTCATATCTTTGGCGATCGGAGTCAAAAGTTAACCTTTTGCAAAAGTCTGAATCTATTAACATTGAAGTAAAATATTATTCACAGATCTTCGGATCTTAAATCTCCATGTTGGCATGAAGCATCGACACTTTCTCGGAACGGCTTTCGGTAAGAGAGGCATACTCTTTTCTCTAAGTCTGTTTCTTCTATCTCTGTGTTGCTTTGAACCCATCGCGGCACAGAGTAAAAACTGCAAACAGAGGATAAGCGGTTATGTTTATGAAAAAGGATCGCAAGAGATCATCATCAGGGCAAGAATAAAAGAACCACAGCTAAAGACCGGAACATTGACCAATTCGTATGGTTTTTTCAGCCTGGAACTCCCTTGCAGTTCTCAGGAAGTGGAGGTTTATTCTGCCGGCTGTCAGCCTCAGACGATCCGACTGACGGGAAAAGATACCGTCATCAACGTCTATCTCGCACCACAAGAGCTGGATGAGGTTGTGGTGGTCGGAAGAAAAAACGACTCCGAACTGACCGGCTCACGAATGGGAAGCATGGAAGTGCCTCTTGAGATTATCCGCAGAGCTCCTGCGCTTCTCGGAGAGGCGGATCCCCTGAAAACTATACAGCTTCTACCGGGTGTACAAGCCGGGATAGACGGTAGTGCCGGCATCTTTGTACGTGGTGGCGGTCAGGACGAAAACCTTTTCTTGCTCGATGGAGTCCCGCTCTACAATGTGAATCACCTGCTTGGATTTTTCTCCGTATTCACTCCGGAAGCGATCAAGAGAGTGGATCTCTACAAGGGTAGTTTCCCATCGAGATTCGGGGGAAGGCTTTCGAGCGTTGTGGATATCAGGACAAATGACGGGAATATGAGAGAGTATCACGGTACGGCAAGCATCGGATTGATCTCTTCCAAGCTGCATTTTGAAGGACCTATCGTCAAAGATAAAACCTCTATTCATGCTTCCTATCGCCGGACTTATGCGGATCTTTTGGCACGTCCATTCATGACTCAAGACGAGAAAGGCGGATACTACTTCCAGGACTTCACGTTGAAGCTGAACCATAGATTCGGAGACAGAGACCGGTTATTCCTAAGTCTGTATGGTGGAGACGATAATCTCTACACCCACTTCGAGCATAGCATGAACAGGTATCAGTCGAAGTCAGACAGTGAAATGTCTTGGGGAAATATCGTCTCTTCGCTTAGATGGAATCATATATTCTCTTCCCGACTCTTCTCCAATACCACAATAGCCTACTCCAGATACAAACTCAGGACGTCAAATAAAGAGAATGAGTATGTGATAACAGATGGGAAATCTGAGCTGACCAACGGATATCATCTGCAGTTTACTTCGGGTATAGAGGACCTTTCTGCCCGTATGGATATGGAGTATTACCCCGTGCATAACCACACCATTAAGTTTGGAGGGGAGTATATCTATCATACTTTCAAACCGGAGGCGTTGTCGTTTGACCCCGTAAAGCAACAAGACCCGGAAGATGCCGATGTTTTGAAAGCTCTTAATCAGAGTGCAAAGCCGATACGAGCGCACGATGTATCTCTCTATGCAGAGGATGAGATGAGACTGCTGTCATGGTTGGACGGAAATGTGGGCGTGCGTTACTCTATGTTTGGAGTGAACGGAAAGCTCTATCACTCCTTAGAACCTCGCGCTTCCGTAAGGATAGCACCGACGGATATATTCGATGTCAAGCTCTCTTATACGAAGATGAGCCAGAACATTCACCTGCTAAGCTCTTTCGGTCTCAGCATGCCTACGGATCTTTGGGTGCCTGCCACGGAACGGATAAGCCCGATGAGTGCAGATCAATATGCTTTGGGTCTCTACTCTGATGCGATAAACGGATGGAGATTGTCTACCGAAGGGTATTACAAGACCATTGATAATGCAATAGAGTACAAGGATGGCGCAATGTTTATGGGCTTCTCTTCGGGATGGCAAGAGAAGGTAGAGCAAGGCGAGGGACGCTCTTATGGTGTCGAAGTAATGGCACAAAAAACAGAAGGAAATCTTACAGGCTGGGCAAGCTACACTTATGCCAAGAGTGAAAGAAGATTCAGTCCCAATGGAATAAACCAGGGAGCCTGGTTTCCGGTGCAGTTTGACCGCAGACACAATTTCAATATCGTTGCGACGTATGCTTTCTCGAAAGCTCTGGACTTAACGGCTACATGGGAGTATAGATCCGGCGGAAGAGCTACGGTAGGTATAGGAATGACGGAATATATAGCGAATCAATCGACCGGACATTACGGCGATTATTATATAAATCACTTGGACAACGGAGGAAATCGTATTACCCAAACACCTCTTGTAACATCAAGAAACAACTATCAAATGCCTTCGACTCACTTGTTGAACCTTTCGCTCAACTACCACGTTAAGCATAAGAGAGGCAAGAGTCAATGGAATCTCTCCGTATATAACGTCTACAACAGGCGCAATCCAACCTTTTTATTGCTCCAAACAGGAGCGGGCAGAGTAGAGAGTGAAGGTACTACGGTTCCGATGTTGAAGAGAATCTCCATCCTGCCTATCCTTCCATCCATATCTTATACCTATAAATTCTAACCCGTCATGAAAAGTATATATTACCATCTAAATAAGCTTAAAGCTGCGGCTCTAATCCTTCTTTCTGTAGTACTGTTCAGCAGATGCGTGGATGAGATCCCCATGGACATTTCCGGTTATAAGGAAGAGCTGATAGTGAATGCCATATTCGATACTTCTTTGAGCAACCACTATATATATGTATCTCGTACGGGACTTTTGAATCCAATCCCGGAAAAAGAAGCAGATGTAAAGCTGTTCATTAACGATGTACGGGTGAAAGATCCGGTGCCACACACGGTTTATCGTTTGTTTCATAAGCAGGTGTATCGCCCTTGTTTCCTAAGTACAGAAAAGTTTAAGCCGGGAGATCGTATCAGATTGGAGGTAGCAACAAAGGATGGAAAGCATCAGACTGTGGCGGAAACCGCCATCCCGAAAAGCGTCGGCATAGATAAGATAAGCTGGGAAGAGCCGGTAGTAGGCAAGCAATACGGTACGCTGTACACTACAATGACGGATCCTAAAGACGAGAAAAACTTCTATCAGCTGCGTTTTGCCGAAGAGGGAGTCTTTGAAGACAAGCCTTATCGAAGGATTTTAAGTCTGAACCATTCGCAAGAACCGGTCATGAATGACGGGAAGAGCACCGCAACCACAAGTGATGAAGACTCTTACTTTAGCTCTCCAAACAATAACATGGGTGTGTTTTACGATAAATGGCTGAACGGAACATACACTCTAAAGTCCGGAGTGAGAGTGGCACAGATCAGACCCGGAGCAGAATATTATGTGCTTTTATCCTCCATTACTGAAGGATTTTACTTTTACCTTAGGGCTATAAATACGTTGGAGTCGGAGGATTTTATCGAAGGACTCACTACACCTATCATATTGCCCGGCAATGTCAAAGGGGGAAAAGGATACGTAGCAGGAGTTGCCACCGAGCGCATTCAGTTTTCAAAAAAATAATGCGTATCTTTGGTATCTATATCATCCATCAAAAACATTAAAAGAAATAGAACAAATGAAAGGACGTGTTCTCATTATAGGTGCAGGCGGTGTCGGTACCGTTGTCGCCAAGAAAGTAGCAATGAACAGCGATGTCTTTACGGACATTATGCTGGCAAGTCGCACAAAATCGAAGTGTGATGCCATCGCTGCAAACATTAAAGAAGCAAAGATCAAAACGGCTCAGGTAGATGCGGATAGCGTAGAGGAGTTGGTAAAGCTGTTTAAGGAATTCCAGCCGGAGCTTGTCATCAATGTTGCTCTTCCTTATCAGGATCTCACCATTATGGATGCATGTCTTGAGTGTGGCGTGAACTATCTTGACACTGCAAACTATGAGCCGATAGACGAAGCGAAGTTCGAGTACCATTGGCAATGGGCATACAAAGAGAGATTTGAGCAAGCGGGTCTTACCGCAATACTTGGTTGTGGTTTCGATCCGGGTGTTACCGGCGTATTCACAGCGTATGCAGCCAAGCACCATTTCGATGAAATTCATTACCTCGATATTGTTGACTGCAATGCCGGAGATCACAAACGCCCCTTTGCAACCAATTTCAACCCGGAGATCAACATTCGCGAAATCACTCAGAAAGGCAAATATTGGGAGAATGGTCAGTGGGTAGAGACCGAACCGCAAGAGATTCATCAGCCTATTACTTACCCTGAAGTGGGTCCGAGAGAGTCTTATCTTCTTTACCATGAAGAGCTGGAGTCTCTTACTAAAAACTTCCCGACCATTAAGCGAGCACGTTTCTGGATGACTTTCGGGCAGGAATATCTCACACACCTTCGCGTTATCCAAAACATCGGAATGGCGAGCATCGAACCCATCATGTACGAAGGTCGTGAAATCGTTCCGATTCAATTCCTTAAAGCAGTGCTTCCTGACCCGAAAGAGTTGGGTGAAAACTACACCGGACAGACCTCTATCGGCTGTCGCATAAGAGGTATAAAGGATGGTAAGGAACGCACTTACTACGTGTACAACAACTGTAGCCATGAAGCAGCGTATAAGGAAACCGGAGCACAAGGAGTAAGCTATACCACCGGAGTACCTGCGACAATAGGTGCGATGATGTTCTTCAAAGGCATCTGGCGTAAACCGGGTGTATATAACGTGGAAGAGTTTGATCCGGATCCGTTCATGGAAGAGCTCAACAAACAAGGCTTGCCATGGCACGAACAATTTGATATTGACTTGGAACTATGATAGCTGTCGGAGATAAAATACCCGAGTCTCTCGGATTGGATCAAGACGGAAAAGAGATCAAGGCTGCCGACCTATTGGGGCAGCCTTCTCTTCTCTATTTCTACCCTAAAGACAATACTTCCGGCTGTACAGCACAGGCATGCAGCTTGAGAGACGGCATCGAAGAGCTGAAGAGAGTAGGTATCCGGGTTATCGGGATCAGCAAAGACTCTGCCAAGAGCCATAAATCCTTCATCGAAAAGTACGATCTTCCTTTCACCCTTATAGCGGATACCGAACATGTTTTACAAGACATCTTTGGCGTCTGGGTCGAGAAAAGCATGTATGGTAGAAAGTACATGGGTACCCAACGCACCTCTTTCATCATAGATGCAGAGGGCAAGGTAACACACATCATATCCGGTAAAGAGGTACGCACAAAGGATCATGCAGACCAAATATTGGAGATACTCAAGAACAATTAACACTCAAAACTTCTAAAAACATGGCAAAAAAAAGCGATATAAATGACCCAACGGTAGAAGCAGGACAGAAATCGGACGAGAAAGCAACTCTTGAAGCCAACAAGAGAAAAGCCCTGCTCGCTGCCATGGAAAAGATACAGAAAGACTTCGGTAAGGGAGCTATTATGAACATGGCAGAGGATGTCGTGGACGATGTCGAGGCTATACCTTCCGGTTCTCTTACTCTCGACTTGGCTCTCGGTATTGGCGGTTATCCTCGTGGACGTATCGTGGAAATCTACGGACCGGAATCTTCCGGTAAGACGACCCTTGCCATCTATGCTATTGCAGAGGCTCAAAAGCAGGGCGGACTGGCAGCCATCATTGACGCCGAGCACGCTTTCGACAGATTTTATGCCGAAAAGCTGGGCGTTGACATCAACAACCTCTGGATCTCTCAACCCGACAACGGCGAGCAGGCACTCCAGATAGCGGAGCAGCTCATCCGCTCTTCTGCGGTAGATATTGTTGTCATCGACTCCGTAGCGGCACTTACCCCTAAAGCCGAAATAGACGGAGCAATGGGAGATGCCAAGATGGGGCTTCATGCCAGACTTATGTCTCAGGCACTGAGAAAACTTACGGGAGCCATCTCTAAAAGCCGTACCTGCTGTATTTTCATCAATCAGCTTCGAGATAAGATTGGCGTGGTTTACGGACCAAGCGAGACCACAACCGGAGGTAATGCTTTGAAGTACTATGCTTCCGTACGTTTGGAAATACGCAAAGGCACACCATATAAAGATGGGGAAGAGGTTTATGGTTATCCTCTAAAGGTAAAGGTTGCGAAGAACAAAGTGGCTCCTCCATTCCGCAAAGCGGAGTTCGATGTCATCTTTGGCGAAGGAATAGACCGCGTGGGCGAACTCATCGACCTCGGTGTAGAGCATAACATCATTGCGAAAGCAGGTTCCTGGTTCAAGTACGAAGGAACCAACATCGGACAGGGAAGAGATGCAACGAAAGAGACACTCAAGAATGACCCGGATCTGCGAGAAGCTATAGAAGTTGCAGTATTAGAGGCCATAAATGGCACTGATAAGTAAAATTTGGACGCTTTCAGGTATTGAGACTTTAAAAGATTAAGGATATGGCGGTTAAAAATATGACGTACGACATATATACTAAATTGCTTCAAGAGGTAAAATGGACGAAATTTGCATTAGAAAGTAGAACCTAATCAATCTTTCTTACCTCATATCTAAATCTTTTGTGGAACATACGACAATAGTTGAACGTAGGCTGTGCGAGAGCACGGCCTGCGTTATTTTTTTATACTCTTTTCGGAAAACTTTTTGAGGCACGTTTTTAGACAATGGGGCAAGATGATTCTTCATATTTCCCCATCCGGAAAACGATAGTTGGTAATGTGCTTTAAGAGTCGGAATGATGTGTTTTTCTGCTTTCTCTTTCCGGAAAACCTCCTATTAAGAGAGTGCTTTAGGAGATTGGGCAAGACCTCTTTTTGTCTCCACTGCTTAGGAAACTCCTGCTGAAGGTCTGCTCTAAGGCTGGGAATAGTATGCCTTTCTTCTTTCTTCGTCCGGGAAACTTCTGCCGGAGCTATACTTCAAGCGGACGGAAAGATCTTATGCTTTCTTTATTCTGTTCCATATTCTCTCGAAGATAGGAACAGCTATGGCTATTACGAGAGAAACGATAACGTAAGAGGGTGCTGTGTCTCTGCTCCACGTTGAAATGATGTAAAAGCTCAGCAGAACAGAGTAGAAGAAAGGTATCCTGTACAGTAAATGACTCTTTTTCAGCTTCTGTGTCTCTTTGCTCACCCTCTTCTTCTCCTCTTTTTCAACCTTCTTCTTTAGAAAGTGCTCGATGAGAGCAGCTATAAGCATCACGGCTAAAAGAACTCCCATGCAGATATAGTGGCTTTTTCTGTCCGGGAACAAGAAAAGGCATGCCGTAAAAGTGATGGCGTAAAATAGTGGATAGGATACGACTCGAAGCAGATTTCGATGATTTGTTTGCATGTTCATTCTTTTTTGAGCTGCAAAATTATCCATTTTCTTCCTCAAAAGAAAGCAGAGAAAATAGAAAAAGTACCGTTTAGAGCAGAATTTTTATATAAAAACGATCTTTCTAAAATAGCACCTTAAAAGTCCTCCCGAAACTTGTTTCTTTGAGTAAGAAAAGTAATAAAGATCTCAAATTATTGTATATGAACGGATTAAAAATTAGGCGAAATTCTGAGAGAAAATTTTTTCAGAGCATTTCATGGGTTGTTTTCGCGTTAATAGGTGTGAATTTTAATAGGCGTTTGTGTGAATAAAATCTAATAAATAAAATTGGCTTTTCGTATGCTTTTTGGAGTAAAAATAGATAAAATGTTGATATTTAGCGCCTTGTTTGTTTTGGCTAAACACTTTAATTGAATCCGATAAACGTATTAAATGAAATCGGTAAACGTGTTCATTGAAAAATTAAATACGTTAAGCCGGAACGATATGCTCGTTTAGTGTTTTGGGTGAACCTGTATCGGAATTTGTGTTAATAAAACAGCCTCGATTTAACAATTTGGCCGTGCTCCGGAAATGACCTCTCCGATCAAAATAGAGAGAGAAAAAACCGGGAAGAGGTATCGGTATGGAATATATAAAAATGACTTTTTCTGCCGAAGCGAATCCGACTGAAAGTAGGGATACATTATCAGTATACATGGACAAGAACCATTAGGAGAAAGCAGAGAACTTTTTGACAAAATGCATATCCTTTTTTGGGGGCTGATAATAAGTGCATTAAATCTTGTTTCGGAGCATCTTTTCAGGGTGTTTTCTTCAAATATGTATATCTTTGAATATATAATGGTCTGCCTTTTAAAAAAGAATGTAGTATGAGAGAATATTTCTTTGATGACTTTCTTCGCTCTAATGTCCCACTAACCGATGAGCAGAGGAGTATGCTCTTCAAGCACAGTATGGTGAAAGAGTACGATCGAGGAGACTTTATCCTGAATGCCGGGGAGACTTGTGTCCATCGATTTTTTATCGAAAGAGGAGCGATACGAGAGTATTCGATAGACCCCAAAGGAAAGGAACACTTGCTGTTTTTTGCTGTCGAGGGATGGTTTTTGATGAATGTAGACAGTGTGTTTTTCAACCAGCCGTCTAATCACTTTATCCAAGCCATAGAGCCGACCCGACTGCTCTTGATCAATGAAAATCAACTCCAAAAGCTCGTCCGTGAGGATCCTGCTTTCGCAGAGCTTGACAGACAGTTGCTATACGAGCATATACAGATGCTTCATCGACGTATCACGCTTCTTCAGAGTGCTTCAGCGGAGGAGCGTTACTTGCGGTTCATCAAGGATTTCCCCGAAATCCCTATGAGGGTGCCTCAGACAATGATTGCATCATATTTGGGGATCACTCCGGAGAGCCTGAGCCGTGTCCGAAGAGCAATCGCAAAAGGGAGATAAGGGTCTCCATCGCTTCTTAACATAGGTCAATGTCGGAGAGATCAACAGGGACTAACTTTGCGATGTAAAATAAAGTTGATAGTAACAATAGCAAAGAAAGGACTAAAATTATGAGAACGAAAGATATTGCACTTGTGACAACGCCGCAATCTTCACACTGGGTAGGCGACGGCTTCTTTGTCCACAACTTTATCCCTTCTGTCAAAGGACTCTCCATGCAGGAGATGGATCCTTTCATCCTCCTCGACTATAATGCCCTTCGTGAGGTTGCTCCAACAGATCTACCCGGGGGAGTGGATGTCCATCCGCATAGAGGATTTGAGACGGTAACCATTGCCTATGAAGGTGAAGTTGAACACGCTGATAGTGCAGGGCACGGGGGGCTCATAGGGCGTGGAGATGTACAGTGGATGACAGCTGCCAAGGGAGTCTTGCATCGAGAGTTTCACGGTACGGAATGGGCGAAAAAGGGTGGACCGTTTCAGATGGTGCAGCTTTGGACAAACCTTCCTGCCAAAGACAAAATGTCTCCTCCCAAGTATCAGTCCATAACCAACGCATCTATGGGTAAGCATATCCTTCCCGATGATGCCGGGATGGTCGAAGTGATCGCCGGCGAATATCAAGGGACAGTAGGACCTGCAACTACCCACTCCCCTATATATCTTATGAATGCCAAACTTAGAGAAGGTGGTCGGGCGGACTTTTCCTTCCCGGCTTCTCATAACACGGCACTTCTTGTGATCCGTGGAGCTATACGCATAGGAGATCGAGATATAGACACAGATACCTTTATCAAGTTCGCTCACAATGGAGAGGATTTCGCCATCAAGGCTACTCGCCCCGATACGGTCGTTCTCTTGATGAGCGGCGAACCTCTTCGAGAACCGATAGCAGCCTATGGGCCATTTGTGATGAATTCCAAGGCTGAGCTTTTACAGGCTTTCGAGGACTTTAACAACGGTCGCTTCGGACACCTTGACACTAAACGATAATTTTCCTGTACACACACTTTTGCCAATTTCTGACAGTTCACTCGGAGGATATACTCCAAGTGGGCTGTTTTTTTAGTCTTTGGTCGTTTAATGGAATAGCTTACTCCTCTATATAATGAATGAGAGCCAAAGTTATCAGTTTTGAACTCTATCTTGTGTTGTTTTGAACGTTTGTGTCGTGAGGTCCCCCCCCAATAAACTTATTGTAACGATATGGAGAGATGTCTGGCTTCTTCTTAAATTCGGATGATAACAACGATTCCTATTACTCGTATTTAGAATTCTTTTTCGGAAAGTTCTTCTCAGGCTTTGTTGGAGAAAATCCAATGAGAAGTAAGTAAACTACGGTGTCCGATACAAAACTTCCGCTCTGCTCCATCGGATGTATTAGTGTACATGAAAAGAGGGTGTGTCAAAATGAAAGTTTTGACACACCCTCTTTTTTTATTGGACTTTATTATTTTTCCAAACGTGCCAGAAGTGTACTGACAGCTTCGGAGCATTGAGCCTTTAGGGTATGGTCCGTGATGCTGAGACTCTCGACGTCGAAGTTGTGCCCGAAACTCGGAAGCGAAAAAGTAGCAACGACATCTGCTCCGTAGAGAGGAAATGTACTTTTGGCAGCAGCAAGGACATTTGCTCCGCCAAGTCGACCGGGTGAGGTACTCATGAGGAGCATGGGTTTCTGTGCAAATACCTCACGACGAACGCGAGAAGACCAGTCGAATATATTCTTGAAAGCTGCGCTATATGAGCCGTTGTGTTCAGCCAATGAGCATACTATGGCATCAGCTTCATCCATGGCTTCGAGAAATGCTTTTATTTGATAAGGATAGCCGGCTTTTTCTCTGTCTTCGGAGAAGATCGGCATCTCATAATCGTTGAGATCGAGAAACCGGACTTCGTGTCCGAACATCTGATTCAATACAGATGCAACGAGATGTCGGTTGATTGAAGTGCTTGAAGTGCTGCCGGAAAATGCAACAATCTTAATCGGTCTTTTTGTAGATACTTCATTCATAATAAAATCTTTTTTTTGTGTTTGAACTGATTATAGAGAGGAAAGTGATATTTTGCTCTACGAGCTTACACATGGTCTATCCCCGAAGTCCTTTCCCACAACATCATTGGAGTCATGGAAAGAGGCTGTTCTTAAAACGGAAAGACGTCGTCTTTGACGACATAAGTTGCTTTCAGTTGAGATTTGAGGCTTTTGATATGGTTGCTGAGTAGGGAGCCGCGAGCTTCCGGCTCTATCGTATCCACCTCCAAGAGAAGAGCTTCGGGCTGTTGGATCTCGAGCATTTTTCGGATGAGTGCACGATCAGAATTATTGATATCTGGATCTATGACAACGATGTCAAAGAGGATGCTCTGCATCTTTTCCACAGCTTCTTCGGCGGTTGATGCAACAGTATACCTGCACTCTGTGATACGCTCCAAAAGACTAATATGGGCTTTAAAATCTTCTCCTACAAGTAGAACGTCAAATTTCATCATAATTTTTCCCTTTCTTGTTATTGTGATGCAAAGATACGGTACTGCCCAAAGGTGTACATTGATCTATGATAAGAAGATGAATTCTTCTTTGACGAACGTAATGGGCGGATATTATACCGATTTTTGGAAATGCTAAGAGATGAGTATATGGAAAGTCAGCCCCGGAAGAGATAGCGAGCTTCTTCCTCTAAGAGATCGGCATAGCGTGTGAAGAAAGAGTTCGAGTCTTGGAATGCCGTGTGCTAGGGCTTTAATAACAGCTTGATGTGCCACTTTGACAGCAGGAAAGGAGCTGGAGAGACGAACAGTATGGTAACTTTTGGGGAAGCTATTATGAAAAGGGATGCCATAAGATTCAAACTTTTGAACTCAGCATTCAGATAAAGATAACCATCGGTAGTAATGAGGTCGATATGAGGTGTCGCAGGATTCATCGAAAGAAGATCCCCCCAGTTGTAATCGTTTCAACCGATGCAACCACAATGCTGATGATATAAGGGTGCTTGATACTCCCACGCTGAAAGAATCAATTCTGTATCTTTTGTTAGTAAAGTTTGGTAGAATGAAAAACTCTTTCTAACTTTGCACCCACGAAACGGGAGAGCGGATCTCCTGTGAGGAATACGAGATCATA